>JBKAGO010000033.1:0-307578 GCA_046290435.1 Acidimicrobiales bacterium
GCAGGTGTTGTTCTCATTCAGTTCTCATCATGCGACTTTTTTAAATTATTCGAAGCTTCGTTCTGCCGAGGTCTATCTACATGAAATGCCCGGCGGGCAGTTCACCAACCTCAAGGCGCAGGCGCGCAGCCTTGGGCTTGAGGAACGCTGGCACGAGGTGGCGCAGACCTATGCGGATGTGAACCAGATGTTCGGCGATATCGTCAAGGTCACGCCGTCCTCCAAGGTGGTGGGCGACATGGCGCTGATGATGGTGTCGCAGGGTCTGACCCGCGCGGATGTGGAGAACCCGGACACCGATGTGTCCTTCCCCGACAGCGTGATCGACATGATGCGCGGCTCATTGGGGCAGCCTCCGGGGGGGTGGCCTGCGGCGATCCAGAAGAAGATCCTCAAGGGTGAGGCAGCCTTTACCGACCGCCCCGGCAAACACGCGGCCCCGGTGGATATCGAAGAAACCCGCGCCAAGGTGATCAAAGAACTCGAAGGCAAGGCGATCGATGACGAGGATCTGAACGGATATCTCATGTATCCCAAGGTCTTCCTTGATTACATGGGCCGCCACCGGACATATGGCCCGGTGCGGGTGCTGCCGACGCAGACGTTCTTTTATGGCATGGAACAGGGCGACCAGATCAGCGCCGAGATCGACCCCGGCAAGACGCTTGAAATCCGTCTGATCGCGGTGGGCGAGACGCAGGACGATGGCGAGGTGCGGGTGTTCTTTGAACTCAACGGCCAGCCGCGCACGATCCGTGTGCCCGACCGCAAGGCCAAAGCCACCACGGCGGCACGGCCCAAGGCGGAGGTCGGCAACCCGAACCACATCGGCGCGCCGATGCCGGGCGTCGTCGCCTCTATCGCGGTTCAGGCGGGATCGAAGATCAAAGAGGGCGACCTCCTGCTGACCATCGAAGCGATGAAGATGGAGACGGGTCTACACGCCGAGCGCGATGCCGTGGTGAAGGCGGTGCATGTGTCCCCTGCGGCGCAGATCGACGCGAAGGATCTGTTGATCGAGTTGGAGTGAGGCGGGATTGGCGTGGGACGGGCCTTTGGGCCTGTCCGTCTATTTGACGAAATTTGGCCCTAGCGCGGACCTACGTCACAGGTCCACTCCGGCCCCATCGCAGGCGATCCTGTAGCAGCCCACGATCTTGGTATCCTGCGGCTCTATGATCCATCGAAAGCCCTTAAGGCAGGACGCCGGGGCAAGCGCAAATTCAACCGGGCATGGGCCCAATTGTTCGAACCGACCAGCCGCCTCAGGAACGTCGCGGTTAATTCCGATCGCGGGCGCGCCACCGAGAAATAGATGCTCGGGTCCGGGTGTTTGCCTCTTCCACAAAGCTGTTTCCAAGAGTCCTGCGTGGCCATGAGCTGGCTAGCTTAGGCACCAAAGAACCACGGAAAAAATTTTGGCCACGCCTCTAAAACGTGGTGCTGTCAGCCGTTGCAAGGATTGAAGTGATATACTCTTCAAGCCCGAAAGCACACAGAAAGCTACAGAAATGCCGACCACAGAAATGTTGCATCAGATCGTTTATGTCAGCAAGCCGACCCGTTCCATGGCACTGAGCGAAGTACGCGAATTGCTTATCAAGGCGCAGATCAACAATCATTTCAAGGACGTGACCGGGATGCTCCTGTTTGACGGAGACACCTTTCTGCAGGTTCTCGAAGGGCCCGAGGATACCGTGATGACTCTCTTCGAAAAGATCGAGCGTGATCCGCGCCACACGCAGTTCACCTCTTTGGTGCAGAGAAAGATCCCGCAACGCGATTTCGGCGATTGGTCGATGGGGCTCGCTCATATCGAAAGCAAGCACATGAGGAGCCTTCCCGGTCTCATGGACATCCAAAGCGCCCGCAGCATGCTGTCGAAAAGCGGAGCGGCTGAAAGCCTCGTGTCGTTGATCAAGTTCCGCTATGGCGACAGTGACAAGGATGCCGAGGTCGCCTAACCCGTCTGCCCACTCTTCCAGCGCAGTTTGATCTGGCTGAAGGTCGTTCACGTGTCCCCCGCGGCGCAGATCGACGCGAAGGATCTGTTGATCAAGGTGGAGTGAGGTGGAGTTGGTTTGGGGCGGGCCTTGGGCCCTGCCCTATAGATTTTCTATCCCATCAGCCTCAGCATCGCTTTCGAGAGCATCTACTGATACATCTTCTGCTGAACTTCGGTCAGCTCTAATCTTCGGAGCAGATTTCCTCCATTCTTGCAAATTTTGACCAATTTCTCGATAAAATTCGGGCACGGCATCCTCCAGTTCTTTGATGAAGTTCGTTTGCTGTGTGAATTTTGCTCCCAACCTACGCGCGATAAAGATGTGGAAACGTGAGACCTGAAGCCCATTTTTGTCCTTTTCACAAACCGAAGGATCAGCAATAAGATCCGACAACTGAAATTGCGTACTTTCACTTCGTCCTGGCCATGTCATGCGCACAAAAACTTCATCGATTTTCTCAGTTTTGATTTGACGCAACAACCAATTGACGCGGGCTTTTGACGAAACTTTGTCTTCAGGAGCGCGCAAAGTCATTCCAATATCTATGGTTCGACGAGCGATATCGGCAGTTATTTCGACTGGCGCAGCTGCATCAGGTATTTCAAGGATCGAAACAAGTCGAGCCTCATCCCGTAGTACTTGCAGTTCATCTTTCCGGCGCTGCAAAGGATCGGAGCGATACTTTTTTGGTAATTTTTCTTGGACAACAGTCTCAGTTTGTCGGCTCAGTATTAAAGACAAATCACGCGTTTCTTGATGCCACGCATCAAGCACAATCAACGCCTCGTTAGACTTTGCTGGAATTTTTCCACCAGCAGATACCAAGCGGTTTATTTCCGCCCACTCCGCTGGCATGCGATCAAAACCTTTAACGCCAGCACTTTCATGGGTCAAAAATCTTCGAAGTTCGTTGAGCAATAACATTTGATCTTCATCGGCAACAGCATCTTGATTCAGCAGAATGTCTGTGGTTGTGAGAATTGACATCCAAGACCAGTGGAATACTGGTATCTTTGATCTACTTTTCCGAACCTCCTCCACTGGATGATGCTCTGGAAGAGTTGCAAATTGATTAGAAATAGTAATTACACAATCGAGACCTTGCTCTTTAGCGATCTCCCTGTATTTTTCGACTTGGTCTGCAGCTATTTCAGCGTTACCAACTTTTGCCTCAACAAGCGCCCGCCATTCATTTGAACCAGACCGCAAAATAATGAGGCCATCAGGTCGATCTTTTACTTGTATTTTTTCATTCTTAAAAACAATTTCAGTATACGTTTCAATTTTCGACCGCTTGCCGACACGTTTCCCAACAGTGCTTAGAAGTTCGGCACCAAACTCTTCAATTTTTGAAATGCAAGCCAAAACAATTGAAGTTGTTCGTCCTTCTTTAGAAGTTGTTGCCAAGACAGGGAAGAGTCTCGCGACTTCACCTTGAATAAGGTAATCAGGGCGGTGCATTCAGTCATCTCCGTTGAACAATTTTTTCAACCTTAGGTTAATGACATAAGTTTACGCAACCTACCGCAGAAGCAAAGCCGCAATCTTTTGAAATGACGAACTAATATTGATCTGAAAGCAGTGAACGCTACCCCTTCCAAACCTCCGGCGTCACATAGACCATGCCCTCGTCCACGCTGACCATGACGTCACCGTCTTGAATGTTGACCTGCATCTTCATGGCACGGCTGGCCAAAGCCGCCAGCGCCGTGGTCTCGGGTTCGGGCAGGCCGACGACGGACAGGTTGTCGAACCGGGTGGTGCTGCCCTTGACCTTGTCCCACCAAATCTCGGCCGGGCGGCCGCCATAGGCGTAGACGATGACCTTGCCCGCCTTGGCGCTGGATTGGCGCAGCACTTTCTCGGACGGCAGGCCAAGGGCGATCCAGACGTCGAGCTCTCCGCTCAGGCTTTTCTGCCAGATGTCCGGCTCATCATCGGTGGACAGACCCTTGGTCATCTCCAGATGCTCGTCCGCGTTCAGCGCAAAGGCCACGAGGCGCACCATCAGGCGTTCATCGGTCTCGGACGGGTGTTTGGCCACGGTCAGCTTGTGGGTCTCGTAATAGTGACGATCCATGTCCGACACGGTGAGTTCGACTTTATAAATGGTGGCATTTTGCGCCATGACGGGCCCCAGACCTTGAAAGATTGGGATGCCTACTGCGTCTGGAGGCTGCGGGAAAGCAGATAGACCGGATGTTGCGCGCAAAGGTGTCGGACGCGGTGACGAAAAAGGCGGGGCACGGGGCCTCATTTTCCTCTTGCACCCCGCTGCGACACGCACTAAATCCCCGCCTACCAGATTGGCAGCGCGGGCGTAGCTCAGGGGTAGAGCATAACCTTGCCAAGGTTAGGGTCGGGCGTTCGAATCGCCTCGCCCGCTCCAATCCGGTCACATCGATGGCAGCGCGGGCGTAGCTCAGGGGTAGAGCATAACCTTGCCAAGGTTAGGGTCGGGCGTTCGAATCGCCTCGCCCGCTCCATCGGTCTCCCTTCCAAACATGTGCAATCACACCCCCACTTGGCGGGGCGCGTTGGCGCGCCTATAAGGCCGCGACACCATGAAGGAGAGGCGATATGCGCAGCGCCAAAGTGACCCGCACCACAGCCGAGACCAAGATCACCGTCGACGTGACTCTTGACGGCACCGGGCAATACGACAACCAGACCGGGATCGGGTTCTTCGACCACATGCTGGACCAGCTTGCGCGCCATTCGCTGATCGACATGAAAGTGCGTTGCGACGGCGACCTGCATATCGACGATCACCACTCGGTCGAGGATGTGGGCATCGCTTTGGGTCAGGCCTTGACCCAAGCCATGGGCGACAAGCGCGGGATCGTGCGCTACGGGTCGTGCCTTTTGCCGATGGACGACGCGCTGGTGCGCGCAGCTCTCGACCTGTCAGCGCGGCCCTTCCTTGTGTGGAACGTCGATCTGCCGACAGCCAAGATCGGCACCTTTGACACGGAACTTGTGCGCGAGTTCTTTCAGGCGTTCAGCACCCATGGCGGCATCACCCTGCATGTCGACATGCTGCACGGTGTGAACAGCCACCACATCGCCGAAGCCGCGTTCAAGGCCGTGGCCCGCGCGTTGCGCGACGCGTTGGAGGTCGATCCCCGCAAGGCGGATGCGATCCCGTCCACCAAAGGGGCGCTGTAACCCGTGCTGACAGCCATCATCGACTACGAAAGCGGCAACCTGCATTCCGCCGAAAAGGCGTTCCAACGCATGGCGCGCGAAGTCGGCGCGGGTGATGTCGTGGTAACCTCCGACCCTGACGTGATCGCGGGCGCAGACCGGCTCGTCCTGCCCGGCGATGGCGCCTTCCCGGCCTGCGCCGCGGCATTGCGCGCCTCTGGGGCGTTTGCGGCTATGGTCGAGGCGGTCGAGATCAAGGCGCGGCCGTTTCTGGGCATTTGTGTCGGCATGCAACTCATGGCGCGCGAAGGGCTGGAATATACGCCCACCGACGGTTTGGGCTGGATCGACGGCGTGGTCGAACGGATCGTGCCCGCTGACGCCCACATGAAAGTGCCGCATATGGGCTGGAACGATCTGGTGATCGACACCGCCCACCCGGTGCTTGCAGGGGTTGAGACAAGCGAACACGCCTATTTCGTGCATTCCTATCAGATGCGCGTCAACACCGCGTCGCAGCGCGTGGCGCATGTCGAATACGGCGGCGACGTGACTGCTATCGTGGCGCGCGACAACATGGTGGGCTTCCAGTTTCACCCGGAAAAAAGCGCCGCCACCGGCCTGCGCATGATCGCCAACTTCCTGCGTTGGACGCCCTGAGCTGACCAAAGCGCAAGAACCGGGTCGTTTGCGGCCCGGCCAAACGGCAGGGTGATGTCCTGTAACCGGGACATCACCATGACCGAAACCATCGTCGCCCTGCTGATCTTTCTCTTCCCGTTGGCCTACAGTCCCGGCCCCGGCAATATGCTCTTTGCCGCCAATGGCGCACTGTTCGGCTTTCGGGCCACGCTGCCAGCCTCAGCGGGCTATCACCTGGCCACGTGGTTGATGACATTGGGCGTAGGTTTGGGGCTGACGGGCCTGTTCGAGACATGGCCCCTGTTGTTCCCGGTTCTTAAGACGGCAGGCGCGATCTATGTGCTCTGGTTGGCTCTCAAGCTCTCTCGCGCAGGGGCGACCACAACCACGCAAACAGCGCGCCCGGCTTCCTTCACCGATGGCGCGGTGTTGCTGCTTCTCAATCCCAAGGCCTATGTCATCATCGCGTTGATGTTTTCACAGTTCCTCTCCCCAACGGAGCCGCATGTTTTGGCCGCCGTCATGGTGATCACAACCGTGTTCACACTGAACAACCTGCTGGCCTTTTCGACTTGGACGCTGATCGGAGACAGGCTCGCCCGCGCGTTTCGTGAGGATCGCAGCGCGATCTGGCTGAACAGGGGGTTCGCCGCTGTGTTGGCCGGCGTCGCCGTTTGGATTTTGCTGGCGTGAGGACCGGAATAACCGACTTTGCCCAGAAGCAAGACCGCCCATGGTCTCTTCGGGCTTCAAGTACCTTGGGGACTTCGGCAAAGCCCCCACCCGATCCGGCGCAGCTCCGCGACACACAGATCACTTCACACGCGTCCAGGTCTGGCCACGACAAATGCCCAGTACGCAACCTTCGACCTTCAACTGGTTGCCGCTCAACATCATCTTGGAGTTATACGTCTTGTCCCGGTCCGGGGCCCAGATCTTGCCGCCCTTGTAGGCACCATCACCGGCGGGCTTCATACCCCAGATCATCTGCTTGCCGATATTGGGCGACGCGATCTTCTTGCCGCTGGCGTCATAGCCCTGCCCCAACACGCCGCAGATGTCCGCGCCGCAGGTGCTGATGGTGACCAACCCGTAATTGCCGTCATCGCCCGGCTGGGTCTTCCACGTGCCTTCCACCGGATCGGCAAAGGCGGCGCTGGCGGCCAGCACAAGGCCTGCGGCGAGTGTCATCAATTTCATCTCTGTCTCCTCCCTCAGAGTGGTACAAAAACTCTGACCCGAGCTTGCAAATCCGATCAAGATTGACGCTGGGTCGCGTTGCATGTGCCGTTCCGTCATGTCAAAGCGCGGGGGAATTCTGACCGGAGACTGCGCCATGATCCTCTATCCCGCCATCGACCTCAAAGACGGACAGGCCGTGCGCCTGCTGCGCGGCGACATGGATAAATCCACCGTGTTCAACGACGACCCCGCCACACAGGCGATGGAGTTTGTCGAGGCGGGCTGCGAATGGCTGCATCTGGTCGATCTGAACGGTGCCTTCGCAGGTGAACCGGTGAATGCGGCGGCGGTCGAGGCAATTCTTGATCGCTGCAAAGTGCCCGCGCAATTGGGCGGCGGGATTCGCGATATGGCGACGATCGAGCGCTGGCTCGACAAGGGATTGCAGCGCGTGATCCTCGGCACGATCGCGGTCGAGAACCCCGATCTGGTCCGCGAAGCGGCAAAGGCCTTTCCGGGCCATGTGGCCGTGGGCATCGACGCGCGCAACGGGCGTGTGGCGACCAAGGGCTGGGCCGAAGAAACCGACGTGATGGTCACTGACCTTGCCCGCTCGTTCGAAGACGCAGGGGTCGCCGCGATCATCTACACCGACATCAACCGCGACGGTGCGATGCAAGGTCCGAACGTGGAAGCCACCGCAGATCTGGCCCGCGCGGTGTCGATCCCTGTCATCGCTTCCGGTGGCGTGTCGTCCCTTGACGACCTGATCGCATTGCGGGATTGCGGCGCCGGGCTCAACGGCGCGATTTCGGGCCGCGCGCTTTATGACGGCGCCCTTGACCTGGCAGAGGCTTTGGCGGTGTTGCGCGCCTAGTTGCTGGCTGCATCGGTGAATTTCGCCAAGGCACCCGCCATCGTCTTGAGATATGCCGCATCCTCGGACACACCGCCGAGCTTGCCCAGAATCGCCACAGGCTCTTCATAAACGATCTTGGTGCCGCCCATCGCGTCTTCATAGACCAAGACCTTGAGCGGCAGGTAAAGCCCTGCTGCCGGATCATCCTTGATTGCAGGAGTGCCGACCTTTGGGTTGCCGAAGATGAGCAGTTGCGATGCGCCGATATCTTCTCCGATGGACGCGGCCCCTGCCCCGTGATCGACGCGGGCAAAGACTGTTATTCCGGCCCCTTCCATCGCGGTGACCATCGCATCCACGGTTTCGGTCACACCCAGCGCGCTGTCCTTGCGCATAAGCCCATTGTCACCTGCGCTGGCAGTTGTGGCTGCCAAGGCCAGACCGGCGGCGAATAGTAGGTGTTTCATCTGTGTCCCCTTTGGCTGTTGACGTCGAAGGTCGGCCAAAAGGGGATCACTTAATATGCACGTTGGCGTGACCGGCGCGGGACCGCTCAGATCGACCCGGCTTCGACCATGTAATTGTTGGCCGTACACATCGCCGCATCATCCGAGGCAAGGAACAGCACCATCCGGGCAAGATACACGGGCTCAATCAGGTCTGGCAGACACTGGCGATCGCGGTGCTTTTCCAACGCCTCCGGTTTGGCCCACAGATCTTTCTGCCGCTCGGTCATGACCCAACCGGGAACCACGGTATTGACTCGGATGCGGTGCCCGCCCAGATCGCGCGCCATGGTGCGGGTCAGGCCATGCACGGCAGCCTTGGCGGTGGTGTAGGCGGGCATGTTCCCTCCCGCTTCCCACCAGCTGTTGGACCCCATGTTGATGATCGACCCGCCGCCTGCGTCGATCATGTCGGGAGCGACGGCCTGAATCGCAAAGAACATGTGCCGCAGGTTGGTGGCCTGACGTTCGTCCCAATATTCGGGCGTCACCTCGCGCCAATCGTGGCGGTCATCGCGTGCTGCGTTGTTCACCAACACCTGCGCCGGGCCAAGCGTGGTCTTCAGCCTGCCAAACGCCTCTTGCAACGCCGCGATGTCGCGCAGATCGGCCTGTTCCCACGCCACCGTGCCTTCGGTCGCATCCGTCAGCGCCTGTGCGCCGTCTGCGTCCAGATCGACAAATCCAACCTTCGCGCCCTGCGCCGCAAACGCCTTGACGATCTCAGCCCCGATGCCCGACGCACCGCCGGTGATGAACACGGTTTTGCCACTCAGGCTCGGATAACGTGCGAATTGATCAGACATGGGACCCTCCTCTTTCCTTGGCTCAAGGCATAATGCGCAACGCGCAGGCTTCACAAGCGGCGATCTTCGGGGTACGCGATGGCGCATGTTGAAGACCCGCATCATTCCCTGTCTCGATGTCGCCGATGGCCGTGTGGTCAAAGGCGTCAATTTCGTCGATCTGCGCGACGCCGGTGACCCGGTGGACGCCGCCCGCGCCTATGACGCGGCGGGGGCAGACGAGATCTGTTTCCTCGACATCCATGCAACCCATGAAAACCGCGGCACGATGTTCGACGTGGTGACGCGCACGGCCGAGCAATGCTTCATCCCGCTGACCGTGGGCGGCGGGGTGCGCACGGTGGCCGATGTGCGCGCGCTGTTGCTGGCGGGGGCCGACAAGGTGTCTTTCAATTCCGCCGCTGTCGCCAACCCGGATGTGGTCGCCCAAGCGGCGGATCAGTTCGGCAGCCAGTGCATTGTGGTCGCGATCGACGCAAAGACGGTCAGCCCCGGCAAATGGGAAATATTCACTCATGGCGGCCGCAAACCCACCGGCATCGATGCGGTGGAGTTCGCCAAGACGGTTGTCGCCAAAGGTGCTGGGGAAATCCTGCTCACCTCGATGGATCGCGATGGCACCAAGGCAGGCTTCAACCTACCCCTCACCCGCGCGATTTCCGATGCGGTCGATGTCCCGGTGATCGCAAGCGGCGGCGTCGGCACGCTGGATCACCTTGTCGAAGGTGTGACGATGGGTGGCGCGAGCGCGGTGCTGGCCGCGTCAATCTTCCACTTCGGCGAATACACGATTGGCGAGGCCAAGGACCATATGGCCGCCGCAGGCATCCCGGTGAGGCTGACATGACACTTGAAGAGCTGGAACAGATCGTCGCGACCCGCGCAGCTGCCTCCACGGACGAAAGCTGGACCGCCAAACTGCTGGCCAAAGGGCCGGAAAAATGTGCCGAGAAATTCGGCGAAGAATCCATCGAAGCCATCATCGAAGCCATCAAGGGCGACCGAGACCGGCTGACCTCGGAAGCGGCCGATGTGCTGTTCCACCTGCTGGTGATGCTGAAATCCCGCGATGTGGCGCTCGCCGATGTGATGGCGGAACTCGCCCGTCGTCAGGGACAGTCTGGACTGCAGGAAAAAGCCAACCGTTAAAGGTTTCTTTGGGCTGCAAATACCTCGGGGTTTGGGGCGTCGTCCATTGGGCTTGAACCAATGGCGCACCAACGGACGACCCCAAGCGTTTCCGTCCACGCAAAAGCACGATGCGGTGACGCATCGTCCGCCCGGCATCACAGCTTGGACGAAATGATCCCTGTGTTGAACCCACCCATGCGCAGCTCTCCGAACAGCCGTTGATATTCGATCTTGGGGCAGCGGTTCATCACCACGTCCACCCCCCGCGCCTCGGCCTTGGCGGCGGCCTCGGCATGCTCGACCCCGATTTGCATCCAGATGGTCTGCAAGTCCGGGAATTGTTCCAACGCCTCGTCCACGATAGGCGGCACCGCGTCCGAGCGGCGGAAGATGTCCACCATGTCCACCTTGGCGTCGATCTCGGACAAGGACGCCTTCACCTCGGCCCCGAACAACCGTTTGCCGGCGTGGCCGGGATTGACCGGGATGACAGTGAACCCCTTAAGAGACATGTAGCGCGCAACATAGTAGGACGGGCGCACCGGGTTAAGGGACACGCCCACCACGGCGACGGTTTTGGTCCGCTTCAGGACCGTGCGCAGGAAATCATCGGAATAGCTCATACGCTCTGTCTAGCCTGTCGCGCGGCAAAGAAAAAGCGCCCAAGGAGACCTTGGGCGCAAGTGTTGGAACGAGGGACAGTGTAGGTGCAGCGGGTGTTCCACTCCCGTGCTCCTTGGAATTGAGGTAGGCACGATTCTCGCGGTTTAAAGGGAGAAACCAAGGGTTTTGGTCACATATTCGTCAGAAGTCAGGGGACCAGCGGCTCGGACACAACCTGTGGCTGCGTAACGTGCAGCGTTTCGTGTATCCGTTCCGAAGGATCATCCCCGACACGGCGCGGGCGGCGGTAGAGAAACAGCTTGCCCCAGCCCTTCCAATTGCCCGAAGACGGCGCGTGCACATTCTGCGGAAACCGCTGACGCCACCCGTCAGGTAAGGGCAAGCCCACCGTTTGGGCCCGATCGAGCATCCAGACCAAGGGGATGTTCGCCAACGGGCGCGCCTCTTCGTGACCGCGCAACTGCCCACCAATGTCCCCGTGCACCCCCTTGAACCAGACCTGTTCGACATGTCCGCTCCAGCCCGGAGGACAGGACCACAAGACCGGTTCATAGGCCATGCGGCGTTCGTGATAGGCCAGCGCCTGAAACCCGTGCTGAATCGATGGGCCAAGCTGGTCGTTGTGGAACGCGTGTTTGTCATTGGTGAATCGCCACAGCACCGGCAGGCGCATCCCCAGCGCCTTGACCGTGTCCCAGACGCCCAGCACCGAAATCACCGGTGCGTCATGGCAAAAGCGCTGCACAAAGGCGCGCACCGTGGGTCGAGAGAGGATAGGCCTGCCGGACAGCGTTCGTGTTTAACAAGCCGAGCATCGTGTGGGCTCCGGCAAAGCCGCACGGCATAGCGCCACGGGAATACCCGACCAAAGCGTGGTTGATACCGCGACGGACCGTGGCGCGGCAGATCTGGCGGTTGATGCCGCGACCGACGGCGATGTCGGAGGCGCTGCGCCAGTCGGACCATTGGAGGCCGGATTCGTAGTAGATCGACAGATCGCCCCCGACCTCTTGCAGAAGGCGGTACAGGCACCCGGCATTGGTCTCGTAGCCCGGCTCGAGCGATGACAACGTGCCATCCAGAATGACAACATGATCCCGGGCACCTCGACGTGCCGAAACCTTGGACTGGCCCGTGGCAACCGTGCCACGGAACCAGCCGATTATCCTGTCACTCAGCCGCGATGCGCGCATCCTGCAACATGCCCCAGACCCGTTGCGGCGTGAACGGCATGTCGGCCTGCCGCACGCCGCGCTGCCACATCGCGTCCTGCACTGCGTTGGCAACGGCCGCCAATGCGCCGACGGTGCCCGCCTCGCCGCAGCCTTTCATGCCCATCGGGTTGGTGACCGACGGCGTCGCTTCTGTGGTGAATCCAATCATGGGAATATCATCGGCGCGCGGCATCGCGTAGTCCATGAACGTTGCCGTGAGCAGCTGCCCGTCCTCGTCATAGACCACCCGCTCGGTCAACGCCTGACCCAGCCCTTGCGCCACCCCGCCATGTACCTGACCTTCGGCCAGCATCGGGTTGATGAGGTTGCCGAAATCGTCAACGACGGTGTAGCGGTCGACGGTCACATGGCCCGTGTCCGGGTCGATCTCGACCTCGGCCACATGCGCGCCATTAGGGAAGCTGCGGGCGTCCAGAGTGATCGTGGCATCAAAGGTCAGAAGGTCCGTACGACCCGCCTCACGCGCCATCTGCGCCACTTCGAGAATGGTCGGCGTGACGTTCGATGTGCCAACGCGGAACTGTTCGTCGTCAAAGCTGATATCGCCCTCGTCGACCCCCTGCTGATCGGCAAGGAACGCGGTGAAGGCGGTGACGATCTTTTCGACCGCCGCCAGCGTCGCGGTGTTCTGGATCGTGACCGAGCGCGAACCACCTGTGCCGCCGCCGCGTGCGATCAAATCGCTGTCGCCCTGCACAAAGCGGATCATGTCCGCCGGGATCCCCGTCTGATCAGACAGGAACTGCGTGAACACGGTCTCGTGCCCCTGCCCGTTGGATTGCGTGCCGACATAGATCGACGCGCCGCCATCGTCGTCAAACGTGACCTTCACGTCCTCGACAGGCGCGCCAAGGATGCTTTCGATGTAGTAGCACAAACCAAGGCCGCGCAGCTTGCCGTCGGCCTCGGATGCGGCGCGGCGGGCGTCGAACCCGGCACGGTCGGCAAAGCCTTCGGCGCGGCACAGAACGCGGTCGAAATCGCCCACGTCATAGGTTTCGCCCGTGGTGGTCTTGTAGGGAAACTGGTGCGGCTTGATAAAGTTGATGCGGCGCATTTCCCACGGATCAAGGCCCAGTTCGCGCGCCGCACGGTCCATGACACGTTCCAGCAGGTAGATCGCTTCGGGGCGCCCCGCGCCACGATAGGCATCGACCGGCGTCGTGTTGGTATAAACGCCTTCGACCTGCAACCAAGAGGTTTGCACGTCGTAAACGCCCATCAGAACCTTGGAGAACAAGCTGGTCTGGATGGCCTGAGCAAAGTGCGAGTTATAGGCACCCATATTGGCCACCGTCTGCACCCGGTAGGCGGTGATGCGGTTGTTTTCGTCAAAGGCCAGTTCAGCGGTGTGGCGCAGATCGCGGCCCGCATTGTCGGACAGCATCGCCTCGGTGCGTTCGGACATCCAGCGCACCGGTTGGCCCAGCATTTTGCAGGCAATGGCAGTCAGGAAATTCTCGGGATGCGGCATGGCTTTCATGCCGAACCCACCACCCGTGTCAGGATTGGTGACGCGGATGTCCTCTTCGGTCATGTTGAGCACACGCGCCATTTGTTTCTTATGCTCCCAGACGCCCTGCGCATTGACGGCGAAATGCAAGCGGTCGCCCTCCATTTCGGCATAACAGCCGCGCGGCTCCATCGCGTTGACGATGATGCGGTTGTCCTCGACATCAAGGCTGACCGTACGGTGGGCGGTCTTGAACGCCTCTGCCGTCGCGGCCTCGTCCCCCATGCCCCAGTCGAAGGCGACGTTGCCCGGTGCCTCGGTGTGCAAAGCTTCCCCTCCCGAAGCGAGCCCCAGATGCACGGGTTTGTCGGTATAGTCGAATACGATGAGTTCGGCCGCATCGCGCGCCGCCTCAAGGCTATCGGCAACGATAAAGGCCAGCGCTTCGCCCACATATCGCACGGTGCCCGAAGCAAGGATGGGGCGGAATGGCGATGCGCCCATCGACCCGTCGCGATTGGGCACCGTTGTGCCCCACAGACCTTGGGTAAATCCCGCCTCGTCGAGGTCCGCAGCTGTCAGGACAAGATGCACACCCGGCACCTCGCGCGCGTCCGTTACGTCCAGCGTGTCGATATCCGCATGGGCGACAGACGACCGAAACACGTAGCCACGCAGCGCGCCTTCCGGGGCGATGTCATCGACATAGCGCCCTGTCCCATTGAGAAACCGCACATCCTCGACCCGTTTGACCGGTTGTGACTTGCCAAATTTATCCATGTTTCCCTCGCGCGTGTGACCTTGGTCTTTCGGCAGGGACACTAGCCTGCGGGACGGCACTGTCCAGCAGGTTCGGCCATGGAATCGAGGTTCAGCACCTCGCGCGTTCCGTATCCGTTGAACGGAGTGACCAGCGCAAGGCTGTAGGCGCCCGCCCCGGAGATCAGGATATAGTCGCCATCCGCGATCCCGGCGGGCAGCATCCACGGGTCCGGCACCCGGTCGAGACTGTCACATGTCGGGCCAAAGATAGTGAATGGCTGGGGCGTGCCCGTGACGGGGTGCCCCTGCTGGTTCAACGCGGTCTGGCGCGCGGGCACCGGCATATCGCGCCATTCACCCAGTGCGCCATACAGACCGTCATTCAGCGTCAGCACGCCATCGCCCCGCGCCTTGACGCGCAGCAAGAGCCACATCGCATCAGCCACCATCGCCCGCCCCGGTTCGCACCAAAGCTGCGGCGGCTGGTCCGGAAAATGCGCTTTGGTCGCTGATGCAATCGTTTCGAACAAGTGCTGCCGCAGGGTTCTGCCGCCGCGCGGAAAAGCCGGAAACCCGCCCCCGACATTCAGCGCCGCAAGCCGCACCCCCGCGCGTTGCGCCACTTCAGCGCAAGCGGCGATGTAATCGGCCCAACTGGTAGGATCAGTGCATTGCGTACCCGGATGAAAGGTCAGCGCCGGGATCATGCCCCGGGCCACAACAGCGCGCAGCAGGTCTGTTGCCACTTCGGGCGAGGCGCCGAACTTGCTGCCGAAATCATACGCGCCGCCGCCCCTTTTCAACGACAGGCGCACCGCCACTTGTGTGTTGGGGGTAAGCTGCCCCAGCTTGTCCAGCTCAGACATCCGGTCCACCGACCACGAGGCGATGCCCAGCGCCTTGGCTTGCGTGATCTCGGAGGCTGACCGCACCGGGTTGTGGTAATGCAGCCGCGCGTTAGGCAAGGCCTGACGTGCCGCATGCATCTCGGCGACAGAAGCCACGTCGAATGTGGTCACCCCGGCACCGACCAGAGTGCGCAGGATATCGGTCGCGGGATTGGCCTTGACCGCGTAGCTGACCTGACCGGGAAATCCGCGCAGAAAGCTGTGCGCCGTGCGCTGCAACACGTGCGGGCGCAGGATCGCCAGCGGATCGTCCGGCTGTCTGTCCGCAATCACTGCCGAGATACGCGCCCGGTCGAACCGCGCCTGTGTGATGTCTTGTGCCCCTGCAAACATGACTGCCTCATCTGGTTCTGTTTCTTTCAGTCTGCGTGTCAACCAACTCCGGGTCGTCGGGGTCCCAGGCATCGCGGCCTCGAGTTGGTTGAAAGTACGACTTGACCCCAGTGGTTCAGCGGCCGGTGGTGCCGCGCCGGGGTGGAGCTCAGTCGGCGGTGACGAGGAGGAGCGTTGCGGTCGGGCCGGCTGCCGGGGGCGCGACGATGGTCGTGACGTCGCCGTCGGGAGTGGTGAAGCGGATGGTGTCGCGCCCGAGCTCGACGGTCACCCCCGATGCGTCGGCGGCGAACCTCCCGGGATTCGTCTGCACGTCGCTCATCGAACCATCGTCCTCGACCTCGGTGAGGACCCCATCGACCACGGCGAACCTCTGTGGCTCGCCGCCGGCTTGCGGGTAGCCGACGAACCGATCCTGCCCGGCCGGCTCGAGCCACACCTGACGCTCGGACAACACGGTGGTGGCGCCGGTCGCCAGATCGAGCTGCCGTGTTGCGCAGCGCAGCTGCTCGTCGCAGGACCACAGTACGACGCTGTCGTCGAAGGTCGTCACGATGTCGCCGGTCGCAACGACCCGTGGGGTCCCGGTGGCGCCGTCGAGGGCCACGATGCGCTCCGCGAGCTGCAGGATGACCTGCCCGTCGCCGGTGACGCCGACAGGCCATGCCCCGGTCGGCAGCGGCGCCGTCCAGGCCACGGTGCCGTCGAAGCGATGGGCCGCGAGATCGCCGACAGCGTCGCCGCCGTTCACGTCGGCGTCGGAGGCCCAGAAGTTCTGCGTGAGCGTCACGAGTAGCTCGTCACCGACGAGAGCGAAGCCGAAGGCTTCAGCGGCGAGCTCGGTCACCGGGCCGCCATCGACGGGCGCAAACCCCCAGGATCCGTCGTCGGTCTGGAGGACGACGCCACCACGAACCGCTTGCGCCCCGTAGGGCTGGTAGGCGGCTCGCCCCGGCGGCACGGCCCAGATCCCGCTGCGGAGGTCGAGGAACTCGACCGTGCGCTCACCGATCACCGCGACATGGGTGGCCTCCATCGGCGGGAGATCGCCGGGGTCGACGGGTGCAGGCGTCGCAACGGCCGTCGGGCTCGGCCGCAGCGTGGCAGCGGGTCTCTCGGTGGGGGTTGCGCTCGGGACGGGACGGGGGGCGTCGTTGCGCAGCGTCCCGTCCGGGGTCGGCCGGGCGAGGGGAGCGGCGTCGTCGTCGCCACGGTCGGCGGCGACCAGCGCGACAGCACCGATGGCGAGCAGTGCGACCACGGCCCCGACGAGCAGCCGGGATGGCCGCCGTGAGGTGACGACGTGCGCGTCGGAGCCGGAAGGGCTGGGGTCGGTGGCATTGCCGGTGCCGGGCTCGGTATCGAGCGACACGACGGTGGCATCGAGCGGCGCGCCGCAATGTCCGCAGTACCGCGCGTCGGCGGTGGCCTCACCGCAGATGCCACATGACCGACCCGTCATCGCCGAATGGTACGCCTCGGTCCGCGGCCGGAACGGTCGGGAAGGGCAGGGGTCAAGTCGTACTTTCAACCAACTCGAGGCCGCGATGCCTGGGACCCCGACGACCCGGAGTTGGTTGAAAGTACGACTTGACCCCAGTGGTTCAGGGCCCCCGTGGCAGTCGGGCTGTCGCCGTCAGCCGCGGCCGACGAGGTCGAGCTGGCCGAGGATGGTCATCTCGGTGGCGACCCGGGCTTCGAGCAGCGCACGCAGTTCGGCGGTGCGCTCTTTGTCGCCGGCGGCCAGGGCGGCCTCGATCGCGCAGCTGAGCGCTGCCGACGCGAGGCTGTAGCGGTCCAGCACGTCGGCCAGGTGCAGGCTCTCCGCAGGCGCGGCACGGAACGCCGCCAGCGACTCGGCGGTGGCCGGGTCGGTGTCGCCGTCGACGGCGGCCTCGATGGCGGCCATCTCCTCGTGCATCCAGGCGATCTCGTGGGCAGCCCGGCGGGCGAGGCGCCGCAGCAGTTGGTCGACCTGGCCGAGCAGGACGCTGGCGCGGTCGTCGGTGCAGGCCGGGGCGACGACGTCGCGCAGGTCGTTGGCGATGGCCTCGAGGACCTGGTCGGTGCTGGGTCGTGCGAGCATCAGTTGCCTCCGTCGAATGCGGCTTCGAGCGCGGCGGTGGCGCCCATCCAGGCGCCCTGGCCGAACAGGATGTTGTCCATGTTGAACGCGATGTTGGTCGACGACGTCTCGCCCCGGGCCATCGCTGCGCCGGCGTTGCGGAGCTGGTCGACCACGCCGATGACGCCCAGCACCAGGAAGTACGTCATCACCGCGGGGTTGAGCTGGTCCTCGGTGTAGCCGGTGATCTCGCGGTAGCGGGCGCAGAACCCGTCGATGTCGGCGTCGATGAGGTCGGGCGGTGCGGCCTGCGCGTAGGCCTTGAAGTAGCCGAGATCCTCGCGGGGGTCGCCGATGCAGGCGAGCTCCCAGTCGATGATGATCAGGTCGCCGTTGTCGTCGACCAACATGTTGGCCGTCGAGAAATCGTGGTGCACCAGGCCCAGCGGCACCGGCGGCGGCCGGTGCGCATCGAGCCACGCCGCCACGTACCGGAAGATGGGCAGATCCTCGACGTGGGCATCGGCCGACGCCTTCCACCGGGCGATCTGTTCGCCCATCGCGTCGCCGCTGGCGGGGCGGGGCAGGACGTCGGGCAGGACGTCGACGGGGATCGAGTGGATCGTCCCTGCCAGCTCGGCCAGGCGGATGGGCAGGTCGCCGACGCCGTGGCTCTCGATCCACGGCAGGGTGGACATGGCGGGCGAGAAGTCGAGCATCAGCGCCGGGGTGTCGCAGTGGTCGCCGGTGGCGTCGAGGAAGTGCGCCTTCGGGGTGGGGAGGTGATCTGCGATCGCGGTGATCAGCGCGAATTCCTGACCGCGGTCGGTCTCGATGATCGCCTGCCCCGGCTTCGGGTCGCCGCGCAGCACGTAGGACCCCGAGTGGGTTGCCCCGTCGAGGGTGAAGTGGGCGTCGACGCGGGCCATGAGACGCGAGTAGCCGCCGGTCATGGGCGTGTAGCGGTCGATGCGGACGTCGGTTGCGCCCTGGGCCTCGAGGAACGCAGTGAGGCGCTCGGGCATGGTTGCCGGTTCGTGCATGGCCGGAGACGGTACCGCGCCCCGTGACCTCGGACACATCGTCGGCGCCCGCGTCGGCCGGCGTCCCCGTCCTCCCCGTACGGTGCGGGACGCAGGGCGGCAGCTCTTCTGGAGGAGTACCGTCGGGCGCCATGACGTCGGTGCTGTTGCTCACCAAGGGCCACCCCTTCGACAAGGCGGCGTTCTTCGCCGTCTTCGACGCCCTCGTCGCCGACCCCGCCAGCTCGGTCACGAGCTACACCCACGTCGAACAGCCGGCGGCCCAGGTGTTCTTCGATCCCGAACGGGCCGCGCCCTACGACGTCTTCGTCATGTACGACATGCCCGGCATCACCTTCACCGGCGGTGATCCTCCCGCGGTGTTCGCCGATCCGCCGACGTCGTTCGTCGACGGGGCTCGGGCGTTGCTCGACGCCGGCAAGGGCATGGTGTTCCTCCACCACGCACTGGCGGGCTGGCCGGCGTGGGAGGACTGGGCCCGCATCGTCGGGGGACGGTTCCACTACCAGCCGGCCAGGCTCGACGGCGTCGACTACCCCGACTCCGGCTACCACCACGGCGTCACCCACACCGTCGAGGTCGTCGCCCCCGAGCACCCGATCGCCGCCGGGTTGCCGGCGTCGTTCGCCATCACCGACGAGGTCTACCTGGCCCCGGTGTTCGAAGCCGACGTCGATCCGGTCCTTGCCTCGACCCACACGTTCAGCGACGGCAACTTCTGGTCCGCCGATCTCGCCATCCGCGGCCAGCGCTATGCCCGCGAGGGCTGGTCGCACCCACCGGGCAGCAACCTGGTCGGTTGGGTCAAGCACGCCGGCCGGTCGCCGGTGGCCTACATCCAGTTCGGCGACGGCGCGGAAACCTACGCAGACCCGAACTACCGCCGGGTGCTGGCCAACGCCGTCGACTGGGCGGCCAGCAGCGACGCCCACACCTGGGCGGCCGAACGCTGCGAGGCCACCGGCCGCTGGGCATGAGGAACTGCCCGGGGGGCAGGCGCCGCCACCGGACGTGGCGGATCACGCCGGCACGAGTCAGGCTCGGGGGGTCCACTCCAGCGAGAAGTCGCCGGTCGACAGGTCGGTGATGGTGTAGGTGGCGTCGTAGAGCTCACCCGACGAGGGGTCCGTGAGTGTGCAGCCGATCGCGCCGTCGGCCGGGATGACGATCGATGCGTCGCCGCAATCCATCGCCGACGCATCGAGCGCCGCCCCCTCGGTCTCGTTGACGAGGTCGATGCCTGCGGCCTCGAAGGTCCCGAGGGCATCGGCGACGATGACGTTGGTGGTCTGCACGTCGATGTGGTCCTCGCGGTCGACCAGTCCGGCCAACTCGATGACCACGCCGTCGGGGGTGGTGGCGGTGCAGGCGAACTCCGTTCCGACCTCGGGGTCGGCGACCTCGGGACAGTCTGCGTCGAGCTCGCCCAGGCCGATGCCGTCCGCGAGCTCGCCCTCGATCAACTCGACAGCGGCGTCCTCGACTGATTTGCCGCCGATGCTGAAGCTGATGTCGCCCGAGCAACCCGCAGCGAGGGCCACCGACGCCAGAACGGCGGCGACCGCCCGAGTGGATCGCCGGCGGGAATCGCCGGTCGAGTCGGCGCGGGTGCTTCGTGCGGTACTGGGCATGGTGTCCTCGGCGGTGGTGTAGTGGCGCGGCGACGGGCGTTCCCGGTGCGTGCGAGACGGGCACGATACGCCAGGGTTACGTCGCAGACGCTGCACCGGTCGCAGTCGCCGCGGCAGTGACGGCAATCCCGCCGGCCCCGGATCGGCTCGACCGGCGGCGTAACCGAGTTGGCGGCGCGTCGTCCTGGTAGATCGCGGCTCCACACCGGGGGACGCCCGCCCATGACCGAGGCGACACCACGGGGAGCATCAGCGAGGCGATGGGACGCAAATTCAGCGGCACCTACATGACGAACAGGCATGCGGCGGAGGTCTGGGAGGTGCTACCCGACGTGCTCGCCGACTGCGGGTTCGCGATCGAGGAGAGCTCGGACGCCGACCTGACCCTGCGGGCCAAGAAGTCCATGAAGAACGCCACGATCAAGTCGGCCGGTCGCCGGTCGGCGCGCGCGACCTGGGGCGAGAAGCTCGAGGCATCGGTCACCGCCGACGGTGACCATACCCGGGTCGAACTGGAGAGCAGGCTGGTGTTCGGCCTCGTCGACTGGGGCGAGAACCGCAAGAACGTCGAAGCCATCCGCAGCGGTCTCGACGCCGTCCTCCGCCCCCGTTCCTGAGGTTCGTGCCCCCTGCCCCGGAGGTTGTTCGGACTTCAGGAGCCGAGGTGCTCCGCCAGGAACGCCACGGTGTGCTCCCACGCGGCTGCGGCAGCGGCGGGGTTCGAGAACATCGGGTTGAACGAGTTGTCGAACGCATGACCGGCGCCGGGCTGCACGACGACGGCGGCGGTTGCGACGTCGGCGAAGCGCGCTGCGACGGCCTCTGCGTCGCTGTTGGGCAGGTAGGGATCGTCGTCGCCGAAGTGGAACAGGATGGGGCACGACACGGCGTCGGCCTTGTCGTCGAGGGCGCCGGCGACGCCGCTGCCGTAGTACGACACCGCGCATGCCGGGTCGAGGTCGGCGGCCGCCAGGAACGACACCGTTCCCCCGAAGCAGAAGCCCATGATGCCCACTGTGCCGGTGCACTCCGGCATCGCTGCAGCGTGTGCGAACAGGGCCTCGAGGTCGCCGGTCATGGCGGCGAAGTCGTGCCCGCCCATCTTCGCGAAGGCCCGGTTCATGCCGTCTTCGCCCTCGTCGGGTTCGACGGTGAAGCCGGGCTCCTGGCGCCAGAACATGTCGGGGGCGATCGCCACGTAGCCGAGGCCGGCGACGCGGTCGCAGACGTCGCGGATGTAGGTGTTGACGCCGAAGATCTCCTGGACGACCACCAGCGCCGGGCCGGAACCGGCGTCGGGCAGTGCGACGTGGGCGGCGAAGCTGCCGTCGGCGGTGGAGATGGTCTCTGTACGCGTGGTCGTCATGAGCGGCGACAGTAGTCCAGCGAAATCTGGAGATCTGGTGCTGCTACGGGACCCAGATCTCCAGATTTCGCTGATCGGGGATCGTCCGTCGGCGCCCCTAGCGGAGGACATAGCGGATGCGCTAAGGTCGCTCTCGTGATGGTCATCGAGGCGCTCGACGGCGAGGTGCTGCGCCGGCTGCGGCTGCGCACCGGACGCACGCAGGCCGAGGTCGCCGCGGCCGTCGGTATCCCGGCGCCAGTGCTCAGCGCCTACGAGCGTGGCCGTCGTCAACCCGGCATCGCCACCGCATCGCGCATCGTCGCCGAACTCGGCTACCGGATCGTGCTCGAGGAGCAACTCGACCCGCACGTCCAGGCGAGGCGCCTGGTCGATGTGCTCGGCCTCGCCGAGGCGTTGCCGTATCGACCGCGGCCGTTGGCACGGCCGCGGCGATGACCGGCGACGCGCCGACGCTCGTCGATCGCATCGTGGCCATCGCTGCAGCGCTCGACAGCGCGGGGCTGCCGTGGGCGTTCGGCGGCGCCCTGGCGCTCGCCTACGCCACCGAGGAACCACGCGCCACCCGCGACATCGACGTCAACGTGTTCGTCCCGGCAACGGACGCTGCCGCGATCTACGACGCGCTCCCCGAGGGCGTGCGCCACGACGACGCCGACATCGATACGGCCCGGCGCGACGACCAGGTCCGGTTGTGGTGGGACGACACGCCCGTCGACGTCTTCTTCGCGGCCGACACGTTTCATGACGAGGTGGCGATGCGTTGCCGACGGGTCCCCTTCGCCGGGGCGACGATCTCGATCCTCGCCGCCGAGGACCTCGCCGTGTTCAAGGCGTTGTTCGACCGTCCGAAGGACTGGGTCGACATCACCACGATGGCGGAGTCACAGGCGCTCGATGTCGAGCGCGCCGCCGATCGTCTGGCTGACCTCCTGGGCGATGATGACCGCGTGCAACGGTTGCGGTCGATTCCCTGACGGGCATCGGGGCCGAAGCAGGCGAAATCTGGAGATCTGGTGCTCGCTACAGGACCCAGACCTCCAGATTTCGACGGTGTGGGCCGCGCTACCAGGTGTCCCAGTGGGAGACGGTGCTCGCGGGGAGGCGCTCGGCGAGCTTGAAGTCGGTGCCCTTGGTGTAGGCGATCGGGAACAGGCCGGCCTGGGTGACGGTGTCGTAGGGGATCCCCAGCAACTCCGCGACCTCCTTCTCGTTCGGCAGGTGCAGCGTGGTCCACGCCGAGCCGAGACCACGCTCGCGCAGCGCCAGCATGAAGCTCCACACCGCCGGCAGCAGCGAACCCCAGGCGCTGGCCTGGCCGAAGGTGGGGGTGCCGGTGTCGAGGCGGCCCGTGGATGATTCGATGCAGGGGATCAACATCACCGGCACCTGGTGGAACACCTCGCGCAGGTAGCCGGCCGAGTCCATGACCCGGGGCCGCTGGCTGGTGCGGGGGTCGTCGGCGCCGTACTCGGGCTGGCCGGGCCGGTTGGTGTACATGTCGAAGTTGGCGCCGTAGTAGTCGGCGATGACCTTCTTCTTCTCGGGGTCGGTGACGAACACCCACTGCCAGCCCTGGGTGTTCGAGCCCGTCGGGGCCTGCAGGGCGATGTCGAGGCATTCGTCGATGACCTCTCGTTCGACGGGGCGTTCGAGGTCGAGGCGCTTGCGGACCGAGCGGGTGGTGGTGAGGACCTCGTCGGCGCTGAGTCCGAGCTTCATGGCGGTGTCTCCTGGTTCGTGGAATCGGATCGTGGTGTGGGCATCGACGATGATGGCGCAGCCAGGCCGGCGGCCGCCGGGTCGGCCCCGAGGTGATCGGCCAGGCGCCGGGCGGCGTCGGCCAGCGTCTCGGTGGCGACGCGCAGGTTGGCGAGGAACTGCTCGGCGGTGTCGGTGTGGTGGTCGACGAGGTCGGTGATGACCTTCAGCGCCGTGAACGGCGTGCCGGTGTGCTCGCAGGTCCAGGCCACCGCGGCGGCTTCCATGTCCTTTGCCACCGCCGCGCTGAGGTCCATCGACGCGAGGTCGTGGTCGGGCGCGTCGAGGGCGTTGCCGGTGGACACCGTGCCCCGGACGAAACCGAGCGCGTCGGCGGCGGCACCGAGGTCGTGGACGGGGTAGTCGCCGACGCCGTAGCGGTCGAAGCCGTCGATGGCGATGCGGCGGTCGTGGAAGACGCAGCGCTCGGCCAGGTACACCGTGCCGATGGCACCGCCGCGGGCCTCGAAGCCGCCGGCGGTGCCTGCGGAGACGACCAGGGAGGGTGCGGCCGCTTCGATGGCGTGCAACGTGGTGACCACCGCCGGCTGTGTGGCGATGGCGTCGACCCCGTGACGAGCGTCGACGCCGTTGGTGGCGACCGCGACGCCCTCGCCGCGCCAGATCCGCGCCGGGAACGCGGCGTGCAGCGCGGTGCCCGGTCCGTCGAGGCCGAGCGCGGCGCGCACCGGCGCGGCCTCGGCCTCCATGGCCACCACGAACAGGATGGTCATCGGCGGCGTGATCGGCAGGGGCGAATCGGGCGGGTGGCTACTGGTTGCCGTGGTCCTCGACCCACTTGCGGGTGGCCTGGCCCATCTTGCGGCCGTCGTAGCCGATGCGCTGGGTGGGCGTGATCTTGAAGATCACCCGGCGGGGCGAATCGAGGAAGCCGGCGAAGTTGCGGGCGGCCTGCTCGTCGTCGGGGCGGATGGCCTTGGCCAGCGCCGGGTAGAACCAGGCCTTGGTCTCGTCGTCGTCGAGGATCTCGCAGGTGCCCTTGTAGGTGACCGTCTGGTTGGCCCCGAGGGAGGTGCCCTTGGACGTGACACACACTGCGCAGCGGGGGTCGCGGCGCATCGCAGGGACGCGGGCACGTTGGCTGGAGAGCGTCATCCAGAAGCAGCCGTCGACGAAGACGTAGCTCATGATGACCCCGACGGGCCACCCCTCCTTGTTCGACCAGATGAAGGTGCACTCGTTCTGGAGTGCGAGCATCTTCAGCTCGTCCTCGTCGTCGAGTCCGAAGACCGTGACGTCCTCGTAGTTGAAATCGCTGGCCATGGGTCCCCCTCCGGTTCGGCGCCGGGGCTGTTCGCCGCCCCTACTCGCCGAGAACATATCGCTCGGTTAATTTCTGTGTCCCAACCGTAGTCGACCGACGACCGAGGCATCCCGTGGACCTGTACGAAGCCATCTACACGACCAGGGCGATGCGCCGCGTCCGCCCCGACCCGGTCCCCGACGAGGTCCTGGCCCGCATCTTCGATGCCGCCGTGCGTGGTCCGTCGGGGGGCAACAGCCACACGTTCCGGTTCGTCACCGTGACCGACCCGGCCACCAAGGCCGCCATCAAGCCGATCTACCGCGAGGCCTACGACGAGCTCCAGGCCACCACCTACGCCGAGACGAAGGCGAAGCTCGAAGCCGCCGACCCCGCCGACCCGTCGATGGCCCAGACCCGGCGCAACGCCGGCTCGGCCGCGCACTTCGTCGATCATCTCGACGAGCACCCATTGTTGATCTTCGTGTTCGGCAAGGACCGCGGCGAGTCGACGACGTTCCCTGTCATCTGGAACCTCTGCCTCGCCGCCCGTGCCGAGGGGCTCGGCACGTTCATCACCACGCTGTTGAAGCTGCGCAAACGCGAGACCGAGGACCTCCTCGGGATGCCCCAGGGCTTCTGGCACATGCACGCCATGATCCCCGTCGGCTACCCGACCGGACGCTGGGGCGTCGCCCCGCGCCAGCCGGCCGAGCAGTTCGTCTACGCCGAGCACTGGGACCGACCCGTCGGCTGGCAGGGCCGCCCCAACTGGGTCGAGCCCGAGGGCTACGGGCGTGCCCACCTCGCCGAGACCACCGACACGACCACAGCGACCCACACGACCACCGACACAGGAGCATCCCGATGACCACGACCGAATCCGCCGGCACCACCGCAGGCCCGGCCCCCATGCTCGAGGGCAGGGTCGCCATCGTCACCGGCGGCGCCAGCGGCCTGGGCGAGGCCACCTGCCGGCTGATGGTCGCCGAAGGCGCCCGCGTCGTCGTGGCCGACATCCAGGACGAACGCGGCCAGGCCGTGGCCGACGATCTCGGCGACGCCGCCGTCTACGCGCACCTCGACGTCACCAGCGAGGAACAGACCGCCCAGGTCGTCGACGACTGCGTCGCCCGCTGGGGAAGCCTCGACGTCATGTTCAACAACGCCGGCATCGTCGGCGCCGTCGGCCCGATCGACGAGATGCCCCTGGCCGAATGGCAGTTCTCCATCGACGTGCTCCTGAAGTCGGTCTTCCTCGGCTCGAAGCACGCGGCGCGGATCATGAAGCCCCAGGGCCGTGGTGTCATCTTGGCCACCAGCTCGGTGGCGGGCGTCCAGGGTGGGCTCGGCCCCCACGCCTACAACATGGCCAAGACCGCCGTCGTGGGCTTCACCAAAAACCTCGCCGCCGAGCTCGCGCCCTACGGCGTGCGGGCCAACGCCATCGCGCCGGGCAAGATCAACACGCCGATGAACGCCGACGTCATCTACGGCGACCCCGACGCAACCGACAAGGCAGAGGCGCTGTTCGAGAGCCAGCTCACCCCGCTGCGCGGCCGCGGGGGACGGCCCTACGACATCGCGAACGCAGCGGTCTGGCTGGCCTCGGATCGGGCCGGTTTCGTCACGGGTCAGACCCTGGTGGTCGACGGTGGGCTCACCACCGGCGCCGCCGAGGGCGCCGAGCCGGGCGGCGGTCGCTTCGGTACGCACCAGCCGCTGTTGCGCGAGGGGGGCAAGCGCGGGGTGGACTGAGGCCCGGCGGCCCGGCCGAGCCGCCGGCGGGTCGTCGGCTCAGCGTCGCTCGGGGTTCGCTGCGTCCCACACGCCACCGGACTGGCCGCGTGTGGTGTCGCCGTGCTCGGGGATCCTGAGCGTGAACACGGTTCCCTCGCCGCGCCGGCTCTGGACGGCGAGCGATCCGCCGAGGCGGGTCACCTCGGCTCGGACGACATCGAGGCCGACCCCGCGTCCCGAGATCCGGGTGACGGCATCGGCAGTGCTGAGCCCTGCCAGGAACACCAGCTCGGCCAACTCGCTGTCGGTGAGGCGCGCCGCGGTGGCGGGACCGATCAGGGCCTTGTCGAGCGCAGTGGCCTTGATGGCCTCGAGGTCGAAACCGGCGCCGTCGTCGGCGACCTCGACCACGAGGTCGGGGCCGTCGAGGTCGGCGCGCAACGCGAGCTCTCCGGTCGCGGGTTTGCCGGCTCGGATCCGGGCCGACGGTGTCTCGATCCCGTGATCGATGGCGTTGCGGATCAGGTGGGTCACCGGGGCGATGATCGCCTGCAGCGCCAACGTGTCGACGACGAGGTCCTCGCCCACGGTCGTCACCTCGACCTGCTTGCCGAGATCGGCCGCCGTCAACGCGACGATGCGTGGCAGCCGTCGCCACACGACACGCATCGGTTGGCGCCGGGACCGCCGCATCAGGTCCTCGGCCACATCGGCTGCGGCGCGTGCCGCTCCGGCGGCGGCCAGGATCCGTGAGGTCGGCGCGTCGTTGCGGACCAGACGGTCGACCTCGGCGGCACTCTCGCCGACCTTGCGGATCAGCCCCATGAGATCGTCGAGCAGCGAGACCTCGACCCGGACCGACGTGGCACTGGCGATGGCGTCCTTCTGGGCCTCGATCGCGGCAGCCACCCGGCTCGGGGTCGCGTCGCCGCGGTCGATGAGGATCTCGCCCAATCGCTGCCGATTGCCGAGGACCTGCTCGGCCGCGGCGAGCTCCACGGCCAGGCGCTCGGCTGCGCCAGTCGACACGAGGCGGTCGCCGAGGCGGGCCGCGGTGTCGCTGGCCTGCGCGGGACGAGGCTTCAGTTCCTCGAGCCGAGCGATCAGATCGTCGACTTCGGGGAGGTCCGGGTTGCGTCCAGCTGAGCGGGCGGCCAGGAGATCGTCGAGCAACGCTGTCGCCGTGGCGAGCAAGCCGAGCTCGGGGTCGCCCGGCGGTGCCGGGCCGTCGAGCATCACCTCGATCGCCGTCTCCATGGCGTGGGTGAGCGTTGCGATGATCGGGAAGCCGAGGATCGATGCGCTGCCCTTCACGGTGTGTATCGCGTTGAACACGTCCGAGAGCGGTCTGCGATCGTCGGGGTCGGCGTGCAGCGCGGCGATGGCCTGTTCGCAGACGGCGATGGCGTCGCGGCTCTCCTCGAAGAACTCGGTCCGGGCCGATGCGAGCTCGGCCTGGTGGTCGGGTGGGGCCGCGTCGGTGGCGCTCGCCCCGTTCACCGCGGCCGAAGGCAGCGCGGTGTCGGTGTTCATGACGCAGCGGGCGCAGGCGTTCGGACGATTCGCCTTCGCACGGCCGACCCGAGCTCTTCGATCGGAAGGATCTCCGATGCGTGGCCGGCCGTTGCGACGGCGCCCGGCATGCCCCACACCACGCTGGTGGCGGCGTCCTGGGCCAGGACCTCGCCGCCGGCTGTCACGATGTGTCCGGCGCCGTCGGCGCCGTCGGATCCCATGCCGGTCAGCACGACGCCGAGCACAGCAGAGCCCACGACGCGGGCTGCGCTCATGAACAGGGGATCGACGGCGGGTCGGCAGTGGTGGACCGGCGCCGTGTCGGTCAGTCGTGTGACCAGTCCGTCTCGGCCTCCGGCGACGAGCAGGTGGCGTCCGCCGGGCGCGATGCGCACCGAGCCGGATCGCAGGGGCGCGCCGTCGAAGGCCTCGGCGACGTCGAGGCCGGTGCGCATGGAGAGATGGCGGGCGAGCGGTTCGGTGAAGCCGATGGGCATGTGCTGGGTGACCATCACCGGGATGTCGACGCGCCCGAGATCGGCGAGCAACTGCGCCAGCGCGAAGGGGCCGCCGGTCGATGCGCCGATGACCAACAGATCGGGTCTGCCGGTGCTCTGGGGCGCTCGAAGCTCTGGCGTCACGGTCTCGGCGGCGGGTCGGTCGCGCCGCGACACGGCCAACAGGAGCGGGACGATCTCGCCGTGGACAAGGGCCACGACCTCGTCGGGGGTGGCTGCCATCGGCTTCGGCAAGGCAGCAACGGCACCGGCCACCAGCGCCTGGGTGGCCGCGAGGCTGCCGCGCGTCGACGCGGTGGAGAACACGACCACGGGCAGCGCGGGCCAGCGTCGGCGGATGATCTCGAGCGCACCGATGCCGTCGAGGACGGGCATCATGAGGTCGAGCAGGACCACGTCGGGGTTGCGTACCTCGATTGCCGTGATGGCGTCGCGGCCGTCGACGGCCGTGCCCGCGACCTCGATGTCGGGGTGGATGCCCAAGGCGTAGACGAGCGCGCGCCGCACCGCCGCTGCGTCGTCCACGATCAGCACGCTGGTGGTCATGGCGCTCCCCTGGAAAAGTGACTGTCAGCAAGACTGCCTGTGATCCGCTTCACAGTTTGCAATCGGACATTGAGGGCGGGAGATGAGGAAGTTCGGTCCGAGGATTTGTTCGGTCCGGTATCAGGTCCGTCGGCGTCGACGCCAGGGGAGTGTCTCGTCGGCATCGCGGCGGGCCTCGTCGGCGAGACGTTCGAGATTCTCGACCGCACTGGTCCCGTCTTCATCGACGCGCAGCGACAGGTATGCAGCGGCGCCGAGAGGAATCGGGAGCCAGTAGTTGACCAGACGCCACGACACCACGCCCAACAACGCAACGCCAGGAGGTACCCCGAAGCCCACCAACGACGCCGACAACGTGGCCTCCATCACCCCGAGCCCGCCGGGGGTGATGGGCAGGATCGCCACGATGTTCGCCAATCCGTAGGCGACGAGCAGCGCATCGGGCCGGGTCCAGTGCCCGTAGGCGGCGAGGAAGATCGCGAGGGCCAGGGCGTCGAAGAGCCAGTAGGCCGCCGACCAGCGGATGTGTCGCCAGAGCTCGCCCGGCTGGTCGGCGAGTTGGCGCAGCTGCGACCCGAGCGACCGCAACAGTGCCTCGACGCGGTCCTCGTCGAGCACACGTGTCGCCCGCGCGATCCGACGGGCCCGATCGACGGCCCCGTCCTCGCCGCGGGTGATCGCCAACACCACGACGAACAGGCCCAACAAGACGGCGGCGCCGACCGTCGCAGCGATGACATAGACCGGGTCGAAGCCGCCGAGTGGGATCGACACCACCGTCGCGAGGAACAGGATCGCGACGAGCACCGCGGCCTGTTCGAGGCTCTGGGTGGCGATGGAGAATCCGGCCTCGGAGGTGGGGACACCGCTGCGGCGCAGCAGCCGATAGGACAGCACGCCCCCGGCCGCGGCCCCACCGGGTACGACGCGGCTGGCCGCACGCGACGCCAGCACGATGCGGTTCGTCACCCAGGCGCTGGGCCGGTGGGGTTCGACGACGAGGGTGCGGATCAGGTGGGCGACCGCTGCCAGCGACGCCGCCTCGGCCGCCACACCCAGCGCCAGCAGCCGGGGATCGAGGCTGCTGATGAGTTCGATCGCCTCGCGGGTGCCCGCGAGCTGGGGGAGCACGAAGGTGTTGACGACGAACAGGAACGCCAGGATCTGGAGCAGGCGTCCGAGCGGTCGGGGCAGTCGCAGGCGTCCTCGGCGCACCGTCCGAGGCTAGGGCCCTGTGACCTCACCGCACTGTGACGGGCGGCCCCACGTAGCGGGCCGAGGGGCGGATGATCTTGCCGGCGGCGGCCTGTTCGAGCAGGTGTGCGCTCCAGCCGACGATGCGGCTCACCGCGAAGGTCGGCGTGAACATGTCCTGGGGAATGCCGGCGAGGTGCAGGACGATGGCGGCGTAGTACTCGACGTTGGTGACGATGACCGCATCGGGCTTCGCGGCGCGCAGCACCGAGAGCATGCGGTCCTCGATCTCGACGGCTCGGTCGACGATCTCCCCGCCGATCTCGATGGCGGTCCGGCGCAGCAGCAGGCCACGCGGGTCCTCGGCCCGGTACACGGCATGGCCGAAGCCCATCAGCTTGCGCCCGGCGTCGAGCTCGGCGCGGGCCCATCGTTCGGTGTCGGTGGGGTCGCCGATGGCCTCGATCATGTCGAGCACCCGGGAGGGGGCGCCGCCGTGGAGTGGTCCCGACAGTGCTGCCAGGGCGCCGGCGAGGATGCCGCCGACGTCGGCGCCGGTCGAGGCGATCACCCGGGCGGTGAAGGTCGACGCGTTGAAGCCGTGATCGGCGGTGAGGGAGAGGTACCGCTCGACCGCCCTGACGCGGGCCGGATCGGTGGTGACGCCGGTGGTCATGCGGACGTGGTCGGCGGCGTGGCCGAGCGCGGGGTCGGGTGCGATCGGTTCGAGGCCGCAGCGGCGGCGATGGACGGCGGCGACCAGGGTGGGGGTGGCGCCGATGGCGGCCATCGCGGCAGCGCGTCGCTCGGTTGGGCTCAGGTCGAGCGTCGGGGTCGGGTCGACCGCCACCGACAGCAGGCTCCGCAGCGCGGCCAGGGGCTCGTGGCCGGCGTCGGCGAGCCGGAGCGCCAGATCGACGAGCGTGGGCTCGACGACCCGGGCGGCGCCCAGGGCGGCCTGGGTGACGGCGAGGGCGGGGCCGTCGGGCAGGTCGCCGTCGAGGAGGAGGTGGGTGACCGCTTCGAAGCCGTGGTCGGCGGCGATCTCGGTGGCGTCGTACTGGCGGTAGTGGAAGAACCCTTCGCTGCCGCGCACGTCGCCGACGGTGGTGTCGGCGACCACGAGGCCCTTCAGCCCGGGCGGGGCGACGAGAATGGCGGCGTCGGGGGCCGACGCTGCCGGGGCCGGCGTCACCGGGGCGAGTGCGGGTGCGGTGTCGATTGTCGAGCCGTTGGCGGTTTCCATGCCTTCACCTTGGCAACCCGCCGTATGGTTGACAATATTGATCAAGTCAATGCTGATCGCGTCAATGCCGGCCTGAGCAGCGGGGGAGACGTCGATGGCCGAACTGAACGCAACCGAGGCAGCGGCCCGCCTCGGGGTCAAGAAGGCGACGCTCTACGCGTACGTCAGCCGGGGACTGCTGCACCGACGTGTTGCCCTGGACGGGCGGACGTCGTTGTTCGACAGCGACGAGCTCGACGAACTCCGCACCGGGCGACGCCGCGTCGCCGACGGCGAGGTCGGCACGCTCATCTCCACCGGCGTCACCGATGTCGCCGACGGTTCGGTCACCGTCGCCGGCCTCGACCTCATCGCGTTGGCCCGCAGCGGTGTCGGCTTCGAGGCCGTCGCCGAGCTGTTGTGGGCCGGTGCCGCGGCATCGGGCGGCAGCGCGACCCCTGCCGAGCCGACGGGTCCAGCCCGGTGGCGGCGTGACGGCGAGGCCTGTGCACTCGCCGTTCGCGTGGCCGCGGCGCTCGGCCCCGACGCCGCTGCCATCGAACGGCTCCGCGTCGCCTGCGCGGCGGTCTCGACCGGCGACCCGTTGCGGTCGGACCTCTCGCCGGCGGGTGTTGCCGCCGCAGGCCGCCGCCTGTTGCCTGCGTCGATCGCGGCGCTCGGTGCGGCCCGGCCCGACGCCGACACCGTCGACACCGCCACCGCCACCGACACCGCCGCAGGCTCCGTCGCCCCGGCCGTGGCCGACGCACTGTGGCCGTGCCTGAGCCCACTGCCCGCCACAGCCGAACGGGTCCGGTGTCTCGACACGGCGCTCGTCTTGTTGTCCGACCACGGCATGGCGACCTCGACCTTCGGGGCCCGCATCGCGGCATCGGTGCGCGCCGATCCCTACGCCGTCGTGGCCGCCGGGCTCGGGGTCGTCGGCGGCGCGCTCCACGGCGCGGCGAGCCACGAGGTCCACCGCCTGGTCGTCGCCGCTGCCGAAGGCGACCCGGCGGAGGTCATCGGCGACGCCCGCCGGCGCCTCGGCTGGTTCCCCGGCTACGGCCACAGCATCCACCGCACCTGCGATCCCCGGGCCGGGGTGCTGTTCGACGCCATCGACGCCGCCTGGAACGACGACCCCCGCCTCGAGGTCGTGGCCGCCCTCCGGGCCATCGTGGCCGAGCGAACCGACGCCGTCGAGAACATCGATCTCGCGCTGGGCACGTTCACGTGGCTCGCCGCCATGGACGACCGTGCCGGCGAGGCGATCTTCGCCATCGCCCGCACCGCCGGCTGGCTGGCGCACGCCATCGAGGAGTACGCCGAGGCCCCCCTGCGGTTCCGGCCCCGACCCCGCTACACCGGCCCACGCCCCCGCTGACGCGAACGGGCCGGCTGAACCGGCCCGCGCCACCGCTGACCCGAACGACCCTGCGAAGGGAAACACATGCGGCGGCGTGCCCACGAGACCGGGAGCCCGGCGACCAGCCCGTGCTGCCGCGCCCGGCCGCGTGCCAGGATGACGCATGGCCGATGCCGCACCCCTCGTCTCGACCACCCACGGCCCCGTCGTCGGCCGCCGCCGGCGCGGCGCGCTGCTCTACGCCGGCATCCCGTATGCAGCGCCGCCGACCGGCGAGCGACGTTTCGCCCCGCCGGCACCGCCGGAGCCGTGGTCCGAGCCGCTCGAAGCCACCCGCTTCGGCCCGGCAGCGCCGCAGCTGCCCGGTGAGGGTCTCACCAACGCCATGGCCGTCGACTGGGACGAGGACTGCCTGACGCTCAACGTCTGCACCCCCGCCGCCGACGACCGCGGCCGGGCCGTGATGGTCTGGATCCACGGTGGCGACTACCGCCACGGCACCGGCGCCACCCCCTGGTACGACGGCACGAGCTTCGCCGTCGAGGGCGACATCGTGGTGGTCACCATCAACTACCGCCTCGGCGTGCTCGGCTTCGCCGCCGTCGACGGCGAACCGTTGTCGGCCGTCAACGGCCTGCTCGACCAGCGAGCCGCGCTGGACTGGGTGCACCACAACATCGCGGCCTTCGGCGGCGACCCCGCCCGCATCACCGTCGCCGGCGAGTCCGCCGGCGCGTTCAGCGTCGCATCCCAGATGGTCCTGCCCGGCGGCGACGCCACCATCCGCGGCGCCATCCTCCAGAGCGGCGCCGGCCACCACGTGCTCGCCGCGGCCGCCGCGCAGGAGGCCGCCGACCGTCTCCTCGCCGAGCTCGAGGTCGGCCGCGGCGACCTCGCCGCGCTGCGGGCGCTGCCCGTGCCCGACCTGCTGGGCGCCCAGCAGCGCGTCGAAGCCGTCGCCGGCAGCTTCCTCGGGGCGGCACAGTCGCCGTTCTACCCGAGCGTCGTCGACGGTCTGCTCCCGGAGCGGCCCATCGACGCGATGGTCGCCGGCGCCGGCCACGACATCGCCGTCGTCGCCGGCACCAACGCCGACGAGACCGCACTGTGGGGCATGCAGGCCGTTCCCGAGGACAAGCTCGAACGCATCATCGGTCGCTACGTCGACGATCCGGTCGCGCTCATCGACGTCTACCGGCGTGCGATGCCAGAGGCCACCGCCGGTCAGCTGGCCCTGGCGATCTCGACCGACCACACCTTCGCCATCCCCGCCGTTCGGCTCGGCGAGGCCCGCAGCGGCGCCGCGGCCCCCACGTGGATGTACGAGTTCGACTGGAAGAGCCGGGCCTTCGGCGGCGCACTCGGCGCCTGCCACGCCCTGGAGATCCCGTTCACCTTCGCCACCCTCGGCGCGCCCGGCGTCGACGTGTTCCTCGGCACCGGCGAGCTGCCCACGGCGCTCGCCGCCGAGATGCACGGCGCCTGGAGCGCCTTCATCCGCGACCTGCACCCCGGCATCGACACCTGGGACCGCTACGACCTCGCCGACCGGGTGGTCTACCGCTTCGCCGAGGGCGGCAGCGGCCCCGTGTCCGATCCGTGTGCGGCCCGACGTACAGCCTGGGACGGCTTGCGCTGACACGTCGGCCCGGTCGATGTCGGGCCCGAACGTCTCAGCGGATCATCATGCGGGTGGCATACACCGCAGCGGTGTGGCGCATCATCCGGGCCGAGGCGATGGCTGCGCCGATGGCCGGAATCGACGACCCGACCAGCAGGGTGGAGCCAGGCCACCAGTACGGCATCACCACCGAGACCAGCGCACCGGCGACGAACAGCGCCGCAGCCTGCGCCCAGTAGCGGGCGCTGGTGACCAGGCCCATCAACAACATCGCGAGGGCCAGCACGGCGAACCCGCTGACGACGCCGGCGGTGCGCCACTCGCCGAGGAGGGCATAGACCACCAGGATGGCCGCGGTGGGTGCGGCGAGCCGGAGCACGGCCTCGACCACCGGACCGCCGACCAGGACACCGGTCCAGCCGGCTCGGTCGCGCAGACGGACCTGCTGGAGTTGATCGGGCAGCTCGGACCAGATGGTGGCCAGACGGGCCGATGCCCACCAGCCGGTGAGCGACACGAACAGCACGCTGGCGGCGGTGGGGACGTCGGTGCCGATCCACATGTCGAGGTCGGAGGTGATGATCACGCCCGCCGACACACCGATCAGCGCCGAGGCGAAGGTCAGCGAGAGGGGCTCGAGCACCGGTCGGTCGCCCTCGGCGCCGAGAGCACAGATGTTGGTGATGACTGCGACGGCAGCCGTGCAGGTCACCAGCGCCACGAGCTCGTCGCCACCGATGGCGAACCACAGGCTGGTCGCGACGATCAGCAACGCGTACAACCACGCCCAGCCGCGTCGCACGAACACGGCGGCTTCGCCCCAGATGACCACCAGGCACAGCCCGACCAGGACCGGCGTCGACACGAACGACACGGCACCGATGACCACCGCGATCGCCAGGTTGAGGCGGGGCAGCTCGTCGCTGAGCGCACGCAGCGTGTCGATGGCGAGATAGCGCAGGCGCAGCGCCCGATCGAGGCCCAGCGCCAGCGGCAGCGCCCAGATGATGACGGCATCGAGGCCCTGGTCGAGGATTCGCTGCAGCGGCCGGATCCAGCCGAACGCCGAGGCCAGGATGGCGAGCAGGATGAGGAACTCGTTGACGTCGACCGAGTTGTCGGACTCGGCCCGGCGCGGCGGGCGCGGCAACTCGGTGACGGGTGCGGGACGGAGCCGGCGGGCCTCGGGCAGGGCCTCGACCTGCGTGCGTCCCGCCCAGGCCTCGAGGACGACGGCGGTCTGGAGCGGGTCCTGCGGGGCGCGGCCCAGTCGGACCTCGGCGACGTGGAGGGGGTCGAGCCGGCTGGTCCGTCGACGGTTCATCAGGCCACCGAACCGATCGTCTCGACGGGCGGCGCAGGCCGCTGCGTCGACGCATCGGCGGTGAGGGTGCCATCGCATGCCGCGGCGATGAGCTCGCGGTAGCGCTGGTGTTGGCGCTGGATGGAGAAACGCCGCTGTGCCCGGCGGTGGCCGCGGCGGCCGAGCATCCGGGCCAGCTCCGGTGAGTCGAGGATCGTCGTGATGCCATGCGACAACGCGAGGGAATCGCCGGCATTGGCCACGATGCCGCACCCGGCGACGACCTCGGCGCAGCCGCCGACGTCGGTGGACACGATGGGCCGGGCCTCGGTCATCGCTTCGAGCAGGCTGAGGGGCAGCCCCTCGGAGATCGAGGTGGAGAGGTAGAGGTCCCCAGCGCGGATGACACCGTGCGCGTCGTTGGTCGAACCCATGAAGACGAAGCGGTCACCGAGTCCGAGCGCGGCGTGCACCCGTCGGCACATGCGGTCGTAGTCGCGGTTGTGCGGCGCCGCCGGGCCGTAGTGGCGGAACTGCACGTCGGGCATGCGGTCGATGGTGTGCCGCGCCGTGTGCAGCATCGTCACGATGTCCTTCAGGGGATCGATGCGCCCGACCGACACGACGGTGCGTCCGTTGCGCGGCGGCGTCGGCCGCCTGCTCGAGTCGATGCCGTTGACGATGGGCTCGATGCGCGCGTCCGGTGCACCCAGATACCGCTCCCACGGACGGTGCGCGGAGGTCACCGGCGTGATCTTGTCGGCCACGTGATAGGCCAGCCGCGCCAGCGCTGTGGCCAGCCGTGTCGAGGACAGCTGCCGACCGGCGGAGACGCCGCTGCTGGACGCGCTGAGGTAGGCCTCGCGCACGTAGACACCGTGTTCGACGAGGATCACCGGCGTGCCCGAGCGCTGCTTCTCCACGGCGGCGAGCACGGCAGGCCATCCCGCAGCGGTGATGAGCAGCGCATCCGTTGGCGGCAGCTCCCGACAGGCCGCACGTGCCACCCACGACAGTGTCTGCCAGAGGTCGGCGGCCTCGCCGGCGGAGAACTCGACGTCGGTGAAGCGGTCGGTTCCCTGGGCACTCGACAACTGGATGAGCGTGCGCACGAACCGGTCCCACGCCTCGATGGTGCGGAACGCACCGATGGCGTCGGGTCCCGCCTCACGGCATGCTGCGAGCGTCGCCGACAAGGACGCGGGGTCGGTCTCGGCCCACAACAGGTCGCGACAGAGCCGGGCGGGCAGATCGACGACGCCGGCATCGGGCTTGCGGCGCAGCAGGCCCGAGGGGGTCCGGGTGCGGCTCCAGAGCTCGAGGCTGGGCTCGAGCTCGGCGTGGTCCGGGATGTCGAACAGGGAGCGTCGCCGCCAGCCGCCCGCGGTGATGGGCACGATGGACCAGTCGACGTCGTCGAGACCGCGGACCAGCTGGTCACACCAACTCGACACCCCACCGAGGACGTGGGGATAGGTCCCCTCGGTGATCAGGCAGACGCGGGGGCGGGCGGGAGCGCCGGCCTCACTGCCGCGCACGGGGCTCGTCGGTACCGGACCGACTGATCGACGTCGGGTCGAGGCCGCGGGCGGCGCCGTCGCGGAGGTCGATGATGCCGTCGCCCCCGGCTCCGGTCTCGAGATCGCTCTCGTCGGCGGCCAGTGCCGTGGCAGCCCGATCGAGCCCCCGGTCGAGCCGTTCGAGCCGCAGCTCGAAGTCCTCGACGGCGCCCTTCAAGAGCCCCAGCATCTGGGCGAGTTCGCTGCGGATGGCCAGCGCCGACACGTACATCGTCGCCGAGGAGTCCGCTGTGTCGGCGGCGACGTCGGCGTTGCGCATCGCCTCGACGAGGGCGCCGCCGGGATGGACGCCGGCCTGCTGGAGGCGGAGGCGGTCGACCTCGTCTTCGAGTCGTGCGATCTCTGCGCGCAGGTCCGCCGTCTGGGCTGTGTCGCCCGACGCCCGTACATTTGCGAACAATCCCACAGAACCGCACCTTCCTGCGCGCCCGATCGGCTCAGGCCGTGACTTTAGCGGCGGGCATCGACGATGGCGAAAGGCGAATCTGCCCAGTCGCCTCTGCGGCGACGGCCCGCCCGGCAACGGGACCGGTACCGTGTGGGGTCGTGCCGAGCATCGAGGACGGGTCGTGAACGACGCCAAGCCCCCCACCGGGCTGTTGCGGCGGGCGGCACCGTTGGCTGCCGTCGTGGCCATCGGCATCGCGCTCGCTGTCTTCGCGGGACTGTCCGCCGGCGACGACGGCAACGGCAATGGCACTGCCGGGACCGGGGTCGGTTACGAGGGGCCCCAACCACCGGTCGATCGGGCCACCCTGCTCGCCGCCGAAGCCGCATCACTGCCGCTGCCCGAGCACCCGCCGCTGCAGCTCGACCCGGCGGAGGCGCCGACCATCGACCTCGACGGCCCCGGTGTCGAGCTGCGCGTGCTGGTGCTGGTCCATGGTGCGGATCAGGACGCCGACGCTGCCGCGCAGGTGATCGAGACGCTCGACGTCGTGGGTATTGCGCACGACGTCGTGTTCACCGATGACCAGGTGCTGACCGAGGCGATGCTGCGAGACGGCGATCGAGGCCGTTACAACGGCATCATCCTGACCGATGCCGAACTCCTCGGCGCCGATGGAACATCGGGTATGGAAGCCGCCGAGTGGTCGTTGCTCGAGGACTACACGCGGGACTTCTCGGTGCGGCAGGCCGTACTGGGCGGCTTCCCTGGCAGCACGGACGCCCACGACTACGGGATGGGGGCGGTCGAGGTCATCGACGACACCGAAGCCCGTTGGACCGCCGCTGCGGCCGGCCCCTTTGCATCTGTCGCCCGGGACGCCGATCTGCAGCTCTCGGGATCCTCCTTCGCCGCCACGCCGCGCAACGACGGCTTCGGGCCGACCGTCGAACCGCTGCTCGTCGACTCGACGGGCGAACGGGCGCTGATCTCGCTGCTCGGGTATCCCGACGGGCGCGAGACGCTGCTGTCGGGAATCGCGATGGGTCCGTCACATCGACACAGCCACGCGCTGGTCTACGACTTCGTCCGGTTCGCGACCTCGGGGCTGCATCTCGGGGCCGCTCGCACGCACCTGGCCGTCCATGTCGACGATCTCTTCTTCGACTATCGGGCATGGGACACAGAGGCGAACCGACCCGAGCCCGACACGACACGCAACACCCCTGCCGACATCGAGGCGGTGATAGCCCATCAGGAACGGCTGGCGTCGCAGTTCGACACGCTCGACTCCTTCGTGACGGATTTCCCGTTCAACGGTGCCGGTGCGGCTCTGGCAGGCGAGGACCCCGCGAGTTCGGGCGACGCCTTGACCGACGCGGTGCTCGCGAACCGGGACCGGCTGCGGTTCCTCAACCACACGTACCAACACCGCGACCTCGATGTCAGCGCCGGGGCCGACGCCGAACAGGCCCGCATCGAACTGTTGTGGAACCGGGTCATGTGGGATCTGCTCCAGCTGCCCGATGCCGCAGCGAATGCCGGCGTCATCGTCACCGGCGAACACTCGGGTGTGTGGGACGACCCGCACGACGGCGACCCTGCATCGCAGATCCCGTACCCGGAGGGCCTCAACACCGCCATGGCGGCAGCGTTCGAGGAGGCCGGCATCCGCTACCTGGCGGGTGACGCCTCCGAGGGCAACCAGGCTGCCGACCAGCAGGTTCCCGGGCACGACATCGTTCTGCTGCCGCGCTATCCCACGGGCATCCTGCTCAATGCGGTCGACCCCGACCAGCAGGTCGATCAGTACAACTGGTTCTTCCACGAGCGGTTCATCGCCGACGGCCAGGACCCCTGCACCATCCCCGCCGCGGTCTGCGAGCCCGTCGACTACGCCGAGGTGCTGGCCGACGAGGCCGACCTCGCCGTCCGCCACATGCTGTCGTTCCGGCGGTGGCCGCACTACTTCCACATGGCCAACGTCGTCGACTACGACGGGCAGGGCTCGACGCTGTTGGGCGACTGGCTCGATGCAGTGATGACGGAGTACGAGTCGCGTTCGGCGCTGCCGGTCGAGAACCTCACGTTCGCCGAGATCGGTGCCCGTACCGAGGCCGAGCTCGAGGCGCGGGCAGCGAATCCCGTCGGCGTGCTCGACCTCGAGACGGGTGAGGTCGTCCTCGCTGCCGGGCGCGCCGCCGAGCTGACCGTCACCGGCCTCGCCGGCGGCGAGCCCTACGGGCCCGTCGTGCAGTCCACCGTGTCGGTCGGCCCCGACCCGGTCCGGTTAGCCATCGAGGGGTGACGGGGCCGGCTGGTAGGTTCGCCGGGGTCGCACCAACCGAGGGGGAACCATGCCCGATGCCGCCGATCCGGCCGTCGCCGAACTGCTCGACACCAAGGCCATCGTCGATCTGACCATCACCTACACGTGGCTGCTCGACCACGGACCCCACGCGGATCTGGCGCAGGTCTTCACGCCCGACGCCTTCGCCCTGTTGGGCGGAACCGAGTGCCACGGTGCCGAGGCCATCATCGACCGGGTCGACCGGGCCCTGAGCCGCCTCACGATCTCCCAGCACATCGTGTCGAACCACCAGGTGCGCATCGACGGCGACGAGGCCACCTGCCGCTGCTACTTCCACGCCCAGCACGTGCTGGTCGGCACCGAGGGCGGCGACAACTACATCATCGCCGGGCGCTACGACGACCGCCTGGTGCGGACCCCCGACGGCTGGCGCATCGCGCACCGTGTCCTCACCGTCGACTGGACCGAGGGCAACCGGTCGGTGGTGCACCCGGCCCGCCCGACCGAGCCCGAGGGGGCCTGACATGCGCTTCGCCATCAGCACGTCGCCCCAACGCACCACCTGGGAGTGGCTGCGCGAGGTCTGGAAGCGGGCCGACGACATCGAGCTGTTCGAATCCGGCTGGACCTTCGACCACTTCTACCCGCTGTTCGGCGACTCCACCGAGGACTGCCTCGAGGGTTGGATCAGCCTCACGGCGCTGCTGCACGAGACCCAGCGCCTGCGCGGTGGGGTGCTCGTCACCGGCATGATCTACCGCCACCCGGCGGTGCTGGCCAACATGGCGGCCACGCTCGACGTCACCTCGGGAGGCCGTCTCGAGCTCGGCGTCGGCGCCGGCTGGAACGAGGAGGAGTGCACGGCCTACGGCATCGACCTCGGCACGATGAACGAGCGCTTCGAGCGTTTCGAGGAGGGCGTCGAGGTCCTGCACCTGCTGCTCACCCGCGACCGCGCCGACTTCGAGGGCCGCTGGTATCGGCTCACCGATGCCATGAACAACCCCAAGCCCGTGCAGGACCCGTTGCCCATCTGCATCGGCGGCTCGGGCCTGCGCCGCACCATCCCGGCCGCGGCGCGCTGGGCGCAACACTGGAACTACGGCTCGCCGACCATGAACGTCGAGGACTTCACGATGCGCCACCGGGTGTTCGTCGACGCCTGCGAGGCCGTGGGGCGCGACCCCGGCGACATCACGGTTTCGTCCATCGTGCGCTACTCGCCCGACGCCGCCGTGATGGCGGCCGAGGCCCGGGCGTTCGCCGAGGCGGGAGTCGACCTGGGCATCGTGTCGGTCCCCAAGGACGCCGATCCTGCCGTCGTGGCCGACATCGCCGAGGCATTGGCCCCCCTCGCCGAGTAGCCCTGCCCGCCGAAATCCGGGACTCCGCCCGCCTGAAATCTGGGACTTCGCGCGCACCTGCTGCGCGCGAAGTCCCAGATTTCAGCCGACGGAGCCGCGTCGGGGTCTCGACACGACAGGAATTGATCGCCTGGTCAATAATGGTGGGCCGCGCACTCCTGTGCTGCCGTTCGCACGACGACAACTCTCCCGAGGGGACCCGATGGCCGACACGACCACTGCACCCGATCTCGCCACGTTCGAGGCCGAGGCCCGCGCCTGGCTCGACGCCAACGCAGAGCGCAAGAAGTTCGACGACAGCGGCGAGCGGGCCGTGGTGTGGGGCGAGGGCGAGTTCAGCGTCTCGGTGTTCCACAACCTGACCTTCGAAGAGGAACGCGCCACCATCGACGAGGCCGCCGCCTGGACCCAGAAGAAGGCCGAGGTCGGCTACCACAAGATCACCTGGGAGCCGGAGTTCGGCGGGATGGGCCTCAGCAAGGACCACGAGAAGGTCTTCGGCCGCCTCGAGGCCGAGTACGTCACCCCCGGCGGCCACGAGACCCACAGCGTCACCATCGGCCTGATGGCCCCCACCATCCGGCTGCTCGGCACCGACCAGCAAAAGGCCGACTGGGTCGACAAGTGGGCGAAGTGCGAGGAGCTCTGCTGCCAGCTGTTCTCCGAGCCCGGCGCGGGATCGGACCTCGCGAGCGTCGCCATGAAGGCCGACCGCGACGGCGACGAGTGGGTGCTCAACGGTCAGAAGGTGTGGAGCTCCGGGGCGCAGTTCTCCGAGTGGGGCATGGCCGTGTGCCGCTCCGACAGCGACCTGCCCAAGCACAAGGGCATCACCGTCTTCGTGCTCCCCATGGACGCCCCCGGCGTCGAGATCCGCCAGATCCGCCAGATGAGCGGCGGGACGTCGTTCAACGAGGTGTTCTTCAGCGACGTACGCATCCCCGACGCCTACCGCATCGGCGACGTCGGCGAGGGCTGGAAGGTCGCGCTGACGGTGCTGGGCTTCGAGCGTGGCGGCGACGGCGGCGGCGGCCGTGTAGGCGGCACCTGGGCCCAGGTCAAGGCCCTGGCCGACCACTTCGAGGCATGGAAGGACCCGGTACTGCGCGACGACCTCGCCAACCTCTACATCCGGTACCGGCTGATGGCCATGACCCGCCAGCGCATCGCCGCCCAGGTCAAGGCGGGCCAGGCACCCGGTCCCGAGGGATCGATCGGCAAGGTCTTCTGGACCGACTCCATGGCCTACATGAGCGACGTCGTGTCGCGCATCCTCGGCCCCCGCCTCACCGCCGACACCGGCGAGTGGGGCACCTACGAATGGAACGACCACGTGCTCGGCGCACCCGGCTATCGCATCGCCGGCGGCTCCGACGAGATCCAGAAGAACATCGTCGGCGAGCGGGTGCTGGGCCTGCCGGGCGAGCCCCGTGTCGACAAGGCCGTGCCCTTCAAGGACGTCCCGAAGTAGCGCCGGCGGCGTCGTCGACGCATCCGCGTCGGCGACGGTGCGGGCGCAGGGTCAGCGGGGCGGGCCCGCCACCAGGGCCTGCAGCCGCGGCACCGCGGTGTCGACGTTCGAGCCCAGGACACGATCGAGGAGCGGGTCCCACAGGCCCCCGTCGTAGCCGAGGTCGACGACGACCGTGCTCCTCGATGCGTGCGCGGGTGCCGGCCCGGCGCCGTCGGCCGGGGTGATCGCCACGTCGAGCACCCAGGGCGAGTGACGCCGCCCGTCGAGCTCGCGGCGTTCGAAACGCAACGTGTGGTGCTCGTCGGCTCCGGTGCGCACCATCCGCAGGCGCTTCGACCGGGCCAGGGGGCCGACGGCGGCCCGCAGCGTGACCCACCAGGCCGGCCCGGCATCGCCGGGGTCGGCGTTGGCGGGCTCGACACGGCTGACGAGGTCCATCCACTCGCCGTAGCCGTCGAGGGTGGCGAGGCGCGCGTACACCGCAGCAGGTGAAGCGGCCAGTTCGGCGGTGATCGTGCGACGCATCCGATCAGTATGGAGATCGATGCTGGCCATCGCGCAGCCCATGGGTCCGGGTGTTCGGAGCTGCCTCGTCGGGGCCACCGCAGCGGATGCTTCGGACCGCTGGTCAATCGCCTTGGTCGGTGGGCCGGCAATCCTCGTCGAACGGCGAGCAGTCGAGGACGACACCACCCGCTCGGAGCCATTCGTCCTCGCACACCGGGCGAGCAGTGAACGCCAGCTGCTGGAGCTCGGTCGGATCCACTCCGTTGCTGAACAGCTGCAGGCTGTAGTCGTCGCCTGCGTCGATCAACACCACTACCTCGGCGGGGTCCCCCGGGATCGTGGTCATGAGCATCGTTCGGCCGTCGGCGTCGATCTCCTCGAAGCCGTTCGGCCAGGCGGCAGCGGAGGGCGATTCTGCGATGACGGTCGCCGTATCCGCTGTCAGGCCCCAGATCGAGAGGTAGAAGCTCTCGACCGTCTCGCTGCCGATGGACTCGAAGCGCTCGTACTCCGAGTACCAGTCGAGGTTGGGGGCGATGTCGGCGAACTCGCCCAGATCTGTCGGGTAATCGACCGACTCCCGCAGTTCCCAACCCTCGGGGTCGACGAGGTGCAGGCGAGCACAACCCGGTGAGGACGGTGTCGCTTCGGCGTCCGGCGTCGGAGAGGGCGTCGCCGTGGCCGGGCTGGGCGACGAGATGGTCGCCGCCGGTGTGGCCTCGGCGGGCTCGCTGGTGGTGGTCTCCACGTCGTCGGTTCCGCATGCGACGAAGATCGACGTCGTCATTGCAACCACGACGAGCATCGCTGCTCGACGGTGCAGGCGGATGTCCACCGTGGTCTCCGAGGGTTTCGCAGGAGCAACCATGCTGCCACGCAGTCGCGCCCGGTGGGGCCCGTCACGCAGCCCCGGGCGCCGGTACCGTCGGCAGGGTGCACGCTGTGACCACACGGATCGACGACGGACCCGAGCTGCGCCCCACGGCGGGCGACCAGTACTTCTGGCGGGGTCCGGATCGGTCGTTGGTGGGCCACGGCGTCGCCGTCCGGGTCCCGCTCGATCGGGCAGACCGCTCCGTCGGTGTCGCGGAGGCGCAGGCCGTCCTGGGCGGCGTCGGTCGGGGGTCCGATGCGAGTGCCCCGCCGCCGGTGGCGTTCGCGGCCTTGCCCTTCGATCCGGATGCTCCGGGCGAGCTGATCGTCCCCGAGGTCCTTCTCGACAGGCGTGTCGACGGGTCGCGCTGGCTCACCGCGCTCGACGGCTCGTCGGTCGACACGGCGATGGCCCGGCTGCTGGCGTGCCCGGGCCCGTCGACCCAACCGACGAGCCACGAGCTCACCTCCGTCCTCGCTCCCGAGGTCTGGCGCGACGAGATCGTGGCGGTGGTGCGCGACCGCATCGCGGCCGGCGAGCTCGACAAGGCGGTGCTCGCACGCGAGCTGCGTCTGCGTACCGATCGCCCCATCGACGTCGCCGAGGTCGTCGGTCGCCTCTGCGACACCCATCCGGCCGCCATGGTGTTCGCCATCGAGGGATTCGTCGGCGCCTCCCCGGAGCTGCTGGTCTCCCGCCACGCAGACGTCGTCGCGGCCCACCCCCTCGCAGGCACCGCGCCCCGTCGTGCCGACCCGGAGGCCGACCGCCGTGGCGCTGCGGATCTGTTGGCATCGACCAAGGATCAGTGGGAGCACCGGATCGTGATCGAGTGGTTCCTCGACGAGTTGCTGGGCTTCACCAGCTACGTCGACGCCGAGCCCGAACCGACCATCATCTCCCTGCCCAACGTGCACCACCTCGGCACCCGCATCGAGGGGCGGCTGTCGTCGCCGCCTGCCTCGGTCCTCGAGCTGGTCGCCGCGCTGCACCCGACACCAGCGGTCGGCGGGCGTCCCCAACGGGCGGCATTGGCGGTGATCGCCGAGACCGAACGCGCCGACCGGGGCCGCTACGCCGGGCCGGTCGGTTGGGTCGACGCCGCCGGCGACGGTGCCTTCGCCGTCGGCATCCGCTCCGCCGAGATCGACGGCACGACCGCCCGGCTCTTCGCCGGCGTCGGTGTCGTGGCCGACAGCGACCCCGCCGCCGAACTGGCCGAGACCCGCGCCAAGTTCGGCGCCATGATGGGCGCCCTCGTCCGGCCCTGACGCGCGTCCCGTCGTAGGCAATCGGACCCAGATCGTCGCCATCCACCAAAGGACGGCAGCTCCCGGTCGGTGGCGGGTCATGCGATGGGACACGACGCAACCGAGCCGGAAGCCGACGAGGCGGCCAATCATCAGCCCCGGCGGTAGTCGAAGCGGCCCCCAGCCGGTCGCGGCCCACAGAGGCGCAGCTCTGATGACGAAGGTCATGGCCGGTCTCGCGATCCTCGTCGGACTCGGGCTCGCTGGGCAGGCGTCGGCGGCTGCAGCCGCCGGCGAGCTCCGGTGTCGCGGCCGGGTCGTGACGGTCGACCTCGGCGCCGGCGAACGCCCGACCAGGGGCCCGGACGTCATTCGTGGGACCCGCGGCGACGATGTCATCCGTGCCCTCGGGGGCGATGACGTGGTGTGTGCTCTGGGCGGCAACGACCGCGTCATCGGTGGTGGCGGCAACGACACTCTGATCGGTGGTGGCGGCAACGACACTCTGATCGGTGGTGGCGGCAACGACATCTTGGTCGGTGGCGGCGGTGCCGACATCCTGATCGGTGGCGGCGGCAATGACGTACTGCGTGGCGGCGGTGGCAATGACATCGCGCGTGGCGGTGGCGGCGATGATCGCCTCGTCGGAGGGGCCGGTTCCGACCGCCTGCTCGGTGGTGGCGGCGATGATCGCCTCGCCGGTGGGTCCGGCGACGACCGCATCAGAGGAGGCCCCGGCTCTGACGAGATCGACGGGCAGGCCGAGGAGTCGCACGTGGACGACCCTGCGCCCGATCCGAACTCGTTCGACGCCGATGGTGACGGGGTGACGGTCGGCCAGGGCGACTGCGATGACACAGACGCAGCCATCCGGCCCGGCGCGGCCGAGATCGTCGACGACGGGATCGATCAGGACTGCACCGGTCTCGATCTGCGGAGCTGGTGGATCGACAGCGACGCCGACGGATACGGCGCGATCGGCGATCCGCTCGTCGTCGCCGAGGCCCCCACAGGCGCGATCGCCAACAGGTCCGGCGACTGCGATGACGCAGACGCAGCCATCCGGCCCGGCGCTGTCGACCTCGTCGACGACGGGATCGATCAGGATTGCACCGGCGTCGATCGTCGCACCTGGTTTCCAGACCGCGACGGCGACGGCTACGGCGCCACGACCGGGACGCTCGTAGCGGAAACTCCGGTCGCCCCGTTCATCGCAACGGCGGGGGACTGCGACGATACGTCCGATGCGGTGTCGCCGGACGCTTCCGACCTCCCCGACCTGTCGTTCGAGGACACGAACTGCGATGGGATCGACGGCGATCTGGCCGAGGCCGTCTTCGTCACGACCTCCGGATCCGATGCCGCCGATGGACTGACGCCCGAAACGGCGGTTGCGACACTCAACCGTGCCATGACCATTGCGCAGAGCACCGGTCGTGATGTGTACGTAGCCGAACTCGCGTCCATGAGCACCCTCCAGCTCGTGTCAGGCATTTCGATCTACGGCGGGTTCGAGGCCGGGTCGCCCGGCGGATGGACTCGTTCGGCCGACTCGCAGAGCCGGGTCACCGCTGCGCCGGCGCTGCGCGGATCGAACATCTCCAACGTCGAGGTACAGGGCATGGTGCTGCACGGAACTCGCAGCTCCGATGGGTCGGCCTACGGCGCGATCCTGACCTCGGCTCACCTCACGTTGCGCAACATCGAGATCTCGACCGACGACGGCGCCGCCGGAATCGACGGTGTGGCGGGCGACGCCCCCGCGCCGCAGGCCGCCTCGGGTGCGCCCGGTGCGATCGGCGTCTCGCTGCCATCCGGGTTCTGCGCGGGAACCGCCGTACCGCCAGACGGCGGGATCGGTGGCGTCGGCGCACGATTCGGGGGAAGCGGTGGCGCCGGGGGCTCGGCGTCATCCGGGTCGGGCAGCGGTGGGGCCGGTCAGGGTGGCGGCTCGTTGGGCGGGCTCGGCGGAGTGCCGGGCGGCAGCGTCTCCTCCGGCACGGGGACGTACGGGTATGCGGGCTCCGATGGTCAGAACGGGTCGCCCGGTACGAGCGGCGCACCGGGAGTGGGCTCCGCCGGGCTGACGGGATGGATCCGGCCGACCGGAGGCGGCGGCGTCGACGGGGGTACAGGCGGCGGCGGTGGCGGTGGTGGTGGCGGCGGTGGCGGTCTCGTGCCATTCGGCTGCGGTCGCTCCGGTGGTAGTGGTGGTGGCGGCGGCGCCGGTGGGAGCGGTGGCCACGGCGGCAGCGGCGGTCAGGCAGGCGGTGGCGCATTCGGAATCTTCATGCGCGTTGGTGTCCTGGTGGTCGACGACGTCGCCATCACAACCGGGAACGGCGGTGCAGGCGGCGCAGGCGGCGTGGGCGGCGCAGGGCAGCTGGGTGGTCTCGGTGGCGTCGGTGGCGACCGCTACCCCAACTCGACCTACAGCGGCGACGGCGGCCACGGCGGCGACGGCGGCCACGGCGGCAGCGGAGGCGCCGGCGGAAGTGGGAGCGGTGGGCCCTCGATCGGCATCCTACGGTCCTCGGTGACCCTCTTTGGATCCGACGTGTCGTTCGATCTGGGTGTCGCCGGTGCCGGGGGACCGTTTGCGCCGTCAGGGCTGCGACGGGACATCGTCGTCCTCTGAGGCGAGGCCGCTACGAGGCGGCAGCGCGAGGTCGACGGCCCTATCGTCGGCCGGGTGCACATCGCGTCGAGAATCACTTGGCCGTTGCGGTCTCTGGCCGTGTTGGGCGCGCTGGCCCTGCTGACGGCATCGGGCTGCGGCATCGTCGATGGCGACGACGACGAATCGGCGCCGCCCGATGCCGAGGTCACCGAGGAGATCGTTCCCTGCGACGCCGCCACGACGGCCGCCGCCGGGCTGGTTCCCAGCATCGATCTGGGATCCATCGTCGTGTCGGCGCTCGCCGACGCCGAGCGGGTGCCCGTCGATGGCGGCATCGAGATCCCCTTCACCGTCGAGATCGAGGCCCTCGGCCCCGACGAGCTGTCCGATGACGCCCCCGACGCACCCATCGACCCCTCGTCGTTGGGCATCCTCCAGGCCCGGACCGCAGAACAGATCGCGGTGCTGCTGCGGGTCGATGCCGTCGAAGAGGCCGGCGCCGACCGGCCCGGGCCGGCATCGGCGCTCAGCTTCGAACGCTGCGCCCAACCGGTACGTCACGAGGTGACGCTGCTGGTGACCGGACCGGGCTGTCTGGTGCTCGTCGCCAATGACCCCCCCACCGGCGGGTTCACCGAGCTGCCGGTGCGCGTCGAGGTCGACGAGTGCACTGCGACACCACCGCCGGCCCCGATCGACTGATCGATTCGGGCCCGGACCTGCGTCGGGTGCTGTTCCCTCAGCCCCGGGGCGGCCGCACGAAGGTGCCGAGAAGCAGGCGCTTGACCCCGTCGACGGCGCGCTCGTGCACCTCGGGATCGCCCGAGCTCGCGCTGACCAGGCCCATCATCATCGCCGAGATGACGTCGAAGGCCGCCCGCTCGTCGGCCGGATCGATCTCGCCGGTCTCGATGCCCAGCCGGATGAGCCCGCTGAAGAAGCGGCGGCGCACGACCGGGCGCAGCCGCACCTCGTCGCGCAACTCGGCGTGGCGGGGGATGTCGGTGCGGACCGTCACCAGGAACGCGGCCAACGACGGGTCCTCACGGTTGAGCTCGACGGCAGTGTCGAGCACCGCCACGATCTTGTCGGAGAACGTCGGCCCGGCAGCTTCGGTGGCAACGGCGAAGCGGTCGTAGACGATCCCCTGTACCGCCTCCTGCACATCGCAGTAGAGCTCCTTCTTGGAGCCGAAGTAGTGATAGATCGCGCCGGTGGTGAGACCTGCAGCACTGGCGAGGTGCTTGTTGGTGGCGCCCTCGTAGCCGAGCTCGGCGAAACACCTCCGGGCGGCATCGAGGATGCGGGCGCGGGTGGCGTCGCTGCTCGAGTCGGGTGGTCGCCCCAGTTTGGTCTTCGTCATGGTCCCCCTCGCCATCGTGTCGGCTCGCCGCAACCGGTACGAGCGACGGCGCGCCCGGCGCGATGCGATGCCCGTCTGCCCGACCCGTCCCACCAGGTGATCGATGCGCCTCGGCACGGTTGCCGCCGAGCGCCCTATGGTGGTAGGAAATTGATCGGCCGGTCAATTCTTTGCCGGACGTCACCAATCGCAACAGGGCCGCGAAGACGGCCCGATACGGCTGCGCACACGGCCAACGGGGGGCTGCAACCATGGATCTCGGACTTGCCGGCAAGAAGGTCGCCATCACGGGCGGAAGCCGCGGCATCGGCAGGGCCATCGTCACCCGCCTGCTCGACGAGGGCGCCAGCGTCTCACTGTGCGCACGCGGCCAGGACGGCGTCGACGAGGCCATCGCCGAGTTGTCGTCGCACGGCACGGTCATCGGCGCCGCGGTCGACGTCGGCGACGGCGACGCCCTGCGTGCCTGGCTGGCCGATTCGGCCGAACAGCTCGGCGGGCTCGACATCTTCATCGCCAACGCCTCCGGCGGCGGCGGCGGCCAGAGCGACGAGAAGTTCGACGCCAACTACCAGGTCGATCTCATGGGGTTGGTCCGTGGCGTCGCCGCGGTCGAGGACTCCCTCGCCGCATCCGGCGAGGGGGCGGTCCTGATGATCTCGACCACCGCAGCGCTCGAGCACTTCGGACCCGGCCCCAGCAGCTACATGTCGCTGAAGGCCGCAGCCATCGCGTACGCCGCGGGGCTGGCGCAGACCCTCGCCCCGAAGGGCATCCGGGTCAACACCGTGTCGCCGGGCCCGATCTTCTTCGAAGACGGGCCCTGGGACAAGATCAAGGCCGCCATGCCCGAGTTCTACGAGGCCAACGCCAAGGGTCACCCGTCGGGTCGCATGGGCACCCCCGAAGAGGTCGCCAACGTCGCGGCGTTCCTCGTCAGCCCCGCCGCCTCGTGGGTGACGGGCACCAACGTCGTGGTCGACGGCGGCTTCACCAAGCGCATCGCCTACTGACCCGGCCGTAGCGGCCGAGAGCGACGACCGAGAACGGGGAGGAGCACACATGGATCTTGGTCTCGAGGGCGCACGCGCCATCATCACCGGCGCATCGCGCGGGGTCGGGCGTGCCATCGCCGAAGAACTGCTCGCCGAAGGGGCGTCGGTCGCGATCTGCGCCCGTGGCACAGCGGGCCGTAGCACCGAGACGGGCACTGCGGCATCGCCGTTCGAGACCGCACTGGCGGAGCTCGGCGAGCTGGGGACGGTCACCGGGGCCACCGTCGACGTGGCCGACCACGATGCGCTGGCCGCATGGGTGGGCGACGTCGCCGACGAGTGGGGCGGTATCGACATCGTCGTGTCCAACGCCAGCGCCCTCGGCGGCGTCAGCCGCGACAACGACGGATGGCGCAAGAACTTCGAGATCGACGTGTTGTCGGCCACCACCTTGTTCGACGCGGCCCTGCCACACCTGCAGGCGTCGGACCAGGCGTCGTTCGTGCAGATCGGCACCATCACCGCCGTCGAGTACCACGGCTTCCCCGGCGGCGGCCTCAGCTACGGCGCCCTCAAGGGGGCGCTGGTCAACTGGGTCAAACAACTCGCCATCGAATACGGCGCCGACGGCATCCGCGCCAACGCCGTGTCGCCCGGGCCGATCTTCATCGAGGGCGGCAGCTGGGACAAGATCGCCCGCCACCTGCCCGACTACTACGACGAGAACATCGCCCGCCAGCCCCAGGGCCGCCTCGGCCTCGCACCCGAGGTCGCCAAGGTCGTCGCATTCCTGGCCAGCCCCGCGGCCTCGTGGGTCAACGGCGAGAACGTCATGGTCGACGGCGGCTTCACCAAGCGCGTCGAGTTCTGATGCCTGCCCTTTCGCATCCCACGACTGCCTTCAACCCTTCTCTGCCCGCAACGAGGAGCTCTCACCGATGAGTGACGACAAGCCCACACGGATCGACGCCTACCTCGTGGCCGGCGGTCGGTTCCACGACATCGACTACGCCCGGCTCCAGCTGCTGAACCTGCTGGCCGACCACCCCAACATCCGGGTCAAGGTGGGGTCCGACTACGAGGACATCGAGTCCATCACCGCGTCGTCGTTCCTGATCTCCTACACCTGCGATGTCCGCCCCAGCGAGGCCGCCCAGGTCGCCATCCGCGACTGGGTCGCCGCCGGCGGGCGCTGGATGGCGTTGCACGGCACCAACGCCGCGCTCGACTTCGACCCGCCCAACCCGGTCGGTGCGCCGCGCATCTTCCCCATCTGGGCCGAGACGCTCGGTACCCAGTTCATCTCGCATCCGCCGATCGCGCCGTTCCCCGTCGAGGTCGCCGACCCCGACCACTGGCTCGTCGCCGACCTCGAACCCTTCGAGACCGACGACGAGCTGTACCTCTGCGACTACCACGACCGCGAGTCGCTGCACCCGCTGCTGCAGACCACCTGGCAGGGCGAGACCCCGGGGTTCGTCGACGCGGACTGGACCGACTGCGACCCGGTCCACCTGGTCATGTATCTCAAGGACCTCGGCGAGGGCGCCATCCTCTACAACAACCTCGGCCACTGCCGCGGCCACTGGGACATGCCCGAGGCCATGCCGTACTACCCGCGCATCGAACGGTGCTCCTGGGAGATCCCGCAGTACCACGAACTCCTGCGCCGCGGCCTGCGCTGGGCCCTGGGCCAGAGCGCCTGAGCCCCACGCCGGCCGTATCGGCGCCCGCCGCCGCCAACCGGTACGGTCGGCCCCGCAGCGACCGGGCATCCGGTGCACCGGCCGGCACCACCCGCTTCCAATCCACGCTCCACGAATCCACGCTCACGAATCCACGAACGGAGAAATGATGGCGACCACGTCCGCCGCACCCAAGAAGGCAGCTCCATCCGCCGCCAAGGGCTCGATCCCCAAGGACGTCTTGTTGGACCTCCACCGGCGCATGCTGCGCATCCGGCTGCTCGAAGAGGCGGCCGGCCGGTTGGCCAGCGAGGCCCGCATCCCGGGGTTCATCCATCTCTACGTCGGTGAAGAGGCCGTCGCCGCCGGTGGCTGCGTTGCCCTGAACGACGACGACTACATCACCTCCACGCACCGGGGTCACGGTCACCTCGTGGCCAAGGGCGGCGAGTTCAAGCAGATGATGGCCGAGTTCATGGGCAAGTCCACCGGCTACTGCAAGGGCAAGGGCGGGTCGATGCACATCAGTGACCTCGACCTCGGCATGTTGGGCGCCAACGGCATCGTCGGCGCCGGCGTCCCCATCGCCGCCGGTGCGGCGTTCGCCAGCAAGTACCGCGACGACGGCCGGGTCACCATGGCGTTCTTCGGTGACGGCTCCACCAACATCGGGGCGTTCCACGAGGCCGCCAACATGGCCTGCGCGCTGCACCTGCCGCTGGTGTTCATGTGCGAGAACAACGAGTACGCCGAGTACACCGCCCGCGAGCGGGTCATGGCCATCACCGACGTCGCCGACCGCGCCGTCGCCTACGGCATGCCGGGCGTCGTCGTCGACGGCATGGACGTCATCGCCGTCTACGAAGCGGCACAGGCTGCCGTCGCCCGTGCCCGCGCCGGCGAGGGTCCCTCGATGATCGAGTGCAAGACCTACCGCTACTACGACCACGCCGGCGTCAGCGGCATCGGCAAGAACTACCGCTCCGACGAGGAAGTCGCCGCCTGGAAGGCACGCGATCCCATCGACGCCTTCGAGGCACAGTTGGCAAAGAGCAAGGTGCTCACCAAGGCCGCCGCCAAGAAGGTGCGCGACGAGATCGACGCCGAACTCGAAGAAGCGATCGAGTTCGCCGAGAACAGCCCCCTGCCCGACCCCTTGACCGACATGTTGACCGATGTGTACACGGAGATGAGCTGAGATGACCGTGACCGAGACCGACCAGCGGATCATCACCTACAACCAGGCGTTCAACGAGACCTTGCGCGACCTCATGCGCGAGGACGAGGACATCTTCATCGCCGGTGAGGACGTCGGCCGCTACGGCGGCGTGTTCCAGTCCTTCGCCGGCCTCAACGCCGAGTTCGGCGACCGCCGCGTCGTCGACACCCCCATCGCCGAGCAGGCCATCATCGGCTTGGGCATCGGCGCCGCAGCCGTGGGCCTGCGCCCCATCGTCGACCTGATGTTCATGGACTTCGTCATGGTCGCCATGGACCAGATCGCCAACCAGGCCGCCAAGATGAAGTACATGTTCGGCGGCAAGGCCACCCTGCCGCTGACCATCACCACCACCGGCGGCGCGGGCCTCGGTGCCGCCGCCCAGCACAGCCAGAGCCTCGAGGCGTGGCTGATCCACGTGCCCGGCCTCAAGGTCGTGTTCCCGTCGAACCCCCACGACCTCAAGGGCCTGCTGGTCTCGTGCGTGCGCGACGACAACCCCACGATCGTCACCCTGCACAAGGCGATGCTCGGCACCAGCGGCCATGTCCCCGAGGGTCTCTACGAGATCCCCCTCGGCAAGGGCAACATCGTGCGCGAAGGCAACGACGTCACCATCGTGGCCATCGGGCGCATGGTCAACGAGGCCGCCACCGCAGCCGAGAAGCTGGCCGAGGAGGGCATCGACGTCGAGCTGATCGACCCCCGCACCCTCGAGCCCTTCGACACCGCGATGGTGGTCGAGTCGGCCCGCAAGACCAACCGCATCGTCATCGTGCACGAGGCCGTCCGCAACGGCGGCATGGGCGCCGAGATCGCCGCACAGATCCAGGAGGAGGCCTTCGACTACCTCGATGCGCCCATCGCCCGGGTCGGTGCCCCGTTCTCGCCCGTGCCGTTCAGCCCGGCCCTCGAGCGGGCCTACGTGCCCAGCGCCGCGACGATCGCCGACGCAGTGCGCGGCGTCATGGCCCGAGCCTGAGCCCGCCACCACCGACCGAACCCGTGGCGATGGCGACCGTCGGGATCATCGCGAGCCCCTCGGCCGGCAAGGACGTCCGGCGGCTGGTCGGCAATGCCGGCTCGGTCGGCGACGTCGACAAGATCGCGTCGATCCGACGCGCCGCGCACGGCGCCGTCGAGGGCGGCGCCACCCGTCTGGTCATCCTCGACGACACGCGCCACCTGGTGCTGCGTGCCGTCGAGGGGTTGGCCGCGGCTGCGGGCGTTGCCGTCGAGGTCGTCGATCTCGAGACCATCGGCACGGGTAGCGATTCGCGCCGTGCGGCGGCGGCGATGGCCGACATGAACGCCGGTGCCGTGATCGTCTTCGGCGGCGACGGCACCAACCGTGATGTCGCCAAGGGCTGGCCCGACGCAGCGGTCATGCCCCTCGCGGTCGGGACCAACAACGTGTTCCCCAGCACCGTCGAGCCCACCATCGGTGGCGTCGCGGCGGGGCTGGTGGCGTCGGGAGCCGTCGCGCTCGCCGACGTCGCCCATCGGGCCAAACGCATCGAGGTCACCATCGACGACCACCACGACGCCGCGCTCGTCGACGTCGTACTCGTCCGTGGCGACTTCATCGGCTCGCGGGCCGTGTGGCACGCCGAGGATCTCGTGGCGGCCGTGTTCGCCATGGCCGAGAGCGACGCGGTGGGCCTGTCGTCGATCGCGGGCGTCATGGCGCCGGTCGGCCGGTGCGAAGGCGCTGCGGTCACCGTCACCATGGGCCCCGGCGGTTCCGTTGTACGGGCGCCGATCGGGCCCGGCACCTACGTCGACGTCGAGGTCGAGTCGCATCGCCGGCTCGAACTCGGCGAACCCTTCGAGTTGGCAGGTCCCGGTGTGCTCGCCTTCGACGGCGAGCGCGATCATGTCCTGTCACGCGGTGCCGTCGCACGGGTGACGGTCACGGCCACTGGCCCGTGGGTCATCGACCCCGCACGGACGCTGGCCGCTGCCGTCGCCGATCAGTTCTTCGTCACGGCAGCGCCGTGACCCATCTGTTCCGAGGAGAGAAACCGTGGCAACCCAGATCCTGATGCCGAAGCTCGGCCTGACGATGACCGAGGGCACCATCGCCGAATGGGTCGCGTCGGCCGGGGCCACGGTGAAGCCCGGCGATGTCGTCATGATGATCTCGACCGACAAGGTCGAGGCCGAGGTCGAAGCCGACGCCGCCGGTGTGGTGTTCCACGCCGCTGCGGTGGGCGACACCCTCGAGCCCGGCGAGGTCGTCGGATGGCTGCTGGCCGAGGGCGAGGAGCCCCCGTCGGGCGCTGCGCCAACCGCTGCCGCGCCCGCAGCCGACGCCCCGGCTGCCGCTGCTGCCGACGCTCCGGTGGCACCGACCACCGTTGCTGCCGCAGAGCCCACATCGGCGCCGGCGGCATCGGTCGCCACCCGTGACGCAGGTGGTCGCATCATCGCGTCGCCCAACGCCCGCCGTGTCGCCGCCGAACTGGCCATCGATCTGGCCACCGTCGCCGGCACCGGTCCGGGCGGGCGCATCACCGCCGACGACGTCATCGCCGCGCAGCCCCCGGGCCGTGGCCTCGGCGGGCGCATCCTGGCGTCGCCCAACGCCCGCCGTGTCGCCGCCGCCCATGGCGTCGACGTCGGCGCCGTCAGCGGCACCGGTCCGGGGGGTCGCATCACCTCCGAAGACGTCGAGGCCGCGGTCGCCGCCGGCCTCGGGGCCGCCGCCGCTGCCCCGGCCACACCACCCGCTGCTGCGGCTGCTCCCGTCGCCGCCGATGCGCGTCTCGACCGCTTCGTGCCGTTCGCCGCGGCGAAGGCCGCCGAGCGGCTGGGCATCTCCATCGACGACGTCGCCGGCACGGGCCCCGACGGGCGGGTCACCCGCCAGGACGTCTATGCCCACGCTCGCAGCCATGGAGGCGCCACCCGAGCCGCGGCCCCCGCAGGCGCCGCGGCGCCGTCGGTGGCGCCGGGTTCATCGGTGCCCGTCACCGGCATGCGCAAGATCATCGCCGAGCGCATGTACGCCTCCCTGCAGGAGTCGGCGCAGCTGACGCTGACGATGGACGTCGACATGGACCGCTGCGTCGAGCTGCGCGACCAGCTCAAGGAGATCGGCGCCGACGAGCTCGGTTCGGTCCCCGGCTTCACCGACTTCGTCATCGCCGCCTGCGCCAAGGCACTACGCGAGCATCCGATGGCCAACTCGATGTGGGCGGGCGACACCATCGCGACCTACCCCGACGTCAACATCGGCATGGCCGTCGCCGTCCCCGACGGCCTGGTCGTGCCGGTCATCAAAGGCGCCGACACCCTGGGCCTCACCGACCTGTCCATCGAGACCAGCCGCCTGGCCGACGCAGCGCGCACCAAGAAGCTCAGCCTGGCCGAGATGGAAGGTGGGACGTTCTCGGTCACGGCGCTCGGCATGTTCGGTGTCGATCACTTCACGCCGGTGATCAACCAGCCCAACGCGGCGATCCTGGGCGTCAACCGCATCCGCGATGACGTCGCATGGGACGGCGACACCCCACGCAAGGTCAAGCGCATGGCCATCAGCCTCACGTGGGACCACCGCATCCTCGACGGCGCCCCTGCCGCGGAGTTCACCCAGACCGTCAAGCGCTACCTCGAACAGCCCCTCCGCCTGCTCTGATCTGCGGCGTCGCAGTGCTGGTCGGCCGCCTGGATGGTCGACCGGCGATCCGGGTCCTCAGTCGAGGTCGCGGCCCATGAAGATCGAGTGGGGGTTCGGGTCGTCGAGCCACGGGTCGATGGGTTCGTAGCCGTGGTTCTCGTAGAGGGCCAGCGCGTCGGGCTGGCGGTCGCCGGTCTCGAGCACGACGCGCCGGGCGCCCATGTGTGCCGCCTCGGATTCCAGGCCATGCAGCAGGGTGCGCCCGATGCCGCGTCCTCGGGCCGACGGCAGCACGTACATCCGCAGGACCTCGGCGATGCCGGCGTCGCGATCGAGCATGCGCACCGCACCACAGCCGGCGGCGCGGCGCTCGTGGTAGGCGATGAGTACCGAGCCGACCCCCTTGGCCTCGTCGTCGCCGAAGGGCGGGGGATAGGGGTGGTCGGGGTAGAGGTTGGTGAGCTCGGCGTCGAGATCGACCAGCAGCTTGCGGGCCGTGGCGCTCTTGAGCGAGGTGGTCATGAGCGAGATGTCGGTGCTCATGACAGCCTCGCCGGGCTTGCCTGCGGCGTCGGCACGGGCGTCATCCGAGCGAGCCGCCCGCCCACCACGCCTCGAAACGGGGCTTGGCCCGCGCGTCGACGAGCTCGATCAACTGGCCCGTCGATGCCCGGACGTAGGTGAAGGTGCCGTAGCCCTCGCCGGAGGGCGTGACCCCGGCGGCTTCGAGGATCCCGCCGGCGGCGAGCATGCGGTCGGTCTCGGCGGCGAGGTCGTCGACCCAGATGCCGACGTGGTGCAGGCCCGGGCGCCCGGTGCCGTCCCAGTAGGAGCCGGGTTCGGCCTCGAGGAGCTCGACGTGTTGGGGACCCTCTGCGGAGTAGGTGAAGCGGATGGAGGTGGTGGTGATGCCCTCGGCGGTGCGGACCGGCATCTCGCGTTCCTGGATGCTGCACCAGGTGAGGCCGAGCTGGTGGCCGAGGTCCGACATGGCGGCTTCGAGGCCTTCGGTCAGCACGCCGACGTGGTAGATGCTCTGGTAGTCCATTGGCGGCCTGCTCCATGTGTCGGCTCGTCCGGCCACTCAAGATAGAGGCCCCGGCGGCGTCGCGGCGTGTGGCCTGGTCTCGTGGCGCACCAGGTCATTCGGTCTGGCGCCGAAACTCGTCGCCCTGGCGACGGTTTTCGGCGCCAGAACGATGGCGGCGGCGTGGCGGGGGCGGATGGGCTGCACCAGACTGCTCGCCATGATCGATTTCTCCCTGCCCTCGGACCTCGTCGAGCTGCGCGACCGCACCCGCGCCTTCGTGCGCGACACCGTCATCCCCTACGAGGGCGACGCCCGCACCGGAAGCCACGGACCCAGCGACGAGCTGTGCCGCGAGCTCAAAGCCCTCGCCGCCGACGCCGGACTGCTGAGCCCTCACATCGACACCGCCTACGGCGGGCTCGGGCTCGGCCACGTCGGCCGGGCCGTCGTCTTCGAGGAAGCCGGCTACTCGCCCCTCGGCAACATCGCACTCAACGTGTCGGCCCCCGACGAGGGCAACGCCCACCTGCTGGCCCACGCAGGCACTGAGGCCCAGAAGGAGCAGTGGCTGCGGCCCCACGCCGCCGGCGAGATCCGCACCTGCTTCGCCATGTCCGAGCCCCCGCCCGGCGCCGGCTCGGACCCCGGCGCCCTCATGACCACCGCGACGCCCGACGGCGACGGCTGGGTCGTCAACGGCACCAAGAAGTGGATCACCGGCGCCGACGGCGCGGCGGCCTGCATCGTGATGGCCCGCCAGGTCGACCTCGACGGCGACCGCCCCCGGGCCACGATGTTCCTCGTCCCCATGGACCGAGAAGGCATCGTCATCGCCGAGTCGCTCGACACCCTCGACGACCAGTTCGCCGGCGGCCACGCCGTCATGCGGTTCGAGAACATGCGTGTCCACGCCGACGAGGTCCTCGGCGAGCTCGGCGAGGGCTTCCGCTACGCCCAGATCCGCCTGGCGCCCGCCCGGCTGACCCACTGCATGCGCCACCTCGGCGCCGCCCGCCGCGCCCACGACATCGCCACCACCTACGCCCAGGAGCGCCAGGCGTTCGGCAAGGCCCTCGGCGACCACGAGGGCATCGGCTTCATGCTCGCCGACAACGAGATGGACCTGCGCACCTCACGGCTGCTGATCCTGCACACCGCCTGGATGCTCGACCAGGGCGAGCGCTGCAACGAGGAGTCCAGCCAGGCCAAGACCGTCGTGTCCGAGGCCGTGTGGCGCATCGTCGACCGCTGCGTGCAGATCCTCGGCGGCACCGGCGTCAGCGGCGAGACCGTCGTCGAGCAGATCTTCCGCGACGCCCGCCCGTTCCGGATCTACGACGGCCCCAACGAGGTCCACCGCTGGAGCCTGGCCCGCAAGATCACCCGTCGCGGCGCCCCCGTCCCCACCTGATGCTGCTCGGTCAGGGGCGGCCGGGGCGCACGACGAGGAAGTGTCCGTCTGCAGCCGCAGCAGCGAGCCGGCCGTCGTAGCAGAGGAACTCGTCGATCGAGCTGCGAAGCGCCCGTGCGCTCGCGAGGTGGATCGCGTCGAGGCTGCGCAATCCGACCGGTTCGAGACTTCCTGCTGCCTCGAGGATGTCGTCGTCCACCGCCAGGAGCTCCAAGCGTGCGAGCACCTCTCGTGCGATCCCGACGGCCTCCTCGCCGTGGTGTGCCGTCGCTCGCAGCACTTCGGTCACGGCGATGGCACTGGACACGAGAACCCGTCCATGGGCAATGTGGGCCCGAAGTGCGTCGGACTCGTCCTCGCGCACCACCAGTTTCACGATTGCCGACGAGTCGATGTACGTCGCTCGTTCAGTCATCGTTGCGGAGGTCGTCGAGGATCTCCGACGGTGGCGCCACGCCCGGCCTGGGGTCGATGGGATCGGGCAGTCGGTGTGCACTGGCCGGGCGGAGCCGGCCCGAGGCTCGCAACTGGGCGAGCGTGTCCGTCGGGACGGGAACGAGCAGCGCCACGGGTCGGCCCCGGTCGGTGACCTCGATGGTCTCACCGCCCTCGACGCGGCGGAGATACTCGCTGGCTCGCTGACGAAGCTCACGAACACCGATCGATGTCATGTGCTATTTGTAGCACATGCGGCGCTCGCTGGTTGGCGTTGCTCCTCCTGCCCGGTCGATCCGATGGCGGGCCTCGTCGTCGAATGACGCCGGGTCGACATTCGAAGTCAGAGGCCCTGCCACTGCGGGGGGCGCTTCTCGACGAACGCCTGGGCCGCCTCGGCCATGGCGCCGGTGGTGGTGATCATGATCTGGGTGCGGTTCTCGATGTCGAGCGCCGAGCGCAACGACGGCGCATCGAGTGTCTGCCACATCGTCTCCTTGGTCATCCACACCGCCAGCGGGCTGTTCTCGCGGATCTGGCGGGCGGTCTCGAGCGCCCGGTCGACGACCTCGCCGTCGGGCACGACGTCGACGACGAGGCCCATGGCGAGGGCCTCGTCGGCGTCGAAGATGCGACCGGTCAGCATCAGCTCGGCCGAACGGGACGCGCCCACGAGGCGGGGCAGGAAGTAGCTCGTGCCCATGTCGCAGTTCGACACGCCGACCTTGATGAACACGGCGCCGAAGCGCGCCGAGGCGGCCGCCACCCGGATGTCGCACGCCAGGCTCATGGCGAAGCCGCCACCGACGGCCGCGCCGTTGACCGCGGCGATCCAGGGCTTGCGGCTGCGATGGATGTGTTCGTGGAGCGTGGCCAGGTGGTCCTGCCACAAGAAGCTGCCCACCAGTCGGCTGGTGCCCTCGGCGCCCGGTGCCGGGTCGCCGGTGCTGTGCAGGTCGGCGCCGGCGCAGAAGCCCTTCCCGGCACCGGTGAGGATCACCGCCCGCGTGGTCCGGTCGAGGTCGACGGCCCGGACGACGTCGTCGAGGTCGCTGATCAGCTGCGTCGAGATGGCGTTCATGCGGTCGGGCCGGTGCAGGGTGACGAGCACGATGTCGTCGTCGATCTCTGCGATGCGAAGCGTCTCGGTGTCTCCGAGTCCTGCGGGAAGGGCCATGGCGTTCTCCTGATCGGTGTGGTGGGGGTGGTCGGTGTGACCGACGATTCGATCACACCGCACGGGGCTGCGCGATACTCGCCGCTGGCCGCGAGCACAACGAGCCGGGGGACCATGGACGTCGAGGGCACAACCGTCATCATCACCGGCGCGGCGTCGGGCATCGGCGCGGCGCTGGCCCGTCGGTTCCACGCCGAGGGCGCCGCCGGTCTGGGGTTGTTCGACGTTCAGGATGGGCCCCTCACCGAGCTCGCCGACGAGCTCGGGGCGCTCGCCATCGTCTGCGACATGGCCGACGAGGACGCCGTCGCCGCCGCGGTGGAGCGCGTCGAGGCCGAGCTCGGCCCGGTCGACCTGTGCTGCTCCAACGCCGGCATCGGCGGAGGCGGCGGCGTCGAACTGCCCACCGCCGAATGGCAGCGGGCCTGGGACGTCAACGTCATGGCCCACGTGCACCTCGCCCGTGTCCTGGTTCCCCGTTGGATCGACCGTGGCCACGGCCACCTGATGGTCACGGCCTCGGCCGCCGGACTGCTCACCCAGCTCGGATCGGCGCCGTACTCGGTCACCAAGGCCGCCGCGGTGTCGTTCGCCGAATGGGTCACCATCACCTACGGCGACCACGGGGTCACCGCCTCGGCGCTGTGCCCCCAGGGCGTGCGCACGGCGATGACGGTCGACATGGAGGACAGCGTCGTCGCCCTCGACGGCATGCTCGAGGCCGAGGCGGTTGCCGATGCGGTCGTCGAGGGACTGGCCGACGGACGGTTCCTCATCCTGCCGCACCCGAAGGTGGCCGACTACACCGCCCGCAAGGGCGCCGACCGCGACCGCTGGATCGCCGGCATGCGCAAACTCCAACGCGCCTTCCCCGACCCGGTGTTCTGAGCGGCACCACACACCACCCCCACTGACTCGCAACACACAGGAGACGGATCCGTGCTCGACATCGCCATGGCCCTGCGCCTCAAGGGCATCGCATCGGCCGACCACATCGCCGAGACCACCGGTGCCGACCCCTCCGCGGTCGCCGACGCCCTGGCCCAGATGGTCGAGGCCGGCCACGCCCAGGAGACCCCGCGCGGTCTGCGGCTGATGCCCGAGGGCCGTACCTGGCTCGATGAGCAGCTCGCCGTCGAGCGCGAAGGAGTCGACCACGACGCCATCGAGGCCGTCTACGAGCGGTTCTGCGAGCACAACGGCGAGTTCAAGCAGCTCGTCACCGACTGGCAGGTGCGCGACGTCGACGGCACCCAGGAGCTCAACGACCACACCGACCCCGACTACGACCAGGCCATCTTCGACCGCCTGGCCGCCCTCGACGCCGCCGTCGAGCCCGTGTTCGCCGACGCCGTCGCCCTGGCGCCACGCCTGGCCCGCTACCCCGAGCGCTTCGCCGCTGCTCTCGCCGCCATCCAGGCCGGTGATCCGTCGTTCCTGGCTGCGCCGCTCAAGGACAGCTACCACACCGTGTGGTTCGAGCTCCACGAGGAGCTCATCCTGCTCTGTGGCCGCACCCGCGCCCAGGAAGCCGCCGAGGGCCGCGGCGCCTGATCGACGACGCCGGCGGCGCTGGGCCGCCGGCCGGTCGTCGGGGGGTCGGCGCCGTCGAGACGCCGACGCCACCGAATCCGGCTCTGCCAACGAGCCGTAGCAACCGAGACGTACCAACCGAGGGGGACCATCCATGACCAGACAAGCCATCACCGCGCTCGAGGCGATCCACCGCGACGTCCTGTCGCTGCTCGACGCCATGAGCGAAGACGACTGGGCCAAGCCCAGCGCATGCGAGGGCTGGCGCGTCCAGGACGTGTTCGCACACATGACGTCGAACATGGCCGAGACGGTCGAGCCCACCCCGCCGCCGGAGGACCCGCCGCCGGCGATGAAGGCCGAAGAGGCCATGGAAGCCCTCGTCGCGCCCCGTAAGGATTGGACCCCCGAGCAGGTACGGGCCGAGTACGACCGCTTCTACGACGGCTGGATCGGGGCCATGGCGGCCATGCAGGACGAGCCCACCGCATCGACGGTCGCTCCACTGGCCGATCTCGGATCCCATGCGCTGCACCTGGTGGCCAACGCCTACGCGTTCGACCACTACTGCCATCTGCGGATCGACCTGCTCGCCCCGACGGGCCCGCTCACCACCGATCTGCCCGAGCCCACCGACGACATGGTGCGACCCGGCATCGACTGGATGATGGCCGGCCTGCCCCAGATGCAGCCCGACGAGCTCCCGGGGGTCATCACCGCACCGCTGCGCATCGAGCTCACCGGCCCCGGCGGCGGCACCTGGACGCTGACCCCCGCCGGCGACGACGGCTTCGTCGGGTGCGTCGAGAGCGCCGAGGGCGACGCTGCGGCCACCGTGACCTCGAGCGCCCACGACTTCGTCAGCTGGGGCACCAAGCGCGCCGACTGGCGCCCGTCGTGCACCGTGTCGGGCGACGAGGCCTACGCCGCCTCCGTGCTCGACGTCATCAACATCATCTGACTCGGGGCTGACCGGGCGCAGGGGTCGAGCGCAGGGGCCGAGCCTCTCCGGCTGCCCCTTCTCCGGGCTCGCAAGGGCAGGGGTCAAGTCGTACTTTCAACCAACTCATGACGCGGCGGCCTCCGGGCTCGACGACCTGGAGTTGGTTGAGTAACGCCCCCGTGGTTCCGGCCCCAGTGGTTCCGCCGCCGTGTCGGTGCCCCGTCGCTCAGGGCGCGAGGGCCGGTGGGGTGAACTGGCCGGTGTTGGCGCTGATGCCACCGTCGACGGGCAGGTGCACGCCGGTGATGAAGCCGGCCTTGGCCGACAGCAGGAAGCTGATGGCCGCCGCCAGCTCCGATGCCTGGCCCCAGCGCTGCAGCGGGATGCGGCGGCGCAGGTCCTCGTAGGCGCCATCGGCTTCTTTGATGCGGGTGGTCATGCCGGTCTCGGTGGGGCCGGGGCACACGGCATTGATGCGGATGCCCGAGCCCGCCAGCTCCATGGACATCGCCCGCACCATGTTGATCACCGCGGCCTTCGAGGTGTTGTACGGCCACATGTTCGGGTCGCCGCGCATTCCCGACGTCGATGCCGTCGCGACGATGGCCGAGCCCGGTCGCATCACCCGTGCCGCGGCCCGCACGCCGAGCACGACGCCACGGACGTTGACCTCGATGCAGCGGTCGAACGCCTCCATCGGGAGCTCGAGCAGCGGCCCCGACGTCGGGATACCGGCGTTGAGGACGGCGCCGTCGAGGCGTCCGAAGTGCTCGATGGCCGCGGCGACGGCAGCGTCGTTGTGGTCGGGGTCGGTGACGTCGCCGGTGACCACGACGATCGACTCGTTGCCCTCGGCCCAGGAGAAGTCGGCGGTGGGGAGGTCCGAGGCGATCACCTTCGCCCCCTCGGCGATGGCTTCGGTGACGCTCGCGCGGCCGATGCCGGAGGCGGCGCCGGTGACCCAGATGACATGTCCGTCGTGCAGTCCACTCATGGACGGCGACGCTACTCGGCGGCGCCGGCCTCCGCCGCGGCCCGGGTCCGCTCCAGCAGGTGCGCGGCCCGTTCGGTTGGATCGGCGAACCCCTCGCGGAGGGCCCGGGACCTGACCTCCATGGACATCGGTACCTCGGGTGCGAACAACGCCGGGAAGCCGAGGGCGTCGAGTCCGCCCTCGCCGGGGGCGCAGCGGTCGTCGAGCGCGTCGACGATGATCTCGCGGGTCTCCCAGCCACGCGGCTCGGCGGGTGCGTCGCACCACTGGGCGTAGGGGAACAGCGCCGGGTCGGCGGCACGGACGTCGTCGACCGAGCCGCCGCTGCGGTGCAGGTGCAACAGGTCGACGAGGATGCCCACCTGGTCCGATCCCGTGGCGTCGACGACGGCGATGGCGTCGCCCAGCGTGCGCACGGCGGTGAAGCGCATGAACTCCAGGCACACCCGGATACCGGCGGGCGCAGCGCGTTCCTGGAGCTGCACGAGCCGTTCGGCGGCGGCGCCCGGGTCGGTGAAGGCCGAGATGGTCAAGATGTTCCGGGCGCCGATCTCGGCTGCGGCGTCGACGAGGCGTTCGCCCTGGTCGAGGTCGGTGCCCATGCGGATGACCTCCATGTCGACGGGCACCATGCCGGTGTCGTCGAAGGCACGTCGTACGGCGGCGGTGGTGGCGTCGGTCCAGGACTCGGCGTCGAACCACACCCCGCAGGCGGGCCAGCCGGCGGCGGCAGCGGTGCGCACGAAGCGCTCCGGGTCGGCCGCGAGCTCGGGGCTGACCCCGGCGGCGAGTGAGATCAGTCGTTGCGTCATGACGGTGCCTCCGCCCGGCGACGCTACTCGGCGGCGGGGCGCGTGGCCGGTGCACCGCCCGCCCGGTCGGTGGCTCCCGCTGCGGTGGGGGGGATCGCTGCCGGGATGCCGCCGGCCCGGTCGGTTCCGGCAGCCGGGTCGAGGCGTCGGTTCCCCGCCGCACGCATCGCGTCGGCGATGAACACGGCCAGCCCGGCCCAGATGAGCGAGTAGCCGACGAGCTGGGTGCGATCGAAGGGCTCGTCGTAGACGAGCAGCCCGATGAGGAACTGCAGCGTGGGGGTCAGGTACTGGGCCAGCCCCACCATGCTGAGCGGGACTCGGCGGGCGGCGGCGGCGAACAGGACGAGCGGGACGGCGGTGACGAGCCCGGTGGAGGCGAGCAGGAGCATCGTGGCCGGCGGGTACACCAGGTCGACGTCGGGCCCTGACGAACGGACGAGCAGCAGCACAGCGGCCGGGATGAGCATCAGCCAGGTCTCGAGGGTGAGCCCCACGGCCGGTCCCACGGCGGCGACCTTGCGGACCAGGCCGTAGAGCCCGAAGGTCAGCGCGAGGAGGAGGGGCACCCACGGCAACGAGCCGAGGGTGATGGTGAGCCATGCGACGCCGAGCCCGGCGAGTGCGACGGCCGCCCATTGGCCTCGTCGGAGCCGCTCGCGGAGGAAGACGACGCCGAGGAACACGCTGACGAGCGGGTTCATGAAGTAGCCGAGCGACGCCTCGACGACGCGTTCGGCCGACACGGCCCACACGTAGACGCCCCAGTTGGCGCCGAGGAGGGCGCCGGTGGTGGCGGCCACGACGACGACGGTGGGGTCGCGTCGGGCCGCCGCGAACTCGCCGCGGCGGCCGGTGGCGGCTACGAGGGCCCCGACGGTGACGGCGGTGAAGAGGATGCGCCACGCGACGGTGTCGATGGCGGCGACGTCGCCGAGTTGCTTCCAGAACAGCGGCGACAGGCCCCAGATGAGGTAGGCGGTGAGGGCTGCGACGACGCCACGTCGGAGGTCGGGCTCGGCGTGCGGTGGCGGCATCGGGCCCAGTCTGCCCGGCAGGTCATCGGGTCTGGCGCCGAAACGCGTTGTCAGGGCGACGGTTTTCGGCGCCAGTTGGATTGGCCCTGGGTGGTGCTGCCCGGCAGGTCATCGGGTCTGGCGCCGAAACGCGTTGTCAGGGCAGCGGTTTTCGGCGCCAGTCGGTTGGCCCTGGGTGGTGTTGTCCCGGGTGGCCGTCGGGTCTGGCGCCGAAACGCGTTGTCAGGGCAGCGGTTTTCGGCGCCAGACGGATTGGCCTCGGGGATCGAGCGCTATCGGGGCCGTCTGAGTCCGGTGATGATGTCTCGCCGCGAGGCTCGGATGGTGTCCTGGCGGCGGTCGCCGACGATCACGTTGCGGCCCTTCCGGCCGATCAGGCGGTCGCGGCCCTTGCCGCCGACGAGCCGGTCGTTGCCCGCCCCGGCCCGCAGCGTGTCCCGGCCCGCTCCACCGAACAACCTGTCGTTGCCCGCCCTGCCGTCGATGCGGTCGTTGCCGGCGCCGCCACGGATGACGTCGTCGCCCGGCCCACCGCAGATGATGTCGTCACCACCGCGTCCGTCGATGATGGCTCCGTCGGGGTTGCGGGTGACGATCACGTCGTCGCCGTTGGTGCCGACGATGCGTTTCTGGTTGGCCCCGCCGACGATCGTCGCTGCACGGCCCATGCACGTCGGTCCCCGGCTGCCCTGGCGAGCCACGAAGCCCAGTTGGTCGTACTTGCGGCCGAGGATCTCGTCGGGGTCGGCGTCGAGCCAGTCGTCGAGGATGGTCGCGTACACCGACCGGAAGTCGACGGTGTGGCGGAAATCGCCACGCTCGTCGAGGCGTCCGAGCGACGGTTGCTCGCCGTACATCCCGCCCTTCACGCCCGAGCCGACGACGAACAGCGGTGCCGCCGTGCCATGGTCGGTGCCCGACCCGGTGGGTTCCACCCGGCGGCCGAACTCCGAGTACGTCATGATCATCACCCGGTCACGGAACCGGGGATGTACCTGGCGCATGATCCGGTCGATGGCCCGATCGAGCGACGCCATGAACTCGTCGTGCTGGGGCCGCTGACCCTCGTGGTGGTCGAACCCGTCGAGACCGATGTGGATGATCCTGGCGCCGACGTTCAGGTTGATCAGACGGGCGGCGAGGGTGGCGTCGCGAAGCAGCGAGTCCTCGACCTCGTCGAGCGGGTCGTCCTCGGGGAACATCGGCGCGATGCGCGAGCCCGTCTCGATGGCGGTGCTGGTGGCTGCGGCGATGTCGGCGGCCCATGGCCCGAGCGAGCGCCTCACCTGGTTCGGTTCGAGGCCGAGGAGGGCGTTGTAGACGGGCTTGGTGAAGCTGTCCCGCTGTTCGAGGTCCATACCGAAGAGCCCCCCGAACGGCGGGATCGACGTCGATCCGCCGCGGCGTCGGGCGATCACGAGCGGCGAGCCCGAGTAGCCGATCGACACGCCGGACAGGTCGTCGGCGCCGAGGCCGTCGAGGTAGCGACCCAGCCATCCGGTGTACCAGGGTGCCCCGGCGCTGGTGCCCGCCATCCAGCGGGCCAGGTTGACGAAGTGGCTGCGGTCGTCGAGGGAGTCGCCGACACCGCGCACGATGGCGACCTCGCCGTCGCCGTAGCGGCCGGCGAGCCGTCGCAGGTTCGGGTGCAGGTACAGGCCCTCGCCGACGGGGTGGGCGCCGCGTTCGCGCACGGCGAGATCGCCGCGGGCTCGACGGTAGCGGCCGTCTTCGAGGGGGACGAGGGTGTTGAGGCCGTCGTTGCCGCCGGACAACAAGATGGTGACGAGGATGCGCTCGTCGGGTCCGAGCGGTGCTGCTTCGGCGTTGCCGGCGAGTTCGGGGATACCGAGGGCGGCGAGGCCGCCGACGGCGAGCATGCCCTGGAGGAACCGTCGGCGTTGGAGGTGGTCGGCGTCGGGTGGGGTGTGGAGGCGTCGGGCGGCGTCGGCGAGTTCGGGTCGGCCCGAACCCGAACCGGCGCACGGTCGGGCGGGTGGGGAGGGAGTCGGTCGGGCGGGTGGGGAGGGAGTCGGTCGGGCGGGTGGGGAGGGAGTCGGTCGGGCGGGTGGGGTCGGCGGTGGGGTCGATGTCGTTCATGGCGGGCCTCACGCGACCTGGAATTCGGGGGACATGGTGGCGGCGATGATGATGTTGTGTTTGGCTGCCCATTGGTGGCGCCTGCCGTGGGATCGCCACAGTTGCGCGAGTGCGCTGCGGGTCTCGGGTGAGGCCCAGCCGATGCCGAAGTAGGCGAGCATGCGGTCGACGGCGGCGGCGGCGTCGGGCTCGTCGAGGATGTCGTCGAATCGTTGGTGGTAGTCCTCGTTCCAGCGCAGGCCGTTGACGAAGCGGGCCTTGCCCCAGGCGACCTTGGTGTTGACCCAGTGCCCGTTGACACCCCAGCCGGCCACCGACGGTGGCGCGAACAGGCCCTGGCCCATGCCGTCCATCTGCCACTCGATGCCGGAGTCCTCCGAGCGCACGCCGGTGCGGCGCAACACGTCGACGACGAACTCGATGGGGGAGCGCACGGTGGCGTAACGGCTGTCCCAGAAGGCGGGATCGGTCAGCATGGCCCGCAGCAGCGCGGTGATGTCCATGGTGGGGCCGAGGGCCGTGGCGAGGGTGGTGATCTGGGCGTCGGTCGGGGTGTCGTTGACGAAGAACTGCCAGAACTTGCGCGCCAGGAACCGGGCGCAGGCCTGGGCCTTGACACCGGTGGTGAACAGCGAGAGCGTCTCGGGGCCGTTCCAGTTCGCGGTCTGACCGAACAGCGTCTTGGGCCCGTTGTCGTGACGGTCTGGGTAGTAGCGGTAGGTCTGGTTCCAGTTGGAGCCTTGCCAGCCGATCGTTCCGTGCCCGGTCCAGGCCCGGGTCATCTCGATGACGTCTTGTTCGGTGAACTCGGTGGGGCCGACGGTGTAGAGCTCCATGAGCTCACGGGCGAAATTCTCCTGGGGCGAGTACGCGGTGTTGAGGTGGTTGTCGAGGAACGACAGGATGGCGCCGTCGGTGCACACGGCGTGGAGGAGGTCGCCGAAGGTGCCCTTGCCTCGATCGCGCAGGATGTGTTGCTGGCCGTAGACGGTGCTCAGGTCCTCGACCTTCGAGGCGCCGGTGGCGAAGTGGCTGTGCCAGAACAGCGTGAGCTTCTCGACGAGCGGGCTCGGAGTGGCGGCGTTGCGGTCGACCCAGCTGGCATCGATCATCCGTTGCATCCACCAGTGGCGGAAGTCGCGGATGCCGGGCCAGACGCTGCGGTTCCTGGCGAAGGCGGGCCGCGAAGGCAGCGAGGGGGTGAGTGCGAGGATCTCGTCGACCGCGTCGGCGACTTCGCGTCCTGCGAAGTGCTCGATCTCGGCATCGAGTCCGGCGAATCCGACTCGGCGCAACAGGTGCGCCGCGTCGTCATGGGACAGTGGCATGGGTGGTGCTTCCCTCTCCGGCCCGCTGAGGTTGGCAATCGGTGCAGTCGACCCCGAGGGGTCATCTGTTCAATCGGGCCCGCGTCGGGAGCGCTTGAGTCATCGGCACAGCTGGGGCCGGACGGCCCGGGCCGTCCGACCCGGTCTGGGGTCGGGGATCACGACCGGAGCGGCTCAGCCCTCGGGTGTCGCCAGTTCGGGACAGGGGACGGCGGATCCGTCGCAGCGGTAGAAGAGTTCGGCGATGCCGTCGTCGTAGATCGACGTCCAGTCGTCGACCTCGTCGAGCATCACGCCGAGTTCGGCGTCGGGTGCCAGCAGCGCCCACTGGACACGGGGCTGGTCGAGGGGGTCGCGCCAGCCGTCCTCGACGTCCTCGGCGCGGAAGTACCACTCCATGAACTCGTCGCCGTAGACGTCGGCGCGGCCGTCGATGTAGACGGGGAGGCCCCGCCAGATCAGGTAGCCGCCCCACTGGTAGGCGTTGAAGCCGGGTTCGGTGTCGAGGCCCGAGGCGATGATCATGTCGACGGCGGCTTCGGGGTAGGACTCGGCGACGGCCTCGTCGTTGATGGCGACGGCGGAGGACACGAACATCGTGGCGATGATCACGCCGGCGCCGGCCACGGCGACGGCGACCGGTGCCGATCGTGCGATCCGGCCGGTGGTCGGCTGCCCCTTGCGCCGCCGGGCCAGGGCCTCGTCGAGCTGTTCGGCCACCACCGGGATGGCGATGATCGCGAACAGCGGGATGTGGCGCATCGACTGCATACCGGCCAGAGCGGAGCCGAGCACCAGCATCTGGGGTGTCCAGCCCGGCGAGCGTCGGCTGGCCACCATCGACACCGCGGTCAACGTGAGCAGCAGGACGAACGGCCAGAACCAGGGCGAGTGGAAGTCCGGCGAGTGCCATTCGACGATGTAGCGCCGCATGGCATCGGATTGCAGGGTCTCGAACGGGTAGACCCAGAGGTGCCAGCCGCTCGGGTTGGCGGCGGCGGCCACGAAGGCGACAGCGGTGACAGCGGGAAGGCGGCCGACGATGGCGGCGGGCATGGCCCTGCCCCCGGCACGTCGGGCTTCGAGGCGTTCGCAGACGGCGTAGACGCCCAGCACGACCACGCCGGTCAGATACCCCGAGTGCAGGTTCGCCCAGACTGTCGTGAGGACGGGCATCGCCCATATCCAGCGCGCATCGAGGCGCCCGTCTCGCATCCGTTCGAGCGCCAGGATGATCAGCGCGAGGCAGAACAGGTTGAGCATCTGCGGGCGGGGGGCGGTGGCGATCATCGAGGTCGCAGCGGCCAACACCATGACCGCCGCCGTGGTGGTCGGGCGGGCCCGGCTGGTCGCGAAGGCCATGCCGTATGCGGCGACGACGATGGCGCAGAACACCAGGATCAGTGCGGTGGCGCCGCCCGCCGACCACACGCCCCACATGGCGACCTGGGTGGCCCACTCGTGGGTCACCCACGGCGTTCCGGCGACGGTGAACGACAGGGTGTCGACGCTGGGGATGCCCTGGTCGACGATGATCTCGCCGGTGCGGAGATGCCACCAGAGATCGGGGTCGATCGCGGTGGCCACCGACAGCGCGGTCGTGACGCCGAAGGCGGCGACGACCCCGGCGCGGTGGCCGATGGGTGTCCCTGCCGGCGTTGCGTCGGGTCGCGGGCGGGGAGGGGGACCGCCGGTGCGGGCGTCGGCGGACCCGTCGTCGGCCGGGGTGCCTGCCGGTATCGACCGCTCCGTGTCGGTGATCGTCATGTCTGTCAGATCGGCCGGATCGGCCCGGACTGAAGGCGACGCGGGGTCCCGGTCGGCGGCGCTAGCGTTCTGCCGGTGCCCCTGCCAACACTGCCGTCGTTCCTGCGCACGCGCGTCGCGGGAGCCGCGTCGATCGCGGCGTTGATCGTGGTCGCTGTCGTCGTCGGCCTCGTCGCCGCCGGCTCGGGCAGCGACGACGCGGCCACCACAGTGGTGAGCCCGGTTGCTCCGGCCTCGCCCACCCCCACGGCGCGGCCGGCCGCGTCGCCCACGCCCACTCCTGTGCCCAGCCCGACGCCCGTCGACTTCGCGTTGGCACCCCTCGCCGAGCCGACCCCCGAGCCGACCCCGTTCCGGATCGAGAACGTGGTGGCAGAGCGGTTGCCGCAGCGTTGGCGTCCGGTCGCCCGTCCCGGCGCCGCCGCCGAGGCCGGACCGAGCCGCGACTGGCCCGCCGGCGGACGGCTGAGCCCGCTGGTCGGCGGTTCGCGGTGGGAGTACCGGGGCGTGCTCGGCCGCCTCCGCCCCGGCGACGAGGTGGTCGCGGCGCTGGCCCGCCCGCCGCGTGCGGCGCCGGGAACCGAGCCCCTGACGGGTCTGGCCAGTGCCAGGCCGCCGCAGCGGCGCGCCGTGGTCGTCAAGATCGACAACGTGCCCGCGGCGCGGCCCCAGAGCGCGATCAACGACGCCGACATCGTGGTCGAAGAGCTCGTCGAGGGCGGCATGACCCGCCTGGCGGCGGTCTTCCACTCCGCTCGACCCGATGCCATCGGTCCGGTGCGGTCGGCACGCTCGACCGACATCGGCATCGCGGCGTCGTACGCGCAGCCCGTGTTCGCGAACTCCGGCGCCAACGGCATCTTCTCGAGTCTGGTCGCCCGGGCGCCGCTGGTCGATCGGGGCAATCGGGTCTTCGGGGGTTACTGGCGTGTCGGGGGCCGGCCTGCGCCCCACAATCTGTTCACGTCATCGCAGAGGCTGTTGGACTCCGTCGACGATCCCCAGGGCCCGCCGCAGGCGCAGTTCGCGTACCGGGACGAGGGTGAGGGTCCGCATCCCGAGTCCCGGCGGGCGTCGCGTATTCGTCTGGTGTATCGCACCGGGTCGAGCCCGCGCATCGAGTACCGCTGGGATGGCGACCTCGGCGGCTGGCGGCGATTCAACGACGGTGTCGCCCACACCGACAGCGACGGGCGTCCGGTGGCGCCCGAGAACGTCATCGTGTGGTTCACGCCCTACATCGACAGCGGGCTGACCGACAAGTGGGGTGAGGTCCTCTACGAGGGCGTGTCGGTGGGGCGCGGGGACGCCTTGATCTTCACCGACGGCCGGGTGGTGGCGGCCCGGTGGAACCGGCCGAGCCTGCGTTCGCGGGCGACGTTCACCGACGCCGACGGCGAGCACGTGGCCCTGACGCCGGGGCGGACGTGGGTGGCGATGGTGGCGCCGGGCGGCGCGACCTGGCGATAGGGGGCGGTGCGGCCGCGGCGCGACCGGCGTGTCAGCTGCGGGTCGTCGCCCAGTAGTGGCCGATGCGCTCGGTGAACAGGCGGGTCGGCTCGGCGAGGAGACGCTGCCCGAGCACCACGATGACCCCGGTGAGCTCGTCGCGTTGGTGGCGCACCATGGCGGCCAGCAGGTCGGTCTCGACGGGGTCGGCATCGAGGTCGCCGCTTTCGAGTTCGGCGGTCAGGAGGTCGAGCCCGCGGGCCTCGCCGACGGCGGACTCGAGGCGCCCGGCCGCGTCGGCGGTGGCGCCGAGCACCTCGGGCCAGATGGAGCTGATGAGCTGGAGTTGGCGGGCCAGGACGCCGACGTCGGTACCGAATCGGGCGAGGTCGACGGGTTCGGCACCGTCGATGGTGCGCCACGCCCGGCGGCAGCGGCGATAGGCCCGTCCGAGGCCGGGGCCGACGCTGTCGAAGTGATCGGCGACGGGCTCTCGGTCGATGATGGTGGCGTCGCCGGCGACGTCGACGGGTTGCGCGGCGAAGCGGGCCCGGGAGCGGCGCAGGCGATGGAGCGAGCGCTGCAGCGCCTGGCCTTCGGTGAGGGCCTGGAGCCGACGCAGCTGGTGGTGCCGCAGAACCTGCGCCCGCACACCCAGCAGAGCGCCGGGGGCGAGCACGCTGGCGTAGCGGGCCCGGAGCAGGTCGATGGCCCGGAGCTCGGCCTGGCCGGACTGCAGGGCGCGCAACAGGTCGTAGGTGTCGTCGATGACGGCGATCTCGGACTGGTAGACGTCGTCGCCGAGGGAGTCGCGCACGAGGCGGAGCAGCGCTGCGGTGCGGGCCAGGCCCGCGAGGGCTGCGGTGGTGGCGATGTGGACGTCGGCGGTGCGGTCGCCGAGGGCGTCGATGGCGATGGTGAGCTGGTCGGTGCTGACCCGGAGCAGGGCGGCGGCGACCGTCTCGTGGGTGCCGAGCACGTAGCCGCCGGCTTCGGAGCCGGGCAGGTAGCGCGATCGGGCGTCGAGCGCGGTGACCGAACCGGCGTGCACGATCGAGGACATCGCGGCGATGGTAGTGCGGGGCTGCCCCGAGCCGATATCTGACGCAGCGTCAGATGATGGGGGTCGGGGCGCCTAGACTCGCCGCCGTGCGAGGAATCCTGGCCTATGGCACCCATGTGCCCCGTTGTCGTCTCGATCGTGGCGAGATCGCCGCGTTCATGGGCAGCGGGGGAGGGAGAGGACAGCGGTCGGTGGCGTCGTTCGACGAGGACACCACCACCATGGGCGTCGCCGCTGCTCGCATGGCGCTGGGCTCGGGCACCGGGGTCGTCCCCGATGCGCTCTGGTTCACCACCGCCGAGCCCGCGTATCTCGAGAAGACCAACGCCAATGCCATCCATGCGGCGCTGCGTCTGCCGGCGTCCACCATGGCACTCGACCTGGGTGGTGCGGTGCGGTCGGGCATCGGGACGATGCGGGCTGCGCTCACCGGCGCGGGGTCCACGATGGTCGTGTCGTCGGCGATCCGCACGGGTCTGCCCGCCGGCGCCGACGAAGCCTCGGGCGGCGACGGTGCGGCAGCGTTGGTCATCGGCGACGACTCCGCCGGGCCGCTGCTGGCCCGCCATCTGGGTGGCGCGTCGGTCACCGAGGAGTTCCTCGACCGCTGGCGCGAGCCGACGGCCACGCACGCGCGCCAGTGGGAGGAACGTTTCGGCGAGACCCGCTATGTGCCGCTGGCGCGCGAGGCGTGGGCGGCGGCGCTGGCCGACGCCGGTGTCGAGACGGTCGATCGGGTGGTGCTGACCGGTGTGCACGCCCGTGCGCAGTCGCGTATCGCCCGCCAGTTCGGCGACATCGAGATGGTCGACGACCTGTCGGCCACCGTGGGCAACACCGGTACGGCGCATCCGGCGTTGGTGCTCGCAGCGGCGCTCGACGAGGCCGACCCGGGGCAGACCATCGCGGTGATGTCGGTGGCCGATGGTGTCGACGTCGTCATCGTCGAGGCCACCGAGGCCTTGGTGGCCGGTCGTCCCGCCCGTTCGACGGCATCGCAGATCGCAGCCGGCGCCCCGGTGCCCTACGCCAAGTTCCTGCAGTGGCGTGGCGTGCTCGAGGTCCAGCCCCCCAACCGCCCGGCGCCGGCGCGGGTGTCGGCTTCGGCGGCGGCGCGTCGTCAGGACTGGAAGTTCGGGTTCGTCGCCTCCGCCGGCGACGAGAGCGGCGTGGTCCACATGCCCCCGGCGCGGGTGTCGATCCGCCCCGGCGACCACGACGACGCCCAGACAGCGGTGCCGATGGCCGATGCGGTGGGCACCGTCGTGACGTTCACGATCGATCGCCTGGTCTATTCGGTGAGCCCGCCGGTGGTGTTCGCCGTGGTCGATTTCGACGGGGGCGGCCGCATGCCGATGGAGCTCACCGACGTCGACATCGCCACCCTGGCCATCGGCGATCGTGTCGAGCCCACGTTCCGGCGCCTGTTCACCTCCGACGGCATCCACAACTACTTCTGGAAGGCCCGCCCCCTCCCCACGACCTGAAACCACCCCGATCTCGTCGCGGTTGTCCACCGCCACGGTGGCTCTGCGCGACGAGATCGGGGCAATGTTCGCCCCCGTCGGTCACGGGGTAGCGTCGTGAGATGGGCACCAACGACGAGACCGGCACGTCTGGCGAGGTCCCCGGCGCGGATGTCCCCGACGCCGAGGTCGTCGACAATCCCGCCTTGCACCGCTACGAGCTGCGCCACGACGGATCGGTCGTCGGCGTGGTGCAGTACCGCATCGACGGCGATGTCATGACGATTCCCCACGTCGAGGTCGCAGGCCAGCTGCGCGGTAAGGGCGTCTCGGGGCCGTTCCTCGACGAGGTCCTGGCTCGCATCGAGGCCCGGGGCTTGAAGGTGGTGCCGACCTGTGGGTACGCGGCATCCCACATCGCCGCCCGCCCGGATCTGCGCCACCTCGTCGCCTGACCCGCCGACACGCCCTCGGATCCCGACGGCTCGACGCCGACCGTTCCCGATCGGCCATTCGACCCACCGACCTCCATCGGGCCCGTCTGCGGTCGATACTTGGTCCCATGAGCCGCATCCGTGCCCTCGCGTTGTGCGTCGTCGTCTTGGCGCTGGTCGCCACCGGCTGTGTCGGCGGCGGCTCGACAGCGCTGTCCGACCCCGCCGTCCGGCCCGGTACCCCCGGCGCCGACGAGCCGCGCAGTGCGCCCGAACCCGGCGCCTCCGATGCCGAGGCCTCCACCGGTGGCGACACCGACGCTGCCGATCCGGCCGCCGAGACCTCGGCCGCCGACGGCAGTCCGGCCGAGGCCCCCGCCGAGACGCCCCCTCCCGGCGGCTTCGTGCTCGATCTCCCCGAGGGCTCACTGCCGACAGGCCCGCCGCCCGCCGGCGACGAGGGTGCTCTCGGTGGCGTGCCCGTCGACGTCGCCTTCGTGCAACGGTCCCTCGAGACCGCAGCCCAGCAGAGCTACCGCTTCGAGATGCGCTTCGCGATGTCGGTCGACATGGCCGGCCAGTCGCTGGCGATCTCGCCGTCGGAGCCTCTCGCCACCGGCGAGACCGACGGCTTCCGCCAGCGCACCCTGATCGATCTCGGGGTCATGTTCGACGCATTCGTCGGCAGCCTCGGCAGCGAATTGGGAGCCGATCTCGGCGACTTCGGCGATCTCACCGCCTTCTTCGGTGACGACCTCGGCATCGAGACCATCGTCGACGGCACGGTCGTCTACATGCGGGCGCCGATGCTCGGCATGCTCGCCGCATTCGGCGGCGACGAACTGCCCGGCGGGCTGGCCGAGCTGGGCGACGGCTGGGGCATGGTCGACCTGGCGACGGTCCCGGGGGTCGATGCCGCCGACATCGCGGCTCTGACCGGGGCCCAGGGCGGCAGCAGCCCCGATCAGATCCTGGCGCTGCTCGAGGACCTCGGCTCGGTCGACGAGATCGGGCCGGCCACCATCGACGGCGACGCCACCACCCACTACCGCACCGTCATCGACGTGCAAGCCGCCATCGAGGCCGGCGTGGCCGAGTTCGAGGCGCTCGGGCCGGTCGACCCCGACGACATCGCATCCATGTTCGGCGACGGACCCGTGGTCGACCTCTACATCGACGATGCGGGCAACCTGCGCCGCCTCTCCCTGGCGATCACCGGCCAGGAGCCCTCGGGTGAGGGGTCGTTCGCCGCCAGCACCACCATCGACATGTTCGACCACGGCGCCGGCATCACGATCGACGTCCCCGCCGATGCCGTCGACCTGACCGACGTGTTCGCCGAGCTCGCAGCGCTGACCGACGGCCCCATCTGAGCCCGGGCCACTGCGGCCCGGCGGCAGATCTCGTGAGGCTGATCCACCGTCACGGTGGAGGAACACAACGAGATCAGGTCAGTTCGTCGCGCATGCGCACCACCCGGGCGGGCGAGCCGACGGCGATGGCGAAGTCGGGCAGGTCGGTCGTGACCACGGCTCCCGCGCCCACTGCGACGCCGCGGCCGATGGTCACCCCCGGCAGCACCACGGCGTTGGTGCCGATCCACGAGCCCGCACCGATGTGCACCGGGCGCTCGGGTGCGGCCTGGCGGCCGATGGCCAGCCCGAGATCGTCCAGCGCGTGGTTCTGGTCGGTCACGTACACGTTGGGACCGAAGAAGACGTCGTCGTCGATGACGATCTCGAGGTGGGCGACGATGCTCGAATGCCGCCCGATGAGGCACCCGTTGCCGATCGAGATGATGCGGTCGCTGATGAGCTCCTGGCCGGGCGCCATCCCGGCGCTGAGGCTGACGCCCGGTCCTATCATCGTCCCGGCGCCGATGTGGATGGCGTGCTCGTTGTAGAGCGCAATGGGGCGGTGTGCGATGAAGGAACCGTCGCCGAAGCTGCCGAAGCGGCGGGCGCGGCGGCTGTCCGAGACGACGGTGCCGCGCCGGTCGATCCAGTCGTAGATGCCGGCGACGATGTCGCAGGATCGCAGTGGTGGGCGCAGCCGGCCGGCCATGGTCAGGCCGGGCCGGCGATCACGCCGCGGTCGTGGAGCCCGCCGAGTTCGGCGTCGGACAGCCCCAGGATCTCCGCGAACACCTCGTCGGTGTGCTGGCCGAGCACCGGCGCCGGGCGGACCTCGTCGCGGCCGAGCCCGGTGAAGGTCAGCGGCGACCCCGGCGCCAGGTAGGTGCCGATGCCGGGCTGGTCGACCTCGGCGAACATCGGGTTGGCGACCGAGCAGCGGGGGTCCTCGGCGACGAGTTGCAGGAACGACTGGTACGGCCCCCAGCAGACCCCGTGGCGATCCCAGATCTCGGCGATCTCGGCCAGGGTGCGGGCGCCGCACCAGGCGTCGATGTGGGGGTGGATACGGTCGCGCACCACGAACCGGTCGCCTTCGTTGGTGACCAGATCCCGGCCGGTCTCGGCGGCGAGCGCCTCCATGGCGTCGACCATGTCGCAGGCCTCGCACAGCGAGCTCCACTGCTTGGGGCTGACGGCCACCGCGATGACCCGCCGCCCGTCGGCCGTCGCGTAGTCGCGCCCGAGCGCCCCGTAGAGCTCGTTGCCCAGACGCTCGCGTTCGGTGCCCAGGATCTGGGCCTCGCCGACATGGCCCAGCGCTGCCACCGCGGCCAACGCGACGTCGCTCAGCGCCAGCGTGATCAGCTGGCCCTCGCCGGTGCGAGATCGGTGACGTTCGGCCGCCAGCAGCCCCACCGCTGCGGCCTGGCCGCAGGCGATGTCCCAGCCCGGCATCACGTGGTTGACGACACCCTCGAGGCCGACGGGCCCGGTGACGCCGGGGTACCCGACGGCGCTGTTGACGGTGTAATCGAGGGCGGTGGTGCCGTCGTGGTTGCCGATGACGTTGAGCATCACGAGGTCCTCCCGGCCGGTCCGCAGGGCGTCGTAGGACAGCCAGCCCGCGGCCGGGAAGTTCGTCAGGAACACCCCTGCGTCGTCGCCGGGCGCGCAGATGATGCCCCGCAACAGCTCGCGCCCCTCGGGCGAGCGGAGGTCGACCTGCACCGACCGCTTGCCCTTGTTGAGCCCGGCCCAGTAGATCGACACGCCGTCGTCGGTGACCGGCCAGCGTTTGTGGTCGATGCCGCCGCCGATGGCGTCGAAGCGAATCACGTCCGCCCCGAGCTGTGCCAAGGCCATCGCGCCCGACGGTGCAGCGACGAACGCCGACCCTTCGACGACACGCAGGCCCGCGAGGGGTCCGGTCATGGGTTCTCCTTCGTGAGGTGCGGGCGGCTCAGCCCGAGGGATCGGCGGATGAAGTCGAGCTGGAGGATCAACAGGTTCTCGGCGACCTCCTCCTGGGGCGTCATGTGGGTGACGCCCGACAGCGGCAGGACCTCGTGCGGGCGTCCCGCTTCGAGCAGAGCCTGCGACAGCTTGAGGGTGTGGGCGGCGACGACGTTGTCGTCGGCCAGGCCGTGCACCAACAGCAGCGGCCGGGTGAGCGAAGCGGCCTCGGCGGTGAGATCGCAGCGGGCGTACGCGCTGGGATCGGTGTCGGGATGGCCCAGGTAGCGCTCGGTGTAGTGCGTGTCGTAGAGGCGCCAGTCGGTCACCGGGGCGCCGGCAACGGCGGCGTGGAAGCGATCGGGGCGGCGCAGCACGGCGAGCGCGGCCAGGTACCCGCCGAAGGACCAGCCCCGGATGGCCACCCGGTCGAGGTCGAGGCGGTCGTCGCGCTCGGCGAGCGCCTCCAGCGCGTCGACCTGATCGTCGAGCACCGGTGCCGCCAGGTCGCCGTGGACGGCCCGCTCGAACGCGGGGCCACGGCCCGGGGTGCCGCGCCCGTCGGCGACGACCACGGCGAAGCCCTGGTCGGCGAACCACTGCGACACACCCCAGGCGCTGCGGGCGCGCTGTACGCGCTGGGCGTGGGGCCCGCCGTAGGGGTCGACCAGTACCGGCAGCGCCACCCCCGGTTCGGCGTCCGCCGGCAGCACGAGCGCCGCGTGGAGCTCGCGCCGGCCGACCACGTTGAACGACACGGTCGGGGTGAGCACGGGTACCTCGGCCAGGTCGGTGATGGTGGCCACGACCTCGCCGCCGCGGCGCACGGTGGTGATCCAGCCGTCGTGGTCCATGCCCGCCGTGGTGACGACCATGGCGGCGTCGGGATCGGCACTTGCGGCGTGTGCGCTGTGCACGCCGCCGGGCTCGGTGAGCATCGTCACCGCACCGTCCCAGCCGATCCGGGCGACCCGGGTGGAGATGGGATCGGTCGACGCGACCACGAGGACCCCGGACTCGTCGGCGCACACGACGCGTCGGATCTGGAGGTCGTCGCCGGTGAGCGCCTCGCCGTCGACCACCAGACGGCGTGCTGCGCCCCGGTCCTCGACCGTGACGAGCCGGTGTCCGACCTGCGTGGGTGCTCCCGCCACGATGTCGATCCAGTGCTCGTCGCTCCAGCGGTAGCGCTCGGTGACCGAGCCGGTCGACGCGTCGACGTCGAGCACGGCGCAGCAGCGTTGATCTCGGGTCTGCACCACGAGCATGGGCCGGCCGGGTTCGTCCCACGCAGCGTCGGCGAGGTACTCCCAATGACCGAGCGGGTTCCAGTCGACGGACACGATGGTGCCGTCGAGGCCCCGGATCTCGAGGTCGACGGTGGCGTTGGTGGTCCCGGCCGCCGGGTACCGCAGGACCGACGGCTCGGTCCACGGTTCGAGCAGCGACCCGATGGTCCAGCGGCCGACGCCGGCGAGATCGACCCGGGTGACGAGCAACCGTTCGCCATCGGGGGCCCACCAGTAGCCCCGCGACCGGCGCATCTCCTCGGCCGCAACGAACTCGGCGGTGGCGTAGACCAGGTCGGCCCGGTCGGGCTCGGCGACGGCCCGGTCGCCCTCGGTGAGGCTGGTGACCCGCAGCGATCCGCCGCTGACGTACGCCACCCGGGTGCCGCAGGGCGACGGCCGCGGATCGAACACCCCGCCGGTGCTGGGCAGGCGGGCCGTCTCGCCGGTGTCGAGGTCCGTGCTGAACAGGCGCCCGGCCAGCGCGTAGACGGCTCCGCTGACGGCGGCGTCGGTCACGAACGAGACGATGCCGCCGCCGGCCTCGCGGGCCCGCTCGCGCCGGGCGCGCTCCTCGGGTGGCAGGTCGTGGTCGGTGCCGGCGTCCTCGCCGAGCAGCTCGGCGGGGTCGGCGACCAGCCGCTCGCCCGGTGACGACCCGGCGTCGGTGCCGTCGGCGCCGGAGGGAAGGTCGAGCACCCAGAGCCGATGGACGGGGTCGTCGCCCGCGGTCGTGCGGGCGAAGGCGACGCGGCTGCTGTCGGCGGCGACGCTGAACGCCCGGGGGACCCCGAGGGTGAAACGGCGCGTACGGGCCTGCTGGCGGGGATAGCTGAGCTCGGGCACCGGGTCACGGTACAACGCGCCGCCCCGCACCATCAGCGTTGCGGCTCACGGCACGCCCGTCGCGGCCGATGTCCAGTGCAGGGGTCCGAGCAGCGGACCACGGGATACCTATGGCACCACCATCGTTTCGGGACCGAGACCCGGCCACTGGCCTCGCCGCCCGTGGCCTGACGTCGCTGGCCTCGGCGCGCCCGCCGCACTATGCGCTCGGCAGGGCCCTGGGTGCGCTCGGTCTGGCAGGAGCCGTTGCCGTGCTTCCCGGGGTCGGCGAGCACCGTGTGGCGCTGGTGATGATCCTGGCACTGGTGCTCGCCCCCCTGATGTGGAGCGTCGAGGCCTGGGCCGGCCCCCGGGGCCTGTTCTGGCTGCAATCGGCGGTCGATGCGGCGCTGTGCGTGTTCTTCGCGCAGTTGCTTCCCGAACACTGGACGACCATTGCGCTGATCGGCGTCCTGATGGTCACCGCGAACCTCAACCATCTGCGACCCTGGGGCTATCTGTCCATCATGGTCGCCTTCAGCGGCGGGCTGGCCGTGGCCGCGGTGCGCGGCGGCCTCGATGGTGGCGTGGTCACCATGGCGATCCTCCTGACGGTCACAGTGCCGGTCGCGGCATACAGCCAGTGGCTGCGCTCGCGAGAGCGCCTGGCGATGAACCAGTTCGACGACATGAGCCAGAGCGTCGCGGCGATCGTGTGGGAGGCCGATCCGGCCACCGGCCGGCTGCGCCATCTCATGGGCCCGACCGAAGAGGTCACCGGCCATGCCCACGCCGACTTCGCTGCCCGCTATCCCGATGTGCTCGTACACCCCGAGGATCGACCGCTGCTCGCGGCCGAACTGCCCGCCGATGGAACCCGGGTCGAGCGCACGGTCCGCATCCAGCACGCCGACGGGCGTTGGCTCTGGATCCGGGAGGTCGTCGGGCGGGTGCCCGGCGAGCAGGGCGCCGAATGGCATCGCGGCGTCGCCATGGACATCACCGACCTGGCCGAGTCCGGTGAGGAACTCCGCAAACGTGCCGAACAGGACACGCTCACAGGACTGATGAACCGGGCCGGGATCATCGACGACATCCGCCGACGCCTCGCCTCGGGTGCGCCGGTCGGGGTGCTGTTGATGGACCTCGACGGCTTCAAGGCCGTCAACGACACCATGGGTCACCTCGTCGGTGACCGGCTGCTGACCGTGCAGTCGCGCCGCCTCGAGGCGGTGGCCCGGCGCGAGGACGCAGTGGGGCGACTCGGCGGCGACGAGTTCGTCGTCATCTCCTCCGCCGTGGGCGAACAGGCGCTGATGGGTCTCGCCAGGAGGGTCCGTCACGCGTTGTGTCAGCCCGTCAGCCTCGACGGGGTGGAGGTCGGGTGCTCGGCATCGGTCGGCGCGGCCTGGTCGCCCGAACACGGGGTGACCCACGACGAGCTCATGCGTCACGCCGACGAAGCCATGTACCGGGCCAAGCGCGGGGGCCTGGGAGTGCAGGCGTTCAGCGACCAGAGCGACCCGCGCCACGAGCAGCGCATCGATCGCCTCGAGGCGTTGACCGAGCGCATGGAGGAAGAGCTCGAGCTCTGGTTCCAGCCCATCGTCGACACGGCGACCCTCCAGACGTCCGCTTACGAGGGGCTGGTGCGCTGGCGGCATCGCGACGAGGGCGTCCTGGCCCCGATCGAGTTCCTCGACCTCGTCGAGTCGTCCGGTCTGACGGCCCGCTTCGACACCCACGTGATCACGCTGGGTGTCCGCCAGGCAGCAGTGATGAAACGGGCCGGCAGGCCGATGATCGTCGCGGTGAACATCACGTCGCGGGGGCTGTCGGACCGGTCGTTCGCGCGCCGCTTCCGCGACATCCTCGCTGCCCACGACGTCGAGCCGTCGCTGATGGCGATCGAGGTCAGCGAACGCTCCGTCGACGACGATCAACGGGTTTTGCTCGAGACGCTGGCCGAGCTCCGTTCGCTGGGGGTGCGCATCGCGCTGGACGACTTCGGCACGGGCTACTCGTCGTTGACCCGTCTGCGCCAGCTGCCGATCTCCGAGATCAAGATCGACCAGTCCTTCGTCTCTGCCATGACGTCGAGCCCCGCTGACGAGATCATCGTGCGTTCGACCATCGAGATGGCCCGCGAGCTCGGGCTCGGGGTCATCGCCGAAGGTGTGAGCGACGAGGCCACCCTCGCCCGGCTCCAGCAGCTCGGCTGCTCGCACGTGCAGGGCTTCCTGTTCGCGCCGGCCACGCCGGAGGGCCATCGTCAGGACTCGTACCGATCGGAGGCGCCGCCCGCCGGCGTCAGTCCGGCCGACGTCCGATGACGGCGATCGACAGCGTGCTCATCATCACGAACCCCGGTTCGTGCACCGCGGCCAGCGCGGCATCGAGGGCCTCGGAGGTCATGAGGCCGGCGTCGACGAGGCGGGGCCCGGCCCGTTCGAGGGCGAGGAACCACCAGTCGCCACCGGGTTCGCCGGGGCGCATCGCCCACATGTCGCCCACGACGTCGAGGTCGACGTAGCCTCGCTCGCGGAGGTCGCCGAGCAGCTTCAGGGCGACGTCGGGATCGCGCCACGCGGTGGTCGCGCCGGCGCTGATGAGCTCGTGCAGGGGCCGGTACGCGTCGGGGACCGTCTGGTTGGCGAACGCCAGGAAGTTGCCGTCCTCGAGGACCAGCCAACCGCCCGGCTTGAGAGCGTCGGTGAGGCGGTCGACGACCTCGGTGCGGTGCTCGCCGACGTGTTGGAGCACGGCCCGCGCATGGACGAGATCGAAGTGGGCCGACGGGAGCGGATCGGTGCGGATGTCGTGGCGGCGGACGATCATGTTGGGCAGCGTCTCGGCGTGGAACTGCAGGTCGATGTCGGTCGACATCACCCGGCCGTCGTCGCCGACCTGTTCGGCCATCCAGCGCGCCACCGAGCCGGTGCCGGCGCCGACCTCGAGGCAGTGCCAGCCGGGCCCGATGCCGCACCGTTCGATCAACCCGATCGACGTCGGGTCGCGGGCCTCGGCCAGGTAACCGAGGCGACGAGCCTCGAGCGCCGCTTCGTCGTCACGCACCCCGTAGCTGTCGTCGCTCATTCGCTGACCCCCCGGTCCATCGCCGTCGACCCGGCGATCGTAGTGCCGGGCGTGTGACCGTCTGCCCGGCGCCACCCGTCCGGCGCTTTCTGACGGCCTGTCAGATTTCGCTAGTCTCGACACCGTGACGATGACCCACGAGACCACCCAGCCCGCGATGTCCGACGACGAGCGTGCCTACCGCGCTGCCGCGCGCGAGTGGTTGCTGGCCAACACCGACCCCATCGAGACCGACACCGGCTTCTCGACCATGCACTGGATGATCACTCCCGAGGAGGAGGCGGCCCACCACGCCCGCTGCGGGGAGATGACCCGCAAGCTCCACGCCGCCGGCTACACCGCCATCACCGTGCCGAAGGAATACGGCGGCCAGGGCGGCGAATCGTGGATGCAACGGGCCTTCACCGAGGAGGCCGCCGACCGCAACGTCAACACCGGCTTCTATGGATCGATCATCGGCATGGCCGCGCCGGCGTTGCTGTACTTCGGCACCGAGGAACAGAAGCAGACCCACCTGCGCGGCATGGTGTCGGGCGAGGTCAGCTGGTGCCAGCTCTTCAGCGAGCCGGGCGCGGGCAGCGACCTCGCCGGCCTCGGCGCCCGAGCCGAGCGCGACGGCGACGAGTTCGTCATCAACGGCCAGAAGGTCTGGAACTCGGCCGCCATGTACGCCGACATGGGGATCCTGCTGGTGCGCACCGATCCCGACGCCGTCAAGCACGCGGGCATCACGTTCCTGTTGTTCGACATGCGCCAGCCTGGCGTCGAGGTGCGGCGCCTGGTGCAGGCCAACGGTGCGGGGCACTTCGCCGAGGTGTTCCTGTCCGACGCCCGCTGCCCGGTGGACAACGTGCTCGGCGGCGTCAACGAGGGTTGGGGCCCGACACGGCTGGTGATGGCCAACGAGTCCGCCGTCATCGGCGGCGGAACCGTCGACACCGCCGCCAAGCTCGTCGAACTGGCCCGCATGACCGGTCGCAGCGACGACCGGGTCATCCGTCAACGCCTCGCCGACGTCTACACCCGTCAGCAGCTGCTGCGGCACATGTCGGGCCAGATCGGCGCGGCGGCCCGTGAGGGCCGGCCGATGCCCATCGACCCGTCGGTGGTCAAGCTGTACGTGGCCGAGAACCGACGCCGCGAGGGCGACCTCGCCCAGGAGCTCCTCGGGGCCGCCGGCGTCGCCGTCACCCACGAGGCCAGCGAGTGGGCCATGGAGACCCTGGTGTCGCGCTATCCGATCTCCATCGGTGGCGGCACCAACGAGGTCCACCGCAACAACCTCGGCGAACGGGCGCTGGGCCTGCCCCGTGACATCCGCGTCGACAAGGACGTGCCGTGGAAGTCCATCCCGAAGGGATGAAGGCACAGGGTCCGAAAGGGATGAAGACCACAGGGTCCGAACGGATGCGTCCGTGGGAACCGACGCGATGAGCGAGCCCGCGGTCGTGCACCTGTATCTCGACGACGCCCCGGTCGAGTCGGCGGGAGTGGTGCGCCTCGACATCGCCGTGTCGCAGGAGCCGTTCGTCGACCTGCGCGGCAGCGCGCCCGACCGTCCCCACTTCGCCGGCCTCTCCTGGACGGCCGACGCCATGTCGGGGGCGCTGGGCGATCGGGGCTGGCACGCCGAGCGCCACATCGTCTGGGACGACGGGCCCGGCGACACCGATCCGACGGGCTGGATCAAGCAGGTGTCGCTGGTGCGGCGCCGTCCCGACATCGACGTCGACACCTTCGCCGCCCGCTACCGGGGTCACGGCGAGGTGGCCCGGGCCCACCACGGCATGTTCCGCTACGCCCAGACGCTGCTCGCCGAGCCGGTGCACGGGGTGGCCGACGACGACCAGCGCGTCGACGGCATCAGCGAACTGTGGTTCGTCGACCGCGCCGCCTGGCGGGAGACGTTCTATGTCGGCCCCGACAGCGCCGCCGCGGTGCGCGCCGACACCGAGACCTTCATCGACTTCGCCACCACCCGCTCGGCGATCGTGATGGAATGGCCGGCGATGGGGTCGCGTCCGTAGCCCCACGCGAAGGGGGCAGGCCGTGAGCGACACCACAGCGTCAGAGGGCTTCGACGGGTTCACCGAGCTCGAGCCGCAGCCGTTCACGCCGTCGTTCGATCCCCGCACGCTCGACGATCTCCGGGCCCGGCTGCGCTCCGCTCGCTGGCCCGACATCGTGGGCGCCGACGACTGGCGCTACGGCGTCCCCCAGGAATGGCTGCGCGACATGGTCGCCTGGTGGGCCGACAGCTGGGACGCCGACGCCGCCGTTGCGGCCATGAACCGCTGGGAACACCACCGGGTGGTCATCGACGGCGTGCTGATCCACTACCTGCGTGCGCCCGGCGTCGGCCCGAACCCGAAGCCGCTGATTCTCACCCACGGCTGGCCGTGGACGTTCTGGGACTTCAAGGACGTCATCGGCCCGCTGAGCGATCCGGGCGCCCACGGCGGCGACCCCGCCGACGCCTACGACGTCATCGTCCCGTCGCTGCCGGGGTTCGGGTTCTCGACACCGCTTCGGGCGGCGGGCATCGGGGTGCCGCAGGTGGCCGAGCGGTGGGTGCGGCTGATGCGCGAGGTGTTGGGCTACGACACGTTCTGCGCCCACGGCGGCGACTGGGGCGCGATCGTCACGTCGTGGCTGGCGCACGCCCATGCCGAGCACCTGATCGGTGCCCACATGAGCCTGCCGGTCGTGCCCGGCGTCAACCGGCGCGAGCTCGGCGACCGCTGGGCCGACGACGAGGCCTGGATGCCGGTGCGCATGGCCGAGGTCGAACCGCTCATCCGCAGCCACGTCACGGTCCACACCCTCGACCCCCAGACCCTGGCCTACGGGCTGGTCGACTCGCCCGTCGGCACTGCGGCGTGGCTGTGGGAGCGGCGCCGGAACTGGAGCGACTGCGACGGCGACGTCGAGTCGGTGTTCAGCCGGGACCACCTGTGCACGACGGCGGCGCTGTACTGGTGCACGGGGGCGATCGGCTCGTCGCTGCGGCTGTATCACGAGCACTTCGGCAACCCGCCCGGCATCGCCCACGACCGCATGCCTCGCATGGAGGCCCCGTGCGCCTTCGCGATCTTCCCGAAGGAACTGGTGCTGCTGCCCCGCTCGGTCGCCGAGGAGTACAGCGACCTTCGCCGCTGGACCCTCATGGAAGCCGGCGGCCACTTCGCCGCCCCCGAACAACCCGCAGCCCTGGTGGAGGATCTGCGAGCGTTCTTCGGCGCCCTTCCAGAGTTGGGGTCAGACCCCGCTTTCCCGCTTTCTGGGCATGCATCGGCCCGGACTGCGTCGTCAACGAGAAAGCGGGAAAGCGGGGTCTGACCCCGTTTCAGGTGCTGAGGAGGCGGCGGGACTCGTCGAGGAGCAGGTCGATGCGGGTCTCGAACCCGGCCATCTCGTCGCCGATGTCCTTGTCGCCCATCGCCCCCTGGGCGAAGCGGAAGCGGACGCCCTCGCTGATGGCGGCGAGGCGCCAGAACTGGAACGCCACGAAGTAGGGCAGCTCCGACAGGTCCCGTCCGCTGGCGGCGGCGTAGCGGTCGATGACCTCGGCGGGGGTCAACATGCCTGGCGCCAGGGTGGGGGCATCGGCCATGGCCCGGGTCTGGCCCGTCGGGTCGCCCCACCACATGATCATCCCGGCCAGGTCGGCCCGGACGTCGCCCAGGGTGCAGAGCTCCCAGTCGAGTACCGCTGCCACCCGGTCGTCGTCGCCGATGACGCAGTTGTCGAGCCGGAAGTCGCCGTGCACGATTCCGGCACCCTCCTGGGGCGGCATGCGCTGCTCGAGCACGGTGTGGAGCTCCTGTAGCAGCGGCAGCTCGCGGTCCGAGCCCCGGTCGATCTGGCGCTTCCACACGTGGAGCTGGCGGGCCAGGTAATCCTCCTTCTTGCCCAGGGTCCCGAGGCCGACCGCGTCGGGGTCGACGTCGTGCAGGGCGACCATGGTGTCGACCAACGACTCGCTCATCGTGCGGCACGCCGCCTCGTCGAAGGGGCCCATCTCGTCGAGCTTCTTCAGGATGTGCCCGTCGATGTGCTCCATGACATAGAACGGCGCGCCGTTGACAGCCTCGATGCTGCAGCGGCCGACCATGGTCGGCACCGGCACGTCGGTGGCGGCCAGGGCGCTCATGATGCGGTGCTCGCGCAACATGTCGTGGGCACCGGCCAGCACATGGCCGGTGGGGGGACGGCGCAGGACCCAGCGCCGCCCTTCGGCGTCGGAGACCACGAACGTCAGGTTCGAGCGACCGTGGGCCACCAGGTCGAACTGCAGGGGCTCGGTGATCTCGGTGTGGTCGGCGAACCACGCCGTCACATTGCCGACGTCGATCCCGGTCACCTGTTCGCTGCTCATCTGCCGGACAGTACCCGCCGAGCCGGTGCCGCGGTGGGTGAGGTCCGTGGTGGGCGTCGTCGCGCGGACCCTGGCACCATGAAGGCTTCGTCACGAAGGCATCGACACGAACGCTGGGTCGACGAGCGCCGAGAGGACACGGGTGGTGAGACGAACGCACGGATTGATGGGTGCTGCGCAGCGGGCGCTGCGTCGGACCCGCACGGCCGACGACCGTGACGACGCCGATCCGTGCGTGCGCGCCCTGCGCGCCGCCATCGGTGCCGACAAGGTGCGCATCGACGGCGCCGGCCGCTACCTGGCCTCCCGTGACGCTTCGATCTTCGAGGGCGGCGACGCCGGCCCCATCTGCTATCCGACCAGCGCCGACGAGGTCGTCGCCGTCGTGAAGGTCGCCGCCGAGTTCGGCCGTGCCATCGTCCCCCGGGGTGCGGGCACGGGCCTCGCCGGCGGGACGGTGCCACTCGGCAACCCGGTCGTCGTCTCCACCAAGCGCATGGAGCGGGTCCTCGAGGTCGACGTCGCCAACCGCATCGCCTGGGTGGAACCCGGACTCATCAACCTCGACCTCACCCGGCACCTGCTGCCCATGGGATTCCACTTCGCGCCGGACCCGTCGAGCCAGCAGGTCTGCACGATCGGCGGCAACGTCGCCAACAACTCCGGCGGCCCGCACTGCCTCGCGTACGGGGTGACCAGCAGCCACGTCGTGGCGGTCGATGTCGTCACCACCGACGGCACCCTGGTCCGCCTCGGCGGGCTCGAGGCCGACACGCCCGGCTACGACCTGCGCGGCGCGTTCGTCGGCAGCGAGGGGATGCTGGGTATCGCCACCCGCGTTGCCGTGCGCATCACGCCCAACCCGCCGGCGGTGCGCACGATGCTGCTGTCGTTCGCCGACGTCGGCGCCTGCGCCGCGACCGTCGGCGCGATCATCGCCGACGGCATGGTCCCGGCGGCCATCGAGATGATGGACCACAACTGTGTCGTCGCTGTCGAGCAGTTCATCGGTGCCGGCTACCCCCTCGACGCCGCCGCCGTGCTGCTCGTCGAGGTCGACGGCCTCCCGGGTGGCGTGGCCGAGCAGGCCGCACGCGTCGAGGAGCTCGGGCTGGTCAACGGCGCCACCGCCGTGCGCGTCGCCGCCGACGACGCCGAACGGGCGCTGCTGTGGAAGGGCCGCAAGAGCGCCTTCGGGGCCATCGCCACCATCAAGCCCGACTACTACCTCCACGACACCGTCGTGCCCCGCAACGCCCTGGTGCCGGTGATGCACGCCATCTACGACATCGTCGAACGCCACGAGCTCATCGTGCTCAACGTCTTCCACGCGGGCGACGGCAACCTGCACCCGCTCATCGTCTACGACGCCCGCGAGCCCGGGATCATGGAGCGGGTGCACGAGGCCGGCCGCGAGATCGTCGAGGTGTCGCTCGCGCACGGCGGTGTGCTGTCGGGCGAGCACGGCATCGGCGTCGAGAAGCGCGACTACATGGGGCTGTTGTTCACCGACGACGACCTCGACCAGCAGGCCCGGCTGCGCAACGCCTTCGACCCGCTGTGTCGGGCCAATCCCGGCAAGGTCCTGCCGGGCGCCCACAGCTGCGCCGACATCATGTCGCTGTCGCGCCCACCCGAGGGAGTCTGGGGATGAAGACCCCAGCAGTTCCCACGCTGACTGTCGACGACCGGGTCCTCGAGGCGTTCGCCGCCGACGTCGGACCCGACCAGCCCGTGTGTGTCCGGGGTGGGTCGACCCGCTGGGCGCTCGGCGGCCTGCCCGCCGACGGCACCGTCGAGGTCGCCGCCCCGGCGGGCATCGTCGCCATCGTGCCCGACGAGATGATCGTCACCGTGCGCGCCGGCACGACCGTCGCCGAGCTCCACGCCGCGCTCGGCGAGGCCGGCCAGCGCACGGCGTTGCCCGAGCGCGGCGGCACCGTCGGCGGCGCACTGGTGGTGGGCGAGAGCGGCATCGGTCGGCTGGGCGGCGGCCACGTCCGGGACTCGCTGTTGCAGGCCCGCTACGTCAGCGCCGAGGGCCGCATCGTCACCGCCGGCGGGCCGACGGTCAAGAACGTCACAGGGTTCGACCTCTGCCGTGTGCTGGTGGGATCGCTCGGCACGCTCGGCCTGGTGGCCGAGGTCATCCTGCGGACCCGCCCGGTACCCGACGCGCAGCTCTGGCTGCGTGCCGACGGCATCGACCCGACAGCCGTGCTCGGAGCCTGCCGGGCATCGTCGATCCTGTGGGACGGCGCCACCACCTGGGTGCACCTCGAGGGCTACGCCACCGATGTCGACGCCCAGCGAGCCGTGCTGGGCGACGGGTTCGCCATGGCCGAGACCGACGGCCCACCGGTGTTGCCGGCGCATCGCCGTTCCCTGTCGCCCGCAGCATGTGCGGCCCTGACGCCCGAAGCCGACGGTCCGTTCGTGGCCGAGATCGGCGTCGGCACCGTGCATGTCGGCTCGCCCCCGGAGCTGCCGCACGTCGATGCCGGCGTGGCGGAACTCAACCGGCGCGTGAAGGCGTCGCTCGACCCGACCGGCCGCCTCAACCCCGGCCGCGACCCCCTGGCGAGGCCGTGATGGCTGTGCGATCTGCTCTCGAGCTGCGAAGGGTTCCGGCGACGGGACATGCCGCTGCGATCGTGCCGGATCGCTCTCGGTACCGCTACGACGACCTCTCGGTGAGGCTCTGATGGATCTCCGCATCGACCCCGACGAGCTCGCCGCATGCGTGTCGTGTGGGCTCTGTCTGCCGCACTGCCCGACCTATCGGGTCACCAACGACGACACGTACTCGCCGCGCGGCCGGATCTCGCTGATGCGGGCCATGCAGGACGGCGGCGCCCCGGCCACGCCCGAGATCGTCGAGTCGATGGAGACCTGCGTCCAGTGCCTGGGTTGTGAGACGGCGTGCCCCAGCGGCGTGAAGTTCGGCCACCTCATGGAGGACACCCGGGCGGCGCTGGCCACCGAGGGGCGCATCACGCCATGGTGGCAGCGCATGGGGCTCCGGGCGCTCGGACACCACCGGCTGCTGCTGACAGGCTCGTCGCTGCTCGCCCTGCTCCAGCGGACACGGCTGGTGCCGTCTGCCCGGTTCGGGCTGCCGGCCCGTCTGCCGGTGCGGCGTGCGCCGCTGGTGGCGTCGGGCGACGACGTGTGGTTGTTCACCGGCTGTGTCATGGACGCCTGGCAGCGCGACGTGCACCTGGCCGCGCAGCGGGTGATCGAGGCCACCGGCGCCGGGGTGCGCCCGACGGGCGAGCTCGGCCCGTGCTGCGGGGCGCTGCACCAGCATGCGGGCTTGCGGGACCAGGCGCACCGGTACGCCGAGCGGGTCATCCACGACCTGGCCGGCGATGCGCCGATCCTGGTCGACTCGGCCGGGTGCGGGGCTGCGATGAAGCACTACGGGCAGCTCCTCGACACCGACGAGGCCCGGGCGTTCTCGGCGCGGGTGTTCGACGTGCACGAGTGGCTGGCGACCCGGATCGATCGCTTGGTGGAAGCCGCGGGGTCACCGGCTGGCCGGGCGGACGCCGTCGCGTCGGGTGGTGCCGTTGCGTCGGGTGGGACCGGCGGTGTGGCGAGCGGGGTTCGGCGCCTCGACGTCACCGTTGCGGTGCAGGATCCGTGCCATCTGCGTCATGTCCAGCGTGCCCACGAGCCGGTGCGCACGGTGGTGGCGCCGTTCGTGCGCGAGCTGGTCGAGCTCGACGACGAGGGTTTGTGCTGCGGCGCGGGTGGGGCGTACTCGGTGCTGCAACCCGAGTTGGCGGGCGCGATACGCGAGCGCAAGCTGGCGTCGATCGAACGGAGCGGGGGAGCAGTGGTGGCGAGTGCCAATCCGGGGTGTTCGATGCACCTGGCAGCGGCTGGGCTCGACGTCCGTCATCCCCTCGAGATCGTCGACGCCGCCCTCGGTGGCGCGAAGCGGACTCGCTGAGCAAACGAACCCCGGGGGCAGCGAGCCCCCGGAGCGCAACGCAGCGGGATGCCATGGGTTCTGGCGCCGAAACTGGTTGCTGGGGCGACAGGTTTCGGCGCCGGTCGGGTTGGCCATGGGTTCTGGCGCCGAAATTGGTTGCTGGGGCGACGCGTTTCGGCGCCGGAACCGTTGACCTCGTGGGTCGCGGGGCCCGGAGGTCGCGAGAACTTCGTCAGAATCGCCATCGATCCTGGGACCCATCCAGCTTCGACGCCACACTGGTGCTGTGACCGTCACCGACGACCCGCTTCCCGCTGCGACCCAGGACGCATCCGACCCCCAGCCGGGCGCGCCGGGCGGCGCCCCCGCCCGCGTTCCCGCTGCCCACCGACCCGAGACCGGCCCCGAGGACACTGCGACCGTCCTCGTCGCCGAGGACGATGCCGGGGTCCGCCAGTCGCTCGAGATGGCCCTGCGCTACGCGGGCTATCGCGTCGTGGTGGCCGTCGATGGGGGCGCCGCGCTCGCAGCCTTCGTCGAATCCGACCCCGACGTCGTCGTGCTCGACGTCATGATGCCCACCATCGATGGCCTGGCCGTGTGTCGCACGCTCCGCCAGCGCGGTGTCACCACCCCGATCCTCGTGCTCACCGCGCGCCACGAGATCAGCGACCGGGTCGCCGGTCTCGACGCCGGTGCCGACGACTACCTCACCAAGCCCTTCGCGCTCGACGAGCTCCTCGCTCGCCTCCGGGCGCTGCTGCGGCGGACCCAGCCGGCGCCCGACGACGAACGCATCGTCGTCGCCGATCTCTCGCTCGATCCGCACACCCGGCAGGTGGCTCGTGGCGATCGCCCCATCGAGCTCACCAAGACCGAGTTCGACCTGCTCGAGCTCCTCATGGTCAACGCCGGCGCCGTGTTGACCCGAGACGTCATCTACGACCGGATCTGGGGGTACGACTTCGAGACCACGTCGCGATCGCTGGACGTGTACGTCAGCTATCTCCGTCGCAAGACCGAGGCGGACGGCGAGCCGCGTCTTATCCAGACCGTCCGCGGTGTCGGCTTCTCGCTGCGCCCGGCGTGACCACGTCGTGAGCGTCGCATGAGCCTGCGGTGGCGCCTCGCACTCACCATGGGAATCATCGTGGCCATAGCGGTGACGCTCGGCGGGTTGGGTGCGTACGCCTCGACACGGGCCGAGTTGCGCAGCGAGATCGACGCGTTCCTCGAGGCTCGTGTCGATTCGTTCGGCGAGGCCGGAAGCCGGCTGTTGTCCCCGCCGGGTAGATCGCTCGGGCTCGATCCTCGCGACCGCCTGGGAGGCCTTCGCCTGTTCGAGGCCGACTCGATCATCCAGGTCGTCGGACCGAACGACAGGGTGCTCGTGGCCTTCGAGGGGGCCGACGCGCTGCCGGTGGATCCCGAGGCCCTCGCGGAGGTCCGCTCGACCGGCAGGGCCGTCTACCGAGATGTCGAGCTTCCCAGTGGCGCCCACCGGATGGTCACCGCACCCATCGGCCGAGGCGCGGTCGTGCAGGTCGCAAGGAGCCTCGCCGAAACCGACGATGCCCTCGCCGGTGTCCGCAATCGCCTGCTGTTCCTGGGAGTCCTCACGACCGCGGCGGCTGCTGCGGTGGGGTGGCTCACGGCTCGCCGCATCGCCGGACCCATCGAGGAGCTGGCCGACCGTGCCGAGCTCGTCGCCCGGACCCAGGAGCTGAACACGCCGTTCTCGACCTCGGGCCCCGAAGAGGTGGGCCGTCTCGCAGCAAGCCTCACGACGATGCTGGGCGCGCTGGACAGGTCGCGGGGCCAGCAGCGGCAGCTGGTCGCCGATGCCTCCCACGAGCTCCGCACACCGCTCACCACCCTGCGAGCCAGCGTCGAGCTCCTCCAACGTGACGACCTCGCGCCCGCCGACCGCGAACGGCTCCTCGCCACGCTCTCGGCGGAACTCGGCGAGCTGACCACCCTGGTCACCGAGATCGTCGACCTCGGCACCGATGCGGCGCGCACCGAGCCCGCACAGCACTGCGACATGCGCGACCTCGCCGACGCGGTGGCCGAGCGGGCCCGCCGACGTCACGATCGAGCGATCGAGGTGTCGGGTCCGCCCGCCGAGCTGATCGGTCAGCCGGTGATGCTCGATCGGGCGCTCACCAATCTCGTCGACAACGCGGTGAAGTTCACCCCGGCCGACGCGCCGGTCGAGATCGTCGTCGAGCCCGGTCGGGTGGCCGTCCGTGATCACGGGCCCGGTATCGACGCGGCCGACCTGCCCCATGTGTTCGAACGCTTCTACCGATCGACGGCCGCACGGACGCTTCCCGGCTCGGGCCTCGGGCTTGCGATCGTGGCATACGTGGCCGAGGCCCACGGCGGCACGGCGTTCGCCCGCAACGCCGACGCGCCCGACGGCACTGATGGCGCCGTCGTCGGGTTCACGTTCGATCCGGGGCACCTCTCGTCGTCGCCGGACCCGGTCGGTGCCTGACAGCGGACAGCGGCCCGGCGACCGGCCGCGGCCTCTCGGGACTCTTCGGCGGGTAGGTCGACTTCTCGCCTTCGAAGCGTGGTCGTCTCGGCTCCTTCCTCGCAGACTCAGGGCGAGGTGGTGCCGATCGTTCTGTGGGCAGGGGTCCTTCGTCACCCGTTCCGCACAGCTCTTACACACTTCTGACGAACGGGGAAGCGGCCTCTGACGAAGCCCTCGCATCGTGGGGAGGGTCAAGCAAGCTCCCACCCGAAAGAGGAACCCCCCATGAAGAAGTCACTTGCCTCCATCACCGTCGCCGCATCGCTGCTCGGTGGTGCCGGCGGCGCCATCGTCTTCGCGCCGAACCTCGTGTCGGCCCAGACCGAGGCCGACACGACCACCGAGGCTGAGGTCGACACGACCGCCGGGACCGACACGAGCACTGCTCCCGAGCGAGGCGCATGGCTCGCCGAGGTGTTGGACGGCCTGGTCGCCGACGGCACCCTCACCGCCGCTCAGGCCGATGCGGTGGCCGACGCCATCGCCGAGGCCCGCTCCGAGCGTGGCGAGGGCCACTGGGGACGCGGCCACCGTGGCGAGGGTCTCGAGGAACTGACCGACCTCCTCGGCCTCGAACCCGCCGAGATCGCCGAGGCGTTGCGCTCCGGCGAGAGCCTCGCCGACATCGCCACCGCCCAGGGCGTCGATCCCCAGGAGGTCATCGACGCCATGGTCGAGCGTGTTGCCGAGCGCCTCGACGAGGCGGTTGCGGATGGTCGCATCGACGAAGATGCCGCAGCGGAGCGCCTCGCGGAGATGACCGAGCGCCTCACCGGCCGCGTCAACGGCGAACTGGACTTCGAGGGCCGCGGTGGCTTCGGACGCTTCGGTGACCGAGGCGACCGCCAATTCGGCGGTGGCCCGTTCGGCGGCCCCTTCGGCGACGGCAGCGCCGACGAGGACGCAGAGGGCTGAGCCGGCCGCCTCGGGCGGCCACCCGAGGAGCGTCCGGTCAGCCGATCGACTCGCTCTCCCAGGGCCCGCAGCGAGAGCTGCGGGCCCCGGCGCGCCGACGCAGCGGGTCGGCGCCACAGCGTTTGCCCGAGCCGGGGTGCGATCGGCGGTCGAGGTGGTCTGGGCAGTGGCGCACCCGCCGTCCGGTGCGCCGCCGGCCGCCTCGCCGGTCAGTGCTCCGGGACGGCGACGAAGTCGATCAGGCGCTCGACGGCGTTGATGAGCGGTGTCTCGAGGTCCTTGTAGCTGGTGACGGCGCCCAGGGTCTTCTTCCAGAAGAGCCCTGCGTTGTCCCGCACGCCGAGTGCGGCGAGCACGCCCTCCTTCCACGGCGTGCCCATCGGGACCGTGGGCCATGCGTCGATGCCGACGGTCTGGGGCCGGATGGCCTCCCAGATGTCGACGTAGGGATGCCCGGCGATCAACACGTTGGCGTCGTCGACCTCGGCGGCGATGCGCGACTCCTTCGAACCCGACACCAGGTGGTCGAGCAGCACGCCGAGTCGACGGCGCGGCCCGGGTTGGAACGACCGCACCAGCGCGGCGAGATCGTCGGCTCCCTCCATCTGCTCGACGACGATGCCCTCGATGCGCAGATCGTCGCCCCAGACCTTCTCGATCAGCTCGGCATCGTGGATGCCCTCGACGTAGATACGGCTCGCGCGGGCCATCCGGGCCGGCACCGCACCGATGTCGATCGAACCCGATGCCGTGAACCGGACCTCGTCGTCGGCCGCCGCGACGAGCTTGCGCAGCGCGACCGGTCGACCCTGATGGGCGAAGGCGGCGTCGTCGGGTCGCCACCGATGATCGCGTCCGGTCGCGTCGCGCAGCACGATCTGCTGGCCCTGCACGTAGCGGGTGACCGTGCCCGTCGTGCCGGTCGACCGGTGGGTCAGCACCATCCCGATCTCGACGTTCATCGGCTCGGCCGACGGACCTCGCCGACGCGGTGCGTCCACGTCGATCGGCTCGGACAGGATCCCGTCACTGCTCATGATGCCTCCTGGCCCCGCGGGCCGGCCGGCGGGTCCACTCGTCGCGCACGTCAGCCGGCGAGCGTAGGGGGAGTCCTCGCCGGTGGCGTGGCACGGCCGCGCTTCGGCGAGGGTGTTCCCCTCGAAGGTCGTCGGGGGGTAACATGGTCGACCAGGCCTGCGGTGCGGAGGCGCGGTCGCTGTCGCGACCCCTTCGATCGACCAGAAGGCCGGCCCATGACCAAGAAGATGATGTACGGCGCGATCATGCTGTTCATGTTGTTCCTGATCACGGCGAACCCGAGCGGAACCGGCGAGAACGGACGCGAGTTCATCAGCTGGATGTCGAGCGGGTGGGACGACGCACGAGAGTTCGTCAGCTCGCTCGTGGGGGACGAGACCGTCGAACGCAACGAACTCGGCGAGGTTCCGATACCCACGGTCGAGGTCGTCGAGTAGCCGGCGGCTGCGACCCGACGCCGACAGGTCCGACCCGATGCAGTGGCTGCTCGTCCCGCTCTCCGACGGAGACGTCCTCGTCGCGGACGAGCGCGTGTTGTACCGCAGCCGGCGCCACTGGATGGCTGTCGTGCCCGAGATCGTCCAGTTCTTCGCTGCGGCGCTGCTGTACCTGGTGCTGGTTCTCGGCGGCGCCATCGGTTCGGGGCTGGTGGTGTTCGCGTCCCTGGCGTTCGCCGTTGCGGTGCTCTACCCGTTGGTGCGCGGCGACCAGTGGCGTCGCGCGATGCCGTTCGGGGTCGCGGCCATCGCGTTCGCGGCCCTGGTGCTGGGAATGTCGCCGTTGGGGATCGGGTCGCTCGTCGTCATCGCCATGGCGGCGCGGGCAGCCATTCGGGTCCTGCGGTGGTCGTCGTTCCAGCGGACGTATCTGACCGACCGTCGGATCATGGAGGTCGACGGGTTCCTCGGCACCAAGGTCAACTCGATGCCGCTCACGAAGGTGACCGACGTCGTGCTGCACCGTTCGGCGCTGGGCGAGATCCTCGGGTACGGCACGTTCAAGGTCGAGAACGCCGGCCAGGACCAGGCTCTGGGCCGCCTCGACTACCTCCTCGAGCCCGAACGTTTCCACCACCTCGTCGTCGAGGGACCCAGCTGGCTGTAGTTCCTGGTCCGGCTCGTCTCGTGGTCTCGCGCCGGGATCTGCGGGTCTGGTGGCCCCGTGGCGTGTGGTCCGTTGGGTACGTCGCCGGACGGTGTCGCCGGGCTGCGCAGCAGCGGCGTGGTGCGCTTGCCGGGCCGCAGAACCACTGGGGTCAAGTCTTACTTTCAACCAACTCGAGACATGGCGGCCTCCGGGCTCGCCGACTCGGAGTTGGTTGAAAGAAAGACTTGACCCCTGCAGTTCGAGACTCGGCCGGCCTGGGACGGCCGGATTCGGCGAGCGAGGTCAGGTGAAGGTGTCGATGGCCAGCACCGATATCGCGAGGGCGGTGGCGCAGTACAGGATGATGGTCGCGAACTCCACGAGGAAGGGGCGTGCGCCCTGCACCACCATCGTGCGCGAGCGGCCGGCGAGTGCGGTGACGGTCAGCACCGTGGTGGCCAGCACCAGGACCAGCAGGCCGGCGCGGTCGCCGAGCCACATGCCGGCTACGGCCCAGGCGGCGTAGACGAAGGCGATGGCGACGGCGTCGTAGAGGGGATCGTCGGCGGCGTCGACCGGTATCGCCAACGCATGTGGAGAGGGGTCGGACATGGCATCGATCGTGCCCGATTCCCCTCCCGGGCGACATGGGCGATCCCACCCGGCACACGCGCTCTACCATCGGCAGCCGTGACCGCACCTTTCGATCCCGGATCCGGCGCGGCCATCGTCGACGTCGTGGACACGATGGTCACGGTGCCGTCGTCTCGCGACGCATGGCAGAGTGCCTTCGCTGGGCTCATCCGAGATCCCGCGAGCGCCGGCGGCGCGCACCCGGCGTCGCATCTGTTCGCAGACGTTCCCGAGGTCGACGGCACAGCGGACTTCGTTGCGTACCTGTTGGCCGAGATGGACCGCTACGGCATCGCCACGGCGCTGATGCCGGTGGCCGAGGGCGATCTGTGGGGCTGTCGTGGCGTCACCGAACACCCCGATCGGCTCGCCGGGGTGGCGATGGTCGATCCCAACGATCGGCGCACCCTCGCCGCGCTCGCCCGCCTCGTCGCCGACGGATCGGCGGTGGCCGCCGCCGTCTTTCCTGCCGGGACCTCACCCCAGGTCGGCCTCGGCGACGCCGCGATGTACCCGGTGTATGCCCGGTGCGTCGAGCTCGACCTCCCGATCCTCGTCAACGTCGGTGTCCCGGGGCCCCGCCTGCCGCTCGCAACGCAGCGCGTCGAGCCCCTCGACCAGGTGTGCCTCGACTTCGACGACCTCACCATCGTGACCCGTCACGGTGGCGAGCCGTGGGAGCGGCTGCTCGTCGAGCTAATGCGGCGTCATCGCAACCTCCACTACTCGACCAGCGCGTTCGCTCCCCGGCACTACCCCCAGGCGGTCATCGACTTCGCCAACCACGACGGCGCCGACCAGGTGCTCTACGCCGGCTACTTCCCGTCGGGTCTGAGCCTCGACCGGATCTTCTCCGAACTCCCGAACGTCCCGTTCGCGGATGCGACCTGGCCCCGGTTCCTGGGCGCCAACGCCCGGCGGATCTTCCGGCTCGACAGCCTGGGTTAGTGCGCCCCAGCGGCGGTGAGGCTCAGGCGTAGACCACGCAGGTGCCCGCGACCAGGTCGTGGACCGCTCGGCGCTTGTTGAAGAAGAACATCGCCATCGACAGCGGCAGCATCGGAAACATCACCAGTGTCCGCACCAGCGCCGCGGGGATCCCGGGCGCACGACTGCGATCGCGATCACGGACCACACGGGCGCCGGTGAGCACGAGGCCGAGGCTTCGGCCGGCCAACCCCAACAACACGACGCGGTTCACGAACCAGAACGTGCCGATCGCAGCGACGATGCCGGTGGCGTCACGCCAGGCCTCGAGATCCGAGCCGGGATGGGTGGCCCCCAGCGCCGATGCGATGCCGGTGATGATCACCACCGGCGCGGCGATGTCGATGCTCAGGGCCAGGCCCCGGGTGAACCAACCGGCCATCCGCAGACGCGAGGTGGTGTCGGTCCGAACGAACCCCGAGCGGCGCGCCGAGACCGCCACCGGCTCAGGGTTGCCGATGAACTGCTCACCGTCCCAGAATCGACGCGTGCCGGTGGGGTCGCCGGCAACCTGATACCAGCCCTCGGGCAGACCCATCGACGTTTCTCCTGCATCCTTTTCGAGACGATCGGCGGCCGATGGCCCGATTCGAGGCCTCTGCCGGGCGATGGGCCGAACGACCCACGTCGCGCCCGAGTCCTCGATCTGTGAGGCGCCGATCACGGGTGCACCGTGTTCGGAGCCGGCGTTCCCTATCGTGTGGCCGTGGTCCGCCCTCCGCTCCCGCCTCCGCCGCTGCTCGACGCCGGCTGGTATCCCGATCCGACGGGTCGCTACGAGGCGCGCTATTGGGATGGCCGCAAGTGGTCGAGCCACATCTCCCATTACGGCGCCACCGGCTCCGATCCGGTCCTGCGGGCCCGTTTCGACTTCTGGTGGCTCCGTGCCGCCTTCCGGTTGGCGATGTGGGGGTTGGTGATCCTGGCCGGGTTCTGGGCCTACGACCGGTTCTGGCCCACCGACGACCGCGATCTCGAGGCCGACGCCGAGCTCGCCCGGACCGCGGTCGTCAACCAGCAGGGCCTGCCGGCGGGGTGGACGCCCGATTCCCGCACGGCGTTGTCGCCGCTGTCGCTCGAGGTCGTCGACGGCGAGGTCGTGCCCGCGACCTGCGAGCCGTTCGTCGACATCATCGACGACGCCTCCGACGAGCCCGTCACGGTTGCGTCGTGGGCGTCGGCGGACAAGGTGCGTGGCGTGGCCGAGGAGCTCATCGTGTGGGCGGATGCCGATCCGGCCGCACGTCACCTCGAGGAGCTGCGCGAGCCCGAGGCAGGCCCGTGCCTGGGCGAATTGTGGGTGGCGGCACTCGCCGAAGAGGATCGCCGGCTCACGGTCACCGCCGCGCAACCCCAGATCGACCCGTCCTTCGGCGACGAAGCGCTGTGGTGGCGCCTGGTCGGCCAGATCGAGAGCGGCCTGCCCCTCGATCTGTACACCGATGTCCTGGTGGTGCGCGTCGACCGGGTGGTGGTCACCTACCGATTCGCCTCGACGCTCGAACCGGTGGCCGTCGACGTGCAGCGCAACGTCATCGCCGCGCACGTCGGGCAGATCCAGTTGTTGTTGGCGGCCATGGAGTTCGAGGCCGAAGACGGCGACGGCGACGGCGACACAGACGGCGACACAGACGGCGACACAGACGGCGACACCGATCCCGATGCACCGGCCGGTGACGAAGCTCCCGCCGATGGGGTCGTACCGGCCGAGGGCGCGGTACCGGCGGACGCCGATGGCACAGATGAAGAGACCCCACCGGCCGACACCGGGGCCGGCGGATGACCGCCCTCCACGCCGGTGGCGGAAGCACACGATGAGCGACGTCACGGGTGCCGACCAGCGCGACCCGGTGCTGTGGATCCTGGCGGTGATCGCGGTCGTCGTGGCTGTTCTGGCGGTCGCGACACGCAGCGGTGACTCCACCGAGGCGTCGTTCACCGACGTGACCGCCGAGGCCGACGTGGCGCTGCCCACCCCCCAGGTGCTGCCGACGCCGGTGCCCACGCCGACCGCTCCGGTCGCCGCCGCAGGCATCGAGGTGGCCTACAGCACCGAGTCCATCACCCTCGCCGGCACGGTGCCGACGCCCGCCCTGCGCGACGGGCTGGTCGCTGCCGCCTCCACCCTGGTGCCCGCGGATGCGGTCGTCGACCAGATCGTCATCGACGACACCACCACCGCCGAGGGGGCCGTCGTGGCGCTCAGCGGCATCGTCGCCGACGACTCGGCCCGGGCGACGGTCGTGTCGGCCTTCGCCGATCTCGGCCTCGTGGTCGAGGATCGCCTCACGCTGGCGGGCGCCGACCGCAGCGTCGCCGATGTGCTCGCCCAGTCCCCTCGGGTGTCGGAGTTCGCCGACTTCGTCAACCTGTCGGGTCTCGGTCAGGAGCTCGCCGGCGCCGGCGAGGGTGGCTACACCGTCTTCGCGCCCACGAATCGGGCTGTGCTGGCCCTCGACGAGATCGCCCTCGACGAACTGAGCGACATCGCTTCGCTCGATCAGCTGCTGCGCACCCATGTTGTTGCGGGGGCGGCGACGGTGGCCGACCTCGAGCTCGGATCGACGCTGACCACGCTGCAGGGTGAGGTCCTCGATGTCACCGCGGGCGACGACGGCAGCGTCGTGGTCGGCGGCGCCCGGCTGGTCACAACCGACATCGTCGCCAACAACGGGGTGGTCCATCTCGTCGATGCCGTGCTGTTGCCGGGAACGCTGCGGACCGAGGTCCGCCTCAACGAGATCGTCGGTCGGCGTCCTGTGCAGTTCGCCAGCGGCAGCGCAGCGATCGAGGATCGTTCGCTCGCCATCTTGGATCGTGTTGCACGGGTGCTCCTGGACAATCCTGCGGGCAACGTCGAGATCCAGGGGCACACCGACTCCCAGGGCGATGACGAGCTCAACCGCGAGCTCAGCCAGGAACGGGCCGATGCGGTGCGCGACTATCTGGTGGCCGCGGGGGTGCCCGCCGATCGCCTGGTGGCGCGTGGCTTCGGCGAGAGCGTGCCGCTGGCGACTCCGGAGGAGACCGATGCCGATCGCGCCACCAACCGCCGCATCGAGTTCCGGGTGCGCCCCGCGTAGGAACCCGCTCGCCCGCGGTGCCCGGCGGCATCGGCGCCGGCCCGAACCGCCGGCCCAGGTGCCGGCGTGCGCTGCACGGGAACCGAACGGGTACCGACGGGGTTACACGACCGGTGCGTGTACGACCCGGAACGATCCGGGTACGTCGGTACTCTTGACGTAATCGTCGATCGGAGAATGCCATGGGCCTGTTCGGCCGGGACAAGACCGCCATGATCAACCCGGAGGATGCCCTGCCGGGGCGGAGCGAGACGATGCCGGTGGCGCCACGCCACCTGGTCCTCGATGCGCCCCTCGCCGGGCCGTTCCCCGACGGGGCGCAGAAGGCGCTGTTCGGCATGGGCTGTTTCTGGGGTGTCGAGCGCATGTTCTGGAAGGTGCCGGGCGTGATCTCCACCGCGGTCGGCTACGCGGGCGGCTACACGCCCAACCCCACCTACCACGAGGTCTGCTCGGGCCTGACCGGCCACAACGAGGTCGCATTGGTCGTGTTCGACCCCGCCGTGGTGTCCTACGAGGAGCTGCTGCGGGTCTTCTGGGAGGGGCACGATCCCACCCAGGGCATGCGCCAGGGCAACGATGTCGGAACCCAGTACCGCTCCGGCGTGTACTGGTACGACGACGCCCAGCGCGCCGCGGCAGAGGCGTCGCGTGCGGTGTTCGCCGAGCGCCTCCGAGCAGCCGGCTATGGCGAGATCACCACCGAGATCGTCCCGGCTCCGCCGTTCTACTACGCCGAGGACTACCACCAGCAGTACCTGGCCAAGAACCCCGGTGGCTATTGCGGTGTCGGCGGCACCGGGGTCAGCTGCCCCATCGGCGTCGACCTCGGAGCAGACGACCAGGCGGCCACCGGCGCCTGAGAAAGCGGGGTCGGTCCCCGCTGCGCCGTGTCGGGCTCGCAGCGGCCGCGGCGTCACGCCGTGGTCGGCATGCACCCTCTAACGTCACAGGCCATGAACTGCCGACGCCCGATCCCGCACATCGCAGCAGTACTGGTGGCGCTGACCATCGGTCTCGTCGCGACCACCGGTGTCGCCGGGGCGCAGAATCTCGACGCGATCATCGAGGACGTCGTGTTCCGTGGCTACGCGGTCGAGTTCGGCGCCGACGCCGACATCAACGAGATCGAGGACGCCCTCGGCCCGCTCGGCGACGAGATCGCCCTGGTCGTGTTGGTCGACGACGCCGCCGCCGGTGCCGATCGTGTCGCGGACGAAGTCCGCAGTGCCCTCGAGGGGGACGTGACGGTGCTGGTCATCTCGCCCGCCGAGGTGGGCGCCACCAGCGACACCGTCGACGACGCCGTGCTCGATGCGGCGCTCGACGGCGTCATCGACGACCTCGACGACGGCCGTGGGTTCGGTGCCACCACCGCACGCTTCGCGGATGCCGTCGGTATCGACACGGCGGCCGGTGCGGGGTCGGCAGCGCAGGCACCCCCTGACGGCGACGGGGCCGGGAGCGGCGCCGACGACGGTGGCTCGGGCGGCGGCGTGCTGATCTTCCTGCTGGTCATCGTCGCGGTCGGCGTGGGGCTCTTCTTCTTCCTGCGCAGTCGGGGCCGTCAGGTCGATGCCCGTGACGTCGAGACGGCCAGGAACGAGATCCGCGCCCAGTTGGCGGCGGTCGCCACCGAGATCGTCGAGAACGAGGCCACCGTCGATCTCAGCGGCAACGACGAGGCCATCGAGTTGTTCCGCGATGCCAACGCCACCTACATCAGGGTCAGCGAGGAGATCGACGAGACCAACAACCTGTTGGACCTCGCCGAGCTCAGCGACGACATCGATCGGGCCCGTTGGCAGGCCGAAGCGGCCGAGGCGCTCGTCGAGGGCCGGACGCCGCCTCCCGCTCCCGAGCCCGATGCCCCGGCAGCCTGCTTCTTCGATCCCACCCACAAGCCGGGCACCGCCGAGGCCACGCTGCGCACCCCGGCCGGCGAGAAGGACGTGCGGGTGTGCCGCAGCTGCGCCGAGCGTCTCGAGCGCGGCGAGGTCCCCGACCCCCGGATGATCGACGTCGGCGGGCGTCGGGTTCCTGCGGCGAAGGCCCCGCGCTCCCATGGCGGTCTCGGCATGGGTGGGTTGTCGGTCTTCGAGATCATCCTGGGTGGCCTCGCCGCCGCCGGCTCGATGCGTGGCCGCGACCGTGGCGAATCCGGGGGGCGGGGCATCGACTGGGGCGACATGATGGGCGGGCGGTCGTCGTCCTCGCGTTCGTCGAGGTCGCAGCGTTCGTCGGGTTCCTTCGGGATGGATCGTCTCCCGTCGCGTCCACGCTCGCTGCCTCGAAGCCCTGCCTCACGGCCGTCGGGGCAGCGGACGCGGTCGACATCGTCGAAGGGTGCGGCCCGCGGTCGGGCCCGCCGCCGCCGATGACGCTGCCGCCGCTGCGTCCGCCGCTCGGACGCCGTGACGTCGCCGGCGCCGCAGCAGGACGTCCGCAGCTGCGGCGAAGCGCGTAGGATGTCGCCGCCAACCGTGTGAGGAGTGGGACATGTTCAAGCGCATCATCGGGTACATCAAGACCCTGTTCCGGGTGAAGGCCGAGGCGGCCATGGACCCCGAGATCGAGATCGAGCAGGCCATCCAGGAGGCCCGCAAGCAGGACCAGCAGCTGCGCAACCAGGCCGCCAAGGTCATCGCCCACCGCACGACCATCGAGCAGAAGGTCGAAAAGGCCGCCGACGACGTCGGCGAGGCCCGCGAGACGGCCAAGCAGGCGCTGCTGCGCGCCGAGCAGGCCAAGGCCGCCGGCGACACCGACGGGGTGCTCAAGTGGACCAACGCCGCGCAGAGCCTGGCCATGAAGCTCCAGGCATCCGAGAGCAACCTGGAGAGCTTCAAGCAGCAGTACGAGATCGCCGTCGGTCAGGCCGAAGAGGCCAAGCGCGCCGTCGAGCAGAACGCCATGCGAACCCAGGAGCTGGCCGCCAAGCGCATCGAGCTGTTGGGCAAGCTCCAGCAGGCCAAGATGCAGGAGACGGTCAACTCCGCGGTCGAGTCCATGTCGGCCACCCTCGAGATCGAGTCGCCGAGCCTGTCCAAGATCGAGGACAAGATCCAGGGCCGCGTCGCGGAGGCCTCGGCCAAGGCCGAACTCCGTGGATCCACCCCCGAGGGTGCCGAGGCCGAGCTGCGCGAGGCGGTGTCGTTGGCCCGTGCCGATGACAAGCTCGCCGAGCTGCGAGCCGAACTCGGTCTCGATTCGATCAGCGACACCACCGGCGAGCTCCCCGCCTGACCGGCGGGCGCCGGCGCCGGACCTGCGCGCTTCTCGCCCGATCGGCGGGCGCCCGGGTCAGGAGGCCAGGGCGCTCGTGGGGATCCAGGCGGTGCTGTCCGCCCAGATGATCTCGGCCCATTCCTCGCCGTCCACGCCGGCGCGATTGCCGGTCAGCCCCACTGTGTCCCCGGCGCCGATCTCGCCCAGCCGGGTGTAGAGACGGTCGGGCGCCGAGTGGACGCCGACGGTGCCGGCACCCGCAGCGATCGTGCCCGTCGAGGGTGCGACCGACTGGTCGACGAACGCCAACGAGGCAGGTGCCTCCTCGGCCAGACCGATGGTCGGCCCCGGCACGGTGGTCGACGGTTCCATCGAGCGACCCTCGCCGCCGCCGGCGCCGCAGCCGGCGATCAGCGCAGCCGCCACGACGACGCCTGCGATCGTGGTGGATCGCTGTTGCCTGCTGCGCTTCGTGGTCATGCGCGGCCATCGGTGTCGGCAACGTCACGTTGAGGGACCGGCCGTCGCACGGGTCGCGGGGCCCGGGCCGAACGGACCGGATCGCACCAGACCGGTGGGATCCTCGCGGGGTCGGGCTGGACCTCCGAGTGTGGCTGCTCAGGCCTCGAGTTCGCCCGACCGCTGTCCGACGCCCACCGGCACCGGCTCGTTGAGCGGGCCTCGGACCTCGACCACCGATCGCATCTCCAGCTGGCGCTCGATGTCCTCAGCCGGCCGCGGCTTGGCGAAGCGGTAGCCCTGCAGCCGCAGCGAGCCGAGCGCCCGCAACACGTCGAGCTGCTCGTCGGTCTCGACCCCTTCGGCCACCAGACCGATGCCGAGGCGGGTGGCAATGTCGGCGATCGCGCCGACGACGGCGACCGAGGCCGCGTCGCCGGGGATCTTGTCGATGAACGACTTGTCGATCTTCAAGAAGTCGACGGCCAATCGGGTCAGGTACGACAACGACGAGTAGCCGGTGCCGAAGTCGTCGATGGCGATCTGCACGCCGAGGGACTTGAGGCGCTGCAGCGATTGCAGCGAGGACTCGGTGTCCTCGAGCAGGAAGCCCTCGGTCACCTCGATGACGAGCTGGCGGGGGTCGATGCCGGTGATCTCGAGAGCCTGTTCGACCTGTTGGACGAAACGGGCCATGTTGCGTGCGGACCAGTTGGTGGTGATGTACAGGTTGCGGGCCACCGGGAAGCGAGCCGACCAGTCGGCGATCCGCCGGCAGACCGTCGTCAGTGCGAAGGCATCGATGAGGTCCATCAGGCCGGCCTCTTCGGCGGCGGGCAGGAACGCCCCCGGTCCGAGCAGGCCCTTGTCGGGGTGGTTCCACCGAACCAGTGCCTCGTACCCCGTGGCGAGGTGGGTGATCGGGTCGACGATCGCCTGGTAGTGCATGACGATCTGGCCGTTGTCGAGCGCGTCGCGCAGCTGGGAGCCGATCTCGAGTTGTTGCACGATGGCGTGACGCATCGACGCGTCGAACAGCTCGGATCGGTTGCGTCCTGAAGCTTTCGCCCGGTACATCGCGGCGTCGGCGTCGCTCAGCAACGCCTCGGCGGAGGTGTCGCCCTCGTCGTCGAGGGAGATGCCGATGCTGGCCGACGCGAACGTGGGAACACCGTCGAGATGGATAGGGCTGGCCAGCGACGTGTGCACCCGCTGGGCGACCGTCAGGGCCTCGGATGCTCCGTCGACGCCCTCGCACAGCACGACGAACTCGTCGCCGCCGAATCGGGCGACCGTGTCGCCGGTGCGGATGGCTGCTTCGAGACGTCGCGCGATCTCGGCCAGGAAGACATCGCCCATCTCGTGGCCGAGGCTGTCGTTGACGTACTTGAACCGGTCGATGTCGATGAACAACACGGCGACGCTTCCCGCAGTGCGGCTGGACCGTTGCAGGGAGTGCTTGAGCCGGTTGAGCAGCAGCGCCCGGTTGGGGAGCCCGGTGAGGTCGTCGTGCAGCGCCTTCTGCATGAGTTCCCAGGCGCTGCGCCGTTGCGCGGTGATGTCCTGGACCTGCAGCAGGAGCCGAGGGGGACCGGCCTCGCCGACGTCGATCGTGCAGAGGCGCTCGTTGACCCAGATCTCGCGTCCGGAGCGGGACCGGTAGCGGTGCTCGGTCTGGGTCGAGTCGACGGCGCCGGAACGCAGCGATTCCAGGCGTGCGACGTGATCGGCGCGGTGCCGCTCGTGGACGATGAGCGCCAGGTCGCGCCCGACGATGGTTTCGCGTTCGGCCTCGAGGATCTGGCACAGCGACGCATTGACCTGGACCACCTGGCCGTCCTGATCGAGCTCGGCCATACCGATCGGGGCCCGATCGAAGATGGCCTCGAAGCGTTCTCCGGTGGCCCGACTGTGGGCCTCGGCGTCGTGGATGCGACGTTCGGTGCTGCGCTGGTGCTCGAGGACGGCGCGGGCGATGGCTGCGGCAGCGGCAGCGACGGCGAGGCCGAGCGCGACGAGGAGAGCGGGCTCGGTCCGAACCACCACGGCGAGCGCGGTGAAGAGGAGCCCGATCACGGCGACCGCAGCCGCTCCGATGGTCGGAGCGGGGGCGCGCCGAGACAGGCCAGACCCCGCCAAGGTCTCAGCACCGCTCGATTTCATGAAGTCCCATCGGCCGCGGTCGCCCGATGCTGAGGAGCTGCCTACCGGATGACAGAACCCTGTCGGTGGGCGAAGCCGCCGGCCGGCGGCTCAGCGCAGGGTGAGCACGCCGTTGTCGAGGACCACCCGATCGCCGGCGAAGGTCCGGAAGAGTGCCCGGTCGCCGTCGACCCAGATGTGCACGTCGAGGGTCTCGCCGGGCATGACCGGCGAGCTGAAGCGGCCCTCCATGGCGGCGAAGCGGTCGGGGTCGCTGTCGCAGACGGCGTGGAGCAGGAGCCGGCCGGTGAACCCGTAGGTGCACAACCCGTGCAGGATCGGCTTGGGGAACCCGCCGAGCGCGGCGAACGCCGGATCGGAGTGCAACGGGTTGCGGTCGCCGTTGAGGCGGTACAGGAGCGCCTGGTCGGGGCGCGTCGCGGCGGACACGACGTGGTCGGGCTCGCGTTCGGGGAACACGATGGGCTCGGCGTCGCCGCGGTCACCCCCGAAACCGCCCTCGCCGCGGAAGAACAGCTTGGACGAATTGGTGAACATGGGCTGGTCGTCGGCGGTGTCGACGGCGGTGGACTCCAGCACCACCAGTGCGGCCTTGCCCTTGTCGTAGATGGCGCTGACCTTGCTGGTGGAGCGGACCGTCGCCTCGACAGGCAGCGGTTTGTGCAGCGTGATGGCCTGCTCGCCGTGGACCATCTTCGAGAAGTCGACGTCGCCGATGTCGCGCAGCGGCGAATCGGGGCCCCCGGCGCCGAGCACCACGGCCATGGTCGGCAGCGCCCGCTGGGTCACACCGCTGGTGTTCTCGGTGGTGAACTCGAGCTCGGCCCCGGTGGGGTCGGCTGCCCCTGCGCCCACGCCGAGCGCGTACAGCAGGCAGTCCTTCGATCCCCAGGAGCTCTCGTGGGGCTGGCTCTCGCGGCCGACGATGTCGAGGTTGATGGGCACGACGCATCCTTCCTGCCGGTCCACGCCGGCGCTGTCTTGGCGCAGAGTAGTGCGACCGTGTCAGGGGCGCGGCGGGACGCCCGGCACCGGCTCAGAGCTTCCGTAGCCGCACGCCGCTGACCCGGTGGTTGGCGCCCTTCTCCAAGATGAGGTCGGCGCGTTCGGTGGTCGGGGCGATGTTCTCGTGGAGGTTGGGGCCGTTGATGGCCCGCCAGATGGAGCGGGCCTCGGCGACGGCCTGGTCGTGGCTGAGGTCGCCGTAGCGGCGGAAGTACGAGCTGTCGTCCTGGAACACCGTTTCGCACAGCGCCAGGAACCGGTCGACGTACCACTGTTCGATGTCTGCCTCGGCGGCGTGGACGAACACCGCGAAGTCGAAGAAGTCGCTGACGAACACCGTCGGCACCCGGGTGCCGTCGCCGCGTGTCTGGAGGACGTTGAGGCCTTCGACGATCAACACGTCGGGGTTGGAGACGGTCTGCCACTCGTCGGGCACGATGTCGTAGGTGGTGTGGGAGTAGACCGGCGCCCGGACCTCGCCAACCCCTGCCTTGACGTCGGCGAGGAACGAGATCAGCGCCGCCTGGTCGTAGCTCTCGGGGAAGCCCTTGCGATGCATGATCGAGCGGGCTTCGAGCTCTGCGTTGGGGAGCAGGAAGCCGTCGGTGGTGACCAGGTCGACGCGGGGGTGGTTGGGCCAGTGCGCGAGCAACGCCTGCAACAGGCGGGCGGTGGTGCTCTTGCCGACGGCGACGCTGCCCGCGATGCCGATCACGTAGGGGATCGGCACCGGGAGTGCACCGACGAACGTCGCGGTGACCTCTGCGAGTTGCTGGGTGGCCGCGACGTGGAGGTTGAGCAGCCGGCTGAGCGGGAGGTAGACGTCGACGACCTCGTCGAGATCGAGGTGTTCGTTGATGCCACGCAACGTCTCCAGGTCGTCCTCGGTCAGGGTGAGGGGGGTGGCGGCCCGCAGCGCGGCCCAGTCGGCACGGCTGAAGGCTTCGTATCGGGAGGCGACGCTGCTCATGGACTCGCCAGTGTGGCGGATCGTCGCCCCGGGTGCGCAATGTGGGTGCGGGGGCGGGCCATCATGGCGGTGCCCCCAACCGAGGAGGAACCCCCGTGGTCACCATCACCGCCGAGGCCGTGTCCGGCTACCGGATCGAGATCACCAACGGCCGCCACCAGTGGCTCGCCGACGAACCCGTCGAGCTCGGCGGCGACGACAGCGGCCCGTCGCCCTACGAGCTCCTGCTCGGCTCATTGGCCGCGTGTACGTGCATCACCTTGACGATGTACGCGCAGCGCAAGGGGATCTCGTTGACGTCGGTGTCGGCGAGCTACACCTACGACCGGATCCACGCCGACGACTGCGAGTTCTGCGAAGAAGACGCCTCGGGTTTCATCGACACCGTTCGGTCCCAGGTGTTCCTCGAGGGCGACTTCGACGACGCCCAGCGCGAGCGCCTCGCCGACATCGCCAAGAAGTGCCCGGTGCACAAGACCCTCGAGCGGGGGATCACCTTCACCGAGGAGGTCTTCGTCGGCTGATGGATGCTCTCGAGGCCCTGGCGACGACCCGGGCGATCCGTCGCTATACCGACGAGCCCGTCACCGACGAGCAGTTGGCGACCATCCTGTTCGCGGCCACCCGCGCGCCGTCGGGCTCGAACCGTCAGCCGTTCCGGTTCCTGGTCCTGCGCGACGGCGATGTCGCAGCCCGCGCGAAGGCGCTCGTCGCCGAGGCGGCGACTCGGTTCTGGGCCGACAAGCGGGCCCGTGACGGCTACGACGAGGGCAGCGGCGTCGATCCCGGGAGCCCCAAGGCGCGGATGGCGGCGACGATGGAGCACTACGTGGCGAACCTCCACCGGGTGCCCGTGCTCATCCTGCCGTGTCTCGTCCGCTACCGCGAGCCGACGCCCACCGAGGGCGCCTCGATCTATCCGGCGTGCCAGAACCTGCTGGTCGCGGCGCGGGCGATCGGTCTCGGTGGCGTGCTCACGAACTGGCACGGTGGCGCCGAGCCGGCGCTGCGCGAGCTGCTGGCGATACCGGAGGAGGCCGCGATGTCGGCGACCATCACGCTCGGCCATCCCGCCGGCAGGCACGGGCCGGTTCGCCGGCGGCCGATGACCGAACTGGTCTTCGCCGACCGGTGGGGGAGCGCCCCTGCCTGGGCGCAGGATCCTCCCGGGACCCGGTTCACCAGCGCGGGGCCTCCTCGATGACACCCGCTGGTGCGTCGACCAGACCATGATGGGTCGGAGTACATGATCCGTTCGGCCCCTGCCTAATCGCTATGAGAGATTTAACTATCTGGACTATTCATGTTCAAGATCGTGACAGGATGGGGCGGACCCGCCTACCTTGTCGGCGGGCAGCGGACAGAACCGGCAGGAGCGGGATAAGTGACAGCAGTCGATTCCGGCGATCACGAAGTTCAGGCGCGCCCATGGTGGATGGACCATGCCGACTGCCGAGGCAAGTCGTCGTTGTTCTTCCCGCCCCCCGGTGAACGCCCGGCTGCCCGTGACGCCCGCGAGAACCGGGCCCGACGGGTCTGTCTGAGTTGTCCGGTGCTCGGTCCCTGCCGCGAATACGCCCGCACCAGCCGCGAGCTCGGCTTCTGGGGCGGCGAATCCGAGATCGAACGTGCCGAGGCCGGGTACGCCCCCACCACGCCGGTCATCGGTCTCCGGCGCCACCGCGCCACCCGCCCCGCCTGACCCGCCCGACGCCTCCCCGCGGAGGCCGACCCGCCCGATCTCGTGCGGCTCATCCACCGTGAGGGTGGATCATCACGACGAGATCGGGGCCGTGCGGTCGCTCAAGCTCGACTCCCGATGTGCCGATCGTGCAGACGTGGACACCGAGGCCCCCAGCGAGCACGACCCGTCGGCGCTGCCGCCGCTCCCGGAGCTGCCGCCCGAGGCCGAAGCCGCCATGGCTGCTCTGCTGGCCGAACAGCGTCGCGTCCGTGCCGACGAGGACGCCCGTCGCCGAGCCCGCCGGCAGCTGTGGTTGACGCATCACTGGTCCGACGAGTACGACCGGTGCGCCGTCGTGGCCGGCCGCCACGTCTGTCGACGTTGCCTGGCGCTGTATCCACTGGCCTTCCTGGTCGCTGCGCTGGTGGCCACCGGCGTCGTCGACTGGCCCGCTGCACTCGATCCGTGGCTCGTCTGGGTGCTGTGCATCCCGGCGACGGTCGAGTACCTCGCCGAGAAGCTCGCCGGCGTCGCCTACGACGCCCGGCGTCAGGTCGTGGTCACCCTGGCGGTCGCCGTGGCGCTCGGTCGGGGCCTGGCCCTGGAGTTCGACGACCGCTGGTCGCCCACGTTCTGGGGACCAGTCGTCGTGTTCGGCTCGATCTGGTTCCTGGCAGCCGCATCGGCAGCCCGGCGTTCGCTGTTCGAAGCCGCGCTCGAGGCATCGCGCCGCGATGCCGAACGAGAGCTTCGCTGATCCACACCCGGACCTGGCGCCCACCCGGCGGGCAGGGGGTGAGGCCCGCGGTTCGCGTCAGGCGTGCCGCGGCTGGGTCGCCGTTGCGGACTGCGGGGCACGGTCGTCGGCCTCGAGGCCCCGACACATGCGATCCGCCGTCGAACGGTCGACCGGTGCGCCGCCCACCCCGGTGATCATCGTGAACCCGGTGCCGAAGGCCCGGTGTCCGGACGCCGTTGTCCGATGCTCGCTCATTGGTGCTCCCTCTGGTCGACGGTCATCCGTCGGTTCCCCCGCCGTGAATTCGAGTGTGGGCCCCCGGTTTCGCCCGTGCCATGGGAAATCCGACCCAGACAGCCCTCTCGGTTGGCGTCGCAGCCACCCGCTCGGGCCTCTATGTTCGATGCCCGTGAACGAACCCCAGGCGATCCCGGTCCCCTCGAGCGATGGTGTCACCGTCGTGGCCCACGACCACGGCGGCGACGGCCCGCCACTGCTGTTCTGCCACGCCACCGGGTTCTGCGGCCGCTACTGGGACCCGATCTGTCGGCGCCTGGCGGATCGTTGGCGTTGCATCGCCATGGACTTCCGTGGGCACGGCGACTCCGTGGTGCCCGACGGCGTCGCCTACGGCTGGCCCGGCATGGCCGACGACGTGCTCTCGGTCATCGACGGGTTGGGGCTCGCCGCCCCGGTCGCCGCCGTCGGCCACTCGATGGGCGGCGCCTCGATCATCCTCGCCGAGCTCGCACGGCCCGGGACGATCGCCGAGGCCTGGCTGTTCGAGCCCATCCTCATCCCGTCCGACGGCGGCGAGCACTTCGCCGCAGACGGCCCCAATCCGCTCGCCGAGAGCGCCCGACGCCGGCGCGAGATCTTCGACTCACGAGACGCCGCCTACGAGCGCTACGCCTCACGGCCACCGTTCTCGGGGACCGATCCCGAGGCGCTGCGGGCCTATGTCGACCATGGCTTCGCCGATCAGGCCGACGGCACCGTCATCTTGAAGTGCCGGGGCGCAGTCGAGGCCGCGGTGTTCGACAGCTCGCGCACCGACGCCTTCGAACGCCTCGGCGAGGTCTCGACCGCAATCGTGGTGGCGGGGTCCGGCGACGCAATGGGCCCCGCTGCGATCGCCCCGCTGGCGGCCGAGGCGCTGCCGAACGGCACCTACGAGGCCTGGCCCGACCTCACCCACTTCGCCCCGATGGAAGACCCCGAGCGCATCGCAGCGGCGATCCGGACCGCCCTGGGCTGACCGCGGACGACGAAATCTCCGATAGCTGGGTCTCGCGCGAGGACCCGAACATCGGAGATTTCGACGACGAGCGTCTCGCGTTCAGGAGGTGGCGACAGCCACGCCGAGTTCGTCTGCCAGGCGCAGGGCCTCGGCACCCCAGTCGGCCAGACGCTCCAGTGCGACGCCTCGTTCGGCGTAGAGCACGTCGGGGTCGGTCTCGCGGCCGTACGCGTAGTGGACGGGCGCATCGCAGCGGGCCAGGAACGTCGGGGCCAGCCAGTGGTACTTGACCGCCGACGCGGTCATCGCCAGGCGAACCAACTCCTCGGGGCCCTCCCATCCGCCGCCTCGGAGGCCCTCGAGGTAGCCGGCGAAGACGGCCCTTTCCAGGCCGTCGATGGCGGCGGCGGGCACCAGCAGGTCGAGGACGGCGTCGGGGACCAGGTTGCCGATGTCCTCGCCGAGGGCGCCGTCGCCGACGAAGGACCAGTCGAGCAGCGCCGGGGAGCCCGAGGGCCGAACGACGACGTTGTTCGGCCACAGGTCCAGGTGGCAGACGCGGCGGGGGAGCGCGGCCAGGATGGCATGGAGGCGGTGCCGTTGGTGCCACAACTGTGCGCAGCCGGCCCGCACCGCCGGCGACCAGTTGCGGGCGACCAGCGGGTGGGCCCAGGCATGGTCATCGTCGAACAGACCGTGGTCGGCGGGCTTGGAGGCCGCGTAGTCGGCGATGAACCCTTGGCTCAGCCAGGGGTCGTCGGCAGTCGATGGGGGCGCCTGCGCCCGACCGATGGCCCTGGCAGCGCCTGCGAGGCCGGCGACGCCGATGGCGTCGCCGGAGGTGCCCTCGACGGCCTCGAGCCACAACGCGACCGACCCGTCGTCGAAGTCGACCGCACCGAGCAGCGCCGGGGCGTCGAGCCCCAGCCGGGTCGGCAGGTCGGTCCGGTACGCGAGGATCTCGCGTCGCCAGAAGTTCCAGGCGGTCGGATCCTGCGAAGCGGCCCAGTGCTCGGCGCCTTCGCCGTGGGGGGTGATCACCTTGCGCACCGCCGCGCCGCCGTCCCAGGCCAGCCGGACGATCGATCCGGTGATGGTGTTGAGCGGGTTGTGGTCCAGGTCCACCGCGTGCAGTTCGTCGCCGTCGATCAGCCTGAGCGAGCGCGCCTCTGCCTGCAGCGCCGCGAGGTCGTGGCGGTGGGGCGTGGGTCTCTCGTTGGCTTCCATGGCGTGCCTTCTGCGTTCGGTGCTGGATCGGTGCTGGTTCGGTCGCTGCGAGTCTCGGGGCGCCTAGCCTCGGCGGGCATGGACGCACGTTCGTGGCTGGGACTCCGGCCCACCCACAATCCGCACCGATGGTTCCTACCGGTCGATCCCGGTATCGCCACCGGTCATCGGTTCCTGTTCGGTGGCTGCGGTCTGGGCGCCGCCATCAGCGCCATGGAGGGCACCACCGGTCGCCCGATCGTGTGGGCGACGGCGCAGTACCTGTCCTTCGCCGGGGTCGGGTCGGTGGTCGACATCGACGTCACCGTGGCCGTCGAAGGGCACCGCACCACCCAAGCACGAGCGGTCGGCCATGTCGGCGGCTCGGAGATCTTCACCGTCAACGCCGCACTCGGAAGCCGCGACGACATGCCGGACGTGTGCCATGTCGACCCGCCCGCCGTGCAGCCGCCGGAGCAGTGCCCGCTGCGGCCGCGTTACAGCGACGCCACCGACGCGCTGGAGTACCGGCTCGAACAACGATGGGCGTTGCCGGTCGGCGTCGACGAGCCCACCCTCCTCGGACCGGGACGGGTGGCGGTGTGGACCCGGATGCCCGACCTGCTGGCCCCCAGTGCGGCGTCGCTGGCCGTGCTCGGCGACTACGTGCCCATGGGCATCTCGGTCACCAGCGAGACCCCGCTGTCGTCGACGAGCCTCGACAACACGTTGCGGGTCATCGATTCGGTGCCGAGCGACTGGTATCTGCTCGACATACGGATCCAGCAACTCCACAACGGGTTCGGCCACGGCGACATCTCGATCTGGAGCCGGACGGGCGCGCTGTGCGCCATCGGTAGCCAGACGTGCATCGTGCGCCCGCGGACCGAAGAGCTGCGCCGCCACATCCACCTGCCACTGCCGTGAGCGAGGGCATGCGCCGACTCGGGCGGATGTGGCGGAGCAGGCCTCAGATCGGGTCGCGGTAGGTGGTGGGGAGGCGCTTGCCGACGGGCTGCATGTCGCGTTCGTCGCGCACGTCGTAGGCGACAGCCAGCTCGGCGGTGGTGAAGACCTGCCCGTTGTAGCGGGCGCGCTCGTCGTCGGCGGCGAGGTTCGCGATGACCCGGCCGGTGTAGAGCGGGGTCTCGGCGTGCTCGGCGTCGAGTTCGATGTCGCCCTTCTCGATGGATTCGACGATGAACTCGGTGAGGACCTGGCTGGGCCACAACCCGACGACGGTGAATCCGTCCTCCTTGCCCTCGACGGCGAAGTCTCGGGTGAGGCGATCGGTACCCGACTTGGCGACGCCGTAGCTGGCGCTGAACGCATAGCGCTCCGAGCCCGATGAGGAGATGTTGACCATCAGGCGCAGGCTGTCGGGCGTGTCGGCCATGAGCTTCGCGCCGTGGACGCTGGCCACGTAGCCGCCGCGCAGGCCGACGCCGACCTGGTCGTCCCACACGCTGATGGGGTGCTCCCAGAACTTGCCGCCCCACACCGGTGGGTCCGGGATCTTGAAGGCGTTGTTGACGTGAATGTCGAGGCGGCCCTGTTCGGCGCGAATGCGGTCGAACAACGCGGCGACCGACGCGTCGTCGCTGTGGTCGCAGACCGCGGCGATGCCGGTACCGCCGGCTTCGGTGACCCGGGCGGCGGTGGTGTCGATGGTGAGCTCGCCATCGCCGGTGGAGCGCCCGGTGATGTAGACCGTGGCCCCGGCCTCGCCGAGGCCGATGGCGATGCCCCGTCCGATACCACGGCTGGATCCGGTCACCACGGCGACCTTGCCGGTCAGGGGTGCATTCATGGGGGCGACTCCTCGTCGATCGGTGTCTCGTCGGCGGCCGACAGTAGCGGAGGTCGCCCGACCCAGGCGTCCGGTGACATGGAACACATCTGCTCAGCAGGGGTGTGGAGCCGCCCGATGCGAGACTGGGAGCGTTCGGGCCGAGTGGCCCGGGAGCGAAGCGATCGTGGACGACCCGTGGGGGGACGATCCCGGAACCGACATACACACCACCAGGAGTCCCCCATGCGCCGACCGATCCCCCAGAGCCACGCCGCCCGCCTCTTCGGCGCCACCGTCGACGAGCTCGAGCTCGAAGCCTTCGAGTCGCTGACCACCCCGGTACGGGTCGCCTCGGGAACCGTGCTGATGCGCCAGGGCCATTTCGGCAACGAGGCCCACATCGTCCTCGAGGGCGAGCTCCTCGTCGAGCGCGACGGCCAGGTCGTCGCCATGATCGGCGCCGGCGCTGCGGTCGGCGAGCACGCCCTGTTGCTCAACGAGCCCCGCAACGCCACGGTCACCGCCGCCACCGACGCCGTCGTCGCCGCCATGTCACGCAGCGAGTTCTCGACGATGCTCGAGCAGTGCCCCACCATCGGGCGCCGGATCCTCGAAGCCGCGCTGGTGCGCTCGGCCTCGCCCACGGCCTGAACCCGCAGCGCCGCCCATCGTGGCGGCACGAACGCCGTGGCACCGTGACAAGATCGCGGCCATGACCGATACGACACACGGACCTGCGCCCGATCTCTCCCTCGTTCCCGAGGACTGGGATCGGGCGCTGGCTGTTGTCGCCCATCCCGACGACATGGAGTACGGCGCCGCCTCGGCGGTGGCCCGCTGGACCTCCCAGGGCAAGCACGTCTCCTACGTGCTGGTCACCAAGGGCGAGGCCGGCATCGCCACCATGGCGCCGGCCGAGGTCGCTGCGCTGCGGATGGAGGAGCAGCGGCGCAGCTGTGCGGTCGTGGGGGTCACCGACCTCGAGTTCTGCGCCTTCCCCGACGGCCTGGTCCTCGAAGGCGTCCCGCTGCGCCGGGAACTGGCCGGCCACATCCGCAGCCGGCGCCCCGATGTGGTGCTGTCGATCAACCATCGCGACCAGTTCGGCCCCGGCAACTGGAACCACGTCGACCACCGCGCCGTGGGGCGGGCCCTGCTCGACGCCGTGCGCGACGCCGCAAACCCATGGATCTTCCCCGATCTGGGCGAGCCGTGGGACGCGGTGCGGTTCGTGGCCTTCGGTGGTTCGCCCGAGGCCACCCACGGTGTGGATGTCGGCGAGCACCTCGACGTCGGGATCGAGTCCCTCGCCTGCCACGAGGTGTACCTGCGCGAGCTCGGCGGCGACATGGCCGACCCCGGGGCGTTCCTGCGCAGCAACGCCGAGGCCTCGGGTCCCCGCATCGGTGTCGAGCTCGCGACCCTGTTCGAGGTCATCTGGATGTGACGGCGCCCTGGCGTGCAGGGGTGCCATCGCCTCGGTTGCCGGCGGCGGCGAAGACGGCGCGTCATGTCCGGGGTACCGTCCCCCGAATGGTCATCGGCGGTTCATCTCGGTTGTCCGGTCTCGCGTGCGCGCTGCAGCGACTGGGGGTCATGCTCGTCGTGTTGGTCGCCTTCGCTGCGTGCTCGGGAGGCGATGGCGATGCGGCGGCCCCCGACCCCGACGAGGGGTCGGTCGTGCGACCGGACGATCCACCGCCGAACGTCCGGCCGACCGTCGAGTTCCCTCCGTTCGTGCCCCCTGCGGAGCCGGTGGTCCTGGCTCCGGCCGAAGCTACGCCTGGTGATCTGACCGACGGCTATACGTGGGAACCGCTCGAGATCGGTGGCGGCGGCTATGTGACCGGTCTCGAGGTCAACCCTGCCGGACTCGTCGTGGCGCGCACCGACGTCGGTGGTGCCTTCGTCCACGATCCGGATGCGTCGCGGTGGGAGGCGCTGCTCGGCTTCGGTCGGGTCGCCGACGCCGTGCCCGGCGACTACCAGGTCGAGTCCGTCGCGCTGTCACCGAGCGACCCCGACCGCATCTATCTCGCCGTGGGCGAAGGCGTTGAGGCCCCCGCCGGTCGGGTGCTGGCCTCCGCCGACGGCGGTGTCACCTGGACGGTTGGCACCCAGCGCTTCGCCATCGCCGGCAATGTCGAATGGCGCGCAGGCGGCGAGCGCCTGGCGGTCGACCCGGCCGATCCCGACGTCGTCTGGCTCGCGACACGGACCGAGGGTCTGTGGCGATCCACCGACGGCGCGATGACATTCGAAGCGGTCGACGGTGTTCCCGACGGCACCGAGTGGAACGCCGTCGGCGGCCCGGGCGGCATCGGATTCGTGGTCGCAGATGCGGAATCGGTGTACGCCGGCGTGGCGGGCTCGGGAGTCTGGCGCGCAGATGCCGGGGGCGGTGATTGGTCGCTGCTGTGGCCGACCGAGGGCCTGCCCTACGATGCCGAACTCGACGCGGCGGGGCGTCTGTGGGTCGCTGAGCCCCAGGACGGCCGTGTCCAGCGGTTCGACCCCGCAACCGGGGAGGTGGAGACTCTCACACCGGACGGGGGTGCACAGGACTATTCGACGGTTGCGACCGACCCCCGCGATCCCGACCACGTCATCGTGACGGGACCCGACAGCCTTGGTGACTGGTTCTGGCAGACCCGGGACGGTGGTGAGAGCTGGGACGAGCCCGATGTCGGGCTCGAATGCGCCGTTCCCGGCTGGCTCGAGGAATACGGCAACATCTTCTTGTCGGTCGCGTCGCTCGAGTTCGATCCCTCCGTCGACGGGCGTGTCTGGTTCCCCGAGGGCTTCGGTGTCTGGCGCGCCGACGATGTGCGCGATGGGGTCGCCTTCGTCTGCGACACACTCGGTATCGAGGAGCTCGTGGCGAACGACATCGCGGTGCCCGTCGGCGGCCCGCCCGTTTCGGCCTCGTGGGATCGTGCGTTCTTCTCGCACCCGCCCGGAGGAGCGGCGACGGCGATCCTCGGTCCGTCGTCCCGGTTCAATTCGGCATGGTCGCTTGCGACGACCCCGGCACTTCCCGGCCGGGTCTACGGCGTCGTCGCCGACCACCGGTTCTGCTGCGAGGACGACGGTCAGGCCTTCTGGGCCGGCTACACCGACGACGGAGGCCGGACCTGGGAGGCGCTGGCCTCGGTCGCCGATGGGAGCCATCCCTACGACCTGCGCTTCGGCAACCTCGCCGTGTCCTCGGTCGATCCCGACATCTTGTTGTGGCTGCCGTCGTTCGACCGCCCCCTCCACCGGTCCCTCGATGGTGGAGCCACCTGGGAGCCGGTGATCCTGCCCGGGATGGAAGACCGCCTCAGCCCCGACGGTGGGCTGGCCGGCGGTTCCCACTTCGCCTTCTTCCTCGATCGGCACGTCCTCGTCGCAGATCCGATCGAGGGAGACACCTTCTACCTCTTCCATGCGGAGCTGGGTCTGCTCGCGAGCACCGACGCCGGCGCGACTTGGGAGCAGCGTTCGGGGGACGCCCTCGCGCTCGGGAGCATCGGCGCGTTCAACTCCCGCCTCGAAGCGGTGCCGGGCCGGTCGGGTCATCTGCTGTTCACGCCGGGACCGTCCGACGAAGGAGTGTTCCCGCTGTATGAGTCCACTGACGGGGGGAGCACCTGGCGGGTGGTGCCGGGTACCTCCGAGGTCGTGGCCCTGGGGTTCGGCCCGGCACTCGAGCCCGATGGGCCGCCGGTGCTCTTCGCAGCCGGCGAGATCGACGGGGTGCGCGGCCTGTATCGCTCGTCGGACGAACTCGCCACGTGGGAGTTGCTCACCGAGGCCCCGTATGGCATCTACGCGCGCATCACCGCCGTGACGGGCGATCCGGACGCGCCGGGCCGGGTGTACGTGGGTTTCGACGGCAGCGGGTACGTCGTCGGCACCCCCACCTCCTGAACCCCCACCGCTCGGTCGACTCGCCGAAATCTGGAGATCTGGGTCCTCGGGCGGGACCCAGATCTCCAGATTTCGGACGGCGGCCGCCAGATCTGGCAAGGCGACCGGTGTGTTCTCGTAGAGTTGCGGGCGTGTCCGAACAGATCCTCCCCCTGGCCGACGTCGCGCCCGCCGTCACCCGTGACGACTGGCTCGCAGCCGTCGACAAGATCCTGCGGGGCCGCGGCATCGACCGCATCCGCACCACCCTCGACGACGGCATCGTGGTCGAGCCGCTCTACACCGCCGCCGACGCCCCGGCGGTGGGTGCGTGGCCCGGCGCCGGCGATGCCCGCCGATCGGGTCGACCCGAGGGATCGACGGGCGGATGGGACATCCGGGCGACCCACGTCGTCGGCGACGACGCATCCGACGACGCGGCTCTCAACACGGCGATCCTGCACGACTTGACCCGGGGTGTCATGAGCATCGAGCTCGACACCCGCACCACGCTCGACGTCGATCGCCTCGACGCCATCCTGGCCGAGGTGCTGTTGGATCTGGCACCGGTGGCGCTGGTCAGCGTCGATGACGGCCTCGCCAACGCCCGTGCGTTCTGCGAGCTCCTGGCCCGCCGGGAGATGCCCGCCGGTTCGGTACGTGCCCACCTGGGCTGCGATCCCATCGGTCGCCTGATCGACCGTGGCGGTGTGGAAGGTGGCATCGATGCCGCCGTGGCAGCGGTGGCTGCGTTCGCCGCCGAGGTCGCATCCACCCATCCCCAGCTGCGGGCCATTCGGGTCGACGGGTCGCCCGTTGCCCGTGGCGGCGCTTCCGCAGCCACCGAGCTGGCGACCATCGTGGCCGGTGGCGTTGCGTGGTTGCGGGCACTGACCGATGCGGGCCTCGGCGTCGCCGATGCCGTCGACCAGCTGCAGTTCGTGGTCACCGTCGGTACCGACCAGTTCGCCGATCTCGCCAAGCTCCGTGCGTTGCGGGTGCTGTGGGCTCGTGTCGCCGACGCCAGCGGGGCGCCGGGTGCGGTGCCCGAGATCCAGGCGTCGATGCTCGACACCGTGCTCAGCGAGTACGACCCCTGGGTCAACATGTTGCGTGGCACGGTGGCCTGTTTCGCCGCTGCGGTCGGTGGCGCCGACGCCGTGGTCGTCGCCCCGTTCGACGCCGCCGTGGGCCGTCCGGACGACCTCGGTCGGCGCATCGCCCGCAACACCCAGCTGGTCCTCGGCGAGGAGTCGAACCTGCATCGGGTCATCGATCCGGCCGGCGGTTCGTACTACGTCGAGTCGCTCACCGACGCCCTCGCCGATGCGGCGTGGGCGCAGTTCCAGGGCATCGAGGCCGCCGGCGGCATCGTGGCCGCGCTGCGTGCCGGCATCGTGCAGGACGCCGTCGATGCCACCTGGGCCGCCCGGTCGAAGGCGGTCGCGACCCGCCGTGCCCCCATCACCGGGGTCAGCGAGTTCCCTCAGCTCGACGCCGAACCGCTGCGCCGGGCCGCCGTCGCTGCGACGCCGGGTCTCGTCGCGGATCCCGAGGCCCGACCGGTACCGAGTCGTCGCCCGGCCGAGGCCTACGAGGCGCTGCGCCGCGCCGCCGACGCTGCGCCCGAGCGGCCGCGGATCTTCCTCGCCAACCTGGGCCCGGTCGCCACGCACACGGCGCGGGCGTCGTGGGCCACCAACGCGTTCGCCTCCGGCGGCATCGCCGCAGTCGGCAACGAGGGCTTCGCCTCACCGGCCGAGGCGGCCGACGCGTTCGCCGCCAGCGGCTGCCGTATCGCCGTGCTGTGCTCGTCCGACGACGTCTACGCCGACCAGGCCGTGGCCGCGGCCCAGGCCATCAAGGCTGCCGGCGCCGCCCGGCTCTACCTGGCCGGCGATCCCGGCGATCGCCGGGCCGCCGAGGAGGCCGCCGGGGTCGACGAGTTCGTCCATGTCGGTGTCGATCTCGTGGCAGCCCTGCAACGCGCCCACGCGGCACTCGAGCTCGAACCCCCGCCCGGCTCCCCGGCCGAAGCGACCACCGCGTCCACCGGAGGTGCACGATGATCCCCGACTTCACCAGCATCGATCTGCGCCCCGACGGCTCTGGCGCAGCCGCCGACGGCACGGGCGACGGCGATGCCGCCGAGCAGTGGGCCGCCGCGGTCGAGGCCGCCACCGGCAAGGCCCCCGACGCGCTGGTCTGGGAGACCCCCGAGGCCATCGACGTCGCCCCGCTGTACACCCCGGCCGACACCGCGCCGCTGGACTTCGCCGACACCTATCCGGGCTTCGCGCCGTTCGTCCGTGGCCCCTACGCCACGATGTACACCAACCAGCCGTGGACCATCCGCCAGTACGCGGGGTTCTCGACGGCGACGGAGTCGAACGCCTTCTACCGCCGCAACCTGGCCGCCGGCCAGAAGGGCCTGTCGGTGGCGTTCGACCTCGCCACCCATCGCGGCTATGACTCGGACAACCCGAGGGTGTCCGGCGACGTCGGCATGGCCGGTGTGGCCATCGACTCGATACTCGACATGCGCCAGCTCTTCGACGGGATCCCCCTCGACGAGATGACCGTGTCGATGACCATGAACGGCGCCGTGCTGCCGGTGATGGCGTTGTACATCGTCGCCGCCGAAGAGCAGGGCGTGTCCCAGGAGAAGCTGGGCGGGACCATCCAGAACGACATCCTCAAGGAGTTCATGGTCCGCAACACCTACATCTACCCGCCGGGGCCGTCGATGCGGATCATCGCCGACATCTTCGCCCACACCTCGGCGCACATGCCGAAGTTCAACTCGATCTCCATCTCGGGCTACCACATGCAGGAGGCCGGCGCGACCGCCGATCTCGAGCTGGCGTACACCCTGGCCGACGGCGTCGAGTACATCCGGGCCGGGCGCGAGGTCGGGTTGGACATCGACGCGTTCGCGCCGCGGCTCAGCTTCTTCTGGGCGATCGGCATGAACTTCTTCATGGAGGTCGCGAAGCTCCGGGCGGCCCGGCTGTTGTGGGCGAAGCTGGTCGACCAGTTCGATCCGCAGAACCCGAAGTCGTCGTCGCTACGTACCCACAGCCAGACCTCGGGCTGGAGCCTCACCGCGCAGGACGTCTACAACAACGTGGTCCGCACGTGTATCGAGGCGATGGCCGCCACCCAGGGCCACACCCAGTCGTTGCACACCAACTCCTTCGACGAGGCGTTGGCGCTGCCCACCGACTTCAGCGCCCGCATCGCCCGCAACACCCAGCTGTTCCTGCAGCAGGAGAGCGGCACGTGTCGCACGGTCGATCCGTGGGGCGGCAGCTGGTACGTCGAGCGCCTCACCCACGACCTGGCCAAGCGGGCCTGGGATCACATCAGCGAGGTCGAGTCCACCGGCGGCATGGCTGCCGCCATCGAGGCCGGCATCCCGAAGCTGCGCATCGAGGAGGCCGCGGCTCGCACGCAGGCTCGGATCGACTCGGGTCGCCAGCCCGTGATCGGCGTCAACCAGTTCCGTCTCGACCACAACGAGGACATCGACGTCTTGAAGGTCGACAACGCCGGGGTGCGTGCCGAACAGATCGCCAAGCTCGAACGCCTGCGGGCCGAGCGAGACGCCGACGCCTGCCAGGCGGCGCTCGACCGGCTCACCCGCTGCGCCGACTCCGGCGAGGGCAACCTGCTGGCCCTGTCGATCGAGGCTGCCCGGGCCAAGGCCACCGTCGGCGAGATCAGCGACGCGCTCGAGAAGGTGTACGGACGTCACGTCGCCGAGATCCGTACCATCTCAGGCGTGTACCGAGCCGAGGTCGGAGAGCAGAGCAGCCAGGTCGAGACGGTTCGGACCAAGGTCGCGGCGTTCGCCGAGGCCGAGGGCCGACGCCCCCGCCTGCTCGTCGCGAAGATGGGCCAGGACGGCCACGACCGCGGCCAGAAGGTCATCGCCACGGCGTTCGCCGACCTGGGCTTCGATGTCGACATCGGCCCGCTGTTCCAGACGCCGGCCGAAGCTGCACGCCAGGCCGTCGAGGCCGACGTGCACGTCGTCGGCGTGTCGTCGCTGGCGGCCGGGCACCTCACGCTGGTGCCCGAGCTGAAGGCCGAACTCGCGGCGTTGGGCCGCGAGGACATCATGATCGTCGTCGGTGGCGTCGTGCCGCCCCAGGACTTCGACGAGCTGTATGCCGCGGGCGCCGCTGCGATCTACCCGCCGGGCACCGTCATCAGCGAGGCTGCCGCGGAGCTGTTGGATCAGCTCTCGGCGCGCTGAGCGCCGGCGCCGATCCGTGCCCCGCACGTTCGATCTCGATGCCTGCGTCGACGGTGTCGCCGCCGGCGACCGCACCTGGATCGGCCGTGCGATCACCCTGGTGGAGAGCACCCGTCCCGACGATCGGGTGCGGGCATCGGAGCTGTTGCAGCGGCTCCAACCCCGCACCGGTGGCGCGCACCGGGTGGGCATCACCGGCGTGCCGGGTGTCGGCAAGTCGACGTTCATCGACGAGCTCGGCACCCGCCTGACCACCGCCGGCCGCCGGGTGGCGGTCCTGGCGGTCGACCCGTCGAGCTCGGTGTCGGGGGGTTCGATTCTGGGCGACAAGACCCGCATGGCGCGCCTGTCGGTCGATCCGATGGCGTTCATCCGCCCGTCGCCCAGCTCGGGGACCCTCGGTGGTGTCACCCGGTCGACGCGGGAGACGATGCTGGTGCTCGAGGCCGCCGGCTACGACGTCGTGCTGGTCGAGACGGTCGGGGTGGGCCAGAGCGAGACCATCGTCGCCGAGATGGTCGACTTCTTCCTGGTGCTGATGCTGGCCGGTGCCGGCGACGACTTGCAGGGGATCAAGAAGGGTGTGTTGGAGCTGGCCGACATGATCGCGGTCAACAAGGCCGACGGCGACAACAAACTGGCGGCCGAGCTCGCCGCACGTGACTACCAGTCGGCGCTGCACCTGCTCACCCCGGCCAGCGTCAACTGGACACCGCCGGTGGTGACGTGTTCGTCACGGACCGGCGACGGCCTCGACGCGCTGTGGACCCAGATCGAGCTGCACCGCACAAAGCTGGGCGCATCCGGCGAGTGGGACGCCCGTCGCCGCAGCCAGCAGCTGCGCTGGATGTGGGCGATGGTGACCGACCGGGTCCTCGATCGCCTCCACCAGCACCCCGGCGTGCGGGCCCTGGTGCCCGACACCGAAGCCGCGGTGACCGCCGGCGAGCTGTCACCGTCGCTGGCCGCCGACCGCATCCTCGCCGCCTTCGAAGCCGGCTGACCGGGGCAGTTCGCTCAGCGGAAGTCGGCGGTCGGTCACCTCGGCGGCTCGCCGGTTGCGGCACCGAGACCCGACCGGACGATGCCGCGCGCCACCTCGACGGCGGTGGGCGTGGAGTTCACCCAGGATCCAGATCGTCTCGCAGTGGCGTCGAAATGGGCGCGCAGGGTGTCACGCCATCGCTCCCGCCACTCGTCGATCGACGCTGGCGCCGCGGGCCGGCCATCGCGGTACTCGACGAGCAACAACACGAAGATGGGGCTGCGTCCCATCGGCTCGATCAGCAGCCGGCGACACAGGTCGGCGTCGCCGGCATGCCATGCCAGGACGGCGGCGGCTATCTGGGCGTCGTCGGCGTAGCCGACGAAGTCCGTGTCGCCGGGTCCCGCTGCGGCTTCGAGCCGGGCGGCGCCCGCCGTGGGGTCGATGGTGCCGATGGCCATGGCGGCGACGATGTCCACCAGGTAGTGCCACAGGTCGGTGCCGGGCATGCTTCGCATCGATTCCGCCCGATGGCGCGCCTCGTCGTGGCGTCCGAGGGCGACGAGACAGCACACGATGCCGATCTCGGCCAACAACAGCACCCGGCCCGGTCGTGGATCCAGTGCCAGCGCCGCCTCGAAATGGCCGATGGCGCGCTCGAGGTTCCGGTCGCACAGCTCGTACTGGCCCCGCCAGACGGCGGTCTGGGCGCAGTTGAGCGTGGCGCTCCGGGTGTGCGGTGCGATGGCCTCGGCTCGTTCGAGCAGCACGGCCCCGCTCTGGTCGACGGCCGCGGTCTCGGTCAGGACCGCCAGCAGGCACAGGATGCCGGGCGCCCAGTCGGGATGTCGGTCGCCGATGAGAGCGACGGCATCGAACCCGAGCTGGACGGCGCCGCCGAGATCGCCGACCGCGAGGGCGACGTCGGCGGCAGCGACGAGCAGTGCTCCGTGGTCGTCGTCGGGCAACGCCTGCGGTGTGCCTCGCGCGGCGTCGGCCCTGCCGACGGCGTCGACGTAGTGCTCGTGGAGCTCGAGCGGTGATCCGTGGTGGGCGATCGATCCGGCGCTGTGGCTGAGCAGGCGGGCGTAGTCGGCGAGCGTGCCGTGGAGGCGCAGCCAACCGAGGGCCCGGGTGAGGTTGGCCCGCTCGGCGAAGAGGCGACTGGTGATGGCGGCGTCGATGAGGGTCTCCACCAAGGTGGCCTCTGTCGCGAATGCGATCATCCACGCGGCGTGGCGTTCCTGTGCCGCGGCGAGCCCGCCCGACGCTTCGAGCTGCTCGCGTGCGAAGTGGCGCACCGTCTCCAACAGCGTGAAGCGGACACTGCCGGGTCCGTCGCGACGGACCGAGACGAGGGACTTGTCGACCAGGCCTTTCAGCGCTCGCAGGCCGGCGGCGGGCTCGAGGAAATCGACCGTCGACGCGCCGAAGCCGGCGTGGATCGACAGCTCTGCCAGCAGAGAACGCTCGACATCGGTGAGCGTGCGCCACGACCCCTCGAGGACCGTTCGCAGCGAGCTGTGTCGGGCGAGACCGTTCTTCGAGCCGAGCGCGTCGTGCGACGTCCGGAGCCGAACGAGGAGCTCATCCGGTCGCAAGATCGACATCTGGGCTGCAGCCAACTCGATGGCGAGCGGCAGGCCGTCGACGAGACGGCAGATGGCGGCCGTGGCGGGATCCTCGGCGACCTCGGCGGGGTCGAGGTCGGTGATCGCGGCGACGCGACGAGCGAAGAGCCGGACCGCAGCCGCATCGCTCGCGTCGACGGAGCCGCCCGGGAGCTCGAGCGGTGGGACGGTGACGACGCGTTCTCGTGGTGAGCCGAGCCGTTCGCGCGAGGTGACGAGCATGCGGCCGGGGCCCGGCGCCGTGAGGAGATCGTCGACGAGCGTCGCCAGCGCCGCGGCGACGTCCTCGGCGTTGTCGATGACCACCAGGCACGGCTCGGTCGCGAGCACGGCGCGGATCTCGGCCACCAGTGCGGCGAGGGGTCGGTCGGGTCCGGTCGGTCCGAGCGACAACGCGTCGGCGATTGCGGGGACCAGGTCGTCGGAGGACTCGATCTCGTCGAGGCGCGCCAGAGCGACGCGGCTCGGTCCGCCGGCCTCGGCGCCGAGGCCCGCTGCCAGGTGCATGGCCAGGGTGGTCTTGCCGACGCCGCCCAGTCCCGTCAGCGTGACCAGTCGATCGGTGCGCAGCGCCTCGCGGACGGTCTCGACCAGTTCCTCGCGGCCGATGAGGGTGGCGTCGGGTGGTGCCATCTGCCGGGCCGCTGCGGCGGCCGACGTTTCCGCCGGGGATTGCCTTTCGGCGGTGGTGTCGCCTGATGGGGCGGTGTCGAAGCCCCGCTGGAGGATCGAGGTCTCCACCCGGTCGAGCTCGGGGCCCGGTCGAAGACCCAGGTCATCTCGGAGCCGGGTCCGGAATTCGGTGCAGACCCGGAGGGCTTCGACCGGTCGACCCGAGCGGTCGAGCCCGGCAGCGAGATGGCAGGCCAGACGCTCGTCGTGCGGATACAGCCGATGCCAGCCGCTGAGGTCGTCGTCGATGCCGGTGCCGAGGGCATCGGCGAGTCGGGCCGTCTGATGCATCGCTCGCAACCGGAGCTCGTCGATGCGGTATACCTCGGCGGTGACGCTGCGAAGGGCTGCCGACCCGTCGTAGATGGGTGCGTGCAGTGATGCGATGGCGTGGCGCAGACCGTCCAGCCCGGCGGGGTCGGCTGCATCGGCGAGCGATGCGAGCCGGCGCTCGACCCGGGCCAGGTCGAGCTCGTCGTCGGCGACGAGGAGGCGGTAGCCGGTGCGTTCGGTGACGAGGCGGTCCGCGTGGTGGTCCAGCCCTTTGCGTACGTCGAAGACGAAGCGGTGCAGACTGCTGCGCGCCGACCGTGGTGGGCGATCGTCCCAGAGTTCGTCGACGATGCGCTCGGTGGACAGCACCCTGTTGCGGTTGATGATCAACAGCGCCAGCACGTCGAGCGACCGCTGCCCCCGAAACCGGGCAGCGCTTCCGTCGATGCTCACGCCGAGGTCGCCGAGTACGTGGCATCGGAACTCGCTGCCGTCGCGTCCCACCGGCCCCACCTCCTCGGCGATCCGTCGCTGTCCCGGGCCGATCGGCAGCGACCCTACCAGGCCGTCGAAACGGCGTTGGCGGCGATCCGCCGGTAAGCGATCGCCAACCGGGCCGTAAGGGTCTTCCGCCACGTTTGTTCCCGAAGGGGACGGGACAGCGCGGAGGGTATGGGCATGGGGCGACAGGATCCGAGAGCTCCCGAGGTCGCAGTGGTGTGGTCCGAGAGCTGGGGCGACGGGGCCGTCGATCGGCGTCGTGCCCGTCGTTGGCTGCTGCCGCTCGCCGCACTGATGACCGTGCTGGTCGTGGCGCAGGCTCCGAGCGCACACGGACCTCCTCGTGAGGAGTTCGCGGTCCTCCCCGGAATCGCGACTGCGCCGACTGCACCGACCGCACCGTCGGGGCGTATGGCGCCTCCCGGTCCCGGTCCCGGTTCCGTCGACGCGGCGTCCGCTGCTGTCGGGGGCGCATGTGTGACGGTTCCGTCGGCGATACCGAACGTCGACCTCGCCGCGGATCCCTGGGGTCGGATCTGGACTGGAGCCGACGCGTTGGCCGCCGCAGCCGGGATCGGTCCGAACGTCGAGCTGCCCCGGGATCCGGTGGGGCTGCGCTCGAGCGGAGCGGATCCCGCCTGCGGCGCCTGACGAGGCAGTTCGCTCAGCGGAAGTCGGCGCAGACCATCGTGACGGTGCGTCGGGCGGACTCGACCGGGGTGGTGGCGCCGCGCTCGACGGCGATACCGGCGCCGAGCAGGGTCGCGCCGCCCGCTGCCAGCCAGGCCCAGGTGGGGACGCCGGCTGCGTAGCCGAACGATTCGTGGGCGACGGTGGCGACGAGCACGGCGGTACCGACCACCAGCGGACCGGCCAGGCGGAGGTGCGCACCGGCCACGATGGCGGCGACGGCGACGATGCCGGCAGCCACGGCGTGACCGCCCGCGCCGTCGAACAGCACCCGCTCGCCGAGTGCGGCGAACCCGACCAGTCCGACGGCCGGACCGGTCGTCAGCCACGACGAGACACCGGCGCCGCGGGCGGCGACGGCGATGCCCACGATCGTGAGGGCCAGGGGCGCGATCCAGGCTGCGGCCCAGTCGATGCCCTCGAGGTCGAGCCGCAGCCAGACACCGAGGGTGACCAACGCTCCTGCGGCGACCACGCGCTCGGGCGTGACGGTGAGGAGCTCGGAGACGACCACCGCCACGCCGAGGAGGATCAGCACGGTCGACAGGTGCGACGGGGAGTTCGCGGCGTGGACGAACGCCGCGACGGCGAGGCCGATGGCGGCGGCGTCGCCGATGCGGCGGTCACCCAGGGTGAAGGTGATGCCGGCGACGCCGGCGGCGGCGATGGCCAGGACCACACCGATCCGACCGCCGCTGAGGGCGAGGTTCGACAGTGCGGCCGACGCCACGGCGGGGCCGAGGACCAGCAAGGGGGCGCCGAGGCGGAGGTCCCGGCTGCGCATCAGGTCGATCGCCACCAGCGCAGCCACCAGGACCGCAGCGGGCAGGACATGGTCTGCGTCTGCGCCGAAGAACAGCGGAACGAAGGCTGCGACGACGAGCAACCGGGCGGGAAGACCGGTCCTGGTGGCGATGGGGTCGTTGCTGCCGCGTTCGGCGACGACGATCGACACGGTGGCCAGGACTACCGCGGTCATCCACGTGAGCGCGGGTCCTGCCGATCCGACGAGCTCGGCAAGGTTGGTGTCGTCGAAGGCGCGGGCTGCGGCGAGCGGGGCCCACAGGACCGAGCCCGCCGTCAGCACCATCGCACCCAGGTCGCCGCGGGGGCCGCGCATCGAGGCGGCCCATGCGAGCACGGCGGCTGCGGCGACGGTGATGGCCGCTGCCGCCAGGTCGCTCGGAGCGGTGGCGTTCCCGGACCAGACATCGCCGGACATGGCGCCGAACACGGCGCCGGTGGCCAGGGTGGCGGCGACCTCGTGGGCACCGCCACGGCCGCTGGCGACCAGGGCGGCGGCGAGCACGACGACAGCGGCGAGGGCAACGGTGGGTGTCAGATCCAGCGCCACGATGCCGGCGAGGAGGCTGGCTGCGATGGCGACGGTGGCGGGAGCCCAGCCGCTACCGGCGAGCAGCGCCATCGGCGTCGACTGGCAGTCGGCTACGCGGCGGCGGTGATCGGCGAGCACCCAACCGACCGCCGCGATGACCGACGCCGACACGGCTGCGGCGATAGAACCCAGCGGGGAGCCCGGCTCGCCTGCGTCGGCGCTGAAGACCAGCAGGTAGGCGGTGGCGATGGCCAGCGCGACCTCGACGGCGGGAAGGACCGGGCCGATGACCCGCTGCCAGAACGACCCGTCGCGCAGCGAGGCGGCGACGAGCTGGAGACCGACGATGCCGAAGATGGCCACGGTGACGACCCCGACGAAGGCCGGCTCGGACTGCGACAGCCATGCAGCGGCGCCGAGCATCGGCAGACACAGCGCCCCGAGCCCGAGGCCGATGTCGTCGTCGCGGCGGGCGAGCATGCCCATCGCGATGCCGGCGACGATGCCGGCCACGAGGTGTGTCCAACCGGCGACGGCGCCCGTGAGCCCGAGCGCTGCGGCCACATCGGAGGTGGCGATCAGGGGATCGTCGACACCGGCGATCAGGGCCAGCGACGGGGCGAGAGCGGCCCAGGCGACGACGGCGGTCCACCAGACCGATCCCCGGGCCGGCAGGCGCAGCGCCGCGGCGAGGGCGGCGGCGGCCAGGACGAAGGCCGGCGGGACGGGCGTGAGGGCGGCGACGGCACCGGCGAAGGGGACGACCGCCGCAGCGACGACCCCTTGCAGTATCGCCGATGACCAGAGGCGGTCGAGGGCGGCGATGCCGGCGGTGCCGAGCACCGTGGTGGCGAGCAGGATGTGCTCCCATGCCAGGCCGGCGTGGATGGTGACGGCGGCCACCGAGACGGGGATCATCAGTGCACCGAGATGGTGCAGCGCCCGTGCGGTCGCAGGGACGACCAGGCGATACCGCAGGCCGGCGGCCACGATGCCGCCGTTGACGACGACGAGGCCGGCGAGCTTCGCCACAGCCGCGATGTCGTCCCACTGCATGGCCACCAGGACGGCGGCGGCTGCGAGCAGCAGGAGGGCGCCCGTGCCGGCGAGCCAGGAGGCTGCGGAGCGGGCGGTGCGGGAGCGGGGAACCGGGGTGAGGATGGGTGTCTGTGCCATGGCGTCTACCGTGACGGAACGCTGATCGGCGGACCATCCGGTGTTGCCCCCAAATCCGCCTGGGGGTACCCCCAGAGGGATTTGGGGAGGCTGGGGTGGTGGGCCCGCCCGGCTACTCGATGCCGTGTTCGAGGGCGTAACGCACCAGTTCGTGCTTGCGGTTGAGATGCAGCTTGCGCAGGGTGTTGCGGACGTGGTTCTCCACGGTCTTGGTGGCGATGAAGAGCTCCTCGCCGATCTCACGGTACGAGTGGCCCCGGGCGACGTACTGCAGCACCTCACGCTCGCGTTCGGAGAGCGCCTCGGTCGGCCCCGCCGCGCCCCGGAGCTTGCGGAACTCGCCCAGGACGAGCGCAGCCAGCGACGGCGAGAACACGGGCTCGCCCGCGGCGGCTGCCCGCAGCGCGGTGCGGAGGTCCTCCGATGGGGTCGACTTCAGCAGGTAGCCGACGGCTCCGACGGCGATGGCGTCGAGGAGGTCGCGCTCTGCCTCCGACACGCTGAGGATGATCACACGGGTGATGTCGCCGCACTCGCGGGCGACGCGTTGGCCGCCGCCGTGGGGCATGTGCAGGTCGGACAGGACCAGGGTCGGGCGGGTGGCGCGGATGACCTCGACGGCCTCTGCGGCGTCGGCGGCCTCGCCCACGATCTCGAAGCCGGCGCCGAGATCGGCACGGACACCGGACCGCCAGATCTGGTGGTCGTCGGCGATGACGACGGTGATCGGTTCGGCGGTGGACGGGGGATCGGTGCTCATCGACGTCCTCGTGTGGTGGTGGCAGCGGGGATGCGAAGGCGGACCTCGGTGCCGCTGCCACGTCGCGACGTGATCTCGGCGGTGCCGCCGACCTCGTCCATCCGGGCACGAATGGACCGTGCGATGCCCTGTCCGTCGTTCGGGGCGTCGAGGTCGAAGCCGACTCCGTCGTCCTTCACCGAACAGAAGATGCCGCCGTCGTCGTCGGGTTCGGCGAACACGACGATGCGGTTGGCTTCGGCGTGTTTGGCGGCGTTGGTGAGGGCTTCGCCGACTGCGCCGGCGATCGCATCGATGTGGTCGGGCGCCAGGTGGGGGAGATCGTCGGCGATCACGGCCGCGGTGGCGACGCCGTGGTGTCGTTCGGTGCGTGCCGCGACGTCGCGCAGGGCCACAGCCAGCGTCGGCAGGTGGCCGGCGTCGACGACGCCGCCGGCCCTGCCGGTGCCGCCGGTGCCGCCGGTGCCGCCGGTGCCGAACAGGAACGCCCGCAGTTCCTGGTCCTGTTCTCGCGCCATGGTCACGAGCGCGGGGTCGTCGGAGCGGCGCTGCACCACCGCCAGGGTCTGGAGCACCCCATCGTGGAGGGTGCGGGCGATCTCCTCGCGGGCGCGTGCCGTCGACACCTCGCGTTCGGCCTGCCGCAGCCGGTCGGCCACGAACCCGGCCACCGCAGCCGCCAGCACGTAGAGCCCGGTCTTGGACGAGGCGGTGACGCCCCATCCGGCGTCGACGTCGCTGACCAGGCCTTCGCCGACGAACGACGCCGCCCCCATCGCGAGTGCGGCCACGACACCGACCCGGGGACCGAACGCCACCGCCGCCGCGATCAGCGAGGCGGCCGGCCACGCCCACGGCAGCGACTGGGGCCGGGTCGCCTCGTACACCAGGCCGTCGCCGATGAGCAGCGCGACGCCCACTACGAACTCGGCGCCGACGGTGACGGGGCTGGTGAGCATCGCCGGGGCCCGCCGGAACAGCACGGTGGTGACAACGGTGACCGTCACCGCGGTGCACAGGAGCGCCGCCGCGACCAGTGGGTGCGTCAGGTGCTCGTCGGACACGACGACGCCGATTGCGGCATAGGTGATCGCCAGCCATCGGAAGACGACCAATCCCTGCTGGACACCGTGCAGGAAGGCCGCATCGGACCGCGCGGTGGGGTTCGCGAGCGCCTCCATGGGCCAAAGAGTACGGTAGGAAACCGTGCCGAGACCGTGATCGCCCGCTCCGGCCGGAGCCGGGTGGGCGTCCGGCGTCACCTCGTGGCGGGGTGTTCGGTCGCCGCGTGTCGGCGCCGTGGCGGCGGTTTCGGCGGTCGTCCGCTAGCAAGAGGTGCCTCGTGAAGATTCGGTTCGGGTACACGATCGGGCCCGAGGTCACCCCGGCGGCCTTCCCGGATCTCGTCGACGCCCTCGAGGATCTGGGGTTCGACTCGGTGTGGGTGCCCGAGGTGCTGCTGGCCCCGACCCTCGACCCGGCGGTGGCGCTCGCACACGCCGCAGCGCGCACGACACGCCTCAAGATCGGCACCCACGTCATCCTGCCGGGCCGCAACCCGGTGCACCTGGCCCGCCAGCTCGCGCACCTCGACGCACTGTCGGGCGGTCGGCTGTTGCTGCTCGGTGTGCTGGGCCTGGCCGAGGAGGCCGACACCGGCGCCCAGGGCATCGACCGGGCTGCACGGGGCCGCGCCGTCGACGAGATGGTCCCGCTGTTGCGCCGGCTGTGGGCCGGCGAGACGGTCGACCACGACGGGCCGATGTTCCCGATGCAGGGCGTCTCGGTGTCGCCGACGCCGGTCCAGCAGCCGCTCGAGCTCTGGCTCGCCGGCCAGGTCCCCGCCGCGCTCGACCGCTGCGGGCGCCTCGGCGACGGCTGGATGCCCGGTCTGGTGTTCCCCCACGAGGCCGCCGTGATGCGCGAGCGCGTCGATGCTGCGGCGTTGGCGGCCGGCCGCACCATGGACCCCGAGCACTACGGCGCCAACCTGTTCCATGTCACCGACTCGGTGCCCGACGAAGCACTCGCCCGGTTGGCGGCGCGCCGCACCGCAGCCAGGGGCGCCGGGGCGGGCGACGACGTCGCCGATCTCGTGCCCGTCGGCCACGATGCCCTGCGGGCCCGGGTGGGCGAGTGGGTCGACGCCGGGTTCTCCAAGTTCCTGGTACGTCCCCTGGTGCCCGCCGCCGATCCACTGACCGAGCTCGAACGCCTGGCCGACGAGATCCTGCCCCTGACCACCTGACCCCCTGACCCGTGCGACGGCCGACCTCCCGACGGCGGAACCAGCCGCCCCCCACCTCCGGCCCCGTCGCCTCCGCCCCCACTGAACCGCTGCCACCGCTGACCGCTGCCCCCGAACGAGTCTGATGCCTACCTCTGATCCCGACCCCGCACTCGCCGCCGATGCCGGCGCTGATCCCGACACCGCTGCTGCCGACCCCATCGACGAGCCCGGCCATGGCGAGTTCCACGTCGTGGCCGGCGCAGGCGAGCCCGCCGGTGGGGTCGAACCCGACCGGGCCACCTTCGTCGACCTCAACTCCATGCGCCTGCGGGTGTGGGAGTGGGGCGACCCCGATGCGCCGCCGGTGTTCTGTTCGCACGGCGCCTACGACCACGGACGCATGTTCGACGATCTCGCTCCCCGGCTGGCTGCGCTCGGCTACCACCTCCGTGCGATCGACATCCGTGGCCACGGCGACAGCGGACGCATCAGCGGTGGCGGCATCTTCGAGGGCGCCGTCGTCGACCTCGCGCAGCTGGCCCGCGCCGAAGGCCGGCCGGTGGGTCTGGTCGGACATTCGATGGGTGGGGTGCTGTCGATGCAGCTCGCCGCGGTGTTCCCCGAACTCGTCCGTTGGGTCGTCGACCTCGACGGGTTCGGCCCGCCTGCCGCCGGGTTCGAGCAGATGGCGCCCGCGGAGCAGGCCCGAACCGGATGGGCGGTGCTGCGCCGTGTCCTCGAGCGTGGGCCGCGAGTGTTCGCCGACCGCGACGCCATGGCCGACCAGCGCGGTGCACTCAATGCTCGCCTGCCCCGACGTTGGGTCGAGCACCTCGTCGAGCACGGCAGCCGCCGCGTCGAGGCCGGTTGGATCTGGAAGTGGGATCCGTTGTTCAGTACCGGGCTGCCGATGGGGTTCGGTGCGGCCTGGGCCGAGTCGGACTTCGGTCAGGTCCGCGCACCCGTGATGATCCTCAGCGGTGGGGCTCCCGACATGTGGACCTTCCCGGCGGACGAGGTCGAGGGCCGCTTGGCGTGCTTCACCTCCGCGGCGCACCTCGTGCACCATCGAGACCCCGAGGCGGGTCACTACCTGCATCTCGAACGCCCCGAGGCGACCCTCGAGCGGATCCGCGGGTTCCTCGCCGAGGTCGACGCGGCCGAGGCCCACGCATGAGCGCCCCGGCGAATACCGGCCAGGGCGACGGGCCGGCCGTTGAGTCGGTTGCGCTCGAGGGAGACGACGTGTCGACCGACGCGGGGCCGGTCGTGGTGCTCCACGGCCCGGGCGATGTCGACGGTGGTACGGGCTGGCGGGGTGCACTCGAGGCGCTCGGCTGCACCGCGGTGGGTCCGACCCTCGCAGGCCATGCCGGGAAACCGGCGCCGGTCGGCGGGACCCACGATCTGGCCGACCCCGCCTACCGTGCCGCTGCGGTGCTCACCGACGACCAGGTGACCTCGGCACGGGCCGTCATGGGCGTCGGGGCATCGGGCTGGTCCGCGACAGTCATGGCGGTGGCAGGAGTCGGTGCAGCACTGGTGCTGGTCGACGGTCTCGGCGACCCATGGACGGCGCTCGAGGACCGGCTGGCCCGACGCCGCAGCCGACTGCGCCGAATCGCCGATGTCGCCACGGGTGCGGCGCCGATGCCGCAGGAACCGGCCCCCGGGCTGGATGTCAGCGTCGCATGGTGGCCCGACCCCATTGGCGACCGAGAGCTGGTCCTCACGATGGTGGCGGCGTTGACGGTGCCGGCACTGATCGTGCGTTCGCCGGCTTCGGAGTTCCCCGACCCCGAGATCGTGGATGCGTTCGGCGCCGGGGCCGACGTGGTCGAGGTCGCCGACGCGTCGCCACCGACGGTGGCCCCGGTCATCGACGCCTGGCTCGCCGGCCGCTGACTGCGCCGCACAACAGGGGGTCGCACAACAGAGGTCAAGTCGTACTTTCAACCAACTCCTGACGACGAGCCGGGAGGCCGCCGCGTGACGAGTTGGTTGAAAGTACGACTTGACCCCAGCGGTTCAGGAGCTGCACCCGACGCGACGATCCCGCTCCCGCGGGAAGCGCGGGAGCGGGATCGACTGCGTTGGGGGACAGCGGGAGCGTGTCCCGCCCGGCGTCAGCGGCGGGCGTGGGCTGCGACCTCGGCGGGGGTGACCCGGCGGCGCAGGGTGTTGATCATCACGCCCATGCTCAGCATGGTCATGCCGGCCAGGGCCAGGTGCCAGCTCTCGACGCCGGTCACGGCCAGTTCCTGACGTTCCTGGGCGATGCCCTGCACGGCGGTCGTCGTGTCGTCGTCGTCGCCAGTGGCGCTGCCGCCGCTGCTGTCGACCTCGCCGCTCGGGGTGGGCTCGGGAGTCGGTTCGGTGGTGGGCTCGGGCTCGGGTTCGGTGGTGGGCTCGGGCTTGGGATCGGTGGTGGGCTCGGGCTTGGGATCGGTGGTGGGCTCGGGGTCAGGGGTGGGCTCGGGGTCGGGGGTCGGCTCGGGCACGACCTTGTCGCACGATCCGTTCACGGCCTTCTTCGCGCCGTCGACGTTGGCCAGGTACCAGTTGGCATCCCAGGGCTCGACGACGATGAGCTTGTCCGCTTCGCCGTCGGGGATGCACAGCGACACCGGGGCATTGCCGGGGCAGGCGCCGCTGCCCTCGACGATCGAGGCGTTGGCCGAGTTGGCCACCCACCAGTCGGCGTCGGCGGCCGACATCTCCTGCACCTTCCAGTAGTCGTAGGGCTCGCCGTCCCAGAGGTTGCAGACCAGCACGGTCGCAGGGCCCGGATCCGGGGTCGGCTGCGGCGCTGGCGAATCGGAGTTCGTCGGCGGCTGGGGTGTCGGCGTCGGCTGATCCTGGGCGGCGGCGGTGCCGCTGAACAGCATCGCCCCCAGCAGTCCGAGGATCACGAAGGTGAGGAGTGGTCGCCTCGTGTGCATGGGATGGGTCTCCTTTTCCCGCAGCCCCGAAGGGCTGTCTGTCGAGTGTCCGACCGTCGGCCGGACCGTCACCACGCCGTTGCCGGCTCACGGTCACGAAGGAGATGGGCACGCCTCCGCAAACCGATCGGAGGGCCGGTTTCGCATCAGCTCACGTCTGGACTGGAGGCGACCAATGCGTCCAGACGGTCGTTGCTTCCCTCTGGGATCTCACGGTACGGAGTCCCAGCCGGCGGATCGATGGGATGAAGTGCCCACGCGACCCGGCGCACGGTGGTCGAAAACGCACACGACCCGGCGCTGATGGCCGGGTCGTGTCGTCGGGGAAGTCCGAACGGTGCGGAGGTCTGTCCTAGAAGTCCTCGTCGAAGGCGACGTCGCCCTGCACGCCCACCTGGTAGGCGGCGACGGTGCGCTCGAAGAAGTTCGTGAGCTCCTGGACGTCTTGGAGCTCCATGAAGCTGAAGGGGTTCTTCACGCCGTAGGTGGGCTCGAGGCCGAGCTGCACCAGGCGCTGGTCGGCGACGAACTGCAGGTAGGTGTGGGTGTCGGCGAGGCCCATGCCCTGCACGCCCTCGGCCAGGACGTCCTGGGCGAAGCGGTACTCGCAGGCGATGGCCTCGTCGAGCATCTGGCGGATCGAGGTGGCCATCTCGTCGTCGAAGAGTTCGGGCTGTTCCCGGCGGACCGTGTTGACCACCTCGAACGCGAAGTTCATGTGGCAGCTCTCGTCGCGGAACACCCAGTTGGTGCCGGCCGCGAGGCCGTTGAGCAGACCCTTCGAACGCAGGAAGTACACGTAGGCGAATGCTGCGAAGAAGAACAGGCCTTCGATGCATGCGGCGAAGCAGATCAGGTTGAGGACGAAGCTGCGCCGATCCTCGGTGGTGCGCAGCTCGTCGATGTCGGACACCGAACCCATCCACTTGAAGCAGAACTCGGCCTTCTCACGAATGGACGGGATGTTCTCGATGGCAGCGAAGGCGGCGGCGCGCTCGTCGAGATCGGGGATGTAGTTGTCGAGCAGCGTCAGGTAGAACTGGACGTGCAGCGCCTCTTCGTAGAGCTGGCGGCTCAGGTACATCCGGGCTTCGGGGGCGTTGACGTGCTTGTACAGGTTCAGCACCAGGTTGTTCGACACGATCGAATCGCCCGTTGCGAAGAACGCCACCAGCCGGTTGATGAGGTGCTTCTCGGCCGGCATGAGCTTGCGGTCGAGGTCGACCAGGTCGTCGGAGAAGTCGATCTCGTCGACGGTCCAGGTGTTCTTGATGGCGTCGCGGTACATCTCGAAGAACTGCGGGTACCGCATGGGGCGCAGCGTCAGGTTGAAACCGGGATCGAGGATGTTGGCCGGCGCGGTCGCAGCATCGGCGACGGTGGCGTCGAGCTCTTCGGGATCGGGGTTCGGGGCGAGGTCGGCGCCGGGGACGCTGTGGAGGTCGTAGAGGTGGTCGTCGGTCAGGGCCATGGTTGGGTCCTCTCAGGGGTGCCGTCGCCGGACGGCGGCAGGTGGGCGATGTCGGGGGTCGACGAATGTCGGCGGTGTGGGTTCTTCGCGGGCGGGGGTCTGTTGCGGGCAGGGATCGGCCGGGTCGCACCGAGGAGGCGGCGGACCCGGCCGAGCCGGACCTTTCGCTCAGCCGGTGCGACTCAGTCGCAGGCCTCGCAGTGCTCGGGGTTCTCGAGGCTGCACGCCAGCGCTTCTTCGTCGGTGAAACTCTTCGACGGCTTCGGCGCTGGATCGGTCGGGTTCGGAGCCGGGGCGGCACTGGTGGTCTGGTTGATGCGCGTCGCCGGCCGTGACCGCAGGTAGTACGTGGTCTTGACGCCCTGCTTCCAGGCATACATGTACATGGAGCTGAGCTTGCCGATGCTCGGCGACTCCATGAACAGGTTGAGCGACTGGCTCTGGTCGATGAACGCACCGCGCTCGGCGGCCATCTCGATCAGGGCCTTCTGGGGGATCTCCCAGGCTGTGCGGTAGACCTCGCGCACCTCGGCGGGGATGCGCTCGATGCCCTGCACCGAACCCTCGGACCGCTTGAGCTCGCCGATCATGTCGTCGTCCCACAGCTCGCGTGCCTGCAGCTCGCTGACCAGGTAGCGGTTGATCTGCATGAACTCGCCCGACAGCGTCTCGCGCTTGAACAGGTTGGACACCTGGGGCTCGATGCACTCGTAGCATCCGGCGATCGACGCGATGGTGGCCGTGGGGGCGATGGCGATGAGCAACGAGTTGCGCAGGCCGTGTGCGGCGATGCGGTCGCGGACCTGCTGCCAGCGTTCGGCGTCGGAGGGCTCGACGCCCCACAGATCGAACTGCAGGTCGCCGGCGGCGGCGCGGGTGTCGGCGAAGGTCTCGTGGGGACCCGATTCCTCGGCGAGTTCGGTCGAGGCCCACAGGGCGTTGAAGTAGATCTCCTCGCTGATGCGCCGGGAGGCCGCACGGGCGACCGGCGAGTCGAACGGGACGCCCAGCTTGAAGAACACATCCTGGAGGCCCATGAGCCCCAGGCCGACCGGGCGCCACTTGGCGTTGGAGACACCGGCTTCGTCGGTGGGGTAGTAGTTGATGTCGATGACCCGGTCGAGGAACGGCACGACCTGGCGGACGGTGGCACCGAGGGTGTCGTAGTCGACCTCGGGCCCATCGGCGCCGTCGACGACGAAGGCGCCCAGGTTGAGCGAGCCGAGGTTGCAGACCGCGGTCTCGGCCTGGCTGGTGACCTCGAGGATCTCGGTGCACAGGTTCGACAGGTGCACGACGCGGGGCTGACCATCGGGATCGGTGGTGCCGGTCTGGTTGCACTTGGCGTTGGAGGCGTCCTTGAAGGTCATCCAGCCGTTGCCGGTCTGGGCGAGGGACCGCATCATGCGGCTGTAGAGCTGGCGGGCCGGGACCTGACGCTCGAAGAGGCCGGCCTCTTCGGCTTCGGTGTAGGCGGCTTCGAACTCGGGACCGTAGAGGTCGACGAGGTGCGGGACCTTCTTGGGATCGAACAGCGACCACTGCCAGTCGTTCTCGACCCGCTTCATGAACAGGTCCGGCACCCAGTTGGCGATGTTGAGGTTGTGGGTGCGGCGGGCGCTGTCGCCGGTGTTCTCCTTGAGGTCGAGGAACTCCTCGATGTCGGCGTGCCAGCTCTCCAGGTACACGCAGGCGGCGCCCTTGCGGCGGCCGCCCTGGTTGACGGCGGCGACGGAGCTGTCGAGGGTCTTGAGCCAGGGGACGATGCCGTTGGAGAGGCCGTTGGTGCCCTGGATGAGGCTGCCCTTGGCGCGGACCCGGTGCCAGGCCACGCCGATGCCGCCGGCGAACTTCGACAGGCGGGCGATGTCGGTGTAGCGCTTGTAGATGCCCTCGAGGGAGTCCTCGGGCGAGTCGAGCAGGTAGCAGCTGGACATCTGGGGGTGCGCCGTGCCGGAGTTGAACAGTGTCGGGCTCGACGGCAGGTACGCCAGCGACGACATGAGGTCGTAGAAGGCGACGGCCTCGTCGGCGTTGGTGGACAGGCCGCAGGCGACGCGCAGGAAGAAGTACTGCGGGGTCTCGACGACCTCGCGGGTCTGGGGGTGGCGCAACAGGTACCGGTCGTAGACCGTGCGCAGGCCGAAGAACTCGAAGTGGCGGTCGCGGGTGGAGTTGATGGCGGCGTTGAGGGTGGGGGCGTTGGCGGCGACGAATGCGGCGACGTCGTCGCTGATGAGGCCGAGGGAGTGCCCGCGGGTGACCGACTCGGTGAACCAGGGGATGTTCTGGTTGCGGACCTCTTTGTCGATGTAGGTCGACAGGAGGCGGGCCGCGAGGCGGGAGTAGCCGGGCTCTTCGACGATGAGGCCGGCGGCGGTGCGGATGGAGAGATCGTCGAGTTCGCGGGTGGTGGCGCCGTCGGCGAGGGCGGAGATGGTGCGGGTGGCGACGCGCATCGGGTCGACGCCACGGAGGCCCTCCGAACACGAGGCGACGGCGTTGACGATCTTGTTGACGTCGACGGGCTCGAGCTCGCCGTTGCGCTTGCGCACCCGCATGCCGACCGCGGTGTCGAGGCCGGCTGCCGGGCCGGAGTCGGGGATGAGCTCGATGCCGGCGGTGGCGATGGTCGGGGCCCCGCTGCCCGGTCCGCTCGTGTCGTCCTGGGTCTGGGTGGTGATGTCGGTCAGTGCCGACTGGTCCGTCAATGCCAACGCTTCTGTCTCCTCGGTTTCCCCGCAGCCCGTGGCCGGCGGGGGTCGTCTCGTACTTCCCTGCCCGCGTCGGGTGCCCGCGAGCAGCGTTGGGGACGTGACCGGACGACGTCGGTGTCGCCGAACATGGGAGCAGGGTGCGCAGAGGTGGAGACCGGTGTTCGCCGATCCGCCGTTCGCTGGTTCGCCCTGGTCCGATGCGAGATCGGTCGGTCTGTACTGGGTTGCTGCCCGTGCCCCGACACTGGCGCGGTAGTACCGGGGACCCATGATTACAGCCGTGTAGTTACACCGGTGTCAAGGGGTCCGTGGTGTTTGTTCCGGTGCCCCTTGCGAAATCTGGGACTTTGCGCGCAGCACGTGCGCGCAAAGTCCCAGATTTCGTCATCCATGGGCTTCGGGGGTGTCGATGGCATGCCCGATCCATACGATCGGTCGGGCTTCCCCCATCGACTTCCCCTTCTCGATCCGACGGTCGCTTGACGACCGAACTCGAAAGGGGACCACCGTGCCCACCATCGCATCGCTGCCTGCCGCCGTGGTCGATCACCTGCGCGCGCACCATGGCGTGGCTGCCGTGGAGACCTTCGTCCATCTCGGGGTCAGCCCGACCCAGGTCCGCCGCATGACTGAGGCCGGGCTGCTCGAGCGGGTGCACCGACAGGTCTACATCATTCGCTCGAGCCCGCTGACGTTCATGGCCAGGTGCGTGGCGGCGTGTGCTGCGCATCCGGACCTCGTCATCACGGGCCTGTCCGCCGGGCGCATCTGGGAGCTGCGCAAGCTCGGCCTCCCCTTGGAACCCCCGGCAGGCGAAGTGTTGACGGCCACAGCCCCGGTGCGTGGCGCCCCGAGCCTGTCCGGAGTGCGCATCCGTCGGTCGAACGATCTTCGTCTCTCCGACTTGGTCCGGCGCGACGACGGCATCCGCGTTGCGACGCCGGCCCGGACCTGGTTCGACCTGGGCGCACAGGTGGGTGATCGTGCATTCGAGTCGATCACCGAGCAGGTCATCGATCGGTATTGCACCGTTCCGACGCTGTGGGCGACCAGGCGTCGCCTCGCCGGTCGGGGGCGCGACGGCGCAGCGCGGGTCAATCGGGTGTTGGATGCCCGACCCGCCTGGCACAAGCCGGCGGACTCGGATCTGGAGGTGCGGGTGCTGCGTGCGTTGCGGGATCGCGGCTTGGACTTGGTGCCCCAACATCGACTTGCGCTCCGCAACGGATCGGTCGCCTTCATCGATGCGGCCGATCCCTTGCTGCGTTGGGGTGTCGAGGTGGATCACGTCACTTGGCACGGGGGTCGGTTCGATGCGCAGGCGGACAAGGCGCGGGACCGCCAGGCGGGGCTGCTCGGCTGGAGGATCGAGCGCGTCACGGACGACGAGGTGGCGCGGAACCTCGAGGCGGTTGCCGACGAGCTGATCGAGCTCCGGCAACAGTGGGCACGATCGACTGCTGCGTAGCGGTCACGCACTCGTATCCGGGATGAGCATGCCGGGTTCGCCCCTGGTCCCTCCTGCTGGGCGAAATCTGGGACTTTGCGCGCAGCTGGTGCGCGCAAAGTCCCAGATTTCGGCGGAACGGTGGAACGGAGGGGACGAACGGGACGCTGGTCAGGTGGGGCCGGTGGTGCGCATGGCGAGTTCGGTGAGGCTGGCGCCGTAGCCGGATTTGGTCAGGGGTTCGGCGAGGGCGAGGAGTTCATCGGCGGTGATCCAGCGCTGCTGGTAGGCGATCTCTTCGGGGGAGCCGATCTTGAGGCGTTGGCGGGTCTCGATGACCCGCACGAACTCCGAGGCCTCGACGAGTGAGGCGAAGGTGCCGGTGTCGAGCCAGGCGAAGCCCCGGCCCATCGGCACCACGCGCAGGTCGCCGCGCCGCAGGTAGGCGTCGTTGACGGCGGTGATCTCGAGCTCGCCCCGTGCGGAGGGCTCGGTGGCCTTGGCGACGGCGACGACGTCGGCGTCGTAGAAGTACAGGCCGGTGACCGCCCAGGTCGATTTGGGTTCGGTGGGTTTCTCCTCGATCGAGGTGGCCCGCCCGGAGGTGTCGAAGTCGACGACCCCGTAGCGTTCGGGGTCGGGGACCTCCTTGGCGAACACGCACGCACCTTTGGTGGTCGACGCGGCGTCGCGCAGCAGCGCGGAGAGGCCGCCGCCGTAGAAGAGGTTGTCGCCCAGTACCAGGGCGCAGGGGTCGTCGTCGATGAAGTCCTCGCCGATCAGGAATGCCTGGGCGATGCCATCGGGGGAGTCCTGGGTGGCCCAGTTGATGGAGATCCCGAACTGGCTGCCGTCGCCCAGCAGGCGCACGAAGGCGTCCTGTTCGACGCTGGTGGTGATGATCAACACGTCGCGGATCCCGGCGAGCATCAGCGTCGACAACGGGTAGTAGATCATCGGCTTGTCATAGACCGGCAGCAGTTGCTTCGACACCGCCAACGTCAACGGGTGCAGCCGGCTCCCGGTCCCGCCCGCCAGGATGATCCCCTTGCGGGTGCCGCCGGAGGCGTTCGTGTCGGATGGGTTCGTGGCGGGGGCGTTCATGATGAGGTCCTCTCGGCCCGCTCGAGCAGTTCGGCTCGCACCGCCGGCATGGTCGTGGACCAGGCGGGCAGGACGATGCCGGCGGCGTCGGCGATGGCGGTCGAGTCGAGGCGGCTGTTGGCCGGGCGGGCCGCCGGGGTGGGGTAGTCGGTGGTGGGGATCGCCCGGACGCGGAGTCGGCCCGAGGCGATGGGCTCGGCCAGGATGGCGCAGGCGAAGCCGTGCCAGGTGGCTTCTTCGGGCGAGGCCAGGTGGTAGGTGCCCGTCAGCTCATCGCCGTCGAGGCCGGCTGTGACGAGGTCGACGATGGCGGCGGCGATGTCGATGGCGGCGGTCGGGCAGCCGCGCTGGTCGGCGACGACGGCGAGCTCGTCGCGTTCGGCGCCGAGGCGCAACATGGTGGCCACGAAGTTGGCGCCGAGCGCGCCGTAGACCCAGGCGGTGCGCAGGATCAGGTGGCGTTCGGCGGCGGCGGCCGCCTGTTCGCCGGCGAGCTTGGTGGCGCCGTACACGCCGAGGGGGGCGACGGGGTCGGTCTCGACGTACCAGCCGTCCTTGGTGCCGTCGAAGACGTAGTCGGTGGAGATGTGGATCAGGCGGCTGCCGTGGCGGTTCGCAGCGGCGGCGAGATGGGCGACCCCGGTGGCGTTGACGGCCTGGGCGAGGTCGGGTTCGGTCTCGGCACGATCGACCGCGGTGTAGGCCGCGGCGTTGACGATGACCTCGGGGGCGAGGTCTGCGACGACGGCATCGACCGCGGCCGCGTCGGTGATGTCGAGGCCCCGGCGGTCGACGCCGGTGACTGCCACACCGGCGGGCCAGGCGGCACGCATCAATTCGGCGCCGACCTGGCCGGCGGCCCCGGTGACCAGAACCCTCACGGTCGGGCTGCTCCGCCGCCGGCGCCGCCGGCCGGAGATGAGCCGGCGCCGAGGCGGCCGCCGTCGTAGGTGCCGTCGAGGATGGGTTGCCACCACCAGTCGTTGGCGAGGTACCAGTCGATGGTGGCGGCGAGGCCGGTGTCGAAGTCGACCGATGGTTCCCAGCCCAGCTCGGTACGCAGTTTGGAGGCGTCGATGGCGTAGCGGAGGTCGTGGCCGGGCCGGTCGGCGACGAAGGTGATCAGTCCCCGGCGCGGCCCCGACGCACCGACGCCGAGGCGGTCGTCGACGAGATCGCAGATGGCTTCGACGACCTCGAGGTTGGTGCGCTCGGCGTTGCCGCCGACCAGGTAGGTCTCGCCGACGGTGCCCGATTCGACGACGGTGCGCAGCGCACGGGCGTGGTCATCGACGAACAACCAGTCGCGCACGTTGTCCCCCTTGCCGTACACGGGCAGGGGTTCGCCGGCGACGGCCTTGAGGGTGACGAGCGGGATGAGTTTCTCGGGGAAATGGAACGGCCCGTAGTTGTTCGAGCAGTTCGTGATGACCACCGGCACGCCGTAGGTCTCGTGCCAGGCCCGTGCCAGGTGATCCGATGACGCTTTCGACGCCGAATACGGCGACCGCGGCGAATACGGGGTGGCCTCGGTGAAGGGCGCATCATCGGGTGTGAGTGCGCCGAAGACCTCGTCGGTCGACACGTGCAGGAACCGGAACGCGGCCCTTGCGGCGTCGTCGAGACCGGCCAGGTGGGTGCGGGCGGCCTGCAACAGGTTCATGGTGCCCATCACGTTGGTGGCCAGGAACTCGTCGGGGCCGTCGATGGAACGATCGACGTGGCTCTCCGCTGCCAAGTGCATCACCGCGTCCGGCACGAAATCGGCGAACACCGACCCCACTGCGTCGGCGTCACGGATGTCGCCCTGCACGAACGAATAGCGGGCATCGCCGGCCACGCCGGCGGTGGAACCCTCGGTGGCCGCGTAGGTCATCGCGTCGAGGTTGCAGACGACGTGGTCGCTGTCGGCGATGAGGTGGCGCACGAGCGCCGACCCGATGAACCCACACCCACCCGTGACCAGGATCCTCATGAGGTCGTTTCCCCTGCCGTCATCGCGCTTCTGCCCCCGCTCTCGGTTGCGCAGGCGGTCGTCGCCGCCGCAATCACCAGCCCGCCGCCCGCAGATCGTCCACCAGATCCGCCAACAGCGGCGCCGCCGCGTCCTTGTCCGACAACACTGCCGCATCCGACGCCACCGGCCAGTCGATCCCCAAGGCGGGGTCGTCGAAACGGACCGACCGATCCGCCTCCGGCGCATAGGTCGCCGTGCACTTGTAGGCCACCACCGTGTCGGGCTCCAACGTCGCGAACCCGTGCGCGAACCCCGGCGGCACCCAGAACACCTCGGGCCGCTCACCCGACAAATCCACCGAACAATGCTGCCCGAACGTCGGCGACGACGGCCGCACATCCACCGCCACATCGAGGATCGACCCCGCCAACACCCGCACCAACTTGCCCTGGGCATGAGGCGGCAACTGCAGATGCAACCCCCGCACCGTCCCCGAACGCACCGATGTCGACTGATTGTCCTGCACGAACTCGACATCGACCCCGTGACCCGCCATCACCGACCGATTGAACGTCTCCACGAAACTCCCACGGTCATCGCCGAACACGCGCAGCTCGAACAGCCGGACCCCGGGCATCGGTTCATCGATCAGTCGCATCGGCGAGAAACCCTACCGTCGCGCCGCATTCGACCTCGGCGATTCCCTCGATGAACCGTTCTGAGCGGTGGGTCATCACCAGGCTCGGCTCGCGTCCCGTTAGGATCGCGGCGTGTCCCGTCTCGATCGCCGTCCGGCCACCCGGTTGTCACGCGCTCATCGCTTTCTCTTCATCACAGCGATCACGGCGTCGCTGGGGCAGCTCACGATCTTCGTACTCCACGTGCGACGCGATGTCGGTGCGCTCCAGGCGAACGTGACCGCTGCGCTCGCCGTCGCATTGGTCGGCTACGTGCTGAGCATGCGGTACGTCTGGCCGTCGGACCCTGCCCGTCGATATCGGGTCGAGATGCCCGTGTTCGTTCTCATGAGCCTGGTTGCGCTCGTCGCCTCGTCCCTCGGCGTCGCCCTGGCCACCACGGTCACGAGCCATCCTCTCGCAGCGAACGCAGCGAGCGCCGGCAGCTACGGCGTCGTGTGGGTCGCGCGCTTCCTGCTCCTCGACCGCTACGTGTTCGCTCCGGTGCTGTTGCGGTTGGAGCCCGCAGAGGCATGACGATCACGGGCGGCACCGAACTCGAGGTCCTCCTCGACGAAAACGACGAAGCCGAGCCGGTGGTCCGTCCTTCCGCTCCCGCTGAGAAGCCGGTTGGCAGACTCGAGCGCGTGGCGGGGGGCGTGATGGTCACGGTCTTCGTCGGACGGGTGCTCGCCGTCGATCTCGGCGGCATCGTGACGAACGACTCGGTGAGCTATCTGGTGCGTTCCGAGGACCCATTCGATCAGGGACTCATGGTCCAGGGCTACCGGCAGATCGGCTATCCCCTCTGGGTGTGGCTTGCCGACAAAGCCTCGATCCTCATGGCTTCCGATCGGATCTTTGCCGTTGCTGCACTCCAACGCCTCTCGCTCATCCTTGCTGTGATCCTGTTGTGGGTCGCGATGCGCTGGTGGTCCGTGCCCGTCCTGGTTGTCGCGACGTCTGCGACCTTCGTGCTCTTCGCCGACTACGTCCTCAACGAGGGGATTCTCATCCCCGTCTGTCTGTTGGTCGCAGCCCTCGCCGCCGGAACGATCCGGGAAGTCCCCTCCTTCAGCCGCTTCCCCGTCGCGGTTCTCTTGATCACGGCCTCGCTCTCGGTGGCGATGGCCACGATGAAATTGCAGTACGCATCGCTCTTGTTCCTTGCTGCAGCGATCGGGTGGCACCACTGGCGCGCTGGTCGGCTCGACCGCCGACTGCCGATCGCTGTCGGTGGCGTGAGCCTCGCACTCGTTGGACTCCTCGTCCTCGCGCAAGCCGTCGAGAACCAACGCGAACTCGGCCGGTTCGAACCTGTCAGCGAGCAGATTCGTGCCGACTGGTATGGCGCATGGCAGGCCATATTCGTGGTGTCGCCCGAGAACGCCGAGGATCCGGCTCTTGCCGAGTATTGGGACAGCGGCAACCTCTACACCTTTCTCCACGGGATCGAAGCCGACGTGCCCGACTACGCCGAGCGTTCGAGGCTCGTCGAGGAGCGGGTCGACGCCATGCTCGACGCTGCTGATACGAGCGTCAGATCCCAGCAGCTCTGGGCGCTCTGGGGCGCCTTGCGCGGTGGTCGCACCGATGACCTCATGAACACGACCGAACGGGTACTGGACGATCGTTCTGTCGAGCAGGTTTCGAGACTGTCTCCCAATTTCATGGCTCGGGAAGATGGCATCGAACAACTCTTCGAAGTGACGAACGAAGGTCGGCGGACCGACGTGGCGACCCTCGAGCCACTCCTCGGGCGCCTACAGAACTTCGGGTCGAATCACCGGGGATGGCTGAACTACCTCGGCGTCGGCGCCATGGCGCTCTCCCTGGCAGGGCTGGCACTACCCGGCCCACACCGGGCGTACCTCATCGCATCCATCGGCATGATGGGCGGCGTCTCTGTGGTGCTCGCCTCGGCCTTCATCGACAACGCTCGCTATCTGGCTGGTCCCCTGCTCGTATCGGTCGTGGGGGCCATGCTGGCCCTCGAGGCGATCGTCGGCCGGTGGAGGATGCGGTCATCTCTCCAAACGGAGGCGCAATGAGTCAGCCGAAGCTGCTCGTCTTCATTCCCACCTATGAAGCCTCACGCCACATCGAGTGGGTGCTGGGCAGGATCCCGGATCTCTCGGAGCGCTTTGCGACCCACGTGCTCATCATCGACGACGCCTCTCGTGATGGCACCGCAGCCGTGGCCGCACGGGCGCTGGAGCGGCGTGGCGCCGAGCACTTCACTTGGGAGGTGCTGGCCAACCCCCGCAACCTCGGCTACGGCGGCAACCAGAAGCTGGGGTACCGGTACGCCGTCGAGCGCGGTTTCGACGTCGTCGTCATGGTGCACGGCGACGGACAGTACCCGCCCGAACAGATCGAGCCGCTTGCTGCGGCAGCCATGTCGACGGGTGCGGCTTTCGGGAGCCGGATGTCGACGCCCGATCAGGCGCTCGCCGGTGGGATGCCACGCTACAAGTACGTCGGGAATCGGATTCTGACCACGTTCCAGAATCGCTTCCTCGAGACCGATCTGACGGAGTTTCATTCGGGTTTCCGCGCTTACGCGGTCGATACCCTCGAAAAGATTCCCTTCGAGTTGAACTCGTCGGACTTCCACTTCGACACCGAGATCTTCATCCAGTGTGTGCGGGCCGGAGTGGAGATCTCCGAGATCGACATCCCAACCCACTACGGCGACGAGGTCTGCCACGTCAACGGTCTGAAGTACGCGCGCAATGTGGTATCCCAGACGATGCGATCGCGTCTCCACGACATGGGACTGATGTACGAGCGGAAGTACGACGTCGGCTCGCGAGCCGATCTCTACGAGTCCAAGCTCGGGTTCGCGTCGCCTGCGACAGCCGCTCTCGATCGGGTCGTGCCGGGCTCGACCGTCCTGGACCTCGGGAGTTCGACCGGGCATCTCGCCGCTGCACTCCGTGACAAGGGATGCCGGGTGATCGGGGTCGACCTGGAGAAGTCCGTCGATCTCGATGCCTTCGATGAGTTCATCGTGTGGAATCTGGACGAAGGGTTGCCGCAGATCGATGAGCCCATCGACGTCGTCTTGATGCTCGATGTCATCGAGCATCTGCGGTCTCCGGAGTCGTTCGTTTCGGAACTGGCGCGCTTTTGTCACGAGCGCGGCGTCCGTTCGGTTCACGTGTCCACCGGAAACGTCGCGTTTGCCGTGCAACGGTTGATGTTGCTCATCGGGCAGTTCAATTACGGACCCAGGGGAATCCTGGACATGACGCACACGAGGTTGTTCACCAAGAGCACGATCGAGCGCCTGTTCCGCCAGTCGGGCTTCGAGGTCACCGAGAACTTCGGGCTACCCGCGCCGATCGCGCTCGCGGTGGACGACGAACGAATGGGTGGGGCACTCTTCAAAGCCAACGAACTGGCGCTCCGTGTCGCCGAGCGGCCGTTCAGCTTCCAGTTCTTCCTCAGCATGCGGCCCCCTGTCGATCTCGACGATCTGATCGTTCAGTCGACCGCGTACGCGGAAGTCATCGCTCGACGCTGAACGGTCAGCGGGATTTGCTGGCAGGTTCGCCTGCGGGGCAGCGATGAAGCGTCGGTGCCCGACCGCTACCAGCGTTGCCCTTGCACAGCAGTCGTGCCGCCGGTCCCCGAACCGTCAAGAGGGATAGAAGAAGCGGAGAACCTCCGGGTGGGCCTCGGGGAACGTCACCTTCGAGATCTGCTCCTCGAGCGCGGCCGTTGTCGACCTGTCCCACGCCGATGTCCCAGAGGAACTCAGCTCGCGCCGTTCGAGGACGGAACGGAGTGCCGCCGCGTCGGGGGTATCGAGGCCGCAGAATCCGAACAGCTCGTCGAAGTCCAATTGGTCTCCGACGAGGTCCTCGTAGCGGACGACGAGGCTCTGACTCGCCCGCTCCTGCACCACCTTCATGAGCTGCAGATACTTCGATGTCCACGTGTGGGCGGCGGTGGTGACGAGGTCTGTCACGACGTCCTGCCGGGCATCGGAACCCTTCGGGATCTCCCGCCATGGCGCCCGCACGTAGCTGCTGATCTGAGTTTCGGGTCGCCGGACCAGCACGATCAGGCGCATCGAGGGAAAGAGGTGGTGGAGGAAGCGCAGATCGTCTTCGAAGTAGTGGACCTCCTTGAAGCCCCATCTCGACCTCGGTGACAGCCCTCTTCTGAAGAGCCGAAGCACCATCGACCTGATCTCGTCCTCGAGCTGCTCGAGGCCAAACGGGTTCACTTGTGGCGAGAGGTCGTCGGGGAGTGTCATCGGCCCACGTACGAGGGCATCGGCCTGCAGATGCCCCCGCTCGAGCTGCTCTGACGATCGAGCCGCCCGGTCGTGCATGGCCCGCAGATGGCTCAGCAGCCCGAAGTGTTCACCCCAGATGGTGAGATCCTCGTGTGTGCTGAGCAGCCGCTGCAGCAGCGTCGACCCGCAGCGTGTGACGCTCGCGACGACGATGGGTGAAGACACGGCTTGCTCGGTGTCGGCATCGGTGGATGCTGTCAGCGGGGATTCCTTGGAGGCCCGATGCCATCTGAGGCGCACGGTCGGCGATCTTAACTCTGTCGACTGGATATCCACGTCAGACGCATACGGGTCACCGTTAGGATCCTTGGTCTGGCCGGGTGCGCCCGGGCTGTCACGCTCCGAGGCGTGGCAGCACGAACCTCGGAAGGGCGCGTGAGCCGAGGGTCGACCATGGCGGTGATGCCTCGTGCGACACTTGGCGGCTGTTGCTGCCGATGCGCTGACGACGATGGGAGATCTGAACCGATGACGGACCGATATTGGTCGCGGCTTCGCCCGCTCGTCATCGGGCTTTCGCGCTACGTGAGTTCGTGGCGGGGGCCGATGCTCTTGTTGCTATTGGTCGCGATGCTCCTGGTCTCCGACGTGTTCGACCCGCCCGCGTGGATTCGTGCGCTCGCAGTCCTTGCCGCTGTCGGGGCGATCGCCGTCTTGCTCTCAGCCGCCGCCCGCTCTGGCCCGGCAGTAGTGGTCGAGAGTTCCGAGGAGCGGCCGCCGGTCGGAATCGGACCGCGCCCAGCGCCTCGAGCGCATCCTCTCGTGAGCGTGGTGATCCCCGCCTTCAACGACGAGCGGTTCATCGATGCGTGTCTCGAGAGCGTGCAACGTCAGGACTGGCTCGACGTGGAGATCGTCGTCGTCGATGACGCTGGAACCGACGGCACAGCTGAAATCGTCAGGCGCCGCGCAGCAGCCGACCCGAGGATCCGTCTTCTCGAGCACGAGACGAACCTCGGTTTGGCGTCGTCCAGAAATACCGGGATCGCCCATGCGCAAGGCGAGTTCGTCACGTTCCTCGATGCAGACGACTTCTTGATCGGGGAGAGGTCGATTTCGGCTCGCGTTGCAGCCGCAGAGGATCTTCCTCCTGCCGTCGTCGGTTCCTACTGCGGTTGGATGCAGGTACCAGAGGATGCCCCTCTCGACGTCGAAGTCGTTGTGAATCCCCCCTCGGCCGTGGTCGGGTTCGTCGAGGCGCGCGGCGAGAACCCGTTCATCGCCACGGCCCCCTTGCTCCGCCGTTCCGCTGTGATCGCAGTCGGCGGGTTCGACGAGGACCTTCGCACCGGCGAAGACTTCGACTTCTGGACCCGCATCCTCCGCCAAGGTTTCCGGTTGGTTCCTGCTCCGGTCGTGGGCGTGGCCTATCGCCAAAAGCGCGGCGGAATGATCGCCGAGGGTCCCGCCGAACACGCGTTGGCGGCAAGGAAGGTGTACGACTTCCTTGCCAGGCCGATGGCTCTCGAAGAGATCTGTGCTGGCGCGCCGGCCCCGTTCGTGGCGCCCCTTCCGACCTTGCAGCACGACCGGCGCTGGATCTTGCGACTTGCGCAGTTCGCCGTCTTTGCTGAGCACTCGGCCGACGACTCGGCTGTGAGCCGGCTGCTGGATCAACTACCAGCCACGGCCCGGGTGGAACTGCTTCAGCCGGCCCACGAGTTGGACGACCGTCTCGATGCGGCACTCCGCCGCTGCCGGCTTCGCGACCCTTCCCTCGACGACGCCAGAGCCTTGCGTATTCGCGCTGCTGCCCTTGCAAAGCTCGTGTCGGCGGTCGAGTCCGTTCCGCTCCCGGGGGCCGCCGAGTTGGCTCATGGCACCAGTCCACGGGTGGGATCGCTCGACCTGGCCGCTTGCCGGGGTCGCGTCCGGCATGCGCCCGAGACGAACCGAGTCCCAGAGACCCCCGGCGTTGGAATCGCGGTGATCTGTCTCACTGGTCAGGCGGAGCATGCGGATGCGGACATGGCGGCGTTCGATCGGGTCGTCGTGTGCCTTGCCCCCGAAGCCGAGTTCACGGGCGAATCCCGTGCCCGGCTCGATGCCGCCAGCTCCGGAGTGACCGTGCTCCAGGCTCGCGCCAGGGCCGACCTCGATTCGCTCGCCGCTCTCGCCCTCGTTGCACTGCGGGGGCAACCGCCGTCCCGTGTCTTCGTGGACCGATTCGCCGGGGAGGCAGAGACGGACGAGGAAGCCCGCTTGCGCTCTCATCTGCAGAGCGAGGGCCGTGCCACGGAGAGCGCTCTGGTTGTCATCCCGGTCGATCACGAAGGTCAGATGGTCGATGCGCGCCGTCATCTCGAGCGGCTCGGCGCTGCCGGGCGCGAGGCAGCCATCCTCGATCTCGGCCCGCTTGCCGACATCGATGCTGCGATTTCTCCCGACGCATTGACGCTCCGGCACGAGTTCGATGTCAAGGCGCTCGCGGTGGTCTATCCATACGGACCCTATGTTTCGAATCTCGTGACCGTTGCGGTCGCGGCTGGACTGCCGGTGCACGAGCTCGAGTCGGACTGGCTCGTCGACCGCGTCGACGGTGCCGGTGCTGCCCTCGCGCCTGATGCGCTGCCCTCCGGTGATGAAACAGAGGCGGTGCCCTGGAGCCGACTCTTCGCTGATGTCGCGAAGCCTTGGATGGCAGTGAACATCGAGGAGGTACGTTCTGCCCAAGCCGTCGGGACCGCGGTCCACCGACGACGACTCGAGGGCATGCGAGACCGGCACCGGGGAGAGCGCTGTGTTGTGATCGGCAATGGGCCGTCACTCAACGCCATCGACCTGTCGCTGCTGGCCGACGAGGTCACCTTCGGCGTCAACGGCATCTTCCTGGCCGAGGAAACAATGGGTTTCGCGACCACCTACTACATGGTCGAGGACAGCCTGTACATGAAGGAGAACGTCCAAGACGTTCTCCTCTACAACGCTTCCCACAAGTTCTTCCCCAGCGAGTACCGGACATACTTCGATGAGGTTCCCGAAAACGTGAGCTTCTTCGAGATGGATGGTCGGTTCTACTCCGGTGGCTCGCCTGCTCACTCCGTGCCGAGATTCTCGACCGACTTCTCGCGCCGGGGCTACTGCGGCCAGTCTGTGACCATCTTGAATCTCCAGTTGGCGTACCACCTGGGCTTCGCCGAGGTCGTTCTGATCGGTATGGACTTCTCCTACACGATCCCGGATTCGGTGATCCGAGAGGGCAACCATCTCACCTCGACCGAGGATGATCCGAACCACTTCCATCCGGGCTACTTCGGCGTCGGGCGCACGTGGAAGGATCCCAAGCTCGACCGGGTGCTCGCCAGCTACCAGTTGGCGAAGCGGGTCTTCGAACAGGATGGTCGACGCATCGTCAACGCCACCGCAGGCGGCGCTCTCGAACTGTTCCCGAGATCCGACTACGGAGAGCTGTTCGGACGGAGTTCACGACCGGACTTCTCCACAGGAGGCAAGACATGAGCGGTGCGTGGAACGATTCGGCGATCCGGGCGCGTGTAGCGGAGTTCGATGCTGACCTGGGCTGGTATCAGAACATCGACCTCGGGAACGGCATCTCGACCAAGAGCCGACGGGTCTGGGGCGAGGACCTCGACCACCCGCGAAAGCGTTGGGACGAGATCGCAGCCACCGTTCCGGATGACATGTCGGGCATGTCGGTGCTCGACATCGGCTGCAACGCCGGGCACTTCGCATTCCAGGCCAAGGATCGTGGTGCCGGAGACGTCGTCGGCGTCGACCTGAAGCAGGGCTACGTCGACCAGGCTCGCTTCTGCGCAGAGGTCCGAGGTCAAGACGTCGATTTCCGCGTCATGAGCATCTACGACCTGGCGCAACTCGAGCGGACGTTCGACTTCGTCTTCTGCATCGGCATCCTCTACCACTGCAAGTACCTCATGCAGGCAGTGGAGGCTGCGTGCTCTGTCGCTGCGGGGACCATCGTCGTCGAGACGGCGATCCATCCTGGCAACACGGACCTGCCCTTGGTGCGATTCGTACGATCCTCGCAGTACGGCGGACCCGATTCGGACGGTGCGGCGCGTCTGCCTGGGCACTGGCATCCGAACATGACGGCCTTGCGGGACATGTTCGCCGAGTACGGCTTCTCGTCGGTCGAGGATGTCTTCGTCGACGGCGGCAGGGGCGGCATCGTCGCTCGCCGGTAGGACGGGCTCTGGCCAGTCCGCTCAGAGGCGACGCAGCAGCGCACTCCGGAACCTCACTACGGTGAGTCCGGGTGGCTGTTGTGGGTCTCGGGTCTGATCCAGCGGTGGCTCTCCTGCCCGCCCATGGCACACTGTCCGCCGTGCGCGAACCCATCTACCGATACCGCCTGACCGACTACGACACCTCCATCCTGCCGACGCCCTTCTTGGCATTCCTGGAGGAGTCAGTTCAGGGTCCCGATGACTGGATTCCGCGTACGGGACGGAGTCTCGGGCACCCGGGCTGGGGTCTCGTGTATCACGTGACATTGGCCCGACTGAACCCGGATCGACACAACGTCGTAGTCGAGACGGGAACCAATCTGGGTTCGACGGCGATGGTGATCGCCAAGGCGATTCGCGACTCGGGCCGATCGGGCATCGTGCGTACGATCGAAATCGATCCGGAGACGATGGCCCTCGCACAGGAGCGCATGGCACTCGCAGGGCTCGATGACTATGTCGAGTTCAACTTGGGAAACTCTGTCGAGGAACTGGAAGCGGTCATCGGCGACGAGCAGGACCTGCCTCTCGTCTTCCTGGACGGTAACCATTGGCACGACCATGTCGTGCGAGAGTTCGAACTGGTTCATCCGCACCTCGCGCACGACGCTGTCGTGGTGTTCGACAACACCTACTTGATCGCCGAGAACGACGAGGACCCTCGCGTCAACGGAGCGTTGCGGACTATCGTCGACCGTTTCGGCGGCAACCTCATCAATCTCCCGTTCTGTTCCTGGTATACGCCTGGAGTCGCTCTGTGGCAGCAGTCGGCCTTCCTCGACATGACCGTCCCCCCGGCCGGATCGTTCATCCCGGAGACGTGACGTGCGTCCGGCGGCGCGGCAATGTCGCTAGGGACCCGCTCACGCCAACGAAAGCGCCGCCGTTCGGATCTCGACTACACGGAGTTGCGCCCCGAAGTGCGCGCAACAGAAGCCGATGCTCATTCGGTCCGGGAGATACCGACCGCTGAGCTGAGCGAATGGATCGGGCCGCTCAGGCGGGCCTCGGGTTTGCCAGGCGCCACCCGGCCGGGGCGAGGCTGCTGTCCCGGCGTTGCCCGAGGTCGGGGCAGGCTCGACAGGTTCGCCAACTCTTCGGCTCCGGCTCGAACTCGATCGTGCAACTCTGACATCGCTGTGGTGAGCTTCTGGACTTCGTCCGTTAGTTGCGCTATCTCGGCCTCGAGATCTGTCACTCGGCCATGTGTGGCGGCTGCCAGCTTGGCTTGCCGATCGAGCCTCTGAGCTTGCCGGTCGAGACGTGCCGCGAGCCGGCTCCGGATCTCCTCTTGCCGGCGGCCGACGTCGTCGATCGCCTTCCAGAGCGCGGTGCCCCCGGCTGCCGCGAAGGGCTTGCGTCCGATGCGGTTGACGATCTGGGTGAGTTGGGACGTGGAGGTCTCGCTCATGATTCAGCGCTCCTTGCATGGCGACCAGGGGACAGGCCCCGGTCGGTGGGCGTTCGAAAGATAGCGCCGTCGCCGGGGTTCTCCGGGGAGTCGATGCGGGCGGTGGTGATGTAGAGGGTTCCGTCGGGGGCGAAGGTGCAGCAGCTGACGTTGGTGGCGTCGACTTCGACGACCTCGTCGAGGGTGCCGTCGGGGAGGTAGCGGCGGACTTGCCTGCCGCCCCAGAGGGCGACCCAGAGGGCGCCGTCGTTGTCGATGGTCATGCCGTCGGGTGAGCCGTCGGCGTCGTCGATGGTGACGACGACGTGTCGTTGGCCGAGGGTGCCGTCGTCTCGGTAGTCGTATGCGGCGATCTGTTGGGTGGGGGTGTCGATGTAGTAGAGCGTGGCGCCGTCGGCGCTCCAGGCGAGGCCGTTGGAGATGGTGACCGGTGCCAGGAGCGTGGCGAGTGTGGTGCCGTCCCAGGAGTAGAGGGTGCCGGCGTCGGGGATGGCGTCGAAGGCCATGGTGCCGACGACCATGCGGCCGTGGGGGTCGAGTTTGCCGTCGTTGGTCCGGACGGTGTCCGGGATCGGCAGGGTGACGAGTTCGGTGCGTTCGTTCCAGTCGGTGACGCGGGTGAGGCGGTCGCGTTCGGCGACGATCCAGGTGCCGTCGGTCTGGGGGGCGATGCATCCGACGGTGGTGCCGGTGTCCCAGATGATGTCGTCAGCACCGTCGGGGGTGGTGGCGTGGACGTGGCCGGCGAGGATGTCGACCCACAGCAGGCGGCTATGGGCGGTGTCCCAGACGGGGCCTTCGGCGAGTTCGGCGCGTGCGTCGAGGAACAGTTCGGCCTTCATCGCGGCACCGGCGGCTGGTGCAGCCCGCTCATTCGGTGCTGAGGCGGGCGGTGGCGCCGCCGTCGATGACGACGGCTTGGCCGGTGATGAACGACGATTTCGAGCCGTCGGCGAGGAACACGATGGACGAGGCGATCTCGTAGGGGTCGGCGACGGCGCGCAGGGGGGTGCGGTCGATGAGTGCCTGGAGGTTGCCGGCGGGGCCGTCGGGGTGGGGGCGGCGGCCGAGGCCGTCGCGCAGCATCTGGGTGTCGACCGCTCCGGGTAGGACGGCGTTGCAGCGGACGCCGTGTTCGGCGAGCTCGACAGCGGCGGCGCGGGTGAGCGCGACCAGGGCGCCTTTGCTGGCTGCGTAGGCGCCGACGTTGGCCGAGGTGGCCACGGCGTGGACCGATGACACGTTGACGACCGAGCCGGATGCGGCGACGAGGTTGGCGTGGGCTTCGCGCATGCACAGAAAAGCGGAGCGGACGTTGGTGTTCATGACCAGGTCCCATTCGTCGTCGCTGGTCTCGGACAGGGCCCGGTTGAGTTGGAGCGCGCCGTTGTTGACGAGCGCGTCGAGGGGTTCGTCGCCGACCATGGAGGCGATGCTGGTGCGGATCTGGTCGCTGTCGGCGAGATCGCACGCGGTGTAGTGGATGGCTGCGAGGAGATCGTCGGGTGGGGTGATGCGATCGAACCCGATGACCCGCCAGCCTTCTGTGACGAAGGTCCGGGCCACGGCCTGGCCGATGCCTCCGGAGACGCCGGTGACGAGCGCCCGGCGGCTCATGCGCGCCCCAGGCCCTGGAGGAGGTTCTCGATGGCGCGCACGTGGGTGCGTTGGCAGGCCTCTTCGGTGTTGGAGGCGTTGTGGGAACCGAGGATCACGTTGGGGAACTCCTTGAGGATCGAGTCGCCCAGCGGCTCCTCTTCGAAGACATCGAGCGCAGCGCCGGCCAGGTGGCCCGACGACAAAGCGTCGGCGACCGCTTCGCCGCGTACGACCGGCCCGCGCCCCACGTTGATCAGCCACGAACCCTTGGGCATCGCACCGATGATCGTGGCGTCCACCATGCCGCGGGTGTGGTCGTTGAGCGGCGCGGTGACGATCAACACGTCGGCCTCGGGCACGAGGTCGGCGAGTTCGCCGTGGCGGACCGCCATCGACGCGCACCACCCGGCCGCGTCGGGCGCGGGATCGACACCGGTGACGGTCAAGCCGAGCGCCTGGAGCTTCTCGACCAGGGTGCGGCCGATGTTGCCCAGACCCAGCACACACGCCGTGAGCGACGACAGGGAACGCCCCACCGGCTTGGGCCAGCCACCGGCGCGCACGCCACGGTCGACGAGGTGCTGACCCCGGACCAGGGTGATCAGGTAGCCCAGAGCCTGCTCGGCGACCTCGTGGCCGAACACCCCGGGCGTGTTCGTGACGACGATGCCGCGCTCGGCGGCTGCAGGCAGGTCGATGCCGTCGAGGCCGATGCCCCACTTCGAGATGACCTTCAGGTCCGCCAGTGCGTCGAGCACAGCGACGTCGAAGCGGTCGTCGCCTGCGACGACACCGTCGATACCGGCCATCGCTGCGACCAGTTCGTCGCCGGCCAGTTCCTGGCCCGGTACGTCGGGCAACACGACCTCGACACCGGCATCGTCGAACATCGAGCGGTAGCGCTCGATGTCGCGCTGGAGATGCAGACAGGTAACCGCGGCTCTCATGATGCGCTCACTCCAGAGGGATCGGCGGCTTCGGTGGCGGCGGAAGCCGAGGTGTCGTTGCGCATCCGCCACGCAGCCTCGGCCAGCAGGAAGTCGGGCTCTTCGTCGATGTCCATGGCTTCGATCGGGTCCATCTCGACCATCGCGGCGTGCGGGCCGATGCGGGTGCCGGTCTCGGCGATGAGCGCCCGGCTGAACACGAAGAAACACGAGTTCTCGACATACAGCGGCGCCAGGTCCTGGGTGCGCAACAACACCGCAGGGTCGTGGTTGACCGGCTGGCAGTCAGCGGTCCACAGCCGCTGCTGGAGCCGGGTGACCGAGAACACCGAATCGCAGCCGTCGTCGTCGAGGAACCGGCGCAGCCCTGCAGCGAAGGTCTCGGGGCGCACCAGCGGGTTGGTGGAATGGGTCTGCAACACGACGTCGGCGTCGGTGTGGGTGAGGTCGTGACCGATGATCGTGTTCATCGGGATCTCGCCCGCCCGAAGGTGCTCGGGACGTTCGATCACCCGCACCGTCGGGAACGCGGCGGCGCACTGCTCGGCGATCGTGGGGCTGTCGGTGTCGATGAGGACCTCGTCGACCTCGCCAACGCTCAACAGGGTCCGGACCACATGGTGGAACAGCGGCGCATCACCGAACATCCGATAGTTCTTTCCGGGCACGCGCTCGGAGTTGTGGCGCATTGGTACGAGGGCGACGACGGTCACGCAGATCTCCTGGAAACGGTTGCGGCACCGGGCCGCGACAGGGCCCCGCCGAGGGGAGGGGAACCGGCGATCACTTCGGCCGGGGGTAATACATGCGCCGCACGACCTCGGCCGAATGCCCCGTGGGCTCGCGATGGCCGAGATACGCCCCGGCGAACTGCGCCAGACGGAACCGCGCCGTCGACACCGCCGCATGACGCAACACGCCCTCGGTGCGCGCCGTACGCAGATCGCCCGCGAGGTTCTCCGCGAACAACCGGGCCGCGCGACGCATGTCCATGTCGCTACGCCCGAAGATCTCCTGGTACGCCATCGCCTCACGCTTGTACCGGTTGAGGGTCTGACGGAAGTGCTCGTCATGGACATGCACGATCCGGGCATCGGCGATGTAGGCGATCCGGAACCCGTCCGCGAGGACCTTGCGCCCGAAATGGATGTCCTCGAGCCCGGTCAGATCCTCGTCATAGGGGTGCCGCTCCCACAGCTCGCGACGCACCGCACAGTTCGCGTTGTTGCAGAACGGATGCTTCTGATCGAGATCGTTGCTGTCGGGGAACCAGTCCTTCAGCAGCTGCACCTCGGCGAAGTTCGAGTGCTCGTCGCCGTCCTGACCCCCATAGCTCAACCCCACCTGTGGGTCCTCGAACGGGGCCACCAGCCGCTCGATCCAATGATCGCTCTGCGGGTACACATGCGCGCTCGCGAAGATCAACACGTCGCCCTTGGCGCGCTCACAACCGATGTTGAGCGCCCCACCGAACGTGAAATCCCCCGGCGGGATGTGCACGATCGACGCACCATGACCCTCCGCGATACGCACCGTGTCATCGGTCGAGCCCGAATCCACCAACACGATCTCATCGACGGGCTGAGACTGGCGTTCGAGGCCATCGAACAACCGAGGCAGATGCACGGCTTCGTTCAGAGCTCGGATCACGATGGAGGTACGCATGCGACATCCATGAGGTAGGTGGGTGTTGCCACCCGGTCGGACGGTCGTCAAAGGCTAACGCGCCGGAGAGGCCGAATCGTGACCGCCTCCGTTGCCGCCCGGTCGACCAGCCGAGTCGCCGGCCCGACGCACCAGCTGTGCCAGCCGATCCGACGGTGCGGATTCGTCGCTGGCCGGCGCAGGCCGGGCCGGGAACGCCCGGCTTGCTCCGGCGTCGTCGACCACCGTCGCCGCGGTGCCGACCGCTGCGGCCAGCCATGCGACATCGGAGTCGTCGGTCACGACGTGCCGCGCGCACGCCAGATCGGTGACGCCCGCGACTCGGACGGCAACACCGTGGTCGGCGAGTACCCGGGCAGCGCGAGCGCCTCCGGCGGCGACGACGGGCGCAGCGTCGTCGGCTGCGGTCGGTGCAGCCGCATCGGCGCGTGCGAGCAGCGAGCGGATCGCCTCGACCTCGGCGCCGGGATGCGAGATCACGACCAGTGTTCCCGAACGGGTCGGCGGCGCATCGGTGAGCTGGGCCACGAGGGCGGCGGCATCGACCTCGGTGGCGTGATCGACGCCGTCGATGCGGGCCGTCGCCGTGGCGAGTCCGATGCCCACCTCGCCGCGGCCGTCCTCGGTGCGTCGGTCGATGACCTGGAGATGCGCTTCGGCGTGGGCTGTTGTGGCGATCTCGAGCGTTGATGGCAGCCGTCCCCACGATGCCGCGGCCGCCAGGGCGGCGCGGCGGGCCATCGGCGACAGCAGCAACGTCGCAACAGGGGTGGCGCGTCCGGCTGGGGCATCGCCGGTCCGGTCGTCGAGCATCAACGCCGCAGCCATCGCGGCGACGCCACCGGCAACGGACGAGGCCCCGATCGTGATCGTCGCTGCGTCGACGTCGGCGTCGGCGTCGGCGTCGGCGTCGGCGACAGCGGGCGCGGCGCAAGGGAGCGGGCCGTTGGCATCGCCTGGTCGAGCGAACACCGCCAGCTCGCCGGCTCCGCCGATAACGACGTCGGCATCGGGCCGCTGCGGTGCTTCGGGACCCGCCAGCAACGTCTCGCCGAACGGCGCGGCCGCTCGCGGAAGCGCGGCCCGGCGGGTGGCGTGTCGGGCCAGGGCACCGCTGCCGGGGTGGGTACCTGCGGATCGCGCCCGGCAGGAGGGTGCGCGTCCGGGGCGGGGCCGGCAGGGGAGTGCGCTGTAGCAACTGCGGCGGGCGCTCGCGCCGCCATCGTCGGCCGTTGGTCCTCCACCACTCCGAACGAAATCGTGTGTTCGCCGGCGGCGAGCTCCACGAGCTCGACCGGTCCCGCCGGGTCGGGGTGCATCGTGTCGTGCGGCAGCTGTCGCCGGCTCGCTGCCGTGAGCGCTGCGTACTCCGCCACCGACGTCCGGACCATCGAGATCGGTTTCTGCCGGTAGCGGGCCACGACCTCGGAACAGGGCACGAACACCGCTCCGGTGGCGAGCACCCGCATCCAGGCGATGTGATCCTCGCCGCCGGTGACCGCCTCGGCGAAACCGCCCGTGGTCCGCAGCACGTCGGTGCGTACGAGCGGGGCCGAGACGATGAAAACGTTGCCGCCGGCCGAGGCGGCGAGGTCGATGGCGACCAGGTCTCGCGAGCCGCCGGCGGGCACGTGCTCGTCGACGGCCGGTGCGACGTAGTCCCAGTCGCCGTAGACGCCTGCGATCGGGACCGAGGCGAACGCCGGATCGCGGAGGTGATCGGCGAGCGTCTGCACCCGTGCCGAGACGGATCTCGCGGGCAGCAGGTCGTCGCCGTCGACGAATCCGATGAGTTCGCCCCGTGCGGCGCGCAACCCGTAGTTGCGTACGGCGCCGAGCCCGACGTTGCGTCGGAGGCGCACGACGACGACACGGGGATCAGCCAGGGCGTGCTCGGCGGCAACGGCGGCGCTGTCGTCGTGGCCGGCGTCGTCGATGACGATGATCTCGAGCCACCGGTAGTGCTGGCCCCGCAGCGACCGCAGGCAGTCGTCGAGGTACCGGCCCTCGCCGTGGCAGGGGACGACCAGCGTCACCAGGGGACGGCCCTCGAGCAGCGTGACGGCCGGCGCCTCCATGTTCACGCGAGCTGCACCGGCGCGCTGCTGATGCCACGTGCGGCGAGCGCCGCCGCCAGCGACGCGACGACGGGCCCGGCGAGGGCTGCGTACGCCGGCTCGGCGAACCGGGCGTTGGACACACCGCGGGCGACGAGGTCGACGACGTCGACGTGCCAGGCAAAGGCCGGGTGCCACCACGAGACCGCGAGCTCGATGAGTTCGGCGACCACGCCGTCGGCCTCGACTGCTGCGGGGTCGCCGGCGTTGCGCGCCGCCGGCACCGAGGCCAGACCGAGCTGGATCAGGGCCGTTCGCACGTCGGCGAGGGCAGCTGTCCATGCGCGGCGGTCGCCGGTGAACAGCGCCTCGGCCGGTTCCGTGTCCGCTGCGGTCGCGCCCGGGGTCGCAGAGGGGGGTGCCGTCTCGCCACGGGCGAAGGCCACGATGCCCCCGGCGCGCCCGTACCGGTCGAGCGCCGCAGGGTCGGCGACGCGGCCCGAGCCGTCGACGAAGTGCCAGCGGCCCGAGTCGATGCGGCGTTGCCACCGGGGCGAGAGCCAGTCGAGGAGATCGAATCCCGACAACGCCATGCCGGGGCCATCAGAGGGCGCGATGCGCTGCGCGACGATGTCGACACGCCGCGTTCCGGCCGGGACCGTCCGCCACTGCGGCACCGCCGCGTCCAGCCGCGCGACCACCGCGCCGGCCAGCGCGGCCGCAGGTGCGCGATCCGGCCGCGTTCCGCGGCCGGCCGGTTCGACGTCGGCGATCTCGCGAAGATGCCATCGACCTCGCCCGATGCGGACCGTGGCGTCGGGTGGGGCGGCATGGCGGATCAGGGGCTGCAGCACATCGGAGGCGGGGGACGCGAGCGGCCGCACCGGGGTCGTGGGGGCGGGCTGCGGAAGCGGTGCCGGGCTCGCCGTCGGGGTGAGGGCCACGTCGTCTCCGCTGTCGGCGTCGGAGGTCCCGGGGGCTGCACCGGGTCCGTCTACACTACCGCCGGTCCCGGGGACTGTCCGGGGACCGCCGGTCCTGGGGCCCGGCACCACGTCCAACGGTTGTCCGGAGGGACGCGTCGACGAGGGAGCAGCAGCGGTGCAGTCGAGGATTCGGGCACTGACGCAGCGAATCGTCGACTACTGGACGTGGTGGCGTTCGGCCCTGCTGGCCATCGGCGTCGCCGGTGCGGTGCTGGCCGTCGTGGCCGACAGCGCCCTTCCCGCCGTGGTCGGCGTCGGGATCGCCGTCGTCCCGTTGGTTGTCCTGCTCGCGCTGCTGGGTGGGCGCGTCGCGGATCATCACGGATTGCTGAGCGCGACGCCCGCGCCTGTTTCGTCGTCGGCGGGCGACGTATCGCCGGCAACAGCCTCGACCGCAGCTGTCGCGGCCTTTGTCGGGCCCGGGCCGGGAGACCTGTCGATCCTCGTCGAGGCCGGCACGATCTCGGCCACCGTGGCGCTGGTGCGGCAACTGCACGACCTCGCACCCGGTGCCGAATGCATCGTCGGACTGCCCCCCGAACAGGCCGCAGCCGACGCGATGGTCCGTTCCCTGGTGCCGGTCATGGAGACGTGGACAGTGCTGCGCTGTGTCGCCGCCGACGCAGCGGCACCTGGTCTCGGCGATCTCGTCGATGCGTCGGCGAGTCGCCTGGTGCTGGTGGTCGACCCCGCCTCGCCGATCGATCCTGCGTCGCTGGCCGCACTCTTCGGCCGGCTGCCGCCCCCCGACGAACCGTGGATCGGCCGCCGCCGCTCCGGACCCCACGCGGTCGTCGCCCGTTCGGCGATCGTCGAGCTCGGTCTCGACAGCGACGGCGCACCGACAGACGACCAGCTCGTCGCGGCCGGCTACGTCGTCGACGACATCGACCGGCCCGTCCGGGCCGGTTCCGGTCGGGCCCGCCGTGGTGTGCCGGATCCGGCCGCCGTCCTCGAGCGGGTCGGAGCAGCCGGGCGTGTCGTGCTGGCCCCGCTGGCGTCGTATCACACCATCGAGCTCTTCCCGCTCGCTCGCGAGCTCGCCGCTGCCGGCGTCGACAGCGTCGTGGTCGTGCCCGAGCCGTGGATCGCCGAGCTCGCCCCGGCGCTCGTCGGAACCGACCTGGCGGTGTATGCGCTCCCCGCGCCCGGCGGGTGGTTGGCCGACGCCGCCGCCGTCGTCGTGATGAACGACTGGGACGCCGACCTCGGTGCGATCGTGCGCACGGCCCAGGGCTACGGCGTGCCCACGATCGCCAAGGTCGAGGGTGCGCAGGACTTCGACGACGTCGACGTACCGATCGACCGGCAGGCCTATCGCCATGCCGACCTGGTCCTGTGCCAGGGGCAGAACGACGTCGACGCCCTGGCCGGCGTGGCAACGGCGCTCGTCGGCAGCACCCGCCTCGAGCGGATCCATGCGGCGCCGCCCAGGCCGGCCCCCGCTCATCCGCTCGCAGTGATCAACGTGAACTTCACGTTCGGCGTGCTCGAGGACGCCTGCGACCGGTTCGTCCAGACGGCGCTCGAAGGGTGCCGCCTCGCAGGGATCGATGCGGTGATCTCGGTGCATCCGCACCAACGAGGCGACCTGGCGGGGCTGCCGTTGGCCGACGAGCCCATGAGCCGCCTGCTGCATCGGGCGTCGGTCCTCGTGAGCCGGTTCTCGACCGTGCCCTTCGAGGCGATGGCGGCGGGTGTGCCGTTCGTCTACCACAACCCCCACGGCGAGCGGGTCCCCACCTTCGCCGGTGGCGACGGGGCATTCGAGCACAGCACCGACGCGGCGTCGCTGGCCGCAGCGATCGAAGCGTCGTTGCCCTTCGTCGGGACCGCACGGGACCGTGCCGCGCCGTTCTTCGCCCGTCAGGTCGACATCGATCCGACGACAACCGCCGAACGCCGTGCCGCTGCCGCGGTGCTGGAAGCGATGCGGGAACGCTGAGCCTCGCAGATCCCGTTGCTCGGATTCAGCTTCGGGCCCGTCGTGTCGATGGTTCCTGACTGGGACCGAGAGGAAATGCACGATGGGTATCGACTGGGACATGGCAGATCGCGCCACGGTGGCGATCGTGGGGTTGGGATACGTGGGCCTGCCTTTGGCTCACGAAGCAGCGCGTCAGGGGCTCGAGGTCTACGGCCTCGATGTCGATGCGGCCATGGTCGCTGCGCTCGACGCCGGGCGATCGCACGTCGACGACCTCGGCGATGCCGACATCGCCGAGATGACGGCCAACGGTTTCCGCGCGACCACCGACCCGTCGTGCCTGGCCGAAGCCGACGTCATCGTGATCTGTGTCCCGACCCCGCTCGGCCCCAACGGTGGCCCCGACCTCGCTGCCGTCGAGGCTGCGGCATCGACGATCGGCGCTCATCTGCGGCCGGCCACGTTGGTGATCCTGGAGTCCACGAGCTATCCGGGCACGACCGATGACATCGTGCGCCCGATCCTCGAGCAGCGCAGCGGACTCGTCGCCGGCGAGGACTTCCATCTGGCGTACTCGCCCGAGCGCATCGATCCGGGCAACCCGACCTTCGGCCTCCGCAACACCCCCAAGGTCGTCGGCGGGCACACCGCGGCCTGTCTGGACCGGGCCGTGGCCTTCTACGACCGGCTGGTCGACACCGTCGTGCCCACCGTCGGCACACGAGAGGCCGAACTGGCCAAGCTGCTCGAGAACACCTACCGCCACGTCAACATCGCCCTGATGAACGAGATGGCGATCTTCTGCCACGAACTCGACATCGACCTCTGGGCCGCCATCGAGGCCGCGAAGACGAAGCCCTTCGGCTACCAGGCCTTCTACCCGGGGCCCGGCGTGGGTGGCCACTGCATCCCGATCGACCCGAACTATCTGTCGTTCGCGGTCCGCTCGCTCGGGTATCCGTTCCGGTTCGTGGAGCTGGCCCAGGAGATCTCGGGTCGCATGCCCTCCTACGTCGTCACCCGTGCCCAGTCGCTGCTCAACGACATGGAACGCTCGGTCAGAGGATCGGTGATCGTTCTCGCCGGCGTGGCGTACAAGGCGAACATCAGCGATCAACGCGAGACGCCGGCACGCCCGATCGCCGAACGCCTGGTGGCGATGGGCGCCGACGTGCGTTACCACGACCCGTTCGTCGATCATTTCGAAGCCGGCGGCTCCGCCCTGCGAGCCGTCACCCTCGAAGAGGCGGCCGAGACGGCCGATCTCGTGATCCTGCTCACACCCCACGAGAAGATCCTGACGTCGGGAGCGCTCGGGCTCGCCCGACGGATCCTCGACACCCGTGGGGTGCTGAGCGGCGCCAACGTCGAACGACTCTGACCGGGCGCCCGGGCCCGCCGCGGTTCGGTTGTCAGCCCTCGACGGCGGTCGGGCTGACGGCGACGCCGTCGTCGTCGGCGTAGCACCACCAGCCGGGGGCGAAGGTCACGCCCAGGAACGTCACCGTGGCGCCGGCCACGCCGAGATCCCGCTTGACGGACTTGCGGGGGTTGGTGGCCAGGGCCTTCACCCCGACCTCCATGGCGTCGATCACCGCGGAGTCGCGGATGGCGCCGTTGACCACGATGCCGGCCCAGTCGTTGTCGATTGCCAGCTGCGCCAGGTTGTCGCCCACCAGGGCACAGCGCACCGAGCCCAGCCCGTCGACCACCAGCACCCGGCCCTCGCCGGGGGTCTCGAGCGTGGCCCGCACCAGCGTGTTGTCCTCGGGAGCGACGACCGTCGCGATCGGCCCGCAGAACGCCGCCACGCCACCGAAGGACACCAACGCCGGCTCGCACACGGCGAGCTCGGGATGGGCGTCGAGGAGATCGGCGGTGGCAGGTGCGGCGGCGCGTTCGGTCATCGGCAGATTTTCCCAGCGCTACTACCCTGCGGCGGTGATGGTCCTCCACCTCGCCGCGTCCGCCGCCGCACTGCGTTTCCAGGAGTCGCCGACCCCGACGACCGACGACGGCGTGTTCGACGACGTCAGCCGCCTGGTCGACGCCTGCGGCGAAGAGCCCGACGGGTTCTGCGAATGGGTGTTCAACCGCACCGACAACGAGACCCTGGCGTCAATCGCCAACTGGGTCGTCGACATGCCCCTGCGGGTCATCTTCATCCTCGTCGGGGCGTTCATCGTCAAGCGGCTGATCCAGCGAGCCATTCGCTCCTTCGCCGCCCACCTCGTGGAGCAGGCCGAATCCGATCGGATGGCCGATCTCCGGCAGAACACCGCCGGTCGGGTCCTGCTCTCCAACGGCACCGACGCACGGACCAAGGCCCGCACTGAGACCGTGTCGGTGGTGTTGTCGTCGATCACCAGCCTGGCGGTGTGGACCATCGCGACGCTGTTGATCCTCGGCGAGCTCGGCATCAGCCTGGCGCCGTTGCTGGCCGGCGCCGGCATCGCCGGCGTCGCCCTCGGCTTCGGCGCCCAGACCATCGTCCGGGACTTCCTCGCCGGGTTCTTCATGCTGGTCGAGGACCAGTTCGGTGTCGGCGACGTCGTCGACGTCGGCCCCGTCACCGCCACCGTCGAACGGGTGTCGCTGCGGGCCACGGTGCTGCGCGACGTCAACGGCAACGTCTGGCACGTCCCCAACGGCGAGATCACCCGCGTCGGGAACTTCTCGCAGCTGTGGTCGCGAGCGGTGCTCGACATCGAGGTCGCTTACGACACCGACCTGCGCCTGGCGCAGGGCATCATCCAACGCGTCGCCGAAGAGGTCTGGCACGACCCGGAATTCACCGATGGCGAGATACTCGAGGCCCCCGAGGTCTGGGGTATCGAAACCCTCGGCGCCGACGGCATCGCCATCCGCCTGGTGGTCAAGACCGCCCCCGCCCAACAGTGGGTCGTGGCCCGCGAATTGCGGCTCCGTATCAAGGAAGCGTTCGACGACGCCGGGATCGAGATCCCGTACCCGCAGCGCACCGTCTGGCTCAACAGCGACGAGCGCCCGGCGCGCCCCGACCCCACCGGCATCGAGGTGCGTCCACCGCGGCGGGCATCCCAGCGGGGGGAACCCGGCGCCGACCCGTCCCTGGCAGAGACCGCCACCCCCGACGCCGCCGAGGAACGCTGAGCGCGGCGACGTCGAGCGCTCCGCTCCGACGCGCCCCGTGCACCGCGTCGGCAGCGGTGCGCTGTCGAGTCCCGGCGATCAGGGGCAGCCGCGGACAGTGTCGAAACCCCGGCCGGGCCGACACACGTCGCGGCCTGCGCCACCGACGATGCGGTCGTCGCCCGGTCCGCCGATGAGTCGGTCCGGGCCGAAGTGGCCACGGAGGTCGTCGTTGCCGGGTCCGCCGATGAGGCGGTCGCGCCCTGCTCGGCCGAGCAGGCGGTCGTCGCCGCCCTGGCCGAGCACGATGTCGTTCCCCCGGCCACCGATCACGAGGTCGTCGCCGCCGCCGGCGCACACGAGGTCGTCGCCGCCGCCGGCTTCGATCTCGTCGCGGCCGTTCGTGCCCCGGATGACGTCGTCGCCTTCGGTCGGGCGCTGGCCGAGGGCGAGATCGACGGTTACCACACGACCGAGGCACCGGTGCACCGGCGTCGCCGTGGGTGTCGGGCTCGCCGTGGGTGTCGGGCTCGCCGTGGGTGTCGGGCTCGGTGTCGGTGTCGGTGTCGGTGTGGGGGTGGGGGTGGGCGCAGCGAGGGGGAGAACGGTGCGGAGGCGGCCGACGCGGGGCCGGTGCCGAGGCTGTTCGCGGCCTGCACGGTGACGGTGTAGGTCACGGCGGGGTCGAGACCGGTGATGGTGCAGGAGGCGCCGCTGGTGCTGCACGACGCGCCGCCGGGCGTTGCGGTGGCGGTGGCCGTCGTCGTCAAGCCGCCGTCGTCGACGAGCTGCCACGACACGTCGGCGCCCGCGATCGCGGGAACGACCGTGACCTGGGTGGGTGCGGCCGGAGGATGGGTGCCGTCGAGGGCGACGACCGTGGTGTCACCTCCGAAGTTCCCGGCGGTGACGAGCAGCCGGTGGTCGTCGGTGAGGACGAGACCGACCGGCCCTTCGGAGCTCGAGGTGGGGTCCGGGTCGAACACGACCGAACCGCCGGCGCCGAACGAGGTCACCGGTACACCCGTCGCCGCGTCGAGGCGGCGCACCACCACCGATCCTCCGCTGCCGATCCGGGCCGAGGTCACGACGGTGCCGTCGCCGTCGACGACGACGTCGCGGCCGGCGGTCGCCTGGCCGCCGACGTCGAAGGTCACGATGCCGTCGCCGCCACCGAAGCCCGCGTCGAGGCTGCCGCTCGCGGTGAGCCGGACGACGATCTCGTTGGTCGCGCCGACGGTCACCTCACCGACGACGACGATGGCGCCATCGGCGGTGGTGGCGACGGCGTGACCCTGGCTCCCGGAGCCGACCCCGAGCGTGAGGACGCCGGCGGTGGCGAAGGTCGTGTCGAGCGAGCCGTCGGCGTCGAACCTGGCCACGAACAGGTTGCCTGATGGGGCCTGGCCGGTGACGACGATCCTGCCGTCGGGATGAAGCGCGGCGCCGAACACGATCTCGGTGCCGCCGAGGTCGAGCGTGGCGACGCCGGCGGCGCCGAAATCGGGGTCGGGCGTGCCGTCGGGCAGCAGCCGCACCACGACGGCAACGCCGCCATCGAAGTCTGCGCCGGCCACGATGATGCGGTCGTCGGGCGCGACCACGACCGCCCTCGCCTCGGCGAACGTCGAGCCGAGCTCGAACCTGCCGTCGCCGGCGAACGTGCCGTCGACGCTCCCGTCGGGCCCCAGTCGGCTGACGGTGAGATCGTTGGCGTCGGGACCGACGGCGCTTGTCCATCCGACGACGACGTGACCGGTCGACTGCACGCCGACGTTCACGTCTTGCGCCGAGGTGGCTGCGACCGGTGCGACGCCGTCGCCGTCGAAGGTCGGGTCGAGGCCGCCGTCGGCGTCGAGGCGCGCGACCCTGGGCTGATTCCCGTCGCGCAGCCCGACGACGAGCTCGCCGGCGGGCGTGAGCGCGGCGGAACGGGCGTCGTTCAGGCCACCGGCACCGTCGTGGAGTGCGGTCGAGATGCCGTCGCCACCGCCGTAGGCGCCGACGGGATCGCCGGGCGCCGCGAGCGCTCCGGGGACGACGAGTGCCGCAACCGCGACGGTTGCAGCAGCGAGCAGGATTCGACGGTTCCGCCGTGACATCGCGCAGGCCTTTCCGGGACCAGGACCTCCGCTCGCCGGCGTCGAGGATAGCGCCGACTCCGGCAACGGCCGAGGACCCTCACGACGCCTGCGACGCCGCCCCATGGCCCGACGCCGACGGTGCCGCGTCCCGCCGCAGCGGCCCGTGTCATGGCCAGACGCCCACCGGTCGGGCCGGTTACAGCCGTCGCCGATGCGCTGGTGCCAGACTGACGCCCTTGACTCCGGACCTGTTCTTCCAACCCGAGCTGACCGGGATCGGTCGGCTCCCGATGCGGGCGCCGCTCGTCGCGCACCCCGACGCCGACGGGGCCCGCACCCACGACCCCGCGGCGTCGCCGTGGTGGCGATCGCTCGACGGCACCTGGCGCTTCCGCCTGCTCGACCGGCCCGGCGACGCGCCCACCGGCTGGGCCGAACCGGACCACGACGACACCGACGACGCGGGCTGGCGTCCCATCGTGGTGCCCGGCTGCTGGACCCGCCAGGACACCGGCGACGGCCCGCACTACACCAACATCGTCATGCCGTGGCCGCTCGAGCCGCCGGCGGTGCCGGACCCCAACCCCACGGGCCTCTACCGCACCAGCTTCCGGGTGCCCAGGGGCTGGCGCAGCCGCCGCACGATCGTCCACCTCGGCGGCGCCGAGAGCCTCGCTGCGCTCTGGTGCAACGGCACCTTCGTCGGGATGAGCAAGGACTCACGCCTCGCCTGCGAGTTCGACCTCACCCCGCACCTCGTCACCGGCCCCAACACCCTCGCCGTCATGGTCGTGCGTTACTGCGACGCCACCTGGATCGAGGACCAGGACCACTGGTGGCACGCCGGGCTGCACCGGTCGGTCCACATCGAGTCCCGTGGCCGCCACCACCTGGGCGACGTCGTCCCCGTGGCCGACTACGACCCCGCCACCGGCCGGGGCCGACTCACCGTCACCACCCACCACGGTGGCGAACCCCCGGCGGTCGGCGCAGCGGTGCGCGTCAGCGTCGAGACCGTCCGCGGCGGCACCGTCGCCGGACCCGTCACGGCCCTCTTCGCGCACCACGACCGCACCAGCCCCCTCGCCGAACTGGTGTCGGCCTACGCCTATCCAGGGCCCGTCGCCACCGCCACCTTCGACGACCTCGCCGTCGACCCCTGGTCGGCCGAGGATCCCACCCGCTACCGCCTCGTCGTCGAGCTGGTCGACCCTGCCGACGCCGCCCCCGACAGCGTCGCCGACGGCGACCAGGCCGTCGCCGAAGCCGTCGCCTGCTGGATCGGGTTCCGCCGCGTCGAGATCGCCGACCGGCAGCTGCTCGTCAACGGCCAGGCCGTCATGATCTGCGGCGTCAACCGCCACGACCACCACCCCGAGACCGGCAAGACGCCCACCGTCGACGACCTGCGCGACGACCTGGTCCTGATGAAGCGCAACAACATCAATGCCGTGCGCACCGCGCACTACCCCAACGACCCGGCGTTGCTCGACCTCTGCGACGAGCTCGGCCTGTACGTCGTCGACGAGGCGAACATCGAGTCCCACGCCCGCCTGTCGTCGCTGTGCCACGACGTCCGGTACCACCCCGCCATCGTCGACCGCGTCCAGCGCACGGTGCTGCGCGATCGCCGCCACGCCTGCGTGATCGGCTGGTCGCTCGGCAACGAGTCCGGCCACGGCGCCGCCCACGACGCCGCCGCCGCATGGGTGCGCGCCGTCGACCCGAGCCGGTTCGTGCAGTACGAGGGATCGCTCCTGCCCGAATGGGGCCAGCTCGGCGACAGCGACGACCGCCACGTCGCCCCCTCGGCCTCCAAGCGCCTCGTCAGCGACATCGTGTGCCCGATGTACGCCTCGGTGGAGGACATCGTCGCGTGGGCCCGGTGGGCCGACGCCGACGGCGGCGACGACCGGCCGCTCATCCTCTGCGAGTACAGCCACGCCATGGGCAACTCCAACGGTGGCCTCGCCGACTACTGGGCAGCGTTCGAGAGCGAAGCTGCGCTGCAGGGCGGGTTCGTGTGGGACTGGCGCGACCAGGGTCTCGCCGCCGTCGACGCCGAGGGCCGGCCCTACTGGGCCTACGGCGGCCACTTCGGCGACCAACCCAACGACGCCAACTTCTGCATCAACGGCCTTGTCGGGCCCGACCTCACCCCACACCCGGCGCTACGCGAGCTGGCCTGGCTGGCCCGACCCGTCACCGTCACCGCCGGCAGCCGCCCGGGTCGGGTCCGTGTGCGCAACCGCCGGTGGTTCACCACCCTCGACGACCTCGTGCTCACCTGGCGCCTCGAGATCGAGGGCGAGGTCGTCGACGATGGCGTCGTCGACATCGCCGGCATGGAGCCGGGCAGCGAGCGCTCCGTCGAGCTCGGCATCGGCCGCCCCTTCGCCGCTCCCGGCGACGCTGCCGTGCTGACCTTCACCGCAGCCACCGCACGGCGGAGCCCCTGGGCTCCGAAAGGCCACGTCGTCGCCTGGGACCAGGTGGAGGCGGCCACCCGCCGTGCCCGCCGTCGCACCCCCCGACCCACACCTGCGACCACGGCCGTCGACGCGGCCCGCGACGGCGACACCACCGTGCTGTCGTCCGCCGGCCTCGCCGTCACGGTCGACCACCGCCGTGCCGCCGTCACTGCGGTGGCGTTCGGCGGCAACCAGGTATTGGCCGAGCCCATCGGCGCCTGCCTGTGGCGGGCCCCCACCGACAACGACGGCGTCGCCCAGGGCTGGATGGCCGAGGTCGCCGGGGTGCGACCCCAGTGGCTGGCATGGGGGCTCGACCGGTTGGTCCGCGACCCCGTGTCGGTCACCGTCGCCAAGCGCGACGGCGCAACGGGCGTCGTGGTGCGCGCGTGGCTGGTCGGCGCCGACGGGATCGCGGCCGAGCACCGCACCCGCGTCGACCTCGTGGACGGGAAGGTCGTCTTCGACGAAGACCTGACCGTCCCTGCAGCGTGGACCGACCTGCCACGGGTGGGGGTGCGTTTCGGTGTCGACACCGGCCTCGACCGGCTCCGCTGGCTCGGCCTCGGCCCCGACGAGACCTACCCCGACCGGCGCGCCGCCGCCACCTTCGGGCTGTGGCGCTCGACGGTGGCCGACCAGTACCACCCCTACGTCGTACCCCAGGAATACGGCGCCCACGTCGACACCCGCTGGCTGGAGGTGACCGACCGGCGGGGGAGAGGGCTGCGGATCGCCGGCGACGAACCTCTGGTCATGACCGCCCGCCCGCACACCGACGCCGCGCTGACGGCCGCCACCACCATCGCCGAGCTCGCCGACGCCCCGGTGGTCGACGTCCACGTCGACCGTGCCGTCCGTGGCCTCGGCACCGCCGCCTGCGGCCCCGACACCGCGCCTACGCACCGCGTCGGCTCGGGCCGCCACCGCTTCGTCTGGCGCCTCGGCCCCGCCACCGGCTGACCCGGCCCGCACGACAGCGCGGTTCAGACGCCGACGCTGCGGAGAACCTCGGCGCAGTCGGCCGGCATCTGCTGGTCGACTGCCGCTCGGGGGGCGAACTCGGTGGTGGCGAACCAGGCCTCGGCCGTCGCGGCGTCGAGGCCGTAGCGGCCCGTCACCAGCTCGATGCGATCGGCCCGGCCGTGCAGCTCGGTGGCCTCGGCCACCACCGCGTCGATGATGGTGCCGACCTCGGTGGTGCGGCCCAAGAGGGTCTCGGTGCGCGCTGCGATGACGAACGACGGCCACGGTGTGGGCTCCACGCCCACCCGGCGGAACTCGCCGGCATCGACCAGCGGCTGGGTCATGTAGCGGTCCCACAGGAAGACGTCGGCCTCGCCCGCGGCGAACGCCTCCCGGGCGCCGTCGAGGCCGCCCACCAGCACGAACTGCGACTCCTCCAGAGGCCAGCCGTGACGGTCGGCCTGCACGTGGGCCATCAGGTGCGAGCCCGACAACCGCCGCGAGATCGCCACCCGGCGCCCCGCACAGTCGGCGAGTTCGGTGAGGTCCGACCCCGCCGGCACGTGCACGCCCCACTGCAACGGCGACGCCACATAGGTCTGCACGATCGTGGCCGCCAGCCCGTCGGCGATGGCGGCCACCGTGCCCTCGGTGAGGATCGACACGACGTCGAGTTCGCCCGCCGCCAACGCCGCGACCATCGCCCCGGTGCCGCCCGGCTGATCGGTCCAGGTGGCGTCGACCTGCCCGTCGAGCGCTCCGGACTCGAGCGCCAGGCGCCACGGCAGGTTGAAGTGCTCGGGCACCCCACCCAGGCGGATCGGTGGGCCCTCAGGGGCAGGCACGGGCGCCCCGTCAGCCCAGCGCGGCCAGGGCCGACTCGGCCGCAGCCAGGTCGGCACGTGCTGCGTCGAGCAACGACCGGGTCTCGTCGACCAGTTCGGGCTTGGCGTTGTTGACATAGCCCGGATTTGCCAGTCGGCCCTCGAACCCCGCGACCTGCTTGGCCTTGGCCTCGATGACCTTCGCCAGGCGGGCCCGTTCGGCGTCGGTGTCGAGTTCGTCGACGAGCCCCGACACCAACACCTCGGCGCCCTCGAAGGCCAGCGGGCTGGCCACCGCCGGACGCTCGTCCTCGAGCGGCCGCACCGCACCGACACCGGCGAGGGTCTCGACGGCGCCACCACAGGCGGCGATCAGCTCGCGCACCGCATCGGGTGCGTGCACCGTGACCTCCTTGCGGGGCGCGACGTTGCGCTCGGAGCGCAAGGTGCGGATCATCGCCGCCAGGGTGTCGCCGCGGTCGAAGGTGTCGACGACGTCGCGATCGGCCAGACGGTCGGCCACCACGGGCCAGGCCGCACCGGCCAGCAGGGGAGAAGGCGGCAGGTCGAGCCCGTCGATATTGCCTCGACGGGCGTCCGACACCGCCGGCCACAGCGCCTCGGTCACGAACGGGCAGACAGGGTGCATGATGCGCAGCACCGTGTCGAGCACCGCGCCGAGCACCACCTGCTGGGTGCGATCGTCGTCGATGGTGGGCTTGACCGCCTCGAGATAGCGGTCGCAGACGTCACGCCACACGAAGTCGTACAGCGTGTCGGCGTACACGTTGAACTGGTAGTGCCGCAGCGCCCGCTCGAGGGTGGCCACCGTCTCGTGCAGGCGGGCCAGGATCCAGCGGTCGACGAACCGGGCGTCGGCCGCGACCACGACGTCGTCGCCGGCGGTGGTGCCGTCGAGGCGGCGCAACGCGAAGCGGGTGGCGTTCCAGAGCTTGTTCGCGAAGTTGCGGCCCAGGTCGAACTTGGCCGAGGTGTTGCGCGCCAGGGGACGTTCGGCGGTGGGCGTGACCGCACCGGTGGCCACGCCGAAGGCGGTGACCATCTCCTTCGTCGGATCGCCCGGCGAGCTCTGCACCGGTGCGGTGACCACATGGCCGGCAGAGGTGGTGATGACCTCGGGCGTGAACGCCTGCCCGGTGTGGGGACACACCAGGTCGACCGGCATGCGCACGTCCTGGGTGTCGGTGGTCATCTGCACCAGCGTGTAGCGCATCGCGTCGGCGCCGTGGCTGTGGATGATGTCGCGGGGGTCGACGCCGTTGCCGAGGCTCTTCGACATCTTCTGGCCGTGCCCGTCCTGGACCATCGCGTGGATGAACACGTCGGTGAACGGCAGCGTCCCGGCCCGGAAGTACCGGTTGAACATGACCATGCGGCTCACCCAGAGGGTGATGATCTCCCGCGCCGTCGACAGCACCGACGTCGGGTTGAACGCGTCGAGCAGCCCCACGGCCTCGGGATAGTCCGCGGGCCAGGGCCAGCCCATGGTCGACAGCGGCCACAGGCCCGACGAGAACCACGTGTCGAGCACGTCGGGATCGCGGGTGAAGCCCTCGGTCTCGAGCGCCGCGACCAGCGCATCCTCGTCGAGGCTGTCGTCGGTGCGGGGCAGCCGGCGCAGCGTCGAGCCCGGCGGCACGCACACCGCCTCTTCGATGGTGTCCTCGGTGAGGCGCCGAGCCAGATGCGCCGCACCGGCGTCGACCCAGCGCGAGCCGACGGGGACCCCGTCGTCGCCGTCGGTTGCCGCCAAGGCCTCGTGCACCTCGGGCGCGGCGTCGGCCAGGGGCAGGATCCGCACCCACACCGGGATCTGGTGACCCCACCAGAGCTGGCGCGAGATGCACCAGTCGCGGATGGTGTCGTGCCAGGCGTGATACGTGCGGGCGTAGCGGTCTGGATGGAACCGGAGCCGGCCGTCGCCGGTGGTGTCGCCACGCAACGGCACGTCGTCGGGCAGCTGCGGTGCCTGATCCGGATCGAGCGCCCGCAGCGCCGATCCGCGCAGCCGGTCGTCGGTGACCGCCACGTACCACTGGTCCGACAGCCACGGCTCGATCGGCACGTGGCTGCGGTACGAGTGGCCGACCGAGTGCGTGTAGGGCCGGACCTCCTCGAGCAGGCCCTGGGCGTCGAACCAGTCGACCACTGCCTGGCGGGCGTCTTCGCGGCTGAGGCCGACGAACGCCCGGGCCGCGTCGGCGCCGGGGTCGGCGTCGAGGTCCCAACCCCACTGATCGCTGATGGCCCCGTCGGGGCCCATGATGTTGATGACCTCGAGGTCGTGGCGCAGGCCGATCTCCCAGTCGTTGGGGTCGTGCGCCGGGGTGACCTTCAAGAACCCCGATGCGTAGCGGGCCTTGGCGTCGGAGCTGTCGGGGTCGGCCATGACGACGTGGTCGTCGGCGACGATGGGGATCAGGCGATCGACGATGGGCAGACGCACCATGGCCCCGACCAGCTGCTCGGCGCGGGGGTCGGCCGGGTTGAGCGCCACGGCCGTGTCGCCGAGCATCGTCTCGGGGCGGGTCGTGGCCACCGTGACATGGCCCGAGCCGTCGGCCAGCGGATACCGCAGGTACCACATGTGCCCGTCGACCTCGGTCATCTCGACCTCGTCGTCGGCCAGTGCCGTACGGGTCACCGGGTCCCAGTTGACCAGGCGCTTGCCCCGGTAGATCAGGCCATCACGGAACAAAACGAAGAACGCGTGGCGCACCGCGGTGGCGCACATGTCGTCCATCGTGAAACGGGTTCGGTCCCAGTCGCACGAGGCGCCCATCGCCTGGAGCTGGTCCAAGATGACGGCCTCGTACTCGTCCTTCCACTCCTGGGTCTTGGCGACGAACGCCTCACGACCGAGGTCGAGGCGCTTGATGCCCTCCGACAGCAGGCGCTTCTCGACGACGGTCTGGGTGGCGATACCGGCGTGGTCGGTGCCGGGCATCCACAACGTGGCATCGCCGCGCATGCGGTGGAACCGGATCAACACGTCCTGGAGCGTGTTGTTGAGCGCATGGCCCAGGTGCAGGGGAGCGGTGACGTTGGGCGGCGGGATGAGGATCGAGTACCGATCGCGCTCGGGCTCGACGGGCAACTCGACCCCGAAGACCCCCGCTGCGGCCCAGCGCTCCCGTACCGCCGGCTCGGCATCGACGGGCACATAGGCCTTGGGCAACTCGGTGGACGTTCGGGGCGCGACAGGATCGGAAGACATCGCCGGGAATCCTACCGAGGGGCTCTACCCGTGGCCCGGCTCGTCTCCTGGTCTCGCGCCGGGGCCGTCTGGTCGGGTGGCCCCGTGGTCGTCGGTCCGGTGGGCACGTCGCCGGGCGGTGTCGGCGGGAGCGCCGACTTCGACCACCGGTTGCCGACGCCAGGGAACGCCTCGGACTGCACTGCTCCAGCGTCGAGCCTGCGGAAACAACGGATGGTTGAAAGTAAGACTGACCCCTGTGGTGGAGCGGCCTTGTGGTGGAGCGGCCTTGTGGTGGAGCGGCCTTGTGGTGCGAACGCGACGGTGCCCCGGCTGCTTGGGGCTGCCGGGGCACGTCGGTGGGGGAGGGGAGGGCGGGGATCGGCGGGGTCAGCGACCCAGGAGTTCGCCGACGAAGCGGAGGCTGTCCTTGGCGCCGCGGGATTCGCGGCCGACCTGGTACTCGGTCACGAAGGCCAGCTGGGAGAGCTTGTCGGCATCGGCCTCGCTGATGCGGAACCGGACGAAGTCGGTCTCGCCGTCTTCGAGCTCGGCGTCGCCGTTGAGGCTCGAGTGGTCACGGCGGGGGAAGTACAGATCGAGCCCGTCCGCATCGGGCACGGTGACGCGGAAGTCCTGCAGGCTCGGTGCCAGGCCGCGGTAGGTGATCTCGGCCCACAGGTCGCCGTTGTCGCCCTTGCGGATGGTGCGGTCGATGATCTCGTAGTCGGCGCCGGTGTAGCGGACCACCGGAACCCGGATGGTGGTGGAAGCATTGCGGCTCTCGCCGAAGGCGGTCCAGCTGAACTTCACGTCGACGAGCACCTGACGGCCGGCGTCGGCCGGCACGGTCACCCGCAAGGCCATGACGTCGACACGCCCCTTCTTCAGGCTGGAGCCCTGCATCAGCGCGGTGTGGTCGCCGGTGTTGGCCGGGTACGAGACCTCGACGCCGTCGCGGCCCGACGCCTGCAGACGGAAGTCGTCGACATCGGTGAGGCCCTTCCACTGCAGCAGCACCCAGGCGGTGTCGCCGGCGGTGACCGCGGCGGTGCGGGTCGTGCGCAGTTCGAGGCTCTTCCTCTCGTAGTTCGAGCCCTGGGCTCCTGCAGCCGGTGCCATCGCGAGCACCAGTGCTGCGATGACGGCGATGACGAGCGTCTTGGTCTTCATGTCCCTACTCCGGATCGTCGGCGTTGTGCCCGGCGCGATCGCCGGGTCGTTTCGACACCATCCCGATCGGCGGCCACCGTCCGGCGTGAACGACTCCGGGCAGCCCTACCCCACGGGTTGAGGCAGAAGCCCCGGGCCGGAGGACCCAGGCGGGTGTAGGGCTGGGGTTGGAGGGCAGGGCAGGGGTCAAGTCAGGGTCACTGTTTCAACCCACCGTGGGATCGGCCGGGAGGATCGAGTTGGTGCTGCAATCCCCAGTGGTTCGCCCCCCGGCGGCGCTCAGAGTTCGACGGGGCCTTCGAGGTCGATGTCGGTGCCGGCGCAGTCGCCGCTGATCTCAGAGACGATCTCGGCGAGATCGGGTTCGGCGTCGAGGCGGGCCACGAACTCGGCGTGGGCCTGCTCGGTGAGGCCGTAGGCCTCGAGCTGTTCGGTCCGCATGGTCTCGATCTCGGCCAGGTCGTCGAACGCGAACCGGGTCAGGTCGCACTGCCATGCGGCTTCGAACTCGACGTGGGTGCGGGTTTCCTCGTCGAGCGTGGCCAGCGCGTCGGAGGCCGAGGCGGTGTCCTCGCTCGGGGCGCTGCACGCCGCGCCGGTGGCGAGGCCGGCTGCGATCGCAGCCGTGGCGACGAAACGACGGGCGCGGCCGTGGCGGCGGTCGGTGACGGGGAGTGTGGAGGCGGTGGGTGTGAACATGGGTGGCTCCTGGTGTCGGGTGGTCTCGGTGACTGTGGCGGTGTCTCGGGGGTGTCCGGGTATCGGCTGCTTGGGTGCGAGAGGCTGCGGCGTCGGCCGGCGTCGGTGCAGGCGTGGAGTTGGTGGGGGTGTGGAAATGGCGGTTGTGGCGATGCAACCGGTGCGGTTCGGCTCAGCTCGAGGCGAAGCCCTTACGGTGTTGGACGCCCCATTCGGTGCGGCCCTCGAGGAACAACTTCAGGCCCCAGAGACGCCAGATGGCGGTCGCGGGACGGAACACGAACTGCTCGAACACGACATGGCCCACCAGTCGGAGGCGGTCTCGCGTGGTGCGGTAGGTCGCGAAGACGACCTGATCGAGGATCAGCACGAGATACGTCGCGCACATGCCCACCATGTAGGTGCCGAGGATGGGCGTCAGGTCGCCGAACGCGATCCAGCCCGTCGACAGCCCGATGATCACCAGAACCGTGCCCAGGACCTCGAGAATCGGAGCGAACGCTTCGACGACCGCGAAGTACGGCATGGCCAGCGTGCCGGCGGTGCCGTAACGGGGGTTGCCGATCATCCGGCGGTGGCGCAACAGCACGTCCAGCAGTCCCCGGAACCAGCGGTTGCGCTGGCGGGCGAGCATACGGATCGAGTCGGGAGCCTCGGTGAACGCGACCGGGTCGGGCGAGAACACGACGCCGGCGCGTTCGCCGTTGTCGTAGGCGTGACGGCGCAACCGCACCACCAGTTCCATGTCCTCGCCGACCGAGCGGTGCTCGTAGCCGCCGACGTCGAGAACGGCGTTGCGGCGGAACAGGCCGAACGCGCCGCTGATGATCAGGTTGCCACCGAGGGGATTCCAGGCGAGGCGCCCGACGAGGAAGGCCCGGGCGTACTCGACGGCCTGCGCGCCGACCAGCAGGTTGGTCGGGGCCACGAGATGCTCGACCCGGTGGCGGTGGGCCTTCGCCCCGTTGACCAGACGGATCGTGCCACCGACGGCGACGGTCGATGCGTCGGCCAGGAAGGGTGGCACCAGCTGCTGGAGTGCATCGCTCGACACCAGCGTGTCGGCGTCGATGGCGCAGACGAGGTCGCCCGACGCCAGGTTGATGGCGGCATTGAGCGCGTCGGCCTTGCCGCCGTTGAGCTTGTCGGCGACGACCAGTCGGGGTTCGCTGGTCGAGTGGTACAGCTGGCGTATGGGTTCGGTGTCGAGCACACGCTGGAACGCCGTGTGCACCGGTGACAGCTCGAACGCCTCGGTCAGCCGCTCCATGGTCGCGTCGGAGGATCCGTCGTTGACGACGACCACCTCGAGGTTCGGGTAGGTCAGCGCCAGGAGCCCCGCGACCGAGTCGGCGATCGTGACCTCTTCGTTGTACGCCGGGACGAGCACCGAGATCCGCGGCGCCAACGGCGAGGTGAGCATCTGGCGCCACAACTGGTGGCGGTCACGCTGGCGGATCCGACGCATCTCGAACGCGGCGGACACATACAGGGTCAGCTGGCCGATGACCGAGATGGCGACCACCACGAACAGCACCCCGATGACGATGTCGCTCGCCGCGGTCATGCCGCGCGGCCTTCGGTTCGGTCGTCGGCATCGTCGGAGCCCCATGGGTCGAGCCCACGGGGTATCGGCGCCGGGGTCACGGCCCGGCCGCCCTTCGCCTCGACGTCGTCGAGGACCCGCTGCGCCATGTCGCGGGCGTAGGGGTCGGTGTCGGCGAGGTGGGAGCGCAGGACCAGCGCGCCGGTGGGACCCATGGTCGCCAGGCTCCGCCCCGCCTCTTGGCGGACTTTCCAGGACCGGTCCGACAGCAGGCGTCCGACGGGAGCCGCCAGCGCCTCGCCGCCGGGGCCGGCGACCGCGGCGAGCGCCGCGGCGCGCACCTCGGCATCGGTGTCGTCGAGCAGCCCGCGGATGCGTTCCACGCCGTCACCCATCGGAAGGAGCGAACGGGCCGCCATGGCCCGACGGTCGACCCGGTCCGACACCAGGTGACGACCCACCGCGGTGCCGAGCCGAGGATCTCGGAGCGTGCCTGCGACCTCGAGCGCCCACACGACGCCGGCGCCATCGGCCTCGCGCAGGTACTCGCCCAGCGGCTCGACGATGCGGCCGTCACCTTGGAGCAGCGCATGCTGGGCCGCGAAACGCACCGCATCGCTGGGATCGTCCAGCAACGCCAGCAACCGCGGGGCGGCGTGCGCGATGTCCTCGCGTTCGAGGTGCTCGGCGGCGCGGGAACGCACGATCGGATGGCGATCGTCGAGCAGGACCGTCCTGCGGGGATCGCCGGCCGGCAGCAACGGACACAACGAGGCGGCCTGCACGCGGCGACGCCAGCGGCGGCTGCGGAGACGACGGACGATGGCCCGGGTCGTGCCGGTCACCGCCACGATGTTGCGGAGGCGCTCGTCGGCTTCTCCGTCGAGGTCGGCGGTGAGGTTCTGGAGCACGGGCAGCAGCACCGAGGCCGGGATGCCGACCAGCTTCTCGGCGGCGTCGGCGGCGACCTCCTCGTCGCTGAACAGCACCGTGGCCAGGTCGGCGGTGAGCTTGGCCATCCGGCGGCGGCGAACGATGCGGCGCAGGTCCGACACCGCGCCGATCACCAGGTAGGCCGCGGCCATGGCCGTGACCATGACGAACAGGACGCGCAGGTTGCCCAGGGCGGTGATCACGTCGGTGAACACGAACCCGAGGGCGTAGCCATGGAGCCAGGCTGTCGCCATCGTCGCCTCAGCCGTCCAGGAGGCGGCCGGCGCGGTGCACCAGCAGCGTCGTCGAGAAGGGCTTGCGGATGACGTCGGCGACACCGAGGTCCAGCGCCAGGCGGATGTCGGCCTCGGCGGCACGTGCGGTGACGACCAGGACGTCCATGTGCGACAGCACGCCGCTGGGGCGCAGGCTGCGCAGCAGCGTCAGACCGTCGATGCCGCCGACGTCCACCTCGAGCAGTAACAGGCGCGGCAACGCGTCGGTCGCGGACTCGGTGAGCCGATCGAGGGCGTCGCGCCCGTCGGTCAGCAGATCGCAGCGGTGACCGCGGTCGGCGAGGAGCGAGACGAGCATCTCGCCCAGCACCGGGTCGGGGTCGACGATCAACACGTCGACGGCGCGTTCGCCGACCGGCCGCCAGGTGGTGGGCACCACGCCGGGTCCGCCGCTGCGGCGCGACCTGTCGATGGCGTTGTCGCCGGCGGCGACGAGCTCGGCGGCGTCGCGGCCGTCGGAGGGGAACTCGGCCACACCGATCTCGATACCGGCGCCTTCGGTGGCCAGACGAGGCGCCAGCGCTGACATGCGGTTGACACCCACCCGCCGCGCTGCGCCCTGCAGGGCGACCACGAAATGGCGGGCGTCGCGGCGCCCGACCACGTCGCTACGCCGGAACTCCCGGGTCAACGTCTCGGCGATGTGGTCGACCTGGGTGTCGTCGATGGCGTCGCCCAGGGTGATCGAGGCGACCGATGTCGTGGTCCCGGATCGTTGCGCAGCCACCAGCGACCGGTCGATCAGCACCCGTGCGGCCGGCCAGCTGAGGAGGGCGCCGGTCTCGGCGACCGAGGGGTCGGCATCGGCCGCGGCCTGACGCATCTGCACCGCGACGCGAATGGCGACCCCGTCGTCGAGGACGTCGCCCAGCATGATGCCGAGATGCTCGGCCTTCACCGTGGTGACGGCGTCGTGGCTGCCGAGCCACACGACCGGCGCGCGGCGTGCTGCGGGGGTTGCCCGGATCAACCGGGTCATGTCGAGCGCCAGCTTCGGCGGCACGGGTGCGCCGAACACGACGGCGGTTCCGTCGTTGGCCGCGACCTGCAACAGGTCGTCGGGGCGGGGCACCAGCGTGCACTCGAAACCGTGCGCCTCCAGCACCGGAGCCGCGTCGTCGGCCCCGCAGATCAAGGCGGTCAGGTGGGCGTCGCGGGCGGCCCGCTGCCGGAAGATCTCCTCGGACACCGTGTCCGGTGGGCTCGACAGCGCCAGCAACGTCGCGCACATCGTCGCGAGCTCCCGCTGCACCGGCAGCGGCGCGTCGTTGTGCAACACGATGACCCTGGCGAGGTAGGTCTCGGCCGCAGCCTGCAGGGCCGTGCGCATCGTGGGCCCGAGCGAGGCCCCGATCTTGGCGACGATGGCCGCCGGTTCGTCACCGTCATCGGGCAGCCGGGTCGACTCGTGGCGTATCCGGTGCCCGCGGCTCGCCAATACCCAGAGGATCGCGTCGAACTGGGCATCGGCCTTGCCGATCGCCAGGACGGTGCCGGCTGTGGTCGGCGCGTTCTCGAGCTGCGCGATCGCACTGGCGAGCATCGTCCGCAGATCCTCGACCGCACCTGCCAGGTGGACACCGGTGGTGGCGTCGAGGCTCTCGTCGCCGAAGCGGCTCTCGATGTGGCGGGCGAGCTGGGCGAGGCTGTGCTGTTGCAGCGCTCCCATGCCGCGGGCCAGCGTGGCTGCGGCCGTCGACGCAGCCTGGACCTCGTCGTCGCCGAGCGGTCGGTCGAGCAGGCGATGGGCCTGCAGCTCGATGATGGTCAGCTGTTGTTCGACCCGGGCGCGGATGCGCTGCCAGATGGCCTGGCCGTTGGGTGCGGGCGCGTCGGCATCGCCGACGTCTGCGTCGGCGATGGTCCCATCGGTTGGGTGAGGATCGACCGCCCCAGCGGAATCGCTCATGACGGTCCATCGGCCACCAGGCTGCTTCGTTGAGCCGAACGGCCCACGCGGCGGGCCGCAGCGTTCCGTTACGGGCGGTTCGCGGGCAGGCCGTCAGCGGCAGGTGGCCCAGACCGCATACAGCGGGTCGACGCCGAGGCCGGGCGACACGAGCGTCTCGATCGTGGCCGGTCGGTAGGCGCCGGTCGCCTCCAGGTAGCGCGCCACCAGCGCGCATCGACCCGCATCGTCGAGGTGCAGCCAGCCCCTGATGGCCTTGGTGGGAAAGCACCGGTTGGAGAAGCTGGCGATGAACCGTCCGCCGGGGCGCAGGACGCGGGCCGCGTCGGCGAGTACCTCGACGGGGCGGGTCAGGTAGTCGACCGACACCGCACACAACACATCATCGAAGGCGGCGTCGTCGAAGGGGAGCGCCGGGTCGGCGTTGAGATCGTGGACGACGACAGTGTCGGCCATGGGGTTGGCATCGAGCTCGGCGGCGTTCATGCCGAGCACCGTCAACGATCGGGGTCGTTCGGTCAGATGCGACACCCATGACGACATGAGGTCGCAGACGTCGCCGCTGACACCCATGCGGGTGTAGAAGGTGCCGAGTTCGGCGATTGCATGGTCGTCGATGTGGGTGACCAGGCGGGTGAACGAATAGAAGCCGGCGTCGTCGGAGGGGTCGGCGCGATCGAAGAAGCCCGGCGGGAAGCCGTGGGGATCGACAGTGCTCACGATCGGGGATCGGCGTCGGCGGCTTCGATCTCCTCGCGGCTGACACCGAGGAGGAACAGCACCGCGTCGAGGTACGGGACCCGCAGCGCCGTGTCGGCCGCGGCGCGAACCATCGGCTTGGCGTTGAAGGCGATCCCGAGGCCCGCGGCCGCGAGCATGTCCAGATCGTTGGCGCCGTCGCCGACCGCGACCGTCTGCTCGATCGGGATGCCCTCGGCCGCGGCGATGTGGCGCAGGTAGTCGGCCTTCGCGGCACGGTCGACGATGGGGCCGAGCAGACGGCCGGTGAGGTGCCCGTCGATGATCTCGAGCTCGTTGGCCATGGCGAAGGGGATCTCCAGGCGGCGACGCAGCCGCTCGGTGAAGATGGTGAAGCCGCCGCTGACGATGGCGGTGGTGTAGCCGAGGCGGTGCAGGGTCCGGCAGAACGTGCGGGCCCCTGGGGTGAGGGTCAGGGATCGCCAGGCCCGTTCGACGGCGAGCTCGTCGAGCCCTTCGAGCAGCGCTACCCGTTCGGTCAGCGAGTCGGCGAAGTCGAGCTCGCCGGCCATGGCTCGCTCGGTGATCGCCGCGACCTGCTCGCCGACGCCGGCCTCGGCCGCCAAGACATCGACGACCTCGTCGCTGATGAGCGTCGAGTCGACGTCGAGGATCACCAGCCGCTTGGCCCGGCGGCTGAGCCCCTGGGGTTGGATGGCGACGTCCATGCCGGCGTGGTCGTGGGCCGCCTGGAGCAGCCCGGCACGGATGATGTCGGGGTTGCCGCCGTTGATGGCGAACTCGTAGCTCATCACCGGATAGCGCGAGAGGCGCACGATGCGGTCGATGTTGCCGCCGCCGGCGGCGATGGCCTCGGTGGCGGCGAGCAGCTCGACGGGGGAGAGCTCGGGGCCGACCAGGGTGACGACGTGGGGGCGCCGGTACTCGGTCGGTTGGTCGTCGACCTCTTCGACCTCGACGGTGAGGTCACGCTTGAACCCGAACAACAGCAGGTCCTTCAAGGCGTCGTCGCCCTCGGGCACCTCGAGCAGGACGGCCAGGGTGAGGTGGCGTCGGACGACGATCTGTTCGATGTCGACCACAGCGGCGCCCATCGAGTCGAGCACACCGAACAGTGCGCTGGAGATGCCGGGCTCATCGGGGCCGCTGACCCGGACGAGCACCGTTCGCAGATCGCTCACGAGTCCTCAGCGTATTGGGGTCAGACCCCGCTTTCCCGCTTTCTCTCGGGTTGGGGCCGACGCGGGACGCACAACGTCGCCAAAGAAAGCGGGAAAGCGGGGTCTGACCCCAGGCGGTGTGGTCACAGCGGTGGGTCGACGCAGCCCTCGAAGCCCCCGGCGCCGGAGTCGAAGGTGTCGACGAAGGGATCGATGAAGCCCGATCCCCGATTGGTGGATCGATACCAGCGCTCGACGCCGTCGGCCAGCGCGACGGCCTGTGCCTGACGCACCTCGTCGCGCATCAGGACCTGCGCCTCGGGGCCGTTGGAGAGCCACAGGAACTCGGTGATCACCGACGTCACCTCCGGCGTGCGGCGATGGATGCCGTAGAAATCGGTGCCCTCGGCGTTCAGGCGGGTGCTGACGCCGTCTTTGGAGTTGCCCACCCACGCGGTCGGGAACCGGCTGGCCGCGGCGAAGAGCTCCTCGTAGAGGATGCCGGCAGCCCGCCGGGACTGCCGATCGTCGTGTTGGTAGTAGGCCTGGGTGCCCGGCACCGGGGTGCGTGCCGTGGCGCCGCCGTTGTGGTGGATCGACAGGAACAGGTCGGGCCGCAGCGCATTGGCGAGGTTGGCGCGGATCTCGATGGGCAGGGTCAGATCGGTGGTGCGGGTGAGCACGACGTCGAAGCCCCGCTCGCGCAACTCCTCGGCCGTACGCAGCGAGACGTCGAGGTTGAGGTTCTTCTCGCTCAACCCGTTCGATCCGACCGCGCCCACCTCGAATCCGCCGTGACCCGGGTCGAGCAGGATCTGGGTGGTCCGGATGCGTTGCCCGCCGTCGACGACGGCCCGATTGCCGCACGGCGTGCGTACCACGTAGCGGCCGTTGCGCCGGATCTGCAGGATCTCGACCAGCACGCCACGAGGGGTCTGCAGCACGCCGAGCACGTCGTCGGTGGCGACGCGGGTGCACGACACGAGGTCGTCGTCGGGGACGGTGTGCACACAGATCCGGTGGGTGCCGGGCTCGAGGTCGACGCGTGCCGCGAAGCCGACCGAGTCGCGTCCGGCCAGGGCGGCACCGACATCGGGCCGGGGGAGGGTGGCCGCGACCGTTGCGACCGGACGACCGTCGATGCTGATGCGGACCTCGGAGGCGTCGGGGTCGTCGAGGTCGACGGCCCACCCGGCGATCCTGGCCGTCGTGGCGTCGACGCTGACGCGGTCGATCGCCCCCACCGCCATGACCTCGATGTCGCGTGGCGCATTCGGGATGGGTGTGGTGCCCACGAGCTCGAAGGAGCCGGCCTCACGGTCGTCGGCGTCGGTGTCGGTCGCTCGGTCCCGATCGGCGGTGGGCGACGCAATCGTCAGGCCCGCGGCCACGACGGCGCAGAGGCCGAGCCCGAGCGCATGCCAGAGCAGACGGGGTCGTCGGGGGCCGGCCACGCCCGCACGGTAGTGCGCGGACCCCCGGGTACCGGGTCATCCGGCGTTGTCGCCGGGTCACGGGCCCGGCAGCGAGTCGTTGCCACCGCAGACGAGCGTGCCGCGATCGCGCACGGTCTGGAGGAGCCCGCCCTGGGTGAGCTCGGACCTGCCGACCAACTTCCAGGTCCCGTTCGATCCCGGATTCGATCCCCGCAGCCCCGTGCGCAGCATGATCTGGGTGGGGGTGAAGAACACGCTCGCCGCAGCATCGGTCGGCATCACGATCGCCGTCGTGCTCGGCACCCTGATCGGCATCGCCCGCCTGTCGACCAACTGGCTGGTCGCCAAGCTGGCGATGATCTACGTCGAGGTGTTCCGCAACATCCCGCCGCTGCTGATCATCATCTTCTTCGGTTCAGCCGTGTTCACCAACGGCCCGTTCCCGCTCCTGAGCCCCACCAGCGAGCCGACACAACTCTCGGTGCCGGGCAGCGATTCGACCTGGCTCATCCTCTCCAACACGGTGTGGGGCATTCCGTCGTTCGCGAGCAACGGCAACACCGGTGCCTTCTGGATCGCCGTACTGGTCGCACTGGTGGTCGCCATCGGGCTCTGGCGCTGGCGAACGAAGGTCAACATCGAGACAGGCCAGGCCCATCACCGGGTGCTGTGGTCGTTCGGTGCCTTCGCTGCCATCACCGTCGCCGCTTTCGTCGCGCTGGGAACCCCCTATGTGTGGAGTTTTCCGGCGGTGGCAGAGAGCGGCCGGCGCCTCGAGGGCGGCTTCGTCCTCAACTTCGGCTACATCTCGGTCACCGTGGCGCTCGGGCTCTACACCGCCAGCCACATCGCCGAGATCATCCGGGGCTCGATCCTCGCCGTCGACAAGGGCCAGAGCGAAGCCGCCAACGCGCTGGCGCTGTCGGGCTTCCAGCGCTATCGGTTCGTGGTGCTGCCCCAGGCCATGCGCATCGCCATCCCGCCGGTCATCAACCAGTTCCTCAACCTCACCAAGAACACCTCGTTGGGTACCGCCGTCGCCTACGCCGAGATCACGGCGCTCACCCAGTCGTCCATCGGCAACGGGCGTCCGGCGGTGCCGTCGCTGCTGGTGCTGATCGGCATCTACCTGACGTTCTCGTTCACGATCTCGATCGTGCTCAACCAGGTGAACAAACGCTTCCAGGTGGTGGGACGATGAGCGTCGACTGGGGCTACACCGTGCCGCCCGACCAGGGCGGCGGCGACATCGCCAAGGCGCTCGCCCAGGCCCCGCCCTCACAGAAACTGCCGCCAGGTCGGTGGGCCCGCAAGAACCTGTTCAACACGCCGCTCAACTCGGTGATCACCGTCGTCCTCGGGACCATCAGCCTCTACCTGGCATACCGGTTCGCCCGATTCGTGTTCGTCACCGGGCAGTGGGAACCGGTCCGACGCAACCTCGAGCTGTTCATGATCTCCCAGTACCCGCGCGACGAGCGGTGGCGGATCGTGGCGCAGCTGATCCTGATGGCAGGAGCCATCGGCGCCGCGGCGGGTTCGCTGCGTGCTGCATCGATCGACACGGCCGTCGACACCGGCGAGCCCCGCAAGGCTTACGGCTGGCGCACCTACGTCAACAGTTACTGGGCTGTGGTGTTGTTCGTCGCGACCGTGATGGGCGCGTTCGTGCGGACGATCGGACCGTGGCTCATCCTCGGTGCCGCCGTCGTGCTCGGTGTCGTCACCTATCTCATCTGTGGTTTCCTGCCGGCGCGGCTGCGGCTGTGGCGCTGGACCATCGCAGGGATCCTCGCCGTCGTGTCGTTCCAGATGGTCAGCGGCACCGGCGGCTGGGCCTGGTTCTTCCTCACCCTCGCACTCACGCCGGTCGTTCGCGACGAGATCGCCCGCCTGCTCGATCCCGCGTCGCCGACGGTGAGCTGGGCGCTGGTCGTCGTCGGGTTCGTCGCAGGCGTGTACGGCTTCATCGAGGTCGGCGGCGTGGGCCTCTTCGGCATCGTGTTCCTCGCCGCCGGCGTCTACGGAATCATCCAGATGGCCATGGGCGACCGGCTCGACGCTGCGGGAACCGGCGCCGTCATGATCGTCGGCTTGGCCGTCTACCTCGTCTACGCGGCGATCGGGCTCGACGGCATCGACTGGGAGGACTGGGGAGGGCTGCACCTCACGCTGGTCATGACCGTCGGCGCCATCCTCCTGGCGTTCCCGCTCGGGATGTTGTTGGCCCTGGGACGACGGTCGAGCCTCCCGGCGGTGCGGGTGATGTCCGTCGCCTACATCGAGCTGTTCCGCGGCACTCCCCTCATCACGTGGTTGTTGACGGCCCAGTTCTTCCTGGGGTTCTTCCTCGACTCCGAGACCCAGCTCTCGCTCATCACCCGGGCCATGGTCGCCATCACCCTGTTCAGCGCCGCCTACGTCGCCGAGATCATCCGCGGGGGGCTCCAGTCGGTGCCCGCCGGTCAGATCGAGGCCGGGCAGGCCATGGGGCTGTCGCAGGCCAAGATCATGCGCCTCATCGTCATGCCCCAGGCACTACGGGCCGTCATCCCGGCGATGGTCGGCCAGTTCATCTCGCTGTTCAAGGACACGACCCTGCTGGGCATCATCGCCATCAACGAGTTCCTCGGGGTACGCCGACTGGTGCACAGCCAGTCGGACTTCCTGCGCCTCGGCATCGCCGAGACCCTCGTGTTCTGCGCCTTCGGCTTCTGGGCCGTCGCCTTCACGATGTCGCGAGAGAGCCAGCGCCTCGAACGCAAGCTCAGCGTGGGCCGGCGATGACCGCCCCGACCGACCTTCCACCCGCGTCCCCCCGGAGGATCCGATGACCGACGACCACGCAGAGGACCCGGCAGCCACGGCCGCCGACCGCGTCGAGGACGCGCCCGGCGCCGCCACCGCGGTCATCGACCGCGACGCCACCGACATCGGCGACCGCGACGTCATGATCGAAGTGTCAGGCATGGACAAGTACTTCGGCGACTTCCAGGCCCTCAAGGGCATCGACATGGCCGTCGGCAAGCAGGAGGTGGTCGTGGTCATCGGCCCCTCCGGCTCGGGGAAGTCGACGCTCATCCGCTGCATCAACCGCCTCGAGAAGCACGACCGGGGCCGCATCGTCGTCGACGGCATCGAGCTCTCCGACGACATCCGCAACATCCAGGAGATCCGCCGCGAGACCGGCATGGTGTTCCAGTCGTTCAACCTGTTCCCGCACCTGACGGTGCTCGAGAACATCACCCTGGCGCCCCGCCAGGTGCGCAAGATGCCCAAGGCCGAGGCCGAGGACATCGCGATGCAGCTGCTCGAACGGGTGAAGATCCCGGATCAGGCCCGCAAGTATCCCGGGCAGCTGTCGGGTGGTCAGCAACAGCGTGTCGCCATCGCCCGCTCGTTGGCGATGAACCCCAAGGTCATCCTCTTCGACGAGCCCACCTCGGCCCTCGACCCCGAGATGATCAAGGAGGTCCTCGACACCATGAAGGACCTCGCCAACGAGGGCATGACCATGATCTGTGTCACCCACGAGATGGGGTTCGCCCGAGAGGTCGCGGACCGGGTGGTCTTCATGGCCGACGGCGAGATCGTCGAGGTCGGCACGCCCGAGCACTTCTTCACCAACCCACGCGAAGAGCGCACGAAGCTGTTCCTGAGCCAGATCCTCTGACCTCGCACGCGCGGCAGCTCCGACAGCGCCGACAGGGGCCGGCGGCGCCTCAGCCGAGGCGAGAGCGCAGGCGGCCCCACAGGCGGCGCAGGGGACCGGCCGCTTCGCGCAGGCGGTCCTTGGCCTCGGGGGGCAGCGCCTTGGCGAGCTTCTGCTTGAGCATCTGCGATGGCTCCGGGCGGAACGCGTCGAGGCGCTCGAGCTCGGCGTCGTGCAGCACGAGCCGTGCGGAGGCCAGGTTGTCGGCGAGGTGGGCCGGCGACGACGTGCCCGGGATGGGGGTCATCACCGGCGAACGGGCCAGCAGCCACGCGAGCGCCACCGTCGCCGGAGCCACGCCGTGGGCCTCGCCGATCTCGATGAGCGCCGGCGTGCCCTTGGCGAAACCGAAGCCGCCCAGGGGGAAGTACGGCAGGAAGGCGATGCCGTCGGCCTCGCACGCCCGCAGCACGTCCTCGCTGGCGCGGTCGCGCAGGTTGTAGCGGTTCTGCACGCTGTGGATCGCCACGATGGCCTGGGCCTCGCGGAGCTGATCGACCGACACGTTCGACAGGCCCACCGAGCGCACCTTGCCGGCGTCGACCAACTCTGCGATGGCGCCGACCGACTCGGCGAAGGGGACCAACGGGTCGGGCCGGTGCAGCTGGTAGAGGTCGATGGCCTCGACGCCGAGGCGGGTGAGGCTGCCCTCGCACGCGGCACGAAGGTGCTCGGGGCGCCCGTCGGGGCTCCACTGGTCCGGCCCCTGGCGGGTGAGACCGCCCTTGGTGGCGATGACCAGATCGTCGGGATAGGGCCGCAGCGCCTCGGCGATGAGCGTCTCGTTGACGTCGGGGCCGTACGCATCGGCGGTGTCGATGAGGTTCACCCCGGCGTCGACGACCTGGCGCAGCAACGCCTTCGCCGCATCGGGATCGTCGGGTGGGCCCCAGATCCCCTCGCCGGTCAGGCGCATCGCTCCGTAGCCCAGGCGGCGGACGATGCGTTGCCCGCCCAGCCCGATCGTTCCGCAGGTGGCGTCGGTCAGTGGCTCCATGGAGACCGTTCTACCCCATGTGTGGCCGGGTCAGTCGGGAAGGACCTGGCGCCGGACGCGGCGTCGCTGCCGTCGAGGTGCCAACATGGGCGCTTGTCACCGGGGCGACGGGCGCACCGGTCCGAGACGAGGGGGCCGTTGTGAGCACACCCACCGCAGACGAGGTCGAGGCGACTGCCGGAGCCTGGATCGACGCCAACTGGGATCCCGAGCTGACCGTGGCCGAGTGGTGGCAGCTGCTCGCCGACGAGCGCTACAGCCATCCGATGCTGCCCGAGGAAGCCGGAGGCCGAGGCTGGAGCCGCGATCTCGCCCAGGCCGTGCTGCGGGCCATCGCCCAGCGCAGCGCCCTGGGTCCCCCCGGTGGGCTCGGCATGATGCTCGCGGCGCCCACCATCGCCGCCCACGGCACCCCCGAACAGATCGCGCGGTACGTGCCGCCCATCCTCAACGGCCAGGCCGGCTGGTGTCAGCTGTTTTCCGAACCCGGCGCCGGTTCGGACCTGGCAGGTCTGCAGTGCCGGGCCGATCGCGACGGCGACGAGTGGATCATCAACGGCCAGAAGGTCTGGACCTCGGGCGGTCAGGTCGCAGACATGGGGATGCTCATCGCCCGCACCGATCCCGACCTGCCCAAGCACCAGGGCATCTCGTACTTCGCGTTCGACATGCACCAGCCTGGCGTCGACGTCCGTCCCCTCACCGAGATGACCGGCCGGGCGATGTTCAACGAGGTGTTCATCTCCGACGGGCGCGTCCACGACGACGCCCTCATCGGCGGGATCTCCAACGGGTGGCGGGTCGCGAACACCACGCTCATGTTCGAACGCTCGCACCTGGGTAGCGGCACGGTGCCGGTGGCCATGGCGACGCCGGGAACCGTGGCGGGCCATCTCGACAGGCGTGCCGGCGACTTCACCATCCGCGCCGGCGGCGAGGGCGTGCCCGCCATCGGACCCGCACTGTTCGAGTCGCTCGTCGAGCTCGCACGCAAGCTCGGCCGCACCAACGACCCGGTCGTGCGCCAGGAGCTCATGCGGCTCAACGAACTGGTCACCGTCAACCGGCTCAACATGTTGCGCGCCAAGGCGGGCACTGGCCGCACCGGCGCCGAGGGCAACATCGGCAAGCTCATGGTCAGCGAGCTGTTCCGCCGCTTCCGCGACGTCGGCAACCTCGTCATCGGCGCCGACGGCATGCTCACCGGCAAGTCCACCGGCACCGACGGTTGGGTGCACGAGGTCACCTTGTTCTCCCCGGGGCCGGCCATCTACGGCGGCACGGACCAGGTGCAGCGCAACATCATCGGCGAACGGGTGCTCGGACTTCCCAAGGAGCCCGGCGCCGCCAAGGAAACCCCCTTCCGCGAACTCCCCAAGAACTGAGGGGCGGCGTGGTCTGGACCATCCGCCGCCCCGCGGCGCGCGTCGTGTTGCTCGACGGCGAGGGCCGCATCTTTCTCATCCAGGGCTGCGACCCCATGCGCCCCGACAAGGGCACGTGGTGGGAGATCCCGGGTGGTGGCATCGACAGCGGCGAGACCAGCGCCGACACCGCCCGCCGGGAGCTCTACGAGGAATGCGGCTTCACCGACGTCGAGGTGGGGCCGTGCATCTGGACCCAGTACGTCGAGTTCGACTTCGCGATGTACCACTTCAACTCCGACGAGCGCATCCACGTCGCCTGGACCGACAAGGCCGGCACCTGGGACCCCCAGGGTCTCGAGGCGCTGGAGGCAGCCGCGTTCGACGACGCCCGCTGGTGGTCCCTCGAAGATCTCGTCGCCAGCGGTGAGGCGACCCTGCCCGCCCGCCTGTGTGAGTTCCTGCCGGCCATCGTCGCCGGTGAACTCCCGGACGAACCCATCGACATCTCGCCGGTCCTCGACACCGAGGCCGGTGGCGCGCCCAGCTGACCTCCGCACGGTCGGCCACTGCTCCCTCTGGTTGTGCAAACCTTGGCGGATCCCCGAGTGGGCGTGATGCGGGAGGTCGGGACATGGCGGTATCAAACGGGCGTGCGGTTTCGGTGGCCACGGTTGGCCTCCTGTCGCTGTTGGCGGCGCTGCTCGTGCCGGTGACCGGTGCCAGCGCGCAAGGATCTTCTGGGGACTGCGTCTGGTCCGTCGAGAGATCCGAGCAACTCCCCGGCCCGCTCGGAAGCGTGGCGCTCGGCGATGGTGCGTCGTGGTCGTTGGGACACCAGATCGAGGCCTGGTCACCCGACCGCAACCGGATCGCCTACATCGGTTTCGAAGGCGATGACTTCACCTCGCCCCTGGGTCTGCGGGTCTCGCTCCCTGACGGGTCGCGCAACCGCCTCGTTCGCAGCTTCGCCGACCCGTTCTTCGGGTCGTTCGGGGAACCCATCTGGTCTCCCGACGGCCGACGGATCGCGGTCATCGGACGTTTCGAGATCCCCGTCGGCGGGGGTCGGCAGGTGTTCGTGGTCGATGTCGCCACCGGAGCGATGACGCAGGTGTCCGATGCTCCCGCCGGCGTCATCGGCACCGTCGCGTGGACGCCGGACAGCACCCGGTTGGCGTGGCCGGAAATCCGACCGACCGGCGGAGGCGTCGCTACCGACGACGACCAGCGCGACGTCTTCGTCGGCAACGCCGACGGCTCGGGAACCCCGACCGAGATCATCACCACCGCCTTCTTCCCTGCGCCGTCGTGGCCCATCGGCACCACGTTCGTGCCTCCCGGCCGCATCGACGGGCTCGCCTTCTCGCCCGACGGCACACGCCTCGCCTTCACGGGCTTCGACTTTGCGGGAATCGGGGGCACCGGCAGCTTTTCGGGTGACCTGTGGGTCGCCGATGCCGACGGATCCGACATCACGCAACTCTCCGGCGACAACGCGCTCGACGATCCCCGTTCGCACAGCCAGCCGCGTTGGTCACCCGACGGCACGCGGCTGGCCGTGGGGATCTTCAGCGGCACTGGTGGGTCGCAGACAAACGGCGTCGCCGTCGTCGACGCATCGTCCGGATCGTTCCTTCGGACCTTCGCCACTGGCAACCCGACCAGCGCAGCGGCATGGAACGACGACGGCAACCGCATTGCGTTCACCGCCGACCGCGGCAACGGCTCGTTCCAGAACGACCTCCGGATTGCGACGGTCTCGTCGGGCGCAATGCGCACGGTGCTCCGCGGCTCCGACGAAGGGTTGGCCGAGGATCTCGTCGACTGGGTTCCGTGTTTGGCGGCGCCGCCGACCTGCAACGGCCGACCGGCGACGATTATCGGCACCAACCGCGCCGACCGGATCCGGGGCACCAACCGCGCCGACGTCATCGTCACCTTCGGCGGGCGCGACCGCATCTTCGGGCGGGCAGGTAACGACACGATCTGTTCGGGCGGCGGCAGCGACATCATTCGCGCCAGCGGCGGCAACGACTGGGTCTCGGGAGGCGCCGGCCCCGACACCGTTTTCGGCCAGGGAGGCAACGATCGCCTCCGCGGCGACGGCGGCCGGGATCGCCTCGTCGGTGGCCGCGGCAACGATCGCCTCGACGGCGGTCCGGGTCGCGACATCTGTCGGCCCGGCCCCGGAGCAGACCGCCTTCGCCGCTGTCCCTGAGTGCCGCCCGTCGACGGAGGGGTTGGCCGGAATCGCGCGAAATCGGCGAGTCAGCGCTCGCCGCGCAGGCCAGCCCAGGTGACGGTGGTCAACATGGCGGCGACGCGTTCGGCGTCGAGCGCACCGGGTGCGGGTGCCGCATCGCATTCCATCCAGAAACGGACAGCACCCTCGGCCATGCCGATGATGCCGTGCGCCACCAGCCGGCGGTCGGCATCGTCCAGATCGTCGATGGTCAGCAGCGACGCGATCCGATCGGCCACGACGCGTTCCACGCGCTCGACCTCGGCCGCGAATTCGGCATCGGCACGGCTGGCCTCGCTGAACAGGACCCGGAACGCGGGCGGATGGTCTGCGAAGAACTGCACGAACGCCTCGAACCCCGACGCCACCTGGTCGCGTGGGCTCGACGCATCGGCGGTGGCCTTCTCGATGGCGGCCACCATGCGCTGGCCGTAGTCGGTGAGGACCTCGAGGAACAGGGCCCGCTTCGACACGAAGTGCTGGTACACGACCGGCTTGGTCACCCCGGCCGCCGCAGCGATGTCGGCCATCGACGCAGCGTCATAGCCGCCGACACCGAAGAGTTCGAGCGCCACGTCGAGGATCTGCTGGCGACGCTCGACCCCGCTGAGGCGCGCCCGCTCCGGCAGTTCGCTCATGATTTCGCCCTCTTGGCGCTGGCGCGCCGGGCCGGGCGGCCCCGCTCGCACGGCTCGCTCATGATCTCGCCCTCTTGGCGCTGGCGCGCCGGGCCGGGCGGCCCCGCTCGCACGGCTCGCTCATGCATCACCGCCGAGGCGGCCGAGTTCGTGGTCCTCACGGTGCGCCGAGCGGACGGCGTATCCCATGACGATGGCCGGGGCCAGCACCAACGAGCCGATGATGAGGGCTCCGCCGATGACGGTGACGAGGCCGTCGCTGTAGGAGGTGGCGAACCCGAAGAAGAACGCGACGATGGCGACCAGGAACAGGCCGTAGCCGATGCGCTTGCCGAGCCGCACCAGACGGGCGATGCGGATGCGGCGTTCGAGCACGAGGTCGGTCACTCCGTCATCTTCGCCCAGTCGCGACGCCCCTGCCAACAGCGTTCGGTTCGATCATCCGCATCGTCGTCACAGCGCCGCGCCGCGCATCGAACCCGACAGCAGCTCGTCGTCGCCGGCGCCGACGTAGCAGGCGACGGTTCGGTAGAGCCCGGCGGTCCACGCCGGCTCGTCGGGGACGATGACCCCGATCTCGAGGCGGGAGAGTTCGTAGAGCTCGCCGACGAAGCCCTCGAAGTCGTCGTAGCAGACCCGGGTTCCCCATCGCTGGAGTTCGCTGCTGCCGGGGAACGGCACCGTCGCGTCGGCGGGGTGGATGTGCTCGGCGTAGACCTCGCCGTCGTGCGGGCGACGGCAGTCGACCCGGGTGGTCAGCTCGCTGGTCTCGCCGGTCTCGGCGTCGGTGATGACGTACTCGTTGAAGCACATCCCGGTCTCCAGCGCGAAACGGTCGACGGTTCGCCCCTCGAGCGGCCGTTCCTCGACGGCGTCGGCCTCTGCGTCGCCGGCCGTCGCGGTGACGATGGCCGCCGCAGGCTCGGCTGCGGCGTCGTCGCCTCCATCGGAACACGCCGTCGCCGAGACGAGCGCCGCCGCGACGGCCAGCACGAGCAGACGCCGCGTCGATGGCCGGGCGCGCAACGGTGGCGGGGCAGAGCCTGCGGGCTTCATCAGTAGCTCGGGATCGCCTGGTCGATGTGCATGAAGCAGATGAACAGCACGCCGAAGAACGGCACGACCCCGAAGGCGTAGGCGGGAATGCGCCGCCAGCGGGCGGCGGCGAATGCTGCGGTGGCCCAGATGGCCAGTGCAGCGATTCCCCAGGTGATCGAGGGCAGGATGGCCGAACTGTCGCCGTTCAGGCCCTCGCCGAAGTCCTCCGAAGTGGTCAACGCACCGGTGGGATCGCCCCGGTCGCCGGTCGGTGCTGCCGCAGCGACGACGGTGTCCTCGGTGTCGGGGGCTTGCTCGGTGCCGGTGTCCTCGACTGCTTCTTCGGCGGCCTCGTCCTGGCCGGAGCCGTCGGGATCGGTGCCTCCGGCGTCGGCATCGGTCGTCGCGTCGGCATCTCCCGCGCCGTCGGACCCGTCGTCACCGGCTGCTTCGGCATCGGGGGCCTGGGCGTTGTCGCCACCGACGTCCTCGGAGGCCAGGACGGACTCGCCGAGGCCCCCGCCGCCGGGCGGGCCGATGAACGGTGCGGGCTCGCCGACGAGCTCGGCCACCACGATGATGCGCTGCGCGGCGCTGAACTTCGGATGGCACGCCGTGAGGGTCAGGCGGTTGGGGTGTTCGGTGAAGTCCTGGTCGAGCACGTCGACGCGGTCGGGGGTGACGATGAAGTACCCCAGGCCGTTGTCCTGCTCCACCACGCGGTAGACGAACGTGCCCTGGACGGTGCGGACGGTGATCTCGTCGCCGGGATCGAGCTCGTCGATGCGGTTGAACGGCGCACCCCAGGTGGTGCGGTGACCGGCGATCGACGCGTTGCCGGGCTGGCCCGGCATCGGGGTGCTCGTGTAGTGGCCCGGCCCGTTCGTGAGCGCATCGCTGGTGACACCGGCCACGACCGTCCAGTCGAGATCGATGTCGGGGGCGAAGATCTGCGCCACCGGCTTGCCGTCGGGCTGCCACAGCAGCCGGGCGGTGCGGCGCAGCTCGGCGCGCGTCGGGCCTGCGTCGACCGGCTCGGGCGACTGGTCGGCCTCGGTGGTCTCGTCGGTCTCATCGGTCTCGGGCGAGGAGACGGCGAGGTCGGTGTCCTCCAGGGCGGGGTCGACGGGCGCCTCGGCCTCCGCCAGGAGATCCTCGAAGTCGTTCTCGAGGGCGTTCTGGGCCTGCGCGGTCATGATGCCCGTGCCCCACAGCTGATAGGCCACGAACAGCAGCGTCAGCACGCCGAGGGAGATGAAGAACCGGCCGAGGCCGCCGAGGATACGAGACAGGAGCATGGGTCAGAGAGGTGTGGCCGGGCCCCGCTCGGAGCTGGATCGGCGCTGCACGAGCGTACCTGTTGGCCCGTTGGTGGTGGCGTCGGCGTGGAACCCCTGGCGAGAACCGCTGGGGTCAAGTCGTACTTTCAACCAACTCGGGGTCAGCCGCCCACCGGGCTCACCGGCTCGGAGTTGGTTGAAAGTACGACTTGACCCCCGTGCCGGCACGGACCCCGTGGATACGATCGGGGGGTCATGAACCTCGCGCCGACGCCGTCTGCAGCCGCTGGAGATACGGCCGTCTCGCTGTCGGGCGTCGTGGCGCTGCTGGGGAGGTTCCCGGCGCTGGCCGGCATCGACCTCACCGTCGACCGCGGCGAGGTGGTGCTGTTGCAGGGCCCCAACGGTGCCGGCAAGACCACCGTGTTGCGGTTGTGCGCCGGGTTGTTGCGGGTCGAGTCGGGGCGGGCATCGGTGTTGGGCCACGACCTGGCCAGCGACCGACGCTCGGTGCGCCGGCGCGTCGGTCTCCTGGGCCACGCCACCGGGCTCTACGACGACCTCACGGTGGCCGAGAACGTCACCTTCTGGGCGCGGGCGTGCCGAGCCGATGTCGCCGACGTCGATGCGGCGCTCGGCCTGTTCGGCCTGGCGTCACGGCTGCGTGACGTCGAGGTGCGCCGGCTCTCGGCCGGCCAGCGCCGCCGGACGTCGCTGGCCACGCTGGTGGTCCGCCGCCCCGAGCTCTGGCTCCTCGACGAGCCCCACGCAGCCCTCGACCAGCAGGGCCGCGACGTCGTCGACGGCCTCATCGCCGATGCCGCGTCGGCGGGAGCGACGGTGCTGCTGGCGTCGCACGAGCTCGAGCGGGTTGCCGGCATCAGCCGCCGCGTCGTCACCATCGCCGGCGGTCTCGCCGTCGGCGACACGGGTGCAGGCGGCGATCTCGCCGTCGGCGACACGGGTGCAGGCACCGAGCCGGCGGGTGATGCGGGCGCTGATTCCGGGGCAGCGGTCCGGACCGGCGAGGTCGGGCCGTGATCCGCGACGCATTGCTCATCGCCGGCAAGGACCTGCGCGTCGAATGGCGGTCGCGGGTCGTCACCAATCAGGTGGCGCCCTTCACGCTGTTGATCGTGGTGCTGTTCGGTTTCGCGCTCGACGCCGACACCGAGACCCTGCGCGACACCGCTCCGGGGCTGTTCTGGGTGGCGGTGTTGCTCGTGGCGGTGCTGGCCGTGCAGCGCAGCGCGTCCATCGAGACCGCCGACAACGCCCAGGCCCGGGTCCTGTTGTCCGACATCGACGCCCCGGCGGTGTTCCTCGGCAAGGCCCTGGCCCTGCTGGCGCAGTTGCTGGTGCTCGAAGCCGGGCTACTGGTCGCGGTGGTGGTCCTGTTCGACGTGTCGGTCGCCGACCCGGTCCTGGTGGTGCTGGCGGCGCTGGCCGCGTCCGTCGGCATCGCGGCAGCCGGTACGATCTACGGAGTCCTGGCGCTGGGACTTGGCGCAAGGGAGACGCTCCTGCCCATCCTGTTGCTTCCGGTACTCGCGCCGGTATTGATCAGTGCGACCCGGGTGTTCGGAGATGCGTTCGAGCGAGTCGACGTCGACGGCTGGGCATGGCTTGCCATGCTGACGGCGTTTGCGGCGATCCAGCTCGCATTCGGTTTGCTGACATACGGCGTGTTGTTGGAGGAGAGTTGACCACATCCGAGATCCCCATCGGAACGGGCTCCCGTTTCACCCGTGGTCTGGGCGCCGCCATCCTCGCCTCGCTCCCGGTGCTGTTCCTGTTCGCGTTCGTGTGGAGCCCGCCCGACGACCTCATGGAGGACTCGGTCCGGCTGCTCTACATCCACGTCCCCATGGCGTTGCTCACCTACGTCGCGTTCTCGATCACCGCGGTGGGCAGCGTGATGGTGTTGTGGAAGCGGTCACGGTGGTGGGACACCGTCGCCCATGCCTCGGCCGAGGTCGGCGTCGTCTTCTGCGGCCTCACGCTCGCGACGGGCAGCATCTGGGGCCGACCCACCTGGAACACGTGGTGGGAATGGGGCGACGTGCGGCTCGTCACCACCCTGGTGCTGTTCTTGACCTTCATCGGCTACCTGGCGTTCCGGCGTGTCCCGGCCGATCCCGACGTGCGATCCCGCCGTGCCGCGGTGCTGGGAATCATCGGGGCCATCAACATCCCCATCGTCAACCGGTCGGTCGAGTGGTGGGAGAACAACACGCTGCATCAGCAGTCCTCGCTCACCGACGGCAAGCTCGAGAACCTCACGCTGTTCAGCTGGTTCCTCGGCATGGTCGTCTTCGGTGCGATCTTCCTGTGGTTGGTCATCCATCGCTTCCGCCTGGCCTGGCTCGACGAGGAGATCGATCGCTACGGCATGCTCGACGCTCTCGACGAGCGTCGTGCCGAGGCCGCCGTCGGTGTCGAAGCCGCCATCGGCGGACCCGTCGAGGGGGCCCGGCGATGACCCACGCCGGCTATGTCTTCGCGGGCTGGGGTCTTGGCCTGGCCGTCATCGGGCTCTACGCCTGGTCGGTGATCCGACGCGGGCGGGCCCTCAGCCGTCACGTGCCGCCCCAGCGTCGCCGCTGGATGACCAGCGACACCGAGCCCGACCTCGATCTCGACTCCGACATCGACACGACCGACGAGGTGACCTCCCAGTCATGACCGACACCCGACCACTCGACCTCACGCCACGCGAGGTGCGAGTGCCGCGCCGACGGTCCCCCTGGCTGCCGTGGCTGGTCCTGGTCGCCATGGCCGGGACGATCGCAGTGTTGTTGTGGGTGCTGATGTCCAACAGTCAGGCGTTCCTCGAAGCCGACATCGCGGTCGCCCAACGAGAAGAACAGGGCGACCGGCGGTTCCAGCTGCTCGGAGCCCCCATCGCCGATGCCGATCGCGACGACACCATCATCGTCGGTGACGACGAGGTCACGCCGTTCACGATCGTGTTCGACGGCGTCCTCGTCGACGTGGTCAGCCAGGGCACGCCGCCCGATCTGTTCGAAGCCGGCGTGCCGGTGGTGCTCGAGGGCCAGTGGGTCCAGGGCGCGGCGCCCGTCGACCGTTTCGTCGGCGGGGCGAACGACGGCTGGTATTTCGCCGCGGATCGGGTCCTGGTGAAGCACGACAACGACTACCGCGAGGACCGTCTCGACGATGCCGAGTACCGCGGCCAGGTCGAGTCGGCGAACACCTAGGATCGGCGTTGCACGGCGCCTGAAGTGCGAGAGCCCTGAAGCAATCGAGCCTGAAGCGAACGTCTTCGAGGAGAACACATGAACGCGGTCGTGGGGGCCACGGGGGTCATCCTGTCGCTCGTCGCGAGCGTGGTGGCGATCCCCATGCTCGTCGTGGGCATACGCGGCAACCGTCCCGAGCTGCTCCGGCTGGCGCACCGATATGCCTGGATGGTTCTGGCAGGCATGGTGATCGCCACTCTGGCGATGCAGCGGGCCCTGATCACCCGCGACTTCACGGTGCTGTTCGTCGCAGATCATGGGTCGAGCCGGACGCCGCCGCTGTTCAACATCGCCACGATGTGGTCGGCGCTCGAGGGGTCGATCCTGCTGTGGGGCCTCATCCTGGCCGGCTATGTCGTCATCGTGGCCCGCAAGTTCCGCAGCCGCATGGACGATCCGCTGGTGGCGTGGGCGATGCTCACCATGTTCGCCGTGACGGCGTTCTTCATGTTGTTGATGCTCGGGCCGGCCAACCCGTTCACCACGTTCGACCCGCCGCCGGGCTACGACGGGCCGGGCCCGAACCCGCTGCTGCAGAACCACATCCTCGTGGCGTTCCACCCGCCCATGCTCTACCTGGGCTACGTGGGATTCACCGTGCCCTTCGCCTTCGCAGTGGCCGCCTTGGTCACGGGACGGCTGGGCGAGGGCTGGCTGCTCGAGACACGACGCTGGACGCTGTTCGCCTGGGGCTTCCTCACCGCAGGCATCATCCTCGGCGCCTGGTGGGCCTACGACGTGCTGGGTTGGGGCGGCTACTGGGGCTGGGACCCGGTCGAGAACGCCTCGTTGCTGCCCTGGCTCACCGGCACCGCCTATCTCCATTCGGTGCTGGTCCAGGAGCGCCGGGGCATGCTGCGGGTGTGGAACCTGTCGCTCGTGTGTGCGACGTTCTCGCTGACCATTCTCGGGACGTTCATCACCCGCTCCGGGGTCCTGGCATCGGTACACGCCTTCAGCGAGGGCGGCGTCGGGCCGTGGCTGCTCGTCTTCTTCGCCATCACCGTCGTGGTGACGGTCGGGCTGATCTTCTGGCGCGGCGACCGGTTGCGGGCGCCGGGCACGATCGACTCGCCGTTGTCGCGTGAGGGTGCGTTCCTGGCCAACAACCTCGTGTTCGCGGCATTCGCGTTCATCGTGTTGTTGGGCACGGTGTTCCCGCTCATCGTCGAGGCGCTGCAGAACCGTCGGGTTTCGGTCGGGGTGCCGTACTTCGAACGCATGACCGCCCCGGTCGGGCTGACGTTGCTGTTCCTCATGGCTGTCGCGCCGGCGTTGCCGTGGCGCAAGGCCAGCGGCGAGCTGCTGGCCAAGCGCCTCGAGTGGCCGGCGTGGGGCGCGGTGGGTTCGTTGGTGTTCGCGATCCTGGTCGGGGCCCGGGGCTTGTTCCCGCTGCTGGGGTTCACGATGGCCGGCTTCGCGGCATCGGCAGCGTTGCGTCAGCTCGTCCTCGCCACACGCCGCCAGGGCTGGCGCGGCCTGGTCGGGCGCGCCAACGGCGGCATGATCGTGCACCTCGGGGTCATCGCGGTGGCGTTGGGCCTGGTCGCCAGCGCGTCGTACCTGCGCCAGGGCGAGTTCGAGATGCAGCCGGGCGACTCGGTCAACCTCGGCGAGACCGAGATCATCTACGAGTCGGCCCGGGTGATCGAGCATCCGAACCGCATCGAGGACGAGGCCACCATCCTCGTCGACGGCGAGGCGCTGACGCCTTCGCTCGAGCGCTTCATCGCCAGCGGTCAGGTCGTGGCCTCGCCCGACACCCAGGCCACCCTCGCAGCCGACATCCAGGTGGCGTTGCTCGTCGCTCCCGAGGACGGCGATCCCAGCATCGTCATCCGAGCCACCCGCCAGCCCCTGGTGAGTTGGTTGTGGATCGGAGGGCTCATCATGTTGGTCGGCACGGTGCTGTCGGCCTTCCCCGGCCGCACCTCGCGCAAGCCCACCGATCCGGTGTCGGCGCCCATCGTCGACCTCGACGCGGCGGGTCGCTGAGGTGGTCACCGCAGACGGTCGTCTCCCGGACGAACGCGACCTCGGTACCGACGGCGAGTTCGATGACCGCTTCGACGACTTCGACGACCGGTACGACGACGAGGCATCGGGAAACCCCCGGGGTCCCTCGATCCGGGTGACGGCGGCTGTCGTCGGGGTCGTGGTCCTGGTGTTCATCGCCTTGTTGGCGACACGCCAGCCCGCCCAGAACGACCCCAGCTTCGGCATCGTCGGCGAGCCATCCCCGCCGGTTTCGGGTGTTTCCTACGACGGCGCCACCTTCGACCTCGACGCGGTGCTCACCGCGAACCGCCAGCTTCCGCCGGAGGACCAGACCTGGGTGGTGGTGAACTTCTTCGCCAGCTGGTGCGCGCCCTGTGAGGCCGAGCATCCCGACCTCATCCGTTTCGACGACGAGGGGCTGCTTCGCCCCGACGGCACGGCCTGCTCCACCGAGCTCGTCGGCATCACCGTGCGCGACGATGCCGACGATGTCGCCGAGTTCTTCGGTCGCCTCGGGGGCGATTGGCCGGTCCTCGTGGGCGACACCAACTCGAGTGTGGTGGACTTCGGTGTCACCGCGCCGCCCGAGACGGTGATCATCGCCCCCAACGGTCTGGTCGTGCAGAAGATCGTCGGCCAGACGAGCTACCAGCAGCTCACGGAGGTCATCCCATGTTGAGTTCGACGATGCGTCGCGTCTCCTGGACGCTCATGGCGGTGGTCGCCGTCGCTGCGCTCGCGTTCGGAGCGACCGACGATCGGGGCCCCCAGAGCGACGCCGAACGTGTCTCCGCGCTCGCCGGGACGCTGGCCTGCCCGCAGTGTTCGGGCCAGCCCGTCAACGACTCCAATGCGCCGATCGCCGAGATCATGCGAGCCGAGATCAAGCAGTCCGTCGATGCCGGCATGACCGATGCCGAGATCCGCAACATGTTCGTGGAGCGCTACGGCGAATGGGTCGATCTCACGCCCAGCCGGTCCGGCCTGACCGGCATGGTGTGGGTCATGCCGTTCCTGGTGATCGGCGCCGCCGTCGGTGCGCTGGCCCTGGCGTTCTCGCGCTGGAAGGGCATCTCCCGCTCGGTCGTGTCGGCCACCGACGATGACCGGCGCCTCGTCGCCGATGCGCTCGGGGGCACCGCCGCCGGTAGCGGCGAGCGCACCGACGTCCCGTGACCGCCACCCGGCGGCCGCCGCGTCGCCTCGACCCCGATGCCCTCGCCGCGCTCGAAGAGGAACGGGACTTCCTGCTGCGGTCGTTGGCGGACCTCGACGCCGAACACGCAGCCGGCGACATCGACGATGCCGACTACGAGGCGCTCAAGGACGACTACACCCGCCGTGCCGCAGCGGCCATACGAGGCATCGACGACCAGCGTGCCGCCTTTGCCGCGCGGCCGGGCATCCGCTGGCGTCAGGTCCTCGTCTGGCTGGTCGGCCTGGCGGTCCTCGGCGGGCTGAGCGGTTCGTTGATCGCCCGGACCTCCGGGGCCCGAGGAGAGAACGACGAAGCCACCGGCGGCCTGCGCGAGAGCACCATCACGCTGCTGAACCAGGCGAGGTCGCTGCTGGGCCAGCAGGACCGCTGGGACGATGCCATCGACCTGTACACCGAGGTGCTCGACGAGCAGCCCTCGAACACCGAGGCCATCACGTACCGGGCCTGGTTGCAGTACCGCAGCGGCGAACCGCCCGAGGCATCCCTCGAGGCGTGGAACGACGCCCTGCTCCTCGACCCCGATGCCACCGAAGCGGCCGTCTTCGAGATCATCGTGCTCGGCGACCTCGGACGCTACGACGAGGCGGCCGAGGCCCTCGACGGCATCGACCTCGCCGGTGCGCCGCCGGAGGTCGCGGTGCTCGTCCAGCAACGGGGCATCGTCGGCGAGGTGTACGGCGAGTCCCGATTCGATCTGCTCGACGAGCGCGACGAAGAACCGGGCCTCGACGAGCTCGACCTGACGGTCGACGAGGCCCTGGCCGCCGCCGGCTACCTGGTCAACAGCGGGCGCGACGGTGGGCCGGTGGCGGCCCTGAAGCTCTTCGAGGCCATCACCGACGTCGATCCCACCAACCCTGCGGCGCTCAGCCGTCGGGCGCTGATCCTGGCCCAGGTGGGCGAGGGTCAGGCGGCCGCTGCGTTGCTCGACCAGGCCGTCGAGGCCAACCCCGACGATCCCGAGGCACTGTTGTCGCGGGCCACGTTCCTGGCCTCGGGCGGCGATGCCGGATCCTTGGCCACGGCGTGTGGCGATCTCGATGCCCTGGCAGCCGTCGCCGACGCGCCGCCGCCGCTGCTGGAGCGGGGAGAGGCGCTCGCCGCATCGATCTGCGGCTGAGATCGGGGTCAGACCCCGCTTTCCCGCTTTCTCGACTCCGTGCAGGCCACAGAAGGCCTTCCATTGGGAGAAAGCGGGAAAGCGGGGTCTGACCCCACGGTGGTGGTCAGGGGCGGCCGAGGTAGCGGCCTTCGATGATCTGGCCGTCGGCGGTGCGGAGCTCCCAGATCGAGCCCTTCTGACACTTGTCGCCCGCAAGGGGGACGCCGGTTGCCGACAAGGCCTCGAGCACCAGCGGGATCATGTCGCCGTGGCTGCTGAGCACCGCCGATGACTCGGCGGCGACGAGGCGGTTGATCATGGCCACCACCGGCCCTGCCCGACGCCCTTCGACGAGGTCGGGGACCATCTCGATCTCGATGCCCAACTTCGCTGCCAGCGGCTCCACCGTCTGGCGGCAGCGCAGCGCCGGGCTGGTGAGGATGCGTTCGATGCTCGAATCGGCGAGCGCCTCGACCAGACGGCGGGCCTGTTCGTGACCCTCCTCGTCGAGCGGCCGCTCCAGATCGGCGGCACCGCTGCCGCGGGCGCCGGCGCTCGCGTGGCGCACGAGATGGATGGTCACGGTTGTCGCTGGGGTCGCCTCATCGCCGATGCACGGTACCCCCTGGCCCTGCCTGCACGCCAAATGACGCGCTCTTGCTCCTGGTCAGCCGCTCCGCCGCTGCTGTGAGTTCGAACCGTGACCGTTGCCTTTGCCGCTGGCCGCTGCCGTTGGCTCAAAAATCGACGGCGGTGACGCAGATGTCGTCGCCCGCGGCGCGCGAGCTCGACGTCGCGGGCCGGCCCGAGCCGTGGAGCGAGGCGAGCATGCCCTTGACCATGCCCCGGTCGACGGCACAGATGACCGGATGCTCGATGGCGGCGCCGCCGAAGGGGCAGTTCTCGGCGATGATGTGGAGTTCGTCGCCGTACTTCTCGGCGTGGGCGGCGAAGCCGTGCGCCGTCAGCGCGTCGGCGACCATGTGCAGCGACTGGCGGAACGACCGGCTGCCGTCGGCATCGCCCATGGCTGCGGCCATGGCCCGGCCGTATTCGACGCCGACCTCTTCGGCCATCTCCTCGGCCTGCTCGGCACTGAGCATCGACAGCGCCTTGCCCAACAGGGTGACCAGCACGTCGTGGTGGCGGACCGGGACCTCGACGGTGATCTGGGGTTCGACGCAGCGGTAGATCTTCGACGGTCGGCCGGCGCCGCCGCCGGTGGAGCGCGTCACACCCAGGTACCCGCCACCTGCGAGCTTGTCGAGATGGTGGCGCGCGACGTTGGGGTGCAGGTCGAAGCGGGCGGCGGTGGACGCCGCGGTGATGCCCTCGGGCACTTCGTGTGCGTACAGGTAGATGTCGCGCCGGGTGGGGTCGCCGAACGCCGAGGTGATCGCGGTGACCACCGAGGCGAACTCGGTGGGGCTCAGGCTGGCGGTGACGGTGTCGGTGAGCGGCGGGCTGTCGAGCGTGGTGGCCGAGGCCGCGGTGGCGGTGATCGTGGCTTCGGCTGCGGTGGTTTCATCCATTGCGAGGGCCTTGTGGTCGGCTTTTGCGTTCGGTGAATCCGCCTGCGACTCGGCGGGGTGTTGAGGAGCGACCTCGCTAGTCTAGGCGAGCACGGGTTTGCACTGTGCTCGTAGTGGAAATCCGCACCGCTCGCGGCCGTCCCGGCCCGGCCACCAAGAACCCGGCACGCGACCCACACAGGAGAGCCGATCCGTCATGGCAGTCACCACCGAAGAGGTCATCGAGGTCCTGCGGCCGGTCGAGGATCCCGAACTGCACCGCAGCATCGTCGATCTGGGCATGGTGCGCGACATCACCATCGTCGACGGCGACGTCACCGTGAAGATCGCGCTGACCATCGCCGGTTGCCCGTTGCGCAACGAGATAACCAGCCGGGTCACCGGGGCGGTCCGAGCCCTCGACGGTGTCACCTCGAGCGACATCGACTTCACGGTCATGACCGACGAGGAGCGCACCGAGCTCCGTCAGCGCCTCCATGGCGATCCGGCGTCGACCGCCGGTTCCCAGCCCGCCCACGGTCACGCCGAGGGGCGCACCATCCCCTTCGCCGACCCTGCGTGTCGCACCCGGGTGCTGCTGGTCGCATCGGGCAAGGGCGGCGTCGGCAAGTCGTCGGTCACCACGAACCTGGCCATCGCGTTGGCCAACCGGGGCAAGAGCGTGGCCATCATCGACGCCGACGTGTGGGGCTTCTCCATCCCCCGGATGCTCGGCATCGACCGGGCGCCGGTGGTCATCGACGACATGTTGATCCCGCCGGAGGTGCACGGCGTGCGTGCCATCTCGATGGGCTTCTTCGCCCGCGAGGACCAGCCGGTCATCTGGCGCGGCCCGATGCTGCACAAGGCGCTCGAGCAGTTCCTCACCGACGTCTACTGGGACGAACCCGACTTCCTGCTCGTCGACCTGCCGCCGGGCACCGGCGACATCTCGCTGTCGCTGGCGCAGTTCCTGCCCCGTGCCGAGGTGTACGTCGTCACGACGCCCCAGCCTGCAGCCCAACGCGTGGCCCAGCGTGCCGCGTTCATGGCCGACACGGTGAAGCTCGAGGTCAAGGGCGTCATCGAGAACATGTCCTGGTTCACCGGCGACGACGGCAAGCGCTACTTCCTGTTCGGCTCCGGCGGCGGCGAGGAGCTCGCCAACCGCCTCGAGGTGCCGCTGCTCGGCAAGGTGCCCCTCATCCAGGCCCTCCGTGAGGGTTCCGATTCGGGGAACCCGCTGGTGGCCACCGACCCGGACAGCGAGGCGGGTACGGTCTTTGCAGCAATAGCCGAGACCGTCGATGTCGAGCTGGCACCGACGCGGCGTTACAACCCTGCCCTGAAGCTGCTGTGACCCCCCAGCAGGCTGCGATGACACCGTGCCGTCAGATGCGGCACCGAGAGGAACAGCGATGATCATCCGTATCGGCGTGCGCGACACCGTCAAGGAGCTCGAGGTCGACGTGGCCGACGCCGACCGTGACGAACTCAAGGCTCGCATCGAGGCCGCCATCACCGGAGACGGCGGTGTCCTGTGGCTCACCGATCGTCACGGCCGCGACGTCGGCGTGCCGAGCGACCGTCTCGCCTATGTCGATCTGGGCGAATCCAGCGGCGGACCCAAGATCGGCTTCGGCGCCTGACGCCGCCGGCCATGGCGGACGGCCCGATCAGCCTGCTCGATCGACGGTTGCTGTTCGTCACCGGCAAGGGTGGTGTCGGCAAGACCAGCATCGCTGCAGGCCTGGCGCTGCTCGCCGCCGGCATCGGCAAGCGCACCCTGGTGTGCGAGGTCGACGCCAAGGGCGACATCGCTGCGGCCTTCGAGAGCGGGCCGCTGTCGTTCGAGCCCCGTGAGGTCGAACCCGGCCTGTCGGCGATGGTGATGGACACCGAGGAGTCCCTCAAGGAATACCTGCGCATCAACCTGCGCCTGCCCATCGTCACCAGGCTCGGCCCGCTGGCCCGGTCGTTCGATTTCGTGGCCTCGGCCGCGCCGGGCGTGCGCGAGATCCTCACGGTCGGCAAGCTCGCCTACGAGGTGCGTGAACGCAACTACGACCTCGTCGTGGTCGACGCGTCGGCCACCGGTCACGTCGTGGGCCAGTTGGCGGCCCCGGCGGCCATCCACGACCTGGTGCGGGTCGGGGTCGTGCGCGACCAGACCCGCTGGATGATCGACATCCTGCGAGACCCCGCCATATGCGGCACGGTCATCGTGGCGGTGCCCGAGGAGATGCCGGTCACCGAGACCCTCGAGCTCAGCGCGCGCCTCAGCTCCGAGACCGACGTCAACCTGGCTGCGGTGGTGGTCAACCGGGTCCTGCCGGAGCTGTTCGGCGAGCGCGAAGAAGCCGTCTTCAACGCCTTGCGTGACGATGCGCCGGCATCGATGCTGCGCGACGAGCTCGGCCGCGACGTCGACCGGGTGTTCGAGGGCGCCGACCTGGCCGTGCGGATGCGACGGTCGCGCACCGCCCACATCGCCCGCCTGGCCGCGGAGCTGCCCCCGGCGACGCCACTGGTGTTCGTGCCCGAGCTGTTCACCCGCGCCCAGGGCATACGGGCCACCCGCATGGTCGCCGAAGCCCTCGGCGACGAAGTCCTGTGACCGAGCGTGCGAGGAGCGGGGCCCGCCGGTCCGGCCCGACGGGCCAGGAGGCAGGGAGATGAGCGACGACTCTCTCGCCCAGCTGCTGGCCTCGAAGGAGGTCATCGTCGTGTGCGGGCCAGGCGGCGTGGGCAAGACCACCGTGGCCGCGACCGCCGGGCTCCTGGCCGCCCAGCACCTCGGCGGCCGGGTGCTGGTGCTCACCGTCGACCCGGCGCGTCGGCTGGCCACGGCGCTCGGGCTCAGCCACATCGGCAACGACGAGGTCCAGGTCGATCCGGCCCGGATCGCGGTCGACGGTGCACCGCCGATGGGCGAACTGTGGGTCGCGCAGCTCGACACGAAGGCCTCGTGGGATGCGCTCATCCGCATGCACGCGCCCGATGCCGCAACCCGTGATCAGATCCTGAGCAACCAGCTCTACGAGAACATCACGGGCACGTTCGTCCAGAGCCATGACTACATCGCCATGGAGCGCCTGCACGAGCTCCACGCGTCGGGCCGCTTCGACCTGATCGTCGTCGACACCCCACCGTCGCGCAACGCCGTCGACTTCCTCGATGCCCCCGAGCGGATGGCGGAGTTCTTCGGATCCCGGCTGCTGCGCTGGCTCACTGTGCCGTACCGGTCACGGCTGTTCACCGCGGCGTCGCGGCCGTTCTACAACGTCGCCGACCGCATCCTCGGCCAGCAGTTCCTGCGCGAGATCGCCGACTTCTTCGTGCTGTTCCAGACGATGGACGCCGGGTTCGTGGCCCGGGCCGAGGAGGTCCAGCGCACGCTCCGCGACCGGCGCACCAGCTTCATGGTGGTCAGCAGCCTCGAGCCGGCGTCCATCGCCGAGTGCGAGTACTTCATCGACGCGCTGGGCGAGCGTCGCCTGCACCTCGGCGCCGTCGTCCTCAACCGGGTGCTGCCGGCCTGGTTCGGCAACACCCGTGCGGCCTCGGCGGCACGCAAGATGCTCCAGGAGGCCGACGAGCTCGCCGGCCGGGTCGACGAGGTCGCCGGAGCCGGGGAGATGCCTCCTGCGTTGACCGCCGGCGTCCTGCGCGAGATCGCCGAGAGCTTCCTCAACTTCGCCACCGTTGCCACCCGCCAACGTGAGCTGCGCAACGTGCTGAGCCACCACGCAGAGGTCGTCGTGTCGCTGCCGTACCTGGCCGACGACATCGTCGACGTCGACGGGCTGGCCCGCCTCGCCGACACGATGCGTCGCGCGTAGCAGACTGCGTCGATGGCCACGCTGCCCGAGCTCTGCCCCGATCTCGCCCGCCATCATCAGCGACACCTGACCCGTCTGGCCCGCACGTGGGCGCCTCTGGCCGACATCAGCTTCGCCGACCTGTTGTTGTGCGTCCCGCTGTCGGACCCGGTGACGGGAGCAGAACCCGGCGTCGACGAGTCCGCCCGCTACCGCATCGTCGGGCATGTGCGTCCGACGACGGCCCGGTCGATCTACCGGACCGACATGGTCGGTGTCGAGTTCGCCCCCGGTGCTCGGCCCCTGCTCGATCGGGCCCGGGCGACGGGCACCATCGTCGACGGCGGCATGATCGGCCAGGCGGCCGCGCCGAGGCTGCGGACCCTGTCGGTTCCGGTCCGTCACAACGGCGAGATCGTCGCGGTGATGAGCCGCGAGTTCTCGCCGGACGAACAACGCGAGCCGGGCGAGCTCGAGATGATGTACTTCTTCACGTTCCGGCGTCTGGCGCAGATGATCGCCGAGGGCTCCTACCCGTTCCCCGTCGACGAGGTCGAGATCGAGGAGTCACCGCGCGTCAGCGACGGGCTGTTGCTCCTCGATGCCTCGGCGCGCGTCCGCTTCGCGTCGCCCAATGCGGTATCGGTGCTCACCCGTTTCGGGGTCCGCCAGATCGAGGGCCAACGCCTCGCGAGTGCGGGGGTCGAACAGCGCGCCGTCCGCAACGCCTTCGCCACCCGGTTGCCCCAGACCGAGGAGATCGAGCGTGACGATCAGACGGTGGTCATCCGGGCGATACCCATCTCGGAGGGCCGCGAGCTGACCGGTGCGGTCATCTTGTTGCGTGACATCAGCGAACTCCGTCGCCGCGACCGCCTGTTGTTGTCGAAGGACGCCACCATCGCCGAGATCCATCATCGGGTGAAGAACAACCTGCAGACCATCTCCTCGTTGCTGCGCCTGCAGGGCCGTCGGGTGGTGGCAGCCGAGGCCCGCCAGGCCATCGACGAGTCGGTCCGGCGCATCCGGTCCATCGCGGTGGTGCACGAGATCCTGTCCCAGGAGGTGGCAAGCGACGTCCCGTTCGAGGACATCGTGCGCCCGCTGACCCGTCTGGTCGAGGAGGGCTACAGCTCGCCCGACCGGCCGCTGCGCTTCACCGTGCGGGGCGATGCCGGGGAGTTGCCGACCGATGTGGCCACACCGCTGGCAGTGGTGCTGTCGGAGCTGTTGCAGAACGCCGTCGAGCACGCCTTCGTGGGGGTCGATCACGCCACCGCGGAGGTGGAGATCAGGTTCGAGACCGCAGAGGATGCGCTCGATGTGTGGGTGACCGACGACGGCGTGGGGCTGGCCGCCGATTTCGACATGGCCGACGAGGCCGGCCTGGGCCTGACGATCGTGCGCAGCTTGATCGAGGGCGATCTGCGGGGCGAGATCACGATGGCGTCACGCCCGGCGCCCGACAGCGGCACGGTGGTGTACCTGCGGGTGCCGCGGGTGGAGGGCAGGGGTGAGGAACTGGCATCGCAGGTGGGTCGCGATGCCCCTGAGCGGGCCTCGGCCGACCCGGCCCACTGACGGACCGGGTCCGACGTCGAGCGGAGCCCGGGAGTGGCTCAGGCGGTGCTGGTGTGGCGGCGGGCCGCAGCGGCGCGCTGGCGGCGGATGACGCGGCGTTCCTCTTCGGAGAGCCCGCCCCACACGCCGGAATCCTGGTTGGTGTCGAGTGCGAAGTCGAGGCACTCGGACCTGACCGTGCACTGGACGCAGACGGCCTTGGCGGCTGCGATCTGGTCGAGCGCGGCACCGGTGGTGCCGACCGGGAAGAACAGCGCCGGGTCGGTGTCGCGGCACAGGGACAGGGTTCGCCAGTCGGTTACTGCGTTGGCGAACGGCAGGATTTGAACGGTCACGGAGACCTCCACCAATGGATTTCGGGGGCCGGTCAGGGCCGGTGCGGGCGGCGTCACCGACTCGGATCGGTGACAGGTGTCGGCTCAGCTGCGAAGCTGGGTCGAACGGACCGGGGTGAGGCTAGTGGGCGATACCCCCGAGACACAAGGGGGAGATGTTGGTCGTGTTGTTGTTGTGGAGAACGGCGGGGGTTATCTCGCTGCCGGTGAGATCGGGGTTGTATTCGCGGACTCACCGTGAGATCTCGGCGCTGTCCGCAGCGGCCGATCCTGGTCTCGGGCGGCTCGGGACGTGACCGCCGTCATCGCGCATCGCGGCGCGGCGCAGGATCATCGCGAGAACACCTGCGACGCGTTCGCCGCCGCGGTCGCCCTGGGCGCCGACTGGGTCGAACTCGACGTCCGTCGCAGCGCCGACGACGTCCTGGTGGTGTGTCACGACGCCCATCTCCCCGACGGGCGGGTGATCGTCGACGTGCCCTACGAGGAGCTCCCGGCGTGGGTGCCGACGCTGGCCGAGGCGCTCGACGCGTGCCAGGGTGCGAAGGTCAACATCGAGATCAAGAACGACCCCGACGCGCCCGACTACGACGCCGATCACCAGATCTCCGACGCCGTGGTGGGCCTGGCGATCGCCTACCGCGACCATGCGGATCTGCTGGTGAGCTCGTTCAACATCGAGACGGTGCGCCGGATCCGTGCGGTCGATGCCGCCATGCCGGTGGGGCTGGTCACCTACGAGCTGCTGAGCCCCGACATGGTGATCGAACGAGCCGTCGGCGCGGGGCTCACCAGCCTGCACCCCTGGGAGCCCACCGTCGACCGCCGCCTGGTCGAGCGCATGCACGACGCCGGCCTCGTCTGCAACACCTGGACCGTCAACAGCCCCGACAGCATGCGCGAGCTGGTCGCCCTCGGCGTCGACGGCATCATCACCGACGACGTCACAGCCGCCAGAAAGGTCGTGGACGGCGGGTGAACGACGTGGGGTCAGACCCCGCTTTCCCGCTTTCTCCCCCAGCGCGCTTGCCCGGGTGTCACCACGTGAAGAGAAAGCGGGAAAGCGGGGTCTGACCCCAGGATCAGAACGGCACCATGTCTGCGTAGAGCCAGGCGTCGAAGAACTCGGTGAGGTCCCGGCCGCTGACCTCTTCGGCTGTGGCGATGAAGTCGGCGGTCGAGGCGTTGGCGCCGGCGTGGCGTTCGACGTGGCGGCGCAGGATGGCGAAGAAGTCGTCGTCGCCCACCTGGCGGCGCAGCTCGTGCAGCGTGAGCGCGCCCCGGAAGTACACCGACGTGTCGAACAGGTCCTCGCCGCCGGGATCGCCCGGGGGAAGCGACAGCCGGGTTCCGAGGGATCGGATGGCGGCGATGTCGCGGTCGATGTCATAGCCGGGTTGGCTGGCCTCGCGCCACAGGTACTGGGCGTAGGTGGCGAAGCCCTCGTTGAGCCAGATGTCGTCCCATTCGGCGACGCTGACGTGGTTGCCGAACCACTGGTGGGCCAGCTCGTGGGCGCTGATGGCGTCGAGGTCGCGCCCGGGGGCGAACCAGTCGGTCCCGAAGATCGACAGGGTCTGCAGCTCGAGCGCAACGCCCAGGGGCTCGTCGATGATCAAGATGCCGTAGGCCTCGAACGGGTACGGCCCGAACATCTCGGTGAAGGCCTCGATCATCGCGGGCAGGGTGGCGAAGCGGTCGAGCTCGTCGACGAGGTCGCGGTCGACGGCGTGGCGGATGATCACGTCGCCGACGGGGGGCGCCTCGACGAGCTCCAGGTCGCCGATGGCCAGCGCCGTCAGGTACGGGGCCTGGGGGTCGCGGGTCTCGTAGACCCAGGTGGTGGTGCCGTCGGCGTTGTCGATGGTGTCCGACAGCAGTCCGTTGGCCGCAACGGCGAGATCGTCGTCGGCGGTGATCTCGAAACGGAACCGGGCCTTGTCGGCGGGATGATCGTTGACGGGGTGCCACACCAGGTTGCCGGCGGGTTGGGACAGCGTGAACGCAACCCCGCCGTGGCGATACCAGCCGCCGAAGTCGAGGCTGGTGTAGGTCGGGGCCCGCCCGGGGATGCCGGTGTGGTCGATCTCGGCCACGAAACGGTCGCCGGCGGCCAGCGTGGCGCCGGGGGTGATGGTGAGCTCGGTGTCGGCACGGTCGACCGCAGCGGCGGCGCCGTCGACGCGAGCGGCGGAGACGGTCTCGCCGGCGAAGTCGAGGTTGAACGACGCAAGGGTCACGGTGGCGGTGGCCTCGACGGTGGTGGTGCCGCCGAGTTGGCCGGTGTCGTCGTCCCAGACGAGGTTCACGACGTAGCGCTCGACGTCGTAGCCGCTGTTGCCGAGCAGCGGATAGTAGGGGTCGCCCAGCCCGGGTGCGCCCGCGACCGCGTCGCCCGCGTCGGCGGGATCGTTGCCCGGGTCGGTCTCGGTCGCAGAACCCGACTCGGACTCCTGTGCGCCGGGTGCGGCCGCGCCGGCGCCGGGCTCGGCCGTCGCGGTCGCGGGAGGGCCGGCGTCGAACATGTCGGGGCTGTCGTCGGCGCATGCCGCGGCGACGAGTGCCAGGGCCGCCAGCACGGCGGCGAGCACCGACGCAGGCCGCCGCTGCCGGTGTCGTTGGGTCGGCGTCGTCACCGGTGCTCGCCGTCGGGGCCGGACGACAGGATGGAGGTGTCCGGTACGACGAGGCGCAGGATCTCGGGCTCGTGACGGAAGTGCAGGCTGGTGACCTCGCCCAGGTAGTCGCCGTCGACCTGATAGGGGAACGGGCGGTGCCCGTCGACCCAGAACTCGGCGAGGTCGGTGCGGTAGTCGACGCTGCGGCTCGATCGCAGGGCGTCGCCGCCGCGGAGCGCCGACGCCGCCAGGCGGCCGATCCGGGCCAGGCGCAGGCTGCGGATCGTGATCATCACCAGGCCCCGGTCGAGGGTGGCCTCGGGCGCCAGGTCCAGCGGCCGGCTGCCCAGGTACGTATAGGGGTTGGTGTTGAGCGCGATGGCGAAGCGACCGTCGCCGACGATGTCGCCGTCGCCGAAGCGCACCGACAGTGCCGGGTTGCGCTTGTCGTAGTGGCGCAACCAGGTGTCGATCGCGGCGAACACGAACAGGGGATGGCTGGCGTAGCGCTTGAGCTGGCCGCGCTTTTCGACCTCGGCCACGACGGCTGCGTCGAAACCGAGCCCGGCGTGGAACAGGAAGTACCGGCCGTTGACCGACCCCAGACCGACCGGGTGGATGGCGGCGCGGTCGATGGCGTCGAGGAGCACGCCGGTGGCCTCGACGGCGTCGTCGGGCAGGCCGAGGGTACGGGCGAAGACGTTGGTCGAACCGCCCGGCAGCGCCGCCAGCGCGGTGTCGGTGCCGGCAAGGCCGTTGGCCGCCTCGTTGAGGGTGCCGTCGCCGCCCAACACGACGACGAGGTCCATGTTCTTCATGGCCGCGTCCTGCGACAGCCGGGCGGCGTGGCCCCGGCGGCTGGTCTCGGCGACGGTGACGTCGTGGTCGGCCGACAGCGCCTTCTGGATGACGACGTGGGTGCGCGGGGTGACCGAGGAGGCCGACGGGTTGACCACCATCAGGATCTTCACCGCACCATGGTGCCCGCTGCGGGGCCGCGACGGCGACCGCCCCCGCTGCAGGGGGTCACGAACACCCTCGCAGGGATGCCCGGGCGTCGATACGGGCCCGCGCCCCGGCCCCGAGTACAGTGCAGGAGCCTCTGGTGTCGCCGCGCACACGGTGCGCTCACGGCCGTCGCCGAAGGTCCGCACTCGTCGCCTCGAGCCACGAGGCGAAAACCCCCTGGCCGCAACGAGAGAATGAGAGCCATGAAGGTAGCTGTCTGCGTGAAACAGATCCCGGATCCGGCGGATCCCGGTGCCATCGATCCCGAGACCAAGACGCTCAAGCGTGACGTCAAGCTGATCCTCGACGAATCCGACTCCTACGGCGTCGAGATGGCGTTGCAGCTCGTCGGCGGCGACGGCGAGGTCGTACTCGTGTCCATGGCTCCCAACGGCGAGGTCAACGGCCTGCGCACCGCGCTGGCCATGGGCGCCGATCGCGCCATCCTCGTCAGCGACGACGCCCTGGCCGGTTCCGATGCCCTCGGCACCGCCAAGGTGCTGGCCGCGGCCATCGCCCGAGCCGAGCCCGACCTGGTCATCGCGGCCACCGAGTCCAGCGACGGCTACACCGGCACGGTGCCCGAGCAGATCGCCGAGGTCATGGGCCTGCCGTCGGTCACCTTCGCCAAAGAGGTCGCCATCGCCGACGGCACCGTCAGCGTCAAGCGCCAGACCGAGGCCGGCTACGACGAGGTCACGTGCCCGCTGCCGTGCCTGGTGTCGGTCACCGCCGGTGTGGTCGAGCCCCGCTACCCCTCCTTCAAGGGGATCATGGCGGCCAAGAGCAAGCCCGTCGACCAGGTCGGCATCGCCGACCTCGGCATCGACGCATCCGCGGTCGGCTGGGCCGGCGGCGGTCAGGAGATCATCGAGATCGCGCCCGCACCGGCGCGTGAGGCCGGCGAGGTCATCGAGGACGACGGTGAGAGCTTCGGCCGCATCGTCGCATTCCTCGAAGAGCTCAAGGTCATCTGAGGAGGCGACATGGGAACCATCTGGGTACACGCAGAAGCGACCGACGGAAAGGTCGCCACCATCACGCTCGAGCTGTTGGCCAAGGCCCGCCAGCTCGGCGACGTCGAAGCGGTCTACGCCGGTGACGGCGACGCCGTCGCCGCCGAGCTCGGCGCCCACGGTGCCACCACCGTGCACGCCACCGGCGCGGTCGACGGTCTCGTCGGCCCGGCGCTGGCTGCAGCCATGGCGGCAGCCATCGACGCCGGTGCGGCACCGACCGCCATCTTGTTCGGCACCACCCAGGACGGCCGCGACACCGCGGCCCGCCTGTCGGTGAAGATCGATGCCGCGGTCATCACCAACGTCGTCGACCTGGTCGACGACGGCGGCCTGGTCGGCACCGAGCCCGTCTTCGGCGGCACCACCAACGTGCGCACCCGCTTCACCGGCGACAAGCCCGGCATCTTCCTGGTGCGGCCGAAGTCCTTCGCCGCCGAGGCGACCGGTGGGGGAGCAGCCGCGGTTGCCGCTCTCGCCGTGCCCGACCTCGGTGCCACCGGCGCGGCCAAGGTCGTCGATCGATTCGTCGAGGAGTCCACCGGTCCCAAGCTCGACGAGGCGGCCATCGTCGTCGCCGGCGGTCGTGGTCTCGGCGAGGCCGAGAAGTTCGACATGGTCGAGACCCTGGCCAAGCAGCTCGGCGGCGCCCCCGGTGCCTCCCGTGCGATCGTCGACGCCGGTTGGGTGCCCTACAGCTACCAGGTCGGCCAGACCGGCAAGGTGGTCAAGCCCGATGTCTACATCGCTGCGGGCATCTCCGGTGCCACCCAGCACATGGTGGGCATGAAGGGCTCCAAGACCATCATCGCCATCAACAAGGACCCCGAGGCCCCGATCTTCTCGATCGCCGACCTCGGCATCGTGGGCGACGTCCACAAGGTCCTGCCGCAGCTCCTGGCGGCCCTCGAAGGGCGGTAGGGCGGTAGGGCGAGCGAAGCGAAGCCCGAGAACTCTGTGACGGGTTCGTGCCGAAGGTGCGAACCCGTCACAGAGTCTCCGCCTGGAGGCTGTGCTCTCTGTGACTGCAGCCAGAGTCTCCGTCTGGAGGCTGTGCGGCTTGTGACTGCGGGCCGACGGATCCGGTGGCTGGGGGCTTTCGCCCGTGCACGACCCGGGAACGCAGCCCTACACTCGGCCCGGTGGCGATGCTGTTGAATCTCGTTGCGCTCGGCCTGGTTCTCGGGCTGTCGTGGGTGGGCATGATGTGGCTGGCGAAGCGCGTGCATCGCCAGCAGGGGCGGTCGTCCTCGGACACCGAGTGGGCCATCACCCGCATCGAGGAGGGCGATCCGTGCCCCGAATGCGACGGCGTCGGCGCCCGTCAGCGCTTGGGCCGGCTGGTCGTGTGTCCGTTGTGCGAAGGCACCGGGGTCGTTTCCACGTTGCATTGACGCACGACCGACTCGAACGGTCTTGCGTCGCACCGCTGCGCTGGGGGAACCTGGCCCGGTCGTCGTTCGTCAGAGGTCTCATGACACGTCACCGCACGGTTCTCGCAACACTCGCGATCGCCCTCGTGGCGCTGCTCGCCGCGTGCGGTGGCGACGAAGGGCCCGAGCTGGTCTCGGCCGCCGACGGTGGTCCCTCCGTCGAGGCATCGACCGAGCCTGCGGCCACGCCCGAACCGACCGCCGAGGCGCCCGCTGCGACACCGGAACCCACGTCCACGCCCGAGCCCCCGCCGGTCCCGGCGGTGGCCGAGCTCTCGGCCGCCGACTTCACCGAGGTCTACGGCTGCGGGTTCGGGTTCTGGGCCTCGAATGCCGACCAGACCGCCGGTCTCTTCGTCGAGTTCAACGATTTCGAGGCGGCGACGGCCGGGCAGGTCCCGCCGGTCGGCGCGGTGCCCAGCGTGATCTGGTCGGGTCGCGTCCACGTCGGGACCGACCTGTTCGCCAACTGGTGCGACGACGCCATCGAGCCCGGCGAACCCGAATCGGTCGTGGCCGAGAGCTGGCAGATCGTCGACGCCGGGATCGCCATCGAAGGCACGCCTCCGGTCCAGGCGGTCGGTGCGCTCACCGCGACCCTCACCAGTGTCACGCTCGAATCGCCCGAAGGCGATCAGGTCGTGCTCGGCGATCTGACCCTCGCCAACGACAGCTGGGGTGCACTCGCCGGCTGAGCGGGCATCAGTCGGATATGTCTGTATGCCTACAGATGTATGATCGTCTGTATGCGAACGACGATCAACCTTCCGGATGCGCTCGCCGAGGCGGCAAAGGCCCGCGCCGCAGCCGAGGGTCGCACGTTCACGAGCCTCGTCGAACAGGGCCTACGGGCGGTCCTGGCCGACAGCCCCGACGAGCCGACCGAACCGCTGCCGGCGTTCGGTTCACCCGACGGCGCGGTGCTGATCGACCTCGACGACGCCGACGCCGTGTGGGATGTCCTCGACGAGCGTGACGATCCCGGCCGGCTGCGGTGATCGTCCCCGACGTCAACGTTCTGGTCCACGCCTACCGACGGGAGATGGCGGACCATGCCGACTATGCGGACTGGTTGAACGGCGTCGTGGCGGGCAGCGAGGACCTCGGACTCGTCGAGCCGGTACTCACCGGCTTCATCCGGATCGTGACCCACCACCGCATCTTCGCCGAACCGGCGCCGTCCTCGGAGGCGATCGAGTTCTGCCAACGCCTGCGCGCCGGGCGACGCGCCCGCGCGCTGCCGGCGACCGGTGCCGTGTGGGCGACCCTCGGCGAATTCGTCGACGGCGATCGCAACGTGCACGGCAACCGGGTCCCCGACGCATGGATCGCATCGATGGCCATCGCCCACGGAGGCGCCGTTGCCACCCGCGATACGGGCTTCAGGCGGTTTGGCGGTCTGCGATCCTTCGACCCGGTCGCACCGGGCTGAGCCACCCCGGCCTCCGCCGCCTCAGGCGTCGCGGGCCGAGAGGATCCACGCCAGGCCGTCGGCGGGGTCCTCGACACAGAACTGCAGTGTCCAGCCCGTTTCGGGCTCCGATGCGTCCCACAGGAACCACCGGAGCTCGTCGACGACCTCGCCCATCTCGTCGGGGTCGACCGGCCAGTCGTCGCTGAGCCCGGCCAGCGCCGTGACCAGCCACCAGACCTCGAAGCGGGCCGCAGCCATGCCCCGGCGGCGTCCGTGGGCGCCTCCCGAGCCGGCCGCCCAGGCGACGTGCGCCAGCGCCGTCGCCCCCGGCACCTCGACGACACGGGGACGCGGCACGCCCAGGGCAGCGAGGGCGTTGCGATGATCTCCGGCCACCGCGAGGGCCTCGGAACGCCCGTTGGAACGTTCGATCCAGTGCGTCACCACGGCGCGCAGCGCACTGACGCCATCGGGGTCGTCGATGGCATCGCCTGCGGGCACCACCGTCGTCACGGGTGCGCCGACGGGTCGGTCGGGCGCCGGGGCGGTCACCTCGTCGGTGGTGTAGGTGGCCAGCGGGTAGGAGGGCTCCCACGGCATCAGGCGCAGCGGCAGGTCGGTGTGGAATCCGGGCTCGAGGCCGTGGCCGGTCAGGTCCTCGCCGCGTACGACCCGCTCGAGGGCGAACTGCTCGCGTCCCGGCCCGGCCTCGAGGTACGGCGAGAGAGCGTCCCAGCTGTGGGTCGACGCAGCCACCTCGGTCAGCGGACCCCAGGCGAAGAGCCCGGCGTCGGGATCGAGGACCTGGGCACACCACTCACCGGGCGCATCGAGGGCCACCCGGTACTCGGCGTGGGTGGCGGCGGGCCACAGTTGGTGGCCGCGCTCGATGGCGGCGCGGCTCAGGCGCCGCAGCCGCAGGACCTCGTCCCAGTCGCCGCGGTCGCAGAGATCGTCGAGCAGGCGCAGGAGGCCGTCGAGGTCGCCTCGCTGCGTCAGGGCCTCGGTGAGGTCGCTGTCGGTCACCACGGGGACCGGCGGGTCAGACCAGGGGCCACGGGTACCGGTGGCCGCTGTGATCGACCGGGAACACCCCGTCGCGCACGAGGCCACGCATCCGCTTCTTGAGTGCTTCGAGCTCGTGGGGGTCGAGGAGCTCGCACAGGTCGTCGGGAAGACCGGCCTCGAGGAGGGCCTGCATGTCGGCGACGATGTCGGCGGGGATGTCGTCGCCACCGAAGTCCCAGATGACCGTCCGCAACTTGAACTCGGCGTGGAACGTCAGGCCGTTGTCGATGCCCCAGATGCCGTCGAAGCGGTCGAGCAGCAGGTGCCCACCCTTGCGGTCGGTGCTGTTGGCGGCGATGTCGAACGCGGCGAAGCGCTGCAGTGTGTGATGGTGGCGCTGGTCTTCGAGCATGTGGAAGTAGTGCACGGAGAAGTCGCACGGCACGAACAGCTGCAACGAGCCCGGGCCCACCGGGCCGTCGCGCAACACCGTCGGCGGGATGATCTCCCAGCCGAGGGCCTTGGCGAGGCGGTAGGCCGCGACCTCGCGCTTGTAGAGACCCGACGGGAAATCCCACAGCGGCCGCTCGCCCTTGTGGGGCTTGTAGATGCCCTGCAACAGCTGATCGCCCAGGCACACATCGGCCAGGAACGTCATGTTGGAGCTCCACGGCATGCGGCCCAGCAGCTCGATGTCGCCGCCGCCGAGGACTTCCTCGGCCAGGGCGGCCGAGACCGGGCCGCGATCGCGGAACGGGGTCTCGTCGTCGTCGGCGGGGTGATGGCTCGCCTTCATGCAGATGGCCCCAGCAGTGTCGGTCGGTGGTGCGGGTGGATCAGTTGTGACACGGACACCAGGTGCCGTCGCCGTCGAGGGCCCGTCCGCAGAAGTTGCACGGCGGCCGTCCGGCGACGACGAGGTCACGGGCCCGTTCGATGAACGCTTTCACCTGCCCGGGCGAGATGCTCAGCTGTGCCGCCGCTGGTTCGGTGTCCTCGTCGTCCTCGTCGTCGAGGAGCTCCTCGACGACGAGCAGGAAGTGACCGTCCTCTTCGCGGTAGGCGACACCGATGGACGACACCGTCCATGCGGGGTGGACCGGGTCGATGAGGTCGAGCGCCAGGGGGACCTCGTCGGGGGCGACGGGACCCGCGTCCTCCAGGAGCTGATCGAGGAACTCCGCCAGGGCCTGCACCTGCTGCTTCTCGCATTTGAGCGACACGATCTCGCCGACGTTGCCGAACTGCAGGTAGAAGGTGCGCTGGCCGCGCGGCCCCACGGTGCCGGCGGTGAAGTGCTCGGGTATCTCGAAGCGGAACGACTCACTCATGGCGGACTACGAGGGGACCAGGGTGGTCAGGTCGTCGCCGGTGCTGTTGACCGCCAGCACGATGGGCCCACCGGCGGTGTAGGTGATGGCCGTGATCGAACACGGCGACACGACGATGCGCTGGAAGAGATCGAGGTGGGTGCCCATCGCAGCCGCCACGGCGGCCTTGATGGTGTCGGCGTGGGAGACCGCCACGATCGTCTCGCCGGGGTGCTTGGCGACGAGATCGGCGAGGGCGCCGCACATGCGGGTCTGCATCTCGGCGAACGACTCGCCCCTCGGGAACCGGAACCCGCTGGGATAGCGCTGCACCGCGTTCCACTCGGGCAGCTTGCGCAGGTCGGCGAGGTTCCTGCCCGTCCATGCGCCGAAGTCGCACTCGAGGAGCCCGGCATGGGTGCGGACCCGCAACTTGGTGGCCTTCGCGATGGGTTTCGCGGTCTCCTGGGTGCGCTCGAGCGGCGATGCGTACACCGCGGTGACCCCACGGGGCCTGGGTGGCTCGGCGGCCTTCTTCTTCGCCTTGGCAGAGCGCTTGGAGGCCTCGGCCTTCGCCGCGTCGTCGGGTGCGGCGGCCTCGCGGCCGAGGGCGGCGATGCGGGCCGCAGCCCGCTCGGCCTGGGCGATGCCGGCGTCGCCCAGGTGCAGACCCGGCGCCCGTCCGGGCAGGACGGCGCCGGTGGTGGGCGTCTGGCCGTGGCGGACGAGCAGCACGGTGGTCGGGGCGGGACCGTCGGACTGGCCGCGGGAGGACGTGGAGGTGCGCGAAGGTGCCATCGAGTGATTCAACCTACTCCGGCAACCCACTGCGGCCACCGCGAAGGCCGGTACGGTGCGCCGGCGTGAATGCGCTCGAGGTCGTCCACGACGAGGTCGCAGCCTGCCGACGTTGCCCGCGGCTCGTCGCGTGGCGCGAAGAGGTGGCGGCCACGAGGAAGGCCGCATACCGCGATCAGCCGTACTGGGGACGCGGCGTGCCCGGCTTCGGCGACCCCGCTGCGACGCTGGTGGTCATCGGTCTGGCGCCGGCAGCGCATGGCGCCAACCGCACCGGGCGCATGTTCACCGGCGACCGCAGCGGCGATTTCCTCTTCGCCGGGCTCCATCGGGCCGGCTATGCCAACCAGCCCGAGGCCACCGGCCTCGACGACGGCCTGGTGCTCACCGGCGCCTACATCACCTCGCCGGTCAAGTGCGCCCCGCCGGCGAACAAACCCACCGCCGAGGAGCGTGCCGCATGCCGCCCGTACCTGCATCGGGAGCTGGCGCTGCTCGAGCGCGCCCGGGTGTACCTGGTCCTGGGTGGCATCGGCTACGCGGCGGCCGCCACCGAGTTCGGGGTCAGCCCCCGCCCCCGGTTCGGCCACGGCCTCGAGGTGCCCGTGGACGGCGACCGCACCCTGGTGTGCTCGTATCACGTGAGCCAGCAGAACACCTTCACCGGGCGACTCACTGCTGCCATGTTCGACTCGGTGCTCGAGCGGGTGCGAGCGCTCGGCGGTTGAGCCCGGAGCCCGTGCCCGCCGCGGTCGCCGGCGTGCGACCGGCGTCGATGCAGCGGCGCTCCAGGTGCGCGAGCCGGTAGCGTGACTCGCCATGAACCGCCGCCCCACGGGATCTCGTCGTCTCGTTGCTATCGCCCTGTTCACCCTGCTCGTCGCCGCCGGCTGCGCCCAGAGTGGCGCGCCCACGACGTTCGGCGAACAGCTCGGACCCGTCGGCGACGAGATCGCCGCTGCGCTTCCCGGCGTCGACCCCGACACCCAGATGCCGCTCGCCCAGCGCAACTTCCTCGAGGGATGCATCACCGGCGACACTGCCCGTGTCGAGGGCGTGTCCGAGGCCGAGCGTGGGCCGGGTTGCCTGTGCGCCTACGACGGCATCGTCGGGTTCTATCTCGACAACGCACGGAGCAACGCCGAAGAGGGCGCCACCGCCGAAGACATCGAGCGGGCCGCCTACTCGGCCTATCGGGAGCTCGACCGCGATCTCGAGGACGGCGTCACGCCCCTGCCGGCCAACATCCAGACCATCGTGGATGACTGCTTCTCGTGACGCCTCGCGATGCCGGCCGGGTCGATCCGCCCGGGCATCGCTGATCCGCTCCCTCGTTGTCGCCACCGTCGTGGCCACGCTGGCAGTGGGGTGCAGTGACGACGGCGACGGTGCCGGCTTCGAGTCCGAGCCCGGCCCGATCGACCCGGCGCTGGTGGCGGCGCTGGGCGACGACGCCGACCCCCAGGCGGTGCCCGCCGTGCAGCGGGACTTCCTGGAGATGTGTGTCGAGGGTGTCGAAGGCTCCACCGATGACCTCGCGCCGCTCGAACGCAGCGGTCTGCTCGCGGTGTGCGGCTGCAGCTACGAGGCCATCGTCGAGGACCTCCTCGACGAGGCCGACGGCGAAACGCCCGAGGAACGCGAGCGCAGCGCCTACAGCGCCTTCCGGAGCCTCGAGGCCGACCTGCGTGCCGGCAACGCCCTGACCCCGGAGATCGAGCGCCTCGTCGCCGACTGCATCCGCACCGAGGCCGGCCTGTAGCGAGGCCCCTCATCGCCACCGGGTCGGTGGCTCGCCGCGACCTTTCGTCGTCTCGAATCGTCTGGGTCCCGACGACTTCGCCGTAACCGGCGACGGCATCACTCGGGACGGAGACCATGAGCGACGATTCGAACAAGCCGATTCCGGAATGGGACCGCGACGAGGATGATCAGATCGTCTTGATCGGGCTCGGCGTACTGGCGCTGGCGCTGGTGGCCTTCGCCGGTTTCGGGCTCTTCGGGGTCTTCTTCGGCGACGACGACGGCACCGACGAGACAGCAACCGTCATCGACGCCGACACGCCGGGCCCCACCGAGGACGTCATGGCGTTGGTCTCCGACGGTGAGAGCACGACCGTGGGCGAGACGATCGGTGCGCTCGTCGACGGTGACGACCGAACCTCGCGCTTGGCGAGCCTCTTCGCCGGCGCCGGCGTCGAGACGCTCGAAGAGCCCGGCTCGTTCACGCTGTTCGCCCCAGCCGACGGAGCGTTCGACGACCTCGACATCTCGGCGCTCTCGCCCTCGGCAGCCCGATCGCTGCTCGACGACCATCTGGTCGACGGTGTGATCGCGGCCGAGGACCTGACCGAGGGGGCGTCGTTCACCGCCCGCAGCGGCGCGTCGATCGACATCGGCGCCGATGCCACGCTGGCCGACGGGACTCGCATCCTCGAGGCCGATCGTCGAGCCGGCAACGGCATCGTGCACGTCATCGACGGGTTGCTGGTTCCGGCACCTGGCGCCGGCGGCGAGGACAACGCGATGGGTGCGGCCACGCCGACGCCCGAACCGACCGCCGAACCCACCCCGGCGCCGACGCCCGAACCGACCACCGAGCCGACCCCCGAGCCGACGCCCGTCGAAGCTCCGAGCACGGTCGTCGATGTCGTCGGCGAACGCTTCGGTCGCTTCGGTGAGGCGATGGTCGGCGCCGGCCTGGCCGGGCTGCTCGACGGCACTGGCGGCGACGTGACCGTGTTCGTGCCCGCCGATGCCGACCTCGACGCCGCCTTGGACGGGCTCGAGCCAGGGGCGAGCGCCGCGGTGTTGACCCACCATGTCGTCGCCGGACGCATCACGGCTGGCGAGCTGGTGCCGGGGACCGAGCTGACGAGCGTGCTGGGCGAGCCCATCACTGTCGGCGCCGACGGTCGTCTCGACGGTGTGGCCGTCGCGGAGGCCGATGTCGATGCCGCAGACGGTGTCGTCCACGTGCTCGCCGGTGTGCTGACACCGCCCTCGGTCGCCGCTGCGCTCGCCGACCGAGGCGATGGCGCTGACGGTGAGCCTGGCGATGCCGATGCTGATGCTGATGCTGATGCTGATGCTGATGCCGATGCCGATGCCGAGGCAGCGGCGTTCCTCGAGGCACTCAACGATCTCATCGATCTCCGGCCCATTCTGTTCGAGACGAACAGCGACCGTCTGACGCCGGAGGCGAGGGCGATACTCGACGACGTCGCCGCTGCTCTGGCCGATGCGCCTCCCGGGATCGCCATCCGTATCGACGGCCACACCGACACCGACGGGCGCCGAGCCGACAACCAGCAGCTCAGTGAGCATCGTGCCCGATCGGTGCGCCGCTATCTGATCGCCGAAGGCGTCGACGCGTCGATCCTGTGGACACGAGGGTTCGGCGAGCGCCGTCCGCTCGTCGAACCCGAGCGGACGCCACAGGACAAGGCCCTGAACCGCAGGATCGAGCTGACGCTGCGGCGCTGAAGGTCCCGGCAGCGATTGCCGGATGCCGATCACCCGCCGACGGCCCGGCGCAGCGTGGCTCCGGGTGCCGGCTACTTCTTGGTCGGCAGGCCGAGGCGAGCGTCCTCGGCGGCCCACTCGGGCCAGCGGCTGCGGCTCTTGGCCGCGAGCTTGTGCATCAGGGCGATTGCACCAGGGTCGTCGTCGCCGGGGCGGGTCTCGATGGCGCCGTCGCGGACCATCGCGTCGATGACCGCACGGCCGAGCTCGGTCCGCACGATGGTGAGGGTCCAGTCGGTCTGATCGCCGATGCCGCCGGTGGAGATGTCGGCGTGTTCGGCGGCGAAATCGGGGCAGTGGTTGCAGCCCTCACGGGTCCAGGCGTGGCATTCCTTGAGGTTGATCTCGTGGTAGTCGCCGTTCTTCATCCACACCTGGAAGACGCCCTTGATGTTCATCTTGGCGATGTCGTCGGCGGCCAGGCCGTACTTCACCCAGAACAGCTCGTCGAACATCGCGTCGTCGAAGCTCTTCGAGCAGAGCAGGCCGATGTTCAACTTGATGGGCTTGGAGACCTTGCCCACGCGGCGATGCCACATGACCGGTGCGATGGAGGTCTGGCAGCTCATGCCCACCAGGGCCAGGTCCTTGAGGCCCTTCTCGACGGCCTCGTCGTAGGCCATGGTGTTGGCCGAGTAGGTGTAGCGGCTGCCGGCACCGGCGAGCACCTCGTCGCGGTTGGTGGCCACCATCGGGATGGCCTTCCAGCCGCCACCATCGGCGCCGCCCTCGAGCCCCGACACCAGCGCGCCGTCGATGATGCCATTCTCGAGGCACCAGATGAGGATGGCCGACACGAGACCGCCGTCCTGGCCCGTCTCGTAGACGAAGTCCTCGCTGGCGCGGGTGAGCAGGATGTCGGAGTAGATGCCGGCCATCTCGTCGTCGTTGCGGGTGCGGCCGAAGAGATGGTCGTCGGCCTCGGGCTCCCAGCTGCGGAACCGGGGACAGGCGCGGGTGCAGCTGGTGCAGCCCTTCTCGCCGTGGATGCAGTTGTCGGCGCCGAGCTCGTCCTCGAGATGGAACGGCTTGTACTGGCCGGGCTCGTGCTTGTAGCCGATGACGTCGTGGGGGCAGGCGATGACACAGCCCGCACACCCGGTGCAGAGCCCCGAGGTGATCACCTCTTCGTAGAGCTCTTTCCACTGGAACGTCCAGCGTTCCTTCTTGGGCGTCGGCGTGGGGGTCTCGGTGACAGCCATGGTGCCGAGACTACCGCTCATCGGCCGCCGGTGAATCCCCTCAGGCCCAGGGATCCTCGCCGGTGTCGGCGTGGGAGACGATGCGTTCGGCGTCGTCGGGCACATCGAGCCCCTCGAGGGGCGAGGTCTCGTCCCCTGCGAAGGGGGTGGGGTGGTCGTCGATCGAACCGACGGGCTCGGGATCGACGGTCTGGGCCGATGCCCGCGGTCCGAACAGGTCGGGTGCGGCGGTCTCGTCCGCGGCGGCGTCGCTCGGTCCGTCGTCGCCCGGTTCGTCGTCATCGGACAGTGTCGTCGGCGACGAGATCGACGGGCGCCTGATCACGGGCTTGAGGTCGACCAGTTCCGGTCCTTCCTCCTCGACCTGCGGCGGTCGGGCGCTGCGGCGGAGGTCGCCTTCGTCGACGAGCTCGCGTTCGGGGCGGGCGCTGCGGCGGAGGTCGCCTTCGTCGACGAGCTCGCGCTCGATCTCGCGGCGCGTGCGCGCGGGGCGGTCCGCGCCATGTGCAACGTCGAACTCGTCGTCGAGTTCGAAGACCGCGGCCCTGGCTGTCGGGCGATCGTCGTCGGGCTTCGCCTTGGCGGAGGGCTTCGCCTTCTCGGCTCGTTTGGCCGCCTTGCGGGCCCGGCGGCGTTCGCGCCAGGAATCTCGCAGCTCCTCCTCGGGCTCTTCGTCGGTCGTGCGGATCCGCAGACGCCCGAGAACGGTGATCGCATCGGTCGAGATCGGTGGCAGATGGGCGGGCGAGTCCGACACCGGCACCAGGCTGCGGGCCGAACCGAGCACCGCGACGCCAGACGGGCGCACCTCGGCGCCCTCGGGAACGATGAAGGTGACCCCGGCGAAGACCGAGATGCACGAGAACGACAGCTCGTCGGCGGTGGTCTCGGCCTGACGCAGATCGATGAGGCACCGGCCGAAGAGGGTGAGCGTGCGCGTCGAAGCAGGCACCCGCCAACGGCCGCTGCGCTTGGCGCCGCCGATGACGGAGAAGATCTGCGCGTCGTCGTCCATCCCCATGGGTGCCCATCGGCGGAACGGCCGTCGATGTGAGCGAACCGGGCCGGGCCCGTACGCTCTCGGACCATGGATCTGACCTACCCGCCCGAGGCCGAAGCGTTCCGTTCCGAGGTGCGTGCCTGGCTGGCCGACAACCTGCCCACGGGCTGGTTCGACGACGACGTCGAGATGAGCGCCGACGAGCGCGCCGAATTCAACCGCACCTGGCCCCAGAAGATGATCGAGGGCGGCTGGTACTGCGCCACCTGGCCCGCCGAGCTCGGCGGGCGGGGCCTGTCCACGATGGAGGCGGTGGTGATGAACGAGGAGTTCCACGCCGCGGGCGCGCCGCAGCGTGGCGACTTCTTCGGCGACACCCTGGTCGGACCCACGATCTTGCAGTGGGGCACCGAGGAGCAGAAGGCCGAGTTCATCCCGAAGATCCTGCGCGGCGAGGTCGCCTGGTGTCAGGGGTTCTCCGAGCCCGATGCCGGCAGCGATCTGGCGGCGCTCAAGACCACCGCCGTCCTCGACGGTGACGAATGGGTCATCAACGGCCAGAAGATCTGGACAACCCAGGGCTTCGACGCCGACTACATCTTCATCCTGTGCCGCACCGACCCGACCGCGAGCAAGCACAAGGGCATCTCGTATCTGTTGTGCCCGATGAACCAGCCCGGCGTCGAGGTGCGGCGCATCGTCCAGCCCGACGGCGGCGCCGAGTTCTGCGAGGTGTTCTTCACCGATGCCCGGTGCCCCGTCGCCAACGTCGTCGGTGGCGTCAACGAGGGCTGGAAGGTGGCGATGACCACCCTCGGGTTCGAGCGGGGCACCTCGGCCACCACCGGCTACCGCCGTTTCGAAAAGGAGTGGGAGGGCGTCCGCGACCTGGCCCGTGCCAACGGCGCCATCGACGATCCGGTGGTGCGCCAGCGCCTCGCGGCGACGTGGTCGAAGGTGCAGATCATGCGCATCAACGGGCTGCGCACGCTGAGCTCGGTGGTGCAGAAGCGCAAGGACCCCTCGATCGGTGCGCTCGGCGCCACCAACAAGGTCTTCTGGAGCAGCTACCACCAGGAGATCATGGAACTGGCGATGGACATCGCCGGCATGGAGGGCCAGCTGCTGACCGGCGACCCCGAGGTCGAGGAATCGGTGCCCGGCTACGGCCGCCGCTTCCCGAGCCCGGACTATCCGGCCACGGTGCTGCAGAGCTCGTTCTTCTTCAGCCGCAGCGAGACCATCTGGGGCGGCACCAGCCAGATCCAGAAGAACATCGTCGGCGAGCGCGTCCTGGGCCTGCCTCGCGAGCCGCGCTAGGAAGACGGGGCGTCGGTCTCGCGGCCGTCGTCGCCATTGTCGAGGTGATTCTCGATGCGATCGCGCAGCGTGGAGAACCGATCGCCGATCGCCACCGGGTCGGTGTCGATGCCGGCACGGCGGGTCAGGACGTCGTTGACCTCGGCGCCGACGAGCATGACGATGCTCAGCAGATGGATGAGGGTGAGGCCCAACAGCACCGCACCGACCGTGCTCTGCAGCTGATTGCCGTCGGCGGACACCCGGACGTACACGGCGAAGCCCTGGGTGGCGATCACCCAGCCGAGCGTGGTGATGACGGCACCGGGCAGGTCGTAGCGCCACGGTGACCGGTGGTGCGGGCCCAGGTGGAACAGCACCATCGTCCACACCACGAGTCCGAGCACCGAGATCGGCGCGACGAGGACCTGCACGGGCGTCCCGCCCGGCAGCTGGGGCAACAAGGCGATGACGGTGGCCGCGGTGGCCACGATCACGATCGTGCTCACGCCGAGTCCGACGGCGGCGATGCGTACCCGCCACCAGCTGCGGCCCTCGGTGACCTCGTAGACCTCGTCGAGGGCCCGGATGACCCCGGCGAACCCTCGGCTGAGGCTGTACAGCGCAACGATCGTGGCGGCGGTGGCGACCCCGGCGTTGCCGCCGGCGAAGAGCTCGGTGACGGCGTTCTCGAGGGTGGTGGAGTCGGCGAAGGTGTCGTTGACGAAGTCGAGCGCCGTCTGTTCGATGTTGTCGGCGATGTCGGTGCCGACGATCGCCTCGATCGAGCTGACGGTGCTCAACAACGCCAGGATCGTCGCCGGGATCGACAGCAGCGTCCAGAAGGTGATGCTGGCAGCGAGGTCGCCGACGCGGTCCTCCTGGTACTCCTCGACGACGTCGACACCGAGCGTCCAGACCCAGCGCACCAGGCGCCGCGGCGCCAACGGCGGCCGGGTGGTGCGCAGATCGGGGTCGGTGAGGAACATCTCCCGGCCGAGGCTAGGCGCGCCCGGTGTGGGCCGAATGGACGTGTTCGCCTCGCGTCGCTCAGCGCCTCGCGGCCTCGACCGACCGGGACGGCGTGTCCCGTCGTCCCGCCGCGCTGTGCGCACTGATCCTGATGCTGACCCTGGCCCCCGGTTGTGCGTCTGCATCACGAGCGACGGACCTCGAAGCCCGTTCGGTCGATGTCGCTGCGAGCCCCGGCACCAGCCCCAGCGCGACCGACACCGACACCGACACCGCTGTCGTCGACGTGTCGACGGAGGCCTCCATCGGGTGGGCCGGGCCCGATGCCGTGCTGCGAACCACGACGGGCGCGCTCGACACCGCACCACCCGTCGACCTGGCGTTCGCCGACCCGTGCGCCGCGGGTGCAGACGTCGCCGATCATCGAGCGGCGCTCGACGCGCTGGCGCCCGACTGGGCCGCCGGCGACCTCATGGAACGCATCGAGTTGCCCGACGGCTCCGCGCTCTGGATCTTCGGTGACTCCTTCCTCGGGGCCGTCGACACCGGTGCTCTCGAGCCGGGATGGCGCTTCGTCAACAACACTGCGCTGCGCCAGCGCGGTGCCTGCTTCGAGCTCGTGCCGGGGTTCGGTGGCGGTTCGTGGATCCCGAGCGTCGAGGCGGACATCGTGTTGTGGCCCCAGGAGGCCCTGGTGCTCGGCGACGAGCTCTTCGTGTTCAGCATCCGCATCGAGCGCGACCCGTCGCACCCGCCGGGACTCGACTTCCGTCAGGTCGGCGGGCTCATCGCCGTGTACGACCTCGACGATCTGTCCGTGCCGCGAACGATGGTGTTCGACGTTCCCGACATCCGGGGAAACCCCTTCGGTTGGGGTGCGCTCGTCGAGGACGGCTTCGTCTACGCCTACGCCCACGAGGAGCCCACCGGGACCTTCGTCGCCCGCTTCCCGGTCGACGCCGTGAACGCCCCCGAGCGGTGGACGTTCTGGGACGGCTCGGGCTGGGTGCCCGACCATGGTCGGGCGGTTCCGGTGATCGAGCGTCGTGCCCGGGTGGTCGCCGATGGTGATGGCTACGTGGCCTTCTCCATTCCGGTGTTCGAGCGGAATCTCGAGGTCTGGCGTGCACCGGCGCCGGAGGGGCCGTGGTCGAGAGCGTTCGTCGTCGACATCGAGGCCGACGGGGCAGACCCCGACCCGACGGTTCCCTCGTGGGTGTACGAGCCGCTCGTCATCGGCGACGTGTCCGAGAGCGCGACGGTCGCGGTGAACTACCTGCCCTTCGAACCGCATCTCATTCCGGGCCAGGTCGCACTCTATGGCCCACGGTTCATCGAGGTCCCGCTCGCTGCGAGCTGACGGGCCTCGCTCCGCCCCGTATGCTCCCGGGGCCATGTCGGCAACTGCAGACGACGCTGCCGGCGGCCCACCTGCTCTCGGGCGCACCGAGGTCACGTGCGCCGCCGTGGGCTCCGTGATCCTTGCGACGGTGTTGCTGCTTCCCCTCTTCGCGTCGGGTTCGCTGCTGCACTTCGACCTGGTCGCCACCCCCCACATCGAGATCACTCCCGGTGTGTGGGGACTCGGGCCGGAGCTTCCCCGGCTCGGCCCGCTCGAGATCGTCCTCGCCGCCTTCGCACGAATCATCGGAGGTCCCGCTGCGGTCACGTTGTTCCTGTGGTCCTCGATCGTCACGGCGACGTTGGGGGCCCATCTCCTGGCCCGCCGTTGGGGGGCGGAGCCATGGAGCGCAGCGGGGGCGGCGGTGCTCTACGGATGCGGGCCGTGGATCGTGACGAGGCTCACCGCAGGCCACCTGACCATGGTCGGCGCCGCAGCGGTGCTGCCGTGGCTGCTCCGCCGGGTCGTGGGTCCCGCCGCGACGCGGTGGTCCATCATCAGCAGCGCCGCGGTGCTCGCAGTGTTCGGCTTCTACGGGGGCCTGCTGGCCGGGGCGCTGCTGCTGGCCGGGCTCGTCGCCGGGTCCGTCCGCCCCACCGACCTGGTCCCGGCGGCGCTGGTCCAGCTGGTCTGGTCGGTGCCGGCGGCGCTGGTGTTCGCGGCGCCCGGAGATGCGACCGGCGCGGCCGCTTTCCCCTCCGGTGTCGACGAGGTCGCCGACGTGGCGGGGCTGTTCGTCGGCATGGGCTTCTGGCAGGACCTCCTGCAGGTGGGCGGCGATGTGTCGGCGACCGATGTCGTGCTCGCCGTCGTGGTGGCCGCGTTGGCGTCGGTCGGTGCGGCGGGACTCGAGACACGGCTCCGGCGGGGCCTGTCGTTGCTGGCGCTCGCACCGGTGGCGGCGGTGCTCGCGGATTCGATCCCCGTGCTGCGCAACGGCTACGCCCGCCTCAGCGAGCTGGGCCCGCTGATCGTGCTGCGCGAGCCGCAACGGCTGGTGATCCTCACCGTCGTGGTCCTGGCTCCGTTGGCGGCTGTCGGCTCGACGCGCCTGGCGGCACGGACCTCGTCGGTCCTCGAACCCTCGCGGCGGGTGCTGCTCGTCGTCGTGGCCGTGCTGCTCGCCGCGCCCGGTATCGCCCACGTGCGCGACACCATCGAGCCCACCGAGCTGCCGCCCGAGTGGGCGCAGGCCCGTGAGCGGATCGACGAGCAGCCCGGCGGTGTGCTGGTCCTTCCCTGGGAGCGCTACCTGGACATCGGGCTCGTGGACGGGCGGCGGGTGCTGAACCCGGCGCTGGCCTTCTTCGGCGGCGACGTGCGCATCGCCGGCGACCTCGGCCTCGCCGAACGATCCGAGGAACGGCGCGACGCACGCGAAGGCGCCCTCGAGGACGGCCTGGCGGACCTCGAGGGGCCCGTCACCGATGCGTCGTACCTGGCGTCGATCGGGATCGACTGGATCGTGCTGCTCCACGAGATCGACTACACACGCCACCTCCGGTTGCTCGACGACCCCGCGCTCGAGCCGGTGATCGCGGCCGGCAGCCTGGACCTGATCCGTGTGGCGGGGGCGACGGGGCCGGCGGAGACGTCGGCCGGTGCGGCGGTCACCGTCGACCAGTACCTGGACCCGCTCGCACGCGTGCGGTCCAGCGAGGAGGTGGTGTGGGACCGCGCCTACCAGCGGGGGTGGCTGCGGGGATTCACCCCCGCCCAGCGTGGTCCCGACGGGCGCCTGGTGTTGGCGGGCTCGTCGTCGGTCATCTGGTACTGGCCCGCGTTGCTCGTCGTCGGTGCGTATGTGATCGCCGCGCTCGTGGTGATCCGGACCGCAAGATCCGCCAGAATCCCACGCTGCGAGTGACGACGGTCACGTTCGGCGCGAGTTGCGAAGATTTCTGGCGGCCTTCTTGCGTACTTCTTGCAAAGCTGCGTAGATTTCCGCGATTGCGGTTTCCGAGGGGTAACCGCTCCGCCAGGGGGGCTTCCATGTCAGGTGCATCCATCCGTCGTATCGGCGCCGTGGTGCCGGTGCTCATCCTCGCCGCTCTGGCGGTGTCGGGAATCGCCGGCGCGTTCCAGGCCGACGACGAAGAAGCCGTCGATCTCGGACCGCAGATCGCGGACTACACCAATGCCGACGGCGAATCGGACGTTGCGGGCTATCTCATCGCCGATGCGGCGTTCAACGCAGCGCCGCCGGTGCTGCTCGGCGAGACCCTCGAGGTCCGTGTGTTCGGCTGCACCGAAGGTTCGCCCGTGCTCGTCGAGCTGATCCCGCGGGTGCTGAACGAAGCCGAGGCCGCGGCTCAGGCCGACCTCGCCGACGACGAGAAGCTCCTCGAGGACTTCGAGATCGTCATCGACGAGGCCGAGGCCCTGGCCGACGGCTCGTCCTATGAGGTCGAGGTGCCGGAGAACACCCCGCTCGGGTTCACCCGGCTGCGTGTCACGTGTGAGGGCGCCGAGGGCGAGCTCGTGACCGACACCGTGCTGAACGTCATCACCGAGGCCGATGTCGACGACGAGACCGAGCCGGTCACCGCCGTCGACGCCGGCGACACCCCCACCGCCCTGGTGGTTCCGCCGGCCGGCTGAGCCGGTTCCTCTCTCTGGTCGCAGGCACGACCGGACGGGCGTCTCGCCCTCCGGTCGTCGCCGGTGACCCAGATGTCGTCTCTGCCGGATCGGGGGATCGCTGGTGCGAGTACTGTTCAACAGCTGGCGTGACCTCGCCCACCCGCTCGCCGGGGGCGCCGAGGTGGTGCTCGACCAGCTGGCTTCGGGTCTCGTGCAGCGAGGCCACCACGTCGAGGTCCGCTGCGGCGGACCCAACGACACCCGGGCGTACCCGGTCCACTGCGGTGGCGGCGATCTCAGTCAGTACCTGCTCACCCCGCTGCACCACCGCCGCCTCGGCCGTGAGGCCGACGTCGTGGTCGACGTCAGCAACGGCATGAGCTTCTTCACGCCGCTGTTCGACCGTTCGGTCCCCACGGTTTCGTTCGTCCATCACGTCCACACCGAACAGTGGGGCATGTACTTCCCGGAGCCGATCGCAGCCATCGGTCGTCGTCTCGAGACCGACGCGATGCCCCGGGCGTATCGCAACGGCCTGACGGTCACCGTCTCGCCGTCGTCGATGCAATCGCTCGTGGACATCGGCGTCGATCCCGATCGCATCCGCGTGCTGCCGCCGGCGGCCACGCTCGAGGCCGTCGAGACGCCACGCTCGGCGACGCCGGTCTTCGTGGCGCTCGGTCGCCTCACAGCCCACAAGCGCGTCGACCTGCTGCTCGAGATGTGGGAGCGGGTCCGTCCCGTCACCGGCGGCGAGCTCGTCATCATCGGTGACGGCCCCGAACGTTCCCGGCTCGAGGCCCTCGATGCCGCCGGCGCCCGGTTCGTCGGCTCGGTCGACGAGCACACCAAGGCGTCGCTGTTGGCCTCGTCGTGGACGCTCGTCCACGCCGCGTCGCACGAGGGCTGGGGCCTGGTCATCACCGAGGCCGGTCTGGCCGGGGTCCCGTCGCTGGGGTTCGACGTGGCCGGTGTCCGTGACGCCATCGTCGATGGTGTCTCCGGTCGGCTCGCCGCAGATGTCGACTCCTTCGTCGAGCGCTGGATCGAGCTGGGTACTTCGTCGACCCTGCGCACCGAGCTCGGTGTCGGGGCCCATCACCGGGCAGCGTCGGCCAAGCTCGAGACGCGTGTCGACGTGTTCGAGGCCACCCTCGAAGAAGCCGTGGCCCTGCATCGCCTCGGTCCCAGGGGTCGTGCCACGGCCGGCGACGCCATCGGCCAGATGGTGATGAGCGCGAACGGCGCGATGCTGCAGGCATCGCTCGGCTCGTGGCGCTCGGGCCGTGTGCTGAGCTCGATCATCATCCCCGCCTACGACGAGGCCGAGCGTCTTCCGGCACTGCTGGGCGAGATCGGCGACCACGTCGATCTCGACTCGACCGAGATCATCGTCGTCGACGACGGCTCGGCCGATGCCACCGCTGCGGTCGCCGAGGCCGCCATGGCCACCTTCCCGCATGCCGCGGTGCTGCGGGCGCCCACCAACATGGGCAAGGGTGCGGCACTACGTCGCGGCATGGCCGCCGCACGTGGCGAGTCGGTCGTCTTCATGGACGCCGACATGGCCACCGACCTCAGCTGCCTGCGCCCGTTGATCGCAGCCCTGATCGACTGCCCCGTCGCCATCGGCTCCCGAGCAGTCGACGGTGCCTCCGTCGAGGACGCATCGCTGAAGCGCAAGCTGATGGGTGGCGTCTTCAACACCTTGGTCCGCGCCCTCACCTCGGTCGACGTCGCCGATTCCCAGTGCGGCTTCAAGGCCTTCCGCGCCGACGTCGCCCGCCTGTTGTTCGCATCGAGTTCCGAGAACGGGTTCGCGCTCGACGTCGAACTCCTCGACCTCGCTGCCCGGCTCGGGCTCGAGATCGCCGAGGTACCCGTCCATTGGCGAGCCGTTCCCGGCAGCAAGATCCGCCCGGTCCGCGATGCCGCCAAGATGGCCGTCGCCGTCGGCCGCATCGCCCACCGGTCGCACCGACCGCTGCTCCCGCTGCTGACCCTCGACGAGGTCACCGAGCCGCAGGGTTGGGCCAAAGAGGTCCGGGACCTCGTGCGGGCCGGCGACCCGATCTTCGTCGGCGAATCGAGTGTCACGATCGTGCTCCCGGGGCTCGACGGTGACCTCATCGACCTGGTCGGTGCCCGCCTCGAAGATGGGCTGGGCATCGCCCCTCGGCGTTCGAGCGTCGACGCCGGCCATCTCTTCGCTGCCGTCTCCTGAGCCGCCCTGCGATGACTCCCACGCCGACGCGGCGCCACATCCTGTCGCTGTTGGTCCGCGAGCGCAGCGATCCCGACCCGTACTACCTGGCGCTGGCGCGGCGGACGGTCGACGAACTGCCCGTCGAGCTCGACGGGGCGTCGGTCATCGATCTGGGTTGCGGTTCGGGTCACGACGCCGAGGCGATGCGCCTGCGCGGGGCGTCGGTGGTCAGCATCGACATCGATCCCGACACGGCCCGTCGTGCGTTCACCAGGGGCACCCCGAGCCTCGCGGCCAGCGCCCTGTCCACCCCTTTCGCAGATGATTCCTTCGACGGGGTGTACTGCTCCAACGTCCTGGAACACGTGCCCTCGCCCGAGGCGTTCTTCGACGAGGTGGGCCGGGTCTTGCGGCCCGGAGGCTGGGCGTGGGTGTCGTGGACGAACTGGTACTCGCCGTGGGGAGGGCACAACATCACCCCGCTGCACTACCTCGGTCCCGAGCGGGGACTGGCGGCGTGGTCGCGCCTGTTCGGCGCACCCGACAAGAACGTGCCGGGCGAGGGGCTGTTCGTCACGACGATCGGTGGCATTCTCGAGCTCGTCGAGGGCTCCGACGACCTCGATCTCGTCGATGCCTGGCCCCGCTACTACCCGGGCCAGCGCTGGATCCTGAGTGTTCCGGGCGTGCGTGAGGTCCTCACCTGGAACTGCGCGATGCTCCTGCGGCGACGCTGAGACTCAGCCGTTCCGCGCCCGCCACAGCAGCCACGGCAGCCAGCACAGGCCGGTGACCGCCAGGACGACCATGCCCCGCCGGCGCTGCTCCGGGCGCCGGGCCGCCGTGGTTGCGATGACGATGAGGATGGCAATCGGCACGGTCACGGCGTGGGTCAGGGCTGCAGCACCGAAGGCCAGCCCCGCTGCGACATCGCGGGAGGTGTCGACCAGCGCCACGGCGCCGGCTGCGACCAATGCCGCAGCGATGATCCACGCGGGCCCTGCGGTCGCCGCTGCGGTGGTGAAGGCAACCGTTGCGAGCATCCGGAGTCGATGATCGACCGACGGGCGGGTGCGTCCGAGGAGCAGGAGCAGACACCACGCGGCGACACCTGCAGCGATCGGTGTCACGAGCGCCGAGGCGAACGGGAAAATGGTCGAGATCGCAGGTGCCGCAGGTCCCAGACCCAACAGATCGAGCTCGCGGGCGCCGCGGGAACCCTGACCCAACCCGAACGAGCGTGTGACCTCGACGAGTCGATCGCCCCCGTCGTGCGCGACCAGCGCCGCGAGGACGACGGCGACACCGGCGGTCACCGCGGCGTCGCGCCACCGGCCGATCGGGCCGATCGAGGCGGGGGATGTGTGCTCTCGCTGCTCCGCTGGTGCGGGATCGCGCTGCAGGGCACTCCAGAGGACCGAGATAGCGAGGAGGATGCCGGCATGGCGTCCCCAGTCCGCTGTCGCTGCGGGCTCGACGGCGAAGGCAGGCCCGAAGGTGGACTCCCCGAACTGGTGGCCGACCAGTCCGGTCGTAGCTGCGACCCCGAGGGCGGCGGCGCCGAGGGTCGCGAGACGTGCCGACGGCCTGGCGGTGGTCCAGGCGATCACCAGTGCCAGGCCGCCGACGGCCAAGCCGGACAGCCCGCCGATGAGGTAGGCGACGAGCACACTGGCAGCGGTGACCCCGATGGTGGCCGGAGCGCGCGTTGCCGGGCCCTCGTCCGTCGCATCGCCACCGAGCGGCCATGGTGATGCCGACGAAACGGGCGAGGCGCCGGGGCGTCGGGTCGCAGCGATCCCCACGACGGCTGCGAGCGCTACGAGCGAGATCACCCAGGACAGCTCGAACACGGTCTGTGGCGCGAAGTCGACATCGACGGAGCGGTTCTGTCCGGCAGGGATCAGCCATCCGGCGAGCCCATCTATCGGGATCGGTTCGCCGAGATCCTGACCACCCACCGCCGCCCGCCAGCCGGGATGCCAGGACTGGCCGAGCGAGATGACGGTCGGTGCCTCGCCAGCGAGTGCGATGGTCCACTCGGTGGCGCCGGTCTGGGTCGGCTCGAGGCCGAGCGACGGTGCCTCGACGGCCAATCGGCCGGCGAGATCCGGCGGGGCGAGCGTCGCCGTGTCGACCAGGACGCCCGGTCCGGCTGCGAGTCGGTGCCGGCCCGGGGTGAGGGAGATCGCGCGGCACGCCCGGTAGGCGACAGGCTCTTCGTCGAACAGACCCCCGCGCCCGTCGGGAAACTCCACGGGGACTCCGACGCCGTCGAGCGAGAGGAGGTCATCGACGCATCTGGCAGCATCGCTGGGTGGTGACGGCAGCCACGGGGTCCCGAAGTCCACCTCGTCGATACGGATGGGTTGCTCGCCGTCGCCTCGGCCGAGTGCCTCGAACACGATGGACAGCGAGTCCAGGCTCGTGCCGGGGTCGGCCAACGGCAGCGTGATGGTCTCGCGGCACTGGTCGGTCGGGCACACAGGCGGCTCGAGCGTCGCGGTGGCGAGGGTCTCGTCGCCGGTTCGAACGGTGATCGCCGAGGGTCGCGCCAAGCCGGAGCCGTGGCGGAGATGGACACGGACGACGTCGACAACGCGTGCCGGAAACGTCAGATCGAGCGACGCCGTGTCGCGGTTGTCGGCACTCCACGCGCTGCGGAGATCGCCGTCGACGGCGGCGTTGCCCCGGAATCGCACCAGCCCACGGAACCGTGCCGAGCCGATGGCGCTGATCTCGCGGCCCTCGATCGAGGCGAGGAGTTCGTCGGTGATCGTCCCGCCGAGTGCCATGGTTCCGTGCAACTCGAGGCCCTCCATCGCCGGCGATCGGAAGTCGCGTCGCAGGCTGCGCTCTTCGTCGACGGGTCCGCTGCCACGGAGGCGCCCGAACACGTACGCGATCTCGGCGTCGTCGAGCGCCGCGGCGAGCGATGGCCGCAGGTCTGCGGCGCGCAGGATGTCGTCGGGAACACGCAGCCGCTCTGCCTCGTCGATCCCGACCAGATCGATCGTCGAGAAGCCGACCGGACCGAGTCCCAGGCCGTCGACGATGGTGATCTCCACCTCCACCCACTCCAGGCGACGCGCCGGCCAGTCGAGCTGCACCGCGCCGTCGACGAGCTCGAGCGCGGTCTCGTCTCCGTCGCTGGTGCGGACCAGAACGGCTCGGATGCGGCGATCACCGGCGAGTATCGGCTCGGTGGCGACGATCTCGATGCCCTCCACGGGACCGGCGTCGTCACGCAACCGCAAGCGGAAACGCTCTCCGACGGGATCTCGGAGCCCTCCGACGAGCCAGCTCGTCTCCTCGGAATCGTCGAGCGCGAGCGCAGGCCGGTGCCACGGTGCGGCGTCGCCCGTCGCCACCGACGTCGACGCCTCGATGGAAGCGACGTCGCCGTAGACGGCGGTCGTCTCGGCGCCTGCAGCATCGAACAGCTCGTTGACGTCGCGGTCAGTGACCTGGCCTGCCGCGAGGGTGTGCGAACGCTGGGGCGACTGGGTGATGTACTCCGCCACCCGGCGGTTCGTGTCGGTGATCACCACCGGGGCTCCGGTGCGCACCGCGTCCTCGAGTCGGGCCGGCGTCAACGAGCCGCTGAACACCGTGGCGCGCTCGGCGGGCAGGAGATCCGTGCCGAACAACAGCGGGAACGCGTCCCCATCGCCCGACACGATGATCGGTGGTGCGGGAGCGCGGCTGGTGACCTGGCTGTCGACGTCGCTGATCCGGTAGATCTCGATCGGTGGGAGCTCGGCTTCGGCTTCGGCATCGCCCGATTCGTCGGCGGGGTCGGTGGTGAACTCGCCCGGCTCGCCGAACGACGCGACGAGGGTCGTCGCGGGATCGTCGCGCAGGGGTTGGTATGCGATCGGTCTGGCCTGGCCCCACACCTGCCAGTCGATGTCGTTGCGGATGACGAGGTACTCGATGCCGAACCTCGCGCCGAGTGCCGCGGCCCACCCGGGCTGGTACCGGTCATCGGCCAATGTGTCGTCGATCGCCGACAAGATGTCCGCCGTGACGGGTCGGCTCGTGTGGATGGCGACGTCGATGAGGTGAGGGCGATCCACCATGTCGTCGAGGACGTCGTCGTTGACATCGCCCCAGCGGAAGCCGTTGCGAACAGCGCCCGGCACGAACAGCACACGGCTGTCGTGGGGTTGGTCGTCGAGCCAGGCCATGGCCTCCGGCACATAGTCGGGCAGGTTGTCGAAGCCGCGGGCGTCGGCGTTGAAGCCTCGGGTCCACACCGGATACGCGATGGCTGCGATGAGCACCAGGGCTGCTACGCCGACGATGTCGATCCTGCGCGCTCCGGGACGCCGACGGCGCCACCGTTCGACGCCATGGTCGACCGCGACTCCGAAGAGCATCGCCGTGGCGAGCGTGGCGATGGCGCCGGCCTTGTAGCTGTTGCGCAGCACCTGTGATGCAGGCACTGCGTCGTAGAGCCACCGCAGCAGTCGGCCATAGGGGGAGGGGTCGCCCACCGGGTGGGTCCCGACCATGAGCACCAGCCCGACGGCGAGCAGGGACCCGAAGACCAGCCGTTGGCGTTTCGAGGCGACGGCCAGGCCCACCATGGCGACCAGGGGAGCGGCGAACGTCGAGGCATAGGCGACGGGAGACGTCGAATACCAGAGGGTCTGCGGCTTCGCCCATCCCGAGAAATCGCGCAGGTAGACCTGCCAGAACCCGAGCCCTCGCCACGACTCGGGCCAGGAACTCGCCGAGTTGACGAACGTCGCGAGTTCGGTTTCGCGCAGGTCCTGTGCCGTGACCTCGGCTGCGAGCGCCAGACCGACGGTTACTGCGGCCAGTGTCGGGACCGCGAGGAGGGTGACGCGCCATGCCCAGGCCCAGGTGCTCCGCCACGTCGCCGCTGCCTCGCCGTGGATCGTGGTCGCGATGAGCACGACGCCGGCGATGGCGGAGAACACGAGGCCACCGCGATCGACCGACCCGAATGCGGCGACGACCAACACCAACAGCGCAGACCAGTAGAGCGGCGACCCCATGATGCCGCGACGGATCAGCACGAGGATCCACGGCAGCAGGGCGTAGCTGATGAACAGACCCGACGGCAGCATGAACGCGACGCTGAAGGGCGCCAGCATCGCGAAGAGAGCTGCGCTCAGGTGCATCCAGCCGATGCGGTGGTGCCACTCGCGCAACAACACGACGACACCGATCCCGAGCAGCGCCAGCAACGCCGCATGGAACAGGTTCTGACTCCACGCCATCGACAGCCCCGCAGCCCGGAGCGGACCGAAGAACGCCGTCGGCGCAGGCCAGATCTCGGACCGGAACGTGCCGAAGCCGCGGGTGGTGTCCCAGACCGAACCCATCCGCATCGCCCACTGCCCCGGGTTGGCGTTGTGTTCGTAGCGGAAGTCTGCGTACCAGAAGTCGCTGCGATGCAGCGACGTCGCACTGATCGCGACGACGACGAGCAGCGTCGCAATCGGCGTGAGTCGCTGGTGCCGAGCCGACCAGAACCGCGACAACCGGGCCGGCGGCGACGTGGCGGTGTCCGGCAGGGGTGAGCGTGCGCTCACGCCTCGTCCGGCTTCTGCAGCCATACCCGCCGCATGATGCCCAGCGCAGCGAGGGCCGTGGTCACGTTGCCGATGAACCAGGCCCAGGCGACACCCTCGGTACCGGCGGAATCGACGACGGCGATGATCGGGACCAGGGTGCTGAGCGCAAACAGCAGCCCGAGCCCCACGACGGCCGAAGAACGTTCCTGTGCCCGGGCGACCGACAGGCTGACCGACGTCACGACCCAGGCGATGTTGGCGCCGACGAGGACGGGGAGCAGATCGCCGAGCGAGCTGTAGTCGGGTCCGTAGATCGATGCGATGGTGTCCGCTGCGACCCATGCGCCGAGCGTGAGCACGCAGGTACCGACCTGGGACAACAGGTACGCCCGCCTCGCCGCCGACGCGATGCTCCCTGTCTGGCTGGATTCGCTGACCAGGACATTGCCCAGCATCGCCGGCACCACGAAGGCGACCGTTGCGATGCTCCATGCCAGCAGGAATGGCGCGGTCTCCTCGGCCGGGATCACGGCTGCGACCACGAGTGGCGCGGCGAAGATCGGGCCCTCGGTGAGCAACATGCTGGCCGCGTTCGCCCCCGCGTAGCGTCGGAGGTGGGGAACATCGACCGAGGTGGGCTTCGGCGTCGATCGGTCGACCATGACCAGCAGCCAGGTGGCTGCGACGAGGCCGGCGAGTGCGGGCGGTATCGACGCCACGAGGAACAACGTGCTGCCGGCCACTCCCGAGGACACGAACAGGAGAAGGGGGAGGCGCAACGTCGCCGGGATCACATGGCGAGCGACGACGCCGCTCCAGAGGCGCAGTGTCACCAGCCGAGCCTCGGCCAGAGTGCCGAGTCCGTTCGCGACGGCGGCCGTGATGAAGACAGCGACGTCGAGGACGGGATCGTCGTGCAGCGGCCGGAAGAGCTCCGTCTGCCAGAGCGCGGCCACCATCGCAGCCGAGATCACCACGGTGACCGTGCAACGCAGGACGACCGTCTGGCGGAAGATCCACGATGCGGCCGGTGTCCGGCCGGCGCCGTGGTGGGCGATAAGGACCGGCAGCCCCAGCTGGGTCACGTAGTTGATGAACACCAGGGCCTGGAAGAGCGCGAGTGCCTCGCCGACGGAGCTCGCCTCGCCGCGTTGGGCAGCGAGAAACCAGAACAGCAGGCCGCCCAGCGCGGTGGTGCCGACGCTGACTGCCATCGCCAGTGAACCTCGATCGAGGTGCCGCAGGTCGGCAGGCGTCCGTTCGATGGGCGGGGTCTCGAGGCTCATCCGGTGGGCCCGTCGGGCTGTTCGAGCTGCGCCGCTCGGATGGACACGACATCGTCCCAACGTGCCGACCGGGCGGATGGCCCCTCGGACCAGAGCCCGACCCTGGTAGCCCGGGGGTCGCCGACGTCGGCTTGGGTGTGCACGACCTCGCCGTCGATGGTGACCGAGAACGACTCGTCGTCCAGCACGATGCCGACGATGGCGCCGTCACCTGCGTCGACGCTGCCGAGATTGGTGACGAACTCCTCGGTGCCGTTCACGACACGGATCAGGTTCCACGTCCCGAAGCTCGGTGCGCCGACGATGGCCCAGTGATTGGCAGGGCCGATATGGCGAAACGTCAGCCCGGCGCCGTCGGCCGTCACGGGGAACGTTGCCTGGAAGAGTCCGTAGGGCCCTCCGAGATCGATCAGGGCGACCGCAGGGCCGTCGTCGCCGCTGTCCACCGCGGCGGCACCATCGGCCGACTCGACGCGCCAGGGGCCGTCGAGGGTCCATTCGGAGGGGCCCGACGCCGAGGAGAACACGTCTTGGTCGAACCGCTCGATCGAGACGGCGGCTTCGCCGGCCCAAGGCGGGACCGCCGTGGGCGTGGGTTCGGCCGTCGACGGGCTGGGACCGGGCCGCTCGGCCTCGCCGCACGCGGTGATCCCGATGGTGGCGACAGCGAGCACAGCCAGCGCGTGCCGCAGGTTCGGAACCCCCGTCGCCCCCATCAGCGGGCCAGTCTAGGAGCCTGCCCGGTGATGGCGGTATTCGACGTCGCCCGCCGCAGCGATGCCGTCGCTGCGGCAGATGCATGCAGGACGGCGCTCGCGGCGCGCTGGCCCTACGCTCGCGCCGTGGTCGAGAGTCTCGAGCCCCTGGACAGGGCCATCTTGCAGAGCGAGCGCCGTCGCTGGCCGATGCTCATGCACCTGGAGTTGCTGGTCGACGGCGCCGTCGATCCCGAACTGCTCACCACCCGGCTCGCGGCGTTGTGTGCCCGCACGCCTCGCCTGGCTGCACGGCTCGAGGTCGGATCGTGGTCCACGCCGGCGACCTGGATACCGGCAGCGCGACCGACGGTCCGCCGGTGGTCCGTGAAGCCGGACGACCTCGACCGGGCTCGTTCCCGCTGGATCTCGGTTCCCATCGACCTTCGCCGTAGCGCCGGGCTGGAGGTCTCGGTGCTCGACGACGACACCGGCCACACGCGGGTGATGATGCGGGCCCACCATGGGGTGCTCGACGGCCAGAGCCTCGCGTGGGTCGCACGATCGTTGGCCGACGGTCACCCGCAACGCGACGACAGCCCGGTCGCCCAGCCACGATCCGAGGCGGCGACCGCGACTGGCGGCCTCGGGGCCCTGCGTCGCGTCGCGTTCCCCGGCCGGCCCGATCGACTCGTCTCCGAGCGTGGACCGGCGGGAGACGCACAGGGCTACGGGATCACGAACGCCACGATCGACGCGGCGGACGCCGCCTCGCTCGATGACGCCGCCGCGCGCCTGGGCGTACGCGTGAACGATGTACTGGTCGCAGGGGTGCACCTCGCCTGCGCCGCATGGAACGATCGGCTCGGTCACGAGTCCGGGGTGGTGCGGGTGACGGTGCCCTTCAGTCTTCGCCGTGATGACACCTTCGCCATCGGCAATGCCGCGAGTCAGGTCGCAACCGTGTCGACGGGCGCCGTGCGGAGCGACCCCGACGGCCTCGTCCGCTCGGTCGCCGAACAGATCGCCACGGCGCGACGCCGAGCCGAACCCGACCCGATTCCCTGGGTGCCGGCATTGTCGCGTCTGCCGTTGACGGTCGGATCGCTGGCGACACGGGTCGGTTCGGCGCTGTCCGGGCACGCGTTCCTCGATACGACCCGGCTGTCCAATCTGGGGAGGCTCCCGCCGTTGGAGATCGATCGCGCTCCAGTGGTCGGTGCCTGGTTCTCGCCGCCGACCCGGTTGCCCCAGGGCGCAGCGATCGGCGTCGTGCGCTACGGCGCGTCGATCGGGATGTCGGTCCGGTGGTGCGCCGAGTCCTGGGATGGGGCGTCGGCGTCGTCGTTGGCCGCACTGTCGATCGATCGCGTCGGGGACCTGACCTGATCGAGTCGTCCCATGGCGGCGGCGACGAGCAGGATGGCCAGAGCGGCGAACGGCTCGGCCGCCTCGCGTTCGGCCGTGTAGGCCAGACCGGCTTCGTTCGCGACGCCGACGACCGACAGCACGGCGACGACACCGAGAGACGCCGCGGCCATCCCGAGCAGTGCGACCGTGTTCTTCTCGGAGCGCCGTGTTGTCGTGGCCACGGCGATCGCCCCGCCCATGATCGCCCCGCCGAGGCCGGCGATCGCGCCGCCGAGCACAGGGATGAGGATCAGCCGGAGCACCTGCGTCGTGCGGCCGGGCCACTGCCGGGGGGGCGAGGACATGCTCTGATCCCGCTGCGTATCACGTCGGCCGGCGAACAGCAGGCACACCGACAACATCATGATCGACACGACGATGGCAGTGCGGTGGCGCGCTCGATCGGTGTGCACGATCCGGGCACTACGTGACGAATCCGATGGCGGCACGGTGAACGCCGCGAGGCCGTCGATCGATGCGGGCTCGAGGCTGGTGCCCCCTTCGAACTCGAGGCGAAGGGTGGAGGTGTACGACTGCCCGGAGTGCACGATCACGGCCTGGTCCGAGGGGGGAAGCGTGATAGTCGTCGATGCCGCAGTCTGGTCGGCGACCTCGATGGGCACGGCCGCGGCCGGAGGTGCGGTGGTGGGCGCCGAGGCGAGCGTGGCATGGGTGACCAAAGCCGTCGGAGCGGCTTCGACGCGATGGAGCCCCGCCGCCAGGTCGACGGGCTCGCAGGACTCGAACAGCCCCACACCACCGATCCGCAGCGCGTCGAGGGTTCCGGGGATCCGCACCGGCAGCGGTTGGCCGTCGATCCGGATGATGTCGTCGACACAGCCGAGGCCCTCGGTACGGTCAGCGGTTCTTCCGGGCACCGAGGCGTCGAGGATGGTGATGCTGCGCTCGTCTCCGGGGAGGCCGAACGAGCGAAGGATCACGGTCACCTCGCCGACCTCACGCGCTCGCGAAAGCGCCCTCGTCGTGACGGTGCGGGCGCAGCCGGTGACTCCCCCGATCGGTTCGCATGGTCCGATGCGGTCGAGTCTCAGGACCTGACGGCGCCGTGTCCAGCCGATGACTTCGACCTCGTACACGGCCCGTGCCGTCGGCCCGGCATCGAAGGTGATGTCGAGTGCACCGTCCATCTCGGCGTTGACGATCAGCGTCACCGAGGTCTCTGCGACCGCCCCGGCCTGCACCGATGTCGCCGCGTTCGAGTCGAGCAGACGGATCGGGTCGTTTCCGTCGGTGACGTCGTCGGCCTCGATACCGAGGCCCGTGCCGGCTGCGGCGAGTCGGTCGATGTCGGCCCTGCTCAACAGCACGGCGCCACGAAGGGTGAACGAACCAGCCACGGGGAGACGGAACTCGCGCCGCAGCGTGCGCTCGGGCACAGTGCCGTGTCCCAACGACATGTCGACGATCATGGGGGCTGCCTCCAACGCGGACGCCAGCGTCGCGTCGGCCTCGGCCAGACGGGCGACATCGTCGGGAAGCCTGATGAACTCGCGGAGGTCGAGGTCGCCCAGCGTGACCTCGGTGAATCCGAACCCGTCCTCGCCGGGTCCTGACACCGCGCTGATCTCTATCTCGACCCAGGAGACGTCGGGTCGTCCGAGGCGGACGACGGTGCGGTCACCGGCATCGAACGTCGCGTCGAGCAGTTCGCCGGCGCTCGTTCGGATGCGCGCCGCCGACACACGCCTGCTCGCTGTGCTCGTCGGGCGCTGGAGTTCGACGGTACCCACGCTGCGGGTCTCGCCGAGATCGACCCGGAGGCGTTGGCCCACACGGTCGCTGAACACGCCCGTGAGCCATTGGGTCTCCTGGTCGCCGTCGAAAGCCGCTGCGGGGCGGTTCCGGGGTCCCGGCGAGAACAGGGTGGCAGGGCTGACCTCGCTGATCGACACCGCGTCGCGGTAGGCCGCGACCGATTGGCTGCCGGCACGGCCGAACAGGTCGGCGACGGCGCGTGCATCGTCGCCGGCTTCGCTGGGCCCGGGCGGGCTTCCGGCCGTTCGCAACGGCGGCGATTCGAGTCTGTGAGGGCGATGGTCGCTCCCCGTTCGAGTTCGGTGACAATGGCGGCGGCGTCCATCGCCCCGGTGAACATCGTCGGTCTGCCCGGTGCGAGCAGACCGTGCGATGCCAGCGTGACGAGGCCTGTGGCATCGCCGCTGACGAGCACGGGTGGCGTGTCGACCCGGGCGTGGACCGGTGGAATGTGGTCGAGGACGCGGTAGATCTCGATCGGGGGGAGACGACGGTCTGCGGTGTCTTCGGCCGACCCGTCATCGGGGACGGCGACATGGTCCCCGCGGCGGCCGAAGGTGGCGACGAGTTCGAGTTCTGGGTCGTCTCGCAGGCGCTGCATGGCCGATGGTCTGGGCAAGGAACTCTGTTCCCAGACGAGGTGGTTCTGGATCACCACGAACTCGATGCCGTACCGGCGCACGAGCACCCCCAGCGTCCCCGGCTCGTAATCGGGATCGTTCGTGAGGTCGTGCATCGCCGACATCGCATTCGCTGCGGCTGCGGTTCCGGCGGGCAGGAACGGCTGGTCGACGACGGGGCGATCGACCAGCGCCTGCCAGTACTCGGGACCGACGTCGCCCCACCGATGATCTGCGGTCGCAGCCACCGGCGTGATGAGAACGCGGCCGTTGCCGGGGCGGTTGTCGAGCCACTCGGCTGCTTCTTCGACATGGTCCGGGAGACCGTCGTCGGCCTGTCGTGCGGCCTGGTACAGCGTCGAGGCCCGGAGCGGGGACATGACGGCGATCACGATCACGCCCAACGCGACGACTCCGAGGGCGCCGCGCCGCCTCCGGTCGCTCGCCGACATCACCTCGGTGAGAGCGCCGAGCCCCATCGCGACGACGATCGCGAGCACGGGTGCGGCCTTGTAGTAGTTGCGCATCCCGAAGGCGCCCGGCACCTCGTTGACGACCCACGCGAATGCGGTGGCGAAGGCTGTCCCCCCGGGGGTGCCGAACGCACCCGACAACAACATGACGCCGATGACGGCCATCGCGAGCCACGGACCCCGCAGGGACCTGTGCAGCGCGAGACCGATCAGTGCCGCGGCGGGCAATGCGAACGTCGCGATCACCACGAACGGGTTCTCGAAGTAGGGCACGGTCCGCCCGATGGCGGGCCCCGCTCCCAGGTCGAAGTAGGCGAGCCAGTAGCCGAGGAGGCGCCAGGATTCCGCGAGCGACGAGTTGGCGGCGATCGCGTCCAGCGTCTCGGTGGCGTCGAGATTGGCCTGCAGGAAGTCCGAGCCGGCTCGGAGTTGGAAGATCCACGGGAGCATCAACAGGACCCAGAAGGCGCCTGTCGTCGCCACGAAACGTGTCGCTCTGGCGAGGGTGACCTCACGGACTCCGAGCATCCACACCAGCACGAGTCCTGCCGGCACTGCGGCATAGACCAGCGCCGGCAGGTTGAGCCCGCCGACGATGAACGAGAGGAGCGCGAAACGGGCTGCGCATCGGCTGACCCGCCTGCCCTCGGACAACTCGACCACGACGAGGATCAGCCACGGTGCGAGCGCATAGTGCATGAACAACAGTGACGGCGTGAGCCCGGCCACAGCGGCTGGTCCGGCGCCGTAGACGAAGCCGGCGACGGCTGCGGGCCCGGGTCGCAGACCGAACCGCCGTGCCATCAGCGCGCATCCGAGTGTTGCGAAGCTGAGCACGGCGACGTGGAACAGTCGTTGGGTGACCCACGGTTCGGCGCCGAGGGCGCGAAAGGCGGAGAAGGGGATCCAGCCGATCGGGGAGTAGCGGGGGAACGTCCGGCCCGTTCCGATGGTCGCGTCCCAGTGGTACGAGGCGCGCAGCATCGCATCGAATGGGCGCGCCAGGTTCTCGTAGGGCGTGTCCGCGATGATCCGGCCCGGCGAAGCCGAGAACAAGAGCAGGAGATAGACGGTGGTGCTCGCTGCGCCGACCCGGGCGGCGAAGCCGCGCTGGGACAGTGGCGATCGATCTTCGGGGCCGGCGTCGGACGTCTCGCTGGCAGGGGCGGGTGAGGCCATGGTCAGCTCGCGGGGGTGAACTCGAACGCCTCGTAGAGCATGCGTGCTCGTTCGGCGCCGGCGGTGTCGGCCACGAACAGCCCGGCCGCTGTCGCATCCTGGTGGCTCTCGTCGGAGATGACGGCTCGGCGTTCGCCGTCGACGGCCACGACGATGTCGTCGCCGTCGAGCGAAACCCCGAGTTCGGCGCTCTCGGCGCCGCTGAGCCCCGTGTTGGCCACGAACAGCACGGCACCATCGGTGACCTGGTCGATGTTCCAGGTGGCGAACTCCGTGCTGTAGGTGAGCCGCCAGTGGTTGTCCTCGTCGACGACACGGAAGATCACGCCCGCGCCGTCGGCCGGTCGGATCACCGGAACCACGAGCTCACCGTCGCCGAAGCCGACCTCGACGACTGCGCTCGCCGGGTCGTCGCCGGCGGCGACCCGGACTGCGCCATCGCTGCGGATGAATGCGCCCGCAAGGACCTCCCACGCCACGTCGGAGCTGTCGTCTCCGAGGAACCCGGTGCCTTCGAAGGTGTCGGTGACCGCAGCGTCGCCATCGCCACCCGAACGCGCGAGAACGACGACGACCGCAACCGCGACGATGGCGATTGCTGCGGCAACCAGATGCAGCCGCCGCGGTCGGGGGATGCGGCGCGGAGCCTGTTCGTCGGAATCCGGCGGCGGGTCGCTCACGTGGCGGTGCGGGGACGCGGTGCGTTGTCGGCCGGCACGTCGCGTCGCTCGGCGTAGAGGAGGAACAGGGGAATCCACCCGATGCGGTCGCGAAAGCCCGGCCTGATCCTCTCGATCACCGCAGCAGTGACATACAGCAGGGGTACGACGATCTTCAGACGGTAGTGGCCACGGATGCTGCGGTGATTCGATCGAATCGCCCCCAACGCCGACCACGGCTCGTGGAACGGTCCCTTCTTGAGCGTGACGTCGAATCCGGCGCCCTCGAGCTGTTTCACGATGGCGTCGGCGTCGCCGTGCACCGGGTGGATCTCGCCTGCTATCCGGCGGATTCGGCGCAGCATCTCGTCGGAGGTGTGTTCGAAGACGGCGAACTCGGCCCCCTCGATGTCGATCTTGAGCAGGTCGACCTGGCCGATCTCGTTCAGGAGATCGGTGAGGGTCGTCGTGGCCACGTCGACGCGTTCGGTGTCGTCGCCCGCCGTGTCGTCGTCGACCACCGACGTCCAGCTCGATCGGCCCGAGATGTTCCTTCCCTCGGTGTCGGACCACAGGGCCTGCGCCCGTACCTCGATCGAATCGAGACCGTTGTCGTCGATGTTGGCGCGGAGCAGTTCCAGGTTGTCGGGATTCGGTTCGAAGGCGACGACCCGGTCTGCGAAGAGCGTCGCCATCGCTGCGAAGGTTCCGACGTGGGCGCCCGCGTCGACGACGAGCCCGGAGGTGTCGGTCAGGTCGACGCCCATCCACTCGTATTCCCGGATCAGGAGGTCGTCCTTGACCGAGATCCACATGTCGTCGCCCGGCACACGGAAGCGGAAGGTCGCCGATCCCCGGCGCCATTCGACGACGGCGACCTCCTGAGGAGACGAGACGAGTCGACGCACGATCCCATGGACACCTTCGATCATCGGCAAAGGCTAGATCGGATGGCCTGGTGAGGCGACGAGGAGGGGCCGAACGCCCCGCTCAGCCGTTCGAGCGTTCGACGGTGAGGATGCGCTCGAGGGTGTCGTGCAGCAGCCGGCTCTGGGTCTGCAGATCGAAGTGGGACTCTGCCCATGCCCGGTTGCGAGGTCCCCAGTCGTCTGCTGCGGGGCCGACCGCCTCGTCGAGGGCCGCTGCGAGTGCCGTCGGGTCGCCCTGGGTGACCAGTGCATTCCACGGCGGGACGACCTCGGGGATTGCACCGCAATCGGTCGAGACGACCGGAACCCCTGATGCCATGGCCTCGACGAGAGCGAAGCCGAACTGCTCGGCCCACATCGTTCGCCCCTTGGACGGGAGGCAGAACGCCGCGCAGTCGCGCAAGCGCTCGGCGACGACGTCGCGCGGCAATCGACCGGCGAGTTCGAGCCACGGCCGGTCGTTGGCTCGTTCGCGCAGGTCGGCTTCGAGAGGACCCTGCCCGACGACGCGCAGGAGGATGGGCCGATCCTGCGCAGCGAGGATGTCGCCGGCCTCGACGAGATCGAGGATCCCCTTGTCGGGCCTGAGCTCTCCGACGAAGGCGACGCTGCGGTCAGCGGGGCGGGCGGTGGCGGACGGGGTGAAGAGTTCGGTGTCGACGCCCGGGGCGACGACGGTGATGGCGTCGGGGTCGAACCCGAGAGCGATGAGATGCCGCCGAGCGAGATCGGTCAGGCAGATGAAGTGAGCATCGGCGTTACGGACCCGGTTGGTGAAGAAACGCCAGGGGGGGAGCCGGTAGAGCGGATAGCGCTCCAGGATCTCCGCGACGAGGACCACCAGAGGCGCGCCGAGGCGCTGGGCCATGGCGGCCATCTGCGCAGAGCCGACCGAGTACGCCTCCTGCGCTATCAGGACGTCGGCTTCGATGTCGACAGATCGAGTTCCTCCCAGCCATGCGAGGGCAGCAGACCAGCGATCGCGTGAGCCGAGCCAGGGCACCCTGCGGACCGGCAGCGCGATGTCGGGGGAGGCCTCGTCGTCGTCTCCGCCCACGAAGACGAGTTCGACGTCGTCGAGCGACGTGAAGAGGTCCCGCTCGTGCGATCTCTTGGCGGGGGTCAGATGAATCGCTATGCGCACGGGGCCGACTCGTTCCTCGAGAACCGCTCCAGACACTAGCGGCCGCCGCTGTTGCCGGGGCCATCTGCGACGCCCGCTGCGATGGTCGAGCCGGCGGTTCTCAGGTCGAGCAGCGTTGGAGGTACGGCCGCTCCAGTGGCATGGGGTCGCAGGCTCGGGTCGACGAGCCCGCGATGTTGATGACCAACCGTATGGTCGAATCTCCCGGGATGATCTGGGGCGAATACAAGTCGATTCAAGGAAATGTGGGGTTCGTACCCCACCGATCGTTCTGCTACGTTGACCGCAGGGCGGCCGCGCCATCGAGGCGTAGGCCGACCGAGCACGTGGCTTAACGGCATCCGGGGGGATGGCATGGCCAGAGGAGGGGGTGCCAGATGAGTGACCCGGTCGAACTCATGGTCGATGCCCACGGGGTGTGCAAGCGCTTCCCCGGCGTCCAGGCGCTCCAGGACGCATCGCTGCAGATCCGTGCCGGCGAGGTCCACGGTCTGGTCGGTGAGAACGGTGCCGGTAAGTCGACGCTCATCAAGATCCTCGCCGGGGCCCAGCGCAGAGACAGCGGCGAGATCCGCGTGGACGGACAGTTGGCCCCTCTCGCAACCGAGGGTGAGGCCGACCGGCTCGGCCTGAAGTTCGTGCACCAGGACGTCGCGCTCGTGGCGCGCCAGAGCGTTGCGGAGAACCTCCACCTCGGGCATCGCCTTCCCAAACGGGCGGGTTTCGTCGACCGCGCCGCCATGAACGCACGGGCGGCGGAGTGGCTCGAGGGCTTCGCCGACGTCGACCCGGCCACGCCGGTGGCTCGTCTCGGGGTGGCCGACCGGTGGATGGTCGCCATCGCCCGTGCCTGCGCCGGCGACGCGCGCCTCGTGGTCATGGACGAACCCACCGTCGCTCTCGCCGACGCCGAGGTCGAGCGGGTCTATGACGCCGTCGCCCGGCTCCGTGCCGATGGCATCGCCGTGTTGTTCGTGTCGCATCGCCTCGGCGAGATCATGCGGCTCTCGGACCGGGTGACCGTCATGAAGGACGGACGTACCGTCGCCACCCATGACATCGGCGAGCTCGACCGCACGAAGCTCATCGGCCACATCATCGGCGAGGAAGCCGGCGAGATCGTCCCCGTCGAGACCGAACCCGTCACCGACGACCATGTCGTCCTCGCTGTCGAGGGCCTCGAGGGCGGTCCGCTGCAGGACGTGAGCTTCTCGGTTCGCAGGGGCGAGATCCTCGGCATCGGTGGGCTCGTCGGCGCCGGCCGGACATCGGTGCTGATGAACCTCTTCGGCCAGCTGAAGCCGACCGGCGGGACCATTCGCCTCGACGGGGCGGAGATGACCTTCCGGTCACCCGCGGACGCCATCAAGGCGGGGATCGCGCTGATCCCCGAGGACCGGCGCGGTCAGGGGCTCGTGCCCAAGCGCACCGTCCGCGAGAACGTGGTGCTCACCCACATCCGCGACTTCCGCTGGCGGAGCCGCCTGCCGGTGCCGCACCGCATCCGCGAGGTCGAGCGCACCGAACGCCAGATCGACTCGCTGAGCATCGCCTGCACCGGATCCGAACAGGTGATCGCGACGCTCTCGGGCGGGAACCAGCAGAAGGCCCTGCTGTCGCGCTGGCTCGTCGGCCGCGAGACGAAGGTGCTGATGCTCGACGAACCCACCAAGGGTGTCGACGTCGGCGCCCGGGCCGAGATCCTGCGCGTCATCGCGCAGCTCGCCGCCGACGGCGTCGCCGTGATCATCGTGTCGTCGGATCTCGAAGAGGTCGCTGCCATCGCCCATCGCGTCGTCGTGCTCCGCGAAGGACAGCTGGTCGCCGAGCTGCCGGGGCCGGTGACCGAGTCCGAGATCCTCGCGCACTGCTACGGCACCGACGTCGCCGACCTACCCGCCTGAAGCCCGAAGGGGGACCAATGCCCGAGCTCCACCAGAAGTGGCACATCGACCGCGACGACGACGTCTGCGTCCTGCGCTACGACGGCGGCGACCGCAAGACGCTCGGCATCGACGGTGCCGGGCAGCTCGCCGCGCTGCTCGAGGAACGTGCCGGTCGAGACTCGCCGCCGGTCCTGGTGCTCGTGTTGGAGATCCTCCACGCCGAACTGAACGAGGTCCTCGAGATGGCTGCCGGCCGGCCCATAGCCGAGTGGGCGCCGTGGCTGGCGGCCATCTCCGGTCTCGAGTCCTACCCCTCGGCCACGGTTGCCGCGGTGCCCGTGCAGGCCACCTGCGGCGGCTGCGAGCTCGCGCTGGGCGCCGACATCCGCGTCGCCGCGCCCACCGCCCGCATGGGTGTCCTCGAGACCAGGATCGGGCTGATCCCCGGCGCGGGCGGCACGCAGCGCCTCCCCGGCCTGATCGGCATGGGCAACGCCAGCCTCCTCGTCCTGACGGGTGAGGCGGTCAGCGGGACCGAGGCCCACCGCATGGGCCTGGTGCAGCTGCTCGACGACGATCCGGTCGCTGCGGCGGTCGGTCTCGCGGAGCGGCTCGCTGCCGTCGGCCCCGACGTGTTGCGCGCGGCCAAGCGCGGCCTACGCGCCGCCACGACGACCACGCCCGAGGGCTTCCGGGAAGAGGGCCGCGGCTTCCTCTCGGTGGTCGGGCGCCCCGAGACGGTGGCGACGATGAAGGACTGGGTGGCTCGCCAGGACGCAGGGACGAACCCTGCGACAGACCCGAGCCCGCTGCCGTGAGCGACACCACGGACTGCCAGACCGCCGAGTCGGGCAACCGAGCAACCAACCCATCAACCAACGAATCCCGGGGGGGACCAAAATGAGTAACCGACTGCTCCGACTGCTGGCAGTGCTGCTGGCACTGACCTTGATCGCTGCGGCATGCGGCGATGACGAAGACGCCGCCGAGGGGACGAACACCGAGACCGACGACGGTGACGCCGAGACCGACGGCGACGCCGAGGGAGAGGCCGAAGGCGAGCCGGCGGCCCAGGACGTGGGTACCGGCGCCGACCTGTCAGTCTTCGAGGGCACGACCGTCGGTGTGGTGTCGCTGGCGCCGGGTCTCGAACCCGTCGACCGCATCCAGGCCGGTGTCGTCGAGTGTGTCGAAGCCAACGGCGGCTCCATCCAGGTGTTCGATGCCGGTGGTGGCGTCGAAGCCGTCCAGGCCTTCGAGTCGGCCAACGCCGCAGGCGTCGATGCGGTCTACAACGTCGCCAACGACGTGTCGGGCGGCTCGCTCGACGCCGCGCTGGCGGCCGCAGCCGAGGAGGGTCGCCCCGTCGTCACCGCATGGGGTGGCCAGCGCGCCGGGACCGTGGCGATCACCGGCCTCGAGTTCCAGTCGGCGGCTCGCGTCGGGCAGTACCTGCTCGACCGTCTGGCTGCGCAGAACAACGGCGTTGCCGCAGGCAAGGTCCTCGTCGCCAACGCCCGCGTGACCCCGAGCCTGCGCCAGCGGGCCGATGCGTTCGTGGCCATGGTCGGTCCCGACACCGAGTTCCCCGAGATCGAGGTGATCGAGGTCGAGGTCGACATCGCCAACGCCCTCGCCGACGCCCAGGCGAAGGTCGAGCAGGCCCTCCAGGCGGATCCCGAGATCGCTGCGGTGTTCACGAGCTTCGACACGATCGGCCAGGGTGCGGCGACTGCGGTCGACGCGTCCGGTGGCGATCAGTTCGTCGTGTCGTTCAACGGTGACTCGACCGCACTGGACATGATCCGCGCCGGCGGTTCGTTCGCAGCCACTGCGGCCAACGATCTCGAGGGCACTGCCACGATCGCCTGCGACGTGCTCGCAACGATGCTCGGCGGCGCCGAACCGGCCGCGACGACCTACTGGATGGACAGCCCGCTGGTTACCGCGGCCAACGTCCCCGCCGAAGGATTTGCCCAGGGCCCCGGGTCGTTCCTGCTCTACCAGCCGGGATCGTGATGACTGGCTGACCTCGACGGCAGCAGGGGGTCCTGGCCTTCAGGCACGGACCCCCTGCTGCCCGCCGGCCCCCAGCGTTCGAGGACAACGGCCGAAGTTCGTGGCGACTGCGACCAGTGGGGTCGCGGCGTCTCGAGAGAAAAGGGGGAATTGCCATGACAACACTCACCGACCGGACGGCGATCGTCTCGGGTGCCGCGCAGGGAATCGGGCAGGGCATCGCCGTGCGACTCGCCGCTGACGGGGCAACAGTCGTCTGCCTTGATGTGCAGCCGTGCGACGAGACGATCGACATCATCGAGAACGCCGGGGGCAAGGCGTCGTTCGTCCACCACGATGTGACCGACTTCGGCGCCTGGGAGCGCGTCGTGCGTGACGCGCTCGCCGAGCACGGGACGATCGACATCCTGGCCAACGTCGCCGGCGTCGTCGCGCGTACTGCGGACACCGCCATCGACCTGCCCGAGGACGAGTGGGATCGCATGATCGACATCGACCTCAAGGGCGTATGGTTCGCGATGAAGGCCACGTTGCCGTCGATGATCGATGCCGGCTACGGCCGGATCATCAACATCGCTTCGCTGGCGGCTCTGCGGGGACTGCCGAACCTGTTCTCGTATTCGGCGGCGAAGGGTGCCGTGGCGGCGCTGACCCGCCAGGCGGCGGTGGAGTATGCGGCCCACGGCGTGACGGTCAATGCGATCGCGCCGGGCACGATCGACACGCCGATCCTGGCCGACATCACCGATGAGATGCGTGAGCAGTTTGCTGCTGCGCACGCGATCAACCGACTCGGACGGCCGAGCGATGTCGCCGCCATGGCTGCGTACTTCGCATCGGCCGACGGGGAGTTCATCACCGGACAGTGTTTTGCCTGCGATGGCGGCTGGTCGATCGCCTGATCTGATCCGCTGATCACCGGCCCCGAGCGCGAAGAGAGGCGCTGCCCGAAGGCAGCGCCTCTCTTTTTCTGGAGGGGAGGGATCAGCCTCAGCTGGACATGATGTCGATGCCGCCGGTGAAGTCGTACTTGAAGTGCGGCTCTCCGGTGATGGTGCCGTCGGCACGGACGATGTGGGTCTCGGGTGCGGCGATGTCGATGAAGTCCTGCACCGTGAGCTCGCTGATGATGTCGCTCTTGGGATCGGGCGCTTCGTGGTTCTGCAGGAGCACGTGGGTGTCACCTTCGAACACGCCGCGGGCCTCGAAACCCTCGGGGCAATCCGAGAACGGCGTGTGGAAGGAACCGGCTGCTTCGTAGGAGAACATGCCGTTCATGACCCGGTTGGTGCCTTCGCGGTAGCCGAACCACCCCTTGGTGGTGAAGGACATGGCGCGGCAGATGTGGAAGTGCGACGGGAAGTCGGGGGCGCCCGGGTCCATACGGAACGCGTACGCCACGGTGTTGGTCGGTTCGTGGATGGTGAGCGCCTTGAAGTACGAGCCCTCTGCCACCTCGACCCAGTTGAGGTCGTTGGCTTGGACGTCTGCGGTGATGCGCTCGAGTTGGTCGAGACCGAGTGGCATGGTTGGTACCCCCTGTTTGATTCGCGATCTGCGATGCTTCGACCGATTGTAACCCACCGGTTGTTCGGTGTCACGGCCCAATCGTGTCCGGCGTCACGCCGTGTGGATCGGCGGGGTCAGGTGCCGGCGACCCGACGGTCGTGGCCGGCCCAGAACGGCTCGCGCAGGGTCTTGCGCTGGATCTTGCCGACGGGGCTCTTGGGAAGCGGTTCGTGCTGCACGATCACCTCGGCCGGCTTCTTGTAGGAGCCCAGGCGCTCCGCGCACAGGGCGATGATCTCGTCGGGGTCGATCGCAGCGTCGGGGGCGACGACGCACACGGCCATCGGCGACTCGCCCCAGCGGTCGTGGGGAACGGCGAACACGGCGGCCTCGATGACGGCCGGATGGTCGAGGATGACGTTCTCGAGTTCGGCGGGCCAAATGTTGAAGCCGCCCGAGATGATCATGTCGTCCTTGCGGTCGAGGACGTAGAGGTAGCCGTTCCCGTCGAGGCGGCCGATGTCGCCGGTGAGGACGAACCCGTCGGCGCTCATGCGTTCGGCGGTGGCCTCGGGGTTCTCCCAGAAGCCGAGCATCTGACCGTCGCAGCGGATGGCGATCTCGCCTTCGTCGCCCAGTGGCAGCGACACCGACGAATCCTCGGGGTCGCGGATGTCGAGGTAGGCGAAGGGCAGCGCCCGCCCGGCCGAGCGCAGGGGCTGGGAGCCCTCGACCTCGGAGAACCACTCGTCGGGTCCCATCATGCACACCGGCAGGGCCTCGGTCTGGCCGTAGCCCTGGTAGAGCACTGGACCGAACACGTCTCGTGCCAACAGCGCGGTGTCGTCGGCGATCGGGGCGCCGCCGATCTGGATGACCTTCAGCGCCGACCAGTCGCGGTCACGGGCCGAGGGATGCCGGGCCAGCGCGTTGAGCATCGCCGGCACCGCGAACATGTAGCCGATCCGCTGGCTCTCCATCACCTCGAGGGTCTCGTCGACGTCGAAGTGGTCCAGCAGGACGTTGGTGCCGCCGCTCAACCAGGTCGGGGTGTACAGGTAGCCGGAGCCGTGCGAGATGGGACCGACGTGCAGGCACGACTCGCCGGCCTGCATCGGCGGGAAGTTGTAGAACCAGTCGCGTCCCGCTGCGATCCAGGAGCGATGGCTGTAGGCCACGCCCTTGGGCTTGCCGGTGGTGCCGCCCGTGTGGCGGATGATGTACCAGTCGTCGGGATCGATGGCGACGTCGGGGTCGGTGTCGGGGAAGCCCGCCAGCCATTCCTCGTAGTCGCCGTCGCGGACGATGACGGTCTCGAGGTGCGCGAGGTCGGCGCGGATGCCGTCGATGTCGGCGCGGTGGTTCTCGCTCACCACGACCGCACGGCAGTGGGTGTGATCGAGCATGTGATGGTGGCTCTCGGGGGCGTTGCGCGCATACAGGGGCACGCGGACGAGCCCCGCAGCGGCGGCGCCTGCGAAGAAGTCCTGTGCCTCGATGCTGTTGTCCTCGAGGACGCCCACGCGGTCGCCGGGCTCCAGCCCCGCGGCCAGCAGGGCGTTGGCCATGCGCAGGCCGCGCTGCCAGGCCTCGGCGAAGGTGAGCTCTCGTTCGCCGTGGCGGATGGCTCGGCGGTTGGCATTGAGGCGCGCCGATTGGCGCATGAGGCCCCTCACGTCCATGACGGTCCTTTCGGGTCGGGTCGACGAGATGCGCGACCGGGGATCCGGTTGCGCTGATTGCCGGGAGATCCTGTCGGATCGGCAGGCGTTCGCCGGCGAGGCGAGCGCCGGGTCAGGTGGCGGGGGCGGAGCGACGGATGAGGCCCGTCAGCGTCAGCGCCGAGATGTGGTTGGCGATCTCGGCGGGCGTGATCTCGCCCCCGGGGCGATACCAGCGGATCAGCCAGTTGAGGGAGCCGACGAGCGAGAACGTGGTGATGCGGGGATCGGCATTGGGATCGAAGCTCCCGTCGGCGATGCCGTCGGACACGATCTGTTCGATCGTGCGGACGTACTCGCGGTCCATCGCCGCCCACTCCTCGTCGCGGTGGCGTCCGGCGATCTCCTGGAGATAGACCGACGCGTAGACGAACACCTCGTCGAGCACCTGCACGTGGTTGGTGATGATCGCCCGGATCTTCTCCGATGGCGGCAGGTCGGCCGAGGCGGTCTCGCGCAGCGAGTCGAGGATGCGGTCCGCCGGCACCCGGACGACCGCCAACAGCAGGTCTTCCTTGGTGTTGATGTAGTGATAGATGCTGCCCTTCCAGATCCCGACTGCAGCAGCGATGTCCTCGAGCGAACAGGCGTGGTAGCCCTTTTCGCGGAACAGGATTGCCGCAGCTTCCACGATGTCGTCGAACCGGCTGGGGCGCGGCATGGGTCTCCTCGGTCGGGGGCGTCAGGGCGATGCAGGCCTTGACGGTAGCCGCCTGCGGCTCGACCGACGGCCAGTCGGCTCCGACGGCTGTACCGGCCGGGCGGTGGACGCCCGTGTGCAGTCCGTGCCTCATTGCGCCTCCCCCCGGACCTCGGCTCTCGTGATGGTGACCTCGTTCGACCGGTGCGATCTTGTCGACGGCGTGAAACCAAACGTATGGTGGTTTATAGTGCCGCCGGTCACGCGAGCGCAAGCAAGGGGGCGAGCGCCGTGACGGAGAGATCACGAGGGGGAAATGCCGATGGCTGACACGTCACCCAGTGCTGCCCGCCTCGACCCGCGCCCCCTCGTCGAGGACGGCCGGATCGTCGGGGTCCTGTGCACGCTCTGTTCCCATCCGTCGGCTGCCGGGGACGAACGATGTCGCCGCTGTGGTGGCGGAGTGGTCCGGCATCACTACGGACCATTCGGCAACCTCTGGGCGGTGGCCGACGTGCACCTGCGCTCGGCCACCGATCCCCTCCGTTCACGCTGGCCTACGTCGACATCGACGAGGGGCCCCGGGTCCTGGCGACCCTGCGTGGACCCCTGCCCGACGACGACCGGGTGGTCATCGTCGGTTCCGACGAAGGCGACATCGTGGTGGAGGCGGCCCGATGAGCGCGCTCGACGCGGTCGTGGCCGGCGTCGGCACCTCGGATTTCGGCCGGTGGCCGACGGTGTCGGCACCGCAGCTGGCGGTCCGGGCCATCGACGAGGCGGTCGCCGACGCCGGCATCGAACTCGGGGACATCGACGCCGTCTACGTCGGCTCGGTCTTCGGTGCCCCTGGCATCGCCAGCCGTTGCCTGGCCGCCGCTGGGCTCGCCGGCGTGCCTGCGATCCGTCTCGAAGCGGCGTGCGCCAGCGGCACCGTGGCGTTCCACGAGGCGGCCCACGCCGTCCGGTCCGGTCGCCACCGCACCGTGCTGGCGCTGGGCGTCGAGCACCTGTCATCGGTGTTCTCCGGGCCGATCGTCCCGGAGGTCACCGACCCCGAAGGCGCCGCGGGCCTGGCCCTGCCCGCGCTGTACGCGCTGCAGGCCGACCGCTACATCCGCCAGTGGGGCCACGACCCGGCGCTGCTCGCCCACGTGGCGGTCAAGAACAAGGCCCACGGTGCGCACAACCCGCGGGCCCACCTCGGCGGCGAGCCGCCCAGCCTCGACGAGGTGCTCGCCAGCCGGCCGATCGCCGGTGCGCTCACCCTGTTGCAGTGCTGCCCCATGACCGACGGGGCGGCCGCCGCGATCATCTCGACGCCCACCGAGGCCGCTCACGACGTCCGGATCCTCGCGAGCACCCTGGGCACGGGCGCACTCTGGGACCAGAGGACCGAGGCCCCCTGGGGCTTCGAGTGCGTGGCCGACACCGCCCGCCGCACCTTCGACGCCGCGGGCCTCGAGCCCGCCGACGTCGATGTCGCCGAAGTCCACGACGCATTCACGATCGGGGAGATCCTCACGCTCGAGGCCGTGGGACTGTGCGAGCCGGGTCAGGGCATCCATCTGGCGCCGTCGGGGCACACCGCCCACGGGGGCGCGCAGCCGGTCAATCCCAGCGGGGGCCTGCTGTCCCGAGGTCATCCGCTGGGTGCGACTGGGCTGGCGCAACTCGCCGAGCTCGTGTGGCAACTGCGCGGTGACGCCGATGCCCGTCAGGTCGACGGCGCCTCGATCGGCCTGCTGGAGACGATGGGCGGCGGGGCCGCCGGCGTCGACGGCAACGCATGTGTGGTCGCGCTACTCGGAGCGCCCGTCGGGGTTCCGGCGAACGGAAAGGGAACTGCATCGTGACGTCGTCGACCTTCGGAGCCGAGCTCCCCGTCGAAGAGGCGGGCGCAGCGCCGGCATCGGGACCCGAGCACGCCGGGGCAGATGGTGCGCCGACCGGCCAGCGCCGCGACCGGATCATCTCGGTGCTCTCGCGCTACGGCACCTTGATCTTCCTCGGTGTCCTGATCGTCGCCTTCACCATCTTGTCCGAGGTCCGCCTCGACGAGCAGCGCTTCTTCACCGGCGGCAACCTCTCGCTGATCCTGCGTCAGTCGGCGGTGCTGGCGATCCTCGCGGCGGGTCTGACGATCCCGCTGATCCTCGGCGAGTTCGACCTGTCGATCGCGGCGAACCTCACGCTCGGCGGCGCGATGTTCGCGCTGTTCCTGAGCGGCGATTACCTGATCACCTGGCCGGACGTCCCGTTCACCGACCTGGGGGGCGGTGCGGTCCTGCCGGCCGGTGTGCAGAGCAGCGTGATCTTCGCCCTGCTGGCCGCCCTGGCGTTCGGCATCCTCGTCGGGCTGTTGAACGGTGCGGTCGTGTCGTACCTCGGGGTCAGCGCCTTCATCGGCACGCTGGGCATGGCCGGCATCGTCGATGGCTATCTCGTCCGCCTGACCGACGGCCGTTCGGTGCAGCTGCCGCCCGACCTCACCGGTTCGGCGCAGGGCACCCTCGGGGACTGGTCGGCGCCCGAGAGTTGGGCCTGGTCGTTCCTCGGTGTCGACATCGATCTCGGACGTCTGAGCATCCCGACCATCGCGCTGGTCGCCGTCGCGGTCATGGTCGCGCTGTCGGTCTTCATCAACCACACCGAGTTCGGCCGTCGCATGGACGCCGTCGGTGGCAATCCCGAGGCTGCTCGGCTGAGTGGCATCCGGGTGCGTGAGTACCGACTCGCAGCATTCGTCATCAGTGCCTGCGTCGCCGCCGTCGCAGGGATGGTGCTGGCCGCCGGGCGCACCGGGTCGGCCGTCACCCTGGTCGGCAATCAGAGTTCGTTCCTCCTGCAGGCCTTCACCGCCTGCTTCCTCGGCGCGGTGACCCTGCGCGAGGGCGAGTTCCACGTGCTCGGCACCGCCATCGGCGTGCTCTTGATGACCACGACCTTCAGCGGGCTGATCATCCTCGGCGTTCCCGGCTACGCCCAGACGATCGCCAACGGAGTGATCCTCATCGCCGCTCTGTCACTGGCAGGTATCGCCCGACGCGCCTCCGGGGCACGGGCATGACCGCCGAACCGTCGCGCAAGCGAGAGAAACCAACAAGGGGGGTACGGCGCACGGCCGCACCCTCGAGGAGGGAACCATGAACACTGCATCCAGGCAGCTGCGGCTGCTGCTCATCGCCATGTTGTTGATCTTCGGCCTGATCGCCGCTGCCTGCGGCGACGACGACGGAGACGCCGAACCGGCCGCATCCGACGACGCTGCATCCGAGGAGGAGGCAGCACCGGAGGAAGAGGAAGCCGCACCCGAAGAAGAAGAAGCCGCCCCCGAGGAAGAGGAAGCGGCACCGGAAGAGGAAGCCGAAGCGGGTGGGTCCGACATGGCGGCCGTGGCCGCGGGCGGCATCCCCGAAGGCGGCACCGAGGTGGCCATCGAAGGCGATCTGTCCGTGTGGGACGGCCTGAGTGTCGGCCTCGCGAACCTCGCCCCGGTGCCCGGCGCCGAGCGCTGGTCGCGCCCGTTGCAGGCATGCCTGGAGGAGAACGGCGCGACCGTCGACTTCCAGGACGTCGGTGGTGATCCCACGCGTCTGACGGCGCTGCTCGAGGGTTGGGCCAACGCTGAGGTCGACGCGGTGTTCAACATCGGCATCGACATGAGCGGCCAGGAGAGCCTCATCAGCGCCTTCACCGATGCGGGCACGCCGTTCGTCATCTGGGGCGCCGGGAATCCCGAGGGTGTTGTCGCCCTGGACGCCAACCAGGAGGTCGACGGTCAGATCATCGGTGACTACGTCGCCCAGCAGATCGGCGGCGCCGGCACCGTGATCATGGTCAACGCCAACAACCCTGCGCTCCAGAGCCGTGAAGCCGGTGTCCAGGCTGTGTTCGCCGAGTACCCCGACATCGAGCTCGTCGTCGTCGGTGATGCCCTGGGCTTCACCGTCGAGGCCGCACAGACCGCCGTCGAGTCCGCCCTGCAGGCGAACCCCGATGCAGTCGCGGTCATCGGTGGCTTCGGCAGCCTGGGTGTCGGTGCCGCCAACGCGGTCGCCGCAGCCGGCAGTGACGCCATCGTGGTGTCGATGAACGGCGATCCCGAGGAATACGACGCGATCCGCTCCGGAGGCCCGTTCGTGGCCACCGTCGCCGACGGCCACGAGTTCGGTGGCCAGGCGGCGTGTGAGATCGCCGCCTCGATGATCGCCGGAGGCGAGGCTCCCGGCACCCCGGGTCAGCCGATCTTCGCGACATCGGTGCTGGTCACCGCCGACAACCTTCCGGCCGAGGGCGAGATCGAGCCCACACCCCGAGCCTTCTACCAGATCGGCTGAGTGACCTGATGATGTCCAGGTCCCTCGCCATCGCCGTGCCCTGTTCCCCGCTGCCGGTGGGGGCGACGGAGGCGCAGAGACGGCGAGGGACCGGGCGTCATCGGTTGCGTCGGGGCGGGATCCCCATAGCGTGCGAACCGCACCCTGCCGGGCGGCGGAACGCGAGGCACGAGGAACTGTGACGAAACAGGGGATGGTCGAGATGGCCGGAGCGGTCCAACAAGAAGCAACATCGGTGACTCGCACGACGGACCTGTTGTCCGCCGAGGCCATCGCCGATCCCCATTCGCTGTTCGCCCGACTGCGCGACGAGGCGCCGGTGGTGTGGCTGCCCGAGCACCGCGCCTGGCTGTTCACCACCTACGATGCCGTCAGCGAGGGCTTCCGGGACGGCCGACTGTCGAGCGACCGGCTCAGCCCGCTCGAGGCGCGCCTCGACGGCGAGCGTCGCAGCACGCTCGCCCAGACCTTCGAGCTGCTGCGCGGCTGGATGGTCTTCCACGACCCGCCCGAACACGCCCGCCTGCGCGAGCCGCTGCGGCGGGCGTTCACCCCGCGTCGGGTCACGGTGCTGCGGCCACGGATCGCGGAGATCATCGACGAGCTGCTCGACGAGATGGCTGCCAAGGAGTCGTGCGACCTGATCAGCGAGTTCGCCTTCCCGTTGCCGGCGATCGTCATCGCCGAGCTGCTCGGGGTGCCCGCGAGCGACCGCGAGGAGTTCAAGCACTGGAGCGACCTGCTCGCCGCCATCGTGTTCGGCGGATCGAACCGTCCCGATCAGGCCGAGCAGGCAGCCACCGGCAGCGCCGAGTTCGCCGACTACTTCGGTTGGCTCATCCGCAAGTACGAAGCGGAGCCGGCCGACAACCTGGTGTCGGACCTCATCGCGGTCACCAGCGACGATCACGGCGGCTCGGGGCTCAGCCCCGCCGAACTGGTCGGCGCCTGCACGCTGCTCCTGTTCGGCGGCCACGAGACGACGACCAACCTGATCGGCAACTCGGTCCACTCGCTGCTGTCGCATCCTGATCAGCACACGCTGCTGCACTCGTCGCTCGATCTTGTCCCCCAGGCGCTCGAGGAACTGCATCGCTACGACGGGTCCACCAAGTTGATGGTGCGCATCGTCGCCGAGGACCACGAGCGTGACGGTGTCGAGCTGCGTGCCGGTCAGACGGTGTTCCTCGGTGTCACGTCCGCCAACCGCGACAGCGCCGCCTTCGCAGACGCCGACCGGCTCTGGCTGGATCGCCCCGACGCACAACAGCATCTGGGGTTCGGCTACGGCATCCACTTCTGCCTGGGCGCATCGCTGGCGCGTGTCGAGGCTCAAGAAGCGCTGCAGGCGCTCATCTCGCGCTTTCCCCAGATGGAGCTCGGCTCCGACGAGGTCACCTGGACGGGCAACCTGTTGAGCCGCGGGCTCGAGGCGCTTCCCGTGCTCGTCAAGCCCTAGGAAACCGCTGCGGGTTCAGATGGCGGTCCAGCCGCCGTCGACGAACAGGACGTGGCCGGTCACATAGGTGCTGGCATCGCTCGCCAGGAACAGGAGCGCACCGTCGAGTTCGTGTTCGCGACCGGCGCGACCCATCGGCGTGCCGTCGACGATGTAGCGCGTGCCGGCCTCGGTGCCGAACATCTCGTCGCCGGTCATCTCGGTCTCGAACCAGGCCGGCGCCAGGGCGTTGACGCGGATGCCCTTGCGGGCCCACTCCGACGCCAGCTCGCGGGTGAGCTGATGGAGACCACCCTTGGCGGCCGCGTAGCCCGGCACCTTGACCTTGCCGCCGGCGACGGCGCCCAGCACCGATCCGATGTTGACGATCGATCCGCCCGTGCCGGCCTCGATCATGGCTCGGGCCGAGAGCCGTGCGATCTCGTAGGGCGCCATGAGGTTGATGGCCAGATCCTCGGCGAGCTGGGCCCGGTCGTAGTCGAGCGCCGCTGCGACCCGGGAGCTGCCGGCGTTGTTGACGACCACGTCGATGCACCCGAAGGCGTCGAGCGCGGCCTCGACCACCGCCGACGGCCCGTCGGCCGCGCCGAGGTCGGCCTGCACGACGTGGGCATCGCGTAGTTCGGCGGCGAGCTCCTCGAGGCGATCGAGGCGCCGGGCGGCGAGCACGACCCGCGCCCCTGCGGCATCGACGACGCGGGCGAAGCGGCGTCCGAGCCCCGAGCTGGCGCCGGTCACGATGACGACCCGGTCGTCGAGGCGGAACTGATCGATCGGGGAACCCGACGGGAAGTGGGGAGAGGCGGAGGCGTCCATGAGCGCCGAGATCCTACTGGTCCGTCAGCAGTCTCCTGGGCCTTCCGGTGGGGCTGCGGAGGGCGGGCTGGGTGAATCCGCCCGGGTGACCTCACGCACGAGCCGGGACTGCCGATGGGGCGCAATGGTCGGGTCGTTGCCGGCGCGCGTGCCGCGTATCTCGCTGCTGACGGCGTTCGGCGTGCTGTCGGCGCTGGTGGTGGCCGGGATCGGCCTGGTCGTGGGTCTCGTCATGGCGGACTCGATCCGCTCCCGGGCGGTCGCCGATGCGGCCCGCACCGGTGAGGTCGCCGCCAACGTCGGGGTGCGGCCGTTCCTCGAGGTCGCCGACCTGCAGCGCGACTTCGTGCCGTTGTCCGACGAGCGCATCGCCGAGATCGACGCGTCGTTGGGTTCGAGCCTGTCGCCCAACGGCATCGTGCGCATCAAGGTGTGGAACCGCCAGCACTGGTTGGTCTACTCCGACAACCCGGCGCTGCGCCGGCGCTGGTTCGCCGGGCCCGACCCGCTCGAGCAGTCGTTCGCTGGTGCGATCACCTCCGAGATCACCGATCTGAGCGGGCCCGAGGAACGCGAGGAGCGTGACTTCGGCGAACTGCTGGCCGTCTACGTCCCGCTCCGGGATGGCGGCGACGGCCAGTTCAGCTCCGAACCGGATGCGCCGGTGATCGGTGCGTTCGAGGTCTACCTCCCGTTCGCGCCGATCCGCGCCGACATCGCCGCGGATACGCGGCGCCTGTGGATCGCCCTGGCGACCGGGCTGGCGGTGTTGTACCTGGTGCTGTTCCGGTTGGTGGCGCGGGCCTCCCGCCGTATCGAGCGTCAGGCAGCCGAGAACGTCGAACTCGCCACCCGGGACTCGCTCACGGGGCTGGTCAACCGCGACGCCTTTCTGGCCGCGGTCGACCGACGACGCTCGGACACGCCCGGAGCCGATGGGACGGCTGCCACTGCCGACGTCGTCGTGTTGTTGGACCTCGACGGGTTCGCCCGGATCAACGACACCCTCGGCCACGAGGTCGGAGACGATCTGCTGACCGAGGTCGCCGCTCGTCTGACCGGACCGGCGGGGCCCGACGATGTCGTGGCCCGCCTCGGCGGCGACGAGTTCGCCCTGCTCCTGGCCGGTGTCGACGCCGATGACATGGTCGGCCGGCTGAGTGCGTTCATCGGTGCGTTGCACGAACCCGTCGACGTCGGCGAGGTGTGCCTCGACGTGCATGCGTCGTTCGGTGCGGTGGTCGTCGGCGAAGGTGACGACGCCATCACCGTGCTGCGCCGGGCCGACATCGCCATGTACGCGGCGAAGGCCGATCAGAGCGTGCTCGAGTTCTTCCGGCCCGAGCTCGACGACTTCGCCTCCGAGTCGTTGGCGCTGGCGTCGGAGGTGCGTGCCGGTATGGCGGGGGGGCAGTTCTCGCTGGTCTATCAGCCGAAGTACTCCCTGGCCGACGGTGCTGTGGTGGGCGCCGAGGCGCTGGTGCGGTGGCAGCATCCCGAGCGTGGCTTCGTGTCGCCGGGCCGCTTCATGCCGACCGTCGAGGCGTTGCCCATCGGGCGGGAGCTGACCGACCACATCCTGGAGACGGCACTGGCGGCGTGTGTCCAATGGCGTGCGGAGGGCCTCGACCTCGGTGTGTCGATCAACCTCTCGGCCCGTGACGTCAACGATCCGGCGCTGGTCGATGTCGTGGCGTCGTTGCTGGCCGCCAACGGACTCCCGGCCGAGGTGGTGACCCTGGAGCTCACCGAGGGGTCGGCGCTCGCCAACGAGGACCGCACGATCGAGATCCTGCGTTCGTTGCGCGCCCTGGGGTGTGGCATCTCGATCGACGACTTCGGCACCGGATACGCCTCGATCACCTACCTGGCGAAGCTGCCCGCCACCGAGCTGAAGATCGACCAGAGCTTCGTGCGCGACCTCGACTCCAAGACCCAGACCCAACCGATCGTGCGGCACTGCGTCGCCCTGGCTCACTCGCTGGGCTTCACGGCAACCGCCGAGGGCGTCGAGACCACCGAGGAGCAGGCAGTGCTGGAGTCGATGGGCTGCGACGTCGGCCAGGGCTACCTGGTGTCGAAGCCGTTGCCCTACGACCAGTTCGTGCAGTTCGTTCGCGACCGCCCGCGCACGGCGCGCGATGGCGATGCCGGGCGCGCCGACGGCGGTGCGACGACCCACCGGCCGCAGCAGGAGGTCCCCGCATGAAGTTCATGCCGAAGGGCAGCGCGGGGCGATGCGTCAGGGTCGTCGCCATCTCGTTGTCGATGGCGGTTGCTGTGGCCGGGTGTGGCGGTGGCGGGACCGTCGCCGACAACGGTCCGGTGTTCGCTCTCGATCGGGCCGTCACCACCGATATCGAGCCGGTCGATCCGGCCCGAACCGACGTGGTGCCCGCTCCGACGTTGCGGCTGGTCCTGCAGGACCTGTTGACCGAGCACAGCGACCTGTCGGTACGGGCGATGCGCCTGGCCTCCGACGCCGCACCCCTCGCGGCGACCCTCGCCGAGCTCACGGCGAACACCGACGACCTGACCCGGGCGATCGGGCTGGTCTATGGACCCGAGGGCGCCGAGGCGTTCGATCAGCTGTGGACCAATCACATCGAGTTCTTCAACGACTACGCGGCAGCGATCGGCGCCGGCGACGCGGATGCTGCGGCCGAGGTGCAGGTGAAGCTCGACCACTACGAGAACGACTTCTCGAGCTACGTCGACACCGCCACCAGCGGCGAGGCGGACTTCCACGACGTGCTGCACGTGCTGCACGGCCACATCGGCCAGCTCCTGGATCAGCTCGACGCGTGGGCGTCCGGCGATGCCGCCGAGGCCTATGCGCTGGGACGCGTCGCGCACGATCACATGGATGTCATCGCGTTGGCGTTGGCCACGGGGATATCGCGCCAGCAACCCGACGCGTTCCCCGGCGATCCCGCGTCGGTGTCGGCAGCGGCCTGTGCCGAGGCGCAGTTGCTGGGCTCGGCGCTGGTGTCGGCCCACCGAGACGTCGCCGACGCCACCGCGTCGGGAGACGCCGCTGCCGTCGATGCCGCGGGCGCCGCCCTCGCCGCGATCGAGGCCGAAGCGGGGCTGGTGGATGTCGCCGCGATCGATGCCACGGGCGAGACCGACTGGCGCAGCGTCCGGGCCGAGGCGCGAGCCGCCATCGCTGCGTCCGATGCGTGCGCGAGCCCGGTGCCCGCCGACGGCTGAGGCCGGGAACCGCCGGGCGGCACGGCGCTAACGTCGGGCGTCATGGAACTCCTCGTCTCGACGCAATGGCTGGCCGACAACCTCGACGACCCCGACCTGGTGGTGCTCGACTGCACCGTGCACCTGCGGATGGGTGCCGACGGATTCGAGGCGATCAGCGGACGTGAGGACTGGGCGGCGGGTCACATCCCCGGCGCGGGGTTCGCCGACCTCACCGGCGCCTTGTGCGATGGCGACAGCCCGCTGCGGTTCGCGCTGCCGGCGCCCGAGGTGTTCGCCGCGGCGATGGCCGACCTCGGCGTCGCGGACGGTCGCCGGGTCGTGCTCTACGACGCCAACGCGTCGATGTGGGCGGCACGGGTCTGGTGGATGCTGCGCTGGATCGGCTTCGACGACGCCGCGCTGCTCGACGGGGGATGGCTCGCGTGGAGCCAGGAGGACCGGCCCGTCGACACGACGGTGCGGTCCCACGAGGCGGGTTCGCTGCCGGTGAGGCTGCGGCCCCGGCTGGTCGCCGACAAGAGCGAGGTCACCGCTGCCATCGGTGACGGCGCGACCTGCATCGTCGACGCGCTGACGCCCCAGATGTACAGCGGCGAGATCGCCATGTATCGCCGTGGTGGGCACATCCCCGGTGCGGTCAACGCGCCGGCCTCCGCGCTGACCGATCCCGACACCGGCCGCTTCCGTCCCGTTGAGGAGTTGGCCGCGATGTTCGACCACGACCCGGCGACGCGCACCATCACCTACTGCGGCGGGGGCATCGCGGCGTCGGGCGATGCGTTCGCGCTGACGCTGCTCGGCTACGACGACGTCGCCGTGTACACGGCCAGCATGCAGGAATGGGCCGCCGACCCCGACGCCCCGCTGGTGACCGAGCCCACGAGGTGAACGGCGACGGGGTCTCCGCCGGCGGAGCTGCCGACATCGATCTCGCCGCGGTCGATCATCTGCTCACCACGACCCGGTCGGTGCGCCGGCGGCTCGACTTCGACCGGCCCGTGCCCCGCGCTCTGTTGGAGGAGTGCTTCGACATCGCGGTGCAGGCCCCGACGGGCTCCAACAGCCAGGGCTGGCACTTCGTGGTCGTCGACGATCCTGCCATCAAGGCCGCGCTGGCCGACTTGTACCGGCGGGGCTTCGCCTCTTACGCCGATGTCCCCCAGGTGCCGCGTTTCGACCGTGACGACCCCCGCCGCTCCCAGATGCGCGGCATTCTCGGGTCGGCGGCGTACCTGAACGAACGCCTCCACGAGGTCCCGGCCATGGTTATCCCGTGCGTCGAGGGCCGATGGGAGGACCTGACGGTGTTCCACCAGGCCGGCTCCTACGGGTCGATCTTCCCCGCGGTGTGGTCGTTCATGCTCGCGCTGCGGGCCCGTGGCGTCGGGTCGTCGCTGACGACGCTGCACCTGATGTACGAGGCCGAGGCCGCCGAGCTGTTGGGCATCCCCGACGATGTCACCCAGGTGGCGTTGCTGCCCATCGGCTACTACCTGGGTGACGGCTTCCGCCCGGCCGGCCGCATCGACGCCCGCACCCGCACGTACTGGAACGGTTGGGGCTGACGGGCAGCTCCCTATCCGGGCGGCGCCTCGATGGGTTCGTGGTCCCAGAGCTGGGTCTGGGGAGGATCGCCGTACAGGAGCGTCGCGGGGCTCTGCTTCTCGATGTTGCCGGTGAGGCCCCGGTACATGCCGAAGCCGCACAGCTGGCGGAGCTGGGGGGTGAAGGTCGCGACGATCTCGGGCGGGATGCCCAGGTGCTGGTTCTCCTGTTGGCGGATCCAGCCGGCGCAGTAGTTCATCGCCACGCCCACGCGGATCTCATCTGCGGTGGTGTTGGCGCCGCCGCCGTGCCAGGTGCTGCCGTGCCACACCAGCACCGAACCCCGGGGCATCTCGGCGGCCACCGTGTCGATCCCGGTGGGGTCGGCGCCGTAGTCGGGGTTCTGCCAGCGGTGGCTGCCGGGCACGACACGGGTGGCGCCGTTGGCCTCGGTGAAGTCGGTGAGCGCCCACATCGAGTTGCACACCGTCGCCACGTGGGGCTTGGCGAGGGGCTGCACCTGGTCGTCGGCGTGGATGGGCTGCCCGGTCTCGCCGGGCGCGAGCGAGATCGACGCCAGCGACGACACCAGGCACTCCGGGCCGAGCACGCCTTCGACCAGCTCGAGCACCTGGGGCTGGGTGGGGACCTGCTGCCAGATCTCGCCGTGGGCCAACAGGTTGTAGGTACGGGTGGTGCGGTTGCCCTCGAACCGGTTGTTGTCCGGAGTCCGGCCGAGAGCCGCCTCGAGGCGGTGCACGTCGGCGAGCAGCGCCTCGACGAGGTCGTCGTCGATGAGGCCCTCGACGATCGTGTAGCCCTGCTCCTCCAGCTCCCGGTGATGTGGTGCCAGATCGATCATGGCCCAAGCTCAGCACACTTCGCCGATGCCGGTGCGGCGTGGCTCAGAAGTCGCGGGCGAACACCGGGATCCGACCGCCGACGACGAACGCGCCGATCACGAGCACGACGGTGACGACCATGAGCGTGACATCGCCCGACGTCACCCGCAGGTGCGCCAGGCGCAGGTCACGGGCCAGGCGGCTCTCGCCGGCGAACGTGAAGCCCCGCGTCTCGAGTGCCTCGACCGTCGTCCTCGTCCGTTTCGCCGTGTTGAGCATCATCGGATAGAAGCTCTGCACGAGGGTCACCCCGATCCGCAGCAGCGCCCGCCAACCGAGGAAGCCCTTCGAGGCCAGGGGCGCGTTGCGCAGCCGGAACCCGTTCACGATCGTGTGGAACTCGTCGATCATGATCGGCAGCATGCGGTACCCGTAGCTGACGCCGAAGCTCAGCAACGACGGCGCCCGGAAGCTGATGAGCGCATCGGACAGCTTCTCGGGGTCGAGCGAAACGAACGCCGCCATGCTCGCCAGGCTGATGATGCCGAGCTTCAGCGTGAACGTCAGCAGTGACATGACGGTGTTCAGGTCGCCGTCGAAGAACCATGCGAGGGCCAGGAGATAGATGCTCTCCATGCCCAGCCCGAACACGAAGAGCCCGAGCACCAGTGGCCCGACCCTCGACAGGACGACCGCCGTCGCGGTGATGGCGAACAGGATCGCCAGGATGGTGATGTTGAACGTCAGCCACGGCACGATCGCGAAGATCAGGTACCAGAAGATGACCACCCGCGGGTCGCGTCGAGAGAGGAGGCCGCCTCGGGTGGCGTAGGCGGTACGGAGCAGTTCGAGTTTGATCCACTCGACCGACAAGACGTCGTGTTCGGTTCGCATCAGGTCGCTCCGGCCACGGGACAGTCGGCGTCGATCGTGCGCCGGACGAGATCGTCGACGCACAGCGGCGCCGGTCGAACTCCCAGTGCATGGCCGAGCAGCGTGACCTGGGGGGCCACCAGGTTGACCGATGCGAGCAGCCCCGGGTCGTCGAACAATGTGGCGGGAGTGGTGTCGGCCAGGACGCCGCCGGCGTGCAGGACGATCACCCGGGTGGCCCATTCGGCCACGAGGTGCATGTCGTGGGTTGCGACCACGACGCAGCGGATCCGCTCGGCGAGCGTCGCCAACATGGCGGTCACGTCCTGGCGGGTCCTGACGTCGAGGCTCGACGTGGGCTCGTCGAGCAGCAGGAGCGTGGGCGTCATGGCGAGGCCGATGCCGAGCGTGGCGCGGCGCTGCTGGCCGCCCGAGAGGGTCCGACCGTCACGCTCGGCCAGATGGTCGAGCGAGAGCTGGTCGAGGATCCGATCGACGAGCTCGTCTGTTCCCGGGCGCCCTCGCTGGTGGGGGAACATCGCGATGTCCGAGCGCACCGAGTCCTTCAGGAACATCTGCTCGGGATGCTGGTGGAGGTAGGAGACGCGGTCGGCGAGCTCGGCGGGTGACTTGCTCCTGGTGTTGACGCCTTCGATCTCGACCTCGCCCGACCGGGGCACGACGAGGCCGGTGAGCAGGCGCAGCAGCGTCGACTTGCCCGCTCCGTTGGATCCGACGACCGCGACGCGTTCGCCCTCGTGGAGATCGAGCGACACCGCGTCGAGGACGGTCTCGAGGTTGTTGTGCACGTCGCGGTAGCCGTAGCCGACAGCGCGCAGGCTCGCCACGACGTTGCCGGCACCGGGGGCACCGGGGGCACCGGTGGCATCGTGGAGCCCGGGGGAGACCTCCGCCGGGAGCGGCGGGGCCTCGGCCTGAGGGCGGATCAGCGGCCGGAGGGTCTCGGTCGCCTCGGCCACGGTGAGGGGCACCTCGGCTCCGGGGGCGATGCGTCGGACGGCTTCGACCACCTGGGGTGCCGGGATGCCGTGCGCCTCGAGCTCGTCGGCACGACCCAGTGCCTCACGGGTGGGGAGGTGCCACCGCAGCGCGCCATCGGCCATGAGTGCGACGCTCCGTGCGTAGCGGGCGATGAACTCGGCGTGGTGTTCGATGACCACGACGGTCGTGCCGAGCTCGTGGTTGATGCGGGTGAGCATCCGGTAGACCTCCTCGGCGCGGGCGGGGTCGAGCTCGGCGACCGGTTCGTCGACGACGATGACCTGCGGGCGCATCGCCAGGACGCCGGCGAGGGCGGTGAGGTGTTGCTGGCCGCCCGAGAGCTGCCAGATGAACGTCGACGCCAGATGCCCGATCCCGAGCTGGTCGAGTGCCTCGGCGCTGCGGTCGGCGAAGTCCTCCAACCCGAAGTTGATCGGCCCGAACTCGACGTCCTGGCGCACCGTCGGTCGGATCAGCTGGTTGCCGAAGTCCTGGTACACGTAGCCCACGAGGCTGGACAGGCTGGCGACGGACGAGTCGCGGGTGTCCACCCCCGCGACTCGCACCGATCCGTCGAATCGGCCGGCCCAGAAGTGAGGGATGAGGCCGTTGAGCGACTTGCACAGCGTCGTCTTGCCCGAGCCGTTGCCCCCGACGACCGCGACGAAGTCGCCCCGCTCGATGACGAGGTCGACGCCGGTGAGGCTGTCGACCTCGGCGCCGGGATAGCGGAAGGCGAGTCCTTCGACTTCGATGACGGGGGCCACGGCTCAGGCGCCCCGGGTCGAGGAGCCTCGACCGGCGCTGTCGCCGCGGCGGGCGATGAGCATCACTGCTGCGGCGAGGACCACGACGCAGGCGGCGACGCCGACCCACAGGAAGCCCTGTCCGTAGCGGTCGATGAAGTCGGGTTCCCACACGCCGAGCTCGATGTCGGCGTACTCGAGGAACGCGAACCCGCCCGATGCGATGAACAACACGGTGGCGAGGCCGACGAAGGCGCCGGTCTGGCGGGCCCGTCCGGGGATCGGTACGGCAGGGTCGCGGGGTGCGAGGCCCAGCAGCGGTTCGATCTTGCCGTACAGCCGGGGTGCGAGATAGGCCGCCGGGATGGCGCCGAGGATGATGCCGCTGATGACGAAGTCGCTCAGGAAGGCGACGCCCTCGATGGCGAGAATCGATTCGGGCAGGCCGTCGACGGCTTCGAGGTCCTCGACCCCGAGGACCACCTTGAGCATGTCGACCACGCCACCGACGCCCTTGTCGATGCCGACGGCGACCATCGCCGCCATGGCGACCTGCCAGCGCACACGGGGGTCCCGCACGAGCGAGCCGGCGATGTAGAGGCCCAACGACAGCTGGATGAAGCCCTCGAGCTCGCCGATGCCGGAGAAGTTGCCCATGAGCAGGTCGACGAACACGATCTCGCCGAGGGGGGCGCCGAGTGCGGCATAGAGCGGGTGGAAGAGGACGACCATCACGACCGGCACGAAGGCCAGGTAGGAGACCGACAGCTCGACGGGCCCCACGGTGAACTCGGGCAGCACCTCGGTGAGGATGTTGGCCAGTCCGAACAGGGTCATCGACAGCACGAAGACCATCAGTTTCTGGGACGAGTTCAGCTCGTGTGGGTTCTCGGCCCATCGGTTGGTCCGGCCGGTGGCCGGGGTGGTTGGCGCGGTCATGTCGGGGTTCCTCCTAGGGAGTGATTCGTGGTTGGGGCAGCGCTTCGAGGGCCTGGTGGACGGCACGGATGTCGTCGACGAGGAGGTCCGGGACCAGGTCGGGGTCGGTGAGGCTGGTCTCGAGCCGTTCGGCGGTGGGCGAGCCATCGCGGACGACCACGACGGTTCCGACGCCGGCGCCACGTCCGGCGACGACGTCGCGCCATGGCTTGTCCCCGACGAACCAGCAATCGGCCGGGTCGACGCCCAGTGCCCGGGTGGCCGCCCACACGAGGGCGGGGTCGGGCTTGCGGCGGCCGACCTCGTCGGAATATGCGTGGGCACCGATGAGGTCACCGACGCCGGCGGCGACGAGGCGGGCGCGGCCGCTGCGCCCGCAGATCGTGTTGGACACGATCGCGACGGGGATGCCGACGCGGCGGCACCACTGGAGCAGCTCGGGAACCCCGTCGCGGAGAACCACGTCGGATTTGGCCGCCGCGTAGGCGAACATCAACTCGCCGGCCTCGGCGAGGAGCCAGGCGCGAGCTCCGGCATCGAGGTGCGCGCCGACGAGCTCGCCCCAGAACTCGGCGGGGGAGATCTCGTCGATGACGGCGCCGTGGTCGGCTTTCGATTCGGTGCGCTCGGTCTCGTCCTTGCGGGCCTGGTAGGAGCGTCGTGCATCGTCGAGTGCCTCGCGCAGTTGCGAGACCTCCACCCGGTGCCCGGCGGCAGCGAGGCGGTCGACGGTCGTGAGCACCAGTTGCTCCACTGCTGCGGGGGTCTTCGTGGACGATGTGAGGACGCCGCCCTGGTCGAGGAGCAACGCGGCGGGGCGCCGGTCCCGGCCGGGCGACGGGGCGGGGCGGGGTTCGTCGGTGTCGGCGTCGGCTCGGCGCGCGGGCGCGGGCGTCGCTGCGGCCAGGAGGTCGACGATGCCCTCGGGCGTGGGGAGCACGGCGTCGGCGCGCTCGTGCACCGGGAACGGGGGATTGCGGGTGTGCTTGCTCTCGGTGAGGATGACCGCACCGATCCCGGCGCGGCGGGCCGCGACGAGGTCGCGGTCCTGGGTGTCGCCGACGTACCAGCACCGGTCGGGGGTGGTGGCCAGTGCGGTCGCAGCCATCTGGAGCATGGCGGGGTTGGGCTTTCGCATCCCGACCTCGTCCGAATAGAGCTGCACCGCCACCAGGTGTTCCATGTCGTGACGGCGCAGCAGCTCTCGGTGCGCTCGCCCGGCGTGGGCGTTGCTGACGATCCCGACCGGGATCCCCAGCGCACGGGCGTCGTCGAGGAGCCGGCCGATGCCGGGTCGGACGGTGTGTTCGTTCATGTGGCGGCTCAGCGCACACAGCAGCTCGGCGGCGTCGCCGGCCACGGTGGCGGCGATGGCGGGGTCGAGGTCGGACAGGAGGAACTCCTCCCAGACCTGACGATGGGTGAGTTCGGCCGGCGCCGGGGTGCGACTCATGGAGTGCTTCCAATGGGTGAGTCCTGCGAGGCCGGCGGCAAGCGACAGCTCGAGGCGCTCGGGATCGATGTCGTGGCCGGCGCGTGCGAGTACCTCGGCCAGGTGGGACGCGGCTGCCGCGATGCCGTCGGGCCGCTTGACGGTCGAGAACATGACGCCGCCGAAATCGAGCAGCAGAGCTGCCGGTCGGATGCCGAGACCTGTCGGGGGCCGGTCGTGATGGACCGGTACCGCAGAGGTGTCGGGGTCGGTCGTCGTCATTCTTCCTCCGTCGGTCGGCTGCTGGGGCCGCAACCTAACGACGCACCTTGAACGGCTCGTGAACGGCGGGTGATCACTACTGGAACGTTCCAGTAGTGCGTCCATGGGGTATCACCGGGAGCAGCGCGCCCGGTGCGAAACGCAGCGAGGGCCGCCCATGGCATGCTTGTCCGGTGAACGGCCGGCGCCCGACCATCATCGACGTCGCGGCAGCCGCCGGAGTCTCGAAGTCGGCGGTGTCGCTCGCTCTGCGCGGCGACGAAGGGGTCAGCGAGGCCACCCGCGAACGCATCCGCGCGGTCGCGGATTCGCTCGGTTACCGGTCCAACGCGGTCGCCCGGGCGCTGGTGCAGGGCCGCACGGGCCAGATCGGCGTCGTCGTGACCGATCTGCGCAACCCGTACCACACCGATGTCGCGCTCGGTGTCGAGGCGGCAGCGGCCGAGGCCGGCATGCAGGTCCTCATCGCGCACGGCCATCGCGAGCCCGACCGGCTGGCCGAACACCTCGACGCCATGATCTCGCTCAACGTCGAAGGGGTCGTGATCGTCAGCTCGAGGGTCGACCCCGACCTGGTCGCATCGTGCGGCGCCCGTCTACCCCTGGTGGTGGTGGGGCGCCCGGCGGTCGTCCCGGCGGGCGTCGATCATGTCGCCAACGACGACGCCCACGGCGCGACGACGGCGGTCGATCACCTCGCGGCGCTCGGTCACCGGGCGATCGCCTTCCTGTCCGGATCGGATCGACCGGCGGCCATGGCGCGTCGCGACGGCTATGCCGCCGCCATGGCGCGCTGGGAGCTCGATCCGCCCCGCATGTGGGTGGCGCCATCGAGGGCGTCACTGGGTCGCGCCATCGACGAGTTGCTGCGGTCCGACGCCACCGCCGTGCTGACGAACAACGACATCACGGCGATCGCCGTGCTCGATCGCGCCCACGACCTCGAGGTGGACGTGCCGGGTCGGCTGTCGGTGATCGGCTACGACGACACTGCTCTGGCGGCGACCGTTCGTCCCAGGTTGACCAGCGTCGATCAGCTCACCGCCGCGCTCGGGGCCACCGCCATGACGATGCTCGGCGAGCGGATCGACGGACGGACCACCGACCGTGCCGAGGTCCTCGAACCGGTGCTGCGCATCCGGGAGTCGACCGCTTCGCCCACCTGATGCTCGCCAGGCCGATGCTCCGGACGGCGGATCAGCCGCCGAAGAGGGCGGCCACCGCGTCGCGGAAGGCGGCCACGTCGACCTCGGTGCCGATCTGCCACGGGGTGAAGCCCGTCGTGGTCGACTGCACCGAACCGGAGCCGGCGCGCTCGAAGAACGGCACGCGCCGGTCGACGACCGTCGCGCCCCAGGCCGGCCCGGGCTGGTCCTGCACCGCCATGGGCAGAGTGGGGCCGTCGACGAGGGGCTGGACAGCCGCGAGGGTCGCGAGCAGGTCGTGGCAGGGGAACTCACCGGGAGCGCAGAAGGTGCCCGCGGCCTGGCGGTAGAAGTCGAGCGGCGCGCGCAGGAACCGGGCGGCGGGTGTCCGTTCCTCGGCGAGCAGCGCCACGAGCTCGGTGGTGATGGTCGCCTGGTGCGTGACGTCGAGCCCCACGAGCAGCGGCGGCATCGCCCACGGTGCGGCGGCGACCTCGGCGGCTGCGGTGGGGTCGTGCGCGATGTTGGCCTCGGCGCCGGGCAGGGCGTTGCCCTGGGTTGCGGCGGCGCCGCCCATCACCACGAGCCGCCGCACGTTGGTTGCGAGCATCGGGTCGCGGCGCAGCGCCAGCGCCACGTTGGAGAGCGGACCGAGGGTGACCAGCGTCAGCTCGCCGGGCCGTTCGGCGCACCGCTCGATGAGGACGCCACAGGCGTCTTCGGCGATCTGCCAGGTGCGGGCCGGACGGCGGCCCGTGTCGCCCAGGCCGTCGGTGCCGTGGATGAACGTCGCCGGACGCAATGGAGGGACGTCGCCGATGGCCTCGTCGGCGCCGACCGCAACGGCGACGTCGTGGCGTCCCGCAGCCTCGAGCACGGTGCAGACGTTGGCGGCGGCGACCTCGAGGGGCACGTTGCCGTGGACGACGGTGACGGCCACGAGCTCGACGTCGGGCGACGTCGCCGCCCAGAAGAGGGCGACGGCGTCGTCGACGCCCCCGTCGGTGTCGACGAGCAGAGGCACGGGCCCCTGCGCAGGTGTCGGCGCCATCAGGCGCCGGCGATGTCGTCGAGTCGTTCCCCGGACGGGTCGCGTCGGGCGACCGACCGCAGACTCTGCAGCAGGAGGGGAAGGTCATCGACGTCGGCGAACGCGGCGCGGTCGACTCCTTCGACCAGCGCCACCGCCTTGCGAGCCAGCGCCGCGCCCTGGGGTGTGGCGCTCAGCCGCTTGATGCGGGTGTCGGTGGGGTCGATGGTCCGCTCGAGCAACTCGGCCTTCTCGAGCGTGCGGACGACCTGGGAGGTCATCATCGGGTTGGTCCCTGCGTGGTCGGCCAGCTCGCGTTGCGATGGGGGTCCGGTGCGTTCCTCGAGCCAGACCGCACCGGCGAGGAGGACGAATTGTACGTGGGTGAGGTCGACGTCCTTCAAGGCGGCGGTGACCTGGCGCTGCCATTCGAGGGTGGCGTGCCAGAGAAGGAAGCCGGGCTTGTCCCAGGCCGACGATGCGGGGTAGCTGACGTCGTCGTTCCGCTTGTTGCGAGAGGCCACTGCGCCTTCCCTTTCCGCCTGCGCGCCAGATAGTCTCTGCGCATATGATTTTGCCGCTGATTGTATCCGATCTGAAGGATCTGGGGTGACGAACGGAGCGACCGGCACTGCGCCTCGCTCGCTGGCTCAGGCACTTTCGATCCGTGCCGCAGAGCCGAACAGGCGGGTGGTCAGCGGCGGCACCGATGTCATGGTCGCCGTCAACGAAGGGCGAGAGCGGCCCCAGGGCTGGTTGTCGCTGCGTCGGGTCGCCGAGCTCGGCGAGATCGGCGAGCGTGATGGCTCGGTCGTCATCGGTGCGGGGTGCACCTTCCACCGACTGCAGCAGGATCTGACCACGACTGCGCCGGCGTTGGCGATGGCGGCTCGCACCGTCGGTGGCCCACAGATCCGGAGCGCGGGCACCATCGGAGGAAACCTCGTGACGTCGTCACCTGCGGCCGACTCGGTGCCACCGCTGCTGTGCTACGACGCCGAGGTCGAGATCTCGTCGGTGCACGGCGAGCGAACCGTGCCACTCGAACGCTTCGCCACCGGAGCCAAGACCAATGTCCTCGCTGCAGACGAGCTCGTCACCGGTGTCACACTGCGCTCCACCGGCGGGCAGGAGTGGTTCTCGAAGGTGGGCACCCGCAACGCCATGGTCATCAGCGTCTGCTCGCTCGCTGCCCGCCTCGACGCCGACAACGGGGTGGCCCGCGTCGCCATCGGCTCGGTCGGTCCGACCGTGTGCCGGGTGGTCGATGCCGAGGTGCTGCTGCTCGACCCGCATGCCGGTGCGGAGTTCGTCGAGGCCGTTACGGCTGCGGCCTCGCCCATCGACGACGTGCGGGCAACGGCCGCCTACCGCCGCCACGCGGTCGGCGTGTTGGCAGCGCGCGTCCACGAACGGCTGTGGCGAGCGACCGGTCAGGACCTCCGATGACAACACGGGGCGTCAGCGGGACCGAGACCCTCGCAGTCCGGGTCGACGGTGAGCCTGTCGAACTCCAGGTCACTCCATCGACCAGTCTGTTGCGGGCGCTGCGCGACGCAGGCCACACGGCGACGACCGGCGCATGCGAGCAGGGGGAGTGCGGCTCGTGTTCCGTGCTACTCGACGGACACCTGGTCTGTTCGTGCCTGGTGCCGGCAGCGGTCTGTGAGAGCGCCGAGATCACAACGGTCCGCAGCCTCGTGCGGGCGGACCTCGCCGAGGCCTTCGCACGGCACGGCGCCGTGCAGTGCGGGTTCTGTACCCCAGGGTTCATCGTGGCCGCCGAGGCTGCGCTCGCTGCCCCCGACCCCATCGACGAATCGACCGTGCGCGAGGCGCTCGCCGGCAATCTGTGCCGCTGCACCGGCTACCAGGGGATCGTCGAGGCCGTCGTCGAGGTGTCTCGCTCGCGGCGAGGACGGCGATGAACGGCGAGGCTGCACCAGGTCGTTCCTCGGTCATCGGCGCTGCGTTCGAGCGCCACGACGTGGCCCCGAAGATCGACGGATCCTTCGAATACTCCAACGACATCGCGGTACCCGCGATGCTGTTCGGGGCGACGGTGCGCAGCCCCCACGCCCATGCGCGTCTGGTCGACTTCGATCCCGCCGCGGCCGAGGCGTCACCGGGCGTCATCGCGGTGCTCACCATCGATGATGTCCCAACCGACGCCCGCACCGGCCACATCACCGCTGATACCCCGCCCTTCGTCGATGGTGTGGCCCGGTACCTGGGTGAGCCGGTGGCCTTCGTCGTAGCGACGTCGCAGGAGGCAGCCTGGGCGGCCGCCGACCTCGTCGACATCGACTGGGATCCGCTGCCGCCCACGACCGACCCCGCCATGGCACTGCTGCCCGGAGCGCCGCTCGTGCACCCCGACGGCAATGTGGTGCGTGAGCTCCGGCTCCACCGCGGCGGGGACCTCGATGCGCCGGTCGTCGTGGAGGGCGAATGGGAGACGGGGCGCCAGGATCAGGCGTTTCTGGGTCCCGAGAGCGCTGTCGCCGTGCCCGACGACGACGGTGGTGTCACGCTGTTGCTGGCCACCCAGGACCTCCACACCGATCAGCCCCAGATCGCCTCGGTGTTGGGCCTTCCCAGCGAGAAGGTGCGGTTGGTGATGTCGGGAATCGGCGGCGCCTTCGGCGGCCGCGAGGACATCACCTGCCAGGTGCACCTGGCGCTCGCTGCGCTGCACACCGGGCGTCCCGTCAAGACGACCTACCGGCGCGCCGAGTCCTTCCTCGCGCATCCGAAGCGCCATCCGGCCCGTATGCGCTACCGGCTCGGGGCCGATCACGACGGCACCTTCCGCTTCCTCGAGGCCGAATTGATCCTCGACGCAGGCCCCTATGCCAGCACCTCGGGACCGGTGCTCGGCAGTGCCTGCTACTTCGCCGCCGGGCCGTACCGCATTCCGTCGGTTCGGGTTCACGGACGAGCGGTGCGCACCAACAACCCGGTGAGCGGAGCGATGCGGGGCTTCGGTGCCGTGCAGGCCTGCTTCGGGATGGAATCGACCGTGGACCTCATGGCCGACGCGCTGGAGCTCGACCCCGTCGAGCTGCGCCGCCGCAATGCGCTCGTCCCGGGCGACGATTTCCCGACGTCGGGCCAGCGCGTCGGCGCTTCGGCGCCGCTCCTCGAGCTGATCGACGGCTGCACCCGCACCGCGGTCACCGACGACGATCCATCGGCCCGGGTCCACCCCTACGGCATGCCCGGAGGCACCGGTGCCACCACCGAGGCAGCGCACGTTCGTCGCGGCGTCGGGTTCGCGCTGGGAGTCAAGAATCATCTCTATGGCGAGGGCACACCGGAGTGGTCGATAGCGACCGTGGAGCTCGGTGCCGGCGGGGCCGTGGTGACCTCCGCCGCGGCCGAGGTCGGACAAGGGGCCGAGGCGGTGCTGTGTCAGATCGCGAGCGAAGCGCTCGGCGGCGTCCCGGTGTCGGTGGCGCCGGCCACCACGGCGCTGGGCTACGCGGGTTCGTCATCGGCGAGCCGTCAGACCTGGATGTCGGGGGCTGCCGTGTTGCAGGCGGCAACCGAGGTCGCGGCAGAGGTGGTGCGCCGAACGGCGACGCGCTTCGGGGTCTCGGCCGAAGGCGTGCGCCTCGTCGCCGGAGGCCTCGACGTCGAGGGCGAGACCGTTGCGCTCGCAGATGTGCTGCAGGGCGACAGCGTCGCGAGCACCGTCGAATATCGGGCCCCGATCACCCACCGGGGCGACCCGACGACGGGCCAGGGCGACGTCCACGTCTCCTGGATGTTCGTCGCGCACCGTGCCGGTCGACGTCGACGTCGACCTCGGGCTGTGCCGGGTGGTGCACATCGCGACGGCCCAGGACGTCGGGCGGGCGGTCAACCCGCGGGAGGTGCGGGGCCAGATCCTCGGCGGTGTCGCGCAGGGCATCGGGCTCGCGCTGAACGAGCACCTCGACAGCACCGATGGCCTGGTCCGCAACAACACCTTCACCGACTACCTGGTGCCCACCGCGGCCGATGTGCCCCGCGTCGATTCGGTCCTGGTCGAAGTTCCCGATCCGCAGGCACCGTTCGGCCTCAAAGGGGTGGGGGAGCCGGGCGCGCTGTCGTCCACTGCGGCGATCGCCGCGGCGGTACGCGCCGCAACGGGAAGGCCCGTCAACCGGGTTCCGATCCGACCCGACGACCTGACCCTCTGATCCGGGTTGCAGCGTTGCCGGCCGGGGGCGAGGTCAGGCCGGGCCGAAGCGCTTGTCGAGCACTCCGGCGGCGCGCAGCAGGTCGAGGATCTCGCGGTCGGCGAGCTCGACGATGTCCTCCACGTCCAGCGTGAGCAGCCGGCGATCCTCCATCAGCACCTCGCCGGCGACCACGGTGTGGCGGACGTCGCGCGCCGAACACGACCAGACGATCGCGTCGACGACGTTGCCTCGTCCGTAACGCACCAGGGGGCGCGTGTGCGGCAGGCGGAGGTTGACGACGGCGAGGTCGGCCGCCTTGCCGACCTCGATGCTGCCCACGCGCTCGCCCAGGCCCAACACGTCGGCCGAGCCCTTGGTGGCCAAGCGGAGTACCTGACGGCTGGGCAGCACCGACGGGTCTCCGGTCAGCTGCTTCTGGACCAGTGCCGCGATGCGCATCTCCTCGAAGAGGTCGAGGTCGTTGTTGGTCATGTTCGAGTCGGTGCCGAGCCCGACGACGGCGCCGGCTGCGAGCAACTCGGTGATGCGTGCACGTCCGTTGCCGAGCTTGGCGTTCGATGTCGGGCAGTGGGCGATGCCGACGCGACTGCGTGCGAGCAGCGCGAGATCGTCGTCGCTCAACTCGACGCAGTGCGCCGCGACGACGCCGGGGCCGAGGCCCACCAGATCGTCGAGCAGTTGCACCGGGGTACGCCCCCCGGCGCGCTCGGCGATCATCGCCGTCTCCGCGGCGCTCTCGGCGAGGTGGGTGTGGATACCGACGTCGTACCGGTCGGCGAGCCGGCGCATTTCGCGGTAGGTCTCGGGATGGCAGGTGTAGAGCGAGTGGGGCCCGAACCAGGTCGAGATCCGTTCGGGGATCCGGTCCTTCCACGCCTCGATGAACGCGACGTTGCCCTCGAGGGTCTCGCCGGGACCCACCGGGTCGTCGATCACCTGCGGGCTGAAGATGGCCCGCAGCCCCGACATCTCGGCGACCAGGGCCGCCTCGTGGGGGTGGCGGAAGATGTCGATGAACGTCGTCGTGCCTCCGGCGATCATCTCGGCCTGGTTGAGCAGCGCCGCAGCGCGGATGTGGTGGGGCTGGTAGGCGCAGTCCTTGGGCAGCGCGTACGACTCGAGCCATTCGAGGAAGGGGAGGTCCTCGAAGACGCTGCGGTCGAGGGTCTCGTGCATGTGCGCGTTGACGAGACCGGGAATGACCGCAGCATCGCCGGCGTCGATCGTGTGGGCTGCCTGCACGTCGAGACGGGGTCCGACCGCGACGATCACGCCGTCGCGAACGGCGACGTCGGCGTCGATGACCGTGTCGTCGGCGTCGACGGTGACGACCGTGCCGCCACGCACCAACAGGTCGACCCGCTCGGGGGCGGCAGTCGGCTCAGGCAAGGGCCGGGATGACCTCGGTGGCGAAACGCCGGAGGCCCTCGAGGGGATACGGGGGACGCAGGTTGAGGATCGCCATCTCGACCCCCGCGTCCGCATAGCCCTGCAGGGTCGAGATCATCTGGTCGGGGTCGCCGATGATCACACGGCGGCGGACCTCGTCGTCGGTGCCGCCGCGGTTGCTCTGGAAGTGGGCGACGAGGCCGTCCTCGGCCTCGCGGTCGCCGGAGAGCTCGGAGAACACGAACGCAGTGCGCATGAGCTCGCGCGGCTCGCGTCCGGCCCGGGCCAGGCGCTCGTCGAGGTCGGCGTTGACGCCTTCCCATTCCCACGGTGCCGAGAACGAGTTGAACATCGTGGCGTGCCGGGCGGCGATGTTCTTGAGGCGGGGTCCGCTGCCGCCCACCAGGATGGGGATGCCGGTGCCTCGCACCGGCTTCGGGTCGAAGGGTGCACCGTCGAGGTGGTACCAGTCGCCGTCGTGGTCGACGGTCTCCTCGGTGAACAGCCGCCGGGTGATCTCGAGGGCCTCGTCGAGGCGCCCCATACGCTCGCCCACCGACGGGAAGTCGAAGCCGTACATCCGGTGTTCGGCCTCGTGCCAGGCGGCGCCGATGCCGAGGATGGCCCGTCCGCCGGTGACGTGGTCGAGCGTCACCGCCATCTTCGCGAGCATCACCGGATGGCGGTAGGTGATGCCGGTGACGAGCGTCCCGACCTGGAGCCGCTGCGTGCGCGCTGCGAGCGCCGTGAGGGTGGTCCAGCCCTCGAACTGTGGGCCGTCGGGCACGCCGCTCGGGCCTCCTGGACGTTGCCCGGGGTTGAGAGGGACGAGGTGGTCGAAGGTGAAGGCAGCGTGGACGCCGAGTTCGTCGGCTGCCTGCCAGATGTCGTCGAGCTCGGAGAAGGTGGTGTGTTCGGGTGGGGTCTGGATACCGATCTTCATGGGGTCACCGCGTCGGCCGGCCGCTCGACGGTCGTCTCGGAGGCGAGCTCGGCGAGGATCTTTCGGTATTCGAGCGTCATGCGGTCTGCTTTCGTGTGGAGTTCGGCGGTCGGTTCGAGCGGGAAGTCCGGATTGACGTTCTCCAGCAGGGCCCGGTCCTCGGCCTGAACCTGGATGTCGACCGCGCTGATCGCCTCCCACCGCTCGGGCGGCGGGTCGTCGTTGCGGGCGATGAACTGGCAGAACAGGGTGGTCTCGTCGTCGACGGGAGTGCAGGTCTTGAACAGGACGTGTTCGAGGCCGTTCTCCTCGTAGACCATGCGTCCGCGGAACACCAGCGGTTGGACGAGTTCTGCGTGGGTGGTGCGACGGGTGAGGTCGACCGCCAGGCCGGTGTTGGCCTTCTGCTGATCGTTGACCTGGGCGACGAGCGTCACCGAGAAGCGGAACGTCTGGCCGTCTCGCTCGAGCGGGCCCGTCTCGAGTCGCGGGTTGGCCGCGCTGCCGACCGAGTTGCGGTGGACCCATGCGACGTGGCTGACGTCGAGGGCGTTGTCGACGATGCGGGGCGCGGAGGCATTCCAGACCTGCAGCATCTCGTGGATCAAGGTGTAGCCGGGTGCGTCGGCTTCGACGAGGTCCGGGATGCCGGCGCGCGGTTCGGCGACACATACCCACGTCAGGCCGTAGCGCTCCGCGGCGTGGATGGAGTCGAGGCGGGCCCGTGGGGGGATCGGGACCGATGGGTCGGCAGACGGGATCTCGACACACTGGCCGTCGCCGTCGAAACGCCAGCCGTGGTAGGGGCAGACGAGACAGCCGTCGGTCAGCCAGCCCTGGGACAGGCGGGCGGCGCGGTGGGGGCATTCGTCGCGTGCCGCGTGGACGGCGCCGTCGGGGGAGCGCCAGGCGACGTAGTCCTCGCCGAAGATGGTGAACTTGTGCGGCGCATCGTCGACGTCGCCGCTGTAGGCGATCGGGTACCAGTATTCGCGTAGGGCCGGGATCTCACTGATCAGCATCTGGGCTCGCTTCGGGGGTCGGCCGACGTTTCGTATGCATGCATATCATAAGTGCGGAGTGCTTCCCGCGTCCGATCGGTGAGGGTCGGTGTGCCGGCGGGTCGCCCGGCCGGCACACCCTCATGCCCTGGAGGGCCGCTCGACCGACGAGGTCAGGCGGAGGGCAGGAAGTCGTTGGTCCACAGGTCGGCGCCGCTCACCTCGCTCGAGATGATGCCTGCGTCGAACATGCGGCCGGCGACGTCGTCCCAGACCTCGCCGGTCATTGCCCCGGTCCCCAACTCGGCGGTGGTATCGCTCACCACCAGTTCGCTCATGACGGGGAAGGCGGCCTCGCCGACCTCGATCTCGAAATCGGGGGACACCTCGTTGATGTAGGCGATCACCGGGTCGGGGTCGGCCAGGAAGGCATCGAGGCCTGCCTGCAGCGCCTCGGCGAAGGCGGAGACGGCCTCGGGGTTCGACTCGGCGTAGCTGTCGGAGGTGAACAGGGCGGAGGCGTAGGACCGGAAGCCCAGGCTGCTCGCGGTGAGCATGACCGGGTCGGCGCCGTTGAGCCGGGCCACGTTCGGGTTCGTCGTGGCGAATGCCTGCACCGCCCACCCCTTGTTCTCGAGCCACGCTGCCTGTGAGCCGTCGTATGCGATCTCTTCGACATCGAGACCGTTCTCGGCCTTGAGGACCTCCCAGAAGACCTGGCCGGGGAACACCTGCACCTCGGTCAGGTCGTCGAGGCTCTCGATGCCGGACTCTGCGTGCACCATGAAGCCGATGGGTGACTCCTGGTAGGTGGCGAAGAAGGTGACCAACTCCGCTCCCTCGGCCGAGGCCAGCACGACGTTCTCGGGGATCGCCATGCCGAAGGTGGCGTTGCCGGTCACCACGTCGTTGGCCGCACGGATACCAGGACCGCCGGGACGGATCTCGACCTCGAGGTTGCGCTCCTCGAAGAAGCCGAGGAGTTCGGCTGCATAGAGCGCCGCGTGATCGGTCGAGGGGAACCAGTCGGTCTGCACCGACACCGACGTCGGCTCCGCCAGCACCGTCATGGCGGCCGCTGCGTCGGGCTCGGCCTCGGCCTCGCCTTCGGCGTCTTCTTCGGCGTCTTCTTCGGCGTCTTCTTCGGGCTCGGCTGCCTCGGTGTCTTCGGCCGCGGTCGCGGTCGTGTCGTCATCGTCGTCACCGCAAGCGGACGCCACGAGGGCGAACAGGGCCAGCAGCGCAACGAGTATGCGCATCAGATGCCGTGGGTTCTGGGTCATCGGGAACTCCTGAGTGGATATGGGTGGTTGGTTGGGGAATGGAGACCGGCGTCGGGGCGCGCGAGGTCGGCGTAGGGCATGGGAGGGTTTACGTTGCCGCGAGCGAGCCGAGCGTCAGGTCTCGATCACCCGGGCGGATTCGTGCCAGTGGCGAAGGACGCGGTTCGCCGTGCCGGCGATGATCAGGAAGAACGTGATGCCGAGCGCGGAGGACACGACGATCGCAGCGAAGACGAAATCGGTCTTCAGCTGGGTGATCCCGAAGGTCACCCAGTAGCCGAGGCCGGCTTCGTCGCCACCTCGGCCGACGACGACCTCGCCGACGATGGCGCCGATCACCGCGAGCCCCGCGGAGATGCGCAGACCCGTGAACAGGTAGGGGAGAGAGCTCGGTATGCGGACCTTGGTGAAGGTGAACCACGAGTTCGGACGTCGACCCCGGAGGCGGATCAGGTCGACGAGGGCCGCATCGGCGGCACGCAGGCCCGCCAGGGTGTTCGCCAGGATCGGGAACAGTGTCACGGTGAAGGCGACCAGCGTCACGGACTGGCGCCCCGGCCCGAACCAGAGGACGAACAGCGGCGCAACCGCCACGGCCGGCACCGTCTGCAGCAAGACCGCCCAGGGGAAGAACGCCCGCTCGACGGTGCGGTTGAGGCTCAGGAACAGCGCGGCGGCCACACCCACCACGGTGGCGGCCAGGAAGCCGACCACCGATGCGTAGAGCGTGTTCTTGAAGCCGATCCAGAGCCGGTCCTGCTCGGTCTGCATTGCATCGAGGACCCGGCTCGGTGGAGGAAAGATGTAGGGCTGGGGATCGAGCACGCGCACCGCGATCGACCAGATGCCGACGAGGACGACGAGTACCAGCAGCGGCGGGATCACACCGGTGGCCACGGATCGGATGCGAGAGGTCATTCGTGCGCCTCCATGATCTCGGCGACGCGGCGTGCGACGGCAGCGAACTCGGCGCTGGTCCGCAAGGGGGCCGTGCGTTCGGCATCGAAGATCACGTCGACCAGGCCGGCGATACGTCCCGGGCTCGCACTCATCACGGCGACGCGGTCGGCGAGGAACACCGCTTCGCTGATCGAATGGGTGACGAACACCCCGGTGACGCCGCGTTCGCGCTGCAACTGGAGCAGGTCGAGGTTGAGGCGGTTCCGGGTCATCTCGTCAACGGCGGCGAACGGTTCGTCGAAGAGCATGAGTTGGGGGTCGGTGGCCAGCGTGCGGGCCAGGCTGACGCGCATCTTCATGCCGCCGCTGAGTTGGCCGGGATAGGACTTCTCCGAATCACCGAGTCCGACCCGTTGGAGTGCGGCGCGGGCGCGGGCTCGTCGTTCGGCCTTGGGGGCGCCGTCGACCTCGAGGAACAATTCGACGTTGCGCAGTGCATTGCGCCAGGGCAGCAGGTGTGCGTCCTGGAAGACGTAGCCGATCTCGGGTCGTTCGCCTCCGAAGTCGATCTCGCCGGTCGTCGGAGTGAGCAGCCCGGCGATCATCTTGAGCAGCGTCGACTTGCCGCAGCCGGACGGCCCCACGAGAGCGAGCATCTCGCCGGGAGCGATGCTGAGGTCGACCGCCTCGAGCGCCACGAAACCGGAGTTGTACCGCCGGCTGACGCCACGGATGTCCACCGCCACGCCGGTGGGAACGATGCTGATGTCGTCGCGGATGTCTTCGTGCACGGCGCTCATCGCTCGAGGCCACATGCACGCACGACCGTCGGGCACGTGACCACCATGGGAAACTGGCTACGGTCCATGTCCGCCCCTCCAAACTTGTCTGTGCGCATACCGTAAGCTCGATGACGATCTTTCGGCAAGCGCCGGGATCGCTGTTCATAGAGTGGAAACAGGTGCGCCGGCTTGTCGTCGGTGGCCCTGGCCATGGCGTCGTATCCCGGCGACGTCGGGCCCCCCGCCGCCAGGGCGACCGAACCCGCGGCCGGTTCCGGCATCGTGGGCGCCGCCCGGCACCTGGGGCGCCGGCGCCGCAACATCGCCATCGTCGTCGTGGGTTGGGCCCGCAGCGTCGTGCTCGGCGGATTGCAGCCGCTGATGGTGGTCCTGGCCTTCGAGAATCTCGACATGCAGCGGGGCGGACCCGGCCTGCTCGGCGCGCTGGTCGGTGCCGGAGCGGTCGCGAGCACGGTGGTGATGACCCTCGTGGCTCGCCGTTCCCACCTCACGCCGGTGCTGGTCGTCGGCCTGGGCGCTTCGGCCGCGGCGTTGGTGTCGCTGGCCGCCGGCGTGTCGCTGCCTGCGGCCGTGATCGCCCTGCCGGTGATCGGCCTGGCGGCGGCGATGGTCGACGGGCTCGGCCGTCTTCTCCTGCAACGGTCGTGCGATCCGACGGCGCTGGGACCCGCGTTCGCGCTGTTCGACCTGGCCGTCGCTGTCGGCTTCGTGTCGGGTGCAGCGCTGGTGCAGGCGATGCTGGCCGTTGGTGACGTCCGGCTGGCGCTCGTTGCCCTGGCCGTAGTCGCGGCACTGGTACTGGCCGCGTGCGTGCGGCCGTTGTGGTCGGCCGACCACGTGAGCGACGTCCCGGTGGTCGAGATGAGCCTGCTGCGGTCGTTGCCGATGTTCGCGCCCCTCCCCCCACTGGCGCTCGAGACCGTGGCGCGTTCGGCGACGTATCTGCCGGTCGATCGCGGCGACGTGGTGGTTCGCCAGGGCGAGCATGGCGACTGCTTCTATGCGGTGGCCGACGGGGCGTTCGAGGTCGAGATGTCGGGCCGGCGCATGCGGACCGCCCGCCGCAACGGCTTCTTCGGCGAGGTCGCCCTCCTGGCCGACGTGCCCCGCACCGCAACGGTGTCGGCGGCCGAGCCCGGCGAACTCCTCGTCATCGAACGGGTGCCGTTCCTCGTCGCCGTCACGGGCAGCGACACGTCACGACAGGTTGCATGGGGCATCGTGCGGGGACTCGAACTCGACGACGATCTCCCGCTCCACGATCCGCCCGACACGGATCGCAGACCCTGAACGGACGGGCGACGTCGCCGGGCGCCAGTCCCGAGATCGGTGCCCGTCAGGCGGGCGCGTTGGCCAGGTAGGTCAGTACGGCCTGCACGCGGCGGTGGGCCTCGGACTCGGGCGGCAGGTCGAGCTTGGTGAAGATGGCACCGACGTGGGTCTCGATGGTCCGTAGGTTCAGCACCAGGCGCGCTGCGATGGTGGCGTTGGAGTGGCCCTCGGCCATGAGGGCGAGCACCTCGCGCTCGCGCCCGGTGAGCCGGTCGAGCGGATTGTTGCGGCGCTCGCGTTGCACGACACGGGTGACGACATCGGGGTCGATGGCGGTCTGACCGTCGGCGACACGATCGAGCGCGTCGAGGAACTCGTCGACGTCGGCCACCCGATCCTTCAGCAGGTAGCCGACACCGGCGGCTCCGGTCGCCATGAGGTCGAGCGCGTAGCGGGTCTCGATGTGCTGGCTGAGCACCAACACCCCCAGCGTCGGGTATTCGGCGCGCAGTGCGACAGCGGCCTCGAGGCCTTCGGTGGTGTTGGTCGGGGGCATGCGGATGTCGATCACCACGACATCGGGGCGGTGCCGGGCCACGACCTCGGCGAGGTCGGTGGCGTCGCCGCGCTGCGCGAGAACCTCGTGCCCGGCGCGTTCGAGCAGGCTGGCGATCCCTTCGCGCAACAGCGCGGCGTCGTCGACGAGGATCACCCGCACGGCAGGTGGACCTCGATGGTCGTGCCGCCGCCGGATGGGCTGGCCAGGCGCCAACGGCCGCCCAATGCCCGTACCCGGTCCTCGAGGTTGACCAGCCCGGCGCCGTCGCGCGGGCAGGCGCCACCGACGCCGTCGTCGGTCACCGCCACGGCGAGCGCGCCCTCGCCGTGGCCGATCGTGACCTCGACGTGGGTGGCGCAGGCGTGGCGAGCGGCGTTGGTGAGGGCCTCGCTGATCACGAAGTAGGCAGCGTGTTCGACGTCGGCGCCGCATCTCGGCTCGTGCGCTGCGGTGACGGTGACCGGCAGCGGGCTGGTCTCGGCGAGGGATTGGGCTGCGGCGACGACGCCGCGTTCGAGGATGGCGGGATGGATGCCCCGACTGAGTTCTCGGAGCTCGTCGACGGCGGCGCCGAGGTCGCGGTCGAGGTCGCCGAGGAAGGCCGCGAGGTCGACATCGTCACGGCCGAAGCGGTCGCGTCCGAGCTGGAGCGCCAGGCGCAGGGTCACGAGCCGCTGTTGCGCCCCGTCGTGGAGGTCGCGTTCGATCCGTCGCCGGGCCTCCTCGCCTGCGTGCACGATGCGTGCGCGCGATGCCTGCACCTCGGCCAGCTGCTCGGCCAACTCGGCCTGGAGTTGGGTGTTCTCCGCCTCGAGCTCGGCGGCGACGGGGCCGAGGTCGTAGCGCTGCCAGAACGCAGTGCCGACGATCCCGGTCGCAGCCACCACCGTGGCTGCCGGCAACAGCAGCGAGCCCGACAGGTCCACATGGCCGAGATCGATCGCTGCGGACAGGGCCGGCACCGCGACGAGCACGGCGGCACTCCCGGTGCCGAGGGTGGTGGCTACGAGGCCGCGGTCACGGGTCCAGTCGGCGCGGAACTGGCGCAGCAACACGAACAGCAGCAGTGCGCCCGCGGCGGCGGCGGTCACCCAGCCCGACGTCGCGATGAGCCCCCGGGCGGTACCGCGGTCGCCGGCGACGGCGAGGATTTGGCCGGGCAGGGAGACGGCTGCGGTGTCGATGGCGGTCAGGGGGACGACCGCGATGACGGCGGCGATCAGCGTGAGGGCGGCCACCGCGCTCGCCGCAGGGTCGAACCGCCGGCCGGTCGGGCCACCGGCGATCAGCGAGGCGATGGCGATCGCGGCGAGCCCGAACGGCATTGCGATCAGGCCGAGTGTGTAGGCCGCCGGAGCGTCGGCGATCTCGAGCAGCTGGGCCAGGCAGAGCAGCCCCGCAGCGGCGGTCCAGCCGGCCAGGCGTCGACGGCCGACGACGAGGAGCACGCCGGCGATGACCACCACGACGAGCCCGGCGGCGGTCCTGGCGGCGAGCTCACCTGTCGTGAACGGCCCGCGCCCGATCTCGACGGGCGACAACAGCAGGCCATCGATCCTGGTCGGATCGTCGGGAGACGCGGCGACGGTCAGCGCGAGGATCTGGCCGTGGCGATCGACGAGCATCGCCGCGCCGGTGCCGGTGGACGCGTCGGTCTGGCTCCCGTAGAAGCGGTAGGGACGGGCTTCGGCGATCCGGACGGTCTCGGCGATGAACTCCTCGGGCGCCAGTTCGGCCAGGAACGCCGGCGACAGCCGTTCGGCGACGACGTCGGGCGATGCCGGCGGGCCGTTGACGACATCGAGCGACCATGCCAGGTGGTCCTCGACGACCGATCGGTCGGGGTCGAGCGCTCCGGCCAGCAGGTCGAGCTCGTCGTTGTGGGGTCGGGTGGTGCCGGCGTGCGCAAAGACAGCCCAGACAGCCAGCGCGAGCGCTGCGACCGTCACCAGGGAGGCGACGACCCACGTCCTGGTGTCGGCTCGCACTGCCCCATTGTCGCACTCGCGACGGCTCGGGGATTCCGTGCGGGCACGGAGATCGGTCCGGTGGCGGTACTGGCGACTGGTGACCGAGGTGTTCCTACGGTGGCGATCATGAAGCACCCATCGGCCACTGTCGTTCTCCTCCCTGTCCTCGCCCTCGTCCTCGTCGCCCTGGGCGCTGCCTGCGGGGCCGACGAAACCGGCGAGGAGTCGTCGTCGCAGCCCCCGGCACCCGAGCCGACGGTGCAGTCGACACCGGCACCGACACCCGAGGCCACGGCCGGGCCCGATCCGAGCCCCCAGCCCGGGTCGGGGGCTGACGCCGGTGGGCCTGCACGGGAGCAGCTCGACTGGTTCGTCGCCGCGTTGAATGCGTCGGCGCCGCCATCGCCGGCCGAGCTCGACGCCCGCTTCGCGCCGGCCTTCCTCGCTGTCGTGCCGCCCGATCAGCTCGTAGCCGGTGCGGCGGAGATGACGGCGGCGATGGCGCCGCCCATCACGATCGAGTCGGTGACTCCAGCCGGTGACGACGGTCTCGCGCTCGACGCGGTGCTGGTCTCGGCCGACGGCGACGCGCGGCTGGCGGTCTCGTTGGTGGTCGGTGCGGTGGAGCCACATCTGATCGAGGGCCTGGTCGGTCGTCCCGACGTCGTTCTCGAGTTCCCCGTGGGACTGACGGCGGACGATCTCGACGCCACCCTCGCGGGGTTGGCGGCCGAGTCGGGCCTCGGTGTGTACGACGTCACCGCCGGCGAGTGCGTTGTCTTGCACGAGATCCGCGCCGACCGTCCGGTGGCGCTCGGCTCGGTGTTCAAGCTGTGGCTGCTGGCCGAGCTGGCCGACCAGGTCGCTGCCGGCGACGCGGCGTGGGACGAGACGGTGCGGGTCGAGGACCGTCTCAAGTCCTCGCCCGGCGGCGAGGTGTTCGCCATGGCGCCCGGCACCGAGATCAGCCTCGAGGAGCTCGCCATGGCGATGATCTCGATTTCGGACAACTCGGCGACCGACCATCTGCTCGCTCGGCTCGGCCGTGAGAACGTCGAGGCCGTGCTGGACCGCATCGGGGTCGTCGATGCTGCGGCCAACGTGCCGATGCTGTCGACCCAGGCGCTGTTCCAGCTGAAGTTCGTCGCCGAGGCCCCCAACGCCGATGACTGGCGTGGCCTCGACCAGGCCGGCCGCCGGACGCTGCTCGCCGAGATCGACGACGCCGTGTTGCCGTGGGTCGCGGATCCCGAGTCGATCGATCTGATCAACGCCGACGGGGTACCCATCGACCAGCCCCGCGATCTCGACCTCGGATGGTTCGCGACGCCGGCTGACCTGTGCCGCACGTTGACCTACCTGGCCGACCAGGCCGAGCGGCCCGGGCTCGAGCCGGTGGCGACGATCCTCGAGGCCAACGCGGGCGAGGGGCTGCCCTTCGACCGGGACCGCTGGCCGACCATCCGGTTCAAGGGCGGCTCCGAGCCCGGCGTCGTGGCGGGCGCCTGGTGGTTCGAGGGTGTCGACGGACGCCGCTACGTCGTTGCCGGCGGCCTCGCCGATCCCGATACGCCGGTGTCGGAGATCGACGGCGCGCTGGCCCTGGCGTCGGCCATCACGTTGGTCGAGTAGCGGGATCCCCGGCCCCGGCCCCGGCCCTAACGCTCTGCCCGGCTCTGCGCGAGTGCGATGTAGCCATCGAGCGCGCTCGGGTCGGCGAGCGCTCCTGTCGATGCGACGCGCTCGGCGGGTTCGTGGCGCAGGATGCGTTTGACGGGGACCTCGAGCTTCTTGCCCGACAGGGTGCGTGGGACGACCGCCATGGCGATGATGTCGTCGGGGACGTGGCGGGGCGACAGTTCGCCACGCAGCGCGGCACGTAGCCGGGCGCGGGTGTCGTCGTCGATGCTGTCGCCATCGGCGGGCACGACGAACAGCAGCAGCTCGCCCATGCCGCCGTCGGCGTCTTCGAGGTGCACGACGAGCGAGTCGGCCACCGCCGGGTCGGACTCGACCACCGTGTAGAAGTCCGCGGTGCCGAGGCGGACGCCGCCGCGGTTGAGGGTGGCGTCGGAGCGGCCGCTGATGACACAGGAACCGTCGGCGTCGATGGTGATCCAGTCGCCGTGGTGCCACACGCCGGGATAGGTGGCGAAGTAGGCGTCGCGGTAGCGGGAACCGTCGTCGTCGCCCCAGAAACCCACCGGCATCGACGGCGCCGGGGTGGTGATGACCAGCTCGCCCTCGGCGCCGGTGCCGGTGACCGAGTTGCCGTCGGCGTCGAATGCGTCGACCGCCCACCCGAGTTGGCGGCAGGGGATCTGTCCGGCGCGAACGGGCAGCACCGGGGCGGCGCCGACGAAGGCGCTGCACACGTCGGTGCCGCCACTGACGCTGGCGACGGGGACGGAGCCGATCTCGTCGGCGATCCAGGCGAACCCGGCCGCGGGGAGCGGGGAGCCGGTCGAGCCGACCGCGCGCAGCGCCGAGAGGTCGAGGTCGGTGCCGGGGTGCAGGCCGCCGTCGCGGCACGCCATGACGAACGGGGCGGAGAGCCCGGCCCAGGTGGTGCCGGTTCGTTCGATCAGCGACCACAGGGTCATCAGGTCGGGGTGGCCGGGGTTGCCGTCGAAGAGCACCACCGCCGAGCCGACGCCCAACCCCGAGACGAGGAAGTTCCACATCATCCAGCCGGTGGTGGAGAACCAGAAGAACCGGTCGCCCGGGCCGAGGTCGAGATGCAGCGCCAGGGCCTTGCCGTGTTCGACCAGGATGCCGCCGTGGCCGTGGACGATCGGCTTGGGCATCCCGGTGGTGCCCGACGAATACAGGACGTACAGGGGATGGTCGAACGCGACCGGCGTGAACGTCAGCTCGTCGTCGCACGGCGCGCACAGCTCGTCCCAGTCGATGGCGTCGGGCACGGAGCCGGCGCCGGGCAGGTACCGCAGCGCGACGGTGTGGCGCAGCGATGGCAGCCCGGCACGGATCGCGGCGACCGCGTCGAGCGACGGCAGATCGCGGTTGCCGTAGCGATAGCCGTCGACGGTGATGAGCACCGTCGGTTCGATCTGGGTCCAGCGGTCGAGGACCGCGCGGGTCCCGAACTCGGGCGCGCACGACGACCAGATCGCCCCCAGCGACGCGGTCGCCAGGAACGCCACCAGCGTCTCGTCGATGTTCGGCAGATACGCAGCGACGCGGTCGCCGTGGCCGACTCCGAGCCGGCGCAACCCGGCTGCGGCGCGCCGGACCTGGTCGCGCAACTCGCCGACGGTGATGGTGCGCGGGTCGCGGGTCTGGGACTCGGCGATGACGGCGACGTCGTCGTCGGCCAGCCCGCCGGCGGCCAACAGAAACTCGGCGTAGTTGAGCGTCGCGCCCGGGAACCACCGGGCGCCGGGCATGGACGCATCGGCCAGGGTCGCCGTCGCCGGGGTGGCGGCGCGCACGCCGAGGTCGTCCCACACCGCTTCCCAGAACGCCTCTGGCTGATCGATCGACCACCGCCGCAACGCGTCGTAGTCACCCACCGCCTCCGGTCGGTAGGTGCGTGCGAACGCGCCCATCCGGGTGGTCTCCCACGCATCGGCGGGGGGCTCCCACACCACGTCGTCATCGGTGTCGGTCTCGGTCGCGGCGCGAGCGGGCGTGGTCGTCTCGTCGGTCATGTCGGGTCGGTCCTGGTCGGTGTCGTTGCGGTCGGGGTCAGGCGTTGCGCATCGGAGCGATGACCTGCTCGGCGAAGCGCAGGGCCGGCTCGACGTCGAGGGGGTGGCCGAAGTCCATCACGAAGATCGACACGCCGAGGTCGCGCTGGGCGGTGAGGCGTTCGAGCCACTCGTCGGACTCTGCGTCGGTGGTGGGCAGCTCGCCTGCGATGGTGCGGCTGTTGGCGATGGCCGCGGGATCGCGTCCGGCAGCCTCGGCGGCCGCGTCGATGATGGCGCGCTTGGCGAGCCAGTCCTCGTCGTCTCGACCGAAGCCGTTCCAGATGTCGGCCTGTCGGCCCACGATGGGTAGGCCGACCTTCTCGCCGGAGCTGCCGATGAGGACCGGGGGGACGACGTCAGGGCGCGGCGTGGCGGCGGCGTCGTCGATCGAGAAGTACTCGCCGGCGAAGGTCGGGTGGGCCTCGGTCCACATGAGCCGGCAGATCTGCACGACTTCTTCGAGCTGGCGGAGCCGCACCGATGCCTTGGGGAAGTCGTAGCCGTAGGAGAGGTATTCGTCTTCACGCCAGCCGCCGCCGATGCCGAGGATGAACCGCCCGCCCGACAGCACCTGCAGCGTGGAGGCCATCTTCGCGGTGAGGGCAGGGTTGCGGTAGCCGTGGCCGAGGACGTGATGGCAGAGCTTGACCGTCGGGTGGCGGGCGGCCAGCCAGGTGAGGGTTGTCCAGCCCTCGAGGAAGCCCTCGGTCTTGTCGGCGTCGAAGCCGTAGAAGTGATCCGCGATCCACACCGAGTCGAAGTGGGGGAGCGCCTGGGGGAGGATGTGCTCCTCCTGGTACATGACGATCGGTTGGAAGTCGCTGCCCGCGTGTCCTGCGACCGGTGACAACCAGCCGAATTCGACGCGGCCCGTGCCGCTGCTGCCGCTGGTGCTTTCCATGTGTGCTCGCTCCTCGGAGGGGGTTCTGGCCGATCACCCTGCCACGAACCGGCGCAGGTCGTATCCGTCGATGCCGCAGCTGACTTGGCGGGCCGAAGGTCCCTTCATACTGCGACGCGGCGATGAGTATTGTGCCCCGGTGCCGCAGAGCAGAACGAATACCAGTCCATCTCCTTCAGCGTCGGAGGCGCCCGGCGGCGGGGTACGGCCGGTGACGCTCCTCGGCCTGCTCGCACTGGTCGATCGTGGTGTCCAACGCGAACTCCAGACACGGCTGAACGCGCACGGCCTGTCGGTCGCGGAGTACTCGTGCCTGCGCCTGCTCCAGGTCACGCCGGGCCTCTCCAACGCCGAGCTCGCCCGGCGTTCCCTCGTCACGCCGCAGTCGATGAACGAGGTCGTCGCCAAGCTCCAACTGCGAGGCCTCATCGAACGCCGGAACGATCCCGGTCACGGTCGCATCCTCAGGACCCAGCTCTCCGCTGCCGGTCGAGCGCAGCTCGACCAGGCGATCCCCGAGGTCGAATCCCTCGATGCCGAACTCCGCGGTAATGCGAGCGACGCCGACGTTGCGCAGACGACAGAGCACCTCATGGGTGTGCTCGACCGGCTGCGCATGATCCAGCAGCACCGCCCCTGAGTCGAGACGGTTCGTGCCGCGGCTCCCGGGGCCGTTCCTGCCGTGTCGTCGACGGGTCAGCGGTGGCGGTCGAGCCAGGCGAGCAGATCGGCGGTGACCTCGTCGCGGTTGGTCTCGTTGAAGATCTCGTGGCGCGCCCCGGGGTAGAGGATGACCTCGACGTCGGCGACGCCTGCGTCGCGATAGCGCGACGCCACCAGCTGGATCAGCTCGCCGCCGCCCGCGAGGGGGTCGGCGTCGCCGGAGAACACAAGGATGGGCAGGTCGCTGCGGATGGCGGCGAGGGCCTCGGGGTCGCCGAAGCGTTCGGCGGTGCCCAGCATCGATGCTGCGCCCGGGGCGTTCAGCCCGAAGCCGCAGTCGGGATCGGCGAGGTAGGCGTCGACCTCGGCGTCGTCGCGGCTGAGCCAGTCGTACTCGGTGCGGGCCGGCTCGAACGGGGCGTTGAAGGCGCTGAGGTCGACCTCGGCGTCGGGGTCGATGGCGGCGCCGATGATGTCCACCGCGCTCGTGCCCGACAGGGCCGCACCGTCGAGGCGGTCGCTGTTGTCGAGCAGGTACTGCTGCAGTGCGAACGAGCCCATGCTGTGACCCACGACGAACAGCGGCAGGTCGGGGTCTTCGGCGCGGGCCGCGTCGGCGACGACGCCGAGGTCGTCGACCAGGGCGGGCCAGCCGCCGGGGCCGAGGTCGCCGTGGTGGTCGGGCGATCCCGCGGTGCGGCCGTGGCCCCGGTGATCGGCTGCCACCACGACATGGTCGGCGCCGACGAGGGCCTCGGCCAGGCGCCGGTAGCGGCCGGCGTGTTCGCCCATGCCGTGGGCGATCTGGACGATGGACCGGGGCTCGGCGTCGCCGGACCAGTGGTAGCCGACCAGGGTCGTTCCGTCGGCGGCGGTGAGGGACAGCTCGCGTTCGTTCATGGAGCCGATCCTCGCAGATCGCCGCCCTTGGCGGGAAGGCTCGGCCGGATCGGCGCCTGGGCTCAACGGTCGGTGTCGGTTGCCGATGGGCAACCGACGTGGAGGCCCGATGGCCCACTGCGAATCCAAGAGAGCGGGGAACGAGATGAGCGAATTCCAGGCCGGGCCCGGCTGGTGGCAGGCATCGGACGAGCGGTGGTGCGGGTGGGGCACCCGCCCTCGGCTCTCGTGATCCCGGGCGGGCCGAGACATGTCCGACCTCTTCCTGCTTCTCGCCGCGATCGTGGTGGTCGCGGCGCTCGTGTCGTGGTTCGGCCGGCGCGAACGGCTCGCCCCTGTCTGGGCTCGGGCTGCCGAGGACCTGGGGCTGCCGCCGCCGCCCCGAAAGGGCTTCCTGTCGAGGCCGTCGCTGTCGGGCACCGTCGACGGTCGCCGGCTCCGTGTCCGGGAACGGGCCGACAACGAGTCCGACTGGATCGACTACGACCTCGGCGTCCTGCACGGCCTGCCGTCGGGCCTGACGGTCAAGGCGGCATCCATCGGCTCGCGGGTCCCGGTGGTGGGGACGCTGCTCAGCGGTGGCCGCCACCACATCGAGACCGGCGATGGCCGCTTCGATGCGAGCTTCGTCGTGGTCGGCGACGACCCTGCGGAGGTGGGGGACTTCCTGACCGATGAGCGTCGCGCCGTCCTCGTGTGGCTGGCGCAGGAGTGTCCCGGGTTCCGCCTGAAGAACGGCGAGCTGAAGTACCGCTTCGGCGGGGACACCGAGCAGATCGGGAACGTCGCACGGCCGGCTCGCGCCATGATCGAGGCCGCCCGGGTGTTGGGGGGCTGAGCTCCGCCCCTCACCTAGAATCTCGTCGCATGGCCGGGCTGATCATCCTCGCGTCGCTGGGTGTGCTGGTCGCTGGCGTCGTCTCGGCCGTCCAGAGGCGAAGCCGCCTCCAACCGTTGTGGGCCCGCGCCGCCGCCGATCTGGGCCTGCCGCCGCCCACCGGCGGTCCGCTCGCCGATCCTTCGATCTCGGGTCGCGTCGATGGCCGTCACCTCACGGTGCGCGAGCGTTCGGGCGACGACAAGGTCTGGATCGAGTACGAGCTCGCGATCCTGCGGAGTCTGCCGGCGGGCTTGACGATCAGCTCCGAACACCTGGGCTCCCGGATACCCGTGCTGGGGAAGCTGTTCAGCGGTGGGCGCGAACAGGTCGAAACCGGTGACGGGGCCTTCGACGAGGCCTTCATCGTGACCGGCGACGACTCCGACGAGGTGCGAGCGTTCCTGACCGACGAGCGGCGCACCTGCCTCGTACGGCTTGCGCAGGAGTGTCCCGGCTTCGAGCTGAAGCGAGGCGAGCTGACGTACCGCTTCAACGACCGCAGCGAGAAGATCGCCGACCTCGCTCGACCCGCCCACGCCATGGTCGCAGCTGCAAGGGTGCTGTCGCCCTCGGGCGCCGGCTCGGCGTCGCACCGGGGCCGTGCCGGCGACGGTGAGGCCGCTGCGGGTCAGATCTTTCCCGGGGCGGAACAGCGACTCTCTCCGCCATCGGGTCGACCTCCAGGCATAGAGCCGCCCGTCACTACCTCCTCCGCCACCAGCACCACCACTGCGGCCACCGACGCTGCCACCACCACCGACGACGTCGCCGCCGACGCTGCTGCTGCGCCTCCCGTGGCGGTGTCACCGATCGAGGGTCGCACCGAAGCGACCTCATCCGACGTGCCAGGCGTGGTCTTCCCGGTCGTCGGGCCTGGCGCCGACCCAGCAGACTTCGATGACGTCGGGCCTGTCGGCGAAACAGTCGGGCCGGCGGGGCTGCTCGATCCGGCTGACGCGACTGGCGAAGCTGACGGGGCTGACGCCGCTGGTTCCGAGATTCCCGGTGAGGCCCGAGCTCTCGAAGGCGCCGAGGATCCTGGTGCGGCAGTCACGGCTGTCGATCAGGCGCCCGCGCTCGCTGCGGTCTTCGGGGTGTCGGCCGGGGCGGGCGCTGCGGTGTTCGACGAGCGGCTGCGTGGCCGGCGGGTCCGGTGGTCGGGCACCGTGGAACGGGCGGGGCGCTACGCCAACGATCTCGACCTGGGTGCAGGACCGGGGATTCGGGCAGTGGTCGACCTCGGATCGGTCGACACGGGCGACTACGGCGTGGCCAGGGTCGCCGCTGTCGTGGCGTTCCCCCTCGATGCCGCTGTCGGTGACGGAGATCCGGTGACCTTCGAGGGAACGGCTGCGTCGCTGGATCACTTCGCCCGCCGCGTCGTCGTCACCGACGCCACGGTTGTCGCCGGCTGAAGGATCGCTCCGGCCGCCGGTGGCCGGGTCTCGTGACTGGCCGTTCGTGTCGGCTGCGCCGGGCGATGCGGTGCGGTCTCGATGCGTTCGCCGGTGCCGATCAGTTCCGGTGTGCTTCGACAGGCGTGAGGACGAAGACGGCGACGACTCGGCCCGAGCGCTGCTGGTAGCGCTCGATCCGCGGCCACACCGCGGTGAGCTCCGCCCAGGTGGCGGACCGTTCGTTGCCGGTCAGCTCGCGGGCGGTGACGGGGATGCGTCGGCGTGCGATGACGGCGCCCGCACGGGGCTCGGCACGGAGATTGGCGACCCAGTCGGGGGTGCGGCGCATCCCGGCGGCGCCTCCGACGATGAGCCAGGTGCCGGCGCCGGCTGGTCGGTAGGCGACCGGCGTCGACCGGAGTTGGCCACTGCAGCGTGCGCGAGTCGGCCCGAGCGTAGGTAACGCACCAAGGACGACCGTGGCTCGGGCTTCACGGTCGGATGTCGCTCAGGCGCGATCGGCGCGCGCTGGTGGCCTCCCCGGGGCGGGGGCGTTCGGGTGTTCGCGGCTCGGGCCATGAGTGCGGCGGGCTGGTCTGTTCTGGGCATCAGGAGTCACGCGGCGTGGAGGGATCGCCGGGGCGTGATCCGGGTTGGGGCCCGTCGTCGGGCGGTTCGCTGCGTCGAGTGCCGTAGCGGGGCCTCGCTGCCTCCGATCTCGGAGGCCGAGTGGTGTTCGGTCGGGCCGGCGGTGTGGGTGGTGGTGGGTTGGGTCGGTTGCTCTTGGCGT
>JBKAGO010000034.1:0-224248 GCA_046290435.1 Acidimicrobiales bacterium
TCCGTGACTTCAGACATCACGATCGTCCCAGCTCAGGAGGCCTTTTTGGTGGACGCGCCCCCGTCACCCCATCAACGCAGCGGTGGATTCAGGCTGAGCGTCCGGCGCCCGACCCTGCCCGCCAGAACGATCCGAGGCCACACGATGACCGACACGACCGAAGCCGGCCGATCCGACGCGCGCCACCCGGGCCCGAGCACGCCCGACCTGTTGCGCGCGGATCCCAGCGGCGTCCCCCCGGTCTGGCTCACCGAGTCCATGCCGCACCTCGGCGCTGCGCCCGTGCCCTTCGAGCACTACACCTCTGCCGAACGCGCCGAGCTGGAACAGGACCACCTGTGGGGCCGGGTCTGGCAGTGGGCCTGTCACGAGACCCACGTCCCAGACGTCGGCGACTACCACGTCTACGACATCGGCGACCGCTCGGCCATCATCGTGCGCACCGACGCCGGGTTGCGCGGCTTCCTCAACGTCTGTCAGCACCGCGGCACCCAGCTCAAGCCGCCGGGGTCGTGCGGATTCACCGCACAGCACGTCGTCATCCTCGCTCCCGCCCCCGCCGACGGCGAGCGCCCACAGCCGCCCGAGCCGGTGCACCTCGGCGTCGACGACAGCTTCACCAGCGTGGCGGGCGTGTCGAAGTCCATCGGCATCGTGTTGGACCAGGACACCGCCAACCTCGCCGCCCAGGCCCGGGGCATGCGGGCCGCGGTCCGCGACGGCCGCACCACCGGCGAGAGCCTGGGCGTGTACCAGGAGGCCCGCATCCGCCACTTCCACGCCACGATCGAGCAGTACATCCAGCGGGGCCTCGCATCGTCGGGGTGACCCGGCCCCGCCCTCCGTCGGCGGTTCCGGTTCGTGCCGGGGCGACCCGATGTTCAGCCGCCATTCCCGATCCGGACGCACGGCACGACTACGGTCGTCGCAAACCAAACCGGTCGAGGAGATCACGCCCATGATTCCCAATGGACGACAGCGCGTTTCGACAGCAGTGCTCGCCCTGCTCGTCGCCGCCGCGATGGTGGCGTTCACCGCAGGCAGTGCCTCGGCCGGGGACAAGCCCGGCTACGACAAGCCCGGCTCCGACAAGCCCGGCTACGAAGAGCCCGGCGACCACAAACCGGTCGGCCCAACCGACCCGGGTTCGGACTTCATCCTCACGATCCTGCACAACAACGACGGGGAATCGAGCCTGCTCCCACTCGTCGACGACGACACCGGCATCGAGTACGGCGGCGTGGCCCGCTTCCAGGGCAAGGTCGACGATCTTCGCCATCACGCCAAGCACCGGGGTGGCCCGGCCGAGCGTCCCACCCGGGGCGTCGTGCTCCTGAACTCCGGTGACAACTATCTCCCGGGCCCCAACTTCCAGGCCTCCGAGCAGGACGGCGCCCCGTTCTACGACGCGATCGCGGTCCGGCTGCTCCAGTACGACGCGCTGGGTATCGGCAACCACGAGTTCGACTTCGGCCCCGAGACGTTCCGTCGCTTCATCGACAACGTCGACCCGTGGACGCCGTTCGTGTCGGCGAACCTCGACTACTCGAACGAACCCGCGCTGGCCGACGAGGCCGGCGAGTCGCTGGTCGCCAGCGCGGTGATCCACGAACAGGGTCATCGCATCGGCATCGTCGGCCTGACGACGCCCGCGCTGCCCACCATCTCCTCGCCGGGTGGGGTGGAGGTCTCCGCCGAGCTGGTGGCGATCGCGCAGGCCGAGATCGACGCCTTGACCGGCATGGGCATCGACAAGATCGTCTTCATCTCCCATCTGCAGGGCCTCGACAGCGAGCTCGAGCTCGCCGCCGAGCTACGTGACGTCGACGTCGTCATCGGCGGTGGCGGCGACGAGATCCTCGCCGACGAGAGCGACGAACTGTTCCCAGGCCACGAGGACGACATCTTCGGCGACTACCCGCAGGTGGCCCGCGACCTCGACGGCGACGAGGTGCCGGTGGTGACGACACCGGGCAACTACCGCTACGTCGGTGCGCTCGAGATCACCTTCGACGCCGAGGGCGAGGTCGTCGGCTGGGACGAGGATTACTCGGGCATCAAGCTCGTGACCGACACCGGACCCGAAGCCGTCAGCGCGAACAAGCAGCAGCGGAGCCTCGTCGAGGAACCGGTCGCCGCCTTCGTCGCCGAGCTCGCCGAGACCATCATCGGCACTTCCGAGGTCGCGCTGGACTGCGAGCGCACCGAGGTCCGTGGCACCGAGACCAACTGCGGCAACCTCATCGTCGATGCGCACCTGGCCACCGGTGTGGCCCAGGCCCCCGACTTCGGGCTGCCGACTCCCCAGCTCGCCATCATGAACGGCGGCGGCATCCGCGGCGAGATCGACCAGCCCGTCGGCCCGATCTCGGTGGCCGACACGTTCCGCATGGCGCCGTTCGGGAACCTCGTCGCCATCGCCGAGGACGTGCCGGCCGAGACGGTGCGCCAGATCATCGAAGAGGGCGCGATCCGCCTGCCCGAGTCCGGCGACGGTGGCTTCGTCCACGTCTCCGACGGCACGACCCTGGTGATCGACTCCAGCTTCCCGGCTCGGGTCGCGGACCAGAGCACCGGCGAACAGACCGTGCCCGGTGAGCGGGTCCGCACGCTCATCCTGGCCGACGGCACGGTCGTCGTCGAAGACGGCGTCACCCAGGACGGCGTGACGGTCGATCTGGTCGGTCTCAACTTCTCCCTCGGCGGCGGCGACGCCTACCCGGAGGTTCCGTTCACCGCCGTCGGTGTCAGCGACCAGCAGTCGCTGCAGACCTACATCGAGGACACCCTGGGTGGGACGGTCTCGGCCGGCGACTACCCGCCCGGTGGCGAGGGCCGCCTCACCATCCGCTGACGCACCGTGCGACGGTGCCGGTGCAGACCGACGACCCGTCGGCCTGCACCGGCCGCCGCCCGCTGCTGGCCGAGCGTCGCCATGGCGGCGATGATGGGGTATGGCTGAACTGAACTTCGGGCGGCTGCTCCGTCGCAGCCGCCTCTACGCACTCGATGTCGCCGTCAAGGACCTGGGTACCGGCCACGAGGCCACCTACGCCGAACACCTCGAGCGGGTCGCCCGCCTGAGTGCGGCGATCGCCGCGCTGGGGGTCGGCCCGACCGACCGCGTGGCGGTGCTGGCCGGATCGAGCCACGTCTACGTCGAGCTCTGGCACGCCTGCCTGGCCGGTGCTGCGGTGATCAACCCGCTCAACCAGCGCCTCTCGCCCGACGAGCTCGTCTACATCCTCGACGACTCGTCGTCGGAGGTGATCTTCGTCGACGCCGACTTCGCCCCGGTTGTCGAGACCATCCGCCACCGCCTGCCGGCGCTGCGATCGGTGGTGCTCATCGGCGACGGCGACGTCGCCTGCGATGCCCGTCTCGACGACCTCCTGGCCGCGACGCCGACCGCAGCGCTGCCGCCCGAGCCCGCCGACGACGCCCCCGCCGTCCTGATGTACACCGGCGGGACGACCGGCCTCCCCAAGGGCGTCGTCCTCAGCCAGCAGGCCATCGTGTTGAGCATCTACCGGATGCAGAGCGTGGTCGATGTCGGGCTCACCCAGCACTATCTGGCATTCATGCCCATGTTCCACATCGGGGGCATCGCGAGCTGGGGGCTCTATCTGCCCTGTGGTGGGCGGGTGGTGATCCTTCCCGGATTCGAGCCCGGCGCGGTCAACGCCGCAGTACGCGACGAGGGCATCACCAGCATCGGGGCCGTCCCGACCATGCTCGCGTTCATGCTGGCCCACCCCGACTTCGACGAGGCGATGCTCTCGTCGCTCGAGCTGGTGATGTACGGCGCCGCGCCGATGCCGCCGCCGCTGCTCGGACGGCTCATGGAGCTGTACCCCGACATCGCGTTCCACCAGGCCTACGGCATGACCGAGATCTGCGCCATCGGCACCGGCCTCACCCGCGCCGACCACGTGCGTGGCGGCGAGATCCTCGCCTCGGTGGGCCGGCCCATGCTGGGCGTCGACCTCGAGATCCGCGACCCCGACACGGGCGAGCCCACTGCGCAGGGCGAGGTGGGCGAGATCTGGCTGCGCGCCGACTCGATCATGACCGAGTACTGGAACAAGTCCGAACAGACGGCGGCATCACTGGTCGACGGCTGGTACCGGTCCGGCGACGCCGCCCGCCTCGACGAGCGGGGCTATGTGTTCCTGGCCGACCGGGTGAAGGACATGATCGTCACCGGCGGCGAGAACGTGTACTCCCTCGAGGTCGAGAACGCCATCAGCCCGCACCCTGCGGTCAGCCACGTGGCCGTGGTCGGCGTCCCCGACGACACCTGGGGCGAACGCGTCCACGCCGTGGTGGTGTGCGAGCCGGGTTCGGTCACCGTCGAGGAGCTCGAGACCATGGCCAGGGCGAAGATCGCGGGATTCAAGGTGCCGAGGTCCTGGACGTTGCAGTCCGAGCCGCTCCCGTTGTCCGCAGCCGGCAAGGTTCTCAAGCGTGACCTGCGCGACCGCCTGACCAGCGACTCCTGAGGGCTCGTCGCGATGCCCACCGGGCCGGACGGGCCATCGGGGCAACCCGGACCGGCCCGGCGGGATGAATCACCCAGGGCCGACCGGGCCCGTCGAATCATCTGGCGTATCACCTGACAGAACCCGCTCAAGGAGTCGTCGTGGCGCGACGAATCCGTGTCGTGCGCAGATCCACGATGAGCGAACGACGAGACGACGGCGGGAGCGGCTTCGCCCCAGGACCGAGGCCGGCTGCGATGGCAGCGGTGGCCGAGAGCCCCGAGGAGGCGGGCCCGAGGCCCGGCGAGGGCACAGCCGTGGTCGTGGTCGACCGCGACGGACGCATCGTGCACGCCAGCGACTCGTGCGCCGAGATGATGGGCAAGGCCGCCGAGGATCTCGTCGGTGTCGAGCTCACCGCCCTCACCAAGCCGCGCGACGGCGAACTCGTCCTGCGTTCCCTCCGGGTTGCCATCGACGCGCAGCAGGCGGCATCGCTCGGGCGGCACTGGATCAGCCCCCGATGCCGGCCCGACCGCCTCGTCGAGATGTTCTGCGACCCCGCGGCGCTCGATGGTGGCGGTGCCGTGCTCGCACTGCACGACGTGACGGCGTCGTATCTGGCCGAACAACGCCGCCAGGGGGTGGCCGACCCGATCGAGCGGGCGCTCGAGGGCGTGCACATCGCCGTCACCCGGTGGTCGCCCACCCTGGCGCTCGAATACCACAGCCCCGAGTTCGAGTCCTTCGTCGCGGTCCATCCGGACCTTCTGTTGTCGGAACCGACGCTTGCGTTGCTCGATCTCGAACCGAGCGCCGGCGGGGCCTGGTGCGAGGCGCTGACCGCAGTCGTCGCATCGGGTGATCCGGTGGAGTTCGACTGGGAGACCACCGACGGACGCCTGATCCACTCCCGGGCGATCGCCGAACTGGCCTTCGACACCGGGGTCGATCACGTCCTCGTCGTGTCCCACGACGTCACCGAGGAACGCGCCCGCCACGAGGAGTTGTCGCGCCGGGCGCTGCACGATCCCCTCACCGGGCTGCCCAACCGGGCGACGCTCGTCACGGCGATCGAACGCAGCCTCGGCCGCCGGTCGCGCACGGCCACGTCCGAGGCGCTGATCTTCGTCGACCTCGACCACTTCAAGCCGATCAACGACGGGCTCGGCCACGCCGTCGGCGACGAGGTATTGGTCACCGCGGCCCGCCGCCTGGAGCGGGCGCTGCGACCGACCGACGTCGTCGGTCGTCTCGGCGGCGACGAGTTCGTCGTCTTCCTCGAGCAGATGACCGGCATGGAGGATGTCCTCACCGTCGTCGAGCGGCTCCGTCGGGCGCTCACCGCGCCGATGACGGTGAGCGGCCGGGAACTGCGGATCTCGGGGAGCATCGGGATCGCGTTCGCCCTCGCCCACGGCGACTCGGCCGCAGAACTGCTCGCCCGGGCAGACGCGGCGATGTACAAGGCGAAGCAGGGCGGGGCGGGTCGCGTCGAGCTCTACGACGACGAGCTGCGCAGCCGGGCGGAGCAACGCATGCGCGGCGAGGCCGCGCTGCGCCAGGCGATGGGCCGAGGCGAGATGGAGGTCCACTTCCTCCCGGAGTTCGAGCTGGCCACCCGCCGTATCGTCGGCGCCGAGGCGCTGGTGCGTTGGCGGCACCCCGAGCGAGGTCTGATCCCTGCTGCGGAGTTCATCGCCCTCGCCGAGGAGTCGGGGCTGCTCGTCGACCTCGGCGGCGAGGTCCTGCGGCGGGCCTGCGAGCTGGTCGCGGACTGGACCCGCAGCCGATCGACCGACGACCCCTTCACTCTGCGGGTCAACGTGTCGCCCAAGCAGTTGGCCCAGCCGTCGCTGGTGGCCACCGTCGAACAGGTCCTCGCCGAGACCGGTCTCGCTCCCGCAACGCTCTGCCTGGAACTCGCCGAGTCCACCCTGGCCGACAGCCGGGCCCAGTTCGGGCGCCAGCTCGGGCTGCTCAGCAAACTGGGGGTGCGCCTGTCGATCGACGACTTCGGTACCGCCTCGTCGTCGCTGGCGTTGCTCAAGCAGCTCCCGGTCGACATCGTGACGATCGACCGTTCGTTCGTGCTCGGGCTCCCGACCGACGAGACCGACCGCGGCATCGCGGCCGCGATCGTCGGGCTCGGCCAGGCCTTCGGCATCGAGGTCATCGCCGAGGGCATCGACGACGAGCACCAGCTCGAGCACCTCCTCGAGCTCGGCTGCACCCGGGGCCAGGGCTACCTGCTCAGCCCCGTCCTCGGCCCTGCCGAGCTCGAACGCCGCTGGCTCTGACGGGCCCATCCCGGACGCTGTCACACCCCCTGGCCACAATGGCCACATGAACACCACCGTGCTCCTGATCGTCCTCTTCGCGCTCCTCGTCGGCCTCGGCGTCGGTGCCGCGATCGTCGCCTGGTCCGCGACGCGCCAGCGCGCCGCGCTGGCGCAGCTGGTCGAGACCCAGCAGGCGGCAGCGGTCGAGACGGCCGTCCGTCAGGTGTTGCTCGAGCGGCGGGCCACCGCCGAGGCCGTAACCGCAGACCGCGAGCAGATGGTCTCCGCTGCGGTCGACCAGGCGGTCAAGATCGCCACGTCGACCCTCGACGCCAAGCTCCAGGAGGGCTCACGGGAGCTGGGCATGCGTTCGGACACCTTCGCCCAGAGCGTCGGGTCGGTCACCGCGCAGCTGGACAAGGTGCAGGGGCTCATCGTCGAACTGCAGCGGGACAAGGCCAGCCAGCACGGCACGTTGGTCGAGCAGCTCCAGCAGAACGCGCAGCGCAGCATGGAGCTGCACGCCACCACCGCGCAGCTGCGCGACGCGCTGGCCAGCCCCAAGTCGCGTGGGCAGTGGGGCGAACGCATGGCCGAGGACGTCCTTGCCGCCGCAGGCTTCCGCGAGGGCATCAACTACCGCAAGCAGACCGCCGTCGCCGGGGGAGGGGTACCGGACTTCACGTTCCTGTTGCCACGCGGGCTGGAGCTCGACATGGACGTCAAGTTTCCCGTCGACAACTATCTGCGGTTCCTCGAGGCCGCCGACGACCTCGAACGGGACCGCTGCCGCTCCGCATTCGCGCGCGACGTCCGGGCCCGGGTCAAGGAGCTGCGCGATCGCGGCTACATCGATCCCGAACGCACCGTCGACACCATGGTGTTGTTCATCCCCAACGAGAGCGTCTACGCGTTCGTGCACGAGAACGACGCCGACCTCATCGACGTCGCCCTCAAGCACAAGATCGTCCTGTGTTCGCCGTTGACGTTGTTCTCGGTGCTGGCCATCATCCGCCAGGCGGTCGACAACTTCCGGCTCGAGCGCCGCAGCGGCGAGATCCTCGAGGTCCTCGTCGACTTCCGGAGCGAATGGGGCAAGTTCAGCGAGCACCTCGACAAGGCCGGCCGTCAGCTCGAGACCTTCAACAAGTCCTTTGACGGCCTCGTCGGTACCCGCCGCAACCAGCTCGAACGGCGTCTGCGCACCATCGACGAGCTCGAGGCCGAACACGCGGGGCGTGCCGACCTCGTCGACCTCGGAGCGGGAGCTGCAGGCACGGCGGGCGACGCCCGCGCCTCGGAGGCAGCCGGCTCCCTCGCTGCGGGCGCCGACGACGCGGCTGCAACCATCCGGCCCGCGTCCGAGGGCCGGCTCGACTGGGACGGCGACGCCTGGGACGACGCTGCCGCCAGCTGAGCACAGCCGCATGCACAGCGGCGCAGCCAGGTCCCGACGCCCCGACGGTCGCCGGTACCCTGCACGCCCATGAGCACTCCCGTTCTCGTTGCCGTCGCCTGGCCCTACGCGTCGGGGTCGCGCCACCTCGGCCACCTCGCCGGCGCTTACCTGCCGGCGGACATGTTCGCCCGCCACCAGCGGATCCTGGGCAACGAGGTGCTGATGGTCAGCGGCTCCGACGTGCACGGCACGCCCATCACCGTGCGCGCCGATGCCGAAGGCGTCACGCCCGCCGACATCGTCGACCAATACCACGGGGAGTTCTGCCGCCAGTGGGACCAGCTGGGCATGTCATGGGACCTGTTCACCACCACCGGTACCGCCAACCACGCACAGGTGACCCAGGAGATGTTCCTGGCCCAGCTCGCCAACGGACACATCGACAAGCGGGTCAGCGACCAGTTCTTCGACCCCGAGGCCGGCCGGTTCCTGCCCGACCGCTACATCGAGGGCACCTGCCCCCATTGCGGCTACACCGAGGCCCGGGGCGACCAGTGCGACAACTGCGGCAAGACCCTCGACCCCATCGAGCTGGGGTCGCCGCGCTCGAAGCTGTCGGGCGCCACGCCCGAGCTGCGGGCCACCGAGCACTTCTACTTCCGCTACTCGGACTTCAACGAAGCCATCGGCCAGTACCTGTCGACGCGCAGCGGATGGCGCAACCACGTCCTGAACTTCGCGAAGGGTTGGCTCGACGACGAGGGGCTGCTCGACCGTGCCATCACCCGCGACCTCGACTGGGGAATCGACCTCCCCGTCGACGATCTCGGCCCCGGTAAGCGGATCTACGTCTGGTACGACGCGGTCATCGGCTACCTGTCGGCGTCGAAGGAGTGGGCCGCATCCCAGGGCGACCCGGAGCGCTGGCGGCACTGGTGGCACAACGACGACGCCCGCCACGTGTACTTCATCGGCAAGGACAACATCCCGTTCCACGCGCTCTTCTGGCCGGCGCAGCTGTTGGGGGTCGGCGACCGCATCGGCGGTGCCCCGCTGCATCTGCCCGACGACATCCCCGCCAACCAGTACGTCACCTTCAAGGGCGGCAAGGCGTCGGCCAGCCGTGGCATCGGGCTGACCATCTCCGAGGGCCTGGAGCGTTTCGAGCCCGACGCGCTGCGCTACGCCCTGGCGGCAGCGTTCCCCGAACAGGCCGACACCGAGATCTCGGTCGCCGAGATCGCCCGTCGTATCAACGAAGAGCTCGTGGCCACCTGGGGCAACCTCGTCAATCGGGTGCTGTCGATGATCCACAAGACCTGCGACGGAGCGGTGCCGGCGCTGGGCGAGCTCACCGATGCCGACCGGGCGCTGTGGGCCGCCATCGACGAGGGCCTCGAGACCGCAGCGGGGCAGTTCGACCGGGTCGAGCTCCGCGCCGCCCTGCGGACCGCGATGGACGGCGCACAGGCCGCCAACCAGTACCTCAACGCCACCGAACCCTGGAAGCTGGCCAAGACCGATCCCGAGCGTGCCCGCACGGTGCTCGGGGTGGCCCTGGGTGCCATCAACGGGGTGCGGGTGGGGCTGTCGCCGTTCCTGCCGTTCTCGTCGGCGGCGCTGGACGAGATCCTCGGCACGCCATCGGGCTGGCGCCGCGACGAGGTCGCGCCGGGCACGCCCATCGCCGCGCCCAAGCCGCTGTTCGCGAAGATCGAACTGGTCGAAGACGATGACTGAGCCGACGCCCGAGGTGGCTCCGGAGCCGATCCGTTGGATCGACAACCACTGCCACCTACCGCCGGGCCACGTCGGCGACGAGGTCATCGCCCGGGCCGCCGACGCCGGCGTCGTCAGGTTCGTCGACGTCGGCACCGACCACGAGCGGTCCCGCCAGGTCATCGCCTCGGCGGCTCGGCATCCCGACACCGTCTTCGCCACCGTGGGCGTCCATCCCCACGATGCCACCGAGGGCACCGACGGCCTCGCTGAGTTGGCTGCTGCCCCGGGCGTGGTGGCCATCGGGGAGTGTGGACTCGACTATCACTACGACCACTCGCCCCGCCCCGTTCAGCGCGAGGCGTTCGCCGCGCAGATCGCGCTCGCGCACGAGCTCGGCCTGCCGATGGTGATCCACACCCGCGAAGCCTGGGACGACACGTTCGCAGTACTCGACGCCGAGACCATGCCGGAGCGCACCGTCTTCCACTGCTTCACCGGTGGGCCCGCCGAGGCCGAGGCCGCCCTCGAGCGGGGCGCGGTGTTGTCGTTCTCGGGCATCGTCACCTTCGGCAACGCCGAGGACCTGCGTGCAGCGGCCGCCCTCTGCCCGATCGACCGCCTCCTGGTCGAGACCGACAGTCCCTACCTGGCGCCGGTGCCGCACCGGGGCAAGCAGAACGAGCCGGCCAATCTGCCGTTCGTCGGTGCGCGCATCGCGCAGATCCACGGTGTCGAGACAGCGGCGCTCGCCGCGATCGTGTGGGAGACCACCCACCGGTTCTACGGGTTGCCGAGGCCCTGAGGTCGCAGCGATCCGGCGTGCGGGCGTCGAGGCCTGCCCGGGCCGACGCGTCCGCTGGAGCGGCGGACCCTCGGCGGCTGCGTCGGTGGCCGATGTCACGATCGGCGCGAAAGTTGCGTTTCGGTTACGGAATCCCGTAGATTCGCAACCGCACTTGCAAGCGGAGCGGAGGAACTGCGCTGCATATCGGACCTGGGGCCTCGGGCCCCTCCATTCTTGCGCGCTCTCTGGCCGGCTTCGGCCTCGTCCTCGTCGCGCTCGTCACCATGGCGTTCGTGGCGACGGGCCCCGACGAGCCCGTGACCAGCGACGTCGCCGCCGGCGATGCGGCCGATGCCGCAACCGGTACGGCAGCGACCGCGACGCGTGCTGCGGCCACCCCCACTCCCGAGCCGACAGCCGCGACCGCCGACGAGGCAGCCGCGACCGCCGACGAGGCAGCCGCGACCGCCGACGTCGCCGGCACCGACGAAGGCCTCGCGGAAACCGCCGACTCGTCGGCCCCGGTCGATCCCGACGCCGTGGTACCCGAGGATTTCGTCCCGGTTTTCGTCTCCGAGGATCTCACCGACACCGGTGCACACACCAGTGCCACCCCCGAGCCCGTGGCGACCACACCGCCGGTTGCGGCTCCGGCCGCCACCACACCACCAACAGCCGCGGCCCCGGCACCGACGCCGAGTCGGCCCAACCCGACGCCCGCTCCCGCCACGCCGCAGCCTCAGGACGATGAAGACGTGTCCGATGGGCCACCGTCCGATGGCGACAACGGCGGCGATGACAACGCTGTCGGCAATGGCAATGGCAATGGCAATGGCAACGGCAACGGCAATGGGCCCAGCGCAGCCGACTGGGCTGCGCTGCGCAACTGCGAATCGAGCGGCAACTACGCCATCAACACCGGCAACGGCTACTTCGGCGCCTACCAGTTCAGCCAGGCCACCTGGGACTGGGTCGCCTCCATGGTGCGTCCCGGACTCGTCGGCGTCGTTCCCTCCGACGCCTCACCGGCCGACCAGGACGCCATGGCGTTCGCGCTCTACGACATCAACGGCGCCTCGCCCTGGCCGACCTGTGGCCGCTATCTGCGCTGATCCCGGCCGACGCGTGCGACTCGGTGGCGGTGACATCGGCGACCTCCTGGCTCGTCACGGCCTCGAGCCCAGCCGCGCGCTCGGGCAGAACTTCGTCACCGACCCGAACACGATCGACAAGATCGTCCGGGTGGCCGATGTCGAGACCGGCGACCACGTCGTCGAGGTCGGCCCCGGTCTCGGGTCGCTCACCCTCGGGCTGCTCGACGCTGGTGCCGCTGTGCTGGCCGTCGAGGTCGACCGGCACCTCGGCGGCCCCCTCGACGAGGTCATCCGACGAGCGGGTCCCGACGCCGCTGCCCGCGCCGAGGTGCTCATCGCCGACGCCATGACCATCGACTGGGCCGCAACGCTGATGCCACGGCACGGCGGCGGCTGGTCCATGGTCGCCAACCTGCCGTACAACGTCGCCGCTCCCATGGTCCTGCGGGTGCTCGACGAGGCCCCGATGATCCAGCGCATCGTGGTGCTCGTCCAGCGTGAGGTCGGTGAGCGGCTCGTGGCCGCGGCCGGGTCCGGCGTGTACGGCATCCCGTCGGTGAAGGTGGCCTACTGGGCCACGGGATCCGTGGTCGCAAAGGTGCCCGCCGCGGTCTTCCATCCCGTTCCGAAGGTCGATTCGGTCGTGGTGCGCATCGAGCGCCGCGCCGCGCCGGCGACCGACGCCGATCCCGATCTGTTGTTCTCGCTCGTGCGCCGTGCGTTCGGTCAGCGGCGCAAGATGCTGCGACGGTCACTCGCGGGGGTGGTCGACGACGCCATCTTCGCTGCGGCCGGTGTCGATCCGGCGACGCGCCCGGAGCGTCTCGACGTGGTCTCGTGGGGGCGCCTCGCCACTGCGGTGGCCGATGCAGGCGGTTCCTGAGCGATGCCCGGCGGTAGCGTCGCCGAGGTGGAGCACCTCGCGCCGGCGAAGCTGACGGTCACGTTGCGCATCACCGGCGTACGAGGCGACGGCATGCACCTGATCGACGCCGAGATGGTCAGCCTGGATCTCGCCGACCGTCTCCGCTTCGTCGGCTCGGAGGTCTCCTACAGCGGCCCGGCCGCACCCGAGGCGCTCGATCCCGACACCGATCTGGTGCGCCGGGCGCTGCGCTCGGTGGGACGCGACGGCCAGGGCGTGGTGGTCGACAAGGTCATCGCCGCCGGGGCGGGCCTCGGTGGCGGTTCGAGCGACGCCGCAGCCGTCCTGCGCTGGGCCGGTGTGGACGACCTCGCGGCAGCGGCCCGCCTCGGTGCCGACGTCGCCTTCTGCGTGGTCGGTGGGCGGGCGCGGGTGCGCGGCATCGGCGAGGTCGTCGAACCCCTGCCCTTCGTCGAACGGACCTACACCATCGTCACCCCGCCGTTCGGCTGCTCGACACCCGCGGTGTACCGCGCCTGGGATGCGCTCGGTGGCCCTCGAGGGGTCAACGGCAACGATCTCGAGCCCGCCGCGCTCGTCGTGGCTCCCGAGCTCGCACGGTGGCGGGACCTGATCGCGGACCGCACCGGTGTCGTGCCCCGCCTGGCCGGCAGCGGTTCGACGTGGTTCCTCGAGGGCGCCCACGAGGGCCCCGGATGGGTCGTCGCGCACACCGTCCCCGCTTCGGCGCTGCGCTGAGCCACCGAGACTTGCCGGCGGCGTTGTCGAACGGTCGCGGCACCACTAGCGTTGCCCGTCCTATGGGTTCACTCGTCAAGAAGCGTCGGAAGCGTATGCGCAAGAAGAAGCACCGCAAGATGCTCAAGCGCACTCGGTTCCAGCGCCGCGCACGCGGCAAGTAGCACGAACACGCCGCCGCCATCGACGACAATGGTCGAAGGCGGCGCTGTTCTGCGACCCCTTCGTCGATCGCGTGGCCGCTCGCCGGCTCGGCCGCCGACTTCACGCCGCGCCATCGACTGGACCCCGGCCACATCGCCTCGCTGTAGTGTGGCCCCGTGGTGTTCCCACCTGGTGGGGCCACCAGGGCGGGCCGGCGCACCGGCCCGTACGAGATGGCCGGTAGTTCAACTGGTAGAACGCCTGACTTTGGATCAGGAGGTTGCAGGTTCGAGACCTGCCCGGCCAGCCAAGGGCCCCGGAAGCCGGGGTCGATGCAACTGCAGGCAAGCATCATCGAGGGAGCGGCCATGACCACACGTCCGGTGTCGGCGATCGTCCTCGCAGCCGACGGTGCAGCCCGCATGCGTTCGGCGCGCCCGAAGGCGCTGCACCTGCTGTGTGGTCGACCGATGGTGCAGTACGTCATCGATGCCCTGCCCCGCACGCTGGTCGATCGCATCGTTGTCGTGGTGGGCGACGGCGCCGACCTCGTCGCCAAGAAGCTCGGCGAGACCAGCGCCGATCCGCGGGTGGTGGTCGTCGAGCAGCGTGACGGCTGGGGCTCGGGCCACGGTGCGCTGGTCGGGCTCGAACCCTTCAGCGACGACGACGGCGATGACGACATCCTCGTCGTGGCCGGGGACATCCCGCTCGTCGCCTCGTCGGTCATGGAACAACTCGTCGCCCACCATCGGGCATCGGGCGCATCGGGAACCGTCGCCACCGCGCCGGTCGATTCGCCGGCGGCGCATCACCGCGTCGTCACCGGTCGCAATGGCACCATCGAAGCCCTGGTCGATCTCGACGAAGTGGGTGATGCCGACACCGACGGCGCGGGGTCAGGGGCGCACGGCGACGCGTCCGTCGGTCTCTATGCATTCCGGCGGTCGTTGTTCGCGCCTTCCTTGCGGCGAATCACTGCCGATCCCGACTCCGGCCTCTTCGCCCTCGGCGATGTGGTCGCGGTCCTGGCCTCGACGGGCAACCAGGTCAGGGCCTGCCCGCTCGACGACGCCGACGACCTGGCTCCCGTCGTCGATCGCATCCACCTCGCCCACGCCGAACGCGAGATCCGACGCCGCACCAACGAGGCCTGGATGAGGGCCGGGGTCACGATGCTCGATCCAGAACGAACCTACGTCGACGCCACCGTTGCACTCGCCCCCGACGTCACCTTGTTCCCCGGCACGCTGCTGCAGGGCAACACGGTGGTCGGCGCCGGCGCCGAGATCGGTCCCGACACCCGACTGGTGGACTGTGCCATCGGCCCCAACGCGGTGGTGGAGAAGACCATGGGACGCGACGCCGAAGTGGGCGAAGGCGCCCGCGTCGGACCCTTCGCCGTCCTGGACCCCGGTTCGCACGTCGAAGCTGCGAGCAGGACCGGTCCCTTCTACCATGCGTCGACCGACGAATCGCACTGACCCGCCCGACTGCGAAAGCAACGCCTGAGATGGAACTCGTCACCAAGAAGCGACTGCACCTCATCTCGGGGCGGTCGAACCTGCCGCTCGCCACCGAGATCGCGTCCCACCTGGGCGTGAAGCTGTCGGACCCCAACCTGGCCGAGTTCGCCAACGGCGAGATCCACTGTCGTTTCGGCGACTCCGTGCGCGGTGGCGACGTGTTCATCATCCAGAGCCACGTGGCGTCGCACGGGCGGACCATCAACGACTCCATCATGGAGCAATTGATCATGGTCGATGCTGCCCGCCGGGCGTCGGCCAAGCGCATCACCGTCGTCTGCCCCTTCTACGGCTACGCCCGCCAGGACCGCAAGGCCGAGGGGCGCGAGCCCATCACCGCCCGTCTGCTGGCCAACATGTTCGTCGCCGCGGGCACGGGGCGCATGGTCAGCGTCGATCTCCACAGCGGCCAGATCCAGGGTTTCTTCGACAAGCCGGTCGACCACCTCACCGCGATGCCGGTCCTGGTCGACTACATGCGCGGTCTGGGCGACGACCTCGTCGTCGTGTCGCCCGATGCCGGTCGGGTGAAGGTCGCCGAGCGCTATGCCAACGACCTGCACGCCGATCTCGCCATCGTGCACAAGCGCCGGGTGAAGGGCGAGAAGAACCTCGTCGAGGCCAAAGAGGTCGTCGGCGAGGTCGAGGGCCGCGTGTGTGTGCTCATCGACGACATGATCGACACCGGCGGAACCATCGTCGCCGCCGCCGAGCAGCTCGCAGAGCGCGGCGCTGCGGCCATCCACGCCTGCACCACCCACGGTGTGTTCTCGGACCCGGCCATCGATCGCATCAAGAACTCGGTCATCGAGCGCGTCGCGATGACCAACACGCTGCCGCTCCCGCCCGACAAGCAGTGCGACAAGATCGAGGTCCTGTCGGTGGCGCCCATCATCGCCGCGGCGATCGACGCGGTGTTCGAGGACACCTCGGTCAGCGAGATCTTCGGCGGACGCAACCTCAGTTAGAGCGCAGCCAGCTACCATTGCGGGCTGTTCTGCCGCAGTAGCGCACCACCCGGTGCTGCGAATCGCGGGTCGTGAGGGCGCGCTCGGACGAGCACGCCGCAGCCAACCGGAGTCGAGACAACCATGGCCGAATTGCATCTGTTGACCGAGACGGGCCGCCCGCTCGGTAGCCGCGCCTCACGCCGGCTGCGTCGTGAAGCCAAGGTGCCCGGTGTCCTCTACGGACTCGAGGCCGACCCGATCGCGCTGGCGGTCAACTACAGCGAGCTCCGCCAGGTCCTGACCACCGATGCCGGCCTCAACGCACTGATCAGCCTCGAGGTCGACGGCCAGCGTCATCTTTCGTTGGTCAAGGAACTGCAGCGTCACCCGGTTCGTGACGAGGTCATCCACGTCGACTTCGTTCGCATCGATGCCACCGCCGAGCTGTCGGTCGATGTTCCGATCGTGCTCGAGGGCGACGCCCGCAAGGTCACCGACGAGAACGGCATGGTCGACCAGACGCTGTTCATGCTGACCATCTTCTCGTCGCCCGACGCCATCCCGAACGAGCTCGTCGTCGACATCAGCGAGCTCGAGCTCAACGGCGCCATCCGGGTGGGTGACATCGCGCTGCCCGCCGGTGTCCGCACCGAGGTCGACGCCGAGGAGCCCGTTGCGGTCGGCACCGTCACCCGCTCCACGATGGAGTCGATGGCCGAGGACGAGGCTGCCGAAGCCGCTGCCGAGGAAGGCTCGGCCGGTGGGGCCTCCGACGACGGCGGCGACGACTGACGTTCGTCACCCTCGCCTGGTCGCTGGTCGTCCTGTCGCCCATGGTCTTCGGCCGCAAGGGCTCGCGTTCGGAGCGGGTCGGCACCCCGGCCGATCTGTTGGTCGTCGGTCTCGGCAACCCGGGATCCGAGTACGAAGGCACGCGCCACAACGTCGGCGTCGAGGTGCTCCTCGAACTCTGTGATCGCCACGGGGGACGCCTGCGCAAGTCGAAGGAGTTGGCGCTCGCCGACGAGTTCCGCATCGGCGACAAGCGGGTCGCCGTGGCTTTTCCCCAGACCTACATGAACGAATCGGGGCGGTCGGTGGTGCAACTGGTGCGCCGCCACGGCATCGAGGACATGGCGCGCCTCGTCGTCGTGCACGACGAACTGGATCTGCCGGTGGGTCGCCTCAAGGTGAAGCTCGGTCCCCCTCGCCGGCAACAATGGTCTGAAGTCGATCACCGCGCACCTCCACAGCCAGGACTACGGGCGGGTTCGGGTGGGCATCGGCAAGCCCCCCGGACGCTCCCAGGGGCGCGATCACGTCTTGAAGCGGCCTGGCGCGGCCGAACGCACCGAGCTCGACATCGTGGTGCGCGAGGCGGCTGACGCCGTCGAGATGATCCTCACCGACGGCTACGAAGCCGCGATGGGTCGATACAACGCTGCCAGGGAATGACATCGCCATGGGATTGAGCTCCATCGCCGCCCGGCTCCTCGATCACCCGGCGGTCCTCGCCGCGGTCTCGCGGTCGTCGCCGACGGTCGCCGTTCCCGATCCGGCGCGGCCGATCGTCATCACCGCGATCGCCCAGGCGGGCGAGCGCAGCCCGATCGTGGTCGCCGTGCCGTCGAGCTCCGATGCCGAACGTCTCGAACGCGATCTCGTCACCCTGCTCGGTCGCGACCGCGTCGAGCTGTTCCCGGCGTGGGAGACCCTGCCCTTCGAGCGGGTGAGCCCGGCGCTCGAGACGATGGGCCGGCGCAACCAGGTGCTCGCATCGTTGGGGACACCGACCCAGCCCGATGTCATCGTGGCGCCGATCATCGCGCTCGTGCAGCGCCTGGCGCCCGGCAGCGGCGGCGATCCCGTCGTGGTGGGCGCCGGCGATGTCATCGATCTCGACGAGACCGTGCGGGCGCTGGTGTCGATGGGCTATCGGCGAGACGTGCAGGTCGAGCATCGAGGCGACCTGGCGGTGCGTGGCTCGATCCTCGACGTGTACCCCTCCACGGCCGACGCGCCGGTGCGCATCGACCTCTGGGGCGACGAGGTCGACCGGCTCAGCGAGTTCTCGGTCGCCGACCAGCGCAGCACCCGGGCGCTCAGCGAGGTGACCATCCATGCCTGCCGCGAGCTGATCCCCGGAGAGGCCGTTCAGGCTCGGGCCGAGGCGCTCATCGCCGCCGAGCCGTGGGGCCGCGAGCACTGGCAGCGCCTGGCCGACGGCGAGCTGTTCGACGGCATGGAGTCCTGGCTGCCGTGGCTGGCCGACGAGCCCGAGGTGCTGTTCGACCGTCTCGGTGCCGACGCCCAGGTGGTGGTGCTCGACCCCCGTCGCTGCCGCGACCGGGCCGCCGACATCCTCGCCGAAGAGGCCGATCTCGCCGAGTCGCTGTCGCGCACCTGGGGTATCGGCGAGCACGCCGAGTTCCCGCCGCTGCATCTGCCCTTCGATCGGCTCCTGGCGATGACCGATGCGCCGCTGGTGAGCTTCACGGGCGTGCCCGAGGGGCCGACGGTGCCCGTCATCGAGGCGTCGGGCTGGGACCCGGGCAGCGGCCGGGCCGCCGATCCGGCCACCTCGGTCCGTCAGTTCCTCGACGATGGCTGGACGGTCATCGTCGCCGCCGACGGGGCCGGCACCGCCGGTCACCTGGCGCGGCTGTTCGACGAGAACGGCCTCTCACTGGCCGTCGTCGACGCCGACGATCCCGCGTTGCTCTCGCCGGGGGCACGCATCACCGTCGCCCCGATCGAACGCGGCGTGGTGTTCCCCGAGTTGCAGATCGCGCTCGTCGCCGAGGGTGAGCTCACCGGCCGCCGGCGGGCCCATCGGCGTCAGCGGGCCCGGCGCCGTGACGCGCAGTCGTTCTTCGACGACCTGCGCACCGGTTCCTATGTCGTGCACGCCCAGCACGGCGTCGCCCGCTACGGCGGCATCGTCAAGCGGGCCATCGGCGGCACCGAACGCGACTACCTGCTGCTCGAGTACCGCGGCGGCGACAAGCTCTACGTGCCCAGCGACCAGATCGACACCGTCCGCCACTACACCGGTGGCGACACCCCGTCGCTCAGCCGCATGGGCGGCGCCGACTGGAACAAGGCCAAGGCCCGGGTGCGCTCCGCGGTCCAGGAGATCGCCCAGGAGCTGGTGGTTCTCTACCAGAAGCGGGTGACCACCGAGGGCCACGCCTTCGCGCCCGACACCCCCTGGCAGGCCGAGGTCGAGAACGCCTTCCCGTATCAGGAGACACCCGACCAGCTCGCCGCCATCGAGGCCATCAAGGAGGACATGGAGCGGACCACCCCCATGGACCGCCTGGTCTGCGGCGACGTCGGGTTCGGCAAGACCGAGGTGGCGTTGCGGGCGGTGTTCAAGGCCATCCAGGACGGGTTCCAGGTGGCAGTCCTGGTGCCGACGACCCTGCTGGCCCAGCAGCACTACCAGACGTTCAGCGACCGCTTCGCCCCCTACCCGGTGCGTGTCGAGGTGGTGAGCCGCTTCCTCACGAACGCCCAGGTCAAGAAGGTCCTGACCGACCTCGCAGCCGGCAAGGTCGACCTCATCATCGGGACGCACCGGCTGTTGTCGGCCGACGTCGAGTTCGCGAAGCTCGGGCTGTTGGTCGTCGACGAGGAGCAGCGCTTCGGGGTGGGCCACAAAGAGGCCATCAAGGAGATGAAGGCCGAGGTCGACGTGTTGACGCTGAGCGCCACGCCCATCCCTCGGACGCTCGAGATGAGCCTCACCGGCATCCGTGATCTGACGATCCTCAACACGCCGCCTGCGGACCGTCAGCCGATCCTCACCTACGTCGGCGAGTACGACGAACGGGCCGTCGCCGAGGCCATCCGGCGCGAGCTGCTCCGTGAGGGGCAGGTGTTCTTCGTGCACAACCGTGTGGCCGACATCGACCAGGTCGCCGCCGACCTGCGTGAGCTGGTACCCGAGGCCCGCGTCGCGGTGGCGCATGGCCAGATGGACGAGGGTTCGCTCGAGCAGGTCGTCATCGACTTCTGGGAGGGCGACTACGACGTCCTGGTGTGCACGACCATCATCGAGTCCGGCATCGACATGCCCACCGTGAACACGTTGGTGGTCGACCGGGCCGACCTGTTGGGGCTCGGGCAGATGCACCAGCTCCGCGGCCGCGTGGGCCGTGCCGGCTCGCGTGCCTACGCCTATCTGTTCACGCCCCAGGACCGCCAGCTCAGCGAGGAGGCCTACGAGCGTCTCAAGACCATCGGCGAGGCCACCGAGCTGGGGTCGGGCTTCAAGATCGCCATGCGCGACCTCGAGATCCGCGGCGCCGGCAACCTGTTGGGCACCGGCCAGAGCGGGCACATCGCCGCCGTCGGCTACGACCTGTACTGCCAGTTGGTGACCGAGGCGGTGGCGGAGCTCAAGGGCGAGGTCGCCGAGGAGGTGCCCGAGATCAACGTCGAGATCCCCGTCGAGGCCCACCTTCCGGTCGACTACGTGCCCAAGGAGGAGCTGCGCCTCGAGGCGTACCGTCGCCTGGCGTCGGTCGTCACCACCGAAGGCGTCGACGACATCCGCGCCGAGTGGGAGGACCGGTACGGCCCGGTGCCCGAACCGGCCGAGGCGCTACTGGCCATCGCCCGGCTGCGGGCCACGTGCGTACGCCTGGGTATCACCGACATCTCGGTCACCAAGGGCCCCGGCTTCGGGGGACCCGCCTGGCTCGCGAAGATCTCGCCGATCACGTTGCGCATGAGCAAGGCCGTGCGTCTCGACCGCATCTACAAGGGCTCCTTCTACAAGGAGGAGCTCCGCCAGCTCCACCTCGCGTTGAAGTCGAAGGCCGGTGCGCCCCAGGTCATCATCGATGCCCTCGACGACCTCATCCCCGCCGAAGAGCCCGTCGTGGTGGCGGCGTCGGCGGGGGAGTGAGGTCCGTGGCCGAGAAGCCGGCTGGGTCCGCACCGAGGTCCGGTAGGGCAGGGCAGGGCAGGGCAGGGCAGGGGTCACTTCAACCAACTCCGAGTGGTCGGGCCGGGTGGCAGGCGGGGCCGAGTTGGTTGAAAGTACGACTTGACCCCAGTGGTGCCCCCGAGTTGGTTGAAAGTACGACTTGACCCCAGTGGTTGCCGGTACCCTCTGGCCTCGTGCGTGCGCGACTGATCGTCTCCGTCCTTGCCGGCCTCTTCGTCGTGGGCGGGTGCGCCGGCACGGGGACGCCGGCGGCCACCGTCAACGGTGACGACATCGACCGCAGCACCGTCGCCGACCTGATCGAGACGGTGCAGTCCGGCGACGACCCCGCCTTCGCCGCGCAGTTCGAGCCCGTGCCGGGGGTGTTCCCCGCGGAGTTCGCATCGCAGATCCTGACGGTGCTCATCCAGGACCAGGTCCTCTCCCAGGCAGTCGAGGAACTCGACCTCGAGGTCACCGACGAAGACATCGCCGATGCCCGGGCCCAGGGGCAGAGCTCGGGATTCGACGAGATCGACGAACTGTCGAGCCGGGTCACGGCCAACGCCATCGCTGTCGGTGACATCGCCCCGTTCTTCGCTGAAGCCGAGGTCAAGGTCGACCCCCGCTACGGGGTGTGGGATTCGACCCGGGCCCAGGTCGTTCCCCCGGCGTTCGCGGACCAGGTCGGCTGAGTCCGGCAATGGCTCCTGGGGCCGCGGCGGCGGACCAGCGGCCCCGGGTGGTCGTCGTCGGGCTCGGCCCGGCCGGCCCCGAGCTGATCACCCCCCAGACCCTGTCGGTGCTGACCGATACGACGCCCCGCTTCGTGCGTACCCTGCGCCACCCCGCGGCCACGGCGTTCGCCGAGCACGACCTCGCCGTCGCCGCATTCGACGGGCTCTACGACACCCACGACACCTTCGACGAGGTCTACGCCGCCATCACCGACGCACTCGTCGCTGCGGCAACCACGCATGGCCGGGTGGTCTACGCGGTGCCGGGCTCGCCCCGGGTGCTCGAGCGCAGCGTCGAACAGCTCATGGCCGACGACCGGGTGGCGGTCGAGTTGGTGCCCGCCATGTCGTTCCTCGACCTCACCTGGGCCAGGCTCGGCATCGACCCCGTCGAGGTCGGCGTGCGTCTTGTCGACGGCCACGTCTTCGCGACCGCGGCGGCGGGGGAGCGCGGGCCGCTGCTGGTGGCGCACTGCCACAACCAGCGGGTCCTGTCGGACATCAAGCTGTCCGTCGACGAGCCCGGCGACACGCCCGTCACGGTCCTGCGCGGGCTCGGCACCCACGACGAGACCATCACCACCGTGGCTTGGGCCGATCTCGACCGCTCGGTCGAGGCCGACCACCTCACCAGCCTCTGGATCCCCGAGCTCACGGCGCCCGTTGCGGTCGAGCTCGTCCGTTTCGACCAGCTCGTGCAGACACTGCGCCGCGAGTGCCCCTGGGACCGCAGCCAGACCCACGCCAGCCTCCGTCGGCACCTCATCGAGGAGGCCTACGAGGTGGTCGATGCCATCGACGGCTTCGATCCCGACACCGGTGAGGGCGCAGAGCATCTCGAAGAAGAGCTGGGCGACCTGTTGTTCCAGGTCTTCCTGCATGCTGCGATGGCGGCCGAGGAGGGCTGGTTCGAGCTCGCCGACGTCGCCCGTGGCGTGCACGACAAGCTCCACGCCCGCCATCCGCACGTCTTCGGATCCACCGACTTCGACGCAGGTGCCGAGACCACGATGGAGGAGCTCGCGGTCAGCTGGGAAGCCGCCAAGCGGTCCGAGAAGGACCGGGGTTCGGTGATGGACGGGATCGCCCGGGGTCTCCCGGCGCTGGCGCTGGCCGAGAAGGTGCTGAAGAAGGCCGCCTCGGTGGGTCTCGAGCCGACCGATGCGGCTTCGGCCGCCGACGCGCTGCGGACGCTCCTCGACGTCGTCGCCGGCGACGAAACCGTCGACGACGCTGCGCTGGGCCGGGTGGCCGTGGAGCTCGCAGGCATCGCCCGGCGGGCCGGCATCGACGTCGAGATGGCCACCCGCGCCGAGGCCATCGCCCTGGCCGAGCGCGTCCGAGCCGTCGAGTAGTGGGGTCAGACCCCGCTTTCCCGCTTTCTCGCAAGAACGACGCTCGGGCGGTGACGTGACGAGAAAGCGGGAAAGCGGGATCTGACCCCGGCGCTCGGTCATCCCCATGCCGCGCGCGCTAAGTGACATCGATGTAGTTTGTCCGGCCCCCCATCGAACAGGTGTCCGGCATCCCTCGATGGTGCGCGAAATTCGTCTTTGATCTCTTCCGATCAGGGAATCCGGCGACTACGGTGATCCCGCTTTCGCACACCAGCCACACGAGCAACACAGGGCGCCTCGGCCATGCAACACCGAATTCGCGCGGATCGCGCGAATTCGCGGTTGCCGGCGATGGTGCTCGGATTGCTCGCCAACCAAGGAGCCTCGCGTGAACGGCGACCTCTCGAGCACGATCGATACGGTCCACGGACGGGAGGTCCTCGATTCCCGGGGCAACCCCACCGTCGAGGTCGAGGTCCTATTGGTCTCCGGTGCCGCGGGTCGGGCAGCTGTCCCCTCCGGCGCATCCACCGGTGCGTTCGAGGCGGTCGAGCTGCGCGACGGCGGCGACCGGTTCGGCGGCAAGGGCGTCACCACCGCCGTCGGCAACGTCAACGGTCAGATCGCCGACCTGCTCGAGGGCTTCGATGCCCTCGACCAGCGCGGGATCGACCACGCGATGATCCTGCTCGACGGCACCGACACGAAGTCCTCGCTCGGCGCCAACGCCGTCCTCGGCGCCTCCCTCGCCGTCGCCAAGGCCGCCGCCGCCCACTGCGAGCTGCCGCTGTACCGCTACGTCGGCGGCGCCAATGCCCACGTCCTGCCCGTCCCGATGATGAACGTCATCAACGGCGGCGAGCACGCCGACAACAACGTCGACCTCCAGGAGTTCATGTTCATGCCCGTGGGCGCCGCCTCGTTCTCCGAGGCGTTGCGCTGGGGCACCGAGTGCTACCACGTCCTGAAGAAGGTGGTCTCGGACCGTGGCCTGTCCACGGCCATCGGCGACGAGGGCGGCTTCGCCCCGAACCTCGGCTCGAACGAGGAAGCCGTGCAGCTGCTCGTCGAGGCCATCGAGATCGCAGGCTTCACCCCCGGCGACGACATCGCCATCGCGCTCGACACCGCCAGCTCGGAGTTCTTCTCCGACGGCGCCTACCACCTGGCGGGCGAGGGACGCACCCTGTCGCCGGTCGAGATGGCCCAATACCTCGCGGACCTCAGCGAGCGCTATCCGATCGTGTCGATCGAAGACGGCATGGACGAAAACGACTGGGAGGGCTGGGCGGCGCTCACCGAAGCCATCGGCGACCGGGTACAGCTGGTGGGCGACGACCTCTTCGTCACCAACACCGAACGCCTCGCCCGAGGCATCGACGAGGGCATCGCCAACTCGATCCTCATCAAGGTCAACCAGATCGGCTCGTTGACCGAGACCCTCGAGGCGGTCCACATGGCCACTCGGGCCGGTTACACCTCGGTCATGTCGCATCGCTCCGGTGAGACCGAGGACACGACCATCGCCGATCTCGCGGTGGCCACCAACTGCGGGCAGATCAAGACCGGCGCCCCCGCACGCAGCGACCGGGTGGCCAAGTACAACCAGCTCCTGCGCATCGAGGAGCAACTGGGCGAGGCGGCCGCCTACTGGGGCCACGAGGCATTCCGCACCCGTCGTAGCTGACCTCGATGCCCTCCCCGCCCACCGGGCGTCGACCCCGCTCGACGCCGGCCACCTCCAGATCGTCCGGCGCCTCGTCCCGCCGAGCCAACGGCACATCGGCGCGCCCGCAGCGCCCCGCGACGGGCAAGCGCCCCGCGGCGGACAAGCGATCCGCAGCGGCGCCCAAGGGCACCAAAGCCCGTCCCGGCACCGCGCGCCCGGCTGCCGAGCGTCGGGTCCGCCCGGTGGCCGCGTCGTCGACGGCGGCACGCGGCCCCGACGGGCGCACCGCCGGTACCCGCCGGGCCTCGTTGCACACTGCGCCGCTGGCACGGGTGGCGGGTCGGGTGCTGCTGCCGCTGCTGATCCTCGCGTCGATCGTGGTCGTGTTGGGCTACGCCGTCTTCCCGACGCGCACATGGCTCGACCAGCGGGCCACGATCGCCGAACGTCAGGACGAACTGGCCGCCCTCGACGCCGAGATCGCCGAGCTCACCGCCACCGTCCGCCTCCTCGGCACCGACACCGAGATCGAACGCATCGCCCGCGTCGACCACGGCCTGGTCAAGCCCGGCGAAGAGGCCTACGCAGTCCTTCCTGCGGCTCCCGAGCCCGTGCGCATGCCGGCCGCGTGGCCCTTCGTGACCCTGGCCGGCCAGATCGACTGACGACCTGCCGGGAGCCGTTCTCGCACCGGTGCCGAGGCGTCGGTTGCGCCGTCTGGTTTGGAACGGTCGTTCGATGTGGCACAGTCATCAGCTGTGACTTTTCCCATCGAGGCCTCCGGGCTGCAGCGTTCCTTCGGATCTCTCGTCGCCGTGGACGGCATCGATCTCGCCGTCCGCCAGGGCGAGATCTTCGGCTTCCTCGGGCCCAACGGGGCCGGCAAGTCGACCACCGTGCGCATTCTCACCACCTTGTTGCGTCCGACCGGCGGGAGCGCCCGCGTGGCCGGGCTCGACGTCGTGACCGATGCCGCTGCGGTGCGCCGCCGCATCGGCGTCGCCCTCCAGGACGCCGCCATCGATCCGTTGATGACCGGCGACGAGCTGTTGCGCCTGCAGGCCGTGCTGCACGGCATCGGACGCTCCCGCGCCGGTCGGCGCATCGACGAGCTCCTCGAGCGGGTGGGGCTCACCGAGGCCCGAGGGCGGCGGGTGGGTACGTACTCGGGCGGTATGCGCCGCCGGCTCGACCTGGCCATGTCGCTCGTCCACGAACCCGACGTGCTGTTCCTCGACGAGCCCACCACCGGCCTCGACCCCACCAGCCGCATGGCGCTGTGGGAGGAGGTCCGGTCGCTCAACGCCGATCACGGCACGACGGTGCTGTTGACCACCCAGTACCTCGAAGAAGCCGATGCCCTCGCCGAGCGGGTCGCCATCATCGACGGCGGCCGCATCGTGCGCCAGGGCTCGCCCTCCGAGCTCAAGGCCGCGGTGGGCGCCCCGACGCTGCGCATCGACGTCGCCGAGCACCAACTCGACGTCGCCCGAGCCGCGGTCGCGCCCTACGGCGAGGCCCGCCCGGCGCGGCGCGGCCGGATAGCGATCGGTCTCGACGGCGGCACCGCCGGTATCTCCGAGGTCATGCGGGCGCTCGGCGACGCCGGTATACCGATCCGCCACGTCGAGCTCGTCGAACCGAGCCTCGACGACGTGTTCGCCGAGGCCACGGGGCGCCGCCTCGAGGGCGGCGACTCCGAGGCGGCCGCATGACCGCCACCACGACGCGTCCTCCCGGCGACGACGCCGACACCGCCACCGACACCGTCGGGTGGCCCGCCGCCCTGGCGGAGCTGTCGCGGCGATCCATCATCGGCACGGCGCGCAAACCGCAGAACTGGCTGCCGGGCATGTTCTTCCCGCTGATGCTGGCGGCGGTCTATTCGTCGCAGTTCGCGAAGGCGGTGGACCTGCCGGCATTCCCGTACGACGACATCACGTTCCTGGACTTCATCCTGCCGGCGTCGATCCTGCAGGGCGTGGCCTTCGGTTCGATCGGCGGCGCCAGCGACCTGGCGATCGACATCGAGAACGGCTTCATGGACCGTCTCGTCTCGTCGCCGGTGGCGCGGCCGGTGATCCTGCTCGGACGCCTGGCGGGTTCGGTGGCGTTCGCCATGGCCCAGGCGGTCTTCTTCCTCGTCATCTTTCTCGCCTTCGGCGCCGAGCTGCGCGGCGGTGTGGCGTCGGGGATCGCGATCATGGTGGTCTCTGCGGGGCTCGCTCTGGGACTCGGGGGCCTCGGTGCAGCGATCGCGCTGCGGACCGGCTCCCAGGAAGTCGTCCAGAGCATCTTCCCGCTGATCTTCGTGATGATCTTCGTCAGCTCGGCATTCTTCCCGGTGCCGCTGATGGAGGGCTGGTACGGCGATCTCGCCGCAGCCAACCCCATCACCTGGATCATCGACCCCACCCGACGCCTCAGCGTCGAGGGCTTCGCCTGGTCCGACGTCGGCCAGGCGGTGGGCCTGTCGGCGGTGCTGGCCGTGATCGGCGTCGCGGTGGCGTTCGGGCAACTCCGCCACCGGGTGGCGCAATGAGCGGGGCCATGGGTACCGAGACCGCTTCGCCGGCCCCGACGGACCATGCAGCCACCACGTCGTTCGTCGCCGTCGCGGCCGCGATCTCGCGGCGCGGTCTCGTGCGCATGGTGCGGCTGCCGTCGCTGATCTTCCCGGCGATCATCATGCCGGTCTTCTTCGTGGTCGCCTTCAGCGGTTCGTTCGCCGCCGCGGTGCAGATCGAGGGGTACGGCACCGACAAGGCCGTCAACTGGATGACCGCCTGGGCGGTGCTCCAGGGTGGCGCCTTCGCCGGCGTGGGCTCGGCAGGCGCGGCGGCCACCGACCTCGAGAACGGGTTCTTCGACCGCATCCGCCTGGCGCCGGTCAACCCGCTGGCGATCGTCGTCGGCCTGCTCGGCTATTCGATGACACGAGCGCTCGTGCCGGTGACGGCCGTGCTCGTCGTGGCATTCGTGTTCCTCGACGCCGACATGCCCGGCGGCCTCGCAGGGCTGGCCATGGTCTACGTCGGGGCGCTCGGCATGGCACTGGTCATCGCGCTGCTCGCCATGACGGTGGTGTTCACGCTCAAGACGATCCAGTCGCTCGCGCTGGTGCAGATCCTGACCTTCAGCCTGATGTTCCTGTCGATCGGACAGGCGCCGCTCGAGGCCATCGAGGGTTGGTTGCACGCCGTCGCCACGGTCAACCCGGTCACCGCGGTGATCGAGTTGACCCGCCAGGGATTCCTCGGCGAGGTGACCTGGGCCGCGACCTGGCCAGGGCTGTCCGCCCTGGCGGTGATGAGCGCGGTGTTCGGGGCGCTCGCGCTGTGGCGGTACCGAACCATCACCTGAGGCGTGGATCGCGTCTGGCGTCCTCGGCCGCCGGCCGGCCGCAGAGCGCGAAACGGGTCTGACGTCCTGTCTTTCCCCTCGGTCAGAGGGCGGCTCCGAAGCGGGCACCGGGGCCGGGACGGCCGGGCACGGGACCCCGTTGGGTGAGGCGGCGGCCGGGGTCGTCGAGGCCGTCGAAGACCATGACGGCGCCGGCGTTGCGGGCGGCGCCGACGCGCTCGCCGGGAATGCCGACGGCCAACTCGTCGCGGCCGTCACCGTCGAAATCGGCGACGCGCAGCGCCGTTCCGAACGCATCGCCCGTCGCAGGGCGTCCGGGCGTCGGGCCGCGCTGGTCGAGCGAGACCGCACGCTCGGCGTCGGGCCCCGACGGGCCACCGGGGATGACCGCCACGCGGCCGGCGCCTCGCCTGGGTCCGAAGGACTCGCCGGGAACACCGACCACCAGGTCTTGGGTGCCGTCGCCGTCGAGGTCGCCGATGGCGAGGGCAGCACCGAACGCGTCGCCCGCTCCCGAGGCTGCCGGACCCCTGCCGTCCTGCACGATCAGGCTGCCGCCGTCGGCGAGGCCGCTGCCGTCGCCCGGCACGAACAGGACCGCTCCTGCGTCCATGGCCCCCGGGACGTCCTCACCCGGCGCACCGACGACCAGGTCCGCATCGCCGTCGCCGTCGAGGTCGCCGATGGCCAGTGCTGCACCGAACTCGTCGCCCGCCTCGGGCAGATCGGGACGGGAGCCGCCCTGGGCGACGACCTCGGTCCGGCTGCGGTCGAGACCGGCCGGTGAACCGAACACGATCACCACCGCGCCGGCGGTGGCGCCGGGGCCCGGCGCTCCGATGGCGAGGTCGTCGTAGCCGTCGCCGTCGAGATCCCCGGTGGCCAGTGCTGCGCCGAAGGCCTCGCCCGCCACGGGATCGCCGGGCACTGCGCCCCGCCGGCTGATGGCGAGAGAACTGTCGGTGCGGATCCCGGAGGGGGAGCCCTCGAGGACCGTGACCGCACCGGCGCCGTCGACACCGCCGATGTCCTCGCCAGGGGCGCCGATGGCGAGGTCGTCGAATCCGTCGCCGTCGAAGTCGCCCATCGCCACCGCAGCGCCGAACGCGTCGCCGGCGCCGGGGCGGCCGGCGACCCGACCGGCCTGGGTGAAGGTCTGGCTGGAGCGGTGCTCGAGGCCGTCGGTGCGGCCGCAGACGACCGTCACCGCGCCGGCATCTGCGGAGCGGCCGATGTCTTCGCCGGGGCTGCCGAACACGACGTCGGTGGTGCCGTCGCCGTCGATGTCGCCGTAGGCGATGGCCCCGGCGAAACCGTCGCGTGCCTGGGGGCGGGCGCCGTCGAAGGTACGCTGGGTCCGAAGCTCGCCGCCGCGCACCGACAGCCCCTGACGGGAGCCGTAGAGCGCGATCGCGGCGCCGGCACCCGCACGACCTCGCACGGTTGCGCCGGGCGCGCCGACCACGAGATCGTCGGCACCGTCGCCATCGAGGTCCTGACCGCCCGGCGCCGGTCCCGCAGGCGCTGCGACCCGCAGCACCCGGTCGCCGTCGGTGGTCACGTACAGCGCGCCGTCGGGGCCCTGCACCGGGGTGCGCAGTCGTCCGAAGACGCCATCGGTCTCCGGCGGCGTGACCAGGCGACCGAAGCGATCGCGGTTGTCGAAGGTGAAGACGTGCAGGCGGGAATCCTTGAGCGTGGCCCCCGCGAGTTGGCCGTCCCAGGCCCCCCACTGGGCGCCCCGGAGCCAGCCGACACCACTGAGCGCGATCGTGCGCGATCCCGACGACCACTGCGCCTCGCGCTGGGGCCCCGGCAGCGACTGGTCGGTCATCGGGACGCCCTCGTTGTAACCGGGCACCGGATGCCAGCCGTAGTCGCCGCCTCGGGCCAGCAGGTTGATCTCGTCGTCGACCGACGGGCCGTGTTCGGCACTCCACATCTGATCGGTGCAGGGCCGGCGATCGAGCCCCTGGATGTTGCGGTGCCCGATGGTGAAGATGCGCCCGTCGCCGGGGCGGCCGAAGTAGGGATTGCCCGGAACGCCGCGCCCGGTGGCGGGGTCGACCCGCAGGGTCTTGCCGGCGAGCGAACGACGATCGCGCGGGAGAGAGCCGCTGGCGGCGTCGCCGGTGGCGATGAAGAGACGGCCCTCGTGGTCGAAGCGCAGTCGGCAACCCGAGTGACGGCCGCTGGCGATGCGGTCGATGCCCCCCACCAGCGGATCGTCGATGCGGGTCGCCGTGGCCGCCGACGCGTCGAGGCGCCACGAGACGACCTGCACGTCGCTCGCCGAGCTCTGGCAGGTGTAGAAGCGGCGGTTGCGGTCGTGGTCGGGATCGGCGACCAGGCCCATCAGCCCGCCCTCGCCTGCGGGGTCGAGATCGGCCATGTCGGCGGTCAGCGCGACGGTCGAGCCGTCGGGGCGGCGCAGGGTGATGATGCCGGTGTCTCGCTGGGGGATCAGCGCGGAGCCGTCGGGAAGGAAGCCGATGTCCCAGGCGCGGAGGACGCCGGTCGCCCAGGTGGAGACCTCGAGCGAGGGATCGACGTCGGGTTCGGCGGCGCCGGCGGGCGTGACCAGGGTGGCGGTCACGGCCAAGGCGCCGATGAGGGCGACCAGACGCCGAAGGGTTCGGGTGCTGGAGAACATCGGGACCTCGCAGAGTCGGGAGCCACGCGCGCCGCGATCGTAGGGCTTCGGCGTGTCCTGTCGGCGTCGACTCCACCGATGCGGGGCGCGGTGTACTACATTCCGAGGCCGTGGCCGGTCAACTGACCGGCCGATTCGAGTCGGGGGAGGATCTCCGTGGAAGTAACGGTCACCGTCAACGGGACGGCGCAGAGCCATGACGTGGAGCCGCGCACATTGCTGGTCCACTACCTGCGTGAGGCCTGCGGTCTGACCGGCACCAACGTCGGCTGCGACACGTCGTCGTGTGGGGCCTGCACGGTCCATCTCGACGGCGAGTCGGTCAAGTCCTGCACCGTGCTCGCCGCCCAGGTCGACGGGCAGTCCGTCACCACCATCGAGGGCCTCGCTGCCGCCGACGGCACCCTGCACCCGATGCAGCAGGCCTTCCACGAGTGCCACGCCCTCCAGTGCGGCTATTGCACGCCGGGCATGGTGATGGCCGCGGTGTCGCTGCTCGACGAGGTCCCGAACCCGTCCGAGACCGATGTCCGCATCGGCCTCGAGGGCAACCTGTGCCGCTGCACCGGCTACCACAACATCGTCAAGGCAGTCCTGAGCGCAGCGGGGGCCGACAAGTGATCCCCGCTTCTTTCGACTACGTCCGGGCCGGTTCGGTCGACGAGGCCATCGCCGCGCTCGCCGAACACGGCGACGAGGCCAAGCTCATCGCCGGTGGCCACTCGCTCATCCCGCTCATGCGGTTCCGCCTCGCGGCGCCCGCGGTGCTGATCGACGTCAACCGCCTCGAGGACCTCAAGTACGTCCGCGACGCAGGTGACCACCTCGCCATCGGCGCCATGACCCGCCACCGCGACATCGAGATCGACCCGCTGGTCAAGAGCCAGGCCGGCCTGCTCGCCGAGGCCACCGCCAACGTCGGCGACAACCAGGTCCGCCACCGCGGCACCATCGGCGGCGCGCTCGCGCACGCCGACGCCGCGTCGGACATCCCCTCGGCGCTTCTCGCATTGCGGGCGACCGTGGTGGCCCAGGGACCCGACGGCACCCGCGAGATCGCCATCGACGACTTCTTCACCGGCTTCTTGGAGTCTGCGCTCGGCGAGACCGAGATCGTCACCGAGATCAAGGTCCCGAAGGTCCCCGACGCCACCTGGTCGTTCCAGAAGTTCAACCGCCGCGCCCAGGACTGGGCCATCGTCGGCGCCTCGATCCTGGTGAACAACGGCAGCTGCGGTGTCGGCCTGGTCAACATGGACTCGGTGCCGCTGCGTGCAACTGCGGTCGAAGAGGCCGTGGCCGGCGGCGCCAACGCCGCCGACGCCGCAGCCCTCGCCGCCGAGGGCGCCTCGCCGCCCGCCGACCTGAACGCCACCGTCGAATACCGCGAGCATCTCGCACGGGTGCTCGTGCGCCGGGGCCTCGAGGCCGCCGGGCGTTGACCGACAGCGAGGCGACCGGCACCGGCTCCGAACCCGGCACCGACCGGGGCGACCCCGTCGATGTCGACGCCGTCATCGCCGGCCTGGCCGGCCAGGGGTACCTGGCGGGCCAGGGCGTCGCGACGGCACTGTTCCTCGCCATGGCGCTGCGCCGGCCGCTCTTCCTCGAAGGCGACCCCGGCGTCGGCAAGACCGAGATCGCCAAGGCCCTCGCAGCCTGGACCGGCGGAGAACTGATCCGTCTCCAGTGCTACGAGGGGCTCGACGCGGCCCAGGCCGTCTACGAGTGGGACTACACCCGCCAACTGCTGCACCTCCGAGCCGCCGAGGCCACCGGCCGCGCCGCCGGGGTGGGCGAGACCACCCTCGAAGACGAGCTCTACGACGAACGCTTCCTGGTGCGGCGGCCGCTGCTGGCAGCCGTTGCGCACCGCGATCCCGTGCCGCCGGTGCTGCTGGTCGACGAGGTCGACCGCGCCGACGACGAGTTCGAGGCGTTCCTGCTCGAGGTCTTGTCCGACTACGCGGTGACCGTGCCCGAGATCGGGCGGTTCCACGCCGAGATCCCGCCGCGGGTCATCATCACCTCCAACCGCACCCGCGACGTCCACGACGCCCTCAAACGCCGTTGCCTCTACCACTGGGTCGATCACCCGGGCTTCGACCAAGAGGTCGCGATCATCACGTCGCGCGCTCCTGGCACCGGCGATCGCCTGGCCCGCCAGGTCGCTGCTGCGGTCGAGGAGCTGCGCGACCTCGGCCTGTACAAGCCGCCGGGGGTCGCCGAGTCGATCGACTGGGCCGAGGCCCTGGCCCGCCTCGGTGCCAGCGACCTCACCGAGGCCACCCTCGAGGCCAGCCTGGGCGCGGTCCTCAAGTACCGCGAGGATCACCAGCGGGTCCTCGACGCCGGGGTGCCGGATCTGCTCGCCCGGGTGATGGCGCGCGCCTCCTAGGAGGCGTGACGACCGCCGTGGTCAGCACCGTCGACTCCACCCGGCCCGAGGCGATCGCCGCAGCGTTCGTCGCGGCGCTTCGCCGGGTCGGCATGGCCGTTCCGGTGGGGTCGGCCGTCGCCTACTTCGAGGCGCTCGGGGCCCTCGGGCTCGACGACCGCGACCGGGTGTACTGGGCGGGACGGGCCACCCTGGTGCCCGACCGGGAGGACGTCTCGCTCTACGATCACGTCTTCCGGGCGTTCTGGGACGGCCACGCACTCATCATCGACGACCGCGAGACGAGCGATGATTCGCTGACGGTCGCCGTCGACGACGAGGACCCCGATGCCGGCGACGGCTCGGGCGACGACGACGCCGAGGTCATCACGCTGCGCTACAGCGCAACCGAGGTGCTCGGGTCGAAGGACTTCGCGGCCTACGACGCCGCCGAGCTGGCCGAGGCCCACCGGCTGATGGCCCAGATGGTGGTGGTCGGTGGCCGTCGATCGTCTCGGCGACGCATCCCGACGGCGCGCAGCGCCGGTCGGCCCGACCTGCGCCGCACCGTGCGGCGGGCCATGCGCACCGGCGGCGAGCCCATCGAGCGACGCTTCACCCGCACCGGCGAGCGACCGAGACGGGTGGTGTTCCTGCTCGACGTGTCGGGCTCGATGGAGGCCTACGCCCGGGCGTTGATCCGCTTCGCCCAGGCTGCGGTGTCGGGCCGTCGACGGGTCGAGGTGTTCACCCTCGGAACCCGCCTCACCCGGGTGACCCGCGAGCTCTCCACCCGCGATCCCGACCGGGCCCTGGTGGCGGCCACCGCGGCGGTCGACGACTGGTCCGGCGGCACCCGCCTGGGGGAGTCGTTGGCCCGTTTCAACGACCAATGGGGCCAACGCGGCATGGCACGGGGCGCAACGGTGGTGATCCTCTCCGACGGCTGGGACCGTGGCACCCCCGAGCTCATGGACGAACAGATGGGCCGCCTGGCGCGTGTGGCGCACCGGGTGGTGTGGGTCAATCCGCTGAAGGCCTCGCCGGGCTACCAGCCCCTCGCCCAGGGCATGGCGGCCGCCCTGCCCCACGTCGACCAGTTCATCGAGGGCCACTGCCTGGACTCGTTGGAGATCCTCACCGGCCTCCTCGCGGAGTGAACCGCCGGGGTCATCGAACGACTGGGGTCAAGTCGTACTTTCAACCAACTCGGCTCCCGCGACCACCACGGCCGCCGAACGACTGGGGTCAAGTCGTACTTTCAACCAACCGGTCGTCGTCCTGGGCCGCCACGTACAGAGTTGGTTGAAAGTACGACTTGACCCCTGATCGACCCCTGATCGACCCCCGTCCGGGAGCGGTGCTGCCACAATGGGTGCCATGCGCGAGATCATGAAGGACCTCGATCGGTGGCGGCGGCAGGGGCGACGCTGTGCCGTCGCCCGGGTAGTCGATGTCGAGGGGTCCGGGCCCCGCGATGCCGGGGCCGCCATGGCGGTGGCCGACGACGGCGAGGTCGTGGGGTCGGTGTCGGGAGGATGCGTCGAAGGGGCCGTGGTGGCCGAGGCGCTCGACATCATCGAGACCGGCGAGCGGCGCATCGTCACGTTCGGCTACAGCGACGACGAAGCCTTCGCGGTGGGGCTGACCTGCGGCGGGACCATCCATCTGTTCATCGAACCCTTCGACTGGTAGCGACGATGAGCGACGAAAACCCCGATGCCGAACCGACCCTGTACCAGCGTCTGCGGTCCGCAGTGGCGGCAGAGGAGCCGGTGGCGCTGGCCACCGTCATCGAGGGTCCCGGTACCGGCGCCAAGCTGGTCGTGACCCTCGACGGCGACGCCCACGGCAGCCTCGGCAACGACGACCTCGACCGGGTCGTGCAGCGCGACGCCCGTGGCGAGCTCGCCGCCGGACGCACCGGGGTGCGCCACTACGGCGAACACGGCGAGGCCCGCGAAGAAGCCGTGTCGGTGTTCATCGAGTCCTACGCTCCGCCGCCGCGCATGGTCATCTTCGGGGCGGTCGACTTCACCGCGGCGCTGGTGCGGATCGCCAAGGTCCTCGGGTATCACGTGACCGTCTGCGACGCCCGGCCGGTGTTCGCCACCAAGGCCCGCTTCCCGACGGCCGATCTGGTCGAGGTCCGCTGGCCCAACGACCTGCTCGATGACATCGGCGACCGGCTCGGCCCCCGCGACGCCGTCTGCATCCTCACCCACGACGCGAAGTTCGACGTCCCGGCCGTGGTGGGCTCGCTCGCGACCGACGTCGGCTACATCGGCGTCATGGGGAGCCGTCGCACTCACGATGACCGCACGGCGCGTCTCGTCGAGGCCGGCGTCGACGACGAGGGCCTCGCACGGCTCATGTCGCCCATCGGTCTCGACATCGGCGCCCGCACGCCCGAGGAGACCGCTGTCTCCATCTGCGCCGAGATCATCGCGCTGCGTACCGGGCGCACCGCACCGTCGCTGCGAGACGGCGACGGCCCCATCCACCGGTAGACCACATGGGGTCAGACCCCGCTTTCCCGCTTTCTCGGTGGCCGCGGCATCGGCATGTCGGACGGCCGAGAAAGCGGGAAAGCGGGATCTGACCCCAGCAGGTTGTCGTGGAGGGGGCCGATCGTGGACACTGCGGCAGTGTCCGACACCGAACGACCGCCACTCCGCTCCACCACCGCTGCGGTGATCCTCGCCGCGGGCGGCGGGACCCGCTTCGAGGGCGATTCCCACAAGCTGCTGGCGCCCTTCAAGGGCAGGCCCGTCATCTCCTGGGTGATCGACGCCGCGCTCGAGGCCGGCTTCGACGAGGTGTACGTCATCGCCGGAGCGGTCGACCTCACCGGGGTGCTCCCCGACGAGGTCGTGTTGGTCGAGAACCACAGCTGGGAGGACGGCCAGGCCACGTCGTTGCGCACCGCCGTCGCGGTGGCCGAGGCCGACGGCCACGACGCCATCGTCGTCGGGTTGGGCGACATGCCGCTGGTGCCGGCCGAGGCGTGGCGGCTTGTGGCCGACGCCGAGGGCGATCTTGTCACCGCGACCTTCTCCGGCAAGCGCAGCCCGCCGGTGAAGATCGGCGAAGAACTCTGGAGTCTGCTGCCCCTCAGCGGCGACGAGGGCGCGCGATCGGTGATCAGGTTACGGCCCGACCTCGTGGAGGAGGTAGCCTGCCCTGGCCAAGCCGTAGACATCGATACCCGAGGTGACCTGAGCCGATGGAGCTGAACAACGACATCGAGGTGAACGCCCCCATCGATCATGTGTGGGATGCCTTCAACGACGTCGAACGCATTGCCCCCTGCCTTCCCGGAGCCCAGCTCCAGGAGATCGAAGGAGAAGAGCACCGCGGCATCGTCAAGGTGAAGGTCGGGCCCATCACCGCCCAGTACAAGGGCAAGGCCATCTTCCTCGAGCGCAACCACGAGGATTGGAAGGTCGTCATCAAGGGCGACGGCCGCGACACCCGCGGTGCCGGCAACGCCAGTGCCCTCATCACCGCGACCCTGCACCCGGTCAGCGACGAGATCACCAAGATCGACGTCCACACCGATCTCACCATCACGGGCAAGGTCGCGCAGTTCGGCCGTGGCGCCATCGCGGACGTGTCCTCGAAGCTCATGGGCCAGTTCGCGGAGAACCTCGAGGCGTTGCTCGACGAGACGCCCGCCGAGGCTCCTGCCGAGCAAACAGATGTCGCTGCCGACACAGCCGATGCCACCGTCTCGGCGGCGACCACCGATGCCACCGTGGCCGCTGCTGCGCCCGCCGGCACGACCTCGACGGTCCGCAAGATCAACTCGCCCGAGCCCGAAGCGGTCGACCTGCTCGACGTGGCCGGGACGCCGATGCTCAAGCGCATCGCCGTGCCCGCTGCGGTCATCTTGTTGCTGTTGATCCTGCGTCGCATCCTGTCGAGCGGCGACTGATCCACCGGCGCGTGGTCGAAGCCCCCGACACGAGACTGCCTGCCGGCGGCGATCGCGACGACCGCGAGGTCGTGGCCGAGCTGCTGGGGCGGGCCCCGCAATGTGCGTTCGAGGTCGTCGTGCGCGACGGGCACGGGCTGCCTCGGGTCATCCGCAATGCGGCGTTTCTCGACGACGGAACGCCCATGCCCACCCGCTACTGGCTCGTGGGCGCCGCAGACCGGCTGGCGGTGTCACGCCTCGAGTCGACCGGTGCCATCACCCAGGTGGCTGCCGAGGTGCCCGAGCAGGCCATCGCCGACGCGCATCGTCGCTACGCCGCCGAACGTGACGCCGCCATCGCCGACGATCACCCCGGGCCGCGCCCGAGTGGCGGCGTCGGGGGTACCCGGCGGGGCCTCAAATGCCTCCATGCGCACTACGCCTGGTATCTCGCCGGTGGCGAGGATCCGGTCGGCGCATGGGTGGCCGCTGCGATCGAGCGGGCGCACGGAGATACGCCATGAGTGACGCCGAGGCGCGGCCATGAGCGGACGGACCGTCGCAGCCATCGACTGTGGCACCAACAGCACCCGCCTGCTGGTGGCGCGGGTGGGCGACGACGTCGTCGGCGAGGGCGGTCGTCGTGGCATAGAGACCCTCGAACGCACCATGACCATCACCCGCCTCGGCCAGGGCGTCGACGCCGACGGTTCGCTCGCCGGTGAGGCCATCGACCGGACCGTGACGGCGCTGGCGGGCTACCGCTCCATCCTCGACCGCCACGAGGTCGACGCCATCCGGATGACGGCCACCTCCGCGGCACGCGATGCGTCCAACCGTGACGAGTTCTTCGCCGCCGCAGAGGCCGTGGTCGGCGTCGTTCCCGAGCTCTTGTCGGGCACCGAGGAAGCCGCGCTGTCCTTCGCCGGCGCCGTCAACGATCTCGATCCCCTCGAGGGCCCCTTTCTCGTGGTCGACATCGGCGGTGGCTCCACCGAGTTCGCCTACGGGGCCGACACGGTGCTCGGATCCCACAGCGCCGACATGGGCTGCGTTCGCATCACCGAGCGCTATCTCGACAGCGATCCTCCCCGGCCCGAGGAGCTCTCGGCCGCGCTGTCGGTCGTCGAGCTGCACCTCGACGACGTCGTGCGCGAGATCCCTGGTGTAGCAGGGGCGAAACGGCTGGTGGGCCTGGCCGGCACGGTGTCGGCGGCCGCAGCGATCGAACAGGGCCTCGAGTCCTACGACCGCGACCGGATCCACCACTTCGAGCTCACCAAGGCCGCCGCGGAGGACGTCTTCCGCACCCTCGCCACCGAGACCCGGGCCGAGCGTCTCGAGAACCCGGGCATGGAGGAGGGCCGCGTCGACGTCATCGTCGGCGGGATGGTCGTGCTCGTGCGCATCATGCGCCAGTTCGGATTCGGGTCCTGTCTGGTGTCGGAGGCCGACATCCTCGACGGCTTGGCGCTCAGCCTGCGCTGACACCACGGACCACGGGACCGTCCGGTGGACGACGAGCACGGTGCGGTCGGCGGACGCGGGGTACGCTCGGCAGCCATGCCGTTGACAGACCGCCTGCTGATGGGTCCCGGGCCCTGCAATCCCTATCCCGAGGTCGCCGAGGCCTTCGCCCGACCGATGCTCGGACATCTCGATCCGGAGTTCATCGCGTTGCTCGACGAGCTCAACGATCGCCTCCGCACCGTGTTTCGCACCGCCAATGAGCTCACGTTCCCCGTGAGCGGTACCGGCTCGGCGGGCATGGAGGCGGCGTTCGTCAACTTCGTCCGGCCGGGCGACGTGGTGGTCGTCGGCGTCAACGGGGTGTTCGGGAACCGGATGTGCGACGTCGCCGCCCGTTGTGGGGCCGAGGTCGTGCGCGTCGATGTGCCGTGGGGCCAGCCGGTCACGCCCGACGCGCTGCTGGCCGCGCACCCCGCCCCGGCGGTCATCGCGGTGGTCCATGCCGAGACCTCCACCGGGGTCCGCAGCGACATCGAACCGCTCGGCGCCGGCAAGGGCGATGCCCTGCTGCTGGTCGACACGGTGACATCGCTGGCGGGTATCCCGCTCGAGATCGACGCCTGGGGTGTCGACATCGCGTACGCCGGCACCCAGAAGTGCCTGGGCGTCCCGCCGGGGCTGGCACCGCTGACGGTGTCGCGCCGGGCCCTCGATCGCCTGGTCGAGCGACCCCAGAGCTGGTACCTCGACCTCAACATGATCGCCGGCTACGTCACCGGCTCCGGTGCCCGGGCGTACCATCACACCGCTCCGATCTCGATGCTCTATGCGCTGCACGCCGGGCTCGGGGCCATCCTCGACGAAGGTCTCGAGGCATCGTGGGAGCGCCACGCCGAGTGCGGCGCCGAGCTCCAGAGCGGCCTCGAGAAGCTCGGATTCGAGCTCTTCGCCGCCGACGGGCACCGTCTGCCCGATCTCACGACGGTGCACGTGCCCCTCGACCGCCTGCCGTCGGGAGACGAAGCCGCGGTGCGGCGTCGCCTCCTCGACGAGTACGGCATCGAGATCGGTGGAGGCCTCGGCGACTACGCCGGCAAGGTCTGGCGTATCGGCTGCATGGGTCACACCGCACGGCGTCGCAACGTGACGACGCTGCTCGGGGCATTGGCCGATCTGGTTGCATGAGACTCGGACGGGCCCGGTCCACCATGCGTGAGGTCAACCCCAACCTGCGGGGTCGGCGGGTGCTGTTGCGCCCGCTCGTGCCGTCGGATTTCGCCGCGTGGCGCGAGGTGCGGGTCCGCAACGACGCCTGGCTGACCAAGTGGGAGCCGAGCCGGCCGCCGGGAAGCCCCGACGTCGTCCACGACCGCCACGCCTTCGCTGCCCGTTGCAACGCCCGCGAACGCGAACGCCACCTGGGCAGCGGCTTCGGGTTCGGCGTCTTCGTCGATGGGGTGTTCGCCGGCGAGATGAACCTCTCGTCGGTGCAGCGCGGCCCGTTTCAGAACTGCTACGTGGGCTACTGGATCGACGAGGCCCTCGCCGGCAACGGCTACACACCCGAGGCGCTCATCGTGGTGATGCGCTTCGCCTTCGAGGACCTCGGCCTGCACCGCGTCCAGATAGCGATCATCCCCCGCAACAGCGCCAGCCGACGCGTCGTCGAGAAGCTCGGGATCCGCGAGGAGGGTGTGGCGGTGCGGTATCTCGAGATCAACGGCGCATGGGAAGACCACGTGCGCTACGCGGTCACGGCCGAGGAATGGGACGAGCGCCGCTCGGAGTGGGTCCGCGACTGGATGTAGGCGCGGCTGCCTACTGCTTCGAGCTGATGGAGCTCTGGAGCTTGGTGACCAACTCGGTGAACTCCGGCGACTGCATCGAGGCCAGCTGTGGCCCGAGCTCGTGCTCGACCGACGCAGGAGAGGTGTCGACCGACGCCAGGCCGTTCATGGCCGCCTTCGCGGCGCGGGCCAGCTTGGTGGGGAACCCGGCGGCGCGTCGGGCCATCGTGTGGGCCGTCTCGAGCAGGTCGGCATCGGGGACGCATCGCCAGGCGAGGCCGATCTCGGCGGCGCGTTCGCCCGAGAGGATCTCGCCGAAGAGCACCATGGCCCGCATGGTCTGGTCGTCGGTCTTGTTGCGCAGGCGCCAGGTGTGCCCACCACCGGGGTGGATCCCGATGTCGAGGAAGCGGCTGTCGAAGCGGGCCGACTCGCCGGCGAGGATGACGTCGCAGGCCAGGGCCATGTTCATCCCGGCGCCGACGGCGGCACCGTTGACGGCGGCGATGGTGGGGATGGGGGAGTGGGCGATACGCAGGAAGCCCCGGTAGATCTCGTGGATGTTGCCGCGATCGCGGGCGTCGAGGAGGTCGCCGAGGTCGGCGCCGGCGCAGAATGCCGGCGCAGCGCCGGTGACGACCACGGCGTTGACGTTGCCGCTGTTCTCGAGCGCCTCCATGGTGTCGACGATCTCGTCGTTCATCGCCAGGTTGATGGCGTTGCGCTTGTCGGGATCGTTGATGGTGAGGGTGGCGACGCCGTCGGCCACATCGCTGAGAAGGAATGCCATGCCCCGATTCTGGCAAAGGATGCTCCCGATCGCCGAAGTGGGCCGGGAACGGAGTCGTTGGCAGGAGAGCCGGGGATCCCGGCGCGGGACTCGGAGACGAGCCGGCCACGAGGGACCGCAGGGCGGCGGGGCGTGGGTACAGATCGGCCGGCGACGTGCGTCGGGGTCCGACGGAGTCGTTGGCAGGAGAGCCGGGGATCCCGGCGCGGGACTCGGAGACGAGCCGGCCAAGAAAGACTGTCACAGGGGCGCGCGATGATGATTCTCGTCATGGAGTCACCGACCCTGCGCTTCGCCGCAACCGCCCGCATCCTCACCGAAGCCGCCCGCCGCAGCGGCCATCGCGCCCCCACCTTTCGGAGTCCGCCCCGGGTGAAGGGCCGCATGCGCACCATTCGCCGGCACGCCAACGGTGGTGCCACGGTGTCGTTGGTGCTGCGGGACCGGCCGTGGTCGGCGGTGGTGTCCGACATGATCGAGGGCTTCGTGGTCGTCAACGATGTCGATCCCATGGCTGCTGAACGCCTGCGGGATCTGCTGTGGGCCTCGGTCGAGGAGATCGATGTGCGTGTCGACCGGCAGCCGGGCGCATCGGTGACCGACCTCGCGGGCATCTCGGAGCCCCCGCTGCGCATCGTCGACGCGGCGTGAGCCGGCCTCGATGACCATCGGCGGTACCGCTGGGGCCGCCGGTCGGCAAGACTGACGGGGTGAGCACTCATCGCCCCGTGCTGCCCTACGACGTCACCCTCGACGATGGCACCCGTCTGCACCTGCGCCTGGGTTCCCCGGCCGACCGCGAGGCGCTGATCGCAGGGTTCGAGCATCTGTCGCCCGAATCGCGCACCAGCCGGTTCTTCACGGCCATGCCTCGCCTCGCCCCGACCTTCGTCGATCGGTTGCTCGATATCGACCGGTCGCGTCATGTGGCCATCGCCGCGTTCGATCGCGACCGTCGGGGTGAGGTCGGCGACGACGGCTTCGGCGTCGGCGTGGCCCGGTACCACCGCAATGCCGAGCAGCCCACCGAGGCCGAGGCGGCCGTTGCCGTCATCGACGAATACCAGGGTCGGGGGATCGGACGGGTGCTGCTCGATGCGCTCGTCGCGCATGCGTTCGGCGAGGGGGTCGAGACCTTCACCGCGATGGTTCTCACGACCAATCACGCGATGTTGCACGTGTTCGCGGAGATGGGCGCGTCGATCGAGTGGGACCCCGACGACCGCCAGATCGTTCATCTGCGGGTGCCCATCGACACCGAGCATCTGGAGCGATCCGTCCTCGCAGACTTGCTCCGCCATTCGGCCGCCCGTCCGGCCGGAGGCAGCGGCAGCTCAGGATGAGCTCCGGGGTGCCGATGGACTACGGATGGACCAGCGCTCCGGTCGGATCGACCTGCACGCGCCGATGTGGCGCCACACGAGCGCTCTGCCGCTCGCCCTGGTGGTCTTCGACGCGTCCGGGGTCATCGTCGACTGCAACGATCGCCTGCTGAAGCTGCTCGTCGGACACGGCGAACACGAGCGATCAGATGCCTGGCGGGAGTTGGCTCCCGATGTGATGGGTGCCAACGTGTTGGACTTCATCCACGGGGACGACCACGCCTATGCCGCGGATCTCCTGGCGTTCAGCGTGGGGCTGCCCGAGCGGGTCATGGGGCCGATACGGCTCCGGTACGTGACCGTCGATGGTTCCGAGCGATACACCGATTTCTGGGTCGAGAACCGTTTGGACGATCCGGCAGTGCGCGGCTACGTGGTGGTGCTGACCGAGGAGGCGACGCAGCATCGCTTCGCCGAAGCGGTGGCGCTGATCGCAGCCGGCGCCGATCTACGCGAGATCTTCGAGACGGTCGCCCGTTCGATGGCGGGCCATCCGATGGCGGCGACGGGTGTCGTGATCGGCGAGCGTCCCGACGGATCCGTCGGGCCGTTGCACGACACGGCGCTGGACCCAGCACTGTCGGGTCTCTATCCCGGCGACGGTCCCGGTCTGCTGGCGGATGAGGATGTGCTTCCCTTCGAGTGCGTCATCGATGCCGACCTGCTGGGGTCGCGCCTCGCGGCTGCGGCCGACGCCGCAGGCTTCACCGGCGTGTGGCGCCGACCCGTGCCGTCGCCCGCCGGAACGATGATGTTGGTGTGCTGGCGACGTGAGCCCGGGCCCGCAAGCCCCAACCAGCGGGTCCACCTGAAACAGGCGGTCGACATCTGCGGCCTTGCCGTGGCCCAGGAGATCGGCCGGCGACAGCTCGAGACCCTCGCCTACACCGATCCGTTGACCGGGCTGGCCAACCGGGCCCGCCTCGATGGCGTTGCTTCGGAGGATCTGCCCGGCACTGCCGTCCTCTACGTGGACCTGGACCGCTTCAAGGCCGTCAACGATCAGTTGGGCCACGAGGTCGGCGACATGGCACTGCGCCACGTCGCCGACGTCATGCGCACCGTCATCCGGCGCGGCGATGAGGTCGTCCGGCTCGGTGGCGACGAGTTCGTCGTGTTGTGCCAGCCGCCGTGCAGTCGCAAGGACCTGGCACAGGTAGCGGATCGCCTCATTGCCGCGATCAGCGAACCGGTCGAGCTCGCAGGCAGGATGGTGGCCCTGGGCGCGAGCGTCGGCATCGTGCACCATCGGGATCACCCCGACCTCGAAGGCCTCATCCAGGAGGCCGACGCTGCGCTGTACCTGGCCAAGGCCAAGGGCCGCGGGAAGTGGTGGATGGCCCCGGTGGGCTGACGCCGCTCGAGCCGTCCGATCGACGACTCGAGCCGGCGTCGGATCATCCGCCCTCGTCACCGCCGTCGAGTTCCTCGTCGAGCTCGTCGACGCCTTCGTCGAGTTCCTCGTCCAGTTCGTCGACGCCCTCGTCGAGTTCCTCGGTGCCCTCGTCGATCTCCTCGCCGAGATCGACGCCGTTGTCGTTGTCGTCGTCGTCGTCGCCGCAGGCGGCTCCGCCGAAGACGAGGCTCACGGCGACGACTGCGGCGCCGATACGTCGGGACAGGGTGTGGTGGGTCATGACGGTTTCTCCCATCGTGTGATGTGGCGTGCGCGCTTCCCCGTTCGGGCATCGCCAAACCTCGGTGCCCGGCTTTGGGAGACCTGTCCGACGAGCCGCCCCGACGTCGTGCGGTGACCTGCGCGGTCCATCCATGTGATGCTGGGAGTTCGTCCACGACGGGAGCTTGCTGATGACCGCGGACATCGGATTGATCGGCTTGGCGGTGATGGGCCAGAACCTGGCGCTCAACATGGCCGACCACGGCCTGCGCGTCGCCGTGCACAACCGGACGTGGGAGGTGACCGAATCCTTCATCGAGGGCGCCGCCGCCGAGCAGGCCGCGGCCGGTCGGATGATCGCGGCGCCGACGATGGAAGCGCTGGTGCGCTCGATCGAACGGCCCCGGCGGATCATGCTCATGGTCAAGGCCGGCGAGGTGGTCGACGCCGTCATCGACCAGCTCCGACCGCTGCTCGACGCAGGCGATCTCGTCGTCGACGGCGGCAATTCGCTCTACACCGACACGGCACGTCGCGAACGCGCACTCGCCGATGCAGGGATCCTCTACGTGGGGGCGGGGGTGTCGGGCGGTGAGGTCGGTGCCCGGACGGGACCCTCGATCATGCCGGGCGGATCGCCCGAGGCCGCACCGCTGATCCAGCCGGTCTTCGAGGCCATCGCCGCCCGTGCCGACGACGGTGCCCCGTGCACGACCTGGTTGGGTCCCGGAGGCAGCGGTCACTTCGTGAAGATGGTCCACAACGGGATCGAGTACGGCGACATGCAGGTCCTCGCGGAGGCCTATGCGCTGTTGGGGGCCATGGGTATGGACAACGCCGAGATGGCGGGCGTGTTCGACGGTTGGCGGAGCGGACCGCTGTCGTCCTATCTGGTCGACATCACCGCGGACATCCTGGCGACCACCGACGACGACGGGGCCCATGTCATCGACCGGATCCTCGATGCCGCCGGCCAGAAGGGCACGGGCCGTTGGACGGTGGTGGCCTCGCTGGAGCTGGGCCAGCCCCTGACGCTCATCGCGGAGGCGGTGATGGCCCGGCAGGTCTCGGCCGCCGTCGAGCGGCGCCAGATGCTGGCATCGGTGCTGGGCGGGCCCGATCGGCGCCTCGCCCCCGACGCACTCACGGTCGCCGACATCGAGGCGGCGGTGTACGCGGCGAAGATCGTCTCCTACGCCCAGGGGTTCATGCTGCTCGCCCACGCCTCCGACGAGTTCGACTGGGGTCTGCAGCTGGGCGATGTCGCTGCCATCTGGCGTGCGGGCTGCATCATCCGTGCCGGGTTCCTCGACGAGGTCACCGCCGCCTACGGCGACGACCCCGATCTCGATCACCTGCTGGTCGCGCCGTACTTCGCCCGGGCCATCGACGCCTCGCAGCCGGCGATGCGTCGGGTGGTCAGCGCAGCCGTCGGGGCCGGGGTGCCGGTACCGGCCGCGGCCTCGGCGCTGACGTACCTCGACGGGATCCGCAGCCCTCGCCTCCCCGCCAATCTCATCCAGGCGCAGCGCGACTACTTCGGGGCCCACACCTACGAGCGGGTCGACCGTCCCCGCGGCGAACACTTCCACACCGACTGGACGGCATCGGGCGGTTCGACGACGTCGAGCAGCTACGACGCCTGACGGTTCCGGCATCGGTTGATTGGCGCCGGCGGCGGATGGGTAGAGCCTGCGTCGCGTCGACGACGCGCGCAGAGCCACCTCGATCGGAGTACCCATGCCGGACACCACCATCAAGAAGATCGATTCGTCGACCTCGCCGACCGGCCCGGGCGGGCAGCGCTACCTGGCGACGGGGACGCATGTGGCCATGCGTCTGTGGAGCAGGGAGGAGCCGAACGACGCGAAGGAGTCCGCTCGCAGGAGCTACGAGACGGTCGGCTATGTGATCGAGGGACGCGCCGAGCTCGAGAGCGAGGGGCAGAAGGTGTTGCTCGGTCCCGGTGACAGCTGGATGGTGCCTGCAGACGCCGAGCACCGCTACACCATCCTCGAGACCTTCACCGCGGTCGAGGCGACCTGCCCGCCGGCGCACCTGCACCGGGAGTGAGCGATCAGTCCGATGAGCCCGGTGGGCCGGTGACGATCCAGCGCAGCAGCCGTCGGCGGCGTCCGCGGTTGGAGGGGCGGACGATGATGCCGGCGGCGCCCAGGGCGAAGGGAACGACCCCGACGACGAAGCTGGCCAGGTACGACACCGGTAACAGCGCGATCATCGCGATCAGCCCACCGACCACGGCGAGCCAGGCTGCGCCCCGGGGCACGTAACGACCGGCGATCAACCAGCCATCGAGACGTGACGTGGACGGCACATCGCCCAGGTCCCGCTCGATGCGGCGGAGGATTTCCTGCTCTCGCTCGCTCAAGACCATGCAATTTCCATTCCCCTCCGCCGCTGAGACGAAACACCATGGCGGGACCGAACCGGGGTCGCACATGGGAGCTGGTCGACGTGCTGTGCAAGCCGGTGGCAGATCGGCTGGTCAGTGCCCGGGACGGTCGCCTGCCATCGGCAGGCCGGCGTCGGCGGCACGGGCGAAGTCGTCGTCGATGAGGGCGACATCTCGGCCGGCGCGATCGAGCAGGCTGGCGGCGATCGCAGCCCGGTAGCCGCTGGCGCAATGCACCAGGTGCCGCGTTCCGTCCAGCTCGTCGATACGGTCCGTCAGCTCGTGGATGGGCACGTTGACGGCCCCCGCCAGGTGCGAGGTGGCGTGCTCCTCGTTCCTGCGGACGTCGAGGATCTGGCCTTCGGTGCCGGCGAGGTCCTCGAACCTCAGGACCGGGTAGGAGCGACGGTTGGCGTCGGGGGCCCAGTCGGCGGGCCCTCCGGTGGCGGCGCCGGCGGGACGGTCGATCCCGATGTGTGCCAGCTGACGGGCGGCTGCGGTGATGTCGGTGGCGTCGTCGGCGAGCAGGGTGAGTGGCATCCCCCAGGGAATGAGCCACCCCACGTAGGTGACGAACGCGTCCGCGAGCTCGATGCCGATGGTGCCCGCCACGTGATGGTCGGCGAACGCCCGGCGTGGCCGCAGGTCGACCACCCACTCGCCGCGATGGATTCGCCGTCCCAACTCGACCGGATCGACCGTGGTCGGTGGTGCCAGGTCCAGGGGGCCCAAGCCTGCCCTGTTGAGCGGATCCATGTGTGCGTAGTACGCGGGGTAGGCGCCGAGACCGTCGAGGAGTTGGGCGACGAACTCGTCCTCGTCGGCCACCGAGAGCGCGCTGTTGACACGCCGCTCGGTGCCCAGCGTGCCGTCGGAGCCGTCGCCGCTTCCGCCCGATGTACAGAAGCTCCCGAAGCCGTGGGTCGGGTGGATGCGGGCCTCGTCGGGCAGGGTGCCGGCGAGCGCACGCACCGAGCGGTACTGCGCTCGGGTCAGCCGGTCGGTTGCTTCGTCTCCGATCAGGTCGGTGCGCCCCACGCTGCCGTGCAGCAACGAACCGCCGGTGAACACCGCCGGCGGAGCGGAGCCGTCACGGACCACGTAGGTGAGGTGGTGGGGCGTGTGCCCCGGCGTGGCGACGACCTCGACCCGGAGCGATCCGACGGTGAGGACGTCCCCGGCGGCGACGGCCATGTGGTCGAAGCTGAGCCCCTCGCCCGCTGCGTGGACCAACGAGGCCCCGCAGCGGCGGGCCAGGGCGAGACCACCGCTCACGTAGTCGTTGTGGACGTGGGTCTCGAGTACATGGGTGACGGCGATCCCCAGTTCGTCGGTGATCGCGGTGATCCGGTCGATGTCGCGCTGGGGATCGACGACGAAACCGACACTGCCGTCGTGGACCACATAGCTGCGATCGCCGAGCGCCGGTGTCTCCAGGGTTATGACCTCCATCAGCGGTGGGCCTCGCCCAGCGTGTCGGCCATCTGTGCCTCGCGTCGGCCCATGGGGCGGTCGGGCGCGACGGTCGAGTCCTCGGCGGTCTGGTGCTCGATCTCGGCGTCGATCTCCGCGCCGATGATCACCGCCATGGCGGACAGATAGAGCCACAGCAACACGACGATGACGGTCCCGAGCGATCCGTACGTCTCGTTGTACGAGCCGAAGTTGGCGACGTAGTAACGGAAGCCGATCGAGGCCGCGATCCAGATGACGATGGCGATGGCGGCTCCGGGCGTCACCCACCGCCACTGAGCGTTGCGCCGATCGGGGCCGTAGCGGTACAGCAACGCCAGCCCGGTGGCGGCCAACGCCGCAACGATCAGCCATGCGGCGATGGACGCGAGGAGCGCAACGGCCCCCGAGCCGATGCGGGCACCCATCACGATGACGAACCCCGAAGCGGCGATGAGCACGAGGAGCCCGACCGTGAAGCCCAGCGCCATGGCCCGCCTCGTCCAGAACGACCGGTCGCTGTCCTCGTCCTCCTGGTAGGCGATGCCGACCGCCTCGATCATGTGGCCGACACCGCTCGATGCGCTCCAGATACCGATGGCGATACCCGCGACGGTGGCGAACCCCAGTGCGCCGGTCGAGGCTCCCACCACCGAGTCGAGTTGCTGGCTGATCATGTCCGCGACCGCCTGCGGGACGGTGCCCTCGATGCGGTCCACGAGGCTGGTGACATCGGACGGGTCTGCGACGAGGCCGTAGATCGAGATTCCCGCTGCCAACAGCGGGACGAGCGACGCGAACCCGAAGAACGCCACGCCTGCCGCGGCGAGGGTCACGTGATCCTCACCGAACTGCCGATAGACGCGTACTGCGATGTCTTTCCAACCGGATGCGGGAATCGCGGTCGGGCTCCCGGCGTCGCGGCCGCGTCGGGCGCCACCATCGTGGCCTCCTGCGGCGGTGGTCGGGTCGTGATCGGTGCGGATGCTCATCGTTGCTCCCTCAGCGTTCGTTCTGCGATGGGGGCGCGTTACCCGCTGGCGTCGGGTGCCAACCGGGCGGATTTCGGGCCGGGGTCAGGAACGTTGGTGATCGGCCAGGGTCATGGCCAGTGCGGGGTGGGGGCCGGTGCCTGCCTCGCCGTCGTCGGGGCGTTGCGCTCGTTCGGCGAGACGACGGACCATGCGCCCGAAGATCAGCGCAGGGAAGGGCACGAGGCGTCCGCCGATGTAGCCGGTCGCTCCCCGGAGGGTGATGTGGAGCGACTCGTCGCGCGAGGGGTCGCTCACCGCACGACCAGGACCGAACACGGCGCCTTCTTCACGACGGCGCGGCTGGTCGACCCGCCGGTCAGGATCCGATCGAAGAGTCCGGGGTCGTGGGTGCCCACCACCACCAGGTCGACGGCCTCGTCGGTGGCGAGCTGCACGATTCGTTCGACGGGGTCCCCGGTGGCCACCGTCGCGGCGTCGGCGCCGACACGGTCGCCGGCCTCGTCAGCGGTCGCTTCGGCGCGCGCCGCCGCCGTCCGCATGGCATCGACACGCTGCTGTTCGATGGGTGTGTCGATCGTCGCGAACGCGGGGTAGCCGCCCAGCCCGGCGAGGCCACCCGCTGCGATGGCCAGCGGTGGATCTGCAGACGACACGTTGACCACGATGGTCTCGTCGTCGGGACGGAGCAGACGCGCCGCGAAGTCGGCGGCGTCGCGCGAAGCCTGGGTCTCATCGACGGCGATCAGGACCTTCATGGCGGCTCCGGGAGGTTTGGGCCCCCGGGAGCCGGTCGGTCAGCACGTCGGGACCGACTCCCGGGGGTTGCTCCGCCGGGGTGGGCAGCGGCGGAGAGAACGATGCGGTTGGTGTGCCCGCCACCTCGACGGCCCAAACCCCCGCTGCTCGGATTCTTGCGTCGGCGCCCGGCGGCGGCCGATACATGGATCCGGTGGCGCCTCGGCTCGGTCGGTATCGACTCTCAGGCCGAGGCGGATCGGCGCCGGGTCGGTGTCCGCACTCCCTGGAGGAAGATGTCGGCCCAGTCGTCGACGGTGTGGTCGTGGAGGCGCTGTCGCATCGGCGCCATGCGCTGCTTCTGTTCCTCGAGACCCATGTCGATCGCCGCGCACAGCGCGGTCTTCAGGCCGTCCACGTCGAAGGGATTGCACAGGATGGCCTGATGGAACTCGGCGGCGGTGCCGGCGAATTCGCTCAACAGCAAGACGCCGGTGTCGTCGGTACGCGATGCGACGTACTCCTTGGCCACGAGGTTCATGCCGTCGCGATACGGGGTGACCACCATGACGTCGGCCAGGCGGTAGTAGGCGACGAGCTCCTCGAAGCTGTGGTTGCGCCGCAGGTAATGGACCGGCGTACGCCCCAGGCTGCCGAACTCGCCGTTGATCTCGCCGACGAGGCGCTCGATGCGGTCCCGCATGTCGCGGTAGCCGAGGACGGACGGTCGGCTCGGGGTCGCGATCTGGATGAAGACCACCTGCTCGGGGTCGAGCGCGCCCTCGCGGAGCAGCTCCAGGTATGCCTCGAGCCGGGCGTCGATGCCCTTGGTGTAGTCGAGGCGGTCGACGCCCAGCAGCACCGTCTCCGGGCTGCCGATCCGTCGGCGGAGTGCCTGGGAACGGCGTCGGACCTCCTCGCTGTCGGAGAGTGCCTCGACAGCTGCGGTGTCGATGGAGATCGGGTGGGCCCCGAAGCGGACGGTGCGATCCTGCCATCGGACCTCGTTGCGGGTTCCCTCCTCGCCGTCTTCGTCGGTGCTCTCGATGTCGAGCACCCGATGGATCGACGATGCGAAGTGGCGGGCATCGGCAGGGGTCTGGAACCCGATCACGTCGGCACCGAGCATCCCCGCGGCGATCTGGGCCCGCCAGGGAAGCCGCAGGAACAGCTCCGAGGGAGGGAACGGGGTGTGCAGGAAGAACCCGATGCGCACGTCCTCTCGTCGGGCGCGCACCATCGCGGGGACGAGTTGGAGGTGATAGTCGTGGATCCACACCACCGCAGCGGGCGCCGCGACCTCGACGATGGTCTCCGCGAAACGCCGGTTCACGGCCTCATAGGCCCGCCACCACTGCCGGTCGATGTGCGCAGGATGGATACCGGAGTGGTAGAGCGGCCAGATGGTCCCGTTGGACAATCCCTCGTAGTACTCGTCGTGTTCGCGGGCGCTGATGGACACCGGATGCAACGAGATGCCCTCGTGCACGAAGGGGGCGGGCTGGTCGTCGACCTCGCCGGTCCAGCCGATCCATGCGCCCCCTCCGGTTCGCATGACGGGAGCGAGGGCCGTGACGAGGCCGCCCGGGGCGAGCTCCCACAGCTCGGGGTTGCGAGCCTGGCGTCGCACGGGGAGCCTGTTGGCGGCGATGACCAGATCGTGCTGCACCGTGGCATCGCCTGGCGGTCGATCGGTGTCTGCGCCGGTTCGGGCCCGCACTGGTCTCTCGCCGGTGTCGGGGTCGCCGGCGTGGTGGGTGGCGTCGGTGATGGTCATCATCCCCCTGCGTAGGCATGGCCGACGGGCGCGTACTCGACGGTGGCGCAGTGCACGGCCCGCGCATCGGTGAGTTGCAGCGTGCTCCCCGAGGCGGCGTCGTGGCGGTTGTCGGGCACGTGAGGCCGATACCCGCGACCGCTGCGGACGAAACGCCAGGCGACGCATGACACACCGGGCGGGCATGTTGCGTTTCCCGTCGCCCGCAGCGTGGTAGCTCGCGCGCATGTCAGCACCGAAACGTCCCATTCGCACGCGGAAGGCCTCGTCCGAGACCGTCCCCGAGTCCGCCGAGGCGGTACGCGACGCCCGCGACAGGAGTGAGGAGGTCCTCTCCTCGCCGCCGGGGCGCGCCGGCGCGGACAGCGAGGGCCTGACGACCGAGCCCACCACGCCGACCGATGCCGAGACCATCCGCCGGGTGGGGGAGCGGGCGACCGGTGACGACATCGAACAGACCGAGCGCTTCGGCGCGGACCGACCGGACCGGACCGCCCGACCGCTGATCGGCGAGGACGGCGACAGCGATCTGCCCGTGCAGGCCCGCCGGGACCGACGATGGACGGATCAGCCGGTGGTGACACTGGCGTCGGGTGCGGTGATGCCCCGGCTCGGGTTGGGCACCTGGCAACTGTCCCCGGCAGATGCCGAGCTCGCAGTTCGCGCTGGGCTCGACGTCGGGTTCCGGCACATCGACACGGCGCAGATGTATGGCAACGAGGCCGCCGTCGGTGCGGCGCTCGACACCTCCGATGTCGAGCGCGACGACGTGTTCATCACCACCAAGGTCGCCAACGACCGTCATGCGCCGGGTGCACTGGTCGCCGGCGTGCACGACAGCCTCGATGCGCTGGGCACCGACCACGTCGACCTCCTGCTCGTCCACTGGCCCGTGGACTTCGACCAGGCCGCGGCGACCGCCGATGTCATGGCGCAGGTGCAGGCCTCGGGCCTGGCGGCCCACATCGGCCTGTCCAACTTCACCGTCGATCAGCTGTCGGTCGTCGCCGGGTTCGCTCCTTTCGAGGTGCTCCAGGCCGAACGCCATCCGTTCTTTCCCCAACCGGAGTTGGTCGCATGGTGCCGGACGCACGGCTGGGCCTTCACCGCGTACTCGCCGCTGGCGCAGGGCCGCGTCTTCGACGACGAGACCATCGCCGCGATCGCCGCGGACCACGGAGTGACGCCGGCCGCGGTCGCCATCGCCTGGCAGTTGCGCGACGACGGCGTGGCGGTCATCCCGCGCTCGTCGGTAGCCGACCACCTGCGCGACAACTGGACTGCGCAGACGCTCGAGCTCACCGACCGCGACCTCGGGGCGCTCGCCACGGTCCGCACCGACGAGCGCCTCGTCGACCCCGACTTCGCCCCCTGGTGATGCCCGGCCCGCGTTCGCCGCTGATCGCCATCGGTGGTTTGGGTGCCGCACCGGGCGGGCATTCCAACGGGGTACGACAACCCCACGAACGAGGGCGCCGCCCCGGCGCCCGAGAGGAGAACCCATGCTGCGATTCGATCCCTTCCGTGACCTCGACCGGCTGAGCGAGCAGATGAACCGCTCGACCCGTTCGATGCTCGCCTTCGACGCCGTCCGCGACGATGACGAGGTCATCGTCTACTTCGACGTCCCCGGCGTGGAACCCGACGACGTCGAGGTCAGCGTCGAGAAGAACGAACTGACCGTCAAGGTCGAGCGCCGCTGGAGCGACGACGGCAAACGGGTGATCGCCAGCGAGCGTGGCCAGGGTTCGTTCACCCGTCAGCTCATGCTCAACGACGCGCTCGACACCGACAAGCTCGAGGCGAAGCTGGACAACGGTGTCCTGACCATCGCCATCCCGGTCGACGAGAGCTCCAAGCAGCGTCGCATCGAGGTGCAGTCGAGCGGGTCCTCCAAGGCCATCGACGCCAAGAGCACCGAGTCCGACAAGAAGTCCTCGAAGAAGGAATCGGCTGCCGCGTGAGTGACCGCGACACGTCCGCCGGCCGGGACGAGGGTGAACGCATCGACGCCGACCACCCCCGGCCCGGTCGGCGCACGCCGTATCGGACCGGACAGGGCCACGGCGACCCCGCGGTGGGGGACACCGCGCCCCGTTCCGGCCTGACCGGCGACGACGTCGCTGCCGGAGACGAAGGCGAACACGACCACGGGGGCTCGGCGCACGCCGACGAGGGCGACCCCGACGATGTCGATCGCTACCGCGACAGCCCCGGCGCCGGCCTGGTGCGTGACGACGAGATCATACCAGAACCCAACGAACCCGGCTGACCGGTCCCTGTGGTGCCCTCTTGATCCCGCTCCGTGCGACCTACCGCCTCCAGCTCAGTCCTGATCTGGGATTCGCGGACGCCGCGGCGCTGGTTCCCCAACTCGCCGAGTTGGGAATCTCCCATCTCTACGCATCGCCGGTTGCCGAGGCGGTGGCCGGCAGCACCCATGGCTACGACGTCACCCGGCCCGATCGCCTCCGTTCCCAGCTGGGCGGCGAAACCGGGTTCGCGGAGCTCTGCGGGGTTCTGGAGGCCCACGGCATGGCGTTGATCGTCGACATCGTTCCGAATCACCTGTCGGTGGCCGATCCCGGCGCGAACCCGCTGTGGTGGGATGTGTTGCGACGCGGCCGGGCCAGCCCCGCAGCCCCGGCCTTCGACATCGACTGGGAAAACCAGGACGACAAGGTGGTCCTGCCCGTTCTCGAGACGACGCCGGCCGAGTCCATCGCGGCCGGCGTCGTGACGGTGAGCGGCAGCGGTCCCGAACGACGCATCATGGTCGGCTCGATGGCCCTTCCGGTTGCGGCCGGTACCGAGACGCTCGACCTGCCCGAGCTGCTCGACGCCCAGCACTACCGGCTGGTGCGGTGGCGTCGCCAGGTGCGCAACGTCCGTCGCTTCTTCACCATCGACGACCTGGTGGCGCTGCGCATGGAGCACGAGCCGGCCGCTCGCCTGGTCGACGAGCTCCCGCATCGATGGTACGAGCGCGGCCTGATCGCAGGGGTCCGCGTCGACCACGTCGACGGCCTCGCCGAGCCCGGCCGGTATCTCGAGCGTCTCCGCCACGATCTGCCCGGCGGCTGGATCGGTGTCGAGAAGATCCTCGCGCCGGGCGAGCGCCTCCCGTCCCACTGGCCGGTCGACGGCACCACCGGCTATGACGCGATGCGTTTGATCGACCACGTCCTCATCGACCCGACGGGGGAGTCAGAGCTGCATCGCCGATGGCGAGAGCTCAGCGGTCAGCGAGGCAGCTTCGGCGAGATCGCGCGCCAGGCCCGTCACGAGGTCCTGGCCGGAGATCTCGAGCCCGACCTGGCTCGCTGTGCGCGCGCCGCAGCCCGCGCGGTGCCCGGCCTGGCTGCTGATGGAGCGACCATCGACGCGCTCGCTGCGCTCACCGTCGAGCTCGACCGGTACCGGACCTACCTGCCCGTCCAGGCGTCGGACCGTCGTGTGGTCGAAGACATGGCGGCGCGGGCGGCTCGTCGCCGGCCCGAACTGGCCACGGTGATCGAGACGTTGCGGTCGACCATCGTCGGCGCGGGCGCTGGCGCGGGCGCGGAGCGCAACGACGAACCCGGCCACGACGAGGCCGCGATCGCCTTCGTGCGTCGCTGGCAACAGCTCTGTGCGCCCGTGGTGGCCAAAGGAGACGAGGATCGGGCGTTCTATCGCTTCCACCGGCTGAGTGCGCTGTGCGAGGTGGGCGGTAGCCCGGAGCAGTTCGGGATCCACCCCGACGAATTCCATGCGGAGCTCGCATGGAGGGCCGAGCACCAGCCGGCTGCGCTGGTTGCAGGGAGCACGCACGACACCAAACGGTCCGAGGACGTTCGGGCGCACCTGCTCGTCCTGTCCGAGATCCCGCAGCGATGGGGCGAGCTGTTCGACCACGTGGGCGACGAGCTCTCGCTGCTCGGCGACGATGCCCATCCCATCGACCGGTACCTGGCGGTGCAGACCGCGGTCGCAGCCTGGCCCATCAGCCCCGACCGCCTGCACGCGTTCTCGGTGAAGGCCGCTCGCGAAGCGGCCGAACGGAGCAGTTGGACCGACCCCGACGCCGCCTACGAGTCGGCGCTGCGGCGCCTTGCCGTTGCGGTGGTCGAAGATCCCCGTTGCGCGGCCCTCATCGCCGCGTTCGCCAACGAGATCGGTGGGCCGGGTCGGGCCAACGCGCTCGCGGCGCTGACGTTGCGGGCCACGATGCCGGGTGTGCCCGATGTCTACCAGGGCTGCGAGACATGGAACGACGGCCTCGTCGACCCCGACAATCGCCGAGCACCCGCCTTCGGACTGCTCCGCAAGCAGATCGCAGCAGCTGCGAGTGCAGACGCCGCCGCAGCCTGGGACGATGCCGTATCGGGATCGATCAAGACCATTGTGCTGCGGCGGCTCCTGGAGCTGCGCCGGCGTCGTGGTGCGGCGTTCGAGCCCGGAGCGTCCTACCGGCCGGTCACGGTCGAGGGGCCCGCAGCAAACCGGGTGATCTCGTTCGTACGGGGTGACGACGTCGTCGTGGTGGTGGGACGGTGGCACGCCCGGGGCGCTCTGGGCGAGGGCGACGCGGTCATCGATGTCGACCCGGGACCCTGGTGCGATGTTCTCACCGGGCGCACGCACCGGATCGATCATCCGGTGCCGGTGGCATCGCTGCTCGCGCCACTGCCCGCCGCCGTCCTCGAGCGCCGGTGATCGGCTGGTTCGAGAGGGGCGACGGGCAGCGAGTCAGGCGGCGTTCCAGCGGCCCGGCGTCAGGCCCGCCGATGGCGGCGTGTGCGGTCGACGCGCTTGAAGATCAGACGGGCTCCCGGTGCCGACAGGTCACTCACTTCTGCCGACCACGGCGGGCTCACCAACGCGACGACGAAGTCGCGCTCGCGTCCGTCGATGCGGTGACGTGCCGGGATGTAGCGGCACACCCAGCTCTCGGCAGCGGTGTCGACGATGCAGCGGATGGGCGTGCGGTCGTCGAGGCAGCGCTGGAGAAGCGGGGTGACGGTGTCGTGGCTGGGCCGGAGCAGCTCGGCGCAGGTGCGGTTTCGGTGCCGCTCGGCGCTGAAGCCGTTGATCGACGCGAGGCGTTCGTTGACGTAGACGAAGCGGAGGCCGGCGTCATGGACGGCCACGCCGGTCTGACAGCGGTGGAGCGAGGGGGCGTCGGAACCCGTGAGGTCGTAGCGGTCGTCGGATGCGACCACGGCCTGCATCGCGACCGAGGGACGAATCACGGCCGTCGACCTCGAGAGGACATGCCCGAGGGCGTCGACGGCTTCGCTGTCGGCGGCGTGGACGTAGCGGCAGTCGAGGACATCGGGCAGCAGTGGAAGCGTCCGGAGACAGCCGACGATCTCGTCGACGGTGGCGAGGGTGAGACCGCCGATGATGGTGGTCACCATGCGGGCATCGTCGTCGAGCTCGGTGTGGAGAAGGAGTGAGTTGTCGGGGTGGTCACGGCGCTGGGGATCGACTGCGGTGCGGGCGGTATGGCCCCGCTCGGTGGGAATTCGGATCTCGGTCATCGGGCCCCTCCTGGCAGGCCCGCTGAGAGGCGAGCCCGGCGTCTGGTCGGTTGCTTGCAACGGTGGAAGGAGTTCCCCGAGGGCCTCGGTGCCAAACCGGCGCGGGCGAACGCTGTGTCAGAGGCCCGGAACGGGGCGAAACGTGGCGACGGCTCGCTCCGGTCGGTCAGCCGTCGATGCGTGCCGAACGGAGCCGGTCGCCGAACGCCGATTCGAGGTGTTCGAGCACGGCGAGGGCTTCTGCCCGGTCGCGGCCGGGAATCGCGATACGAACCCGGCGCTCGCCTTCGGGGCCGGCGGCCTCGATGTCGATTGCGCCGATGGCGGCGTCGTCGAGCGCGTCGATGATCTCGGCCACCGGCGCGACGCCGGGGCTCGGCCCGGCGGCGATCACGACCGAGATCGCCGGGCGTTGCGCCAGGCGACCGATATGGCGCGAGAGTGGTTTGAGGCCACGCAGCGACAACAGCGCGATGATCGTCGTCGCGACTGCGCCGACCAGGAACCCGATGCCGGTCGCCAGACCCATGGCGGCTGTTGTCCAGATCGAAGCCGCGGTCGTCATCCCGTGCACCGCGCCGGCGTGCTTGATGATGGCGCCACCGCCGAGGAAACCGATCCCGGCAGCGACATACGATGCGACCCTCGACGGGTCGTAGCGGGTGTCGGGGTCGACGACGTCATCGAAGCCGGCCACCGAGATGGCGCCGAAGAGCGCCGCGCCGAGGGCCAGCAGCACGTGGGTCCGGAAACCGGCGTCCTGGCCGTCGAGTTCGCGTTCGGCCCCGAGCAGGGCGCCCAACAGCGCGGCCAGCAGCAGACGGCCGACGATTTCGACCTCGTCCACCTCAGTCTCGACTGCTCCGGCGGGCGCCTGGCAGCGGCCCCGGGCGGGTCATCGAAGCCGTACCGGGCAGGACACCGTTACTGGAGGGGCCCGGTGCCGCCGCGGCTCTCGTCGCCGGGTCGACTGGTGGCCCGAGCGGGTTCGGGCTGTGGGCGCGTCGTATCGGGCGCGACCGGGTCGGGACCGGTGCCGCTCGAGGCGTCCGGTCCGGTCGGAGGCGGGGTGCCGGTCACGGGCCCCCGATCGGTCGAGCGGCCCGTGCTCGTCTCCCCCCAGGAGGTCTCCCCGGCGGCGGTTCGGCCTTCGGTCGTCCTGGATGCCTCCGCGTCGGGGTCGAGCTTCGTGACGGTCTCCTTCACCTTGCCGGCCCCGCTGTCGAGCTTGTCGCGGTACTTGCCCTTGGTGCGCTGATCTACCTTGTCGACCGCGGTGTCGACGGCATCGGCGACCTTGCCGGAGCGACCTCTGACGGCATTCTTGACGTTGTCCATGATTCCCATGGGAGCCTCCTGTGGGCTGTCGGATCGGGCCTCGGGATCGGGTCCGGTGAGACGGCTGACGAGCCGGAGCCTGCCCGTACCGCCAGAGGTGCAAACCCTGTTGGCCGCCCGGGAGCTCGGAACCACCCCCCGGGGTGGTGGCGGACGGGATGGACGGGGCGACCATGGATGCCAAGGCCGGCCGTTCCTTCCGCCCGCATGGACGGCCGGCCGAACACTCGCCACTGGAACCCGGACTCCGGTCCGGGTTCCGCTGGTTCCGGCCCTCGGCGCGCCGGCTCCGTCGACCTCGCCCCTGGCAGCGACGGCGCCGCCTCGGGGTTTGTCGCTGTGACGTCGGGGCAACGTTCCTGCGAAACCGCTCGCACGGCGGGTGCCTCCGAGGCGCCGCCGCGCCGAAAACCAGGAGGTGGGCCGTGACCCGCTATGCGCCAAACGATGCCGGCATCGAGAAGGCCGAGAGCCTCATCGATGCGCATCAGTACGTCCTCGAATCGAGCTGGCAGGAGGAGGCCCCCGTCGCCGGCGAGGAGAACGCCGACATCGAACGTCACGACTGGGACCAGTACGGAGAGTGGCACCTCGCCGTCGATCTCGACGCATCCGATGAGACGAAGGATCGGTACGGCTTTCCCTACGGAGACTTCCGCAGGGTCCATCGCAGCGCGCTCATCGCCGCGAAGTCGCGGGCCGCCCAGAACGATCACGACGAGATCGCAGCCGCTGCGTCGCGTCTGCTGGATCACCTCGATGCCGTCGCCGCCGACCGCTGAACCACCCGCCGAGGCGGTCCACGACTGCCGCGCAGCAAGGAGCTCCGGGGTCTGGCCCGAACCCGGGGTGACGCCGGACAGAGGAGGTTTCGGCAGCGTACGCAGGGGAAACGCACCAGGGGAGACTCTCGGGCGAACGGAGTAGGCACATGGAACGTCTCGACACACGGATCGGCTGGCCGACCACCCACATGGACGACGAGTTCGTCATGCGGTCGGTGCGCTACCTGGCCGCGGCCGGCTATCGCGACGATGCGATCGTCGCCATCCTCACCAGTGAACTCGGCGCCGGGCTGACCCGGGTGATGCGCATCGTGGCCGCGGCCAAGACCGACCGCATCGCTGCGACTGCGCTCCAGGAGGCCCTCGCCCACAATGACCGACCGGAACCTCTCGATGCCGACGACGGGCTGCCACCGGCAGCGTGACCGCGCCCGTTGGTTGAGATCGCCCCGCCCGGGGCAGACCCGGCCCATGGCTGTGTCCATGACACTCGTGTTCCACGATCTGGACGAACAGCCGATCATGCGCCGACGACTCGACCGGTTCCTCGAGGCCGCCGAGGTGCCAGGCGCAGGTCGCCACGGCGCAGCGCTCATCGCAACCGAGCTGTTCACCAACGCCATCGAACACGGCGACGCCGACGAGGTCCGGGTCGTCGTCGAGATCGACGATCACATCACTCTGGCGGTCAGCCACCCGTCCAGGAATGGAGAGCCGGTGCCCCTCCTCACGGTGATGCCCCCGCCGACGAGCGAACGCGGCCGCGGTCTCGCGATCGTCAATCGGCTGGCGGTCCATGTCGACAGCGACGTGGTCGGTGGTTGGCAACGGACCGAGGCGGTCCTGGCGCTCCGGGGGGATCAATCAGCGGAGGCCGGTAGGGCGGCGTAACGCATCGTGATGGTGGTTCCGGTCGGCCCCGTGATCCGGGTCATGGTGTCGGCGACCCTGTCGATGATGGTCAGCCCCCTGCCCCGATTGACCGAGCTGGTCTGTGCCTCCTGCCAGACCCCTGCGTCGCTCACCACCACCACCAGGACGCTGCCGTCCCAGCCTGCACGGACGCTGATCGTTCCGGGCTCGAGACTCCGGTAGGCGTGTTCGACCGCGTTGGCACATGCCTCGGCTGTGCCGAGCATGACCCGCTGGTGCAGGTCGGGATCGACGGCGTTGCGCTCGAGCCATGTCCCCAGACGATTGCGCAGAGGAGCCAGCTCGGTGCGCTTGGCAGGGAATCTGGACTGGAAACGGTCGCCGGACGGAGCGAATCGGAGCGAGACGGCGACGACGTCGTCGCCGCTGTCGGCCACCATTTGTTCGACCAGGATGCGGTTGAGGTCCTCGACGTCGTTGTCGCGGAGCGTGCGCGCCAGGGCACGGAGTTCGGCGAGTCCGTCGTGGACCGAGCGGTCACGTCGTTCGACCAGTCCGTCGGTGAACGCCACCACGACGTCGTCCGGTGCGAGATCGACTGCGGCGTGGGGACGGTCGCCGACCTTCAGCGAACAGATCGGCGCCGAGAGCGCGTCGTCGAGCACCAGCGGTTCGCTGTCGCTGCGGATGACGAGTGCCGGGGGGTGTCCCGCCGAGGCGTAACGCAGACGACCCGTCTCGGTGTCGACGACCGCGACGAAGGCGGTGAGGAAATCGATGCCGTCGGGGCCGCCGGCACATCGTTCGATGGCGCCGAGGATGGCTCGCGGGTTGGGCTCGCCCGCGGCGATGAGCGTGGCAGACGCCGCTCTGAGGCGCCCCATCGCTGCCGCGGCATCGATGCCGTGGCCGACGACGTCGCCGATGACGATGCCGTAGTGGCGGTCGTCCCACACGAAGGTGTCGTACCAGTCGCCCCCGACGGCCAGCACGCTTGCTGCGGCCTCGTAGCGAGCGGCGACGTCGATGGCCGGGTGGTCCCGCAACCGATCCGGCAACAGCGCCTTCTGGAGTCGCAGGAGTGACTCGTGCTCCTGTTCGCGCAGCGCAGTGGCTGTCAAGATGGCGCCGGTGCGTTGCGCGATCTCGGTCAGGAATGCCTCGTCGGCGTCGTCGTAGGGACGTCGGTCGGGATCGCTGAGGCCGCACAACAACACCCCGGGGCGTGACGGTCCCAGATCGATGGGCACAGCCAGGAACGAGTGGACTCCGAGGCGTTCGAGCAGCGCCCTGGCGTCCTCTGTGCGCGCGTAGTCGGCCCGGACCTCCGAGGTCAGCCCTGTCATCCGGTGCGTCGAGCCGGCGATGACGTGGGCGACCGACTGGGGATCGTCGGCATCGAGGCGGTGACGCCTTCGCAGCGCCGCCAGCGTGGCCCCCTGGTCCCGGTCACGGTGGGCGAGCGCGAGGACGGGGTCGTCGAGGGCGGGGTCCTCGATGGTGACGAAGTCGGCGACCCGAGGTACGAGCACCTCGACCAGTCGCACCACCTGGTGACCGACCTGCTGGGCCTGTTCGATCTCGGTCAATGCCTGGGCGATGACCTCTGCTCGCGCCAGCGCTCGGGCTTCGAAGCGCCGCTGCTGCTCGGCCTGTTCGTGCAGGCGCGCCCGCTCGAGGGCGCCGCCTGCCTGTGCTGCGATGGCCAGCAGCAGATTGTGGCGGTCGGCATCGAAGTGGGCCGCCTCCGAGGAGGTGGCGGCTAGGACGCCGAGAGCTTCGCCGCTGGTCGACAGCAGCGGCGAAGCCATCACCGATTCGAAACCTATGGTCTGCGCGAGGTGCGCGTGTTCCGGGAACCGCTCCATGAAATCGGCTCGATGGTCGATGAGCACCGGTCGGCGGTGGCGGAAGATCTCGGCGAGCGGCCCGTCGTCGTCGAGCGGTGCCGATCGGTTCCCGAACTCGACGTCGGCGGCGACGCCCGCGATTGCGGCCCCGAAGAGCCGCCCGTTGCGCTCGATGACGACCGAGAGCGTCTCGGTATCGTCGAGCGCAACGGTGTCGACGATCGCGTGCGCCGCTTCATCGACGCCGATCGCAGCGCTGAGCGCCTTCGCCACCGCTTCGAGCGTCTCGGCCCGGACCCGGGCCTTGCGCTCGGCCACCAGCGTCCGCTCGACGACCTGCTCGGCCGACTTGCGGGCTGTCAGGTCGATACCCGACACGACCAGGTTGGTGATGGTGCCGTCGTCGTCACGAAGGGGCGCGACCTGGAAGTCGATGGGGAGGAGGCGGCCCCCGGCCATCTGGACGTCGACGTCGTAGCGGACCACCGAACCACCACTCGAACGAGCGATCGCATGGCGCAACCGGGCCATGACCTCGTCGTCGTAGTTCCACCAGAAGCACTCCCAGAACGGTCGCCCCACGACGTCGGCCAGGGTCAGGTCCGCGAGCTCGAGTGGCGCCCGATTCGCCGACAGCACGGTTCCATCCATGGTGAGGACCCCGGCGAAGGTGACCAGGCTGTCGAGGACCCGGTCGGTGAAGGCCGCGTTCTTGGCCAGGCGGATCTGGGCCCGCTTGCGGACGGTGACGTCGGCGCTGGCGCCGATGTGGCCGACGTAGCTTCCGTCGGGTTCGAAACGTGGCGTGCCCCAGGATTCCAGCCAACGCCATTCGCCATCGGCTCGCTGCACCCGGACCTCGCGGTGGAACCGGCGCCGCTTCCGCAGGGCCGCTGCGAAGTCGTCGATGTAGGCGGCTCCGTCATCGGGATGCGTGAGGACCTGCCAGTGGTCGTCCTTCATCTGGTCGCGGTCGACGCCGAAGTAGTCACAGTAGGTCTGGTTGACGAACTGCTGGTTGCCGTCGGCGTCGTGGACCCAGACCATCAGGGGGAGATGGTCGGCGAGGGCCCGGAACTCCGCTTCGCTGCGTGCCAGGTCATCGAGCCTGCGGTCGCTGTCGCTGGTGTCGCGCACGACGACCGCGATCTCGGTGGGGTCGCCCATGGGGACCACCGTCATGGCGAACGACCGTTGTGTCGACCGGGAGGAGAGCTCGATGCTCAGGTGCCGGCGGTCGAGCGAGACGGTCGGCTGCCCGGAGAGCCAGGGATGCACCTCGTCGGGTCGCAGCTCCGACAACAACGTCCCGCCGGCGTCGGGCAGGCCGGTCATCTCCTCGAAGACGGCGCTGGTCTCGAGAAAGAGGCAGTCATAGGGCCGCCCCTCGTCGTCGACGACGAGGCGACAGCGGGCGACGCCGACCGCAGGCTCGTCGGGTGCGGGCTCGGGCAGCCCGGACTCGGTGACGGGATGGGCGGTCACAGCCGGGCCACGACCAGCGCGACGTCGTCGGCCAGGGCTGCCGGGTCGACGTATCGCTCGACGAGGTCGTCTGCGAGCTCCTCCGGCGAGCGACGGTGTGTCCCCGCAAGCGTCCGGGCCAGTGCGTCGACATCGGTGTCGATGTCGACGCGCCGCGATTCGACGAGGCCGTCGCTGTAGCAGACGAGTGTCGAACCGGGCCGGTAGGGGGTCGCGACGGGTTCCTGACGGGGCCCCGCGATGCCCAGGAACGGGCCGAGACCGATCGGCAGACGGCCGGCGGTGCCGTCGACATCGACGAGCATCGGTGGCAGATGGCCCGCCGAGGCGCCATGGAGGCTCCGGGTCGCCGGATCGACGATGACGACTGCGACCGTTGCGATCGCCGACGGTCCGCGACCCGTAGAGAGCTCGCCGGCGCGGGCGAAGAGCACATCCAGGGGGGTGTCGAGCCGCAGGAGTTGGCGGATGACGGCTCTGGTCTCGGTCATGCGAACCGCAGCTGCGGCGTCGTGGCCCACGACGTCGCCGACGACGAGCGCGGTGCGGTCGGAGTCGTCGATGGCGACGACGTCGTACCAGTCGCCACCGAATCCCAGCGTGGTGGCCGCAGGGACGTAACGGACGGCGACGTCGAGGCCGGGGCGGGGTTCGGGGGTGGCGAGGACGATGCGCTGAAGACGCGAGATCAACGCTCGACGCTGGGAGCTCGCCCGGATGCGCTCGACCGCCTGGGTGACGACGTCGACGAGGGTGTCGACCTGGCGGAGGGGTAGTTCGTCGTGCTCGATGGTCCGGGACCACCCGAAGGCCACGACCCCGACCGGCGTGCCCGTGCCGATGCGCATCGGCACGACGACCGACGCCTCGCTGCCCATGACGAGGTGGTCCTCGCCGGTGCCCGGGTAGCGGCGGCGGTACACGGCGCCGTTCTCGACCACCACCATCGTGTGCGTGCGCAGGGCCTCGGCGCAGGGACCATCGCCGATGGGAACGGAATGGGAACCGGCGGGGGCCGAGCCCGGTGGATCGGTGATGACCTCGAGGAAGTCGCGTGCGTTGTCGACGAGGGCCATCGCCACGGTCTGCGCGCCCACGTAGGCGCCTGCGAGGTCCTGCACGGCTCCGGCGACGGTCTCCACGTCGTCGGCGATGGCGAGATGGCGTGCGAGTTCGGCCAGGATCTCGGCCCGTCGCCGTGACATGGCCCGCTCGGTCTCGTCGGAGACCAGCGCCGCGACGCGGCGCACGCCGTCGCCGAGATCGACACGGAAGTAGCTCGACCGGAACGCCTGACGGCGCCCGGGTCGGCCGGGGACCTCGCCGGCGGTTTCGACCTCGAGGGCGTCGTGGCGGCCATCGATGATGGATTGCATACCCTCGATGATGGGCTCCGAGTCGCTCGAGAGCACGTCACGCACCAGGCGCCCGAGGTGGGCTGCGGCGGGCAGACCGTTGGAGGCGGCGAGGGCGTCGTTGATCATCTCGAAGCGGAGATCGTCGTCGACCAGGCAGAATCCGACGGGGGCCCGCTCGACGATGGCTTCGAGCAGCGCCTCGGCGCGTCGTGCGGCCACGGTGGTCGCCCGAGCGGCCATCTCGGCGGCCGCGACGGCGGCGAGCTCGGTGAGTGCCGCGCCGTCCTCGGCCGACCAGGTTCGCGGGCGGGAGTCCGCCACGCCTACCGTCCCGATCACCTCGCCGCCTGCGCTGCGCAGCGGCACTCCCGCCCACGCTCGCACACCGAAGGTGTCGATGCAGGAGTTGGCGGCGGTGCGTGGGTCCAGGCGGACATCGTCGATCAGCATCACGTCGTCGAGACCGATCACGTACTGACAGAACGACTCGTCGACACCGCTCTGGCGGTCGGGTGGCCCGCCGACCACCTCCCCGACGTATGCCTTGCGGCATGAGCGCCGGTCGTCGACGAGGGTGACGAAGGCCGCTGGAGCACCGCACAGTCGAGCGGCGAGCGCAGCGATGCGGTCGAAGGCCGGCTCGGGTTCGGTGTCGAGTAGGCCGGTGGCCCGCACTGCGGCGAGACGACTCGGGCTGGCCACTCTGGCGCGGACGACGTCGATGAAGTCGTCGGTGTCGCTCGGACCCCACACCCCGGCCATCGGCGAATCGTATCGCTCATGTGGGTACAGAGCCGCTCGCCCCGTCGTCGGAGCAGAGGCGACGTTGCCCGATGGTCGGCGCCTGGCCCATACTGCCGATGTGCAGGAGCTCGAGATCGACGTCACGACCGACGGCACCATCGTGGTGCGCGGCGACGTCGACGCCGCGTCGGCGCCGCGCTTCGCCGATGCGATCCATGCGAGCACATCGGCGGTCATCATCGACGTGCGTGACTGTTCCTTCATGGATTCGACCGGCATCTCGGTGCTCGTCGAAGCGAAGGCGCTGGCCGATGCCCGAGCGGCCGACTTCCAGCTGGTCGAGCCCAGCGTCCCCGTCGCCCGGTTGCTCGAGATCTGCGGCATGAGCAGCTTCCTCGGGCTCGCACAGCTCACGACCCCCGACTGAGGCGCAGCCGACCCCGACCGAGTCACACGGCTCACGCGTCGGCGATCTCGACCACGACGACCGACCAGGGGGCGATCTCGCCGTTTTCGACCGCTGTCTCGGATGCGAAGACGAGCCGGCCGGCGGGATCGACCCGACGGAAGCTGCCGGAGAAGTTCAACAGCACCTGGGTGACGGGTACGTCTGGTCCGGCGCCGGTCGGCGGGTAGCGCAGGGTGACGAGCCCGTCGTCGTGATCGACGTCGGGCCACGCCGGCGATCGCCACGCAGGATGCGTGCGTCGCAACTCGAGGAGTTCGGTGACCATCGTGGACAGCGCCTGCGCCCGGGCGCTGGTGCGCCGGCGCGGATCGAGGCGCGCCGACTCCATGGTCTCGGCTGCGGCCGGGTCGGGGACCGCGACGCTCCAGTCGTGGCCGCCGAACTCCCGGGCCCGGCCCTCACGGACGGCCTGGAGCAGGTCGGGGGCGGTGTGGTCGACGAAGTAGGGGAACGGTGCGGTGTCGCCGTACTCCTCGCCCATGAACAGCAGCGGTGTGAACGGCGACAGCAGCACCGCAGCGGTGGCGAGTCGCCGGCGGGCGTCGTCCACGAGGACGTCGAGGCGTTCGCCGCCGGGCCGGTTGCCGACCTGGTCGTGGTTCTGGTCGAAGACGACCAGCTGCGACGGCCGAACCGCCGGACATGCGGCGCCGCCGGGGCGACCGTCGAGGGGTGCCCCGTGGCGACGACCCCGGAACACCGACGGTCCGCCGCACAGGGCGAACCCGTGCGCATACACCTCGGCCAGCGCGGACGCGCCACCTGCGTAGTCGGCGTAGTAGCCGACGGTGTCGCCGGTCAGCGCCACCCGCAGTGCGTGGTGGAAGTCGTCGTTCCACTGGGCGTCGAAGCCGTGGCCGCCATGGCCTGCGTCGCGCACCACGAGTGGGTCGTTGGCGGCGCTCTCGGCGACCACGATCACCGTCGATCCGACCGATGCCGCGGTGTCGTGGACGGCCCGGACGAGCTCGCCGACGAATGGCGACGCCGTGGGATCGACGATGGCGTGCACGGCGTCGACGCGTAGCGCATCGACGTGGAAGTCGCGGATCCATCCGCAGGCGCTCTCGATGAAGTAGCGGCGCACCTGGTCCGAGCCGGCCTCGGAGAAGTTGACCGCATCGCCCCAGGGGGTGGCGTAGGTCCCGGTGAAATAGGGCCCGAAGGCGCCCAACACGTTGCCCTCGGGACCGAGGTGGTTGTAGACGACATCGACGGCGACGCCCATCCCGAGCGCGTGTGCGGTGTCGACGAAGGCGGCGAGGCGTTCGGGGCCGCCGTAGGACTGTTGGGTCGCCGACGGGAACACCCCGTCGTAGCCCCAGTTCCGTGCCCCTGGAAAGGCGTTGACCGGCATGAGCTCGACCATCGTGATCCCGAGGTCGCGCAGGCGGGGCAGCTCCTCGGCCGCAGCGTCGAAGGTGCCGTCGGGGGTGAACGTCGCGACGTGCAGTTCGTAGAAGACGACGTCATCGAGTGCGAGGCCGTTCCAGTCGAGGTCCGACCAGCGGAATCGGCGGGGGTCGACCACCGCTGACGGCCCATGGACGCCGTCGGGTTGATGGCGCGACGCCGGGTCGGGCAGCGGCGGGCCGCCGTCGAGGCGGTAGCGGTAGCGATGGCCGTGGCCGGCATCGGCGACGTCGATGGTCCAGGTCCCGTCGGCGAGGCGGCGCATCGGCTCGACCCGGCCGGCGCCGTCGTCGTCCTCGAGGACCACCGCCACTGCGGAACACCGTGGAGCCCACACGACGAAGGTGGTGCCGTCGTCGTGTGGAGTGGCGCCGAGGTCCATCAGCCGGCTCCGTCGGGAGCGAACACCGCCACAGCCAGCGGAGGGACCCGCACCAGCAGGCTCTGGTACTGGCCATGGCTGTCGACCGGCAGTGTGTCGAGCGGGTCGTGGTTGCGGACGTCGCTGCCCCCGTAGCGCAGGTCGTCGCTGGACGCGATCTCGCGCCAGGTGCCGGCGCACGGGACCCCGAGGCGGTACTGCTCGATCGGTGTCGGCGTTGCGTTGAGGACCACGAGCACGGGGCGTGCATCGGGGTCGGGGGCGCCGTCGACGACGGCCCGGCGCAGGTAGGCGAGGACGCCGTGTTCGGCGTCGTCGGCCTCGACCCAGGCAAACCCTGCGGGGTGTGCGTCGCCGCGATGCAGCGCGGGTTCCTCGCGATAGAGCCGGTTGCACTCGCGCACCCACGCCCGCACGCCCTCGTGGCCCGGCGCGTCGTGCAGGCTCCAGTCGAGCACGCCCTCGTGGCCCCATTCCTCCCACTGGGCGAGCTCACCACCCATGAACAGCAGCTTCTTGCCCGGCTGGGTCCACTGGTAGCCGTAGAGCAGCCGCAGGTTGGCGAACTTCTGCCAGTCGTCGCCGGGCATCCGAGAGATCAGCGACTTCTTGCCGTGGACGACCTCGTCGTGCGACAGCGGAAGGGTGTAGTTCTCGCTGAATGCATAGACCGACCGGAAGGTGAGCTCGCCGTGGTGCCACCGCCGATGGATGGGGTCCCGGGCGATGTACTCCAGGGTGTCGTGCATCCAACCCATGTCCCACTTGTAGCCGAAGCCCAGACCGCCGATGGAGGTGGGGCGGCTCACCATGGGCCAGGCCGTGGACTCCTCGGCGAAGGTCGCGGTGTCGCCGAAGGTGCCGTAGGTCATCTCGTTGAGTTCGCGCAGGAACGCGATGGCCTCGAGGTTTTCCCGGCCCCCGTATTCGTTGGGGATCCACTCGCCCTCTTTGCGGGAATAATCGAGATACAGCATCGAGGCGACGGCATCGACGCGCAGGCCGTCGGCGTGGTAGCGGTCGAGCCAGCAGCGCGCGCTCGAGAGCAGGAAGGACCGGACCTCGTTGCGGCCGTAGTTGAAGATCGCGCTGTTCCAGTCGGGGTGGAAGCCCTGACGGGGATCGGCGTGCTCGTAGAGATGGGTGCCGTCGAAGCGGGCGAGGCCGAACGCATCGGTGGGGAAGTGCGACGGCACCCAGTCGAGGATGACGCCGACGCCACGTTGGTGGAGTCGGTCGATCATCGCCATGAAGTCGCCCGGGGTGCCGTGGCGGGCCGTGGGTGTGAAGTAGCCGAGCGTCTGATACCCCCAGCTGCCGTAGAACGGGTGCTCCATGATCGGCAGCAATTCCACGTGGGTGAAGCCGTGCGCGCACACGTGATCGGCGAGGGGATCGGCCAGGTCGCGGTAGTTGGCGAAGCGGGTGCCCTCGGTCAGGTGGCGACCCCACGATCCGAGGTGGACCTCGTAGATCGACACGGGCGCGTCCAACGCGATGCGCGAGCCCCGTTGGGTCATCCATGCCTCGTCGCCCCAGTCGTGGTGGAGGGAGGCGATGCGTGACGCGACCTCGGGGGGTTCGGTGCTCTGTGCAGCGACGGGATCGGCCTTGTCGACCACCTCGCCGTCGGCGGTCGTGACCCGGTACAGGTAGCGCTGTCCGGGGTGGGCGCCGTGGACGCGGCCGCACCAGACGCCCGACGGCCCCTGGGGTTCGAGCCGGCCGTGGTCGGCGGCGGCGTCGTCGCCCCAGCCGTCGAAGTCGCCGACGACCCGCACCGCACGAGCTGCGGGAGCCCAGACGGCGAACCAGCAGCCTTCCGCATCGGCGTGGGCGCCGAGCATGTCGTCGACACGGCGGTGGGTGCCCTCGTTGAAGAGGTAGAGGCCGAGCTCGTCGACGGGTGAGGGTGTCGGGCTCATCGGGGGTTCTCCAGTCGTCGGCGGAGGGCGGCGATCGGCCACCGCACCCAGTCGGGACGGTTGGCGATCTCGTAGCGGATCTCATAGAGCGCCTTGTCGAGCACGGCGGCGTCGAGGAGGAGCTCGAAGTCGGCCTCGTCGACCGGGACGAGGGTGTCGGAGTGAAGTGTCTCCCGATAGGCCTCGACGAGACGACGCTGGGCCTCGGCGGCCCAGCCGTCGAGCCATGACGCCACCATTGCCTCCTGGCTGGCGGCGATGCGTCCGCGCTCGTTCGCCGTGTGCAGCGCGACCCGGGCCACGTAGTCGACAGAGCGCAGCAGGCCTGCGAGATCGACCAACGCCGAGCGCTTGATGCGTCGTTCGCCCAGGGGACGGGCGGGTTCGCCCTCGAAGTCGATGAACACGACGTCTCGCTCGGCCAACAGCACCTGGCCCAGGTGCAGATCGCCGTGGATGCGGATGCGCCCTGCCGGCAACTTCTGCGACTGCAGCGCGGCCACCGGATCGAGGACACCGTCGCCGTGGCCGAGCAGCCACGCCACGTCGTCGGCGGCGTCACCGGTCAGCTCCCGTTGGCCACGGGACAGCCGGCGGCGGGTCTCGCGCCAATCGGATCGCAGCGACTGCAACAGCGACCGCTGGTACAGGAGCGTGAACGGCTCGGGCGGCTCCGTGGGATCCGACGCCAGGGTGTCGTGCAACTCGGCGGTTCGGCGGCCGAGCAACCCGAGGATGCCCAGTGACATCTCCCCCGGGTCCTCACGCTCGCCCAGGTGCGAGGCGGTCGCCCGATCCAGGTGCTCGGGCTCGTCGAGGATGCGGGCGAGCTCGTCGGAGATCCACGTCCAGAGGTCGCCTTCGTTGGGGACCAGCTCGTGGGCGAGCATGACCGTGGTGGCGTCGCTGCCGCTGCGTTCCCAGTCGAGAGTGGCGGCGACGGCCGGTACGCGGGCGAAGCCCCGGTCGCGGAGCATGGTCGGCACTTCGACGTCGGGGTTGAGGCCGGGCTCGATGCGCCGGACGAGCTTGGCGATGATCCTGCCGTCGACGATCGCGGAGGTGTTCGACTGCTCGCCGTCGAGCAGATGCACCGAGGAGCCGGCGTCGATGCCCCGGGTGAGCGCACCCGGACGCGGTCGGCCGCGCACGCGGCCGGTCCTGCCGCTCTGGACCCGCCGCGACGTCGACACCTCGACGAGGCGGGCCACGGCGGCCTGGTGGACCATGGCGTCGAGGATCACCCCGGTTTCGGTGCGGGCCAGGATCGATCCGGGGCGATGCAGCTCCGCGGATGCGGCGCCCGGGCCGGCGACATGGGTCAGGGGCACGGCGTAGCGGTGGTCCTCGCCCTCGGTGAACGAGACCGAGACGATGGCCATCGCGAGGTCCTCGCTGCTTCGCCCGCCGAGGGGAACGAGGTCGTCGATGCGCAGGTCGCGCACGCTACGGCCCTTGCCCGCGAACCAGCGTTGTGACGGCATCCAGCGCCCCAACGCACCGGTGAGGGGCCGCAGGACCCGGGCGTCGATGGATCGCAGGATCTCGTCTCCCACGACGGGCACGGCGCCGTCTTCGCCGTCGGCCGACGTCGGGGTGGTGAGCTCGAGCCAGAAGAATCCGTACGGGCCGAGCGTGATCGAGTGGGGGAGCTCGGAGATGGGAGCGAACCGGGTGCGACCGAAGACCTCGACCGGCACGGCGCCGGCGTGGTCACGCAGGTCGAGCTCGACGTGCTGGGCGAGGCGCGACAGGTTCGCGACCACCAGGATGGGCGCCTCGCCCTCGGCCGAGCGCACGAAGGCCAGGACGTGGCCGTTGTCGGGCTCGATGAACTCGATGGCGCCGCGCGACAGCACGCGGTGGCGGCGACGCTGCGCCACCAGCTGACGCATCCACCGCAGCAGCGAGCTCGACGTCGAGGTCTGCGCCTCGACGTTGATGTTCTCGTAGTGGTAGCCGGGTTCGGTGATCAGCGGCAGGTAGAGCCGATGGGGGTTGGCAGCCGAGAAGCCGGCGTTGCGGTCCGGGCTCCACTGCATCGGGGTCCGCACCCCGTCGCGGTCGCCGAGGTAGACGTTGTCGCCCATCCCGATCTCGTCGCCGTAGTAGAGGACCGGTGTGCCGGGAAGTGAGAACAGCAGCGCGTTGAGCAGCTCGATCTTTCGACGGTCGTTGTCGAGCAGCGGGGCCAGCCGGCGCCGGATGCCGAGGTTGATGCGCATCTGGGGGTCGTTGGCGTAGGCCCGGACCATGTAGTCGCGCTCTTCGTCGGTGACCATCTCGAGTGTGAGCTCGTCGTGGTTGCGCAGGAACAGCGCCCACTGCGAGTCGGCCGGGGGCTCGGGCGTCTGCTCGAGGATGTCGACGATCGGTGTGCGGTTCTCCATCTGCAGGCCCATGAACAGGCGCGGCATCGCCGGGAAGTGGAAGTTCATGTGGCACTCGTCGCCGTCGCCGAAGTAGGCGGCGGCGTCCTCGGGCCACTGGTTGGCCTCGGCCAGCAGCATCCGGGCCGGATGGTTGTCGTCGACGTGGCGCCGGAGACGCTTGAGCAGGTCGTGGGTCTCGGGGAGGTTCTCGCAGTTGGTGCCCTCGCGTTCGTAGAGGTACGGCACGGCGTCGAGACGGAGACCGTCGACGCCCATGTCCAGCCAGTGGTCGAGGACCTCGAAGATGGCGTGTTCGACCGCGGGGTTCTCGAAGTTCAGGTCTGGCTGGTGGGAGTAGAAGCGGTGCCAGTAGTAGGCCTCCGCCACGGGATCCCAGGTCCAGTTGGAGGTCTCGAAGTCCGAGAAGATGATGCGGGCGTCGAGATAGCGGTCCGGCGTGTCGCTCCACACGTAGAAGTCCCGCTCGGGGCTCCCGGGCGGGGCATGACGGGCCCGCTGGAACCAGGGATGCTGGTCGGAGGTGTGGTTGATGACCAGCTCGGTGATGACCTTCAGGTCTTGGTCGTGTGCGGCCCGGAGGAACTTGCGGAACGAGCGCATGTCGCCGTAGGCGGGATTGATGCGGCGGTAGTCGGCGATGTCGTAGCCGTCGTCGCGCAGCGGCGACGGGTAGAACGGCAACAGCCACAGCGCCGTCACGCCGAGGTCGGCGAGATGGTCGAGCTTGCTGGTCAGGCCGGTGAAGTCGCCGATGCCGTCGCCGTTGGAGTCGCAGAAGGCCCGGACGTGGAGCTCGTAGATGACGGCGTCGCGATACCAGTCGGTGGCGGTGTCAGCCATGGTCGACCCCCACCGCCACCGCGGTCGGAGCGCCGGCGGCTTCGCTCACGGCGGCGTCGGCGTGGGATCGCACGCTGAAGACGTGGGCATCGAGGCCCCAGGGGGCGAGCTCGACGTAGTTGCGGGCACCGTGCCAGTCGAAGCGTTGCCCGCCGAGGTGGTCGACGAGCTGGTAGCCGCTGTCGTAGGGCAGACCCAGGGCGCCCCAGTCGATGTCGACCATGGCGCCGTGGGCGCCTGCGGTGTCGAGATTGACGACGACCAGCACCGGGTCGGCGACGCCGTGGGGATCGGTCTTGGAGAACACGAGGAGCGCGGGATCGTCGCACTGGTGGATGTGGAGCCCGACGAAGTGCTGAAGCGGGACGAGGTCGCGGCGAATGCGGTTCAGCCGCGTCAGGAGCGGGGCCAGCGAGCCGGGACGATCGAGGTCCCAGTGGCGGATCTCGTACTTCTCGGAGTGCGCGTACTCCTCGGAACCGGGCCGGACGGCGACGTGCTCGCCGAGCTCGAAGGCCGGCCCGTAGACGCCCCAGTTGGGTGTCAGCGTCGCCGCCAGGACGGCTCGCGACACGAATGCGGCGCGCCCGCCGTGTTGGAGCTGGTCGGTGAGGATGTCGGGCGTGTTCGGCCAGAAGTTCGGTCGCAGGAAGTCGATCGACTCCGTCGCGAGCTCCCGCAGGTACTCGGCGAGGTCAGCGGCGCCCTGGCGCCAGGTGAAGTACGTGTAGGACTGGCTGAAGCCGACCTTGGCAAGGCGGTGCATCAGCCGGGGCCGGGTGAACGCCTCGGCGAGGAAGACGGCCCGGGGGTGGGCGTCGTGCAGGTTCGGCAGGACCCACTCCCAGAACGGGAGCGCCTTGGTGTGGGGATTGTCCACCCTGAACACCTCGACGCCGCGATCGAGCCAGAACACGAACACGTCGTGCAGCGCCCGCCAGAGCTCTTCCCAGTCCTCGGTGTCGAAGTCGAGCGGGTAGATGTCCTGGTAGCGCTTCGGAGGATTCTCGGCGTACTGGATCGTTCCGTCGGGGCGATGGCGGAACCAGCTGGGGTGCTCGGTGACCCACGGGTGGTCCGGTGAGCACTGGAAAGCGATGTCGAGCGCCAGCTCCATGCCGCGTTCGCGACACGCTGCCGCGAGTGCGACCACGTCTTCGACGGTGCCGAGCTCCGGGTGGACGCTGGTGTGGCCGCCGTCGGCGGACCCGATGGCCCATGGGCTGCCGGGGTCGCCGGGACCGGCGTGGAGGGCGTTGTCGGGTCCTTTGCGGTTCGTCACGCCGATGGGGTGCACGGGCGGGAGATAGAGCACGTCGAAGCCCATCGCGGCGATGTGGTCGAGCCGGTCGAGGGCGTTGCGCAGGGTCCCGTGCCCGCGCCCCTGTGGCTGCGTGGCTGTAGCCGCGTCCGGGCCGGTGTCCTCGACGTCTCGATCCGCGGCGGCGCCGTTCACGGTGGACCGGGGGAAGAACTCGTACCAGGCGCTGGTGCGCGCCCGGGCCCGTTCGACACGCAGCGGGATACGCCTCGCCAGCTTGGCCGTGGGCTTGCGGGGCTGGGCGGTGCGGATCGCGGCGGCGACGTCGGGGTCGTCGAGGCCGTGCAGGTCGTGCTGGGCCACGTCGGCCGCCACTTCGGTGAGGATGCGGCGTCGGTCGCCGTTCGCGCGCTCGGCCATGACGAGGAGCAGGTCCGCGCCGATCTGCGCGTCGACGTCGAGATCGCCGCGGTGATGGCCGCCGGCTGCCGGCGACGGAGTCGGTGGCACGGGCGAGGCGGATCCCGCTTCGGCGCCCGCGGCTGCGAGCTTCATCTCGAAGCCGTGTCGCCACGTGCCGAACTCGTCGAGCCAGCCGACGACGTCGTACTCCCACCGTCCGAGCTCGTCGGGCTCGAAGGCGGCGCGCCAGCGGTCGTTGCCGAGCGACTCCATGGGGAGCTCCGTCCAGGCTTGGCCGCTGCGGCGGTACCGCACCGCGGCAGCGACGTGTTCGTGGCCGTCGGCGAAGACATCGGCCACGACGATGACCGGCGCGCCGAGCGAGGCCTTCGCCGGTTGCCGCCCGTTGTCGACGACGGGGGAGACGGCTTCGATGACGACGCGCGACGGGCGGCGACGCGGGAGGGCGGGTTGACGGGTCTGGCGGGTCACAGCGGCTTCAGCGCTCCTGTCGATGGGTCGATGGGTCGGCGTGGCGGGCCGGGTCGTCGGAGTCGTCGCGTCGGAGCACGGCGATGCTGCGGCTCGTGACGGCCATACGGGTGCCGGCGCGATGGCGTCCCCGCAGGGGAGGCGAGACGGTCGAGAGCTCGACCTCCCACGCGGCCCCCCAGCGTCTCGTCGGGAGCTTCCAATCGAGATCGCCGTCGCTCGCGTTGAACAGCACCATGAAGGTGTCGTCGACGATGCGGCGTCCGTAGCGGTCGGGGGTGGCCATCGCGGCGCCGTTGATGAACACGCCGACGCTCTGTGCGAAGCTCGAATCCCAGTCCGCTTCGGTCATCTCCCGGCCGTCGGGGCGGAACCAGGCCATGTCGTCGACGCCGCGTATGGGCGTTCCCTGGAACCAGCGGCGTCGGCGGAACACCGGATGGGCCCGCCGGAAGGCGATGACCTCGCGGCAGAACTCGAAGAACTCCTGGTCGACGTCGCCCCAGTCGTACCAGGAGATCTCGTTGTCCTGGCAGTACGCGTTGTTGTTGCCGTCCTGGGTGCGGCCGAGCTCGTCGCCGCCCAGCAACATGGGCACGCCCTGGCTGGTGAACAGCGTCAGGATCAGGTTGCGGCGCTGGCGTTCGCGCAGCGCCGAGATGGCCGGATCGTCGGTCGGGCCCTCGACGCCGTGGTTCCACGACCGGTTGTGGGACTCGCCGTCGCGGTTGTCTTCGCCGTTGGCCTCGTTGTGCTTGTCGTTGTAGGAGACCAGGTCGGCGAGGGGGAATCCGTCGTGGGCGGTCACGAAGTTGATCGATGCCGTGGGTCGGCGGGTGTCGGCCTGGTACAGGTCGGAGCTGCCGGTCACCCGCGACGCGAACTCGGCGACGGTGGCGGCCTCTCCGCGCCAGAAGTCGCGGATGGTGTCGCGGTACCGGCCGTTCCACTCCGACCACTGCGGGGGGAAGTTCCCGACCTGGTAGCCGCCCTCGCCGATGTCCCATGGCTCGGCGATCAGCTTGACCTGCGACACCACCGGGTCCTGCTGGATCAGGTCGAAGAACGCCGACAGGCGATCGACCTCGTGCAGCTCCCGGGCCAGCGTCGACGCCAGGTCGAAGCGGAAGCCGTCGACGTGCATCTCGGTCACCCAGTACCGCAGGCTGTCCATGATCAGCTGCAGGACATGGGGGTGGCGCATGTTCATCGAGTTGCCCGTGCCCGTGAAGTCCAGGTAGTAGCGGGGGTCGTCGTCGACGAGGCGGTAATAGGCGGGGTTGTCGATGCCGCGCAGCGACAGCGTCGGACCGAGGTGGTTGCCCTCGGCGGTGTGGTTGTAGACGACGTCGAGGATCACCTCGATGCCGGCCTCGTGCAGCGTTCGGACCATTGCCTTGAACTCCTGGACATGTCCCAGGTGATCCGCCGCCGCGTAGGCGTTGTGCGGCGCGAGGTAGGCGATCGAGTTGTAGCCCCAGTAGTTGGACAGGCCCCGCTCGACGAGGTGATGGTCCTGGACGAATTGGTGCACGGGCATGAGTTCGACCGCGGTGATGCCGAGGTGCTGGAAGTGCTCGATGACGTCGGGGTGGGCCAGCCCGGTGTAGGTGCCGCGCAGTTCGGGGGGCACGTCGGGGTGGCGCATGGTCAGTCCGCGCACGTGGGTCTCGTAGATGATCGTCTCGTGCAGCGGTGTGCGCGGTGGCCGGTCGGCGCCCCAGTCGAAGAAGGGGTCGTGCACGATGGCCTTGGGGACGTGGGGCCCGGAGTCACGCCGGTTGGGCTTGTCCTCGTCGCCGAAGACGTAGCCGAAGCAGGCCGGGTCCCAGTCGATCTGTCCCTCGATGGCCTTGGCGTAGGGATCGAGCAGCAGCTTTGCGGGGTTGCACCACAGGCCCTTGGCCGGCTCCCACGGTCCGTGGACCCGGTAGCCGTAGCGTTGGCCGGGCCGGACATTGGGGAGGTAGGCGTGCCAGCAGTAGCCGTCGACCTCGGTCAGCTCGATGCGGGTCTCGTCGCCGTCGGGGCTGCGCAGGCACAACTCGACGCCGTCGGCGACGCTCGTGAAGAGCGAGAAGTTCGTGCCCTGTCCGTTGTAGGTCGCCCCGAGGGGATGGGCCGATCCGAGCCAGCGACGTGGTGGTGCCGGGTGAGCGGCTCGATCGGTCTGGGCTCGGGGCGCGCCGGAGGCGCCCGACGGTCGTGCAGCGATGGACAAGATGGCGTTCCTCGAAGGAGCGGACGAACGTCGGCGTGGTTGCCCGGCTGCTGCGCCCGCCAAACATCGGTGCCGCGATGTCGGCGTCAGCGGGGGCGCTGTTCGTGGTGGCGGCGACCGTGTGTCCGACGCCGCTCCTTCATCTCCGACTCGTACACGTGGCGGGCCCCGCCGGTGAGGTCGCCCTCGACCGCGGCGGCCAGGGCCCGTACCTCGCTCCAGTAGGTGGCGTCGTACTCCTCGACGATCTGGAACGTCCACCGGCCCTCGATGACGTTGCGGCCGACGAGTCCTTCGCGGATGCGTTCGGCCCAGTCGGTGTGGCCGGCGTCGTCGAGCGCGTCGGCGGCTTCGCCGAGCAGGAGGTCGGCGTGACCGCTCATCTGGTGGAAGTCGTACAGCCTGCCACGGGCCCGCTCGATCCACTCGAGTGCCTCGCCGAGCTTCCCGGTGGCGTCGACGGTCGCGTCATCGACACCGTCGGGCCGTCGCTGGGTCGCGAGCCACGGCCGGTCGGGCGCGGCGTGCGCTGTGTCGGGATCGGGGTCGTGATCGATGCTCATGGCGTCGCGCAGTGCCCAGCTGCGGCGCGCCCCAAACGCCTCGGCGCGAACGGGAGGTTTGGGGGGCGGCCGCCTGGGGTAGCACTCGCCGGCCGGGCGCCAGTGCGCCCGGATCCGATTCGGCCGAACTCAGGAGCCCCATGGATCCACAACCTTCACGGCTGCACGTCGAGGTGCAGGGTCGCGCCCTGGCCCTCGACGGCGTCCTCGATTCCCACACTGCCGATCGCCTCGACGAGACGCTGGAACGCCTCGGCGACGACGGCGACGTCGATGTCGACTTCTCGGCGGTGACCTTCGTCGACTCGTCGGGCCTTCGTGCGATCCTGGCTGCGAACGGGCGGCTCTCGGCGGTCGGTCACGAGCTCCGCCTCGTGGCTCCCCAGGAGCCCGTGCGTCGGCTGCTCGCCATCACCAACCTCGACGCCTACCTCCGCGTCGTCGAGGACCCCGGCTTGGGCCGGGCCGGCCGGCGTTGATCGTCCGGCTACGCCAGATCTTCGAGGAGCTCCACCACCGGATTCTGTTCATCCCGCTCCTCTGCGTCGTGTTCGCCGTCGCGCTGTCGCAGCTGTCGCTGTGGATCGACAGGCAGCTCGACGACGAGGGGCTGCCGCGCATCCTCGAAACGACGGTCGAGAGCGGCCGAGCCATCCTGGCCGCCATTGCCGGGGGGCTCATCACCTCCATCACCCTGCTGCTGTCCATGATGCTGGTGGCCGTCCAGCTCGCGAGCTCGCAATTCTCGCCGCGCACGGCGCGTGACTGGCTGGGGGATCGCACCCAGCAACTCGCCATCGGCCTGGTGCTCGGGGCTGCAGTGTTCTCGCTGCTGGCGCTGCGCGAAGTGCGCTCGTTCGACGGCGGTGACGAGCTGACCCCGCACTTCACGGTCCTCGCATCACTCGCCTTCGGCGTCGGCGCGCTCGTCGCCGTCGTCTATTCGGTCGACCGACTCGCCCACAGCCTGCGCATCGGGGCGGTGGCGCGGCGGGTCGCCCGGGAAACCGTGGCGGCGCTGCCGGCCGGCCACCCGATCGAGCCGCTCGAGCGCCCCGACATCGCGCCTGCGATGCGGACCGCAGGGACGAGCGATCGTATGGAGATCCCCGACCGGGCAGGCCCGATCGAGGCACGACGAAGCGGCTGGATACAGCAGATCGACCTCGACGTGCTCATCGACGCGTTGCCGCCGGACACGACCGCCTGGCTCACCTCGTCGATCGGGGAGTTCGTCCTGGAGCGTTCACCGCTGCTGTGGCTGGACCCGGCCCCCGACGGCGACGGGCAGGCCGCCATCCACGAGGCCTTCGCCGTCGGCGACACGCGCACGATGCAACAAGACGTCGGTTACGGCATCGTGCGGCTGACCGACATCGCGGTGCGGGCGCTCTCGCCCGGGGTGAACGACCCCAACACCGCCAACGACGTGGTGGTGCACCTGGGTGTGGTGATCTCGGCGATCTGGGAACGCCCCCTCGGCGATCGGGTCATCGAACGCGACGGCCGCCGGGTGCATCGCTCCCAGCTGGACTACGCGGACTACCTCCACGCGGCGTTCGATCCGTTGCGCAGGTACGGCTGCGGCGACGCCACCGTCGCACGCACCATGGCCCGGACGCTCCGTGCTCTCGCGACCGAGACCACCCGGCGTGACCTACCCGGCCCGGTGAAGCCGCTGGAGGACATGTTGGGTGCTGTCGTCGCCGATGCGTTGACGGCGTCGAACCTGGCCGAGCGTGACCGCACGGTGTTGGCGTCGCTCGTGAGCAGCGCCTCTGCCCGTCAGGGTCCGACGGGCTCGACCCCCATCTGATCGAGCAGCGCACACACGTCGAGGACCTCGCGGGCCCGCTCGCCCGGGTCGGTGATCGACCAGGCGATGCCGAGCGCGTGCACACGTTGTTGCACCTCGACCAGCAACGACACCCCGCGCCCGTCGATGAAGTCGACCCCAGCGAGATCGACACCGAGGCGGTCGGGTGCGGCGCGTGCGAGCCAGCCGGCGATTGCGTCAGCGGCGCCGGGCACGGTCATCGTGCACATCGTTCCGGCGAACGTGAGGACGCCGAGCCCCGGGTTGTCGGTCTCTGCAGCCGCGCTGACCTGCAGCTGCGGTGCTTCGCTGACGTGGAGGATCTCGACTGCGGCTGCGCTGAGATGCATGGCTGAAGGTCCTGGGAACGGACGGTCGTCGGGACTGGGACGACTCGGGCGAAGAGTGCCATCGGGGACCGGGACAGCGGCCTGAACGTACCAAGCCCGTCGGAGCCTGGCCAAAGGCGAATGTCACGACTTCGTCGCACGCATTGCCGGGCGCCCGCCGTCCCGGACGCAGCGAGGACATGCCCCGGTCTCATGGTGGGCTGCGCTACAGTGATGGCTCAGATCTTGCAATCGCAGCATTCTGATGTCCCCAGACCCGGACCTCCAGGGAGCCCCGTCGGGGCCCTGGCATCGCTCAGCGTCCTAAGAAGGGGTCCCGTGGTCGGCGTCGATTCGCTCCATGCCGCGTTGCGACGGTTCGCAGCAACGATGGTCCATAGCTTCGAGGTCAACGACGTCCTGTACGAGCTGTGCGATCACGTCGTGAGCATCCTCGGTGCAACCGGTGCAGGGGTGTCGGTCGTCCTCGAGGACAGGCTGCAGTTCGTGACGGCCACCAGCGAACGCGTCATCGACGTCGAGCGGGCACAGGAAGCGCACCAGGACGGCCCGTGCACCACGGCGTACTCCACCGGCGACGTCGTCGCCGTACCCGAACTCGCCGAGGTGTCGGACTGGCCGGAGTACCGGGCAGCCGCCGCGGCCGCCGGGATCGTGTCGGTCGTGGGCATCCCCCTGACCATCGATCACCACCGCGTCGGCTCCCTCGACGTGTACGACACCACGCGCCGGGAATGGACCGACGAGGAGCTCGACGCCGCCCGCGTGCTGGCGGACATCGCCACGGCGTACCTCGTGCGGGCGGGCGAGCTCGCCGAGTCACGCCAGCTCAGCGAGCAGCTCCAGACGGCGTTGGACAGCCGGATCATCATCGAGCAGGCCAAAGGGGCACTCGCCCGTGATCTCGGGACCACCGTCGACGACGCATTCGAGGTGATGCGCCGCCACGCACGCCGAACCGGCGCCAGCATCCGTTTGGTCGCCGACGGCATCGTCAATCTCGGTCTCGAGATCCCCACCGACGACTGACGATTCTCGGGCGGTGGTACCCGACGGCGACGGCCACCTCTCCGAACGGATCGCCGTCGCTCGGGCTCGGGCCAGCCTGCCGGGTCGGGGCCCCGGTCAGCTCATCGGACCGCCACTGCCGCGCTGGTACACCACGGGCGCTCGATCGAGGTCGAGAACCGGCTCGACCACCTTCCAGGCGGCGACGATCTCGTCGATCGTCGCGAAGTGGCTCGGATCGCCGTCGAGGGCACTGTCGAACATCACGGCATAGTCGCTGAGCCGGCCATGGCCGTGGGGGCGGCATGCGGTCAGCGTGGTGCTGGTGATGCCGTGCGAGCGGGCGTCGAGCACGTTCAGCTCGAGTGCGATCGCACTGTCGGGCATCACCGAGAAGCGCAGGCGGCCGCCGGTGGCGACGTCGGTGGGGCCGCTGAACACCGCAACGGCTTCGGTCCGGCTCGTGTCGAGGCTCTTGCCCGTCTCCAGCACGAACGGCACGCCATCCCAGCGCTCGTTGTCGATCGACAGCTGCGCCGAGACGTAGGTCTCGGTGCTCGACCCCTCTTCGACCCCGTCCTCGTCGAGGTAGCCGTCGTACTGGCCGAGGACGACGTCGTCTCCCCGCAGGGGTCGGATCGCCCGGAGCAGCTCGGTCCGGGCGGCGGCGAACACCTCGGGGTCCTCGATCGGGGTCGGCTCCATGGCCATGACCGAGGCCAGCGCCAGCATGTGGTTCTGGACGACGTCGCGCAGCGCCCCGACGCCGTCGTAGAAACTGCCCCGGCCGTCGACACCGAACGTCTCGGTCAGCGTCACCTCGACACGTTCCACCGAGGCGCCGTGCAGCGCCGCGTCGATCCACGGGTTGGTCCGGCGCACGGCCATGAGGTTCTCGACCGAGGACTTCGCCAGGAAGTGGTCGACCAGGAACAGACGCTCGGGGGCAACGTGGCGGGTGATCCGGTCGTAGAGCTCGCGGGCGCCGGCGGCGTCGGAGCCGAACGGCTTCTCCATCACCAGTCGGACCGAGTCGCCGAGACGCCCCGCTCCGGCGGCGACGTCGCCGAACAGGCTCGGCGGCAGCGCTGCATAGATGAGCGGTGCGTCGGCGTCGAGCATGCCGGCGAGGCGGTCGTAGGTCGCGTCCTCCGCCGCGTCGCCGCGGAGGTGACGCAACGGCACCTGGCGGGCCGTCGTCCGCTGCTCGTCGGTCTCGGCGGCATCGAGGAGAAGCGCCCGGATGTCGTCGTCGCTGCGTTCGACCCGATCGACGCTGATCACCGTCGAAGGGAGGCGACCCTCGGCCTGGAGCTCGATCAGCGCAGGGAAGAGCCTCTTCTCGCCGAGATCGCCGGTGAGGCCGAAGATGACCAGTGCGTCGCTGCGGGGGTCATGGTGATCGCCGAACGAGGCTGCGTCGCCGGCTGCCGTGGTGGCTGGGCTCATCGCAGGTGACTCCTCTCCGAGGCGGCATCGAGCGCCTCGTCGAGATGGACGGCGGCGCTGATGAGTGACAGGTGGGTGAAGGCCTGGGGGTAGTTGCCGATCTGGTCGCCCGTCGGCGACACCACCTCGGAGTGGATGCCGAGCGGGCCCGCGTAGGTCAGCATCTTCTCGAACAGCAGCCGTGCCTCGCTGACCCGTCCGGCCCGGGCGAGGTTCTCGATGTACCAGAACGAGCAGATGCTGAAGGACCCCTCGTCGTCGTCGAAGCCGTCGGGGCTGACCCGGTGGTCGTAGCGGTCGACCAGGGCATCGTGGGCGAGGGTCTCGCCGATGGCATCGAGGGTGGACAACCACCGCGGATCCACCGGCGACACGAACTTCACGAGCGGCATGAGCAGGAGGGATGCGTCGAGGGTGTCGCCGTCGAGGACCTGGGTGAATGCACCGAGCTCGTCGGACCAGCCTCGGTCGAGGATGACGGCGTGGATGGTGTCCCGGTGCTCCTGCCACCGGTCGATGTCGGCGGGCCGGCCCCGCCGATGCGCCATGCGGACGCCGCGTTCCAGCGCCACCCAACACATCAGCAACGACGATGTGAACCGCTTGCCGCCGCTGCGGACCTCCCACATGCCGTCGTCGGGCTGATCCCAGTTGTCGCACACCCAGTCGATCAGCTTCGCGACCTGGGTCCAGGTGTCGAGCGCCAGTCCGGAGCTGTGTTTGTCCGCCAGATACAGGCAGTCGATGACCTCGCCGTAGAGGTCGAGCTGGACCTGCTGTGATGCGGCGTTGCCGATCCGGATCGGCCGACTGTCGGCGTAGCCCTGCCAGTGCTCGAGATGCCACTCGTCGATGGCGCTGTTGCCGTCGAGGTCGTAGAGGGGCGCGAGTGGCGGACCCTCGGCGTCGGTGCAGTGGTCGACGCGTGCGATGACCCACTCGATGAAGGCCGCGGCCTCGTCGATGAGGCCGAGCTCGATGAATGCGTACACCGTGAACGCGGCGTCGCGCACCCACACATAGCGGTAGTCCCAGTTGCGTTCGCCGCCGAGGGTCTCGGGCAGGCTGGTGGTACCCGCGGCGAGCAGGCCACCCGACGGGGCGTGGGTCAACAGTTTGAGGGTGAGCGCCGATCGGCGGACGATCTCCAGCCAGCGCCCCCGATAGGTGGTCTGGCCGATCCAGCCCCGCCAGTACTTCACGGTCTCGTCGAACAGGCCGCTGTCGATCTCACAGACGCCGTCGTCCTCGGCGCAGAGCTGGAAGATCACCTCGTCGCCGTCGGCGACCTCGACGTCGGCCCGGATCTCGTCGCCGTCGACCTCGAGTTCGACGGTGCTCAGCAGGATCAGCGGTTCGGGCATGCCGTCGGCGGTGACGACGACCCCACGGCCGTTGTGCTCGAGTTTCGGATCCGACCGGCCGTAGTCGGGGCGCGGCGCAACGGTGCAGGACATCGGCACGCAACCGCGGACACCGCGTACCCGACGCACGAGCGCCCGGTAGTCGTGGCCGATCGCCATGAAGTCCTCGACCTCGACGAGCCCGTTGGTGCAGTGGAATCGGGTGACGAGCACGTTGGTGTCCGGCAGGTACAGCTGACGGGCCCGGTGGTAGCCGTGGGTCGGTTCGAGCGTCCAGCATCCGCCGTCGGGGTCGAGGATGCGGCCGAACAGGCTCGGCGAATCGAACCGGGGCCAGCACATCCAGTCGAGGGAGCCGCTCGGGCCGATGAGCGCCAGGGTGTTCAGGTCACCGACGACGCCGTGGTCGCCGATGGGGGTAGGGGTGGGGGTTTCGGTTGCGATGACGGCGATGTTTCCCGTATCGCTGCGGTGGCAAACTGCCAGGCGAGGAACCATGCCCCCACGACACATCGTTCTGGTCGGCCCGATGGGGGTCGGCAAGTCGACGACGGCCCATCTGCTGGTCGAGCGCATCGGCCGGCCGCTGCGTGACTCCGACCTCGACATCGAGCGGCTGTTCGGTGCGACCGGTGCGACGATCGCCCGGGAGTACGGCGTCGAGGAGCTGCATCGCATCGAAGCTGCGGTTCTGCTGGGGGCGCTGGCATCGGAGACGCCGACGGTGATCACCGCGGCGTCGTCGGTCGTCGACGATCCCCGCTGTCGGGAGGCGATGGGCCGTTGTGCCGACGTGGTCGTCCTCGATGCCCCCGACGCGCTGCTCGAGCAGCGCCGCGCTGCAGGCGACCATCGCCGCGTGGTCGACGCAGACGCCTTCCGTTCGCTCGTGGCCCGGCGCCGGCCGCTGTACGACGCCGCCGCCGATCTGCGCGTGGATGCGACCCGATCCCCGGCTGCGATCGCCGACGCGATCATCGACGCGCTCGGAACCGCCACTCCGGGCTCGGCCGGCCCTTGTGCCGTCTGACGCCGGCCCGATGCCCAGACCTGCTCGGTCGCCGCATCGCCGCCCCTGGCATGCCCGTGACCACATGCAGAGAGGACGCACGATGAACGAATACGCAGCGTCCGCTCGCGTCGCGGCCGACGAGCTCGCGGCAATGTCACGCGACGCGACGATGGCTCCGTCCCCGGGGGACGAAGCCATCGAGGGTCCGAGCGGGCCGTCAGCGGCGCCGGGACGCCTGTACGTCGCCTTCGACGTCGACCTTCTCCTTGCGGATCGTGTCGCGCACGGTCTCTTCGCCGGTGACGGTGTCGGTCTCGACCCCTACCTTCTCCTTGGCGACGACCTGCTTGTCGACGTGCACTTCCTCTTCGGAGAGCACGATCTCCTCGTCGGATTCCTCGCCGAACGATCCGGCGCCGGTGCCGGTCGCGGGTTCACGGACGACCCGGGCGACCTGACGCTTGACCGGCACCTTCAGGTCGACGTCTTCGGTCACGACGTACTTGTGGAGGCGCACCCGGCCGCTTTCGCGCTGACGCTTGTCGACCGCCAACTGCTCCTCGGAACGGGTGACCGACGCGGTGTCGGCGTGGGCAGCCGAATCGTGTTGCGAACGCTGGTCGCTGTATTCGTACCCTTCGTCGGCACGTTCGCGTCCGCCGTAGGCGCTCTCGTGGTCAGATGCGTCGTAGCTCAGGCCGTAGTGGTCGTAGAGGCGCCGTTCCTCGGTGGCGTCGAGATGGTCCTGATCGGTGTCGATGGACGGCGCGTCCTTGATCTGGTCTTTGGTGTACTCGGTGCGGAAGCCGTCCTCGTGTTGCTTGGTGCCGGCGATGGGGACGAACTGTTCGGAGGTCCCGAACCATCCGGTCGACACGGTCATCCATTCGGGCTGACCGGTGGTGTCGTCGTAGTAGACGTCGGTGATGCCACCGAGTTTGTCGCCGGTGCTGTCGTACACCGTGGTGCCGAGCCAATCTTCGTAGCGGGTCTTCGTCGGGTTCGCCATCGGGGATCTCCTGTGGGTCTGTTGCGGGCGGTGGTGAACCGTGGCGGCGAAGCGCCGGCGGCCCACCGGGTGGGGCATACAACGGGGCTACCCGCCTACACAGGGGTGCGAAACGCTCGATGTGCGCTCCCGCTCAGCCCGTCGGGAGCTCGCGCAGGACGTCGACGTCGGCGCCGGTCGCGTTGGGGCCGTAGCCGAGCGTCAGGGTTCCGCCGTTGTCGCATGCCGGGCAGCGCAGCGATGCGACCAACAACAGGTCGTCGGGGTCGCTCGCACCTTCGAGTCGGTGCACATGTTCGACGTGCACCGTCGAGACGGGCATCTCGGTGTTGCAGTGTCCGCATCGGACCCGACCGCCGTCGAGAGCGAAGAACTCGCCTTCGTAGCCGTTGCCCGCGGCCTCGCGCAGGACCTCGGTCAGCGTCGATGCGCCATGGGCCGGCGTCTGGTCGGACCGCTCGTCCGCGTGGCCTTCGGTTCGCACATCGCCGGTCGGGGTGTCGCCCGGGCGCAACGTCGACGCCGACCCGGTGCGGATGACGCTGGAGGTGCCGTCGTCGGCGACCTCGATCACCGATGCGTCCACGTCGGCATGGCGGTCGATGAGGATGGCGATGGCCTGGGAGATGGAGTCGCCGTCGAGGGTCCGCTCGAGAAACTTGCGCTTGGCGGACGCGGCGACGACGACCACGTCGGCTCTCGTGTGGGTCAGGGCGCCGGTGATCCCGGCGATCGTCGGAACCGTCGACAGCCACGCCAGCGCGTCGATGTCGCGATCCGTCATGATCTGCATCTGCGCTCGCAGATGCGGGCGGTCCTCGAGACGGCGGTCGCCCGGGGGCAACGGACCTTCGGGGTGCGGCGTGTCCACCCACGTCTCGGCCGATCGGTCGTAGAGGATCACGGGGACATCCGCTCGCTCCCCGAGCTCCGCCGCTACACCGCGTGCCGCGGCGACGCCGGTGTCGTCGCGGTCGTCGGTGACGACGATGACACCGTTGTTGATCTGGAGGTCCGGGGGCGCGGCAGTGGCGGCTCGGGCGCGGGCTGAGGACGATGTACTGCTCATGCCGCTCCGCTACCCGCTCGATTCCTCGCCCAAACCGACAACCGCGATCGCAACGTCAACGATCGGGTCGCTGCATACCGAGGAACTCACATGTCGGCGCGCGGCAGCGTCAGGGCGATGTCGTCCACCGGGCCGGTGTCAGCTGTCGACGGGATGATGCGGACACGGGCGCCCTGCAGCAGCGCCGCACGGATGGCGACGTCGACCAGGCGCGCGCTGCGCAGCAGGTACGGGGCGATCTCGAGACCGACGTCGCGGGCGCCGTCGCCGAAGTACGCGAGTCGGCGATCGGCGGGATCGGCGTGCACCAGCAGCCGTGCGGCCGGACCGACCAGTTCGGCCTCGCCCGCTGCGAGTGCTTCGATGACTGCGGGGGCGCCTTCGACTGCTTCGCCGTGTTCGCGCAGGAACCGGAACTCCCGCAGCGCATCGACGGTCCGGCGTGCCGTGAGGTCCGCTACCCGTCGGACGGTGGCGTCGGCGAGTTCGTCACCGGTGGGCGCTTCGTCGGCGTCGACCGGTTCGATGATGCACGACGGCGGGAGCATGGTCGTGAGTTCGCGCTGCAGCGCGGTGACCTGGTCGGGATCGCCGCCGATGACGACGAGTTCGATACCCAGTTCGTCGACGACGGCGCGGCACCGGTCGAGGGCTTCGCCCAGCGCCACGAATTGGAGCAGGCTGGGCGCATCGTCGACCGGGAAGACAGCCAGTTCGAAGAACCCGGGCGTGACGGCGACGATGAGGTGAGGGATACGCCACTGGGCCCACTCGAGCGCCGGCGCCGCGTCGGGGAGCTCTGCGAGACGGAAGACCGGCGCCTTGGGTGGCTCCTGTCCGAAGTCGGCGACAGTCGTCCCGTCGGCGGCCACCCATACCAGCTGTCCACCGGCATCGTCGGGGGCGGGCACGGCGAGGCGGGCTGCGAGCGCGTCGAGCATGACCTCGGTCGCTCCGAGCCCTGCCAGCTCGTCGCGGCGTCGCGCCAGGGTGTCGGCCCGCGAGGAGTCCGACACGGCTTCGGTGGGCACGATCGCGCTCAGGTAGGGACCGGGGGAGCGATAAGCGCTGAGAAGGCGTTCGACGGCGCCGACGCTGCGGCGGCTGTCCGGAACAGGCGAATTCATCGCGTCCGTTCGATCGCCGCGATCAGCTCGTCCTTGTTCATGGTGGATCGCCCATCGATGTCGAGGTCCTGGGCGAGGTCGTAGAGGTCCTTCTTCGTCCAGTGGTCGTAGGACATCGGCGTGCCCTGCACGGCCGCTGCCGTCGTCGCCGCGACCTCGTCCGCGACGTCCGTGGTGGCCGAGACGGTCTCTTCGGCCAGGTCGCGCAGCTCGTCGGCGACGGTGGCGCCGCCGGCGCGGGCGGCGTCGGCGGTGCGGGCGGTCTGTGCCCGGGCCTGGCCGACGGTACGCCGCATGCCGACGGTGGCGACATCGGCCGACTCCTCGCGAGCGTGGCGGGCGGTGCCGGTCACGGTTCGCGCCGCGTTGCGGCCGACCGAAACGGTCGAGCTCACGGCGTCGCCGACCACGCACAAGGCGTGGCGGCTCTGGTCGACGATTCGTTCGCCGACCGACCGTTGGATACGCAAGACCGCTGCGGGGAGCGCCGGCAGCCCGTCCTCGATCCGGTCGAGCCCGCGGTCCACGAGATCGGCACCGGGAAGGCGTCGCTGCTCGTCTGTGCCTCGGGGAGTGTCGTCGGAGGTCGTAGTCGTTGCCATGGGTCCGGGTTACCCGGACTGCAGCGCGGCAAAACCTCCGAGCGGTGTGCGGTCGGTCAGGTTTGGGCGCCGGTCTCGACGGGCAGAGCACAGCGGAAGGTTCGTCATCGAAAGGACACCCATGAGCAGCCAGCCCCATCGCAGCGTTCCCGGCCTCGAAGCCGAGCATGCCGCTGACGTCGTCTCGATTCTCGAGGACAGGCTCGTCGCACTCATCGACCTCCACCTGGTGCTCAAGCACATCCACTGGAACGTCGTCGGCCCCAACTTCCTCAGCGTGCACGAGATGCTCGACGAGCAGGTGGCGCCGGCCCGGCTCATGACCGACGATGTCGCCGAGCGCATTCGCACCCTCGGGGGCGAACCCAACGGGAACTCCGGCCACGTCGCCTCTGCCCGATCCTGGGACGACTATCCCCTCGGTCGCGCCTCGGTGCTCGCGCACCTCGATGCGCTCGACGAGGTCTACGACGGTGTCATCGCCGACCACCGCAAGGCGATGAAGCAGGCCGGAGACCTCGATCCGGTGACCGAGGACATGCTCATCGGTCAGATCGCCAAGCTCGAGCTCTACCAGTGGTTCGTGCGATCTTTCATCGAACGGACCGGCGAAGGTGACGCGACGATGACCGCTCGCAAGGTCGCGTAGCCCGTCGCCGGTTCACCCCTCGAGGGCGCCGCGTTCCGTCCGACGCGGCGTCCTCACCGAGATGTCGATGCCGCTCGGTGGTTTTCCCCAGCCACCGGGCGGCATCGTCGCGTGGAGGCGCTGGTCCGGCGACCACGCTCGGGCGATCGGCTGGCTTGTCGCGGCGCTGCGGCATGCGGCCGGTCAGTTCGCTGCGGCGCGCATCTCCTCGAAGGACCGGCGGAGCAGCCGTGAGACGTGCATCTGGCTCATGCCCACCCGCTCGGCGATCTCGGACTGGGTCAGTTCCTGGTAGAAGCGCAGGCGGACGATCTCCTGCTCGCGCTCGGGGAGCGTCTCGATGAGCCGCTCGACGAGGAGCCGATCGTCGGCAGCATCGAGATCGTCGTCTTGGATCGCCAGGGTGCCGTCGCGATCGGCGCTGTGGTCGTCGTCGGTCGGACGATCGAGGCTTGCGGTTGTGAATGCCGCCGAGGCGCTGAGTGCCGTCACGACGTCGTCGGTGTCGACCTCGAGATGTGCGGCGATCTCGCGAACCGTCGGCGGCCGTCCCAAGGTGTGGGTGAGATCGTCGCCGGCCCGCCGGACGCTGAGGTGCAGCTCCTTGGTCGAACGGGGAACCCGCACACTCCACGCGGTATCGCGGAAGTGGCGTTTGATCTCACCCTCGATGGTGCGCCCGGCGAAGCTCGTGAATGCCGCCCCGTGATCGGGATCGAAGCGGTCGATCGCCTTCACCAGCGCCAACAGCGCGACCTGACGGATGTCTTCGTCGGCCATGCCACGGGACCGGTAACGGTTGGCGATGTGGTAAGCGAACCCGGTGTGGGCCTCGACGAGGGCGTTGCGGTCCCGACGCCGCCGGGTCGCGGCGTAGCGGCGGAACAGCGCATCGACCTCCTCTTCGGAAGGTCTCTCCCTCATCGCTTCGCCACCGCAGCGTGGGCGCGACGGCCGGCACCGGCGGGTCGAGCCGATTGCTCGTTGCTCATGCGCTGCCGGCTCGGGCCTTGCGGAGGCTGCCCCAGGTCGGCCCGAGCTCGTAGCTGTCGGCGACCGACGCGAGGATCTGTGCGGTCAGCGGATCGAGCTCGACCGGTTGGGCTCCGTCGGGGAATTCGCCGGCCGATGCCCGGAGTTCGAGGGCCTCGCCGTCGAGGGTGAAGGTCAACGTGACGTGACTGCGGTCGTTGTCTGCTGCCCACTCGACCACCACGGCGACCAGTTCGTTGGTGGCCATGCGCAGGTCGTCGATGGTGTCGACGTCGAAGTCGAGTTCGGCACCCAGGCCTGCCCCGGTGAGCCGGGCGAGGGCCACGAACCGGGTGTCGCTCGGGATGGTGACGGTGATGACCGCGTCGCTCATGGGCATGGATGGTAACTCCGTTGCAGGGCCGGCCCCGGAACGAGTCTCTGCGCTGATCTCCATGGTCGGGCCCTCACCGCGGGGATCGGGCGTTCAGCACGAGCAGCGCCACGATGGCGACGATCGGATTGCTCTCGAGAACGCGGCCGACGACGCACACTCCGATGAAGTGCGGTCCGAATGCCCGATCGCGGCCGGGCTCGTCGACGGAGCGGTCATCAGCCTTCATGGGTGATGGCGCGTGCAGCGTCTCGGAGCTCGCGCCGGGTGGCGGCGAGCTTGGCGTCGACGGCGTCGCGGTCGGCGGTCTCGTCCGCCGCGAGGTGGGTCGATGCGGCGAGGCGGAGATCGTCCTCGCTCGCGGGGTGGTGGAACCGGTCGACCACCAGGCTCGGTGGTCGACTCTTCACGAGGAGGGGCGACCATTGCTTCTGTTGCTGTGATGCCATGGCCCCCGACTACCCGTGTCGTCGGATCGATACACATGCCGACCTGTCGGCGGCCGAGGTCGTTGGTGGCCGAACCAGCGGTGGAATGTGGCGGCGGATGGCGATGTGTTGTCGATCGACCCACCGGGTAGCGGGCGTCCATGCGACACAAGGACACTGTTTCGATGCTCGGGCGCCTGGTCTCGGGCGCCGTGGTCACCCTCGCGCTGCTGGGTGGTGCCGTGGCGTGCAGCGATGACGATGACCCCACCAACGTGGTCGACGGCAGCGAGTTCGTCGACGAGACACCCGGTGAGAGTTTCGACGTCGACAGTCAGGCGGACCTCGCCTGCGTCAACGCGTTCGAGGCGGCCGCAGCCGACGAGGCGCCGTTGTCGGTCACGCTCGAGGCCTGCGTCGATGCCGAGCAGTGGTACGACGTGGCCGGCGGGTTCACCGACCTCGTCGACCCGGACGACCAGGCGGCGGAGCTCGAGGCGCTCTGCGCCGAGACGGCGGACAGCATCGCCACGTTCTGCTGACATCGCCCCTCGGGCCGAGGGAGCGGATCAGGGACGGTCGCCGGCACCGTCGGAGCCGCGCGAGGACGCGACGAGGTACCGGTCGAAGTCCCGAACTCCCTCGAAGAGGTCGGGATCGATGGGCAGGTCGGAGCGAAGGACCATCGAGACGTCGCCGGTGGTCTCGAAGACGGCGATCGCCACCTGATCGAGGCGCGACGCACCGTTCAACCGCATCTTCTGGCACATGTCGTCTCTGGTCACGCCGACCTGAGCCATGTTGTCCAACAGCAGCGTGCCGCAGGCGATCAGCAGGATCGGCCGATTGTCGACGGCTCGTTGCACGTGCTGGTTCGCCCGGAACTCCGTGAGGAGACGTTGACAGACGACCAGCACCCCGACTGCCGCCAGGCCGGCGACCAGTGAGACCGAACTGGACAGGGCCGTCGTCGCAGTGATCGAACCGATCGCGACGGTGACCACGACGTCGTAGCCGGAGAACGAAGCGAGCGTCCGCAGGCCGTTGAGGCGCAGCACCAGCAGGATCCAGAGGTAGATGGCCACCGACGTCACGACGACCCAGCCGATGTTGCTCCAGCTCGACCACAGGTGCACCTCGTCCACGATCCTCCTCTCGGGTTCGTGGGAATGCTCTACCCGCTTCGAGACGGCTCAACCGGGGATGCGAACTCGACCTCGTGGCGAAGCAGCGGCGCACCGGTCCAGTCCCTCCCGGTCAGCACGATGCGGACGGCGTCGCCGGAATCGAAGACGTCGATCGTGCCGAACTGACCGCCTTCGGCGACGACTCCCTCGCTGTAGGGGCCGCCCTTGATCCTCCCTGGCCGATCCAGCGGCGCCGCGTGGAGGAGGGGGAACCCGCCGTCGCCGTCGGCGCTGTAGTCGGTGTTGGAGCCGTCGTCGATGGCGACCATGTGCGCGTCGCCGCTCACCATCACCAGGTTGTCGATCCCGGCGTCGGCGATGGCTTCGGCGATCGCCCGGCGCTCCGAGGGGAACGCCCCCCAGTGATCGGCGTCGGGATCGACCTCGGCGACCCACGGCACCGCATTGACCCAGACGACGGCCGCATGGGTGCGCGACGCGGTGGTGAGCTCGTCGATCAGCCAGGCCCGTTGCTCGTCGCCGAGCATCGAGCGGAACTCCAGTGGGATGACGCTGGGATCGCGCATGGAACGCGTGTCGGTGAGCACGAAGCGCACCCGCCCGACCGAGAACGCCTGGTTGATGGGGTCATCGGGGCCGGCGAGCGGGTAGCTCGGGACCCGCTCGCGGTAGGCGGCCATCGCTGCGGGGCGCGCCGGGGACGTGATGTCGGACTCGTCGCCCGCGTAGTCGTGGTCGTCCCACACATAGGCGGTCGGCACGCTGCGGTAGAGCGCTGCCTGCGCCGGCTGACGGAGTGTCAGGTCGAGGACCTCTCGGTAGGCCTCGATGTCGTTCTCGATCACATCGCCGTAGTGGAAGTCGCCGGTCATGACGTAGAAGAGGGGATCGGCTGCCCTGATGGCGTCGAAGACGGCGCCGTTGCTGCCGACCCGGGCGCACGCTCCCACCGCAACGGTGAAGTCGGCTGTTCCGACCGGGAAGGTCCGGAACGTGCCGGCTCGGACGAGGTCCACGAGCCCGTCGACGGCGACGGCGTAGTGGTAGCGGCGATCCGGGTCCAGGTCGTCGAGCACGAAGGTGACGACGTCGGCCTCGACGCTCGCTGGCTCGATCCAGGCCGGTGTGGTGAGCTCATCGGTGTCGTCGATTGCGAGCCGCACGCGTGCGAAGTCCTCGGTGATCTTCGCCTTGATCACGGCGCCCTCGCCGGTGACGCCACCGCTCCAGATCCACTCGACGGTGCTGGGAGGCAACGCCACGAACGTGGAGGGCGGGTGCGTCGGTCCGTAGAGCTGGTCGTAGACATGCTGGCCGACCGCCACGCCGAGAGTGGTCGACACCAGCGCAGCGAAGAGCCACGTCAGGCCGACTGTGGCGCGGTGCGTCGCCAGGTCGACGAGGACCCAGCACAGCGCAGGGATGGCGAAGCCGGCGACGACCAGCAGCGCATGGGGGGCGACGAGTTGCTGGACCGCGAACACGGTGAGCGCCCCGGCGGCGAACCCCGCGATCGTCCCGGCGAGCATCTCCCAGCGCAGAGCGAGGACGACGGCGGCGACGAACACGACCCCGAGCGCCGGGCGGACCGAGATCTCGAAGGCCGCGCCGCCGGGACGGAAGTCGAGCCAACCGGCGTTGCGGCCGAGCCAGGTGAGCGCCACCGTGCTCAACGCCACCACGAACGCAACCGCGTTGAGCCACTGCCGTACTTCGCGCCGTATGCGCAGGGCGGGCTCGTGGGACCGCGGGGTCTCGGATGCCGGGTGCGGGGAGGAGTCGGTCATGGGAGCGAGGATGGGGAGGGGGTGGATGGGTCTGGGCGGGAGGTGTCGGTCACGGGTCGGGGTCGGCGGCTCGGTGCAGGGCGGTGACCAGGGCGACGCCGAGCAGGAATCCGGCCAGCTGATCGCTGGGCCAGTGGCCACCGGTGCGTACGGCGTCGGTCAGGACCACGGCCAGCACCGGGGCCACCACGGCGGCGGCGACCACGCCGGTCCACCGGCGACGGGTTGCTGTTGCCACGACCAGGGGGAGCGCGCCCAGGATGAGGGTGCTCTGGAGGGCGTGCCCGCCGGGGAACGAATCCATCTCGCCGACGTGGATGGACGTCTCCGGACGGGAGCGGGCGATCATCGCGCCGAGCGCGCGGTTGGTGACACCGGCGGCGACCACGGCCAGGGGGAATGCGATGGCCAGGCGCCGGTTGCGCCATGCTGCGGCGCCTGCGACCACGGCGAGGGGGATGATCCACTCGGGACGGCCGAGGATCACGAGCCACTCGGGTCCGATCCGGCCGGTGTCGGCGGTGATCCCCAGCCAGTCCTGCTGCACGACGCGATCGACCCGGTCGAGCCACCCGTCGGCGAAGGTCGCGAGCAGGGTCGCCAACGCGAAGCCGACCACTGCGACCACGCCCACGACAGTCGCCGGCGGGGGAGGCGGCGGGTCGAGCCGGGTCGCCGGGAGCGAGCGGCGCACGGCCGCGGGAACGTCGGGGTGGCGCGCCACGGCCACGGCGACCACGACGGCGGCCACCGCGATGTTGGCCGCACCGGCCAGTCCGAGGGCCCACCCGATGTCGTCCACGCCGTCCTCGGCACCCGACCATCCGATCCCGGCCACGACCGCCGCCGCCAGCGCCAGACCGGCGGCGATGACCGCGTAGCCCGCCCGGCTGCGGAGTCCGGTGGCCGAGCGGGCGACGCTGTCCCAGCCGTCGAGGACGCCGCATGCGATCGCCAGGCCCCGGACCTCACCGCGGCGCGCCATCTTCGTGCGGCTGCGCTCGCTGCTGACCGGTTGGGCGAGGCCGGCGACGACCGACATCAGCGCACCGGCGCCCATGAGCCCGGCGACGAATACCCCCATCCGCTGCGCGGTATCGTCCCATGCTGCGGCCAGGGGGCGCTGCGGTGCGATCGGCGCGGCGGCCATCGTCCTGGTGTCGCCTGCGCCGTCGACGCCGCTCCCGTTGCCCGTGCCCGCGCCCGTGCTGTTGGCCTCACGGCCGCCGGCGCCGGTTTCGCCGTCGGGTCGGTCGGCATCGAGGATGGTCACCGTGCCGGCGGTGCCGTCGACGATCACGGTGGCGTCGGGCACGTCGGCCAGACGCTGCACCAGGCCCTCGACGTTGGTGACCGCAGGGATGCCGAGCTCGCGGGCGACGATCGCCGCGTGCGACAACGGGCCGCCGCGTTCGACGACGACAGCGCCGGCCCGCATGAACAACGGGGCCCACGACGCATCGGTCGAGGTGGCGACGAGGACATCACCGCGGGTCAACCGGTCGGTGCCGGGATTCGTGATGACGCCGACCTGGCCCTCGTAGCGCCCCGGGCTGGCTGCCCAGCCCTCGATGCTGTCGCCGACCGCATCGAGCGGACGCGCGTTGGCCGGCGTGCCGTCGAAGACCCGCGGCAACGGCCCGGCCCTCTCCGCAGCGGTCGCGGCTCGCCGACGATGGTCGAGTACATCGGGATCGGGGACGTCGCCGGCGAGCAGCGCCGGTGCCAGGCCGAACACGGCGAGCAGTTCCACGTCGTGGGCGTCGTCGAGCGATCCGCGTGCGGCGAGGCGTTCGCCGATCTCGAGGGCGCAGCGTCGGACCGAACCGCCGCAGACCAGCAGCGACGCCTTCGTGCGCTCGCGCAACAACAGGAGGGATGCAGCGTCGTCTGCCTCGCGCCGGAGGTACCGCAGACGCACGTCGACCACCTGGTTGGACACCAGCCGCGCCAGGCGCCAGGTCGGTGCCCGGCGCAGCTCCTGCTCGAGATCGGCCAGCGCCTCGCGTCTGGTCTCGTGTGCATCGGTCGGTGACGGCTTGCCGAGCTCCTGGTCGACGGTCATCCAGGCCAGGTGGGGGACCTCGTTCCATGCGGCACCGCCCATGATCCGGGTCGAACCGGCGCGGCGCAGGCAATGACGGAACTGCGCCAACAGCTCTCTGCCGGCTGCCGACCGTTCGAGCGCAGCGCGGGAGGTCGCCCAGTCCTCGCCGACGACCGAGCGGAGTTCGCCGTCGCTGCGCAGCCGTTCGACGACGGGTTCGATCGCCATGCTGATGCGCGCTCTGCGGTCGCGGCCGTCGTTGCGGGTCAGGCGTTGTGCGGCCTCGGCAGCGTCGGCGTCGCCGAGGTACCGCCCGAGGAAGGACTCGAGGCTGCTGTAGGCCGCGGCTGCCATGGCGGCGACGGCGATCTCGGCGCTCACGACGAGCTGTGCGGTGTGGAGCAGCCGGTTCCAGTAGGCGACGAGGTCGCTGTCGTCGAGGTCGCCCAGGGCCGGCTCGGATGCGATCAACCGGTCCACCGCGGCATTGATCGTCACGGCCCGCTGTGTCGCCGCCCGGCGCGCACGCAGTACGCGAGTACTCTGCACCAGCGATCCGATGTGGCCCGGGCCCGCGTCGGAGCCGCCTGCGGCGTCGGACCCGTCGTCGGCTGCGTCGGTACCACCGCCGACGGTCGAGGCACCGAAGTACTGCTCCTCGAGGTCGCGCGCCGAGCCGCCCGGGATGCTCGATGCCGCGGTGCGCATCGCGTCGAGGTTCAGCACCGCTCGGCCGCGGAAGCGACCGAGTAGCACGTGCTCACGCGTGAGCGTGCGGGCGTCGCCTCCGAGCACGTCGAACAGCGACCGGAAACCGTTCTCGATGCACCACGAGTTGAGCGTCCACGACAGCGGCGACAACACGCCGGGCAGCATCTCGGCGATGCCGGCGGTCGTGTAGGTGGTCGCCTCGCCGCACGAGACGTCGAAACCGTCGTCGAGGTCTGCACCGCCTGCGCCGCCGAGCGCCGTGGTGGTGATGGGCCGTGCCTGGAGGAACCAGACGGCACCGTCGGCGACGGCGTACTCGATGTCCATCGGTACACCGAACGCCTCCTCGATGGCGAGCGCGCCCGCACCCAGGTCGCGTAACTCGGGAGCGATCGCTCCGAGTTCGGCGGCGAGATCATCGCGGTCGACGACGTGGGCCTCGGGCGTGACGTCGCCCGAGACGAGCTGCTCGCCCTGCCCTTCGACGATCTCGAGGCGGGCACGGTCGGGGTCGCCGGGATCGGCGGTGAAGAGCACCCCCGCCCGCTCGGCGTGGATCATGTCCATGATGAGCACCGCCATCGCGACCTCGTCGTCGTCCATGCCGAGGCGTCGTCGGTACAACCGTGGCGCGGGGTGCCACAGCGACGCCCACACTGCCTTCACCGCGTCGCCGAGCTGGTCGGGCTCGACGCCGATGATGGACTCGTACTGGCCGGCGAAGGACGCGTCGTCCATGTCCTCGGCGGTCGCGGAGGATCGCACCGCGTACGGTCCCGGCCCCAGCTCGTCCACGACGCGTGCGAGCGCGGTGGCGACCGCCTCGGGCACAGCCGCCCGGGCGAAGGCAGCATCGACGGCCTCGCGCCGATGCTCGTGGCCTGCTGGATCGTCGGGCACCTCCGAGCGCCATCTGCCGATGGTGTCGTGGAGGGGTCCGTCGGTGGCGCAACGGTACGCATCGGCGTCCAGGGCGACGGCGTGGGGGACACGGAGCCCCAGCGCGATCAGCCGATCGAGGGCGGCGGCCTTGCCTCCGATGTCGGTGCCGGTGGCTTCGCCGTTCAGGGCGACGAGGTGATCGGTCACCGCTGTGGGTCCGGGAGCGGGTCCTCGGCGGGCGAGAAACCCGCCCGGAGACGGGCGACGGCCCGGTTCACGAGGTCGTCGGCGGACTCGCCCGTCACCGCCGAGGTGCGGGCGACCCACACGGCGAGGTCGTCACGCAGCCGCACCGGGGGATGGAGTGCGGCGATGAGGTGGACCAGATTACCGATCAACAGAACCGTGAAGGCCAGCGACGCACCGAGGTGATCCGCGGCGATCGCCCCGATCAGTCCTGCGGCGGCAGTTGCACTCAGGGTGATGATCGGGGCGATGCGTCGGGCGAGGTCCATGGCGGTCGGACCTACCCCACGGGGACTCCGGTAAACCGGCCCGATGGGGACTCCGGCAAACCGGCGCCGACGATCGACGCCGGCGCCGGACGGTCATTCGTCGAGTTCGGCGTCGGCGTCGGGCTCGTCGACATCGACGCTGCCAGGATCGACGTCCACGTCGACGTCACCGGGGTCGACGTCGACGTCGGGAAGGTCTGCATCGAACTCGGCGTCGGGAAGTTCGACGTCGACGTCGCCGGAGTCGACGTCTGCGTCGAACACGTCGGCCCAGAAGAGGGCCGCGATGATCAGACCGATCACGACGAGCGCGATCACCAACCACATCAGCCAGTTGCGGCCGTCGCCCCCGCCGATCGAGCGGTGCGATGTCGCGCCTGGCCGGTCGGTGGTGGTGTCTGTATCGGGCCGATTCGCCATGGTGAGGTCCTTTCGTCGGCGACGTTCGTTGGTGGAACTGCCCGGCGGTACCGACTCCGAAACGCCGTCACGCCGGAGCCTGTCGCTCATCCCACCAGGTCGGGGCGATCCGAGATGACTGCGTCCACGCCCAGTGCCTGGAGCCGTGACGCCTCGCCGGGGTCGTTCACCGTCCACACGTGAACGGCGACACCGGATCGGTGACATGCATCGACCAGCCGGCGATCGACGATCGTCCTTTCGCGGTAGGTGGTCGGGAGCTGGACGACGTCGGCGAGGCGGGGGACCGGCAGCCGCAGCCGTGCCGCCACGACGGTGACGGCGATCTCGGGCTTCGCCATGGCGGTACACCAGCCCGGGCCGAGCCTCCGGCGGACGCGACGGAGCCGCCGCCAACCGAATGCGGCCACGCAGACCCGGGAGCGGGCGTCGGACTCGACCAGGATGCGCGCTGCGGGCTCGACGGTGGCATCGGTCTTGATGTCGATGTTGAAGAACGCGGTGGGGAACCGCTCGAGCAACTCGTCGAGGCGGACGAGGCCGTCGTCGGTCGCACGACCGTCGACGGTCGTGCGCACCGTGCGCAGCTCGGACCACGTGTGGTCCCCGATGGCGCCCGTCCCCGTCGTCGCTTCATCGAGACGTTCGTCGTGGAAGACCACGACGACGCCGTCGCGGCTGGCCTGCACGTCGGTCTCGAGGTGGTCGAAGCCCATCTCGAGAGCGGCGGCGAAGGCCCGTTCGGTGTTGCCCGGCGGATGCAGCGAGCTGGCGCCACGGTGGGCCAGCACGTCGGCCCGGCCCTCGACGAGGAACGGGTGCCGCTCACGTCGGCCGCCCCCCTGCTCGCCGTGCTCGTCGGAGCGATGGCTTTGCCGAGCGCGGGGATCGGCGGCGTTCATCGCGATGGCTTCCTGCGGCGGCGGACGAGCTCGGCAGGTGACGGGATCGCCTCGCGCGTCAACACGTGGCCGACGCGCATCGCCAGCAGGGCCAGGCGCCATCTGCCCGACCAGCTGAGCTCCGCGACGCTGTCGTGGGAGACGACGATGTCGTCCGAGTTCATCTCGCCGGCGGCGTCGAGGGTGGCCAGGACGGCATCGACGTCGTCGCGTGCGACACCCCGTTTCTCCAAGTGGTCGTCGACCCAGATCCGCGTGCACGACCAGCCGAGGGCGAAGTCGCTGCGGCGGATCTCCCGGTCGAGGAATCCGCCGAACGCGCCGACGAAGTCGCCGGCGAGCAGTTCGCCCACTCCGGCGTCGCTGCCATCGGCCTGGAGCAGCGGCGAGATGACGGCGACGTCGACGTGTTCCTTGTCTGCGATGCCGGCGAGCTCGGCGATCCGGCGCCCGACGTCGCCGGCGTCGTCACCGAGACGGTCTCGCAGGTCGTTCATGAGATCGTCGAGGCCCTCGAGCCGTTCGTTGACCTCGGAGATGGCCCGCAGATCGTCGTGCAGCGCCTGGGTCGGAAGCACCGACAGCGCGCGGGTCACGCCGTCGAGCCAGCTCGGGTCCGCGTCTGCATCGCTCCAGCGCCGACCGGCGCCCGGACCGGAGGAGCGCGGATCGACCACGACGTGGAGGCGCAGACTCGGATCGTCAACAGCGGTGCGTGCACGGGAGGCTTCGAGGATGCGGCCGACCGGCTCGGACTCGACGAGGCCGCCGTCGGTGTACCAGACGACTCCCTCGGGCGGGAAGTTCGTGATGCCGCGCCGCTCGTAGGAGTCGCGGTCGGCGCTGCGATCGAGCGAGCGCGGTGCGAACGCGGCCGGGTGTGATGCCGAGACGAGGACGGCGTCGAGCATCGAACCGTTCTCGGGCTGGGTGAGCGCTTCGCGTCCGGAGCGTGGCTCGACCTCGAAGGCCAGCCAGTCGGTGTAGGTGAGCGTCGAACTCGCAGTGCCGCCGGTGACGATCGGCGTGGTGAAGCCCAGCAGCGTGGTCAGTCCCACATGGACCGAGATCGGCGATCCGATCGGTTCGTGGACGCCGTAGGGGTGGCGCTCGGTGTCGTCGAGGAAGTCGATGAGCTCCGAACGCAGGTCGTCGAAGGCCAGAGGCGCGCCGCCGCCGCCGGTACGGAGCAGGTCCATGTCGACCTCGTCGACCCAGGCCCGGCGCAGCATCGACGACGCGTCTCGCCCGGCGGCGAGGCAGTGGACGAACAGCATCGCCACGATCGACCCGGCCGAGGCCCCACCGACGGCGTCGACGTGCACGGTATGGCCCCGGCTGCGCAGCGAGTTCATCACGACCGCCAGGGCTGCGGTCGCTCCGCCCTGGAACGCACCGAGCGAGGCCGATCCCGGCAGGGTGAGCGACAGCCGGATCGTCGACGCTTCGTCGCCGGTCGGGTCTGATCTGTGCGCGGTGTCGTCTGCCATGGTGGCCGTCTCGGGGTGGGCTGGTCGCCCGGATCCGCGGGCGTTGGCGGGATATCCGCAGATCTGGGTAGCGAAACATCGCGGCCGATGGGTTTCGCCGCCGGACCACGGCCCGGTGGCGGGATACCGGGTGGACCCACCCCGCGGGGTGTTTCCACCCGCGACGACCGGCTGCTGGTTGCAATCGCGACAGCGACGTGTCGAAGATGGCCCGATGACGGTCAGCGTGCTCCGACCCGGATCCCCCGCCGCCACGGTGCGTGTTGCCATCGTCAACGACTACGACGTCGTCGTGGCCGGGGTGCAGGCGTTGCTGGCCGAACACGGCCGCCACATCGAGGTCGTGGAGCTGGTCACCAACGAGGCGGTCGGTACCCATGTCGACATCGCGCTCTACGACGCGTTCGCGCAGTCCGATCTCGATCTGTCCCGGCTGCGTTCGATCGTCGCCAATCCGCACGCGGCCGACGTCGTCGTCTACACGTGGAACTTCGACGGGCAGCTCGTCGACGCAGCGCTGGAGGCGGGAGCGAAGGGATATCTGGCCAAGTCGCTCTCGGGCACCGAGCTCGTCCGATCGCTCGATCGTGTCGCTGCGGGGGAGACCGTCGTCCAGCCCGGCGTCGGACGGGCACTGGCCATCGACGATCTCGAATGGCCCGGAAAGTCGGTCGGGCTCACCGAACGCGAGGCGGAGATCCTCTCGCTCATCGTCCAGGGCCTGTCCAACGTCGAGATCGCAGCGGTCGTCCACCTGTCGATAAACACGATCAAGGGCCACATCCGCACCTGCTACCGCAAGATCGGCGCCACCAACCGCGTCGATGCGGTGTTGTGGGGCACCGCCCATGGCATGCGACCCGACCATGACCGCATCGCGGGCTGGAGCACGTCCGGCGGCTGACACGTCACGGGTTCGGTCCCGAGAGCGGCGGCGACCGTTCGCCCGCGCAATGCATGGAGTGGGAAGCCGGACCGGCAGCCGTGCCGGTGGCGCACGGGCCCGCGGCGCCGCTGAGGTGGTCACGCCCCGCCGGGTGTGTTTGCGGCGCGTCGGGATCGGGCACGCCCGCGGCTGATGACATCACCGTCCGGGAGACGTAACCAATGGGAATGATCCGCAAGACCTTCTCGATCGCCACGCTCGGTCTGGTCGACTTCCGGTCGAAGAAGGAGAAGTTGGTCCGCGCCGAGAACGAACGTGACGATGCGCTCGCCGCAGCGGAGAAGAGCGAACGCGAGCGAGAGCGTCACCGCGAACGGGCAAGCCGGGCCGAGCGCAAGGCGGAGAAGGCCCAGCTCGACGCCCTGGCCGCCGAGAAGCGGCGTCGTCGTGAGCGCCGACGGTCGGGCCGCTCGGGGGTCAGCTCGTTGACCGATGTCGCCGATGCCGGTGTCACGGGCGGCCGGCGAGCCCGACGCAAGGCCGAGCGCGCCGCCCGACGTGCCCGTAAGCAGGGCGAGGCGGTGCTGAGCGCCGCCGGCGAACGCGTCTCGACGGGCTGATGGAGACCTGGCTCGCCGTCGCGCTGATCGTGGTCGTCGCGTCGATCCTGATCGTCGCGGGGGTGTATCTCCTCGAGCGTCGAGCAGATCGTGAGGACGAGGTCGACCGATCGCGGCGGCGCCGCAGGGACCGAGAACTCGACTCGCTCGAGGGGCCCCACACCTGATCGATCGCTCGTGGGACGGCCGACAGCCCGCGACGAGCCCTGATCTCAGCCCGGCGGCACGGGCGCACCGGCGGCTCCGGGCGGCTCCTGGTCCGGGTGATCGCGATGGGGCAACACCGTCGCGATGTCGTCGGCGTCGATGTCGACGGGTGCCGGGTCGATGGTCTGCTCGTCGCGCTCGCGCTCGCGCTCCCGCTCGTGGTCGTCGTCACGTGTCGGCTCTTCGTGCGGGTCGTCGCTCATGGGTTCTCCTCGTCGCGTCGGACATTGCGACCGGGTTGGGCCGGTCGCCACCGCACTACCCGCTGGTCGCGCTCGGAAACGTCCGGCGCGATCGTCGACGGTCCGTCGGCGGCCTCGACGCCGCCGCGGATGGCCGAGGCGCCGGCGGTCACCATCGCCGCGATCGGTACTGCGACGAGCGCGCCGGTGATGCCGGCCAGTGCCCCGCCGATGGCAAGGACGGTCAGGATCACCGCCGGATGGAGATGGACCTGCCGGCGCATCACCAACGGCATGATGACGTCGCCTTCCACCTGTTGGACGACGAAGGTGACGATCACCACGATGATTGCGTCGGTCAGGCCGTTGGACACGAGGGCCACGAGCGCAGCCAGCGCCCCGGCGGTCGTCGCCCCGACGATCGGGAAGAACGCTGCGAAGAAGGTCAGCACGGCCAGCGGCAGCGCCAGCGGCACGCCGATCACGACCAGCGCGATCCCTATGAAGGTTGCGTCGACGACGCCGGTGATGGCGACGCCGCGCATGTACGCGCCGAGCGCATCGAAGGCAGCGTGGCCGCCGATGTCGACCGTCGGCCGGCGCGGGGGACGGATCCGTCGGGTGATCCACTTCCACATCAGCGGGCCGTCCTTCAGGAAGAAGAAGAGCAGGACGAGCGTCAGGAATCCGGCGCCGAGCAGTTCGACGGCGGTACGGGCCGGTCCGAGTCCGTTGCCGGCGATGCCCGCCGTCAGCGCCTCGCCCGCCCGATCCTCCAGGTCGTCGATCTCGGCGGAGGTGAGGTCCAATGGCCCGCTCTGGAGCCAGTTGCGGATCTCGCCTTCGATCTCGCCCCATTGGGTGTCGGATGTGAGTTGCTGGCCGACGGTGACGAAGATCAGATAGCCGACGCCCACCAGCAGGCCGGCTCCGAGGAGCATGACGATCCAGGTGGCCACGATGGGCGGCGCGCCGTGGCGGCGCAGCCAGTCGCTGAGCGGCCAGAACAGCGCGGAGAACAACAAGGCGATGAGGACGGGGACCAGCACCAGCCGAAACAGACCGAGGATCCAGATCAGCCCGACGACACCCACGGCGAGGACGAGAAGACGCCATGTCCAACCGGTGGCCCGTTCCAACCAGCGCGGAACGGCCCAGGCCGCGTCGAGGGGATGGGTCTCGGCACTGCTCTCGCTGCTGTGCGAGCGGCCGGCCGGCATGTCGCCGGACGACGGCGCCATCAGGTGCCCGGGTCGTCGGGGCCCACCCGTCGGCGAAGTGCGGCGACCATGTCGGCTGTTCGGCGGAGGACCGTCTCGGTCGCCCGCAACGACAGCGACGTCACCCTGACCGGCAAGCCCCGCAGCCGAGCGAGGACAGGGCCGGTGTCGGTGGTGCGGGAGGTGCGCGCGTCGTCGGTGTCGGCGACGAGGGAGGTGTCGGCGACGAGGGAGGTGTCGGCGACGAGGGAGGTGTCGGCGACGAGGGAGGTGTCGGCGACGAGGGAGGTGTCGGCGACGGTGCGGCTGCTCCGGCGACGGATGCCGAGGCGGCGGGCGAATGCGGCCAGGTCGGGCTTGTCCTCGTCGGTGCGATCGCTCCATCTCGGCCGGTTGTCGGGTGGGACGGGCCCCAGATGATCGGGAGCACCGGCCGTGCCCACGTCGGGCTGGAGGGGAGCGGTGCTCGCGGGGGCATCGGGGTCGACGGCGGTGTGACCGCTGCGCGCCAACTCTGGGGAACGAGGTTTGGCCATGGCCGCGCCCTACCCGACGGGGCGCGCGCCGAAACCCGACCTGCGCGGCGGGTTTCGGCGCCGTGGGGCCCGGACACGCTCGCGCCATGGCTGCGCCCCCGCCCCCGATCGACGCTCGCGAGGCAGTGTCGTCTCCCGCACTGCCGGCACTCGTCGCCGGCTCCCCCGCGATCGAGACGGTCGAGGTGCGATGGTGGCACGACCGGCCGCTGCCGTCGGAGCTCCATGAGGTGTGCGTCGAGGCGGCGGGTCCCGCGGGCGATATCGAGCACCGGGTGGACACCTACCTGCGGCATTGCGGCGACGATCTCTCGGTGAAGATCCGCGGCGCAGACACACTGGACGTCAAGCAGCGGTGCGGGCCCGTCACGGTGTCGGTCCTCGTCGCAGGTGTGCAGGGCCGCGTGGAGCAGTGGCGGAAGTGGACCTTCCGCTCGGTTGCAGGCGGCGAGGCGGCCGGCGACGCCGATGCGCCCGCTCCGTCGCACGAGACCGACGAGTCGCGGCACTGGCTGGCGGTGGAGAAGACGCGGTGCCTGGTCGGCGAGGGGTCCGCCACCGTGGAGCTCACCGAGGTCCGCATCACGGATCGACCCCACTGGACGCTCGCACTCGAGGGGCCCGTCGACATCGGGTTGGTCGGGCTGCGGGACGCGGCAGCAGCGCTGCAACTCGGGCGATTCCCGCGATGGTTCGGCATCGAGACCTCGACGTCGTACGCGACCTTCGTCGAGCCGCCGAGCCCCGCCGGTTTGGGTCCGGCCGCATCCGGATAGGCACCGCACGACCGCGAGCCCAGTTCTGACGGAGGATCCGATGCCCAGCAACCCCGCCCCTTTCGGCGAATCGGACCAACGTGCACCGCTCGACGAGGGGGTGTCGGCGGGGGCGACCCCCGCTGGTCGAGATTCACGGACCGATGTCGCCGACTCCCCGGGTTCGCCCGGCGATGTGCCGGGCGAACCGATGCCGCAGGTCCGGGTCGGTGGCTACACCGACTACGCCGATGCCCAGGCCGCCATGGACCGGCTGAGCGACGCCGGCCTCGACATCGGCGGGGCGGCGATCACCTGGAGTGGCCTCCGCCGGATCGAATACGTCCTCGGTCGCCGGACCACCCTCACCGCCGCCCGCGACGGACTGCTCTCGGGTGCGTGGCTGGGCCTGATCGTCTCGCTGCTGCTGCTGTTGTTCGTCGAGCTCGATGCCGACACGAGCGAGCTCGGCCTGATCGTGACCTGGACCCTGGTGTTCGCAGCCGTCGGAGCCGCATGGAGCGCCCTCATGCATGCGTCGATGCGCGGCACCCGCGATTTCACCACCCTGCCTCGGCTCGAGGCCGAGCGCTACGACGTCTGGATCGACGCCGGCCAGGCGGCCCGGGCGCGTTCGCTCCTCGGCTCCCGCAGCTGAAGACGGCATCGGGTTCGGCGGAGGGGCCATCGGCGCTTCGCCGCCCCGCTCGACTGAGCTAAGGTCGACTTTCGATGACGATCCAACCATCGCAGCTCGATATCGCGCGTGGCGAGGGCGACCGCACCCTGGTGCTGACCGGCGTCGTCGATTCCCACACCGCGTCCCGACTGTCGGATCGCCTGGATCGCCTGGGCGAACGTGCCGACGTGGCGATCGACATCAGCGGCGTCGAGTTCATCGACTCCTCAGGTCTTCGTGCGGTGATTGCGGCGCACGTCGCTCTCGCCGAGGCAGGCCACCGTCTCGTTCTCACCGGATCTTCCGATCCGTTCGATCGGCTCCTGGAGATCACCGGCCTGGACGACCAACTCCATCGTGGGTGAACGATGCATGGAAATCCGACAGCTCGCGGGGCGATGACGATGGGGGCGTTCCCCGCCGCCGGCGATCCCTTCGATCGTCGCTATGAAGGAGAGACGGCAGTCGTCAACGGCGTGCGCCTCGACATCGACGCCTGGTTGATCGCCCAGGCAGCAGACGACGACACCCGTGCACGGGCGGCGCTCGTCGTCAGCGAACTGGTGTCGAACGCCGTCCAGGCATCGCCGGGCCGGCCCTTCGACCTCAGCGCCCGGCGAGCCCGGCACGAGACCATCACCGTGACGGTCACGAACCTCGCCGAGGACCCCCAGATCCCACCGCGCGGCGATTGGCGACCCGATGACGTGCTCGCCCCCGGGGGCCGGGGGCTCGCGATCGTCGACTCGCTGTGCGACGAAGTGGCCATCACAACCTTGGGCGACGGTCACGTGACGGTCGAGGCCACGCTCGCTGCAGGGTTCACCTGATTCCGTCGCCCATCGGGGCCGGAGGGTGCGCGCCCTCACGAGTCGCCACGGTTCGGACCTCACCTCGGAGCGTTTTGGCTGCGGCGGCTGCGGGTAGCAGCCGCACATGACCGAACAGGACACACCGGCTGACGACACCGACCCCGGAGACCAGCGCGGCGCCGAGATGCTCGATGCCGACAAGCTCGGGGGCAACAGCATCGGTTCCGATGCCCGCATCGCCGAGGAGCAGTTCCCGCCCGACGAGCCCCTCGGGGTCGAGGACCCTGCCATCGTCCAGGGCGGGTCCGGCACCCGCGACGATCTCGATACCCGCGAATGGCGCACCGAGGACGAGCCGCAGCCCGAAGAGGACTGAGAGGCCTGGCGGCGCGTCCCGCATCTCTCAGCTTCGGGGGTGGCCCCGGAAGGGAAGGCCTGACGGCTCAGTACCAGCGGCCCCGGGCGAATCCGCCGAAGGCGAGGAGTCCTACCAGGGCGACGATGAGCCCGAGGATCCAACTCCAGAAGATCGCGATCACGATGCCGACGACCACGAGGATGCCGCCGGTCGAGATGCCTGCGATACCAGTGTTCGATTGCGTTGCCATGTCCAACTCCTTGGTCGAGGGTGCGTTCACCCTTTCGGCGATGAGCTGACACTCCCCGCGGAGCCCGATACCCAAACCTCCGGCGCCGTCCGAGGCCGACCGGCGTTTCCCCATCCGTCGGGGTGGGGTAGGCAGCGCCCATGCGAAACGAACCGGCCCCCCAGCCCCAGGCGACAGCACCGCGTGCCGTGGAACGGCCCGACGGAGCCCCGGACCAGGCCGGCGATGTCACGCCCGCGGTGGCGCAGGCCACGGGTGACTCGTCGGCGGTGCAGGTGACCGATCCCGTCGGGCTCCTCCGCATCGCCTCGATGGTGAAGAAGGTCGACGATCAGCTCGATCATCTGGATCTCGACGAGGCGGCGGCGGACCGTCTCGACGGCATCGCGCACGAAGTGCGTGCTGACCTCGCCCATGCCGTGTCCGGTGATCTCCTCGACGAGTACGACCGCCTCGTGGGCGACGCCGGGAGGCGCCGCAGCGTCGCCGAGACGACACTGGTGTACGCCCAGCTCACCGGCTGGCTCGATGGGGTCATGCAGGGTCTCCAGCTCCAGGCGGCGACCGCACAGGTGGCGCGAGCGCAGCGCCTGGCCGAGGCATCGGCGCGCCGGCAGCCCCCGTCACACGATGGCGAGCCGTCGCCACGCCGCGACAACAGCTACCTCTGACCCGGCTTGTGGCGGTCGCGGCTGGATCTCCCGCTCTGACCCGACCTCGCGCTCACGCCTTCGGGTCGCGATGGCCGTTGCGGGCGAGGTGCTCCATGGCTCGCTCGAGCCCGGGGGTCTCCAGCGCCACGATCGCCGAGGGCATCTCGATGCCCGCGTCGTCGAAGGCCACCTTGGTGGCTTCTGCGGCCCGGCCCCGCACATGGGTCAGGTCACGGCCTCTCGGCCGGCTCCACACCCGAATCTCCAGATCGATCGTCGACGGACCGAGGGACGTCACCAGGACCTCGGGCTCGAGTGCCGTCGTGTCGACCTCGTCCACCTGTGCGACCGCTTCGGCGGCCAGGCGGCGCGCCTTCGTGAGATCGGTGCCGTGCGCGACACCCACCGTGAACGCCACCCGGCGGAACTCGGTGGCGTCGAGCACGAAGATGGCGCTCTTGTAGACATCGCGGTTGGGGATCACCACCAGGCGCCCGTCCAAGGTGACGATCCGGGTCTCGCGGATGGTGATCGCCTGGACGATGCCGCTCAGCTCGGCAGCCTCGCCGTCGTCGCCGACGGCGATGGCATCACCGATCCGGAACGGCTGACGGAACAGCAGCAAGACCCCCGACAGGGTGTTCTCGAGAATGTCCTGGAACGCAAAGCCCACGGCGACCGAGAAGAAGCCGAGCCCGGCCAGCAGGTCCACCGGCTTCACCGACGGAAACGTCAGCGCGATGGCGATGAAGATCGTTGCGGTGAGGAGGACCCACCCGCCGAGTTTGCTCATCACCTGGGCGAAACTCGTCGTGGAGCGGCGGAGCAGATAGCGATGCAGCGCAATGCGCACTCCACGCGAGACCAGCCAGCCCGCCACCACGAACGACAGCGCGATGCCCAGGCGCGGCAGCGACTCGAGGACCGTCTCCCACAGGCGCAGCGCGCCCTCCTCGACTTCTTCGGTCGTGCCCTCGAAGTCGGGCGCGTCGCGATCGAAGTTCGGTGTACCGGACGGCTCTGCCGGTGGGGTCGGCTCGTCGGGTCCCGGCGTGGGGACGAGCTGCGCCATGGAGGGGGTCTCTGAGGAGATCAGCGGTTGTCGTTGCCCCGGATCTTGTCGACCGTCTCGTTGAGCTTGTCCGCGGCCTTGCCGATGAGGTCCTTCACGTCGCCGCCGGTTTCGTCGGCTTGGCCTTCGCGTCGCATCTGGTCGTCACCGGTCAGGTCGCCCGCCGCCTGCTTGGCGCGGCCCTTCACCTTGTCTTTTTCGCCTGCCATCGCCTTCTCCTCGTATCAGCCGGACTGTGGTGGCTGGGGTCCTACCCCTGCGGGGGGTCCGCAAACGTGGTGATCCCGTCGCGGGCGGACCGCAGGCGACGGGTGGCGTCGGTCGACAAGAGCTGGGCGACGCTGTCGTTGTCGGCGGGCCATCGGCGATGGAGCGCTTCGTCGGCGAGTTGTGCGGCGACCAGCCCGAACAGGCGTCGGTCCGGCTCGCTGCCGGGGTCCGACGATGCGATCACGGCCGCGATCCGGGCCCTGCGACGTCCGGTACCGTCGAGGGCGGGGCTCCATGCGAGAACGACCGATGACGTGAGGGGCCCGTCGAGGGGAACGAGATGGAGCACCGCTTCGTCGGTCTCGAGGACGGGATGCCGACGTCCGGCCAACCACTCGGCCACCCGGGACGCATCGACACCGACGCGCTCGGCGAGTGCGGCAGCGGCCGCCTGCTCGACGTCGGCGCCGGTCGCGTCGGGAGCGATCCGAACGACGGTCGCAGCGGCCAGTGTCTCGGGGGACCCCTTCTCGACGACGACCTCGACGTCCTCGAGGACCACCGGATGGGTGTCCGCATCGGTGGGCGTCCGCCGCCGTGGCCAGGTCAGCGCTCCCGGGTCGTCGTCGGCTTCGCGGCGGGCCCATCCGTGCCACAGTGCGGCCAGCCCGGCGACGCCGACCACCGCGGCAACCGGAACCGGTCCCAGATCGATCACGAGCACCACGCTGGACAGGACTCCGAAAGCCGGCAGCCACGGCACCCACGGGGTCCGGAACGATGGTGTGTAGTCGGGCACACGCCGGTGCCGGAGAACGATGACGGCGGCATTCATCATGCCGAAGCTCATCAAGACGAAGGCGCTCCCGATCTTGGCGATGCCCTCCACATCGAGGAGTCCGACCACCAGCGCAACCGCGATTCCGGAGACGATCACGCCCGTGACGGGGACGCCGCTGCTGTTGAGGTTCGCGAACCGCCGCCACACCACGCCGCCCTCGGCCAGGGCGAGCGGATACCTCGCTGCCGCCATGATCCCTGCGTTGCCCGTCGAGGCGAACGCTGCGAGCCCGGCGATGACGATGAGCGACACCGCTCCGGGCACGGCGAGGCGTTCGGCAGCCGTGGCGATCGGGGTGGCGTCGCCGCGCAGATCGTCGGCGGTCACGTTGGCGACGACAACCGCCGTGCCCAGGACATAGACGGTGGTCGCGATGCCGAGAGCAGCGAGGACCCCCCGCGGTATTGCATGGGACGGGTTCTCGATGTCGGCGGCGACGCTGGCGACCTGGGGGAGCCCTGCGAAGGCCACGAACACGATGGCGGTCGCGGCGAGCAGACCCAGCACCCCGTCGGTGAACAGCGGATCGAATCGATCCGCCAACGCCTCGGCGTCGGGCTCGGCCGCCCGCAGTGCGCCGACGGCGATGAACGCGCCGAGGATCAAGAGCAGCACGCCGACGAGCCAGACCTGCACGACCGCAGACTCGCGGGCCCCGGCGAGGTTGACGACGGTGAACACGACCGCCAGCGCCAGCCCCACCACACCTGCGGGGAGATCGACGAGCAGGCCGAGGTACGCGTCGATGCCCTCGAGGGCGAACGCGGCTTTCAGGACGAGCGCGACCCACAGACCCACCCCGCCGACGGTCGCCGTCATCGGGCCCATCGAGCGTCGGACGAAATGGTACGGCCCGCCGGCTCGTGGCATCGCCACGGCCAGTTCGGTCACGGCGACCATCGTCGGGAGCACGAGGAGTCCGGCGAGCAGATAGGCCAACGGAAGCGACGGGCCGGTCTCGGCGGCGGCGACGCCGGGCAGGAGGAAGAAGCCCGAGCTGAACATCGCGCCCGCTCCGATCGCGAACACGTGGATCACCCGCAGCCGCGGGTCTGCCTCTCGGCCGCGTTCGGTCATCGAGATGGCTCCGGTTCCGTGGTCAGCGCATCGGACACGACGCGATCGACGCCACTGCCCGGCCGAGGCCAGGCAGTGCCCGCTGTCCGAGGCTGCGCCGTCTGGATCGTCGCTACTCCGCTGCAGCACCGGCGGGCAGGGTGTCGCCCGCGACGCTGCCGATGTGGGCGGTGTGGCCAACGGCGCTCATGACGGTGCCGGGCAGAGGTGCGGGTCCATGGCATCGCGTTGCCCGCGCCGAATCCACACCAAACGTGAGCAGGCCGCGGGATTGCCGGGCAGTGCCCGGGGGTAGCGATTCCACCTCCGGCCTCACCGATTCGTAGGAGCCCCCGCATGAGAGCAGTCACCTGGCACGGCAAGCGCGATGTCCGCGTCGACACGGTGCCCGATCCCACCATCGAAGCGCCCACCGACGCCATCGTCCGGATCACCTCCACCGGTCTGTGCGGATCGGATCTGCACCTCTACGAGATCCTCACCATGTACATGCACGAAGGCGACATCCTCGGCCACGAGCCGATGGGCATCGTCGAAGAGGTCGGGTCGGAGGTGTCGAACCTGGCGCCGGGCGACCGTGTCGTCATCCCGTTCAACATCTCGTGCGGGCACTGCTTCATGTGCGATCGCAGCCTGTACGCCCAGTGCGAGACCACCCAGGTCACCGAACACGACAAGGGCGCCGCACTGTTCGGCTATACCGAGCTCTACGGGCGGGTGCCGGGCGGCCAGGCCGAGTACCTGCGGGTGCCGCATGCGGACTTCGGCCCCATCAAGGTGCCCGAGGGGCCTTCCGACGAGCGTTTCGTGTATCTCTCCGATGTCATCCCGACGGCATGGCAGGCCGTCGAGTACACCGAGGTCCCCGAGGGCGGCAGCGTCGGGGTGTTCGGTCTGGGGCCCATCGGCCAGATGGCGGCGCGGATCGCGAACCATCGCGGCCGCCGGGTCATCGCGATCGATCCCGTCCCCGAACGCCGGGCGCTGGCCAACCGCCACGGCATCGAGACGATCGACGCAGACTGCGGCGACGTCGTCACGGCGCTGAAGGACCGCACCGACGGGCGGGGCCCCGATGGGGTGATCGACGCCGTCGGCATGGAGGCCCACGGCGCCGGCGTCGCTGCGATCGCCCAGAAAGCCGTCGGCCTGTTGCCGGACAAGGCGGCGACGTCGCTGATCGAGCGCTTCGGCGTCGATCGCATGAGTGTGCTCCACGACGCCATCGACAGCGTGCGCCGCGGCGGCACCGTCTCGATCAGCGGGGTCTACGGCGGGATGGTCGACCCGATGCCGATGATGACGATGTTCGACAAGGGCATCAGCCTGCGGATGGGCCAGGCCCACGTGAAGCGCTGGATCGACGATGCCATGCCGCTGGTGCTCGACGACGCCGATCCGCTGGGCACCGAGGACCTGGCAACGCACGTGGTGCCCCTCGAGAAGGCGCCGGAGGCCTACGCCATGTTCCAGCACAAAGACGACGGCGCCATCAAGGTCCTGTTCCAACCCTGACCACCCCGATCCCTGATCCACCGTCACGGTGATCACCACAACGAGATCATCCATCCCGTCATCGGCGTGGGGCGGTCGTCAGATGATCAGGCCGCGTCGACCACGATCTCGGTGCCGGTGACGTAGCTGGCGTCGTCGCTGAGCAGGAACATCACGACCGAGCCGACCTCGCTGGGCGCCGCCGGCCGGCCCATGGGCACGCTGCCGACGAGACGGTCGATGATGGGCTGGCCGAGGTTGGTCAGCATGTCGGTCTCGATGGCGCCCGGATGCACCGAATTGACCCGTACTCCGTGGGGGGCGAGTTCCAGCGCCGCCGACTTCGTCATGCCGCGGACCGCCCACTTCGACGCGACGTAGGCGATCGAGGTCTGGCCGCGCATGCCGGCCACCGACGAGATGTTGACGATGCTGCCCGATCCCTGATCCCGCATGACCGGTGCCACCGCCGACATGCCGAGGAAGACGCCGTTCTGGTTGACGTCGACGACCAGCTTGAAGGTGTCCTCGGTGCCGTCGAGAATGCCTTCACGCCGGAAGATGCCCGCATTGTTGACCAGGCCATCGATGCGTCCGTGGTCGGTGATGACGGCGTCGACGACGCGGCGCCAATCGGCCGCCGACGTGACGTCGAGGTGGTGGTACGTGCCGCCGATCTCGCCAGCGACCTCCTGGCCCTCATCGTCGAGCACGTCGGCCACGACGACGCTGGCGCCCTCGGCCGCGGCCTGGCGGGCCTCGGTGGCTCCCTGGCCTCGTGCACCTCCGGTGATGAGGATCACCCGTCCGTCGAGTCGTTCGGTCATGGTCGGCCCCCTGCTGCGATCGTGTCGGCTGCGACGTTAGTGTTGCGCCGAGGCCCGGGTGGCGGAACTGGCAGACGCTGAGGGCTTAAACCCCTCTGACCCGCGAGGGTCGTGCGGGTTCGATCCCCGCCCCGGGCACATAGGGGGATCCGAAGAAGTTCGGGTCTCCCAGTCCAAGAATTCGATGATTGTCGGCCACTCTGCGTGGTCGCATAGCCGATGCTGAGATCTGCCGGCGTGCGCGTTGAGCTGTTGGCGCCGGTCTCTGCCGACCAAGCCGCTTCTTCGATCTTTGTCAGTTGTTCGCTGAGCCGACGCGCCGGAGGCTCCATGTGAAGATGGCGAGGGCCAGCGGCGTGATCGTCGATGCGACCGCCAGCCAGATGGTCGCATTGAAGTAGGCGTCTAGTTGGTCCCGCGGGGTGGAGATTCCTGCGGTCGGGTAGTTCTCAGCTGCAAAAACGTTGGCGATCCCAGCAGCGATGACGCCTGCCGGAGCTGCCCATGCGGCGGCTTCTCGCATCGTCTTGCCGGTGCTACGTCTTGTGCATCGATCTGACAACCGGCTCAGTTTGAGCGGCACAAGGACGAAGTTGGCGGCTGGGATGAACCACGACCAGATCATCGAGCCGGGGGTCGGTCCGTCTGGTACACGCTTGGCAACTTGGTAGAGCCAGATGATTGTGAACAGCAGCGCAAGCGCTCCGACGCTGCGCATTCCGATGCTCCATGCCTCCAAGGCGTCTTCTGCTTGCACCAGGGTCTCGACGCGGCTTCGCCCTCTGGTCTCTGCTCATTGGCGGAAAGCCTGCCGGTATTCCACTGCAGCTGCGATTGACCCACCAACTGCGGCAACGGTCGTCGTCCAGCCGAGTGCAGCGGTGAGCCCGACGCCGGATCGGAGAGCGGAGCCTACGCCGAGATCTGTGCTGAACTGGCCCGCGCCGTTGCCGGCAGGAGGTGGTTGAAAGTGGCTGGCTGGTACCCCAGGAACCTGCAGCGGGGCGGATGGAAGTACCGGGCTCCGCTGGAGGGTTGCGGCTTCGCTGGGCGCTGCAGCCACAGGTGGTACCGCCAGAGTCGGCGATGACGGAGCGAGGTGTTTGGCGGTGAGCACGTCCTGCTTGAGCTGGTCGAATTCTGACTCGGTGATGTGGCCCGCCTCGAGGAGAGCTGCGAGCTCCTTGAGTTCCGCGATCCGCTCTGCGACCGGCGGTGCGGCACCTGCCGCTGGACGAGGCGCGATTGCGTCGGCCAACTGAGACCGGAATGCCGCCACCTTCGCTTCCCACTTTGCGATGGCCTCAGCCTGGCCGAGAGAACGCTGGCCGAGACGTTCCAGCACACGCTCCGTTTGGTGAATCGACATCGGTTCGGCCGGTGTCATGACATCGACTTTCGGCAACGGTTGACCGGTGAGCTCGAGCCATTGCTGCTGCAGCGACACCCACTCTGAGCTCAGTTCTTCCAGGCGGCCTGGCGTTGCGGGCGCAGCGGCCTTGTTGCTTGGCCGCTCGGGGGCGACTGCCTGTGCGCGCAAAAGCGTCTGATCGAAGCGGTGAACGAAATGCGGGCTCTCGCGATGTGCATTCGCCAGAGCCCTGTACTGGGCAAGCAGAGCTACCGCTCTGCGTTTTGCGCCCTCGGCATCGCCATTCGGCCAACGACCCAGCTCCTTGGCGAACGCACGTGCCAGGGGACGAACGGCCTTCTCGTAGGAGCGGCTGGGTACCGGAGCGTCATCGAATGGATGGACGGCCAGCGCTACGGGACCGGCCACGTCGTCGGGCCATCCGTCCTTGGCGAGCGAGAGCATCATCGCTGTTCGCAGCCTGTCGACGCTCATCGACCCAACGCCTCGTTAGGCCTCGCAGGCATCACGGTCCTCCCTTTGTGTACGAAGCGATCAGGTCCGAGGCACGAAGTTTCTGCCGGCCACGGACGCGAATCTGCGCCCTCTCGAGTGTTCGCCGCTGGCGACAGCTTTGTCCCCGCCTCCTGCAATCACTAGCCCCCACTCGGTGTCGCCGAGGGCCCGGCACACCCGGAGCCTTCGCCGCGTCGATCTCCGCGAGAATGTCCAGCTTGTACTGCGCAGGCCACCGCCGCCTCTGGCGCGGGACCTCCACATCGTCATCATGGGTCATCACAGTCATGATCTCACCTCTACGCCCTCAATGGTTTCGGTCAACTCAACCGGCAACCACCATCATGACAGTTAGGGGTGGACCTCCCTCTCACACAGACACTTGTACACGCCCGCGCTCGTCGCTGCGCTGCCACAACCCCGCACCGATCTCGATCGTGGCCTCGTTCTCGATCAACTGCTGAAGCGCCCACTGGGCCAGCTCCCTGATCAAATCGGTGCCGTCACCGACCCCGATCGCTTCGAGCAGTTCTTCTACGGCAGACTCAGAGAGAGCCATCGGCGTGTTCTCCTTGGTGTGCACTTTGGTAGGTACACACCGAGCCTCACGCCGGTGGCTCACCCGCAGGTGGACCCTCCCCGAAACCCCACCACGCCAAGGGACTCATACTCACCGCACCGGACCGGATCCGTCACGAGCCTGTTGCTTACCAGGACCTATCCCCTGCAGCCAGGTGGAACCCCATGCGAGGCGTCTATCACTGCCGCTCGGCCGATGATGCTTCCTTCTGCCGTCACGAGGATGCAGTCCGAGTAGAGCACCGGCATACCCCCAAACGGTTGGTGATCGCACGGAGTGCGCTCGTCGTGACCGACTGACGAAATCACTCCCACCTGGCTACCGGCATATCGCAGCGGCTGTGAAACAGTTGCCATCACTCGGGGGTGTGCTTCGTATGCAGCGCGCCCGTCGCAGTCGGAGAGCTTCATCTGGTGGTTCGCTGCCGGATCCGAACTCATCACCAAAATCGCGCCTACCGAGCAGACGGCGATGCCGACGCACGCGATGCATAGCTTCACCCGTTTCTCAGTCATGCACATACATCGTCTCCGAGGCTTCGGATCTTGAAGAGGATCTGCCTTCTTCGGGTCCTCACCGTTGATCGCGCTGATGTCGTCGCCGACAGGCCGGCCGATCTGGCGTCAACAGGCTTCGGAGTGGGTCGGGGCCGGTGAGCGGTCCGGAGTAGGTAGCTGGCGGCTCGACGGCGCTCGCTCGTTGGCCGACCTTGGTCGCGTCCCCTGTCTGAGGGGTACCGGCCGGTATTCGACGCCGTGACCCCAGCGTTCCGGCCCGTCGCGTACCGATCCCTGTGGCTCACCTGGCGAGCCAGGCCCGTGAACGAGGTACGGCCGCGAGTCCACAACGAAACGCTCAACCACCGGCCAGCAAGCACGACCTGGTCTGTCGAGACCGCAGCCTGCTGGTCATGAGCGAAGAGAACCCACACACCGGATCCCCGCTCGGATGGACTCAATGGCTCCTCTGGTGACCCCGGAGGCCAGATTTGCGGCTCTTCGGATCTGAGGGGGGTCTGAGGCTGGGGGGCGAGGTCCGCGACGGGTAACAGGGGCTCGACGAATCTGTGAGCATCCCCCTCTGGCCGGTCACCTCGAATAGGAGGTAGGCATGTCTGTGATGGGGGAAGAGTCGCGGTTTCGGTCGCGTCGTTCGTTCACGCCTGAGTTCAAGGCTGACGCGGTGGCGATGGTGCTCGATGAGGGCCACACGATCGCTGATGTCGCTCGACGTCTCGACATAGGGGAGACGAACCTGGGGAACTGGGTTCGCCAGGCCCGGGTAGATCGCGGCGAGCGTGAGGGATTGACGACCAGCGAGCGTGAAGAGCTCGCCGAGTTGCGCCGCGAGGTCAAGCGCCTGCGGATGGAACGCGAGCTGCTCAAACGAGCGACGGCATTCTGGGTGAAGGAGTCGGGACAGTGACCCGCTATCGGTGGGTCGCTGCCCGGAAGGCCGAGGGCTTCCCGACCACAGCGGCGTGCGAGGTCGCCGGTGTCAGCCGGCAGGCGTTCTATGACTGGCGCCAACGCGAAGCCCCCGGCCAGACCGAGGCCGAGGTGGCTGATGCTGAGCTGGTCGCACAGATGCGGCAGATCCATGGCGAGTCCGATGAGTCCTACGGGTCGCCGCGCATGACCGCCGAGCTCGCTGATCGGGGCTGGATCGTGAACCACAAGCGGGTCGAGCGGCTGATGCGGGTCCACGGGATCGTCGGGATCCACAAGCCCGCCAAGGTCCGGACCACGATCCCCGCCGAGCACGCCCCGCCGTTGCCAGATCTGGTGGGACGCAGGTTCGCTCCCGGCGAGATCGATGTCGCCTGGGTCGGCCACATCACCGACATCCCGACCGGGCGGGGCTGGCTCTACCTGGCGACGGTGATCGATCTCGGGTCACGGCGCCTGCTGGGCTACGCGATGGCCGACCACATGCGCGCCGAGCTGGTCTGTGACGCGTTGGCGATGGCCGCCGGGGTTCGGGGAGGCCGCACCGCCGGGATCATCTTCCACAGCGACCGCGGCAGCCAATACCTCAGCGATCTGTTCCGCGAAGCCCTCGCCGAGCGGGGCATGGTCCAGTCCGTCGGCCGGACCGGGGTGTGCTGGGACAACAGCGTCGCCGAATCGTTCTTCAGCTCGCTCAAGCGCGAGCTCGTGCACCGCTACCGATTCGAAGACCGCGCCGGCGCCCGCCGAGCGATCTTCGCGTGGATCAACCGCTACAACACCCGAAGGCTCCACTCGAGCCTCGGGTACCGTTCACCCATCACCTGGGAGAACACCCACCAGGCCGATCAGGCCGCATAACCCACGTGACCGGCCCACGGGGGGAAGCTCAGGCAGCGTCCAGCGGGCCTGCTTCCAGGCCCGGTGTCGACGATCACTGAGCGTGAGATGCGTGTCGCGCTCGATGGTGTGGACAAAACGACCCCTCGCCTGTGAACACCGCCCAGTAGCGTCCGAATCGCAGCCCTCTGACCAGTCGATATGGAATTCACCGATTCCGCCACATATACATACATACGACATCCATCGCATCGCACGCACGCACACCACATCGGTCCCCGCTCCGGTGCCGTTCGGCCCTGGCTGCCACTGCGCTCGCGGGTGAACGTGGGTGAACGGAGACCCTGACACCCGTTGGGGTGGTGTCGCCGAAGCGGGCTCCGGGTAGTCGCCCGCCCATGGAGGCCCCGATGCACACATTCCCGAGAGATCCGGATCCATTCGCCCAGGAAATCTGGCCGTTTCGCACCTGTCCCGACTGCGAACAGAGCGATTTCTTGGCCGAGTCCACCAGCGGGCGGATCGTGTTCACCTGCCTGAGCTGTGGGTCGGCGTGGCGATGGTGCCTCGGCTACCTGGTGTCGGTGACCAGCGCCCGGACCGACGAGTTCACGGCCTGAGCGCTTCGCCCCGAGCGGTGGCGCCGGGCCGATTGAACGAGCGTTGAGCACCAGGCGACGAGACGCCGAAGTGATCCGACCAGAGTCCGGGGATGGAGACGTTCCGCATGCACGAGCATCGCCGAGACAGCGGATGGGGACGGGCGCGGATGCCCGAGCTCGGTCCCGGTCCCGGCCCGCTGTATGCCCTGCCGGCTGCGACATCGGAGCCGGGGCCACCCCTGCGGATCGGCGTGATCGCGCCGCCGTGGGTGGCGGTCCCTCCACCGAGCTACGGCGGGACCGAACTGATCCTCGACGTGTTGTGCCGCGGCCTGGTCGCTCGTGGCCACGACGTGGTCCTGTTCACCACCGGCGATTCAACCTGCGAGGTGCCCCGCGCCTGGCTGTTCTCCGACGCCATGACCGACCGTATGGGTTCGGGGCTGCTCGAGCTCCGCCATGTCAGCGCCGCCTACGACACCTTCGCCGGGTTCGACATCGTGCACGACCACACGGTGCTGGGGCTGTGCACCCATCCCCAGCGCGACCACCCTGCGGTCGTCACCACCAACCACGGACCGTTCGACGAGCACCTCGTCGACCTCTACCGGCGGGTCGCACCGAACACGCCGCTGATCGCCATTTCCCACGACCAGGCACGACGGGCCCCCACCGAGATCCCGGTCGCCACGGTGATCCACCACGGCCTCGACCTCGATCGCTACCGGTTCGATCCCAGAGGGGGCGACTACCTGCTGTTCCTCGGGCGCATGAACCCGGACAAGGGCATCGAGGCTGCGATCGATGTCGCCCGCCGCTGCGGATCCGACCTCGCGATCGCCGCGAAGATGCGCGAACCATCCGAGTACGAGTACTTCGGCGCCGTGATCGAACCGCTTCTCGGTGACGGGGTCGAATACATCGGCGAGGTCGGCCACGACGACAAGGTGGCGTTGCTCGGCCGCGCCCGTGCGCTCCTGAACCCGATCTGCTGGCCCGAGCCGTTCGGGCTGGTCATGGCCGAGGCCCTCGCTTGTGGCACGCCGGTGGTTGGCAGCCCGCAGGGAGCCGCCCCCGAGATCGTCGATCATGGCGTCACGGGTTTCCTCGGGGACACCGTCGCCGCTCTGGTCGACGGGGTGGCGGCCGCAGGCGACCTCGATCGGCGGGCATGCAGAGCCGCCGTCGAGGAGCGGTTCTCGATGCAGCGGATGGCTCGCGACCACGAGCGCTTCTACCGGTCGGTGCTGCATCCCTCGCGCCCGCTGGTGCCGCTTTCGACGACCCGCCGGACTGGTCCGGGCCGCTCGGTCATCGCGTCCTGAGCGCGGTCACCGACGGATCTCGACAGCGAGAGCAGGGTCGAGGCCCGACACCGTCGTGTCGAGCGCGTCCGCGGTGATGGTCACGCGGTCGCCGCCGATGGCGATGCCCTCGGCGCGCAGCCCGGCCGCGTCGTCGCCCAGGCCTGCGCGCACCGCGACGACGCCGTTGGGCACGTCGGGCTCGAGGCCGAGCATCGAACGCACGACGAGAAGCGACGATGCCGCGGCCCAGGCCTGCGGTGAGCACGAGGCCGGGTAGGGCACCGGCGCCGGGAGATCCGACCGGGCGAAGCCCGAGAAGAGTTCGGGCAACCGTCCGCCCAGAGCCGTCGCCGTGTCGAGCAGCCCCGACCGCAGCAGCGAGGCCTCGCGGTGGTGGCCGGAGCGGTCGAGGCCTGCGACGGCAATTGCGGTGTCGTGGGGCCAAACGGACCCGCAGTGGTACGACAGTGGGTTGTACGCGGGGTTGTCGGCGCTGAGCGTGCGCACACCCCATCCGGAGAACAGCGCCGGCGAGCTCAGGTGGTCGGCCACTGCGCCCGAGCGGTGGTCGGGCACGATGCCGGTCCACAGGCAGTGGCCGATGTTGGAGGTGACCGAGTCGATCGGCGCCTTGTCGCCGTCGAGGCCCACGGCGTAGCACCCGAGTGCCTCGACCCAGAAGGCGTCGTCGAAGGCGCGCTGCAGCTCCTCCGCGTGATTGCGGTAGTTCTGTGCGGTGTCGGGATCGCCGAAGACCTCGGCGAGGTAGGCGCGGGCGCAGAGCGCCCCGTAGGCGTAGGCCTGGACCTCGCACAGCGCGATCGGGGCAGCGGCGACTCGTCCGTCGCCGTAGCGGATGCCGTCCCATGAGTCCTTCCAACCCTGGTTGGCCAGCCCGCTGTCGGTCATGCGCTGGTACTCGATGAAGCCGTCGCCGTCGGGATCGCCGTGGTCGCGCATCCATGCAAGAGCGGCGTCGACGGCCGGCATGAGTTCCTCGACGAGTGCGGTGTCGCCGCTGAAGCGCAGGTACTCGGCCACGACCATGACGAACAACGGCGTTGCGTCGGCGGTGCCGAAGTAGGCGTTGGCCCCACCGAGGAGCCCGAGGCTGCGGTGGTCGTAGCGGACCTCGTGGAGGATGCGCCCGGGTTGCTCCTCGGTGGCAGCGACGACCTGGCGGCCCTGGCCCTCGGCGAGGGACTGGAGGACGCCGGCGGCCAGGCGGTGGTTGGTGGGGAGCGCCATCCATGCGGTCAGGAGCGAGTCGCGACCGAACAGCGCCATGAACCAGGGTGCGCCGGCGGCGACGACCACCCGGTCGGTATGGACCGGGTCGAAGACCCGCAGGATGCCGAGATCCTCGAGGGCCTGCTCGGTGACCGGTGCGATGCGGGAATCATCGGCAGTGATCCTGGTGGCTACGGTCTTCCACCGCTGGAGGCGTCGAGCCTGTGCGCTGGTCACGATCGGCTCGTCGCAGCCCACCGATGCCGGCGTGTGGGCGCCGTTCACCTCGACGCTCACCTCGGCACAGATCGTGGTGTGCTCGCCGGGAGAGAGCCGCAGCCCCCAGATCGCCCGATGGCCCTCGATCCCGGTCGGTCGACGACCGAACACGATGTGGGTCGACAGCGCCGTGTAGGGGAGATGAGCAGCGACGAGCTCGACCGTCTCGTCGCCGATGACGAGATCAGCCGAGACGGTCCCGATGTTCTCGGCGGCCTTGACCTCGAACAGGCTCGCGAAGTCCGCGTCGAAGACCAGCACGATCTCCACGTCGATCGCATGGGTCGAGTGGTTCCGGACCTCGATGTCTTCGCGCAGGCCATCGCCGACATGGCGGTGGCGCAGGATCGCCAGCTCGGGGTCGGGGCCGCCCCGATGGTGGGGGCGGGCGACGATCGTGGCTGCGAACGGACCGCGCTCGACGCTCGACACGGGATCGAGAGGGGCGCCGTCGACCTCGACCTGCCACACGGACAGCACCCTCGTGTCGAGGATGAACAGCCCCTCGGCCTGGTCGCCGTGGATGTCGCCGCTGGTCGAACTGATGACGAAGGTGTCGCCGTCGATGAGGGTGAGCGAACCCAGGCTGCCGATGCCCGGCCCGGTCGAGGTGTTGGTCCATGGCGTCATGGTTCACCGTCTTCGTTCGGAGGAGGGGGTGTCGAAGGACCCTGGTCGTGCAGTTGTCGCAGGCCTACTTCTTGGTCCATGACCGATCGCTCGCGGACACCTCGCAGACCGGTCGGGTCCGTCGACGCAAAACAGCCGAGAGGATGACGCATGGCTCGATACCTGGGACTCATCCGGGTCTCGCCCGACGAGGCGCACAAGATGGTGACCGACGGCCTGGCGTCGCGACGGCGCTTCGTCGAACACCTCGTCGAGGGCGCGGGCGGCCGCCTCGAGGGCATGTGGCTCACCAACGTCGGCGACTGGGACACCGTGCTGCTGTTGGACATGGCCGACCAGAGCTCGGCCGAGGGTGCGGCGGCGACGCTGGCCCGGCGGGCCGGGGGGTTCGCCGTTGCGGAGCGATGGATCGAGCTCATCGACGTCGACGACGTCGCCGGGGCGATCGACCGGCTCGCCGGGACCGCCGCCGATGGGGGTCGTGCATGACCGTCACCGGTCGGCCTTCGCCAGGAAGTCGGTGAAGTCGCGCAGGGTCTCGAACCTGGTGTAGGCGCGCTCGGGGATGTCGACACCGGTGCGTTCGTAGATCGCCGCGGCGATGTTCAACATGTCCATCGAGTCGAGATCGACCTCGTCGGCCAGGTGCGCGTCGAGGTCGAGATCGGCGACCTGTGCGTCTGGTGCGACCGACTCGATCGCCTCGACGACGATGTGACGCTCGTCGGGTTGTGTGCTGCTCATGGTTCGAGCCTCCGGATGGATTGATCGGCGCTGCAGACGACAGGACACGCCGGCGGCTGTGTGACGGGTCAGAGCTCCTCGGGCGCACGCACCAGCCCTGCGAGCGTGGTGAGGAACGCGGCGCCGGCCTGGCCGTTGTTGGCCCGATGATCGGCGGACAACGTGGCATGGACGGTGGGGCGGACCACCACCGCGTCGTCGATGACCACCGGACGGGGGCGGACCCGCCCGAAGCCCACCAGCGCCACCTGCGGTGGTCGGATGAGCCCCGCGACCTCGTCAGCGCCCGAATCGCCGAGGTTGGTGACGGTGATCGTCGGCTGGGCGATGTCGGACGACTTCAGCCCGCCCGAACGGGTCCGGCCGACGAGGGCCCGGAACGACGCCATCAGGTCGTCGATACCGACGTGGTCGGCCTCGGCGATGACCGGCGTCATGAGCGTGCCGTCGCGCATGTGGATGGCGACGCCGAGGGCGACCGTGTCGGCGGGGACGAACCGGCCGTCGATCCACGATCCGTTGAAGGTGGGATGCCTCGCAACGGCCAGGGCGACGGCGCGGAGGAAGACCGCGGCGGTGAGGATCCGGTCGGGCGGGCGTCGCTCGTCGTTGGCGGCCTCGAGCCAGGCGATCGTCGGCGCGAGGTCGATTTCGGTCGTCAGGTGGAAGTGGGGGATCTCGCGGTTCGACTGCTCCATCGCGAGCGCCACGACGTTCTGGCGGCGGGTCGGCCGCTCCCCGGCAGATGCAGTGCTATCGGTGGCGCCACGCGGGGCGGGTCGGCCGCTGCGGGGGGTCACGGGCACCGTGGTGGGCCAGTAGACGGTCCGAGGGGTCACGAGGTCGCCGATCCGTCCGCGGCCACCACCTGCCGGGGGCGCGCCCGGGGCTCGGTCGCGTGCTCCGTCCCCGGCAGCAGGCGTCGGCGCCAGGTCGGAGGCACGGTGGCGCTCGGTGGGCGCAGGCTCGGCGGTTGTGGGATCCCCGGTCCCGTCACGAGCCTCGGGCTCCTCGGCTTCCTCGGGCTGCTCGGCTTCGTTCGGCTGCTCGGCTTCCTCGGCCCCCGCACCGCCTGCTCGGCGCTGCTCGGACGCCTCGGTCCTGTTCTGTGCTTCGCCGACCGCGAGCTGCGCGATCGGGGTTCCGACGGCGACGGTCTCGCCGGCGCCCACCAGGATGCGTTCGACACGGGCGTCGTGCCAGACCTCGACCTCGATCTCGGACTTGTCGGTGTCGACGTCGAGGAGGACGTCGCCCTTGGTCACCGTGTCGCCCTCGGCCACCCGCCACCCGATCACCGTGCCGGAGTCCATGTCCGAACCGAGCGACGGCAGCCGGAAATCGACCAGGTTCGTCTCGACGGTCTCAGCCACGGGCCATCACCGCCTCCGCTCCGGCGACGATGTCGTCGACCTGTGGGATGGCGGCCGTCTCCAAGTGCCGGGCATAGGGGATCGGCACCTCGGCCGAACACACCCGCCCGACGGGCGCGGCGAGGGCCTCGAAGCACGTCTCGTGGATGCGGGCGCTGATCTCCGCGCTCAGGCCGACCGAACGCCAACCCTCGTCGACGACGAGGGCGCGCCGGGTGCGCGCGACGCTCTCGACGATCGTGTCGGTGTCGAGGGGGCGCAGCGTCCGCAGGTCGATGACCTCCGCGTCGATTCCGGCGCCGTCGAGGGCCGTCGCTGCGTCGAGGGCCTTGGGCAGACACCCGCCGTGGGTGACGATCGTGATGTCGTCGCCGCGTCGCGCCACCCGGGCGGTGTCGAGGTCCACCGGCCCGTCGTCGGCCAGCCCCGTCGTCGCGTAGAGCGTCGCGTGCTCGAACAGCAGCACCGGATCGGGATCGTCGACCGCGGCGGCGAGCATCCACCGGGCATCGGTGACCGTCGCGGGCGCCACGACACGCAAGCCCGGTACGTGGGCATACCAGCCCTCGAGCGAGTGCGAGTGCTGCGCTGCCAACTGGCGGCCGGCTCCGGTGGCCATGCGCACCACGAGCGGCACGTTGCACTGCCCGCCCGTCATGTGCAGCAGCGTCGCCGCCGTGTTGACCAGCTGATCCATCGCCAGCAGGCTGAAGTTCACCGTCATGATCTCGACGATGGGGCGCATCCCGCCGAGTGCCGCGCCGATCCCTGCCCCGACGAACCCCGACTCCGACAGCGGCGTGTTCCGCACCCGGTGGCGGCCGAACTCGACGTGCAGATCGCGCGTGACGCCGTACGTGCCGCCGTAGTCGGCGACGTCCTCGCCCATGACGAACACCCGGTCGTCGCCGGCGAGCGCATCGCGATGGGCCTCGCGCAACGCCTCTCGGTACGACATCTCGGTCCCGCTCGTCATCTCGCCCCGATCTCTCGTCGGTACACGGCGGTACCGAGGGTCTCCACCGGTTCGAGTTCGCTGGCGTCGGCGAACGCCACGGCGTCATCCACCTCTGCCTCTGCGTCGCGCTCCATTCCGGCCCGGGCGTCCTCGTCCAGCAGTCCCGCGGTTGAGAGCACCTCTGCGTAGGAGGGGATCGGGTCCCGCTCGCGCCACCGGTCGATCTCCTCGCGGTCGCGGTACAGGTCCGGGTCGAACATCGAGTGCGCCCGGAACCGGTAGGTCCGCAGCTCGAGGAACACCGGCCCGCCGTCGGCGCGGATGGAGGTGAGCGCCCGGGCAGTCGCGTCCCGCACGGCCAGGACGTCCATGCCGTCGACGGTCCACGCCGGCATCTCGTACGCGGCGGCCTTGACCGCGAGGTTGGTCTCTGCTTCGGAAGTCTCGAGCGACGTGCCCATCGCGTAGAGGTTGTTCTCGCAGCAGAACAGCACCGGCGTCTTCCACAGCGCCGCGAGGTTCATCGCCTCGTGGAACTCGCCCTCGGCCATGGCGCCCTCGCCGAAGAAGCACACGGTCACGGCGTCGGATCCCTGCATCTTCGATGCCAGGGCCAACCCGACGGCCACGGGGAGGTGGCCACCGACGATGGCGTTGCCGCCGTAGAAGCCGCAGGATGCGTCGAACAGGTGCATCGAGCCGCCCCGGCCGCCGCTGCAACCGTCCACCCGGCCGAACATCTCCGCCATGATCGATCGCATCGGGACGCCCCGCAGCAGCGCGTGACCGTGCTCGCGGTAGGTGGCCAGCACCGCGTCGTGGGACCGGAGGCAGCTCATCACGCCCGTGGCCACCGCCTCCTCGCCGATGTAGAGGTGCAGGAAGCCACGGATCTTCGTCTCGCCGTAGAGCTGCGCGCACCGCTCCTCCATGGCCCGGATACGGATCATGTCGGCGAGCAGCCGGTGTGCGGTCTCGGCGTCGGGCAGGTGAGCGTTCACGCCGGCCCCTCCAGCGTCGAGGTGTCGCCCTCGGGCAGGCCCAGTTCGCGTGCCTTCAAGAGGCGACGCATGATCTTGCCGCTGCGGGTCTTGGGCAGCGCATCGGTCACCTCGACCGCCCGCGGCGCCACCGCCGGGCCGAGCCGGGAGCGGGCGAACCCGACGATGTCGCGGATCAGGTCGTCGGAGGCCTCGCTGCCGGGTGCCAGGGTCACGTACGCCTTGACGATCTCACCCATCGTCTCGTCGGGCAGGCCGATGACGCCCGCCTCGCTGACCGCCGGATGCTCGATCAGGACGGACTCGACCTCGAAGGGCCCGATCAGGTGACCGGCCGACTTGATGACGTCGTCACCGCGCCCCACGAACCAGAAATAGCCGTCGGCGTCGCGGCGGGCGAGGTCGCCGCTGCGGTACCAGGGCCCGGCGAAACACTTCGCGTAGCGCTCGTCGGCGCCCAGATAGCCCCGGAACATCGAGGGCCACCCGGCCCGGACGGCGAGCTCGCCGGTCTCGTCGGGGTCGGTGACCTCCACCTGCTCGCCGGCGGCATCGACGACGAGGCCGCCGGCGGCGTCGCGTGCCAGCACCGCGGCGTCGATCCCGGGCAGGGGCCGGCCCATCGAGCCGGGGCGCACCGGCATCGACCGGTAGTTGGCGATCATGATCCCGCCGGTCTCGGTCTGCCACCAGTTGTCGAGGATCGACAGCCCGAAGGCCTCCCGACCCCAGAGCACGGCCTCGGGATTGAGGGGTTCGCCCACGCTCGCGATGACGCGGAGGCTCGACAGGTCGTGTTCGGCGACGGCGTCGAGCCCGCTGCGCATCATCATCCGGATCGCGGTCGGCGCCGTGTACCAGACCGTCACCTGCTGCTCGTCGACGATCCGGTACCACCGGTCGGCGTCGAAGTCGCCCTCGTCGACGATGCTGGTGACACCGCACACCAGCGGGCCGATGATGCCGTAGGACGTGCCCGTCACCCAGCCGGGGTCGGCGGTGCACCAGAAGACGTCGCCGCGATGCAGGTCGAGGACCAGGCGGGCGGTGGCCTCGTGGGCCACGACGGCACCGTGGACGTGCATCGCTCCTTTGGGGGTGCCGGTCGTGCCGCTGGTGAAGTGCAACAGCGCCAGGTCGTCGGCGCTCGTGGACGCGGTCGTGAAGTCCGGCGACGCCTCACCCATGATCGTCGCCCACGCCACGACGCCGTCGTGCCGGTCGGGCGTGTTGTCGGGGGCGTCGTCGTCGGGGCCGTCGGGGGCGCCGTCGACGAGGATCACGTGACGCAGGCTGTGGAGTTCGTCGCGGATGGGCGCGACCTTGCGGCGGTACAGCGACGCCGTGGTGACCAGCACCTCGATCCCGCCCAGGTCGATGCGTTGACGAATCGGCTCGGGCCCGAACGCCGAGAACAGCGGGGTGTACACCCCTGCCGCCTTCAGCGTGCCGAGCGTGGCGATGTACAGCTCGGGAACACGCCCGGCGAGGCTGGCGACGCGGGCGCCGGTGCCGCCGGTCAGGGTCGTCAGGGCGTCGGCGAATCGGTTGGTCTGCTCGCGCAGCGCTCCGTAGGTGAGATCGACCGGCTCGCCGCGTCGTGGGATCCAGCGGATCGCGGTGACGTCGCCGCGCCCTTCGTCGACGTGGCGGTCGATGGCCTCGTGGGCGATGTTGAGGCCCCCGTCGGGGAGTCCCGCCAGGCGTCGGCGGGCCTCGTCCCACGAGAACGCCGAGCGCACGGATTCGTAGTCGACGAGGTTCGGCTCGACCGCGGTTGTCTCCTGGCCCATGGTCCGGAGACTTCCCGCGACACGGTGGGCTGAACAGGGGCAAACGGCCCCTGGTGCGCGTGGGGGCCACTGGGGGCCAACGGCACTGGTGGCGGCCGCTCGGGATCGTCACCCTGGTCTCACGTTGGCCGAACACAGGAGCTGCATCATGGGGACCAATGCACCCGCCCGCTACGAGGAACTGAGCCAGGGGCTCGCCGACCTCGGCAAGGTCGTGCCGTCGGTCATGGACGGCTTCTCGCGCCTGCACCGCAATGCGATCACCGGTGGCGCCCTCGACGAGCGAACGAAGGAGCTGATGGCCCTCGCCATCGCCGTCGCCGTCCGCTGCGACGGGTGCATCGCCTTCCACGTCCACGACGCGGTCCGCGCCGGCGCCTCACGTGACGAGGTCGCCGAGGCGATCGGCGTGGCCGTCCTGATGGGCGGCGGGCCCGCCGCCGTGTACGGCACCGAGGCGCTGCGGGCCTACGAGCAGTTCACCGAGGCCTGATCCCCGCTCCTGCCGGAGCACGACGCCTGCGTTCTCGTGGTGGCGATGGCGGCAACCGTTGCTGCCACGGCGATACCACGATGGGAGCGGCTCCCGCCACGGGTGCGGGACAGCGCCGCCAGCAGTGCCAGCTGGGCGACCGCGCCGGCGTGGCGGGCCCGGTCGTCGAGCACTCGCCTGGCCGACGTCGCGACACAGACGGCGTAGGCGACCTGATGGGGGCGACGCCCGAAGGCGGGGACCCGCGCCGACGATGCGGCGACCCCCAACAGGTTCGCCACCAGCATCGGCACCAGCACGTCAGCGGATCCGGAGCCCTCGACCAGCCGGGCCGGCTTCGACGAGAGCGCCGACGACATCACCGTCGTCGTCGCCCGAGGGCCCGATCCTCGGCGGGGATCCGCACGGCCATGAGCGCGGCGTCGGCGACCGTCGCCAGCACCGCGGTCCGTCGCGCGCCGAAGACCGTCGGGAGCGCCGCCAGCTCCAAGGCGACGGCGACGTAGTTGGGGTGGCGAACGAGGCGGTACGGGCCTGTGCGCACCGGCTCGGCATCGGGGAGCACGAGGATGCGGGTGGTCCAGCGGTCGCCGAGGGCGCGGATGGCCGCGTAGCGCAGCGCCTGCGCAGCCACGAACACGGCGAGCGCCGAGCGCTCGACGCGGTGCGACCTGCTGGTGCGTGCGGCGACCGTCCCCTCGACGGCGGTCGCGGCGAGCCAGCCGACGTGCAGGGCCACCATGGTGCGGTAGTGGCCCGAGCCGTGCTCGACGGCCCCGGCGGCCCGCAGCCGGGCGTCGTTGCGCCTCGCATGGACGAGCTCGGCGATGCGTTGGGCGCCCACAGCGGTCACCGCCCACACGACCGGCTTCAACACCGGAAGACCACGTGCTCTGCGGCGAAGCCGGGTCCCATCGCCGAGATGAGACCCATCTCTCCGGGACGGCCACCGTCTTCGGCCAGGAATCGCTCGAGCACGAACAACGCCGTCGGTGCCGACATGTTGCCGTGGTCGTACAGGACGCGTGCGGACCATCGGAGCTGGTCGGGCTCGAGGCCGAGGCTGTCCGCCAACGCGGCGAGAACACCGGCGCTGCCCGGATGGAAGATGTGGTGGGCGATGTCGTCGACGCTCGTGCCGTGTCGTCGACACGCCGCTTCGGCACTGGCGCGGAACTCGCGCCGAACCAGCGACGGAACCGAACGCGACAGCACGACGCCCAGGCCCCGGGCGTCGACATCCCATCCCATCACGTCGGCGGTGTCGGGCCACAGGGTGCTGCCGGCTCCGACGAGGGTGGGTGCGTCGCTGCCGTCGCGTCGGCCGAGAACGGCGGCTGCGGATCCGTCGGCGAACAGGCTGGCCGCCACGAGATCGGTCTTGGTGGCGGCGTCGCGTCGGAACGCCAGGCTGCACAACTCGGTGGCGATCAGCAGGGCGCATCGCTCCGGCTGTGCCGCCGTCCACTCGAGCGCCTGGCCGAGCCCGCCGACGCCGCCCGCGCAGCCGTGACCGAACACCGCCGTGCGCCGCGTGCCGTGCAAGGCGAGGCCCAGGTGCTGCACCAGGCGGGCGTCGAGCGAGGGCGTCGCCACTCCCGTGGAGGAAACGAAGAACACCGCGCCGATGGAGGCGGGTTCGATCGCCGCGGCGGCGATCGCCCGGTCCGCTGCCCGCACCGAGAGGTCGAACGCCTCGACGCGGTAGCGGTCGTTGCGTTCGCCGAAGTCGTGATCGTCGTCGAACCACGACGGCGGCACCGAGAAGCTCCGGCTGTGTACCCCGGAGCGGTCGAACACCCCGACGAAGCGGTCGAGGCCGTCGAAGGAGTCGGCGAACATCGCCCGGACCAGGCACTTGGCCCGGTCCTGGTCGACCTCGTGGTCGGGGACCGCTGTCCCCAGACCGAGCAGCCGGACCGGCGTCATGCCGTCGGCTGCAAGGTCGCCGCAACCGGCTCGGACTCGCCGAAGTCGTCGTGCTCGGCCTCCGCGCAGGTGTTGCGGAAGACGTACTGAGACACGCGCTTGCGTTGGCGGCTCGACCAGTCGATCCGTGGCCGGTCGCTCGACGCAGGGAGGTAGCCGACGCGGTACATGGCCATGAGCTCGAGGTCCTCGGGCACCGCGAGCAGGTCCACGACCTCGGCCCAGCGTTCGGGGACCTCCATCGGGAACGAGATGAACTGGATGCCCATGCCGAGCGCCGCCGTCGCCAGCCAGATGTTCTCGATCGCGGCGCCCATGCCGAACACCGAGTAGAAGCCGGACAGTTCGCCCGGCTTGTATTCGGTTCGGTCGAGCAGGACCGCCAGGATCAGCGGGGCACCGCGCACGAGCTCCTCGTTGTCATCGCCGAGCGTCGACGGGATGCCCAGCCGGTTCATCAGCGACGTGGCGCGATCGGTGAACACGAAGCGCACGAAGGGACGCAGCGCCCGGGGCAGATGATCGAACAGGATGCCGTCGCGTCGCTCCTCCATCTCCTGTTCGGAGAAGCGGAAGAACCGTCGGTACCTGCTGAAGAACAACCCCTGCTCGAAAACCCGCGTCATCGATTCGCCGCTGATACGGGCGATCCGATCGATCATCGAGCGGTCGTCGATGAGCACGAAGCGCCAGGGCTGGCTGTTGAAGTGCGAAGGGGCCATACCCGCCACGTCGACGAGGAGGCGTTGGTGCTCGGCGGAGACCGGCGTCGGCGCGAGGGGACCGTTGGTGGTGCGGCGGCTCGCGACGGCCTCGAAGAAGTCCATGGCCGCCACGTACCCGATCGGCGGTCCGCCAAACCGCAAGGTTGACCGGCCGAGGCCGGCAACGACGTCTCCCGCTCGGGAGACGACACCGGCGCACCGACGTGACCTCCGGCCCTGTCGGGCGGAGCGGGTCGGCCCGAGACTGAGAGAGGCGGATCCGATGAGGTCGGTATCCGGCCGAGGGGAGCCCGTCGAGCGATCGAGAGCCAACAGTGGAGGCAGCGAGCATGACCACCACCGCTACGGGAGTCCCCGCGCCGGCGTTCGTCGGAGATCTCGGCGACACCGGCGACGGTGGCTACCCGCTGCAGGTCGAGCACCTGACCAAACGGTACGGCGACCGTACCGTCGTCGATCACCTGGACTTCACGGTGCCGCCCGGGAGGGTGACGGGCTTCCTCGGCCCCAACGGTTCGGGCAAGTCGACGACGATGAAGATCATGCTCGACCTGGCGGCCGCGAGCGAGGGCACCGCCACCATCGGCGGCCATCGGTATCGCGATCTGCCGGCACCGGCGGGAATCGTCGGCGCCATGATCGAATCCGATGCGTTCCATCCCGGGCGCAGCGGCCGGGACCATCTGCGGATCCTGTCCGACGCGAGCGGCATCGACCAGCGCAGGGTCGAGGTCATGCTCGAACAGGTCGGGCTCTCCGACGCAGCCGATCGGCGCGTCGGGGCGTACTCGCTCGGCATGCGCCAACGCCTCGGCCTCGCCGCCGCGATGCTCGGCACACCACCGGTGCTGATCCTCGACGAGCCCGGCAACGGGCTCGACCCCCAGGGCATCCGCACGCTGCGTGATCTGCTCCGCGATCACGCAGCCGCCGGGGGCACGGTGTTCGTGTCGAGCCACCTGCTGAGCGAGGTCGAACACCTCGCCGACGACGTCATCGTGGTCAACCGGGGTCGTCTCGTGACCACGGGCTCGCTCGCCGAACTCCAACAGGCCGCCGCAGTTGTCCGTAGCCCGGAGGTCTCCCGCCTCGGCAGCGTGCTCGAAGGCGCCGGTGCCGCGATCGAGCCCGACGGAGCCGACGCCATGGTGGTCCGGGGTATGGCGCTCGAGGAGATCGGCGCGCGGGCGTTCGCCGAAGGCGTGGTCCTGCACGAGTTGGCCTCACGGGCCGGTTCGCTCGAGGAGCTGTTCCTGCAGTGGACCACCGTGGCCTCGCCGTCGGATCCCGAGGGGGTCGAGCCGTGACCATGGAAGGACTCATCCGATCCGAGATCCGCAAGCTGACCAGCACCAAGATGCCGTGGGCGTTCCTGGGTGTCCTCGTCGCGATCGCTGCGATCAACGCCTTCGCCGTGATCGCCGGGACCGACATGGACGGCAGCAAGGACTTCATCTCGACCGAGGCCGATCAGCAATCGCTGATGGCCTTCGCCGCCAATGCCTTCATGGGCGCCGGGCTCTTCGGCGCGATCGCCGTGGCGCGCGAGTACGGGCACAACACCGTCATCCCGACGTTCCTGGCGTCGCCGCGGCGCCATCGCGCCGTGATCGCCCAACTGGTCGCCGTTGCGCTCGGGGGTGCCGTGCTCAGCTTCGTCGGGGCCGGGCTGACCGTCATCGCAGTGGCCGTGTCGTTGCCGACGACCGAGTACGGGTTCATGGTGTCCGCGGTCCACGTGGCCCAGATCCTCGCCGCTTCGACCTTCGTCGGTGCCGCCGGAGCCGTCCTCGGTGCTGGGGTCGGCGCGGTGGTGCGCAACGTCGGTGGAGCGGTCACCACCACCGTGCTGGCCCTGATCGTGGCGCCTCCGCTGGTGGTGCAGCTGGCCAGCGGCACGGCGTCATGGATGCCGAGCGTGCTCGCCAATGTCTTGTCCGGGGTGGGGACCGAGGTCTCCTCGGCCGCTGCAGCCGGCGCGGTGGTCGCCTGGGCGCTCGTGCCGGCGGTGGTCGGGCTGCTGTTCGTGCAGCGCCGCGACGTCGTGTGAGGGAGGTGTCGCCGGCGTCAGCCGGCTCGCGTCAGCGTGACGCATTCGGCTGGTTCGCGGCCCGCCGGGTCGGCTTCGCCCGCCACATCGAGGATGTCTTCAGCGGCAGCGATGTCGGTCGCCCAGGCCCGGGCGGAGTCGCGTCGGCTCGCCGCGAAGACCACGCCCCCGAGGCTGCCGTCGTCGGCGAACAGGCCGGCACCGCTGTCGCCACGCTCGACGGTCGCATCGAGCTCGTAACCCGCCCGGTCGTGGGCGCCCTCGCCGTAGATGTCCGCGAAGCGGATGACGACCGTGCGCTCGACGGTCCATCCGAACTCGCCGCCTGTCCCGAGCCCGCTCGCCGTGCCCCGGTCGCCTGCGCCCAGCGACGCCAGCTCCACGTCGGTGACGTCGAGACCCGGCACGTCGAGGACGGCGAGATCGAGGTCGGTGTCGATCGCCGCCACGGTCGCGTCGTGCTCTGCGCCGCTTGCATCGGTGACGATGATCGAATCGGCCCCGGCGACGACATGGGCGACGGTCAGAACCGTCGCTGCGTCGATCGCCGTGCCGGACCCGACTGCTGGGTCCGCGCCGCCGCATCCCCACGCCCGGATCTCGGTGGGGCGCTCGTCGACGGTTGTCGCCTCGGTCGCGCCGCCGCATCCGACGGCGACGACGGCGCCGATCAGCACGCCCGCCACGATGGCCCCGGCTCTCATGGCCGCGACCGTAACGAACGGTCCGTGCGGTGAGGGGTCAGAGGTAGGCCGCGGTGGAGCCGCCGAGGGGCATCGGGTCGATCCCCAGCTTGCGGTGGTCCCAGGACCGGACCCGGGCGGCGTCGACGCGCACGACGACACGCTTGTTCATCATGAACTCGACGATGGGACGGAGTTCCTCGTCGTAGGGTCCCTGATAGCGCTCGAAGACGCTGATGCCCGCGGCCCAGTACTCGTCCGCCTCGGTGTCGTCGATGATGGTGGCGGTGCCCTCGACCGACACGCCACGGAGCTGGTCGTAGGTGTGACCGGCCTCGGCCGAGCAGGTGATCCGGGGGTCGCGCCGCAGGTTGGCCACCTTCTGGGACTTCGCCTTGGTCTCGAAGTAGATGACCCCGTCGATGAAGCCGTACCACATGGCCACCAGGTGCGGCATCCCGCTCGGGCCGATGGTGGCCATGGTGATGGTGCGCTGCTGGTCGAGGAACTCGTCGACCTCGGTGTCGGTCATGACGATGGTGGCGCGCTGGTTTGCCATGGGTCTCCGGTCTGGTGTCGGCAGATGTGGTCCGAGACCATAGGGGAGTGCAGGCCGGCCCGGCGCCGATGACGGGGCAACAGCCGAGGCGGGTCGATCGGCTCCACCTCGGGACCGAGGTCCCTTCCCGGCGGAGGAGGCGTCGCCCTACGGTCGGCCCCTGACAGCGCAGCGCACGCCCGACCGGCGCCGCCCGACAGGAGACCGATCACATGACCGCCGAACAGTGGGTGTACCGATTCGATGAGCTCGACGCCGCCGAGTCCGTCGTCGACGGCAACTGGGATGCCGTCAGGGGTCTCCTCGGCGGCAAGGGAGCGAACCTCGCGGACATGACCCGGCTGGGCGTCCCGGTGCCGCCGGGCTTCACCATCACCACCCGCGCCTGCAACGCCTACCAGGCCGCCGACGGAAAGTCCCCCGACGGGATGTGGGACGAGGTGCTCGCGGCGATGGATCAGATGGAGGAGGCCACGGGCAAACGCTTCGGCGACCCGGCCGACCCCTTGCTGGTGGCCGTGCGGTCCGGAGCGAAGTTCTCGATGCCGGGGATGATGGACACCGTCTTGGACATCGGCCTCAACGACGAGGTGGTCGAGGGCATGATCGCCGCCACCGGCGACGAACGGTTCGTGCTCGACTCCTACCGGCGCCTCATCCAGATGTTCGGCACCGTGGTGCTCGGTGTCGACGACGCCCCGTTCGAGGCGGTCTTGAGTCAGCGGCGCCAACTGCGCGGTGTCGCATCCGACGCCGAGCTCGGCGCAGACGACCTCCGCCATGTCGTGGCGTCGTTCCGCGAGATCACCGAGCGGCGTGGGACCGTCGCGTTCCCCGCCGAGCCCGTCGAGCAGCTCCGCATGGCCGTCGAGGCCGTGTTCGAGAGCTGGCGGGGCAAGCGGGCCCATGACTACCGGGTCGCGGCCGGCATCGCCCACGACCTCGGTACCGCCGTGAACGTCGTCGCGATGGTGTTCGGGAACATGGGCGAGGACTCCGCCAGCGGCGTGGCGATGAGCCGCGACGCCACCACCGGCGAGCCCCACCTCGAGGGCGATTTCCTCGTCAACGCCCAGGGCGAGGACGTGGTGGCCGGCATCCGCCCGACGGAGCCGATCGGCTCCCTGGCCACGGTGATGCCGGCCGTCGCAGAGCAGTTCGCCGCGATCGCCCGGCAGCTCGAGGATCACTACGGCGACATGCAGGACATGGAGTTCACCGTCGAGCGCGGGAAGCTCTGGCTGTTGCAGACACGCTCGGGCAAACGGACCGCGCAGGCAGCGGTGCGGATCGCGGTCGACCTGGCGAACGAAGGCCGGATCGATCGCCGGGAGGCGCTCCGACGAGTCACGCCGGCGCAGGTCGACTTCTTCCTCCATCCCCAGTTCTCGGTGGCATCGATCGCCGGAGCGCAACCCGTCGCGAAGGGTCTCAACGTGTCTCCCGGTGCTGCGGTCGGGGTCGCGGCATTCGATCCCGATCTGGCCGAGAGCTGGGCGAAGGAGGGCCGCGCCGTCGTGCTCGTGCGGCCCGAGACGCGGCCCGACGACGTCCACGGGATGCTGGCCGCAGTGGGCATCTTGACCTCGAGCGGGGGACGCACCAGCCATGCTGCGCTCGTCGCCCGCCAGTTCGGCAAGCCTGCGGTGGTCGGCGCGTCCGAGATCGAGATCGATCTGGTCGGGCGGTCGTTCACGGTGGGGATGACCGAGGTCCACGAGGGCGACTGGATCTCCGTCGATGGCACGACCGGCGCCGTTTATGCCGGAGCGCTCGAGACGGTGGCGCCCGATCTCGACAACGGGTGGCTGACCACGCTGCTGGAGTGGGCCGACGAGGTCCGCACGCTCGAGGTGCGGGCCAACGCCGACGAGCCCGACGAGGCGCGGCGGTCCCGGAGCTTCGGCGCGGCCGGAATCGGCCTGTGCCGCACCGAGCACATGTTCTTCGCACAGGATCGACTGCCGATCGTGCAGCGCATGATCACGGCGTCGACCGCGTCGGAACGGCGCGAGGCCGTCGCCGCGCTCCTGCCGTTCCAGCGGGCCGACTTCGCCGGCATGTTCGAGGCCATGGCCGGCGAGCCCGTCATCATCCGGTTGCTCGACCCGCCTCTGCACGAGTTCCTCCCGAGCTACGACGAGCTCAGCCGTCAGGCTGCCGATCTCCAGATCCGCCTGGTCCGCGCCGCCGACCTCGTGTCCGTCGAGACCCTCGTCGACGAACTGTCCGCGGTGCGAGAGATGCTCGGCCGCGTCGAGGAGCTGCGCGAGTCCAATCCGATGCTGGGTCTGCGTGGGGTGCGTCTGGGCCTGAAGATCCCGGAGCTGATGCGCATGCAGACCCGCGCGATCGTCGGTGCAGCCATCGAGGTCCGCGCCAACGGCGTCGATGTCCGGCCCGAGATCATGGTGCCCCTGGTGAGCCACGCCGCAGAGATGGCGGCCGCACGGGAGATCATCGAGAGCGAGATCGCAGCGGTCTGCGCTGCCAGGGGTGAGACGATCGACATCCCGATCGGCACCATGATCGAGGTGCCGCGCGCTGCGCTGACCGCAGGGGAGATCGCCGAGCACGCGGACTTCTTCTCGTTCGGTACCAACGACCTGACCCAGACGACGCTGGCCATGAGCCGCGACGACGCCGAGTCGGGGTTCCTGTTGTCCTATGTCGCCGACGGGGTCCTGCCGGTCAATCCGTTCCACTCGATCGACGCGGCAGGCGTGGGCCGGCTGATGCGCATCGCCATCGAGGAGGGGCGGGCGACACGGCCCGATCTCGAGGTCGGGATCTGTGGCGAACACGGCGGCAACCCCGCGTCCATCGAGCTCTTCCAACAGCTCGGCCTGGACTACGTGAGCTGCTCGGCCTACCGGGTGCCGGTCGCCCGCCTGGCCGCCGCCCAAGCGGCGCTGGCATCCCCGACTACCCCGATCTCACCGCGGTGATCCACCGTCACGGTTGAAGGACGCGACGAGACCGGGGTCACGCCGATTCGCGGACGACCAACTCGACGTCGAGGGGTTCGGGGTCGGGGACCGGGCCGTCGGCATCGATGACCGCCCGGAGGGTCTCGACGGCGAGGCGGCCGAGCCGGTGACGATCCATGCGGATCGTGGTGAGGGCCGGGTCGACAAGTGACCCCATCGCGATGTCGTCGAACCCGACGACCGCTATGTCGTCGGGAACGCTGCGCCCCGACGCGGCGAACGCCCGGATGGCCCCGAGCGCCATGAGGTCGTTGTAGGCGAAGACACCGTCGATGTCGGGATGGGTATCGAGCAGGGTCCGGGCCGCAGCAGCTCCGCCCTCGACCGTGGCGTCCTCGACGATCACCGGAGCGCCCGGGTGTCCGGCTGCGGCAGCGGCCGCCACGAAGCCGTCGCGGCGCCAGTGGGGATGGTCGACGCGGAGCGCGCCGGCGATCATCGCCGGTCGCACACACCCCCGAGCGAGGAGGTGTCCGACGGCCAACTCGGCCCCACGCGCGAGATCGGCCCGGACGGACTTGACGGTCGGGTCGTCGAGGCGGTCGTTGACCACGATCATCGGAACGCCACGCCGCGCTGCCTCGGTGAGGCTGTCGTCGCCGTCGGTGGCGGTGAACGCGATGATCCCCTCGACGGCGTGGGACTCGAGCTCGCGCAGGATCCGCCGCTGCATGGCGGCATCGTCGCGCGAGTTGGTCAGCACCAGCGTCATGCCGGCGTCGGACGCCGCTGCCTGGACGCCATCGCTGAACTCGGGGAAGAAGGGGTTGGCCATCGAGGTGACCAGCAGGGCGATCATCCCGCTGCGCTGGTTGATGAGGCCGCGCGCCAACATGTTCGGCCGGTAGCCGAGCTGGTCGATGGCTGCTTCGATGCGGGCCCTTGTGTCGGGCGAGACGGGGGCTTCGCCGTTGACGACACGCGACACCGTGCGGGCCGAGACGCCCACGAGGTCGGCGACGTCGTGCAGCGTCGGTCGGGTCGTCGGGGAGGCCACGAGCGACGAGCGTAGCTGCGGCCGGCGGCACCAAATGCGGACATGGTCCTTGCGTCGCGGCGATGGCAGCCATAGTGTCACCTCTCCGATGTCAACGTTGACATTCCGTCACGTCGCTCCTCGCACGGGGGCGATCCGGCATCGGGTGAGAGGGGAGCCGGCTCCATGCCGGTCCGGAAAGGCAAGCTCATGCAACGATTCTGGAAGCTGCTCGCGATCCTGGCGGCGTTCGCGCTGTTGGCCGCGGCCTGTGGCGATGACGACGAGGGCGGCGGCGAAGAACCCGTCTCCGCCGAGGACGGCGCTGCCGAGGACGGCGCTGCCGAGGACGGCGCTGCCGAGGACGGCGCTGCCGAGGATGGCGGCGCCGAAGAGGGGGCCGCGGCGGGCGACGACGAAGCTGCCGCCGGCGGCGACGAGGTCACGCTGCGCTGGCGGACCCGGCCCGACAACCAGGCCGAGATCGACGTCTACCAGGCCATCTCCGACGACCTCGCCGCGGCGAGCGACTCCTTCGAACTGACCTACGAGCCTGGTGGATCCGAGACCTCGAGCTACCAGGACGTGCTCAAGACCGAGCTCGCCTCCGGCACCGCTCCCGACGTCTTCTGGATCCCCGGCACCGACATCGCCGACTTCGTGGGCCGGGGTCTGCTGCTCGACCTGCGGGCACAGGCCGATGCGTCCGGTCACTCCGACGACGACTTCTACCCCGGTCCGATGTTCCACCTGACCTACAACCCCGAGACCGGCAACCCCGGCGAGACCCTGTGGGGCCTGCCCCGCGACGTGTCGACCTTCGCCATGTACGTCAACCTCGACCTGATCGCCGAGGCCGGCGCCGAGGATCCCCGCGATCTCGCAGCGTCGGGTGACTGGACCTGGGAGACCTTCAGCGAGGTCGTCGCCGACGTCGCCGCTCTCGGCGGCGAGGTCAAGGGCTTCGGCAGCGATGGCTGGTGGGGTCCCTACGGCGTGTGGATCAACGGTGCCGGTGGCTCCTTCTTCAGCGAGGACCGCACCGCATGTGCCCTCGACACCGAGGAGTCCCTCGCCGGGTTGGCCTTCGCCAACGAGCTGTTCACCTCCGGCAACACCCTGCCGTGGGGCGAAGGCGCCGAGGCGCCGTTCCAGGCCGGCACGCTCGGCATGTTCATGAACGGCCGCTGGGCGACGCCCGGCATGCGTGCCGCAAACGACTTCAACTGGGACGTCGTCAACATTCCCGCCGGTCCCGCCGGTGCGAGCAACTGGCTCTTCTGGGGCGCCTATGTCGTCAACGCCGAGACCGAGCATCCCGAAGCCGCATGGGAGCTGGTCCAGGCACTGACCACCGCCGAGACCCAGGGAACCATCTCCGAGCTCGGCGCCAACATCCCGAGTCGGGTCGGCCAGGACGCCATCGACGCGTTCTTGACCTTCACCCCACCGGAGAACAACCAGGCGTTCATCGACGGCATCTCCACCGATGCCGTCGCCGAAGGCCCGCTCTGGGACGGCAGCTGGCCCGACTTCGACGCCACCATGGGTAGCGCCGTCTCGGCCGTCATCGCCGGTGACACCTCGATCGAGGACTTCGCCGACACCATCTGTGCCGAGGTCGACGCAGCCGCATTCGGCTGATCCGTCCACAAGGCCCCCCGAACGTGTCCCCCCCGGCCTCTGCGCCGGGGCGGCCGGTGGGTCGCCGGGCACCGACACAGGGGGGTGCAGAGATGACCGTCGTGGGTGAAGAGCTGGCCGAGGATGTCGCCGCTGAGCGCGCCGACCCCACCAGACCGATCGAGCCTGTCGTGCTCCTTCGGATGTGGCACATCGCGCTCATCGCCCTGAGTGCAGCCGGGTTGGTCGCAGTGACCACAGCCGGCGATGAACTGCCTGCTCCCATACGGGTCGTGCTGGCCGCAGCCGGCGTCGGCGGCCTGGTCGCCAACGCCTGGGCCGTCCGGGCGATCGGCCGACGTGCCAACGGCGGCCGCACCGCGTCGATCGCCGTCAACTACCTGCTGTTCGTCGGCGCCACGACGGCGCTGCTGTCGATGCTCGACGTGTTCACCGGCCTCGACGAGGTCGCCGAACGTTTCGAGTCGGCCATCTGGTGGCTCGCCATCCCGTCGATCGGCTGGGCCTGGAGGATCGTGGCGGCGAAGCTGCCTGCGACCCCGGCCGCACACAGCCTCGGCCGAGCCGGCAACGCCCTCATCGTCGCAGGGTCGGTCGTGTTCGCCTTCGCCGTCGGGATCATCGACGGTGTCGTACACATGCTCGGTGAGCTCCTTGCCCTCTGGCCCATTGCCTGCCTCGCCGCTGCGGTCGTCGCACTCGGTGCCCTGCGGTTCCTGTGGCGCCCCGACACCCGCACGATGTTCGGCACCACCTCGGGTCAGCAGGAACAGATCGAGGGTCTGCTGTACCTGTCGCCGAACCTGCTCGGATTCCTGGCCTTCTTCGCCGGTCCGCTCGTGTTCTCGTTCGTCATCAGCTTCTTCGACTGGGACGCCCTGGGCGACAAGTCGTTCACCTGGTTCGGCAACTACCAGGAGCTCTTCAGCCTCGACCTCGCCTTCATGGACAGCTCGGCCGAACCCGCCAGTGCGGCCCTGAAGGACGGCTACGCCCAGCTGTGGCGCTTCGAGCTGTTCGGCTCGAACATCATGATCTCCGCGCGCGACAAGCTGTTCTGGATCTCGCTGCGCAACATCGTCTGGTTCATGGTGCTCGCCGTCCCGCTGAGCGTCCTCCCGGCACTGGTGTGCTCGAGCCTGCTCAACACGAAGCTGCGGGGCATGAAGATCTACCGCGCGGTCTTCTTCATCCCGAGCATCGCCGGTGTCATCGGCATCTCGCTGATCTGGCGTCAGATGTTCAACGCCACCGTCGGCTGGCTCAACTACCTGCTCACCGAGGCCCTGCCCGGCGACGTGTCCATCCAGTGGCTGTCTGATTCCTCGACGGCCATGATCTCCATCGTCATCGTCTTCGCGTGGATGACCTTCGGGTTCAACACGATCCTGTTCGTGGCGGGCCTGCAGGGCATCAACCCGTCGATGTACGAGGCGGCCAAGCTCGACGGAGCGAACGCCTGGCAGCGGTTCCGGTTCATCACCGTGCCGTCGCTGCGCCCCACCACGTTCTTCGTCGTGGCCATCACCACCATCCAGGCGATCCAGCTGTTCGACATCGTGTTCGTGACCGTCACGCCCAATCCGGCCGGACCCCAGGACTCGACCCTCACCCCCGTGCTGTACCTGTATCAGGAGGGCTTCCAGCGGTTTTCCCAGGGTTACGCGTCGGCGGTCGCCTGGGTGCTGTTCGCGCTGATCTTCGGACTGACCCTGTTGCAGTTCAGACGTCAGCAGGCCGAAGTGGAGGCAGCGCGATGAGCGCCCGCAAGACCGGCACGAAGTCCCGGCGCCGTCTGGCCTCGGCGGGCACCTATCTGGCGCTCACCGTCTTCGCCGTCATCGTCCTGTTCCCGTTCGTCGTGGCCCTCAGCACTTCGTTGAAGGAACCGGCCGACGTGTTCAACTATCCGCCGACGCTGGTCCCACGCACCGCTGCCACCACGACCGTCGAGGGCATCGAAGGGCCGGTGCCGCTGTTCGAGCTCGACGTCGCCGGCGAGTCGCGCGAGCTGGCCCTGGTGGAGGACGGTGTGGCCATCGGCGTGTACACCCTTGCCGCCGACGAGGGCGCCGACGACGCGCAGTTCCAGCTCGACGACGCCCTGGTCACCGGCACCGGCCGCGAGGTGACCATTCTCGTCAACGGCCGCGAACGCGACCGCGAGGTCGGCACCGCCGAGATCGACGGCGAGACCGTCGAGGTCGTGCGGGTGCGCGGTACCACCGCGGGCCTGTTCGCCGATCCCGACGACCTCGACACCAACGTCGTGGCCAACGTCAACGACGCGACGCCGGTGCAGGAGGCGTCGCTGCGCACCGAGAACTTCTCCGACGTCCTCGAGCTCCAACGACTCGACCGCGCCCTCACCAACACGGTGCTCGTCACCTTGTTGGTGGTCGGCGGTCAGGTCCTGACCTCGATCATCGGCGGCTACGCGTTCGCCCGTCTGCACTTCGCGGGGCGTGATCGGCTGTTCCTCATGTACCTGGGGTCGATCATGATCCCGTTCGTGGTGCTCATCGTGCCGCTGCACCAGCTGGTGGTCTCGATCGGATGGATCGATCGTCTCGTATCGTTGATCGTGCCGTTCGTGTTCACGGCCTACGGCACGTTCCTCATGCGCCAGTTCTTCATCACCATTCCCCCCGAGCTCGAAGAGGCGGCACGCATCGACGGCGCGTCGCGCTGGACGATCCTGTGGCGGATCATGGTGCCGTTGTCGATGCCGGCCATCGCCGCGCTGTCCGCGTTCGCGTTCCTGTATGCGTGGAACTCCTTCGTGTGGCCGCTGGTGGCCATCAACTCCGGCAACCTCGACAACCGTGTGCTGTCGCTCGCACTGCAGGTGCTCGGCGGACGGGCGGCGGACAGCCCGAACCTCATCCTCGCGGGCGTCATGATCGCGGTCATTCCGCCCATCACGGCCTTCCTGCTGGCCCAGCGGCACTTCGTCGAGGGCACGGCATCGCAGGGCCTGAAGGGATGAGTTCTCGAGGGATGAGATCTCAAGGGCAGACCCTGCAGGCCGACCGGTAGACGATGCGTTCGCTGCTGCGGCTCACTGCCGACGATGTCTGCCTGATCATCGACGTCGCCGGTGTTCCCGAGATCCTTCACCTCGGCCCCACTGGTGTCGCCACCGACGGGCTGGTGACGAGCGCGTCCGTCGTCCCCGGTGGCGAGTTCGACGAGGTCGCGCCGCTGGCGCTCGTCCCCACCGCCGCGTCAGGGTTCCCGGGACGCCCCGGCATCGAGGGCCGTCGGGTCGATGGCACCGGCCATGCCGTGTCGTTCGCGTCCGGTGCCGTGGTCGACCACGGCCCCCGCCACCTGCGTTGGGAGGGTCGTGACCCGCGAGCATGTGTCGCGCTCGGTATCGACGTCGACATCGACGAGGCCGGCGTCGTGACCATGCGAGCCTCGCTGACGAACCTCGGCGACGACGTCTATCAGCTCCAGCGAGCGACGCTCACGGTGCCGTTGCCGGCCGGAGCCGACGAGGTGCTGCGCTTCGTCGGCCGCTGGGCGCACGAGTTCCAGAGCGTGCGGACCTCCTGGCCCCACGGCACGATGCTGATCGAGAACCGTCGGGGCCGGACCTCCCACGACAACCACCCCACCGCCGTCGTCGGTGGCGCGGGCTTCGACGAGACATCCGGAGCGCTCCTGGGCATCCACCTCGCCTGGAGCGGCAACGCCGAGCTCCGCTTCGATCGCCTGGCCGACGGCCGCCGCCTCGCCCAGGTCGGCCCCGTGCTGGCGCCCGGCGACGTCGACCTCGAACCGGGCGAGACCTGGGAGATGCCGGCGGTCGTGGTCGCATGGTCACCCGCTGGACTGGGATCGCTCAGCCACTCGCTGCACCGCCATCTCCGGGTGCGCCCGCATCATCCCGGCCGACCTCGGCCCGTGATGCTCAACACCTGGGAAGCGGTCTACTTCGACCACGATCTCGACACCTTGTGCCGCCTGGTCGACCGGGCCGCCGCGGTGGGTGTGGAGCGCTTCGTCTTCGACGACGGCTGGTTCCGGGCCCGCAAGGACGACCGGGCCGGCCTCGGCGACTGGACCGTCGACCGCACCGTCTGGCCCGAAGGCCTGCACCCCCTCGTCGACCACGTGCGTGCCCGCGGGCTCGACTTCGGGCTCTGGGTCGAGCCCGAGATGGTCAATCCCGACTCGGAGCTGTACCGCACCCATCCGGACTGGGTGCTGATGCCCGACGGTGAGACAGCGCTGTTGGCACGCAACCAGCTCGTGCTCGACCTCGTCCGGCCCGAGGTCGCCGACCACCTCTTCGCCGCGATCGACGCCCTCGTCGACGAGTACGCCATCGACTACCTCAAGTGGGACGCCAACCGTGACGTCCTCGACGCGAGCCATGCCGGGTGCGCTGCCGGTCACCGTCAGGTCGAGGCCGTGTATCGGCTCATGGCCCGGGTCCGCGCCGCGCATCCTGCTCTCGAGATCGAGGCCTGCGCATCGGGCGGAGCGCGTGCCGACTACGGCGTGCTGGCGCATGCCGACCGCATCTGGACCAGCGACAGCAACGACGCGCTCGACCGCCAACGCATCCAGCAGGGTGCGTCGCTGTTGTTCCCGCTCGAGCTCATGGGAGCCCACATCGGCCCGCCGGTCAACCCGATCACCGGACGCCGCCACAGCCTCGGCTTCCGGGGCGCCACGGCGCTGTTCGGGCACCTGGGTATCGAGTGGGACCTGTTGTCGGCCACCGACGAGGACTTGGTCGCGCTGAGCGCAGTGGTCGCTGCGTACAAGGACCATCGGAACCTGCTGCACACGGGACGGCTGCATCGTCTCGAGACCGATGATCCGACGTCGCTCGCCACGATGGTCGTCGGTGACGACGGGTCAGAGGCGCTGGTGTCGGTCGCGCAGCTGACGACACCTGCCTGGTCGGTGCCGGCCCGCCTGCGCCTCGCAGGACTCGACGCCGCCCGCGATTACGAGGTCGGGCTGGTGCCCGGAGTGGGCGATCCGCCCGGGATCATGCGCCGGGGCCCGGGGTGGCTCGATGGCGGGATGTCGGCCACCGGGGCCGACCTCATGACGGTGGGGTTGACGCTGCCGGTCATGCGCCCCGAGACAGCCCTGGTGCTCCGGATCTCGTGCCGGATCGCCGGTGGATCAGCGACGAGATCATGCGTTGCGGCCGCGAAGTGCAGCTCAACGGATGCGGCGGGCGATCTCGGGGTCGATGTCGCCGATGCCGTGGAACATCGCAGCGAACGCCTCGACGGCCTCGACCAGGCGCGGCCCCGGCCGCACCACGCACGCGTTGGCGTCGATTGCCCAGACAGCGGCGTCGGCGGGGAGATGATCGATGACCGATGCGGCCTGTGCGGCGGCGTCATCGAGGCCGAAGCCACAGGGAGCGACCACGACCGTGTCGGGCACGGCTGCGGCGATGGCGTCCCAGGTCGTGGTGGTCGACCGTTGCCCTCCGCTCGACAGGACCGGCTCGGCCCCGGCCGCAGCGACGAGATCGGGGATCCAGTGCCCGGCCACGAACGGCGGATCGGACCACTCCAGCACGAACACCGCAGGGCGATCGCGGCCGCCGACGGCGTCGGCGACCGTGTCGAGCCGCTCGTGCAGCCCGGCGACCACGCTGCGCCCCCGGTCGGGGACCCCGGCGGCATCGGCCACCGCCACGATGGCGGCCAGCACGTCGTCGAGGCGCATGGGGTCGAGCGACACGACCTCGGCCCGACAACCCAGGTGATCGAGCGCGGCATCGACATCGCCCGACGGCAACGCGCACACCCGGCAGAGATCCTGGGTCAAGACGAGGTCGGGGTCGAGGCGGCGGAACGCGTCGACGTCGAGGCGGTACATGGGCTCGCCCGACGCAGCGAGACGACCGACCATCTCGTCGATCTCGGCGGCCGTCAACCCTTCGACGTCGAGCCCGTCGACGAGGATGGTCCGCCCGTCGCGGACGCCGTGGGGCTCGTCGCACTCGAAGGTGACACCGACCAGGTCGTCGAGGAGGCCGAGTGTCGCGACGATCTCGGTGGCGGCCGGCAGGAGCGAGACGATGCGCATGGGTGCCATCGTGCCAGCTGCCCGGCCGGTGAGACGAGTGCTGCGTGTCGGGTCCCACGTCGGCGTCCGGCCGTCGTCGGGCCGACGGGAGCGGGGCCCTCGGCGACTCGTCCGACGCAATCGGATCTCGGTCCGGCGTGGGTGAACCGTCAGAACGTGATGACCAGGCGACCCCGGGTGCCGCCCGCCTCGAGGCGGCGATGCGCGTCGGGGGCCCGTTCGGGCGGGTAGGTCTCGGCCACCCGCAGCGTCAGCAGGCCGTTCTCGACCTGGCTGCTCAGCACCTCGAGCAGGTCGGCTCGATGGTCGTACGCGCTGACGAGGGTCTTGTGGAATGCGATGTCGCGCTCGGGCGGCGGGCTCCAGAAGCGCACCGACGCATACGCGCCCCCGTCGCGTACCGCAGCCACGGCGAGTTCGTTCTGGACCGAGCCGTCGGCGAGGCCGTCGACCCCACCGGGGACGATGGCACGGATCCTGTCGGCGATGTCGTCGCCGCGCTCGACGATCTCGTCGGCCCCCAGGGATCGAACGAGCTCGACGTCGGCGGGCGCGGCGTCGGCGATGACCCGCAGGCCGTCGGCCTTGGCCAGCTGCACGACGTAGCCTCCGTAGCAGCCGGCGGCGCCGGTCACGGCGAGGGTCTGTCCGGGAGCGAGCGCGAGCTGGTCGAGGCTCAGCCGGGCCGTCAGTCCGTTCATGGGCAGCGTCGCCGCCTCGGCGTGGGTGGACCCCGCCGGCGCGCGTGCCACCTGGTCGGCGTCGAGCACGATCGATGCCCGGTAGCCGCCCTGGGTGCCGTTGGGGATGACCATCGCCATGACCGGCTCACCGATGGCGACGTGTTCGACACCCTCGCCGATCTCGTCGATGACGCCGGCGCAGTCCATGCCCGGGATGTAGGGCGGCGGGTCCTTGCGGAGCATCTCGGCCCGCGACCCGTTGCGGTGGTACGTGTCGGTCGGGTTGACGGTGGCCCCGTGCACTCGGATCCGGACCTGGCCCGGACCGGGGTGCACCTCGGGAAGCTCGACGACCTCGAGGGCCTCGGGCCCTCCGAACTCGATCACTCCGACTGCCTGCATGTTCTGCCTCCGTGGTCTTCGTGGACCACCGACCCGCACTGTGTCAGGTCGGTGGTGCCGTCGGTGCCGCTGTACTGGGAATGGTCGGCTACTCGAGGATGGTGACCGTGCCGGCTCCACCGTCGATCGCCACCAACATGCCGTCACGGAGCTTGCCGGTTGCTCCCTCGATGCCGGTCACGCAGGGCACGCCCAGCTCGCGGCTGACGATCATGGCGTGGCTCATCGGTGCGCCGACCTCGACGACCACGCCGCCGGCGGTGACGAACAGCGGGGTCCATGCCGGGTCGGTGATGGGGGCGACGAGGATCTCGCCGGGCTCGATACCGCGCGGGTCGGACGGGTCGGTGACGATGCGGGCCGTGCCGGTGACGATGCCCGCGGCGCCGGAGATGCCGGTGAGGACATCGCCGACGACGGCCGGTTCGGCGCCTGCGCCGCGCTGGGGCCAGCTGGAGGGGTCGGGCTGCTCCTCGAAGAGGATGAACGGCTCCTGGCGCGACGCCAGGTCGGCGAACACGGCGAGGCGCTCGCGAATCGTGTCGGCGAACGACGCCGGGTCGGCCACGAAGGCGTCGAGCTCGGTGTCGAGGAGCATCGTGATGTCGCTGGGGCGCTCGACGACGCCGCGTTCGACCATGCGCCGTCCCAGCTCGTCGATGGCGACGCGCACCTCGTGGATTGCCATCATCTCGGTCAGCTTCGTGCGCTCGCGCCCCGGGGTGAACACCCGTGCCAGGCGCAGACCCAGATCGATGGCCGCGGTGGCTTCGTCGTTGTCGGCGTGGTGGGCCCGCAGGGTGGCCTCGGCGGCTTCGCGGTCGGCGACGGCTCGGGCATGGCGGGTGGTCGGGGAGAGGTCGTCGTCGGCCAGGCGCAACCGGTCGACCAGGGCGAGTACCAGCTCGGGGCGGGTCTCCCAGGTGGGGCTGGCGATGTCCCATTCGATGGGGCCGCGGGCGCCGTGTTCGTGGCGCAGGGTGTCGAGATCGGCGAGGAACAGCGAGGCCTCGGCGGCGCCGTCGTGGTCGCTGTCGGCGAGGGCGGCGATGCGGTCGCCGAGGCCATCGAGGCCGGCGTCGAACAGGGCCGTCAGCTCGGCGGAGGAGCGGACCCGGCGCCCGAGGTCCCAGATGGCCTGCGACGGCGGCACCGAGTCGACGTCGCCGATGCCGGCGATGAGGCGCGACGGGATCTGCGGGTCGAGACCTTCGCAGAGGGGAGCGAGGACGCCCATCGCCATCGACGAGGCGGTGCCGTAGACCATGTACGGGTCGAAGAACTCCTGGATGAGCGGGCTCATCGACGTTGCCCGTTCGACGAGCTCGGCGTCGGTGGCGGCAGCCAGGTCGGGGCGGGCGTCACGGGCTGCGAGCGCCTTGGCCCGGTCCTCGGCGAGCTCGTCGGGGAGTTCGGTCATCGACATCAGCCAGTCCATGGTGCCCTGGATCCGGCCCTCGGCCTCGGGATCGGCGTCGTCGGGGTGGGGGACATAGGGCGGGATGTCGGGGTGGGTGCCGAAGAACGCGTCGTCCATGAGCTTGGCGGACATGCCGGGGGATCGTTCGCCCTGGACCCGCACCATCGACCAGCAGTGGTAGATGTAGCCGCCGAAGCAGGCGAACTGGAGGTCGTCGGGGCCGAGCTCGCCCTCGGCGAAGCTGCCCCAGCGGACGTGGCCGTCCTCATAGCCCCGTACGGTGCCCTCGAGCCACACGATCCGCCAACCGAGTGGGCTCATGGGGTTGGGGGCCACCTCGCCCGTGTTGGCCCGGGTGTAGAAGGGGAATCGGGTGCTGGGCGTGCAGTCGGTGATCCAGCCGGTGGTACCGGTGTCGCTCGTGGGCGTGGTGTCGTCGCTCATGGCGCCAAGGCTGCCACAGCCGGCGGCGCAGCGTCGCCGATCGGCCACTGGGCCATCGGGCCCGGCGCCGAAACTGGTTGCCAGGGCGACGGTTTTCGGCGCCAGTCCGTATGGCCATGGGTTCTGGCGCCGAAACTGGTTGCCAGGGCGACGGTTTTCGGCGCCAGTCCGGGTGGCCATGGGTTCTGGCGCCGAAACTGGTTGCCAGGGCGACGGTTTTCGGCGCCGGAACGATGACCCCGCTCGGGTGACGACGCTGTCCGCAAGGGGTGGCGACCCCCGGGAGAGCAGCTCAGCGCTGGGTGTACCAGAAGAATCCGCCGACGGCGACCGCAGCGAACACCACCGCCAGCAGCACCAGGCGCTTCACCATCCCGTACACGAACCCGGCCAGACCCAGCAGGATCAGCACGACGATCGCGATCGTGAGGCCGGTCGAGGTCGTCGCGCTCGTGATCAGGTCGTCGGGGATCCGCTCCTGCAGACGGGCCGGCAGCTGCTCGACCACATCTCGCGGTATCTCGTCGATCGTGCCGTCGCGAAGGTCGGCCACCACGTCGTCGGGCAGGCGATCGATCACCCGTTGGGGCAGCTCGTCGAGTGGGTTGTCTTCGGCCTGGGCACTGAGGTCGATCACGGCGACAGTGTGGCAGCGCCCACCGCCGCGGTGGCGGCATTGCCGACGGCGGTCGCGGTCCTGCCGGCGGCGACCGCGCCGGGCGCGCCGGCGGCCGGTTGTCTGTGGGACACTGGTGTCCGATACTGGTCACACCACGCCGCCGCATCGCAGGAGCACCGACACCATGGTCTACCGACCCACCCGAGGCGACGCCCCACCCCGTGTCGGACCGGACCTGCCCCTCGTCCCAGAGGGAACCGTCGGCGGTGTCGTCGACGCCTCGGTCTACACAGACCCCACCCGCTACGAGCTCGAACGAGAGCGCGTCCTGCGTTCCAGCTGGATCATCGGTGCCCGCAGCTCCGAGGTCCCGAACGCAAACGACTGGGTGCTCTACGAGGGCCACGGCGAGACCGTCGTCATCTCGCGCCAGGGCGACGGGTCCCTGCGCGCCTTCCACAACGTGTGTCAGCACCGCGGCGCCCGGCTGACCCGCGGCGAGACGTCAGGGTGCGACCGGCGCTTCACCTGCCCCTGGCACGGCTGGGTCTACGACACCACCGGTGCGCTCGTCGGCGTGCCCGAACGCGAGGACTTCGACCCCTTGCACGTCACCGGCATCGAGATCCCCCCGGTCGCCGCCGACGAATGGGGCGGCTGGGTGTGGATCAACCTCGCCGGCGACGACGCCCCGCCGCTGCTCGATTGGATCGGCCCCGACATCGTCGCCGACCTCGGCCGGTTCCGCATGGAGGACATGATCCTCCACGAGAAGATGGTCGTGGACATCCCGGTCAACTACAAGGCCATCGTCGACGGGTTCAACGAGGTGTACCACGCCACCGAGTTGCACCACACCCCGCCGGAGTTCACCAAGGCAGCCCGCTCCACGCACTTCTGGCTCACCGGCCTCAACTCGATGATGTTCGTGCCCCGTGCCGACAAGCTCGATCGGCTGGCCGAGACCGGCGACCACCTGCAGAACACCATCTGTCACTACGTGGTCTTCCCCAACACGGTGTTCAACAACAACCCCGACCACATCCAGTGCTTCAACCCGATCCCGCTCGACGTCGACACCACCCGCTTCATCTGCTGGGAGCTCATCTACGCCCCCGACGGTGCCGACGACCCCGAGTACGAGCGCTATCTGAAGCACACGATGGCGCACTGGGCGGCGCTGAAGGACATCGTCGCGGAGGACCTGTTCATCTTCGGCGAACTCGCCGGCACCAAGCACTCGATGGGCTACACCCGCAACGTGCTGTCGACGCGCGAATGCAAGATCGTCGCCTACCACCAGCACATGGACGAACGCATCCGTGACTGACCCGCGCATCAGGGCGACCCGCCGGGCGGTTCTCGGCGCCGCGCTCGAGCTCGTCGCCGAACGGGGTTTCGCCGCGGCCACCATCGAGGCGGTCAGCGAGCGCAGCGGCGTGGCCCGCAGCACCATCTACCGTCGCTGGCCCGAACCCAACCGGCTGTTCCTCGAGGCGTTCTGGCCCATGACCGAAGGCGAGGCAGCGCTGGTCCACACCGGCGACACGGTGCACGATCTGCACGCCTACCTCGCCGACTACGCGCGCCGAATGAACGACCCGGTCTACTTCTCTGCGCTCGTGGCGCTCATCGACCGTGCCGCCCGCGACGACGACTTCGCGGCCATGCACCGGGCCCTCACCGATGCCCGGCGCTCCCGGGCCGCCAGCGTCATCGCCGAGGGCGTCGAGGCCGGAACCCTGGCCCCGGCCATCGACCTGAGTGCCGCGCTCGAAGCGCTGACGGCGCCCTTCCTCTACATTCGTATGATCCGTCACGACGACGTCGCCGACACCGACATCGAACGGGTCCTCGAGGACTTCCTCGACCGTTTCGGTGCCGATCCGGCGCCCGCATCGACCGGCCGGCGAGCCTGACCGCAGGCGCGCCCTCCCGCCACGTACCCACGGGCGGGACACGAGTTCGCAACCGGGCCTCGAGCCCACACACAGCAGGGGGAAGCCGATGGCTCACGACATCGTCATCAAGGGGGGCACGCTCGTCGACGGCACGGGCGCCGCTCCGGTCACCGGGGACGTCGCCGTGCGCGACGGCCGCATCGTCGAGGTGGGCGGGTCGATCGACCCGGGCACAGCCCAGGTCATCGACGCCGACGGCGCCGTCGTCACCCCCGGCTGGGTCGACGTGCACACCCACTACGACGGTCAGGTCAGCTGGGACTCCGAGATGGCCCCGTCGTCGCACAACGGCGTCACCACCATCGTCATGGGCAACTGCGGCGTCGGTTTCGCGCCGGTCGCGCCCGGCGGCGAACAGGAGCTCATCGAGTTGATGGAAGGCGTCGAGGACATCCCCGGCGCGGCCCTCTACGAGGGCATGGAGTGGGGGAGCTGGGAGACGTTCCCCGAGTACCTCGACTACATCGCAGGACGCACCTACGCCCTCGACATCGGCGCCCAGGTGGCGCACGGGTCGGTCCGCTACTACGCGATGGGCGAGCGGGGCAAGAACAACGAGGACGCCACCGCCGATGACCTGGCCGCCATGGCCCGCATCGTGCAGGAGGCCATCGAGGCCGGCGCCGTCGGGTTCTCGACGTCGCGCACGGTCGGTCATCGCTCCCTGTGGGGCACGCCCGTGCCGGGCACCTTCGCCCCCGACGAGGAGCTGTTGGCCATCGCCGGCGCGATGAAGGCCGCCGGCAAGGGCGTCTTCGAGATGATCCCTGCCGGCACGGTCGGCAAGATGGAGGCCCTCGGTGGCGAGAAGACCACCCAGGAGGCCGAGCACGAAGTCATGACCCGGTTCGCGATGGCCAGCGGTCGGCCGGTCACCTTCACGCTCGTGCAGTCCCCCGACTACGACCCCGACCTGTGGCGCGACATCCTGCGCCGCAACGACGAGGCCACCGCCGCCGGCGCGCAGCTGCGGCCCCAGGTGTCGTCACGGCCCATCGGCTTCCTGACGGGCCTGAGCGCGTATCACCCGTTCATGCGCAAGCCGACCTATCTCGACAAGCTCGCCGGCCTGCCCCTGGCGGAGCGGGCCCGGGCGATGCAGGACCCGGCCATCCGTCAGGCCCTCATGAGCGAGGACAGCATCCGACCCGAGGCCCCGGGTTCGATGGAGAACGTCTACGGACTGTTCGGGCGCGCCGCCGCCGTGCTGTATCCGCTGTCGGATCCCGTGGACTACGAGCCGGAGATGTCGGCCACCATCGGCGCCCTGGCCGCAGCCGCAGGCCAGGATCCCCTGGAGTACCTCTACGACTACCTGATCTCCGACGGGGGCACGCGGTTCGCGTCGCTGAGCACGGTGGACCACCACGAGCGGATGGAGGTGCTGCGCGAGATGCTCGTCCATCCCGACACCGTCACCGGCCTGTCCGACGCCGGCGCCCACGTGACGCTCATCTGCGATGCCACGATGCCCACCAGCCAGCTCACCCACTGGACGCGCGATCGCACCCGCGGCGAGCAGCTCCCCATCGAATTCCTGGTGCGCAAGCAGACCCTGGGTAACGCCGAGCTCTACGGCTTCGCCGACCGCGGCAGCCTCGAGGTGGGCAAGCGGGCCGACATCAACGTCATCGACCACGCCAACCTGCGGGTGTCGCCGCCGGTTGCCCACCACGACCTACCGGCCGGCGGTACCCGTCTGATGCAGCCGGTGCAGGGGTACGTCGCGACGATGTGCAACGGCGTGGTGACCCGCCGCGACGACACCGACACCGGCGCCCGCCCCGGCCGTCTCGTCCGGAGCTGAGTACACGGGTCTTGCCGAGCTGACGGACAGGTCTTGCCGGGGTCAAGTCGTACTTTCAACCAACTCCGAGATGGTGAGCCCGGCAGGCAGCGCGGCCACGAGTTGGTTGAAAGTACGACTTGACCCCGGTGGTTCGACCCGGTGGTTCGAAACCAGTGGCTGCTACCGCGGCTGCAGGACCCGGTCCTCGTCATCGCCGACGGGGGCGTCGCCCGGTCCGTCTTCGTCGCCGTCGCGAACCTGCTCGGGCGCGTCGTGGGTTCGGTCGCTGCCCTCGACGTCGATGTCGGGCAGGAGGCGGTCGAGCCAGCCCGGCAGCCACCAGTTGCGGTCGCCGAGCAGTGCCATGGTTGCGGGCACCAACAGCATGCGCACGATGGTCGCGTCGAGCGCGATGGCGCTCGCGAGTCCGAAGCCGAACAGTTTGATGATGCGGTCGGTCTCGAGCAGGAAGCTGCCGAACACGAACACCATGATCGCCGCAGCAGCCGTGATGACCCGTGCGGTCGAGGCCAGGCCGTCGGCGACGGCGCGGGCGTTGTCGCCGGTGCGGTTGTACTCCTCGCGGATACGTGAGAGCAGGAACACCTCGTAGTCCATCGAGAGCCCGAACACGATCGCGAACAACATCATCGGGATGAACGGCTCGATCGGTCCGCCGCGACCTACACCGATGGCCTCGCTGAACCATCCCCACTGGAACACGGCCACGACCAGGCCGTAGGCGGCGCCGATCGACAGCAGGTTCAAGATGACGGCCTTCAGCGCGACGAGGACCGAGCGGAACACCGCCAGCAGCAACAGGAACGACAGCACCAGCACGGCTCCGAAGAACACGGGGATGCGCTGGGCCAGATAGTCGGAGAAGTCCTGGCTGATCGCGACGTTGCCGGTGACCTTGACGTCGAGCCCCTGTGCCCGAGCGCCATCGAGGAGGTCGCTGGAGCGCAGATCGTCGACGAGCTGTGCGGTCGCCGCGTCCTGCGGGGAGGTGGTGGGGTAGACCCTCCAGATGACCGCCTGCGGGTCGGCGGGGTCGTTCGGGAACGGCGGGGTCACCTGGGCCACGCCCGGCACTGCGGCGAGTTCGGCGGTGAGGGCCTGCAGTTCCACGGTCGACCCGGCCAGCTCGCCCACGAGGACCAGGGGCCCGTTGAAGCCGGGACCGAAGCCCTCGGCCAGCAGGTCGTAGGCCTCGCGGGCCGAGTTGCCCTCCTCGAAGTTCCCCTCGTCGGAGAAGCCGAGACGCAGCGAGAACGCAGGGATCGTCAGCAGCACGAGGACACCGACGCCGACCAGGGCGATCGGTGCGGGGAAGCGCTGCACGAAGCGGCTCCATCGGTACGGCGCCGTCTCCTCGATGGGCTTGACCTTGCGGGGCGGCAACGCCCGGTGCAGGAACGGGACCCACCGGCCGACCAGCAGCACGGCCAGCGCAGCGATGCCGGCAATGGGGGCGAGCGCGCTGAAGCCGAGACCGATCGAGATGAGGACCACCGCCACCAGCGATGCGGCGACCAGCCCGCGGACCCGGGTGACCTCGACCCGCTCGGCGACGAAACCGAGCAGCGCCGGCAGCAGGGTGACCGAGGCGATCATGGTGACCAGCACCGTCAGCGATGCGCCGATACCGAGGCCCTGGACGAACGAGAGGCCGATCAGCAGGAGCCCCAACAGGGAGATGACCACGGTCGTACCTGCGAACAGCACGGCACGCCCCGCCGTGTCCATGGCGACGCCCGTTGCGTCGGCCGAGGTTCGGCCGGTCCGTAGCTCGTCTCGGTAGCGGGTGACGATGAACAGTGCGTAGTCGATGCCGACGCCGAGGCCGATCATGATCCCGAGCGTCGTGGTGAAGTCGGGCATCTCGACGATGTTGGTCACGAGCGACACGACCAGGGTGCCCGAGGCGATGCCGGCCAGTGCCGTCCCGATCGGTAGTCCCATGGCGACGACCGAACCGAACGCGAAGATCAGGATGAAGATGGCGAAGGCCAGGCCCAGGATCTCGGATTCGGGCGGCTCGAACTCGAGGAACAGCTGCTGGCCGAACTCGATCTGGACCCCCGCGACCGTCGGGGCGAGCTCCCTCAGCGCGGGACCGAGGTCGGCGACCTCGGACTCGGAGAGGTCGCGGGGCACGTCGAGTTCGGCGAAGGCCACCGTGCGGTCGGGCGAGATCTGACCGAATGCCTGTTCGTCGTAGGGGCTCGAGATGTTGACGTTCTCGACGGCTGCGAGTTCCTCGAAGTACGCCTGCATCGGCCCGGCGACGGCGGGGTCCGTGACGTCATCGGCCTGGAACACCACTCTGCCCGGTATGCCGCTGCCCTGGCCGCCGAAGTAGGTGTCGATGAGGTCGAAGCCGTCGGAGCCCTCGCTGTCGGGGGTCTCGAAGCCGGCACCGAAGTTCGATCCGACGACGGCCACCAGGGCACCCAGCGCGATGATCAGGCCGACCCAGGCGATGGCGACGATGCGTCGGCGTTCGTGGCACCAGCGGCCGAGGTCGTACAACATTGGGTTCTCCGGGGGGTCTCGCTACGTGGCCGGGAATCCGGACACGCCGCCCCAGTCCACCACCTCATCGGCAGATCGCGTCCCATCGATGCCGATTGGTGCCTGTGGCATCGGTCACCTCCGGCCTCGCGTGTCGGCGCTGGGGTCGCAGGCGGCGGCGTCGGCACCGGGCAACTACCCTCCGACGGTCCGTCACGTCGTCCGGGGGAGCGCGCCAGCCGTGAGCGAGATCAACCAGCCCTACGCAGGATTCGAGGGGGTCGTCGGGCGGATCTTCTCGACGTCGGAACCGGCGTGGACACCGCCGCCGACTGCTCCCGAGGGCGCACCGAACGTCATCGTCATGTTGGTCGACGATCTCGGTTTCGCCGACGTCGGTTGCTACGGCTCCGAGATCGACACGCCCAACATCGACCGGCTGGCCGCCGACGGCGTCCGGTACGTCAACTTCCACGTCAACCCCATGTGCTCGCCGACGCGGGCGTCGATGCTGACCGGGCTCAACCACCACATGGCCGGCGTCGGCCACGTGGCCCACTTCGACCCCGGCTTTCCCGGCTATGCGATGGAGATCCGCGAGAACGCGGTCACCATGGCCGAGCTGTTCCGCGACAACGGGTGGGCGTCGCTGATGGTCGGCAAGTGGCACCTCTGCAAGGATGCGCACCTGAGCGAGGCCGGCCCCCGTCACTCCTGGCCGTTGCAGAAGGGCTTCGAACGCTATTACGGCATCCTCGACGGCTTCACCAACTTCCATCAGCCGCACCGCCTGTACGAGGACAACCACGCCCTCGACATCGATACCTATCCCGACGACTACTACTTCACCGATGACCTGACGGATCAGGCGTTGAAGATGATCGGCGAGGTGCGCTCGTCGCATCCGACGAAGCCGTTCTTCCTGTACTTCTCGCACGGGGCGGTGCATGCGCCGCTGCAGGCCAAGGCCGAGGACATCGACAAGTACCGGGGCCACTACGAGGCGGGCTGGGACGAGATCCGCAGGCAACGTTTCGAACGTCAGCAGGCCCTGGGGGTCATCCCGGCCGGCGCCACCCTGCCGCCGCGCAACACCGAGGCGGGCCACGAGGTCCGCCCCTGGGACGAGCTGAGCTCGACGGAGAAGGAGCTGTTCGGCCGTTACCAGGAGATCTTCGCCGCCATGGTCGACAACGTCGACCAGAACCTCGGCCGTCTTCGCGAACGCCTCGAGGCGATGGGCGAGTGGGACAACACCATCGTGGTGTTCACCTCCGACAACGGCGGCTCCCGCGAGGGCCAGCAGATCGGCACGTCGGCCTACTTCCGCACCCTGTTGGCCCAGGCCATGCCCACCGACCTCGATGTCGTCGAGGTCGACCACGCCCGCCTCGATCTCATGGGCGGCCCCCAGACCCTGCCGCACTATCCGATGGGCTGGGCGATGGTGTCGTCGACGCCGTTCCGGCTGTACAAGATCAACACCCACCAGGGTGGCCATCAGGTGCCGTTCATCGTGTCGTGGCCGGCCGGTATGCGAGAGGCGGCGGGACAGGTCCGAAACCAGTACCAGCACGTCACCGACCTGTTGCCCACGCTCACCGAGATGTGTGGCATCGAGGTGCCCACGGCCAAGGCGGGCCGGCCGCTGCCCGAGCCGGCGGGCGTCAGCTTCACCGCCACCATCTCCGATCCCGATGCCGAGTCGGCGCATCGCGAGCAGTACTACGAGATGATCGGTCACCGGGGCTTCTACCGCGACGGCTGGTCGGCGGTTACGTGTCGTCAGCCCCGCACGCCGTTCGCGGACGAGCGGTGGGAACTGCACGACCTGCGCGACGACCCCACCGAGAGCCGCGACCTCGCGGCCGAGCACCCCGACCGCCTGGCCGAACTCCAGGAGGCGTGGGAGCAGGCAGCGTGGGCCAATCAGGTGTTCCCCCTCGACGAAGGCAACAACGTCAAGGGCATCCTGCGCCCGCCGTGGGACGCCGAGCTCGCCGGCCCGGTCCGGCTCCTGCCCGGCACACCACAGCTCGAGCGGTGGCGGTCGCTGCAGCTCGTCAACTTCCGCTCCTGGGAGTTCACCGCGGCGTTCGACTGGCAGCCCGGACAGCAGGGCACCCTCGTCGCCCACGGCGACCAGGGCGGCGGCTACGCACTGTATGTCGTCGACGGGCGGGTGCTGTTCGTGCACAACGGCTACGGCGACATGACCGAGATCGACGCGGGAGCGCTCACGCCGGGCCGACACGAGGTGACGGTGGCGGTCACGCCACCGGATCGCCTGGTCTGGGATGTCGGGATCGCAGTCGACGACCAGGTGGTCGCCGAGCGCCCCGGCCTGGTGTGCCTGACCGCGATGGCGCCGTTCCAGGGCATCGACATCGGGATCGACCGGCGGTCACCGGTCAGCTGGCGCCTCTACGACCAGCACCGGTCGTTCCCCTACGACGGCACCATCGACCACGTCACCTACACGCCCGGAGAACTGTCGCCGTTCGCCGGTTCGCTGTGGCTCGAGGTCCTCAAGGAAGCCGGCACCAAGTACGAGTGATCTCGTCGCGTCCGTCCACCGCCACGGGGGATGAGGTGCACGGGATCGGGGTGGTTCAGCTGCGACCGGGCATGTCCGGCGGCGAACAGACGTGACAGGCGGCGCCGCTGCCCGTAGTGTGACCAAGGACACATGACCGCGGTCGTCGCGGTGACGCCACACGCAGAGGGGACCTTTCCATGCGGCTTCGATTCGGCACCTTCATGGCGCCATTCCACCCGCCAGAGCACAACCCGACGCTTGCGCTCGAGAGTGACCTCGAGTTGCTCCAGCACATGGACCGGTTGGGCTTTGACGAAGCCTGGATCGGCGAGCACCACTCGGCCGGGAGTGAGATCATCGCCTCGCCCGAGATCTTCATCATGGCGGCGGCCGAACGAACCAGGCACATCAAGCTCGGCACCGGCGTGGTGTCGTTGCCTTATCACAACCCGCTCTGGGTGGCCGAACGAATGGTGCTGCTCGACCATCTGACCCGCGGCCGCGTCATGTTCGGTGTCGGTCCCGGAGCGCTTCCCACCGACGCAGCGATGCTCGGGCTCGAGCCACCCCAGATGCGTCCGTTGCTCGAGGAGTATCTCGAGATCGTGATGCACCTGCTCACCTCGGAGGAGCCCATCAGCTATCGGAGCGATCGGCTGATCCTCGACGAGGCCCGGCTGCACCTGCGGCCCTACTCCGAGCCCCTTTTCGACATGGCCGTGGCGGCGGTGGCCTCACCTTCTGGCGCCAAGCTCGCCGGACGGTACGGCCACGGCGTGTTGTCGCTCGGCGCCACGGTGGCGATCGGCATGGATGTGCTGGCCCATCACTGGTCGATCCAGGAGGAGACGGCCGCGCAGTTCGGCACCGTCGCCGATCGTGCCAAGTGGCGCCTCGTGGGCTTGATGCACCTGGCCGAAACCGAGGAGCAGGCGAAGGAAGACGTGCGATACGGGATCACCCAGTGGTTCCGTTACTTCCAGGACGTGGCCGCCTTCCCCCAGATGGCCGTCGAGGGGGGCGACATCGACGAGATGATCGAGTTCGTCAACGGTGGCCTCGGCGTGATCGGCACGCCGGAGCAGGCGGTCGCTCAGATCGAGGCGCTGCTCGAGCAGTCGAACGGGGGCTTCGGAGCATTCCTCACGCTCGCCCACAACTGGGCCAACCCGGAGAACACCAAGAAGAGCTACGAGCTGTTGGCTCGCCACGTGATGCCTCGATTCCAGAGCGGCGGCGGCGGGTTGGTCGATGCCGCCGAGCGGGCTCGGGCGGCACGACCGGCACTGGCAGACAAACAGATGCTCGCGGTCGAAGAAGCCACCGAGCGCTACGAGACGGAGAAGGGCGCCATCGTCCTCAACTGAACCCAGGTGGTCGCGGGCCTCGGTCGGCTCAGCCGAGGCGAAGGGTCTCGAGGGGTTCGAGGCGGGCTGCTTTCCATGCGGGGTACAGGCCCGCGACGATCGACACCGCCAACGCCATCAGGCCCGCCATGACGAACAGCGGCATGTTCAGCGTGGCCACCCAGCCGAGCACCGCCGAAACGAGGTAGATCACCGCGATGCCGGCGGCGACGCCGAGCGCGCCCCCGAGGATCCCGACGAACAAGGCCTCCAGTACGAACTGCAGGGCGATGGTCGCCTTGGTGTGACCGAGTGCCCGTCGGATGCCGATCTCGCCCGATCGTTGGATGACCGAGATCGACATCACGTTCGCGATGCCGACGCCGCCGACCAGCAACGCCAGGCCTCCCATCAGGAACAACACGTTGCGCAGCGTCGTGTCGACCTCGCCCTGAGCCTCCAGCAGATCCGACGGCACCACCACCGCCACGCCCTCCGACCCGCCCAGGTTGATCGCCACCGGCAGGGCATCGGCGGTGCTGTCGACTGCTCCCTCGCTGGCTCGGATGAACAGCCGGGTGGGCGCCGGGTCGATGGCGAAGTCGTCCTCGGCGGCCGCCTTGGGGATGATCACCGCGCTGTCGAGATCGGGGACGAGCGCAGCGCTGCGGAGCACGCCGACGACGGCATAGGCCACGCCGTCGACGCTGACCGTCCGTTCCTCGCCGGGCAGATACTGGTAGTCATCCGCGAGGTCCTCGCCGAGCACTGCGACCCGGAAACCGTTGGCCTCGTCGGCGGCGCTCAGGAACCGCCCGTGGCGCATGTCGGTGTCGATGACCTCGAGCAGGTCGAGATCTGCGGTCAGCAGCGGGACGGGCACCGTCTGGAAGAAGTCGCGGCCGCCCTCTGACGGGGCGACGGTGATGCCGGCGATCTCGGTGATGCCCGAGACCCGCTCGACCGTCGTCACGTTCCGGGCCCGGTCGACCGCATCGTCGGGCAGCGTTGGTGCCTCACCGGTGCCGAAGGTGCCGTCGGCGTTGGCGACGATCAGGTTCGTGCCGAGCTGCTCGAGGGTCTCGCGGACGTTGCCCTTCGCGCTCTCGTTCAAGCCGACGGCCGCGACGATGCCGGCGGCGCCGAGCACCGGACCGAGCATGATCAGCAGCGTTCGCACCTTGCGCGCAGACAGCCCGCCGATCGACACCCCCAGCAGCTCGCGGAACCAGCTCATGGCTCGCTGCGATCGGGACCGGCGAAGTGGCTGCCGAGCGCCGCAGTGCGCTCGCCGGCGAGCTCGTCGGCGACGATCCGGCCGTCGCGCATCGAGATCACCCGCTCCATCCGCTCGGCGATCTCGAGGTCGTGGGTGACGATGACCACGGCGCGCTCGGGGGAGCGGAGCCCCTCGAAGATCTCCATGACCATCTCGGCGTTGCGGGTGTCGAGCGCGCCCGTGGGTTCGTCGGCCAGGACCATCATGGGGTCGGTGACCAACGCCCGGGCCAACGCGACGCGCTGTTGCTCGCCGCCGGACAGCTGCACGGGGCGATGGTCGTGGCGAGGCCCGAGCCCGACCTGCTCGAGCGCAGCCAGGGCCCGGTCGTGGCGCTCCCGTTTCGAGAGGTTCCGGTACAGCAGCGCCGTGGCGACGTTGCCCAGGGCATCGAGGTGCGGGATGAGGTGGAACTGCTGGAACACGAAGCCGATCACGTCGCCCCGCAGCTTCGATCGCTCGGCGTCGTCGAGGTCGGTGACCTCGTGGCCGGTGACCTGGATCGAGCCGGTGGTCGGGAGGTCGAGACAGCCCAGCAGGCCGAGCAGGGTGGACTTGCCCGAGCCCGACGGACCGATGATGGCCATGTGGTCGCCGCGGCGGATGTCGAGTGACACACCGTCGAGCGCCCGCACCTCGACGGGCTCGCGCCCGTAGACCCGGGCCACGTCGGTCAGGCGGAACACGAGCTCGCCGCCGGGGACCGGGCTGGATGGCTGTGCTCGGGCCACGCCGATCAGGTCTCGACCAGGACCAGCTCGTCGCCGTCGAGGCCGGATTCGATCTCGACGAACGCCCCCTCGGACAGACCGACCTGGACCTCGACCTGGCGGGTGGTCCCGTCGTCGAGGACGACGCGCACGACGTCGTTGCCTGCGCCGTCCTGGAGCACCGAGGCGACCGGCACGGTGATGACATCGCGTCGCTGATCGAGGGTGACGTCGATGTTGACCGATGCGCCATCGACGGCCTCGAGGTCGGTCACCGTCTCCACCACTCCTTCGTAGGTCTCGGCCCCGGTGGCGGCGTCGACGGTCGCGGTCTCGTCGATGCTCGCGATGAACCCGGCGACGGCCTCCTGGTCGCTGGCCTGCAGTTCCACCGTGACGGCGAGGTTGGGCTCGAGGCGGCCCCGATCGGTGGGATTCAGCAGCATCGTGATGGAGAAGTCGGGTTCGGTGAGGGTGAGTACCTGTTGGCCCAGCAGGATGAACTCGCCCTCGTCGACCGACACGGTGCCGATGCGCGCCGGCCAGTCGGCCACCACCATGTCGCCGGGCCGGAAGACGACATCGTCGTCGATGGTGACGATCTCGACGGTCACCGATCGCTGTCCTGCGGGCAGGATGACCGTGCCGGCGAGTTCCTCGTAGTCTCGCCCGGGAGTCGCGCTGCCGCCGACTGCGTAGTTGATCGAGGTGTCGACGATGGGTGCCTGATCGGCGACCACGGTGAAGCTCGTGCGCTCGCCTTCACCCACGCGGCCACCGCCCCGAAGGACGATCTCGGGCAGGTCGTCGGACAGCAGCGTCGTCGACGCGCTCGAGCGGGCCCCGACGTCGTAGCGGCGGCGCGGCACCAGCGATACCACGAGGGTCTCGTCGGTCTCCACCAGCAGATCGTCGAGGGTCTGGATGGTGAGGTTCACGGTGGTGGCACCCGCGGGCAGGACGACGTCGCGGGGGACCGTGTTGTAGTCGCTGCCGGCCGAGGCGGTGCCGCCGACGGCCACGATGACGGTGCGATCGGTGTTGCTGGCCCGATCGGCCTCGATGGTGAACGTGAGCTGACCGCCCTCGTTCACGGTCCCCTGGGCTGCGATGATCTCGAGCCGAGGACGTTCGTCGTCGGGGCCGACGATGGTGAGTGTCGCCTCCTTGCGGGGTCCGACGGCGTAGTTCTCGCCCTCGTTGGCGATGATCGGTGTGCCGACGGTGATCGTCAGCGTTTCGCGCCGTTCGATGTCCTCGTCGGCGAAGGTGCGCACAACGAGATCGACGCTGGTCCGCCCGGCGGGGAACAGGATCGTCCCGTTGAGGACGTCGGCATAGTCGTCGCCGGCGGTGGCGTCGCCGCCCACGGTGTAGTCGACGATGGTGTCGGTGGGCATCGCGATGTCGCTGGTGAAGGTGAAGGTCGCCTCCTCGCCCTCGCTGACGCGACCGGGAGTGACCGTGACCTCGATGACCGGCCGGACGACGGGCTCGGGCGCTGCGGGCTGCGCGAACGCAGCGAGAACGACGTCGCCGTCGACGGCGTCGGTCGAGACGGCGCCGGTCGACGGTGGCGGCAGTGCGCCCTCGTCGTCACCGTTGTCAGCGTCGTCGCCGGTGCCGTCGCCGCTGTCGGGTCGGCCACCCGAGCCGTCGGCGCCCGCCGAACCGGCCTCGTCGCGTCGGCTGTCGCCTCGGCGAGGCGGAACGGTGGGGCCCAGCCGGACCGAGACGGCGTTGCGGGCCCCGACGGCGTAGCCCGCAGGGTTCGACTGCAGCGCGATGGTGACGTTCTCGTCGGGCTCGGGGGTGGCCCCGCCGTAGCCCCGGTCGCGCTGCCACTGGGCGAGCCCGGCGCGGGTCTCCTCGGTGAACAACTCGTCGACCAGGCCGACCTGGTAGCCCTGGTCGACCAGGATGCGTTCGAGCTGCGCGACGTCGGGCCCCTGCGAGCCGACGTCGAGCTGGCGGAAGAAGGAGAACTCGCCGTCGACCGCCACGGCGGCCCTGCCGTCGAGCGCGAAGATGACATCGCCGGACTCGATGGTGTCGCCGTCATCGACGAGCACCGACGACACCTGTCCCTCGATGGGCGAGGTGATCCGGATGAGCTCGTCGCGCCGGACCACGCCGCGCACGGTGATCTCCTCGCTCAGGTCGCGGCGTTCGACGCCGGCGATGACGAACGTCGGGCCGTCCTCGTCGTCGCCGCCCCCGGAACTGGGCCACACGATCACCAGCACGACGACCGCCGCGACCACGACTGCGGCGATCGCTGCCAGCTTGCGTCCCGACATCGCGGCGCGTCAGCCTCCGTCGGCGGTGGAGTCCGCCACGAACTGCTCGGCTTCGGTGCGGCATCGGTCGATGTCGCCGGCATCGAAGTCGGCGAGACCCCCACCGTCGGGTGGCGTCAGCCCGAAGTCGCCGCCGTCGCCGGCGAAGGTCAGCGCACCCCGCTCGTCGGGGACGAGCTCGCCGACCTCCCATCCGAGGCCGATCATGCAGTCGCGAAACGCCGGCAGGCCCAGGTTGTTCAGCTCGATCTCCTCCGGTGTCAGCTCGGACTGTGCGCTGGCGAAGCCCTCGGCCGCGGCGAGGATGTCGCTCTCGGCCGCGCACGCGCCCAGTGCTGCGAGGTACGCGTCGTCGAAGTCCTCGGGCCCGCCGTCTCCGAAGCCGGGTGCGCCGATGAACTCGAAGCCGTCGTCGGCCAGGCACGTGTTGAACTGCGTGAGGGAGTTGAGCAGGCCGTCGAGCTCGTCCTCGTCGGCCTCCGCGACCTCGATGCCGTCGCCGTCGTCGGTGGATCCGCCGTCGCCGCCGGACAGCGTGTCGGGATCGGCTTCGTCGATGGTGAGCTCGTCGGGCTGGTCGGTCTCGTCGAGGCTTTCGCGCGCGGCGGCCACCGCATCGGGATCGATGACGACCTGATCGCCCTGCACGCCGGCGGTGCTGCCGTCGCCGCCGCCACCGCCGCCGCACGCCGCCGAGAGCAGGACGACGATGCCCACGATGGCGACCATGATGGCGTGCCGTCTCGCCCTTCGACCCACGCTCGACCCCTCCCGGAAACGTATTGAGCGGCGACGTTAGTCCGAGGGGCGCTCGGCCGTCGCACCGGCGCCCATCACGGAGTCGGATCGCCGGCCATCGCCATGGCGGCGTGCATGGCCACACCGGCTGCCATGGCGTCTTCGTTCAGGCGCATCCGGTTCGAGTGGATGGGCGCGGCCGTCAGCGAATCGTCGACGTCGGCAGGGCAGACGCCCAGGAACGCCATCGCGCCGGGTACGCCGGCCAGGACGTAGCTGAAGTCCTCGGCGCCCATCACCGGGGTGGGGATGTCGACATAGCCGCGGTCGCCCAGGACCTGACGGGCCACCGCTGCGGTCAGCGCCGACTGCCCGGGGTGGTTGACGGTGACGGGATACCCGCGGTCGATGTCGACCGAACACGTGCAGGAATGGGCGGCGGCGATGCCGGTGGCGACCCGATGGATCCCGTCGTGGATGGTCGACCGGCTGGCCTCGTCGAGGGCGCGCACCGTTCCCTCGATGGTTGCGGTCTCGGGGATGACGTTGGTGGTGGTGCCCGCCTCGATGCGCGCCACGGTGAGCAGCCCGGGCCGGTTGACGTCGAGGTCGCGGGTGATCATGGTCTGGAGCCCGCCGACGATCGAACACGCTGCCGGGATGGGATCGGTGCAGAAGTGTGGGCTCGACGCATGCCCACCGCGGCCGACGACGTCGACCCGGAAGGTGTCGGCGCTGGCCATGAGTGGTCCCGGGCGGGTGGCCAGCATCCCGGCGGGGATGTTGGGTGTGATGTGGATGGCGAAGGCACGGTCGACGCCGTCGAGGACACCCTCGTCGATCATGTAGCGCGCCCCGTGGAATCCCTCCTCGCCCGGCTGGAACATGAACCGGACCGAGCCCCGCAGCTCGCCGCGGTGCTCGCTGAGGATCCGGGCGGCTCCGACGAGCATCGCGGTGTGCGCGTCGTGCCCACAGGCGTGGGCGGCGCCGTCGTTGGCGGAGCGGAATGGCTCGTCGGTGTCCTCGTGCATCGGCAGCGCATCCATGTCTGCGCGGAGCAGGACCCGGGGGCCGGGCCGGCCGGTGTCGAGATCGGCGACGATCGAGGTGGTCGTCTCGCCCAGCGAGATGTCGAGACCGAGTCCGTCGAGGGCGTCGAGGACCCGCTGCTGGGTGCGGGGCAGCGTCAGACCGAGCTCGGGGTCGGCGTGGATGGCTCGCCGCAGTTCGACGACCGCGTCGTCGTGCGCCCGTGCCGCAGCGTGCAGCTCCGCGGCGAGGTCGGGTGCGAGGGCGGTCGAGGGGCCGGGTGACGTCGTCATCCGGTGAGCCTGTCGCACCGGGGGCGGTGCTGTCGAGCGATTCGTCGACGTCCGGCCCTCGAAAGCGGCGGGGTCTACACTCGACGAACCGACGATGGGACCGCGACCAAGGGGGGACGCATGACCGCCACGGAACCCGTGCACGACTGGGCCGAGGACTTCGAGATCTTCGATGCCGCCTTCGTCGCCGATCCCTATCCGATCTGGCAGGACCTGCGGGACCAGGGCTGCCCGTTCGCCCGGACCGAGCGACGCCAGGTCACCTACATGCCGACGACCTACGAGGGCGTGCGCCAGATCGCCGCCGATGTCGATACCTGGTCGTCGGAGTCGGTGACCGTCACGCCGGTGCCGCCATCCCACGATGCCGCCGGGAACCGCATGCGGTCGATCATCACCTCGGACCAGCCCGAGCACACGCCCGAGCGGCGCCTCATGCTGCCGTTCTTCGCTCCCAAGGCGGTCGAGAAGTATCGCAGCCACACCGAGGAGCTCTGCCGCAGCCTCATCGCCGGCTTCGTCGACGACGGCCGCGCCGACCTCGCCGAGCAGTACGCCCGGCAGATCCCGCCGCGCATCATCGCTGCGATCCTCGGCATCGACCCCGAACGTGCCGACGACTTCACGACCTGGGTGCAGGGCGTGCTCGAGTTGGGTCTGCAGGATGCCGAGATCCGAGAGCACTACAGCCGGATCATCCGTCAGTTCTTCCTCGACGAGATCGCCGACCGTCAGCAGCATCCCGGCGACGATCTCATCTCGTTCCTGCTGCAGGCCGACATCGACGGCGAGCCCGTGCCCATGCACGTCATCCGCGGCAACATCAGCCTGATGTTGATCGCCGGCATCGACACCACGTGGAGCTCCATCGGCTCTGCGCTGTGGCATCTGGCGTCGCATCCCGACGACCGGCGGCGCCTGGTGGATTGCCCCGAGCTCATCCCGACGGCCATCGAGGAGTTCCTCCGGGCGTACTCGCCGGTCACCATGGCCCGGGTCGCCACCCGCGACACGATGCTCGGCGATCGCTTCGTCAGCGCAGGGGAGCGGGTGGTGCTGACCTTCCCGGCGGCCAACCGCGACCCTGCGGTGTTCGAGGATCCCGAGGAGGTCATCATCGATCGGGCCCGCAACCGTCACATCGCCTTCGGCTCGGGCATCCACCGTTGCGCCGGGTCGAATCTGGCCCGCATGGAGATGACGGTGGCCGTCACCGAGTTCCTGGCGATGGTGCCCGAGTTCGAGCTCGAGGATCCCGCCGCGGTCACGTGGGCCGGCGGCCAGGTCCGCGGCCCCCGCAACCTCCCCGTCGTCTTCGGCTGATCCCCGTTCTCGTCGCGGGCATCCACCGTGACGGTGGAAAATCCCGACGAGAACGGGAAGACTCCAGCGGTGGCATCCCTGGAGCGCATTGACGACACCTACGTCCTCGAACTCGGCGACGGCGAGAACCGGTTCGATCGCACCTCGGTCGACGCGATCGGTGCGGCGCTCGACGAGGTCGAACATGCCGACGGCCCTCGAGCCCTGGTCATCACGGGTGAGGGCAAGTTCTTCTCGAACGGCCTCGACCTCGACTACCTGCGGTCGGGAGCCGAGCCTGCGCCGTCGTTCCTGCGCGACGTGATGACGCTGTGGGCCCGGGTGCTCGCGTTCGCCGTTCCCACGGTCGCGGCGATCAACGGCCACGCGTTCGCGGGCGGCGCGATGTTCGCTCTGGCGGCCGACCGGCGCATCATGCGGGTCGACCGGGGCTTCTGGTGCATCAACGAGATCCAGCTCGGCATGGTGCTCGCCCCCGGAATGCGCGAGCTGATCCGGTGCCGGCTCACACCGCAGACCGCCCACATCGCCATCACCGCCGGTCATCGCTTCGCCGGCCCGGAGGCCATGGCGGCCGGCATCGTCGACCAGACCGCGGACGCCGAGCAGCTCCTCGACCGCGCCGTCGAGCTCGCGGCGTCGCTCACCTCGACGGCAGGGCCGACGCTGGCAGGTCTCAAGGAGGGCCTCTATTCGGGGCCGCTCGCCGCACTGCGCTCGGGCGAGGGCCCACCGGCTCCGTCCTGAACGCGAACGGGTCGGGCGCTCGAGGCCTCGACGGCGACGAGGGCCGACGAGGCCCGGGAGTCGACGAGCGCCCCGAGGGCTCGGGCGAGACGAGCGTCCTGGTGACAGCTCGGCGGATTCGGTCCTTGCAGGCGCGTCTGCGAAACCCCGCCCGGATGTGTGTCCGCCGGTAGCGTCGTCGCCATGTCCGACGTCCTCCGGTCCTCCATCAGCGGGCCTGCGGCGCTGCGCTCGCTGCTCGCCATGGCGCTCGCCGATCGCAAGCCGGCCGTGCTCCCCGGCTGTTACGACGCGCTGGGTGCCCGCCTGATCGAACAGGCGGGATTCGACGCCGTCTACATGACCGGTTTCGGCACCACGGCGTCGCTGCTCGGACGACCCGACATCGGGTTGCTGGGCATGACGGAGATGGTCGACAACGCCCGGCGTATAGCCGCAGCCGTGTCACTGCCCGTCGTGGCCGATGCCGACACCGGGTACGGCAACGCGTTGAACGTCATCCGCACCGTCGGCACCTACGAACGCGCCGGCGTCGCGGCGATCCACCTCGAGGACCAGGTGACGCCCAAGAAGTGCGGGCACATGGAGAACAAGACGGTGATCGACGCCGACGCCATGACCGCCAAGATCCGCGCTGCGGTGGCCGCCCGCGAGAACGCCGACTTCGTGCTGATCGCCCGCACCGACGCCCGTGCGCCCCACGGCCTCGACGAGGCCATCCGCCGCGCCCATGCCTGCCTCGATGCCGGGGCCGACGTGCTGTTCGTGGAGGCCCTCCAGGGCGACGACGAGATCGAACGGGTCGCAGCCGAGTTCGCAGGGGTGCCGCTGTTGTTCAACTGGGTCGAAGGCGGCAAGACCCCGCCGCTCGGCTACGACGACATCGCCGCGCTCGGCTTCGCCATGATCATCATGCCGATCGGCACGCTGCTGGCCGCCACCGCCGCGATGCAGTCGTTCCTGGCCCGGCTGAAGCAGACGGGTACGCCGGCGCCGTTCGCCGACGAGCTGATGGGCTTCGGCGCCTTCACCGACCTGATCGGTCTCCCCGAGATCGCCGACCTCGAGGAACGCTTCCCCGGCTGATCGCGATCTCGTCGTGGTGATCCACCGTCACGGTGGATGAGCGCGACGAGATCGGGGCTATCGGGAGAGGTCGGGGTCGGTCTGGGTGGCGCGGGTTCGCAGCGTGAACACGCTGTCGCCCGACAGCACCCCGCCACGACCGAACAGACGACCGTGCTGCCAATTGGACAGGCCGAGCTCGGGCCGATCGAGGGCGTACTGTCCGTCGACCCACCGGGTGAAGCCGTTGCCCACGAACGGCGCGTCCACCGCCGCATAGAAGCGCTCGTGCTCGGCGGCGTCGTCGGACACCAGGCTGGCGACGAACCGCGGCGAGTGCTCGTTGCACAGTGCGACCGCCTCGTCGACGGACTCGACCACCACCAGCGTCACCTCGGGCGAGTCCTCCCACTCCCACTCGATGCCGAGGCGGCTGCGATCGATGGTCTCGGTGCGGGCCTCGGTGACGATGCCGCGGGCCCGGGCGACGGGGACGTCGACGAACCACTCGATCGGCACGTGATGGTGCGAGTGCTCCTCGACGTGGAGCTTCGCCACCGTGTCGCGGCGACGGCCCGCACGGTCGAGGGCATCGAGGAACGCCGGGACCAGCTCGTCGGCGCGCGCTGCCGGGATGGCACAGGTGTTGAGCGTGTTGCAGACCTTGCGATCGAGCGAGTTGTACACCGCGGCGGCGAACGCTCCGGTGTCGGCATGGTCGCCGGCGATGATCCACGCGCCGCCCGTGCCGTGCAGGCTCACCGGCGTGCCCGCCTGTTGGGCGACGGCGCCGAGCTGTGCCACCGCCGGGCCCGAGCCCCGGGCCACCGCCAGTGCCAGGCGCGTGTCGGAGAACATGGCGTGGCCCGCAGCGCGCGACGCGCTGTCGACGAGGACGGCGACGCCATCGGGGAGCCCGGCCTCGGCGCGGGCAGGTTCGAGCGCATGCTCGACGATGGCCCGAGCGGTGCCCAACGCGTCGGAGCCGATCCGGAAGACCACGGTGTTGCCCGACCGGATGACCCCGCAGGCATCGGCGAACACATTGGGCCGGCCCTCGAACACGAAGCCGACCGGGCCCAGCCCGGCGCGCACCACATCGACTCGCCACCGAGGATGATCGACCGTCTCGACGACCTCGCCCCGGCTCGACGGCGTGTCGCGCCAGGTGTGCAGTCCGGCGATCATGTCGGCCCGCATCGATTCGCTCAGGCTCAGGCGGGTGACGGACCGGCTGCGCTCGCGCGCATCATCGACGTCGGCAGCGTTGGCCTCGGCGATCGCGGCGAAGGTGGCGTCGTCGGCCAACAGTGCGGCGAAGCGGTCGTAGAACGCCGTGATGGCGTCGTCGTCGACGCCACCCATGGCGGCGAAGCCTGCGTCGGCCCGCCCGACGGCGCCCGTGGCGATGTCCCATGCGTCGGAGGGCACGTGGATCAGATCACCGGTGGTCTGCACGACGATGAGGCGATCGCCCGCGACGAAGGCCTCTGCGAGCTTCGCCGGCACCGTCGTGACGCGGTCGCCTCCGTAGACGATCGGCATGCCCGCGGTGAGCGATTCGAGGCGTTGCGAGTGCTGCTCCATGGGCGCCGAGGCTACGCCGATCCGGTGCCGACGAACTCCATCGTCGCCGACGGGCAGCTCGCCGGCGCAGTCCGCGTATCGGCGGTGGTGCTCGATCTGGCACCGTGGGCGAGGCCAAGATCGCTCTGCGTGTTTCTGACACCCCGTCAGAATTGCGTGCTAGGTTGGCGACGTCGATCGTGCCGGGGGGCCGATCAATGACATCAAGGGGGGAAGTCATGCCCAGACATCTGTTCCTTCGCGTGCTCGCATTGCTGCTGGCCTTCGCGCTCGTGGCCGCCGCCTGCGGCGACGATGACGACGACGGCACCGGCACCGAGACGACGGCCGACGACGGCGGGGTCACCGAGACCGACCCCGAGCCCGCGGACGACGGCAGCGCCGATGACGGTGCCGCCGCCGACGACGGTGCATCCGCCGATGACGGTGCCGCCGCCGACGACGGTGCATCCGAGGACGCCGCAGCGTGCGATGCCACGGTCCCCGGCACCCAGATCGACTACGGCACATTCGCCCCGAACCGGGCGTTCGACCCCACCCGCAGCAGTGGCGCCCTCGTGGGCGGCACCGAGATAGCGGCCGTCTACGACGTGTTGTTCATCTTCGATCCCGAGACCGGCGCGATCGTTCCCCATCTGGCCGAGTCCCTCGAACCCAACGACGACTTCACCCAGTGGACGCTGACGCTGCGCGACGGCATCACCTACAGCGACGGCACCCCGCTCACCGCCCAGCTGGTCTCGGACAACATCGACCGCTACTTCGAAGAGGGCGTCACCAACACCTCCGGTGGCTTCCTGCAGTTCATCACCGACCGCACGGTCGTCGACGACCTCACCCTCGAGATGACGCTCAGTACGCCCATCGCCGAGATGGGCCTGATCTTCGCCGACGAGCCCGGCATGGTCGTCAACACCAACGCCATCGGCGACGACCTCGACGCCTTCGGGGTCCAGCCGCCCGACGCCGCGGGCCTCGGCCCCTACATCGTCGAGCGCAACGTCCCCGGCGAGGAGACCGTCCTCACCGCCCGCCAGGACTACTGGGGCGGCCCGGTGTGCATCGAGACCCTGCGGTTCGTCTGGATCCCGGGTTCGCAGCCGACCTACGAGGCCTGGCAGAACGGCGATCTGAACGTCGCCTTCCTGCGCGACCCCGTCGTCATCGCGGCATCACGCGAGGCCGGAGACGAAGGCTTCTTCTTCAACCAGGACGGCGGGCTCATGTACAGCTTCAACCACCGCCCCGAACGCGGCACGTCCGACCCCCGGGTCCGTGAGGCCGTCTCGCTGGCGATCGACGAGGCGATTCTCAACGACCGCGGCTACCAGGGCGCACTCGCGGCCCGGAAGTCCTACATCGGCGAGGGTTCGCGCTTCTTCTCCGATGCCGTCGAGGCCATCCCGACCGACGCCGAGCGGGCTGCGGAGCTGGTCGAGGAGGCCAAGGCCGACGGATGGGACGGCACCATCCAACTCGAGGTCCAGAGCTCGCCGCCGAGCCCCGACATCGCGCTGGCGGTCGAAGGCATGCTCGAAGCGGTCGGCATCGAGGTGGAACCATCGGTCCTGCCGGTGGGGGAGAACATCGCGAAGCTCGGCGAGGGCGACTTCGACGTCATCCAGACCGGCTTCAACTCCGGCCCGGGCACCGGCGTCCTGTCACTCGTGCGCAACCTGTCGAGCACGAGTCCCACCAACCGCAACGCCTATGCATCCGAGGAGATGGATGCCCTGCTGAACGAGGCGCTGGCGACCCCGGGCGCAGAGCTTGCCGGCGTCATGGCCGAGATCAACAACCTCATCAACGCCGACTTCGTCGCCCTGCCGATCGGATCGCTCGACGAGGGGATCATCTGGGCCGACGGCATCAGCGGCATCGTGCCGACGGTGTCGACGATCTACCTCTTCCACGACGCGGTGATCGCCCAGTAGGCGGCCCCGCGCATGTCGGCATCGGTGGTGGAGGGTCCGTCGGCCCTCCGCCGCCGCTGATCCACCCAGGGGAGGGGGTTCCGCCAAGGTGCTCGCGTTGATCGCCGGCCGCATCATGCGGCTGGTCTTCGTGTTGTTCGTGGTGTCGTTGGCGACCTTCTTCATCGTCGACCTCGTGCCGGGCGATCCGGCCATCGCCATCCTCGGCTCCGAGGCCACACCCGAGCAGGTCGCCCAGGTGCGCGAGGAACTGGGCCTCGACGATCCCGTCGTCGAGCGCTACCTGGACTGGATCGGCGGAGCCCTCACCGGGGATCTGGGCAACTCGCTGGTCCGCCCCGCCTTCAGCGTCAGTGAGTTGCTGGCGCTCAGCATCCCCATCACCCTGCAGCTCGCGGTGATGGCGCTGGTCATCGCGATCGTCGTCTCGGTACCCACGGCGATGTGGGCGGCCTACCGCGAGGGTGGTGCGTTCGATCGCGTCGTCGGCGTGATGACCTCGGCGCTGATCTCGGTGCCGAGCTTCCTCGCAGGCCTGCTGCTCGCCTTCTTCTTCGTGTTCCATCCCGATGTGCCCCGTTACCTCTTCGCGGTCATCGGGCTCTCGGTGGGTGCCGGCACGCTGGTGACCGGGCTGCGGAAGCTCGGTGGCTCGCGCACCGGATCGGCTGTCCGTGGTGTCGCCGTCGGGCTGGTCGTGATCGCCGTGACGGTCGCGATCACGGCGTCGTTCCCGAGCTTTCCCCGCTCGGGCTTCGTGCGGTTGACCTCCGACGAGGGCATCGTCGAGAACCTCCGCAGCGCGTTCCTGCCGGCGTTGACCATCGCGCTGGCCGAGATCGCCGTGTTCACCCGCCTGCTGCGTGGCGACCTCATCGCCACCCTCCAGGAGGACTTCATCCTGGCGGCCAAGGCGAAGGGCGTGCGGCCCGCGCGGATCCTGTGGCACGAGGCCCTGCGTCCGTCGTCGTTCTCGCTCGTGACCCTGCTGGGCGTCAGCCTGGGTCGTGCCATCGGCGGCACGGTGATCGTCGAGACGATCTTCGGCATCCAGGGCGTCGGTCGTCTCGTCGTCAACGACGGCGTCATCCCCGGCGACTACCCGGTCGTGCAGGGCGGGGTGCTCGTCATCGCGGTCTTCTACGTGGGTATCAACGCGCTCGTCGACATCACCTACCTGTGGCTCGATCCGAGGATCCGTCGTGGCTGACGCCTCGACGACGACGGGTCGGATCGGCCAGGCGCGGCCGCCGATGCTGGCTCTGCTGTTGCCGGTCGGCATCGCCGTCATCTGGTTCGCTCTGGCCGGCCTCGGAGCCCAGGGGGCACAGGTCCAGGCTCCGGTCGTGGCCGTGGGGCTCGTGGCGTGCTGGTTCGGGATCGATGCGGCGCTGGCGATCGTGTTCGGCCGCAGGGTCGAGACGGGGGTGTGGCTGTCGGGGGCGTGGGTCGCCGCAGTGGTGCTCGCCGCCGTGTTCGCCGACCTGTTGCCCCTCGCCGAGGCCGAGGACGTCTCGAAGACACTCACGACGCCCACCCGCCTTCGCCCCGACCTGTTCTCCGCGCATCCGTTGGGCACCGACGTCCAGGGCCTCGACATCCTCGGCGGGGTCATCTACGGAGCGCGGGTCTCGCTGCAGGTCGGTGTTCTCGCCGTCGCGATCGGGACGGTCGTCGGCGGGCTCATCGGCGTCGCGTCGGGCTACTTCCGTGGTCGCCTCGACGCCGTCGTCGGGCTGGCCACCGATTCGATGCTGGCGTTCCCTCCCCTGATCCTGCTGCTGGCGGTGGTGAGCGCCGTCGATCCCGGCGTTGCCGTCATCGCCGCCTCGCTCGCCGTCCTCGGCATCCCCACCTATGTGCGCCTGGCGAGAGCGAACACGATGGCCTTCGCGCAGCGCGAGTTCGTGATGGCGGCACGTGCGATCGGGGCGCGGCCGTCGCGGATCATCATGCGCGAACTCGTGCCCAATGTCATCAGGCCGCTGCTGTCGTACTCGTTCATCATCATCGCCGTGTTGATCGTGGCGGAGGCATCGTTGAGCTTCCTCGGCGTGGGCATCCAACGCCCCACGCCGACGTGGGGCAACATGATCTCCGCCGGCCAGGGCGAGATCCAGACCACGCCGCACCTGGTGTTCGTTCCCGGCGCCGTCATGTTCCTCACGGTGTTCGCCCTGAATCGTCTCGGCGACAAGGCCCGCCAGGTGTTCGATCCCAAGGAGAGCGCCCTCTGAGCGCGTGTTGAGCGGCCAGGACGGCCCGAGCGGGCCGTGAGCCGATCTGGCAGGATCGTCGGCTGTGACCCGGACCGACTGGAATCCGATCCTGCGAGGGCAGTTCGACGAGCCCTACTGGCGAGAGCTCCAGGAGTTCGTCGCCGACGAGCGCACCCGCCACGAGGTGTACCCACCCCACGACGAGGTCTTCGCCGCGCTGCACCTGACCCCCTACGCCGAGGTCAAGGTCATGATCCTCGGCCAGGACCCCTACCACGGCCCCGGGCAGGCGCACGGCCTGTGCTTCTCGGTGCGTCCCGGTGTGCCGGCACCGCCGTCGCTGCAGAACATCTTCACCGAGCTGCAGTCCGACTTGGGTATCGCCCGTCCCGACCACGGCAGTCTCGAGGCATGGGCCCGCCAAGGTGTCCTGTTGTTGAACGCCACCCTGACCGTTCGCGCCCACGCCGCCGCATCGCACCAGGGCAAGGGGTGGGAACGCTTCACCGACGCCGTGCTGGGTGCCGTCGACGCGAAACCGGAACCGGTGGTGTTCATCCTCTGGGGCGCATCTGCCCGCAAGAAGAAGAAGCTGATCGACACGTCACGCCATGTCGTCATCGAGTCGCCGCACCCGTCGCCGCTCTCGGCACACCGAGGCTTCCTCGGCAGCCGGCCGTTCTCGCAGGCCAACGAGGCTCTGGTGGCCGCCGGCCGCACCCCCGTCGACTGGAGCTTGTAGCAGCCTGCCGCCCCGGAGAAGGCTTTGACGGGCCCGCAGGCGTCCGTGGCTGTTCGCCGACGCGTCGCGGCCGCCGAAGCCGGGTCGAGAGGTTGTCACAGGGGCTCGCGAGACTCGGTGCATGTTCTTCACGACGGCCTGCAGCTGTTGCGCCCGACCGGGCCCCGACCCGTGTGCGGGCTGCGTCGATGCGATGGTCGTGCTGGCCGAGTCGGACCTGGGCGATCTCGACCCGATGCTCGGCGAGGTGTTCGATCGTCGTCTCGCTCTCGTCGCCTACGACGACACGGTCGCTCAGCTCGTCGCAGCGCTGAAGTTCCGCCGGGTCCGCAGCGCCGTCCCCTGGATCGCCACTGCCATGGCCGACCGGCTCGACGCGGTGGGGGAGCGCCCCGATGTCGTCACCTGGGTGCCCGCGTCGCGTCGGGGCCGGCGCCGGCGCGGCTACGACCAGGGCGAGATACTCGGTCGTGCCGTCGCCCATCGGCTCGGGGTTCGCGCCTGCGCGCTGCTCGACCGCCGGGACCGCGACAGCCAGACGGGCCGCGATCGGGCGCAGCGCCTCGATGGCCCCGAGCTCGTCGCCCGGCGCGGTCGGACGGCGCGGCTCGTCGCCGGTGCCCATGTCGTGGTGATCGACGACGTCGTCACCACGGGGGCCTCGCTCGCCGGCGCCGGGGCCGCAGTGGACGACCTCGGCCCGTCGCGGCTGGTCGGTCTCGCACTCGCGCATCGCTGCTTCGTCCCCTGAGCCGGACGGATCACATTGCGGCCAGGTGAAGCTGCGATGACGGAATCCCTTTCTCGTGACCCCCGTCACGCGTACGATGGTCTGACAACCCAACCCAGGAGGTATGTCGAACGTGGACATCACGATCAGCAGCCGAGGCGTGCGTGTGACCCCCCATCTCGAGCAGGTGGTGACCGAGAAGGTCGGCCGTCTCGAGCGCTACCTCTCCGGGCTGGATCGGGCAGACGTCCATTTCTTCGAGGAACGAAACCCCCGGATATCGGACAAGGACATCTGCGAGATCCACGTCGAGGGTCACGGCCACCACGTCCATGCCAAGGCCGCCGGCCCCGACGAGCTCACGGCGATCGATCGTTCCCTCGACAAGGTCGCCCGCGGCCTGCGCAAGCTCAAGACCAAAGAGGTCAACCGGCTGCACCACACCGGTGGCCGCCACGACAAGCACCAGGAGGCAGTTCCGATCGTGATCCCCGACGCCGAAGACATCGAGTTCGTCAACTCCAAGCAACTGGCCAGTTCGCCGATGACCGCGGTCGAGGCCGTCCAGCAGATGGAGACCATCGGCCACGACTTCTTCCTGTTCACCTCGGCCGACACGGGCAAGGCCTCGGTGGTGTATCGGCGCCGCAAGGGCGACTACGGACTCCTCGAACACGTCGAGGCCACCTGAGGAGCCCGGCCCCGTCCGGGGGCAGGACAAACGCCGTTCCCGTCGCGTCGACGCGGCGGGAACGGCGGTTGCCGCAGTGGGCGACGGGTGCAGCGATAGGCTCGGAGGCCTGATGTTGAACCCCATGAAGAAGCTGCTGCGCACCGGCGAGGGCAAGAAACTGCGTGCCCTCCAGGCGCTCGTGCCCGACATCGGCGAGCTCGAGCCGCAGATGCAGGCACTGTCAGATGAGGCACTGCGGGCCAAGACCGCCGAGTTCAAGCAGCGCCACGACAACGGCGAGGACGTCAACGACCTGCTGATCGAGGCATTCGCCGTCGTTCGCGAGGCTGCGACGCGCGTCATCGGCCAGCGCCACTACGACGTCCAGCTGATCGGCGCAGCGGCCCTGCACTTCGGTTGGGTGGCCGAGATGAAGACCGGCGAGGGCAAGACCCTCACCTCCACGGCCCCCATCTACCTCAATGCCCTCACCGGCAAGGGCGTGCACGTCGTCACCGTCAACGACTACCTGGCGGCACGCGACGCCGAGTGGATGGGCCAGATCTACGGCTTCCTGGGCCTCGAGACCGGCCTGATCGTGCCCGGCAACCGCGACAGCGCCCACAAGCGGGCCCAGTACGCCGCCGACATCACCTACGGCACGAACAACGAGCTCGGCTTCGACTACCTGCGCGACAACATGGCGATGAGCTCCGATCGCAAGGTGCAGCGCGGTCACAACTACTGCATCGTCGACGAGATCGACTCGATCCTCATCGACGAGGCCCGCACGCCGCTCATCATCAGCGGCCGTCTCGCCGACGCCGCGAAGATCTACTACCAGTTCGCGTCGATCGTGCGCGGGCTGCGCCGCGACGAGCACTACGACGTCGACGAGGAGAAGCGCACCGTCGCCCCCACCGAGGCCGGCATCCACGCCGTCGAGCGGGCGCTCGACATCGAGAACCTGTACGACGCCGTCTCGGCCAACCTCGTGCACCAGTTCCAGGTGGCGCTCAAGGCCAAGGAACTGTTCCACCGCGACAAGGACTACCTGGTCGCGAACGGCGAGGTGAAGATCGTCGACGAGTTCACCGGCCGCATCCTCGAGGGACGGCGCTGGTCCGATGGCCTGCACCAGGCTGTCGAGGCCAAAGAGGGCGTCAAGATCAAGGAAGAAAACCAGACGCTCGCCACCATCACCCTGCAGAACTACTTCCGGCTCTACGACAAGCTCGCCGGCATGACCGGTACCGCCGAGACCGAGGCGGCCGAGTTCTTCAACACCTACGGCCTGCACGTCGTGCCCATCCCCACCAACAAGCCGCTGATCCGCCGCGACGAGGTCGATCTGATCTTCCGGTCCGAGTCGGGCAAGTTCGACGCCGTCGTCGAGGACATCACCGAGCGTCACGCCAAGGGGCAACCGATGCTCGTCGGCACCATCTCGGTCGAGAAGTCCGAGCTGTTGTCGGGCCTGTTGACAAAGAACGGCATCCCCCACGAGGTGCTGAACGCGAAGCAGCACACCCGTGAGGCCCATGTCGTGGCCCAGGCCGGGCGGCTGGGGTCGGTCACCGTCGCCACCAACATGGCCGGACGCGGCGTCGACATCATCCTCGGAGGCAACCCCGATGGTCTCGCCGAGCGCGACGTCGCCGCCGAGGGCCTCGATCCCGACAGCGAGGAAGGCCAGGCCCGCCTGGCGGAGCTGCACGCCAAGTACGCCGAGCAGTGCAGGACCGAGGGCGAAGAGGTCAAGGCCCTCGGAGGTCTGTACGTCATCGCCACCGAACGCCACGACAGCCGCCGCATCGACAACCAGTTGCGGGGCCGGTCGGGTCGCCAGGGCGACCCGGGCGAATCGCGCTTCTACCTGTCGCTCGAGGACGAGCTCATGCGCCTGTTCGCCACCGGCGCCATGGACTGGGTCATGAAGAAGGCGCTGCCCGAGGACGTCGCCATCGACTCCAAGATGGTCACCAAGGCCATCGAACGGGCCCAGAACACCGTCGAACAGCGCAACGCCGAGATCCGCAAGAACGTCCTCAAATACGACGAGGTCATGAACGAACAGCGCCGGGTCATCTACCGGCGCCGTGAGCAGATCCTCGAGGGTGCGGACCTGCGCTCGGAGGCCCTCGAGTACATGGCCGACGCGGTGGACAGCATCATCAGCACCCACTGCGTGTCGGACTACCGCGAAGAGTGGGACATCGAGTCCCTGGCCACCGAGCTCGACACGTTGTGGCCCAACGAGATCAACGCTGCCGACATCGAGGGTTTCGAGACCACCGACGACATCTACACCTTCGTCATGGCCGAGGGTGTGGCGTTCTACGAACAACGCGAGGCCGACATCGGCCCCGACGTGATGCGCCAGATCGAGCGTCAGGTGATGCTGCGCATCATCGATCAGCGCTGGCGCGAGCACCTCTACGAGATGGACTATCTCAAAGAGGGCATCCATCTGCGGGCCATGGGGCAGAAGGATCCGCTCATCGAGTGGCAGCGCGAGGGCTTCGACATGTTCGGGACGATGATGAACGCCATCGCCCAGGACTTCGTGCGCTACGTGACCCACATCAAGGTCAACGAGGAGTCCGAGAGCACCGAGGACGCGCCGGCCGGGCCGAAGGCGGACGAGCCCGCGCAAGCCAGCAACGTGTCGTATTCGGGTACCGACGCCGAAGCCGACGGCTCCGACCGGATGAAGGCGGCAGCCGCCGCAACGGCTGCGACCGCCGGTGCCCCGGAGGTCGTCGAGGAGAACGCGCCGGTGCAGCGGACACCGGTGGTCAAGACCGAGTGGGAGAAGACGCCGCGGAACGCGCCCTGCCCGTGCGGTTCGGGCAAGAAGTTCAAAGTCTGTCACGGGGCCTAGCGCAGTGGCCGAACTGAGCGACCAGCTCGCGAGCGCGCGCAAGCGTCTCGCCGAGGCCGAGATGTACCTGCGCATCGACGAGATCCGCGACCGTCGTATCGAACTCGAGGACATCGTCGGTCAACCCGATCTGTGGGACGACGCCGACCGGGCCCGGGCGATCAACCGGGAGCTGGCCGAGGTCACCGAGGACACCGATCTCTACGACACGCTGGCCGAACGCATCGACGACGCGGAGACCTTGTGGGAGCTCGGCCGTGAGGAGGGCGACGAGGCGGCGATGGCCGAGGCCGCTGCGGCGCTCGCCGCCGTCGACGCCCAGTTCGACGAGCTCGAGCTGCGCTCGCTGTTCACCGGCGAGTGGGACGATTCCGACGCCGTGTGTTCGATCCAGGCCGGCGAGGGTGGCACCGATGCGCAGGACTGGGCCGAGATGCTGCTGCGCATGTACAAGCGCTGGGCCGAGCGGCGGGGTTTCGAGTTCGAGCTCACCGCCGCCAACGACGGCACCGAGGCCGGCATCAGCTCCGCGGAGTTCATCGTCCGGGGACGCCGGGCTTATGGGCTGCTGCAGTCCGAACACGGCGTGCACCGCCTGGTGCGGATCTCGCCGTTCAACAAGGAAGCGAAGCGCCAGACGGCGTTCGCGTCGATGCACGTCGTGCCCTTCTTCGAAGACGTCAGCAACGAGATCGAGATCGACGAGACCGAGCTGCGCATCGACACCTACCGATCCTCGGGCGCCGGTGGCCAGCACGTCAACGTGACCGATTCGGCGGTGCGCATCACGCACCTGCCCACCGGCATCGTCGTGTCGTGCCAGAACGAACGCAGCCAGCACCAGAACAAGGACCGCTGCATGCAGATGCTGGCGTCGCGGCTGCTCGACCTCGAACGTCAGAAGCGCCAGGACGAGTTGGCGGCCATCTCGGGCGAGACCAAGAAGGTCGGCTTCGGTAGCCAGATCCGCTCCTATGTCACCCAGCCGTACCAGATGGTCAAGGATCTGCGGACGGGCTTCGAGGTGGGCGATGTCGACACGGTCTTCGACGGCGGCGTCGAGCCGTTCCTCGAGGCCTATCTGCGGTGGCTGCGCGGCGGCGGCGCCGAGGAGAGCCAGTAGCGGGAACGATCCGGGGCGCGCGGGTTCGATGATGGCCGGGTGATAGCGTTGTCACCCTGCCGTGCGGCCCAACGCCTGCCCCCAGGGAACTGGAGCACGTCGATTCCATGATCAAGCTCGAGAACGTCACCAAGGTCTACAAGGGCGAGGTCCTCGCGCTCCACGAGGCGAACTGCGACATCCAAAAGGGTGAGTTCGTGTTCCTCGTCGGCCCGTCGGGATCCGGCAAGTCGACCTTCCTGCGTCTGCTCAACAAAGAAGAAGAGCCCGACAAGGGCCAGATCTTCGTCGCGGGCAAGGACATCGGCAGCCTCAGCCGTTGGCGCGTGCCCTATCTGCGCCGCAATATCGGCAGCATCTTCCAGGACTTCAAGCTGCTACCCAACAAGACCGTCGGACAGAACGTGGCGTTCGCGCTCGAGGTCATCGGGCGCCCCAAACACGTCGTCAAGACCCAGGTCCCGGCCATCCTCGAACTCGTCGGGCTCTCGAAGAAGATGAACAACCTGCCCCACGAGCTCTCCGGCGGCGAACAACAGCGCGTCTCCATCGCCCGGGCGTTCGTCAACCGACCCCTGATCCTGTTGGCCGACGAGCCCACCGGCAACCTCGACCCCGCAACCTCGGTCGGCATCATGCGTCTGCTCGATCGCATCAACCGCACCGGCACCACCGTGGTCATGGCCACCCACGATCGCGGCATCGTCGACACCATGCGCCGCCGGGTGGTCGAACTCGACCGCGGCCAGATCGTCCGCGACCAGACACGCGGCGTGTACGCCTGAGCATCTGTCATGGCCCTCAAGATCGACTACGCGCTCCGCGAGACGGCGCGCAATCTCCGCCGCAATCTGACGCTGACGCTTGCGTCCGTGCTCACCGTCGCCGTGTCGCTCAGCCTGCTGGGCGTGGCGCTGCTGCTCCAGCGCGGCGTCGAGAACGCCACCGACCGTTGGGAGGACGGGGTCGAGTTCATCATCTTCCTGCAGCCCGAGATCAGCGACACCCAGCTCGCACGGATCGAGGGGCTCCTCGTCCAGGATCAGCCGACGTTCGTCGACCGCTTCCGGTTCGTGGATCAGCAGGAGGCCTACGACGAGTTCACCACCGACTTCTTCCCCGATGCCGACGAGATCACCGACCTGGTGACGCCCGACATCCTGCCGCCGTCGTTCCGGGTGGTGCCGACCGAGCTCGACGCCGAACAGGTCGAAGTCCTTGCCGCGTCGTTCGAGGACGAGCCGGGCGTGCGCAAGGTCATCCGCGCCACCGACGAGATCCGCAAGATCGAACGCGCCACCGATGTCGTGCGCTGGATCGTGCTGGGCGCCGGCATCATCCTGCTCGGCACCGGACTGCTGCTCATCCTGAACACGATCCGTATGGCCATGTTCGCCAGGCGTCGTGAGATCGAGGTGATGAAGCTCGTCGGTGCGACCAACTGGTTCATCCTCGTGCCGTTCATGATCGAGGGAACCATCCAGGGCATCATCGGGGCCGCGCTGGGCGCGGCGTCGGTCTATGGCGCCAATCAGGCCTTCGAACGTTGGTTGGCCAGTGACGACGTCTTGAACATCCTGCAGAGCTTCGCGGTGGATTCCGGCGAGGTGTGGGGCATCAGCCTGTTGCTGCTCGGGATCGGTGCGGCCGTCGGCGCCGTGGGCTCGGCCATCGCGGCCTACCGCTTCCTCGACGTCTGAGCCTCCGGACCGCCTGGGCCGATCGGCCCGGGCCGAACCGACCGTCGCGGCCTCGAGGGCTGTCCCGGTTGTCCGTGGGCGCCGATTGCACCGTCGATGCACAACGATCGTCGGCGCGTGGCGCCCCTCGTCGCGCTCGTCGCGTTCGTCTCGCTGCTCGTGCCGGCGTCGACGGTCGCGGCGCAGGATGCGTCCCCGCCGGGGGAGTCGGCTCCGCCCGCCGCGGCCGGCGATGGCTCCGGCGACGCCGGTTTCGCCGAAGAGGGCGACCCGGATCGCTGCGCCACCGACGAGGGCGATCGACCTGGTGATCGCCCGGGCCGTGGCGACGCCGAACGTCCGGGTCGTGGCGACGCCGAACGTCCGGGTCGTGGCGACGCCGAACGTCCGGGCCGGGGCGAGCAGGCCCCCGCAGGTGACGAGACCCGAGGCGAGGAAATCGCGGGTGAAATCGACGATCCGTGCGCCCCACCGCGGTGCGGCACGTTGGTCGACGTCACCCCCGACGCCGACGAGCCGACCTGCATGGAGCCGGCCCGCCTGGGAGCGCTCATCGCCGACTTCGAGGCGGCTGCGGCCGAAGAGGTCGAGGTCCTCGCCGAGCTGAGCGCGGTGCTCCTCGAGCTCGACCAGCTGAACGTGCAGCTCGACGCCCTGATGCTCCGCGTCGGAGAGGTTCGGCTCCGGCTCGCCGACGCCGGCGTCGACGCCCGGTTTGCCCGGCTGCGTCACGACGTCGCCGGCGAGGGACTCGATGACGTCCGGGCGGCGCTGGCCGACGAGGAGGACCGACTCCGCGAGCAGGCGGTCGACTCCTACATGGGCGGGGGAGCGGTGGAGCTCGGTGTCGAGACCGCGCTGGCCGACATGGACGCCGGCAACGAGGCCGGGATCGCCCGCGAGTACGCGTCGGTGGTGATCGACGACCAGCTCGACACCGTCGACCGTGTGGACGCACTGCGCCAGGCCGTGGAGCGTCTCGATGCCCTCGTCGCCGAGGTCGAGGCATCGGCGGTCGCCGACGAGGACCGTATCGCCGGCATCGCCGACGAGGCAGCCGAGCTCGCACGGGCACAGCGCAGCCTCGTGCGCAGCGCCGAGGCCGAAGCCGAAGCGCTCGCCGAGCGGATCGGCGAGATCCAGGCCCGCAAGTCGTCCTACGCGGCACAGCTGGCGAGCTCGGGCGCCGGCGGGGGATCCGTCGGTGGTCTGCTCGCCGAGACCCAGGCGGGACAGACCCCGCCCACCGGGATCGCCGGCCTCTTGGCGCTGCCCCTCGAGAACACCACGATCGGGTCGCCCTTCGGCCCTCGGGTGCATCCGATCTTCGGCGGGATGCGCATGCACACCGGGCTCGACCTCTCCGGCGCCAGCGGTCAGCAGATCGTCGCCTCGGCCGAGGGCCTGGTGGTGATGGCGGGCGAGATGGGGGGCTACGGCAACGCGGTCGTCATCGACCATGGCAACACCGTGTCGACCCTCTATGCGCACATGACGACCGACGCTGTCGAGGTCGGCCAGGTGGTCGAAGCGGGCGAGCTGATCGGCTTCGTCGGCAGCACGGGCTTCTCGACCGGTCCGCACCTGCACTACGAGGTCCGCATCATGGGTCAGCCCGTGGATCCGATCTCGTATCTCGACTTCGGGTCGCCGCCGACGGTCGACTGAGGCGCACCGACAGAGGCGCTACATTCCACTCGTCACCGACGAGGAGGTCTCCCCATGCCCCAACGAGTTCGCGGCGTCATCGCCCGCGCAAAGGGCGCGCCCGTCACGGTCGAGACGATCATCGTCCCGGACCCCGGCCCCGGCGAGGCCGTCGTGGCCGTGCAGGCCTGCGGGGTGTGCCACACCGACCTCCACTACCGTGAGGGCGGCATCAACGACGAGTTCCCGTTCCTGCTGGGTCACGAGGCCGCAGGCATCGTCGAGTCCGTCGGCGAAGGCGTCACCGAGGTCGAGCCCGGTGACTTCGTCATCCTCAACTGGCGTGCGGTGTGCGGCGAGTGCCGGAGCTGCCGGCGTGGCCGCGCGCAGTACTGCTTCGCCACCCACAACGCCACCCAGAAGATGACGCTCGAGGACGGCACCGAGCTCAGCCCGGCGCTGGGCATCGGGGCCTTCGCCGAGAAGACGCTCGTGGCTGCGGGGCAGTGCACCAAGGTCGACCCCGACGCCGGTCCGGAGGCCGCAGGCCTGTTGGGTTGCGGCGTCATGGCCGGTATCGGTGCGGCAATCAACACCGGGGGCGTCACCCGCGGCGATTCCGTGGCCGTCTTCGGCTGCGGCGGTGTCGGCGACGCAGCGATCGAGGGCGCACGCCTGGCCGGCGCCCACACGATCATCGCCGTCGACATCGACGACACGAAGCTCGAATGGGCCAAGGGCTTCGGCGCCACCCACACCGTCAACTCCAGCCGTGAGGACCCGGTGGAGCGCATTCGCGAGCTCACCGGCGGCAACGGCGCCGATGTGGTCATCGAGGCCATCGGCCTCCCCAAGACCTACGAGCAGGCCTTCTACGCACGCGACCTCGCCGGCACCGTCGTGCTGGTCGGGGTTCCCCGGCCCGACATGACCATCGAGTTGCCCTTCATCGAGGTGTTCGGGCGCGGCGGCTCGCTCAAGTCGTCCTGGTACGGCGACTGCCTACCCAGCCGGGATTTCCCGATGCTCATCGACCTCTACCTCCAGGGCCGGCTGAACCTCGACGGGTTCGTCAGCGAGACCATCGACCTCGACCAGGTCGAGGACGCCTTCCACAAGATGGAGGCCGGCGAGGTCCTGCGCTCGGTGGTGGTGCTGTGAGCGCCCGTGTCGATCATGTCGTGACCTCGGGCATCTTCTCGCTCGACGGCCAGGACTTCGAGGTCGAGAACAACATCTGGATCGTGGGCGACGACACCGAGGTGGTGGTGGTCGACGCGGCGCACGATCACCGTCCGATCCTCGAGGGCATCGGCGGACGCCGGGTGAAGGCCATCGTCTGCTCCCACGCGCACAACGACCACATCAACGCGGCTGCGGCCCTGGCCGACGAGACGGGCGCACCCATCCTGTTGCACCCCGACGACACGATGCTGTGGGAGGCCGTCTACCCCGACCGGCGCGTCGATGATGCCCTGCGCGACGGCCAGACCCTCGAGGTCGACGGCACCGAGCTCACGGTCATGCACACGCCGGGTCACTCACCCGGCGGGGTCTGCCTGTACCTGCCGGCCGAAGGGGTCGTGTTCAGCGGCGACACGCTGTTCCACGGCGGCCCCGGCGCCACCGGCCGGTCGTTCTCGGACTACGGCACCATTCTCGACAGCATCGAGCAGCGCCTTTTCGCACTGCCCGATGCCACGAAGGTCCTGACCGGCCACGGCGACAGCACGACGATCGGCGCCGAGCGCCCGAGCCTCGAGGACTGGCGCTCCAAGGTCTGACGCTCCGGAGGGGGGTGTCGCTCAGGCGTTGCCCATGGGCAGGGCGATCGTCGCGACCAGTACGTAGTGCGTCGCGATGGCCGCCACCACGAAGAGGTGGAAGATCTCGTGGAAACCGAACCAGCGTGGCCAGGGGTTCGGGCGCTGGGTGGCGTAGACGACCGCGCCGACGGTGTGCAGGAGACCGCCCACCACCAGGAGCACGAAACCTGCGAGGCCGATGGCACGCCAGATGTCGTCGATGACCAGGATGGCCGCCCAACCGACGGTGATGTAGAGGCCCACCGTCAGCGCCCGCGGCGCGCCGGGCCACAGCAGTTGGGTACCGACGCCGATGGCGGCGCCGACCCACGCAATGGTGAGGATCAGCCGCCCGGGTCCCGACGGGAGCGCGGCGATGGCGATGGGGGTGTAGGTCGCCGCGATGGCGACGAAGATCATCGAGTGGTCCAGGCGGCGCAACACGGTGTGCATGCGGGGACCCCAGCGGAAGCGGTGGTACAGCGCGCTGATGCCGAAGAGGCCGATGGTGGCCACGGCGTAGATGGCTGCGGCCACCCGGACGCCGGGCGAGAACACGATGACGATGGGTGCCAGCGCAGCGGCGGCGATTGCCGCAACGGCATGGGACCAGCCCCGCAGGCGGGGTTTCGGTGCCAAGTGCATCGGCACGCTCTCGGGGGTCTCCACAACAGTCACTGGTACGACGGTACAACAGTGCGGCCGGGTGGCTGCCGCGGCCCCGACGTGAATCCTGGCGCCCTCGGCGGCGCGACCGGCCGGCCTGCACGGTCGATGTCTCGTCGCCGCCGACCGGGTACCGATACCGTCCTGCGGGTGCCGCCGAGCGGTGCGCAGATCGACGAAGGAGACGTTGCAGACCATGCGACAGGGTCAGACCATGCGACAGGGTCGGAATGAAGCGATGTCTGGGCCGGCGACACGGGTCGTGGTCTCCGGCGGCGCGCCGGGCGATCGATGATGCTGCCCGAACCGCCACAGTCGTCGTTCGCGAGCGACAACACCGCCGGCGTCGCCCCCGCGGTGCTCGACGCCCTGGTCGCTGCCAATGTGGGGCCGGCGGCTCCCTATGGCGCCGACCCGTGGACTGCCGCCTTCGACGAGCACATCGCCGCGTTGTTCGGCCCCGAGGCCACCGGGCTGCTCACCTACGGCGGTACCGGCGCCAATGTCGTGGCCCTGGCCACGCTGGTGCGCCCGTGGGAGGGCATCGTGTGCCCGGCATCGGCGCACATCAACGTCGACGAGTGCGGCGCCCCGGAGCGCTTCACCGGGTGCAAGCTGATCGATGTCGCCACCGCCGACGGCAAGCTCCGCCCCGACGACGTCACCGGGACGCTCGGGGCGGTCGGGTTCGTCCATGCGGTGCAGCCGGGCGCGATCTCGATCACCCAAGTGACCGAGTACGGCACCGTGTACTCGGTCGAGGAGTTGGCCGCCGTCTGCGGCACCGCACGCGGTGCCGGTCTGCGCGTCCACATGGACGGTGCCCGCATCGCCAACGCGGCCGCAGCGCTGGGGGTGCCGGTACGCGAGTTCACCGCCGAGGTGGGCGTCGACGTCCTGAGCTTCGGGGCCACCAAGAACGGCGCGGCCTTCGGCGAGGCTGTCGTGGTGTTCGATCCGGCACTCGCCGACGCCGCGGCGTTCCTGCGCAAGCAGGCGGGACAGCTGGCCTCGAAGATGCGGTTCGTGGCGGCACAGTTCGTGGCCCTCCTCGAAGAGGACCGGTGGCTCCACCAGGCCGCACACGCCAATGCCATGGCGCAGCGCCTGGCCGCCGCAGCGGGCGCGATCGACGGCGTCGAGATCACCCAGGTTCCCCAGGCCAATGCGGTCTTCGCCCGGCTGGATCGTCCCGTCATCGACCAGTTGACGTCATGGAGCCCGTTCTATGTGTGGGCGCCGGACCTCGACGTGGCGCGCACGGGTGCGGTGCCTCGTGACGAGGTGCGCTGGATGACCAGCTTCGCCACCACCCCCGACGATGTCGACCGTTTCGTCGCCGGCATCGCCGCCGCCTGCGAGGACCGCCGGCCACGTCCCTGACGTCTCGGACGGCTTCACACGCTCGAGCGTGTGCAAAACCGACACAAACGTTGATGGGGCAGTCGGATCGATGTGGGGCAGGACGAACGGTCGCTCAGCGGGGGAGGGCGAGCCAGCGATCCACCAGGGCGGCCACCGAGGTGCGGCACAGGGTCTCGAGGTCGGCGGGTTCGGTCATGGCCCGACGGGTGGCCTCGTCGACACCGGCGACCTCGATGCCGGCCCACATCTCGTGCGAGCTGCGTGCCGGCGCGTCGGGGGCGGGCCGGCGCAGGGCGAGGACCAGGAATCCGGCGATGGTCGCCAGGATGGCGCGCAGCGCATCGCGGGCGTCGTCGCCGCTGAGGCCCGCGGCGTTGAGCTCGCGTACCAGTGCGATCTCCTGGGGGAGCTGGAGCATGGCGCTGGCGCCGGTGGTGTGAGCGAGCCCGGTCACACGGGGGTGGGCAAGCGCCGACTCCCAGGTGTGCATCGCAGCGTTGGTGATGCGCTCGGCAGCGGTGTCGCCGCGGATCTCGCGCACGGCCATGAGGCGGCTCTGGCGTTCGATGACGGCGGCGACGATGTCCTCGCGCTTGCCGACGTGCCAGTACAGCGTGGTGGGCGTGACGCCCAGCTCGTTCGCGAGCTTGCGCATGGTGAGCGCATCGGGGCCCTCGGCCTCGACCAGGCGCCGTGCCGTCTCGACGACGTCGTCGCGGTCGATGCCGGCGTGCCGGGTGCCCCGCTCGCCATCGCCCGGCATGCTCGCTGCGGTGCCCTCGGGGGAGCGTGCGGGGCTCATGGCCGGAACCGGGCGCGGCAGCGAGGGCCGGGCCGATGCCGGCGTCGTGGCTGCGCCGGCATCGGCGCGTTGCGCTTGTCACACATCGAGGGCATGTGGAACACTGTACAAGAGCGTCTGTAACGCTGTCCAAGGGGGTGTCGCATCGACGTCCCTCCACGTCTTCGAGGAGCCCGGTCCATGTCCGAGATCGACACCACCAGCCCGTACATCATCGTCTCGTCCGACACCCACGCCGGTCTGCAGTGCGAGGAGTATCGCCCGTATCTCGAGTCGTCGCTGCACGAGGAGTTCGACACCTACGTCGCCGAACGCCACGAGCACCGCCGCATCGCCGAAGAGGTCAACGCGGAGTTCATCGAGAAGTGGGAGGGCGAGAACGCCGAAGGCCTGCGCGGCGCCTACGACCCCGAGGTCCGCGACAAGGAGCTCGATGCCGACGGCGTCGCCGGCGAGATCATCTTCGCCGACGGCGATGCCGTCACCGGCCAGGAGTCGCCGCCGTTCGGCGCGGGCCTGGCAGCCGGCCAGATCACCGATCCCCGCCTCGCCTTCGGCGGCGCCCGGGCGCACAACCGCTGGCTCGAGGAGTTCTGCGCCACCAACCCGGTGCGGCGCGCCGGCGTGGCCCTCATCCCGGTCACCCACGACGTCGACGAGGCCGTCAAGGAGGTCGAGTCCCTCGCGGGCAAGCCCGGCATCAAGGGCGTGATGATCCCCACCATGTGGCACGGCTTCCCCGCCTACGGCACCGACCACTACGACCGCTTCTGGGCCGCCTGCGCGGAGGCCGGGCTCGTCGTGCACACCCACTCGGGCGAGGCCGACTTCCCCTCCTACGGCGAGAACATCGCCATGTACGTCGCCGAGGTGCCGTTCTGGACGCACCGGGCGCTGTGGCAGCTGCTGTTCAGCGGCAAGTTCGACAAGTTCCCCGGCCTCAAGTACGCCGTCGTCGAGTGCGGGTCGTGGTGGGTCGGCGATCTGTTGTGGAAGACCGACGTCAACTTCGGCGCCAGCAACAAGATCAAGAAGATGAGCTCGCGCATGAAGGGGCTGCTGTCGAAGCTGCCGTCGCAGTACTTCGGCGAGAGCGTCTTCATCGGCGCCTCCACCATGTCGCGCTACGAGATCCGCAAGCGCCACGTCAACGGCATCGACGCCCTGATGTGGGGCACCGACTACCCCCACCCCGAGGGCAGCTGGCCCCACACCGTCGAGCGTCTCGAGAACGACTTCCGCGACGTGTCCGTCGAGGACACCCGCCGGCTGCTGGGTCTCAACGCGGTCGACTGCTACGGCCTCGACCTCGCCGGCCTGCAGGAGGTTGCCGACCGTGTCGGCCCCACCCCCGAGAGCCTGCACCAGGACCCGACGCTGCGGACGCCGCCCGACGCCAAGCGCACCGCCCGCTGGTGGTTCGACGAGTACGGCATCGAGTGGAACGACTGAGCCCGAGACCGAGGAGGACACCACGCCCATGACCACCAACGACACCTCGTCCGGCTTCGACGTCGACGCCCTCGAGCACCACATCGTCATCTCGGCCGACACCCACTGCGGCGCCGACATGCGCGCCTACAAGCCGTACCTCGAAGCGAAGTACCACGCCGACTTCGACGTGTGGGCCGACGCCATGGACGAGGCCGCGGCCAAGACCGAAGCACTCTTCGCCGGATCGGGGCGCTCGACGCGCAACGTCGGCGTCGACGGCGACCCGGTGCTCGACGCCGACCGCAACTACTCGAGCGAACGGCGCCTGCGCGAGCAGCAGGAGGACGGCGTCGTCGCCTCGGTGTTGTTCCCCAACACCCAGCCGCCGTTCGCGCCGCCCGCGGCCACCCAGTTCGAGGCCCCGCCCTACAGCGACGACTTCGAGCACCGCTGGGCCGGGCTGCGCGCCCACAACCGCTGGCTCGCCGACTTCGTCAGCGAGGCTCCCGAGCGTCGCTCCGGCATCGCCCAGATCTTCCTCGGCGACGTCGAGGGATCGGTGGCCGAGATCGAATGGGCCGCCGAGCACGACCTGCGCGGCGGCATCCTCATCCCCGGAGCGCCACCGGACTCGCCGTTCGAGCCGCTGTACTCGGCGTCGTACGAGCCCATCTGGGCGGCGGCCGCAGCCCACGACATGACGCTCAACCACCACGCTGGCGGTGCCACCCCCAACTTCGGCAATCACTTCCCGGCCTCGTTGGCGATGTTCATGCTCGAGGTCTCGTGGTGGTCCCAGCGCGCGCTGTGGCACCTGATGTTCAGCGGCGTGTTCGAGCGCCATCCCGAACTGCGCTGGGTCAACACCGAGACCGGCACCGCGTGGATCCCCGAGACCCTGGCCAAGCTCGACTCCTTCTACCACCGCATGAAGTACTCGACGTACGGCTCGGAGTCCATCTTCGGGGGCATGGCCGTCAAGGACATGTCGCTGACGCCCACCGAGTACTGGCAGCGCCAGTGCTATGTCGGGGCCAGCTTCCTGCGGCCCGTCGAGGCGCCGATGTGCCGCGAGATCGGCATCGACAACGTCATGTGGGGTTCGGACTATCCCCACATCGAGGGCTCGCACCCCCACACCCGCGAGCACCTGCGCCTGACGTTCGCGCAGCTTCCCATCGCCGAGACCACCAAGCTGCTCACGACCAACGCGGCCCGGGTCTACAAGTTCGACCTCGCCGCCCTGGCGCCGTTGGCCGCCCAGTGGTGTCCCACCAAGGCCGAGGTCGCAACCCCGATCGACTACTCGGAGATCCCCGAGACCGCCAAGGGCTGCCCGGGGATGAACCCCCTCAACCAGGTCGAGACGGCCGCCTGATGGGATCCCTCGAACCCATCGCAATCGATGGTGCCGTCGCCGTGGTCACCGGCGGCGCCAACGGCATCGGCAAGGGCATCGTCAAGGCGCTGCTCGAGCGCGGCGCCACGGTGGTCATCGCCGACATCGAGACGGCCGTCCTCGATGCCACCGTCGACGAGCTGTCCGGGCTCGGCCCGGTCAGCGGTTGGCAGACCGACGTCAGCGACATCGAGTCCGTCGAGGCCCTGGCCGATCACGTCTTCGACACCCACGGCCGCTGCACCCTGTTGTTCAACAACGCCGGCGTCGGCGCCGGTGGCGGCGGCAAGGCCTGGACGCACGAACCCAACGACTGGAAGTGGTGCTTCGGGGTCAACGTGTTCGGTACCGCCAACGGTGTGTACGCGTTCGTGCCCCGCATGATCGAATCCGGCGAGCCGGGCCATGTGATCAACACTTCGTCGGGCGACGGCGGCTTCGCACCGGTGCCCATGGCGTCGGTGTACGCCTCCTCGAAGGCCGCGGTGAGCTGCTTCACCGAGGCGCTGCACCATCAGCTCCAGGCCGAGGCGCCCCAGATCGCGGCGTCGGTGTTCTATCCCTCGGGCGGGCTGATGAACACGGGCCTGTTCAACGCCCAGCGCAACCGCCCGGCCGAGCTCGCCCGGGTGCGCGATCCCAATGCACGCACCCCCATGACCTTCGAGCAGCTCAAGGAGCTGATGGAGAAGTCCGGTCGCGAGGTCACCGTCGCCGACCTCGACGAGCTCGGCCGCTTCGTGGTCGAAGGCGTCGCCGCCCGGACCTTCATCATCGCCCGCGACCTCGACGACACCGTCGACCTCCTCCACCGCCGCGCCGACGCCATCGCCCGCTTCGAGGTCCCACCCCACCACCAGATGGGAATCTGCGAATCACTCCAACTCCAGTCGTGAGCTGGAGGCCGCTGCGTGCCGAGTTGGTTGAAAGTACGACTTGACCCCAGTGTTTCCGCGAGACTGCAGGGCATGGACGCAGCACAGGCACAGATGTTCACCGAGGCGGTCGAGCGCGATGGGGCGCGGCTGCTCGAGGTCGCCGAGGTCGACCTGATGGCGTCGGTGCCGGCGTGTCCCGACTGGGACGTCGCCCGGCTCGTCGTTCATGTCGGCCAGGTCCACGGCTACATCGCCGGGGTGCTCGAGAACCCGTCGCTCGATCCGCCGACCCACCGCTTCGAACGGCCCGACACCGACGACATCATCTCCTGGGCGGGCGACGCTCGGGCGCGACTGGTCGCGGCGCTCGGTGTCACCGATCCCGCCACACCCACCTGGAGCTGGGGCGAGGATCACACGGCGGCGTTCTTCCATCGCCGGATGGCCGCCGAGACCCTGGTGCACCGCATCGATGTCGAGGACGCGGTCGATCGTCCGAGCCCGATCGACGGCGATCTCGCCACCGACGCCGTCGACGAGTTCATCGACGTCGGGCTGCGCTTCTCGACCAACCCCGACAAGGCCTTCGCATACCCGGAGGGTTCGTTGCACCTGCATCGCACCGACGGCCCCGGCGAGTGGCTCCTGCGCAACGAGGGCGGCACCCTGGTGGCCACCCGCGAGCATGCCAAGGGCGACGCTGCGGTCCGCGGCAGCGGGGGAGACCTCCTGCGCTTCATGTGGAACCGCCCCGGCGCCGAGGTCGAGATCCTCGGCGACGCCGAGGTCGCCACGGCCTGGCGTTCGCTGTCGGCCTGAGCCGTGCGCGTCGGCGTCACCGCACTGTCTGGTAGACGTCGCTCCGGCGCCGCGGCCTGGTGAACACCACCTGCCACAGCTGGATGGTGCGCACCCGGAACGATGCCGCCGACGCCAGCAGGTAGTACCGCCACGTACGGCGGAAGCGCTCGTCGTAGTGGGGCAGGTCGGCCCACGCCGCCTCGATGTTGTCGTGCCAGGCCAGCAGGGTCCGGTCGTAGTCGGGGCCGAAGTTGTGGAGATCCTCGACGGCCCAATCGTGCAGCGCGGCGCGCCCGATCTGCTCCAGCGAGGGCAGGACGCCACCGGGGAAGATGTAGCGGTCGAACCACGGATCGCAGCGCTGTTGGGTCTCGTTGGAACCGATGGTGTGGTGCAGCATGATCCCGTCGGGCGCCAGCAACCGTGCGCACGTCTCGAAGAACGTGCGGAGGTTCTTCGGGCCGACATGTTCCATCATGCCCACCGAGACGATCCGGTCGAAGGAGCCGGTGAGCTCGCGGAAATCGGCCTGACGGATCTCGACGGGCAAGCCCAGACATCGCTCCTCGGCCACTCGGACCTGCTCGATCGCCGGCGAGATCCCGGTCACCGCGACGCCGTGCTTCGAGGCCGCGTACTCGGCGAGGCCACCCCAGCCACAGCCGATGTCGAGCACGTGCATCCCTGGCTCCAGATGGAGCTTGCGGCAGATCAGCTCGAGCTTGGCCTCCTGGGCGACGGCGAGATCGTCGGCGTCGCGCCAGTACGCGCAGCTGTAGATCATGCGGGGATCGAGCATCCGCTCGTAGAGGTCGTTGCCGATGTCGTAGTGGGCTCGGGCGTTGCGTCGAGCCCGTCGCATCGACTGGCGGTTGACGAGGCGTGCGTGGGCGCCCGCTGCCAGCATCGCCGGTCGGGCCTTCACGTGGGCGATGAGGTCGGCGGTGATGACCCTGACGAGGAACTCGTCGACGCGTTCGGCGTCCCACCAGCCGTCCTGGTAGGCCTCGCCGAGGCCCAGCTCGCGTTCTGCGAGCACCCGCTCCCAGAGCCGTTCGTCGTGGATCTGGATGTCCCAGGGCGCCGATCCGCCGGGTTCGATCCCGGCGAGGTCGAGCAGCTCTCGACCGATCCGCTCGGCCCGGCGATCCGCCGAATTCGACGGAGCGCCGGGCCAGGCCGTCGGGCGGTGGTTCGTCCGGGTTCGCAGCTGTGATTCCATGGAAGCCCCCCTCCACGGGTTGTGGCGGGCCTCTGCCCGCTCGCTGGGTCAGCTCATGAAACCCAGTCCACCATGATCGAGCGCTGCTGTGAAGTGACGATTGGCCATGGTGGCGATGAGGTTCTTGCCGCGCTCGTTGGAGAGGTCGAGGGTGCCGCCGGTGAAGATGGAGGTGGCGAGGCCCCCCAGGCAGTGGGCGAACCCGTAGTCGGCCCGGCATGCATCGAGGTCGTAACCCGTCACGCCGCACTCGACGAGGCGCTCGTGGTACGCCGCGACGAGGTCGTCCTCGTGGGTGCGGCGGTCCTCGACGGTCATCGAACCGCCGAGGATGTACGACAGGTCGTAGGCGCCGGGACCCCGCCCGATGCCCTGCCAGTCGATGATGACCACCTCGTCGATGCTCGGGTCGCCGAACATGATGTTCTCGACGCGGTAGTCCTGATGGGCGAGGGTCCACGGCGAACGTGCGGACAACACCTTCTGCAGATCGAGATAGGAGGTCGCGAACTTCTGCCCGAGCTCGGTGCCACCCTCGGGGAGGGCGTCGGCGAAGTTGGCCTCGAAGAGCGGGTAGATCTGACCCATCAGGCCGCTGACCATCTCGATGCGCGGCCCGATCATCGATGGGATCCACTCGAGCTCGTCTGTCTGCACCTTGTCCCACCATGCGGCGTGGACCTGGGCCAGGACACGCACCGCGGCGCGGGCCTGCGCCGGGGACATGCCGGTGGACTGGTCGACCATCTCGAGGCGGCTGAGGTCCTCCATCACGATGACGAAGTCGCCGGTTCCCGACACGATGGTCGAGGCATGGATGGTGGGCAGACCGGTGCCGGTGCGCTCGCCGAGCTCGTCGTAGAAGCGGACCTCGGCCTCGTACATGCCCAGATCGATGCCCTGCTGGCGGTTCTCGGCGAAGCGCGACGGGAGCTTGACCACCACCGACGACGGGGCGTCGGCGGCGTCGCCTTCGTAGGTAAGGGCCACACGGTGGATCTCCCCCATGATCCCGATGCCCTCACCGATCTGGATGGGGCGCAGCACCGAGACCTTGGCGTCGTCGCCGATGACGCCGTCGTCGCGCAAGATGTCGGTGATCCAGGCCGGGGTGACCCCGGCGATCGTCGGCGGGATGGTGGGAGAGGTCATGGCACCCTTTCGGTCGTGTGGCGGCGCAGATGGTAGTGCGCCGACCCGACCTACTGTCGGGGCGCGACCGGCGTGAAGGTCGCCGGCATGTGCTTGATGCCGTGGATGAAGCTCGACGACAACAGTTCGGGCTCGCCGACCTCGATGTCGGGGAGGCGGTCGAACAGCTCCCGGAACATGACCGTCATCTCGCGCCGGGCCAGGTGCGCGCCCATGCAGAAGTGGGGTCCGGGGCCGCCGAAGCCGCAGTGGTTGTTGGGGTTGCGGCGCACGTCGAAGCGGTACGGGTCGTCGAAGACGGCCTCGTCGCGGTTGGCGGCGAGGTAGAACATGCACAGCTTGTCGCCGGCGGCCATGTCGACCCCACCGAGGGTGGTGTCGGTGGTGAGCGTGCGGCGCATGTAGGTGACGGGGCTGGCCAGGCGGACGATCTCCTCGACGGCGGTGGGTGCGACGGCGTCGAAGTCGTCGGCCCAGATCCGGCGCTGGTCGGGGTTGTCGGTTAGGTACTTCATCCCCCACGAGATGGCGTTGCGGGTGGTCTCGTTGCCGGCAACGGCCAGCAGCACGAAGAACGAGGCGATGTCGCTGCGTGTGAGCTTGTCGCCGTCGACCTCGGCGTTGACGAGGATGCTGGTGAGGTCGTCGCCGTCGCCGCCCACCTTGGATTCGGCCACCTCCTCCATGATCTGACCGAGTTCCATCCCGGCGTTGAGGATGGCGGTCAAGATGTCGCCGACGTCGGCGACGTATTCGGGGTCGCCGGCGCCGAGGATGACGTTGGAGCAGTCGAAGACCCGTTCGTAGTAGCGGTCGGGGATGCCCATGAGGTCGCACACGATGCGCAGCGGCAGCGCGGCGGCGATGTCGACCACGAAGTCGACCTCGCCGCGCTCGCAGACCTCGTCGACGATGGCGGCGGCGACGTCTTGGACCGAGTCCTCGAGCCGCTTGAGCATCTTCGGGGTGAAGCCGGGCGAGACGAGGCGCCGCAGGCGGGCGTGGCGGGGGTCGTCCATGGCGATGATCGAGTTGAAGAACTCGTTGAACTCCGGCGGCGCGTCGAGCAGGGTGATGCCGTTGGCGCTGGAGAAGATCTCGGGCTTGCGCGAGACCTCCAGGATGTCCGCGTGGCGGGTGAGCACCCAGGCGCCGGGGCCGCTGGGGATCCCCAGCTCGGGTGGGAGCTGCTGTTCGGGCCAGAAGCTGATGGGCTGCTCGCCACGGTAACGGGCGAGGTCGGCCTCGATCTCGGCTTGATCACGGACCCAGAACGGCGCCAGCAAGATGTTGGCCGGATCGGTTTCGGTGACGGTCATCGCGCGAGCTTACGCCGTATGTCGCCTCCAGGTCGGCCAACTCCTTCCGGGGTGGCGCTTCGGCTGGGACGCGCGGTGCTGGGGCACCTACGGTTCGGCATCCGAATGCCGCACCCCACCAGACGGGGAACCAGGAGGCTGTCGTGACCACCGATCGCATCGAACTCGCCGGAATCCGTGCCGTGGGGACGATCGGCCTGCTCCCCGAGGAACGGGTACGGGCCCAACCCTTCGAGATCGACCTCGTCATCGAGCTCGACGTCCGCGAGGCCGGGCGTACCGACGACCTCGAGCTGTCCGTCGACTACGGCGTCGCCATCGAGCTGGCGACCAAGGTCATCGAGACCGAGCCGACGCTGCTGTTGGAGCGGGTCGCCACGCGCATCACCGAAGAGGTGCTGGCGCTGGCCCGCGTCGATGCCGTCGAGGTGGTGGTGCGCAAGCTCCGGCCGCCGGTTCCCCAGGACATCGCGTCGACCGGGGTGCGTGTCCGGCGTACCCGTGCCGACCTCGCATCGCGGGCCCGTGAGACCACCCGTGCCTACGTCGCGCTGGGGTCCAATCTCGGCGACCGGCGTGAGCACCTCCGCTACGGGGTGCGCTCGCTGCCCGGTGTGGTGGCCCTGTCGCATCTCTATGAGACCGACCCGGTGGGTGGGCCCGAACAGGGCGCCTATCTCAACCTGGTCGCAGAGCTCGACACCGAGCTCTACCCGTGGGAGTTGCTCGATCTCTGCCTGGCCATCGAGGCGGGTGCCGGTCGCGAGCGCATCGTGCGTTGGGGTGCGCGCACCCTCGACCTCGATGTGTTGCTGTGGGGCGACGCCCGCATCGAATCCGAGCGTCTCACGGTTCCCCACCCTCGCATGTGGGAGCGCCGTTTCGTGCTCGAACCGCTGAACGATCTGGCGCCGCAGCTGCTCCCCGAGGACTGGGACCGGCGCCTCCCTGCCGGCGGCATCGCCCGCGTCGACGACCTCGAGATCTGAGCGCCCCCGCCGCCCGACCGTGACGGGCGGCGGCGGGGTCAGGCCCGACGGGCCGCCTCGGCGGCGCGGACCCGATCCGGATCGTGGCTGCGGCCGTACTCGGGGTCGGCGTCGATGACGATGTCGAGCAGCTCCCAGTGCTGGGGCGTGTCCTTCCAGGGCAGCGCTATGTAGATGGGCAGCTCGTAGACCCGGAGCCGATCGAGCTGGCTGTAGACCTGCTTCTGGTAGAGGTAGCGCTCCTCCCAGGGCCAGTCGTGGGGGGCGAAGCCGGTTCCGGGATCGATCACCATGTTGTGGCGGATGCCGTGCTCGTCGGCGCGGGCGAGGGCGGCGTCGAAGAAATCCAGCAGCACCTGCACCGGATCGTGATCGGTGACGCGCTCCATGCGCAGCGGGTCGGGCCCCGACAGGAAAGGCAGGACCACCGGGCAGTCGTAGGCGGCGGCCACGGCCATCATCTCGTCCTGCTGGAGCCCGTCGGCGGCGTTCAGCCAGGTGACGCCGGCATCGAGCGCCCGCCGTGCGGTCTCGGGGCGCCAGGTGTCGACGCTGATCGGGACGTCGAACCCGACGAGGACCTCGATGATCGGCTCGAGCCGGCTCCACTCCTCGTCGACGGTGGTCTCGCCGGCGGCGTAGGTCGAACCCTGACCGCCGAGGTCGAAGGCGAAGGCGCCGTTGGCCAACAGCCACTCGGCGCGGGCTGCGGCCTCGGCAGGCGTGTGCACGATCGACGCCGTGTGCAGCGAGTCCGGCGATGCGTTGATGACCCCGAAGAGTTCCATGGCGCAGCACCGTAGCGACCGTCGCTGGCGCGGCCCCGGCTCAGCCGCCGGTGGTTCCGGCGACGAGGTCCTCGGGCAGCAGGGTGACCGCGGCGTAGCCGCTGAAGAAGGCGTCGACGTCGGTGACGATGGGGTCGACCTCGACGGAGCAGTCGACGGTGAACGCCGCGAAGTCGCCGAAGTCGACGTCGAGGGTGGTCTCGACCACCCCTTCGAGCTCTCCGGTGTCGCCACAGCTCGGGGTGTTGATCGACACCACCGGTGCCAGCCCACCCGGCTCTCGGGCCTGGAGCTCGTCGCGGTTGGCGACGATCCAGTCGATCGCGATGGGAACGCCGACGTCGAACTCGGGCTCGACGGTGACGCCGCCCTGGCTCACGGCGAGACCGGGGATGCCCTCACGGGCACCGGTGCGGGCGGCGCCGACGGTGCCCGAGATCTGCGCGAAGGGGCCGATGTTCTCGCCGTCGTTGGATCCCGACACGATCAGGTGCGGGGGCTCGGTGACGACGTCGGCCAGTGCATAGAGCACGCTGTCGGCGGGAGTGCCGGTGACGGCGATGGCGGGGAAGCCGCTCGCAGTGGCGGACTCGGACCCGGTCACCTCGCCCTCGCTGCGGGTGTCGGAGCTGCCGCTCTGGTTCTCGGCCGGTGCCACCACGGTGATCTCGACATCGGGAAGCTCCGAGAGTGCGTTGACCAACGCATCGATGCCGTCGGCGCCGATGCCGTCATCGTTGGTGACCAGGATGCGGAACGGCTCGACGGGTTCGGGCTGGGGCGTCGGTTCGGGCGTGGGCTCGGGAGTCGGCTCCTCTTCCTCCGCCGGCGCGGGCGCTGCTGCGGTCTCCTCGCCGGTATCGGCCTCGCTGTCGGTCGCGTCGTCGTCGGTCGAAGCCACTTCCTCGGCGGCAGCGTCGGCTGCGGGCTCGGCGTCGCCGCCGGTGTCTTCATCGTCACCGCAGGCGGCGAGACCTGCGAGGGCCAGCAGGGCGATGCCGAGCAGCCCCAGGCGCCTGAGGAAGGTGCGGTTGGTCGAGTCGAGATGCATGGCGGGGGATCGTAGACCGCAGCGACTGCCGCGGTGGCGGAGGTACCTTCGCACGGGCCGGCGCGTGCCAGAGGGGAGCTTGCTGCGGCCGCAGGGCCGCAGAGCTGTCCGATCGGTCGCCCGGCGCCGTCAGCTCCCGATGGCGTCGGTCCCCGTACCGCTCGGCTCGGTCGGCTCCACGACGGTCACGAGACGGTCCGACGCGTACAGGCGGGTCGACGTGCCATCGGACCAGGCGACCTCGTAGACCGGGGGCTCCTGGTTGGGGCAGGCCGCGACCACCACACCCCGACGGGTGGCTCCGCAAGGTCCGGCTCGGACGTCGATCACGTCGCCGGGCCGGATCGGCTTGGGGAATTGCATGTTCAATCTGTCCCTTTGCGCTTCGGCGAGGTCTTGGCCGGTCACAAGCATGGATGCTTCGACTTGGGTCGCCGTTGACGTGCACGTCAACACAATGTCAATGTCGGATGGCATCGACGCCAGCCGATGGCTCGATCAGCGAGGCGTGCGATCAGCCGGCGGCGCCGGGAGCCGCGACTCGATCGCCTCGAGGAGCACACCCAGGGGCACCGGCTTCGCGAGTGTGTCCTCGGCGTTGGCGGTCGGCACCGCCTCGTCGCCGGAGGCGTAGCCGGTGACGAACACGATGGGGATCCGAGGCCAGCGCTGTGCGACCGTCGCAGCCAACTCGACCCCGCTCATCCCGGGCATGACGACGTCGGTGACGATCAGGTCGACGGCGTCGCTTGCCAGGATCTCGAGGGCCTCTGCGCCAGACAGCGCGGTGTGCACCCGATGACCGCGCGCCCGTACGGCGTCGGCGGTCAGCTCGAGGAGCTCGGCCTCGTCCTCGACGAGGAGGACGGTTCCCGATCGCGACGAGGGCAGCGGATGGCGGGACGGTCGCTCGAGGGGGGTCGAGCCGTCGGTCATGGGCAGCTTGACGGTGATCGTCGTGCCGGCTCCGACGGCCGAGGAGATGTCCATCGTGCCGCCGGCTGCACTCACCGTGGCCATCGCGCTGGCCAGACCGAGACCGGTACCGAGCCCGGGGGCCTTGGTGGTGAAGAACGGCTCGAAGGCCGATGCTGCCGTCTCGGCGTCCATGCCGATGCCGGTGTCGGTGACGTCCAGGACCGCCGTCGGGTTGCTCCCGTCGTCGGTCCGGCCCTGCCGCAGGGCGAGGGTCACGGTGCCGCCCGAGATCATCGCGTCGCGGGCGTTGGCCGCGAGGTTCAACAGCAACGCCTCGAGGCGTCCCGCGTCGATGCGGACAACGAACTCGTCGGCGGGGACGTCGACCTCGAAGGCGATGTCCTCGCCGAGGAACTGCGCCAGCGTCGGGGCGAGATCGAGCACGAAGGCGCTGAGATCGATGTCCGCGGGCCGGTTCTCCTCCGGGCGCCCGAGGACCATCAGCTGGCGCACGAACGACGATGCCCGGTCGACCGACTGCTCGATGGCGGCCAGGCGTCGCTCCGTCTCGGCGGGGTCGGGCGGCGCACCGGGCACGGGGTGGCGCAGCAGCTCGACATGGCCGCGCACGATGGCCATGACGTTGTTGAAGTCGTGGGCGACGCTGCCGGCGAAGGCGCCCAGGGCCTGCATCTTGGCCCCATGGATCAGCTGTTCCTCCAGCTGCTTCTGATCGGAGATGTCCATCGCGGCGCCGATCATCCGCAGTGGCGTGCCCGACTCGTCCCGGTCGACCACACGCCCGCGGGTGCGGAACCAGCGCCAGGAGCCGTCGCCGGCACGGAGCCGATGGACGCTCTCGCAGAAGGCGGTCCGCTGTTCGAAATGGTCGCTCAGCTGCGCTTCGAACGTCGCCAGGTCGTCGGGATGGACCAGGCACTCCCAGTGCCACGGCGCATCACCGGAAAGGGTGTCCTGGTGGCCGAGGAACTCGACGGAGAGCTCGATGGTGCTCCCGGCGATGTTCCAATCCCAGGTGCCGGTGGTCGTGGCCGCCAGGACGAGACGGAGACGGTCCTCGCGTTCGCGCAGCATGCGCTCGCCGGTCTGGGCGGCCTCGACCAGACGCCGCTCGGCGGTGATGTCCTGCACGACCCCGACCACGGTCTCCACGCTGCCGTCGGGAGCGAACACGGGCTCGCTCCAGCACTGCACCCACCGGTTGCCGTCCTCGCCGAGGAGCCGGAACGTCGCCGCCAGCGGCGTGCCGGTCGCGGCCATGTGCTCCATGGCGGCGAGCAGGCGCTCGAGATCGTCGGGATGGACCTTGGTCCGGGCCACCTCCGGCGTGAAGGCCTGGTCGGCTTCCAGGCCGAAGATCGACCGGGTGGCGTCGTCCCAGTGCTCCACACCTGTCGCCAGGTCGGCCACCCAGGTGCCGATGCCGGCGGCCTCGACCGACAGGGACAGCTTCCGTTCGGAGCTGCGGAGGTCGTCGATCAGTGCCTGGAAGGCCGTGACGTCCTGCACGACACCGATGACCCGGTCGACCCTGCCGTCGGGACCTGCCACCGCATCACCGGCGACGCGCACCCATTGCCGGGGCATGTCGCCCCGGGTGCGCAGCGTGAGATCGAAGCTGCGCCCCGAACCCGTGGCCGCACGGACGGCCTCGGCCAACGAGGCGGCATCGTCGGGGTGCACCAACGCGAGGACATCGGTGGCGGTCCGCCCCTTGCGCAATTCGGGCCAGGTCCGGTCGTCGGCGATGAGCTCGAACCGGTCCTCGGTCACGTGGAAGCTCCAACTCGCCATCGAGGCGGCCACGAGGCTCTGGCGGAGCAGCTGATCGGTCTCGACGAGTGCCCTGGTACGCGATGCGACCTCGTCGCGCAGGCGAGCCTCGGTATCGCGATGCAGTTCGGCGAGCTCGATCTGGGCGCTGACGTCGGTGAGGTGGGCGAGGGCCAGCGCAGGTTGCCCGTTGCCCGGGAGCCGCCGGCTCGACAGGTCGCACCACACGGTGTGGCCGTCGTGATGGCGGTAACGCTTGCGGCGCGTGTACCGCTCGAGCGATCCCGCCGCAATGGCGGCTGCGGCTGCGCGGTCGCCGGGCTCGTCCTCGTCGAAGGTGAGCCGATCGAAGCCCGTGCCGAGCAGGTCGGCGACGTCGTAGCCCAGGAGCTCGCCCAACGCGTGGTTCGCAGCCCGGATGATCCGCGCTCCCGAGGCGGTGAGCTCCACGAGGGCGATGGGCGTGGGGGAGTGCTCGAAGGCGCTCAACGTCCATGCATGGGCATCGACCCAGGACTCGAGCGGCCGGACGGATGCGAGTACGTGGTCGGGCTGGTCGGCGATGGGAGCGACGTCGACGACCACCATTCGCTCGGCGCCGGCGAGCAGAGCCTGGACGACGCGATTGGTCCGCCGCCGAGAAGGTTCCGGCTCTGCGATCAGGGTGGACCGGAGTCGCCGGTGGCTGCTTCGGAAACGCTCCGGTACGAGGCGCTCGACCGGTGTTCCGACCAGTTCGTGGGCCGCTCGTCCGAAGAGCCGGCCGGCTGCGGGGTTGGCGTAGTCGATGGTGCCCGAGTCGTCGTTCCGCACTGCGAGAACAGCGACCTCGTCCTCGTCGTGGCGGGCAGCGAGGACGACGGCGAGCGCCTCCATCACGGCACGAATCGGTAGCCGGCGCCGCGCAGTGTCTCGATCCAGCGCGGCGCGGCGGGGTCGGGTTCGATCTTGCGCCGCAGGCGGTGGATGTGCTCGGCGACGGTGCTCGGGTCCTGCCACGAGGGATCGGATTCCCAGACCTGGCGCAGGAGCTGGTCGCGCGAGAACACCTGGCGGGGCGACGCGGCGAGAAAGGCCAGCAGATCGAACTCCTTCGCCGTGAGCTCGACGACGCGATCGTCGACCGTGACGTCGCGACAGCGCCGGTCGATGCACAGCCCGGCGAACTCGAGGCGGTCGTCGTGGCCGCTGCCGTTGTCGGCGTCCTTGCCGGTGGGGTCCGGGGTGCTGCGCCGCAGGACCGCCTTGACGCGGGCGGCCAGTTCCCGCACGGAGAACGGCTTGGTGACGTAGTCGTCGGCACCCATCTCCAGGGCGACGACGCGGTCGGTCTCGTCGTCGCGCGCGGTGAGCACGATGACCGGCACGCCGCTGGTGCTGCGGATGCGGCGCAGCACCTCGAGCCCGCCGAGATCGGGAAGCCCGAGGTCCAGCACGACGAGCGAGACGTCCCCCCGGGAGACGATCTCGGTGGCGGAGGTCCCGTCGGGGCACTCGATGACGCCGAAGCCGTGCTCGGCGACGGCATCGCGCACCAGAGCGCGCAGCGCAGCCTCGTCGTCGACGACGAGGATCGTCGACGCAGCGGGTGCGGTCATGGAGTCGGGCACGGCCACGCGGGAAACCGTATAACAACAATTGCCTCGACCGCGAAAGACGGATCCCGGATCCCCGCCGCCGGAACGCCGCTGCCACCGGCGCCGCCCTGCGGTGGAGGAAGCTCGGGCGGCACCGGTGGGCTGCGCCGGGAGGGGCGGGCGAGATGGCTGCTCCGCCCGCGCTCAGGCTTCGCTGTCGCCCGAGCGGAGCAGCTACATCGGTCGCCGACAGGTGAGCGATGCGGGATCGCACCGTTCACCTCTCCACGTCGTGTCACCGTCGCAGCCGGATGTGACGGCTGCGTTGCCGGGAGTTCAAGTCGTGATCAACCGATGTCGTGGACGCCGCGCCGCGGTATGTGCCGACGGCGACGCGACCCGAGCAGCGAGCTCATTGATGGCGCATTGATCGGTCGTGGACGGCCACGCCACCTCTGTCTACAAGAGTGCCCCCATGGCGGCAGATGAGACACAGACAGAGACAGCGTCGATGCTGGAGAGGCTGAGCCGACCGCATCGCCGACCGACGTCATCTCCGTTGAGGATCGGCCTGATCGCCCCACCCTGGCTGCAGGTCCCGCCCTCGCGGTACGGCGGCACCGAATCGGTGGTCGACACCCTCGCACGCGGGCTGCAGGCAGCAGGCTGCGAAGTCCTGCTCGCCACCACGGGCGACGCCACGTGTCCCGTCGATCGGTGCTGGACCCTGCCGCGGGCCCTGGGCACCGACACCGGCACGACCGATGACGAGCTGGTCCACGTCTCGTTCGCCCACCACGAACTCGTCGCCGCAGGATGCGACATCATCCACGACCACACGATGCTCGGACCGCTGTGGTGGGCTGCGCAACCCGGACCGGTGCCGGTGGTGACCACCCACCACGGCCTGTTCGACGCCGCAGCCATCGCTCGCGCCGAACGCATCGCCGGCAAGGTGCCGATCATCGCGGTGTCCGAGCACCAACGCGCCACCGCCCCGAGCGTGCCGATCGCCGGCGTCATCCACCACGGCGTCGACATCGATGGATTCACCGATCTCGGCGGGGGAGACGACCTGGTCTTCCTCGGTCGGATGAGCCCCGACAAGGGGGTCCATCGGGCCATATCGGCCGCACGCCTCGCCGGTCGGCGGCTGATCGTCGCCGCCAAGATGTGGGATCGCTCCGAGCATGCGTACTTCGCTGAGATGGTCGAGCCCCTGCTGGGCCCCGACGTCGAGTACGTCGGCGAGCTCGACACGGCGGCGAAGCGTGAACTCCTCGGCAGGGCAGCGGCTCTCGTGCATCCCATCTCGTGCTCGGAGCCCTTCGCCCTGGTCGCGGTCGAGGCGCTGGCGTCGGGTACGCCTGTGGTCGCGCCTCGCGTGGGTTCGGCCTCCGAGATCCTCGACCACGGTCGCAACGGCTTCCTCTGCGAGGACGAGGCGGACATGTCGGACTGCCTGACGCGCCTCGACGAGATCGACCGTTCGGCGTGTCGCTCGACGGCGGTCGCCCGCTTCTCGAGCCAGCGTCTCGTCGCCGATCATCTCCGCCTCTACCCTGAGGTGATCGCCGGGAGCGAGTCGACGATTGATCTGCGGTTGAGCGTCACCAGACCTGCCGATGATGCGCGTCGGGCAGCGTTGTCGCCATGACCGGCGCCCTCTCGACCACGACCCGTGTGTTCCTACTCGACGACCACGAGATCGTCCGACGTGGTGTCGCTGCGATCCTCGAAGCCGAGGACGACATGACGGTCGTGGGTCAGACGGCAACGGCGGCCGCGGCGGTGCAGGCGATACCTCGTCTCGACGTCGACGTCGCCGTGCTCGACATCAGCCTGGCGGACGGTTCCGGCATCGACGTGTGCCGAACCCTGCGTCAGGTCGCACCGTCCACCCGTTCGGTGATGTTGACCTCGGTCGTCGATGAACGCGCATTGATCGCAGCCAAAGAAGCCGGCGCAAACGCGTTCGTCGTCAAGTCCGTCGACATCTCTCAACTCCTGCACACGATCCGACGCGTCGGCGCCGGCCATTCGCTGCTCGACGCCGTCGACGTCCGCCTCGCCGAACGCAGCATGGGCGCCCGAGGCGAGGGAGCGGTGCTCGGCCTGACCCCGCAGGAGCGGGCCATCTTCGAGCTACTGGGCCGGGGCTACACGAACCGTCAGATCGCCCAGGAGATGCTGCTCGCCGAGAAGACGGTGAAGAACTACGTCTCCAACGTCTTGTCTCGCCTGGGCATGGCCCGTCGTGCCGAGGCCGCCGCCCTGGCGGCGCGCCTCGACGAACGGGCACGGGTCTGGGTCTGAGTCGCGCCCGCCGAGCGGGTCCGTGGCCGCAGCGACCAGGCGTTGCGTCTGTCCGCACAGCGACAGCCACTGCCACACCGCGGCGGGCGCCGCCGGCCCCTGGTGGGGGGGCCGGCGTTCAGCGCCCGGGTCGTGCGGAGATCGTCGAGCCGGTGACGAAGATCGGGTTGCCCAGCGCGCTCAGCGCCCGGTCGTCGTGGATCTCGATGGTCCAGAACGTGCCGAGCGGCCCTTCGTCGGGTCGGCGATCCCCCACGAAGCGATACCGCCAGTGGTCGTCGGTGATCGGCACCGACTCGACCTCGTGGCCGTTGGCACGCAGGGAGAGGCGCTGACCCGCAGCTCCGGAGACCTCGGCGACGACCTCGGCGGCGTCGGCTGCGATGGCGCCCCCGAAGGTGAAGGCATCGGCGTGCCCCTGTCCCGGAGCGGCGTGGTCGACCGCGTCGCACCCCGAGATCGGCCGTGCGGTGAGTGACAGCCCGGGGCTGGCACCGACCCCGCGGGCCTCGATGTAGGCCCGGCCCGCCGTCAGGGCCTCGCGCACCGCATGCACGTCGAGCCGGTCGGCACCGATGACTGTCGTGGCGCCCCCGTAGCCGTCGCCGAGCTTGTCGTCGGAGCCGGCCACGGCCCAGACGCGATGCCCGGCACGGAGCATGGCCTCCCACTGCTCGATGGCCGTGCGGACGAAGGGGTTGGGATGGCCCCCCACCAGCGACCCGACCGTCACGACCTCCATGGTGGTCACCGCCGCCAGGTCGGTCTGATCCCACAGCCGGTATTCGCAGCCGCGGCAGAAGTGACCCCACTCCTCGACCGGGTACGCCGTCGGATGCGCCACGCCGAACAGCGCACCGTCGGCGACGACGGCGGCCTGGATGTCGGCCATGGAGATGGCCTTGGCTGCTCCCCGTACAGCACGGTGGCCGACGCGGTACTCGCTGGTCGACGGCGTCGCCCCGTAGGCGACGGCGTGGCCGAAATAGGTGATGATCTCCCGCGCAGGCCAGATCAGCAGGTCGGGGTTGGCCCGCTGGACGGCGCCGAGTTGGGGCCAGTGCGCTGAGGTCGTGTATTCGGTGAACGCACAGATGTCGACGCCGGCCGCTCTGGCGGCGGCGATGGCGTCGTCCCATCCGGGGGCGTCGGGGTGGGAGTGCCAGCCGTGCATGTGGAGGTCGGCGCGGTACCAGCCGGGTTCGTCTCGGGCGATGTGGTGGGGGTCGACCGGGTCGTCGACGGCGCAGCCCTCGATGCGAGGCGTCGACGCGCACGCGACCTCGAGGCGCCACGCCACGCCGGTCCCGACGTCGCCGAAACCGAGTTCGACGCTCCATGTCCCCGGCTCGATCGGGCCGGCCAGATAGCCGCGTGAGGCACCGCCCTCCTCGACGGCAACGGGGTCCTGGCCGGCGTGGATGCGGCCCTCCCGGCTGCCGGACCAGCCCCGGAACGCGCCGCCCGGCGCGCGGAGCCCCAGATCGACCACTGCATCGTCGGCGGGAGTCCAGGTGTACGCGACCTCGATGCGGCGGGTGCCCGGGGGCACCTCGACATCGACCAATCGATAGGTCGACTGGGCCGCGGGCCCGACGGCGTGCTCGATGACGGTGGGGTCGCCGTCGAGCACGCACCGGGGCGTCATCGCAGGGTCACCGGCCCGTCCGCCGGGCGTAGTCGACCAGGAGTTCGTTGGCGGTCTCTTCGAGGTCGTCGATCATCGTTGCCGGATCGAGCCCCTCGAGCAGGACCCGCTCGAAGCCCAGCTCGAGCTCGTCGCGGATGAGGGTGTGCGGGCCCATGACCGGACCACTGCTGGCCACGGTCTCGTTGCCCTCGAGCAACTGGTCGAACGGCACCCGGAAGGCCGGCTGCTCCTCCCACGCGGCAACCACCTCGGGCAGCGCGGCGGTGGATTCACGAATGGGCAGGTAGCCCGAGCCGAGATGCCAGGTGGCCTGTTGTTCGGGTTCGTTCAGCCAGCGGACGAAGTCCCAGGCGGCTGCGATCTCCTCGTCGGGCTTGTCCTCGGTGAGCCAGAGCGCGGCGCCGCCGACGAGCGCACCGCCGGGATCGGGCGATGTCAGCCCGGGCAGCGGAGCGACGCCGATCTCGAGGTCGGGGGCGAGAACGGGCAGCTGGTCGAGCACCGAGGACAACGCCGCCGAGGTCTCGATGGTCATGGCCACCGGGGTCTCGCCGAGGAAGGCGAAGAAGTTGGCCGTGGCGTCGGGGTTGGCCCCGGTGTTGACGGCCAGCCCGTCGGTCTCGAGGTCACGGAAGAAGGTGACGACCTCGACCATCTCGGGCGTGTTGAACACCACCTCGGTGGCGAGGCCGGCACGGCCGTTGCCGTTGTTCGCGTAGGCGACGTCGGCCTTGCCCAGGATCTGCTCGACCATCCACGGCATACCCCCGGTGGCGAACGCGAAGCCGCCTGTTGCGGCGCCCGATTCGACGAGGACACGGGATGCCTCGCGGAGCTCGGCGAGGGTGGTGGGCGGCGCATCGGGGTCGAGGCCGGCCTCGGCGAAGGCGCCCCGGTCGTACCAGAGCACCGGGTTCGAGGAGTTGAACGGCATCGGCCAGACGACGTCGCCGACGGTGAACGCCGCCATGACGCGGTCGATGTGGTCGTCGAAGCTGTAGCCGGCTGCGTCCGCGCAGGCCTGGACGGGCAGCGCCGTCTGGGAGTCGATCATCGCCTGCACAGCTGTCTCCTCGAGCTGCACGATGTTGGGTCGGTCGCCCGCCGATGCGTTGCGGAACGTGTCGAAGTTCGTGGCGTAGGTGGACTGGTTGACCAGCGACACCACGACGCGGTCCTGGGTGGCGTTGTACTCGTCGGTGAGGGCGATGATCGTGTCCTCGAGGCTGGCGTTCATGGCGTGCCACATCGTGATCTCGACCGGCCCGGTGGCCTCGTCGAGGGCATTGACGGGGCACTGGGCCTCTGCCAGCGCCTGCTGGGCTTCTGCTTCCTGGCGGGCCGCGGCCTCCTCGTCGATGGCGTCCTGGGCGTCGGTGTCGGTGGTCGCGGCGTCCTCGCCGGCCTCTTCGGCCGGGCCGCCGCCGTCGGTGGCATCGGAGGTTTCGTCACCGCCACCTCCACAGGCGGCGCCGATGATCGCGAAGACCGCGAGCAGGGCGACGAGGCTGGTCAACCGGCGTCGGGAACGGGTCATGGTCGAGGACTCCTGGGGATCGGAAACGATGGAACCGGCTGTCGAGGGTGCGTGCATCGCCGAATCGGTGGCTCGATCATCGCGTGCGGCGCTCAGCCCTTGACCGCGCCCGCTGTCAGCCCCCTGATGAGCTGACGCTGGAACAACAACAAGATGACGATGATGGGCAGCGCCGCGACCACGGTGCCGGCCATGACGAGGTTGAGCTCGTCGAGGTTGCTCGCGGCCAGGGAGCGCAGACCGATCTGCACGGTGCGCATGTCGGGTTCGGTGGTGACGATCAGCGGCCACAGGTACTGGTTCCATGCCGACAGGAACGAAAAGACCGTCAGCGCGCCGATGGCCGGGCGGGCCAGCGGCACCACGACCTCCCACAGGAAGCGCAGATGCCCCATACCGTCCATCTGGGCGGCTTCGCGCAGCTCCTTGGGCAGCGTCAGGAACGTCTGGCGCAACAAGAACGTGCCGAACGCGGTGGCGATGAACGGCGCCACCAGGCCGGGGTAGGAGTCGAGCCAGCCGAGGGCACGCACGGTCTGGAAGTTGGCGACGATGGTCACCTCGGCGGGGACCATCAAGGTGGCGAGGAACAGGACGAACAGGGTCCGTCGGAACGCGAAGTCCACGAAGGTGAACGCATACGCTGCGAGGACCGACGTGACGACCTGTCCGGCGGTGATGGCGACCGTCACGATCGCGCTGTTGATCAGGTAGCGGTCGAGGTTCGCCGAGGTCCACGCATTGGTGATGACGTCGAAGGTGATGGGCCACGGCAGCAACGAGCCGGGGTAGTCGAGCACCTGCTCGTAGGGCTGGATCGCGCCGGTCAGGGTGACCCACACCGGGAACAACAGCACCGCCGATGTGAGGAGCAGCACGACGTAGCGGCCGGCGAGACGCCGGCGGCGCGTGGCGGGGGCGACCGCATCGGGATGGATGCGGCGACTCGGTGTGGGCTCGCCGGCGGCGGTCGCAGCCGAGGCGTCGATGGTGTCAGCCATAGTGCACCCGCCGATCGAGCAGCCGGAACTGGGCCAGGCTCAGGACGGCCATCATGACGAAGAGTCCGATGGCCTGCACCGAGGCGACGCCTTCGTTCTTGGCTTGGCCGAAGGCGTTGTCGTAGATGGAGTAGACGAGCACGTTGGTGCGGTCGATGGGGCCGCCCTGGGTGAGCAGGTCGACCTGGCCGAAGGACTGGAAGGCGATGAGGCTCAGCACCACCACGCCGAAGAACAGCGTCGGCGACAGCAGCGGCAGGGTGATCTCGCGGAACTGGCGGAAGGGTCCGAGCCCGTCGAGTTGGGCGGATTCGTAGAGGTCACGTGGGATCGACTGCAGCCCTGCGGTCACCACGATGAAGGTGAAGCCGAGGTTCTGCCAGACCGTTGCCACCGACACCGAGATCAGCGCCGTGCCGGGGTCGTTGAGCACCCCGGGTTGTTGCAGCACGTCGAAGGGCAACACGTTGGTGAGGATCCCGATGGCGGGGTTGAACAACACCAGGAACATCACCGACGCAACCGCTACGGAGGTGGCGATCGTGGACGAGAACACGGTGCGGAAGGCCTCGATGCCGCGCAGCGGCTTGTCGGCCAGCACCGCCAGCGCCACCCCGAGCGCGAGGCCGGTCGGGACGGTCAACAGGGCGTAGAGGATGGTCAGCCACAGGCTGGAGCGGGTGGCTTCGTCGGTGAGGACGTCCCAGTACTGGGAGGGCCCGACCCAGATGCGGTTGCCGCCGAAGAAGTCCGACTCGTACAGGCCGAGCCACGCCGTCCGCCCGAGCGGGTAGTAGACGAACACGGCGAACAGCACCAGCGACGGCGCCAGGAACGCGAGTGCGATGCCCAGATCCCGGGCCTTGTAACGCCCCCGCCTTCGTCCGTCATCGCCGAAATCTGGAGATCTGGGTCCTCCGGCGGGACCCAGATCTCCAGATTTCGCAGTTTCGGGTGTGCTGGTCACGGGATGGCCACGCCCGAGTCGGCGTCGAACAGCTGGATGCGATCGGCTACGGGTTGCAGGGCGACGCTGTCGTCCTCGATGGGTACAGCGACGTCGGCGCCCACCCGGACCGCGACGCGGTCTCCGTCGGCGAGCACACAGTGCACGAGACGCTCGTGTCCGAGCGCCTCGACCAGCACGACCTTGGCCGTCAGGGCTCCGCCGCTGGTGAGCGCCACGTGTTCGGGGCGGAACCCCGCGTGGACCTCCCTGCCGGCGGCAGAACGCCATATCGACGCCTGGGCGTCGTCGGTCGGAAAGGGGAGGGTCCCGGCTGCGGTTTCGATGCCGTGGTCGCCGACCCGCCCGGCGACGAGGTTCATCGGCGGGCTGCCGATGAAACGCGCCACCATCGTGTTCGCCGGCCGGTCGTACACCTCGCTGGGCGTGCCCACCTGCTGCAGGCGGCCCTGCTGGATGACGGCCACCCGGTCGGCCATCGTCATGGCCTCGACCTGGTCGTGGGTGACATAGACGAACGTCGTGCCGATGCGGTCGTGGAGGTCCACCAGTTCGGCCCGGGTCTGGACCCGCAGGGTGGCGTCGAGGTTCGACAGCGGCTCGTCCATGAGGAACACGGCCGGCCGGCGGACGATGGCCCGTGCCAGGGCGACGCGTTGGCGCTGCCCGCCCGAGAGCTGGGCCGGTTTGCGGTCGAGGTAGTCGCCGATGTCGAGGGCCCGGGCGGCCTCGGCCACCATCTCGGCGCGCTCGGCCGGGGGGATCTTGCGGCTGCGCAGCGGGACCTCGATGTTGGCCCGAACGGTCTTGTGGGGATACAGCGCGTAGCTCTGGAAGACCATCGCGACGTCTCGCTTGGAGGGGGGGACGTCGTTGACGACGAGCCCGTCGATGCTGACCTCGCCACCGGTCGGGTCCTCGAGCCCCGCGATCAGCCGGAGCAGGGTCGACTTGCCGCAGCCCGACGGGCCCAACAGGACGAGGAACTCCTGGTCCTCGATCTCGAGGGTGACGTCGTCGACCGCGACCGTGTCGTCGAAACGCTTGGTTACACCGGTGAGCGAGACGCCGGCCATGACGTCAGCGGTCCTGCGTGCGACAGCGCACCCTGCACGTCGGTGGCGGCGTCATCGTCGTGATCATGGCCGCTCCCGGCGACCGATCGCCACTCACGCCGTGACTGTTCACGGGCGTGGCCCTGGTGTTCGCCGCTCGTTCATGTCGGCGTCGCCGCTGGTCCTACCAACTCGATCGGTGCCCACGGAACCCAACGCTACTCCTGCTCCGCCGCCGTGGCCTGCGGCACTCGTACCCTGACCGGAAACGTTCGCTTGGGCGGTCCGATCGCACCGCCAGAGGTTGTCGGTCAGGGCACTAGCATCGGGCGATGACGACGAAGGCGCCCGTGGTGGTGTTCGGTAATGGCGGCGTGCTCGGCGGCGACGGCAGGGTCCACGAGGCCGTCGCCGTATCCGGGGGCCGGGTGGTGGCGCTCGGCACCGATGCGCTCGAGCTCGGGTCGGTCACCGTGGACCTCGGCGGGGGTCTGCTGCTCCCGGCCTTCCGCGACGGCCACAGCCATCCGCTGTGGGGCGGTATCGACCAGAACCGGTTGCCGCTCAACGGTCTCCGCTCGGTCGAGGAGATCGTCGACGCCGTCGCCACCTACGCCCGGGCGAATCCCGCGTTGACCTGGATCATCGGCGGTCCCTACGATCCCTCCACGCTGCCGTACGGGCGGGGCGACGCGACCTGGCTCGATCGCGCCACCGACCGCCCGGTGGCGCTCTTCGCCGCCGACTACCACACCGCATGGGTCAACAGCGCAGCGCTTGCCGTCGCGGGGATCGATGCGTCGACGCCCGACCCGGAGCTCGGCGAGATCATCCGCCGCAGCGACGGCAGTCCCTGCGGCATGCTCGTCGAGTTCGGTGCGCTCGAGCTGATCGAGGCCCATTTCCCCGAGCCCACCGAAGCCGAACGGGCCGCCGGGCTGGCGACCGGGCTCGACCACTTCTCGCGCCTGGGGGTCGTCTGGGCGCAGGACGCCGCCGCCACCGCAGCCGACGGCGCCACGTACCTGGCCGCTGCCCGCTCCGGCGTTCTCCCCGTGCGGGTCAACCTCGCGTGGCGTGCCGAGCCCGACAAGTGGCGAAGGGATCGCGACGCCTTCGCGGCGCTGGCCGCCGAGATCACCGCCGATCCGTCGTGTGCAGGCCGGCTGAGCGCCGAGACGGTCAAGTTCTTCGCAGATGGCGTCATCGAACAGGGCACCGGCGCGCTGCTCGAGCCCTACGAGGACGAACCGCACTCGTGCGGGCTACCCAACTGGTCGCCCGAGGCCCTCGCCGAAGCGGTCCGTGCCTTCGCTGCCGATGGCCGACAGATCCACGTGCACGCCATCGGCGACGGCGGCGTGCGGATGGCCCTCGACGCCATCGAACACGCCCAGGCCGAGCTCGGCCCGCTGCGGCGGCCGGTCATCGCCCACACCCAGCTCGTCGATCCCACCGATCGTCCCCGCTTCGCCGAACTCGGTGTCGTCGCCAACTTCGAGCCGCTGTGGGCCCGCCTCGATTCGGACATGACCGAGCTGACCATGCCGCGACTCGGGCCCCACCGCAGCGCCCTGCAGTACCCCATCGCCACGTTGCACCGCATGGGTGCGGCGGTGAGCTTCGGCAGCGACTGGCCGGTGTCGAGCGCCAACCCCCTCGAGGGCCTCGCGGTGGCGGTCACCCGCCAGACCCCCGACGGCGAGCCGGTCGGCGGCTGGCTGCCCGAGGAGCGCATGCCCATCCTCGATGCCATCGGGGCCTACACGAGCGGAAGCGCCCATCAGGCATTCGACGACGACCGTGGCGCCATCTCGCCCGGCATGGTTGCCGACTTCACGCTGGTCGAGGCAGACATCACCGCGATGGCCGGCGCCGAGATAGCCGACGTCGCCACCGCCGGCGTGTGGATGGAAGGGCGCGAGGTCTGGCGCGACTGACAGCTGCAGCCGACCGAGGCGTGTCGTTCAGTCCGGGACGATGAGCGTCGGCTCCGGGTCGTCGTCGGGGCTGGGGCTGTCCCGGAAGAAGTTGGTCGCCCGTAGTTCCTTGAACAGGTTGGTGCCGATGGCCACCAAGGGTGCGGCGAGCACGAGGCCTGCCATGCCGATCAGGACACCACCCGCCACCGTCGACAACAAGACGGCGACGGGATGCATCTTCAGCGTCGAGCCCAACAGGCGCGGCTCGAGCAGGTTCTCGAGGACGACGTTGACGAACAGGACCACGACGAGCGCTGCGACGGCCAGGCCGGCCCCGCCTCCGGCGAGGGCCATGATGACCGCGAAGGCGCCGCCGATGAACGCACCCAGGTAGGGCACGAAGGCGCCGATGAAGTTGACGACACCGATCGAGCCGGCCAGCGGCACGTCCATCAGCCACAGCGCCAGGGTCACGGCGACGCCCTGCACCGCAGCGAGGATGGTGCGGCCCCGGACGTAGCCACGGATGCTGTCGGCGGCCTGGTCGACGATGCGCTCGGTCTGCTCGCTCGACTCCGGCGTCGCCCGCCGGGTGATCAAGCCGGCCATCGAGGCGCCGTCCTTGAGCAGGTAGTACAGCAGGACCACGCCGAGGACCAGACCCGACAGGAACGCTGCGGCCGAACCGAGCACCGTGCCGATCCCGCGGCCGAGCCCTTCGCGGATGGCGCCGCCGCCATCGCCCGAGCGGAGGTCGGCGAGGAAGTCGTCGAGGCCCCAGTCGGCCGCCAGGTCCTCCAGCTGCGCCTGCGCATCGTCGAAGGCCTCGGTGAGCTCGTCGGCGCGGTCGACGATGCCCACGACCACGATGGCGATCGTGGCGAAGATCGTGGCGGCGATCAGTGCGATGACGGCCAACGCGCCGACCGGGCGGGGCACACGTCGCCGCTCGAGGCGATCGACCAGCGGTTGGAACACGATGGCCAGGAACGCTGCGAGCACCAGGGGAATGACCAGCGCCCGCAGGGTCGCCATGACGAAGATGATCACCGCGAGGGCGCCGGCGAACCCGAGGAACGCCCAGCTGGCGATGCCTACCCGGGGAATCCACTCGGGCAGACGGGAGGGGCGGCTCGGCTGATCGGTCACGACGGTGACGTTAGTGCCGGGCCCGCCACGTCCCGGACCATGTCGCCGGCCCGAAGACCGACGTGCTCGGCTGCTGCAGACCCCGCTGGTGCCGGTCCGTCTGCGGGCGCGGGCTCAGGGCTCGTCGGTCTCCGTCTCCGATTCGTCGGGGTGGCACGGTTCGCCGGTGTCGGCGATGGTGCAGTTGTGCCGGGTCTCCGCTGCCGGGACGATGTCGCTGTCGTCGGCGAGGATCCTGTCGCGACCGGGCGAGGAGAGGACGATGTCGGCGCCGCCGCCGGCCGACACGATGACGTCACGCCCGGACCCACCGGTGATCCAGTCCTCGCCCTCGCCTCCGATGATGCAGTCGTCCCCGCCTCCACCGAGGATGCTGGTGGCGCCGGCGGTCACGACGATGACGTCGTTGCCCGACGTACCCCTGAACTCGAAGCGTTCCTCGGGGTCGTCCACCGATCCCTCGACGACGTACACGGCGGCACCCCGACCCGCCCGCTCGACGCAGTCCTGATCGATGGTCGCGAGCAGGGCTCGTCGCTCGATGCCGGTCGGGCGTTCGACGCTGCCCTGGGGCGGGGTCTCGGGCTCTTCGGGTTCCTCGGGCGTCGGCTCGGGTTCGGGCTCGGGTTCGGGTTCGAGTTCCGGCTCTGGCTCGGGGAGCGGTTCGGCCGTCGGTTCCGGTGTCGGTTCGGGCGTCGGGGTCGGTTCGGGCTCCGGGGTCGGCTCGGCGGGAGTGCCTGCGTCGTCGGTGGCCGCGTCGTCGGTGGCCGCGTCGTCGGTGGCTGCGCCGTCGGTGGCCGCGTCGTCGGTGGCCGCGTCGTCGAGGCTCTCGTCGCTGGTCTCGGCACCTGCGCTGTCCTCGGTTGGAGCGGCGCCACCGAGGATGTCCAGGACGGCACGCGGTGCCGGCGGGTAGACGATCGCTATGGCGCCGAGCGCGATGGCGACGTTGAACCCGTGCTTCTTGAAGAGAGTTCCGACGCCGCCGAGCTTCGACACATCATCACCATCGGCGGGAGCTGCAGCGGCATGAGGGTCGGAAGCGTCCCGTGCGTCGACGTCGGAGCCGCTCTGCCCCGGTCAGGGGCTGATCGCGGGCCAGCCCTCGAAAATCGTTCCTCCGCCGTCGGCCAGGGCGACTCCGTCTCGGTCGAAGTAGGGCCCCATGGGGTTCCCTCCGAGAACGCCCAGACCGAGCACGACGCCGAGGCTCCGGCTCCTCGTCGTGCAGGGCCACAGGAATCGCGATGCACGGCATCGACCTGATTGCCACGTCCCGACGCCGTTGCCCACAGATGGCGGAGCACTCGTGCGGGAGCGGCAACGGTCATTCCGGAGCCGACGTCTGCGTCTCACTGCACACGCTGCATGACCGCAGCGCAGCGGTCGATCGAGGGCCGACAACCTCGCCGACAACCTCGCCGACAACCTCGAGCGCTCGTGGAGCTGGGGGGAATCGAACCCCCGTCCGTCATAGGAGAACCGTTCGCGCTACGACCATTCCCGAGATGTGTGGCTTCGCGGTTGCCACCCTGCCGGGTCAGGTGGGCCCCGAGGGGCCGCACCGCCGAATCTGTTCCTCGGTGTCAGCGGTCTTTCCAGCTGTCAGCGGTCTCTCCCTGCGGTCCATCACTGCTTCTGTTGCCGGGCTGCAGTGATCAGGCCCCGGGAGCCGTTACCGGTCCCTATGACTCTCTTACACCCGAGTTATCAGGCGGCGAGAGCGACACGCTGGTTGCCGTGTCTTTGTTTGCCCCGTTTAAGGAGTCTGAGCAACTCCGGTCGCACGATTCGCCTCTCGATCCACAACGTCGAAACCGATCAGCCCCTTGTCAAACAACATCCCGGAACGAGATCCGGGCACCGGCGGTCTACAACGCATCACCGCCACCGGACATTCCACTGTAGCGGTCCGCCGTGACAGGTCCCGGGCGGCCGGTCACAGGTAGCGCCGGGCGGTGAGCCAGCGAGAGGCGAACCAGCCGAACACCGGCGGGATGTAGGCGGTGACCATGCGGTGGGTGATGGCCGCCGCCACGGCGGTCTCCTCGGGAACCCCGACCGACACGAGCCCTGCGGTTATGGCGGTCTCGGCGACACCGATGCCGCCGGGAACCGGGACGAGGCTCACGAAGAACGACACGGCGGTGTTGACGAAGATCGCCTCGGCGAAGCCGAGCGAGCCCCCATACGCTGCCACCGCAGCCGACATGGTCATGGCGAACAGCACCTTCTGCAGCAACGTGCCGCCGGCGACGCGGAACAGGCGCTCGGGGTCGGTGATGCTGCCCTTCACCGCATGGAAGCCCTCCCGGATGTGGGGGAGCGCCATGGCCCGCAGCTTCGGAACCAGCGCGAACGCCAGGATCGCCAGTGCACCGATCACGACGACGGCGACGAGCAGCTTGCCGGCCGCGCCGAAGTCGAGATCGTCGGTGTCCACCGAGCTGCCGACGATCGGCGCGGTGATGGCCAACAGGATCAGGTCGAAGCCCCGGCTGATGACGGAGATCAGCGGCCCCTGCGTGATCGCGGCCGCCGACGGGACGCCCAGGCGCTGCTGGTAGCGGACGTTCATCGCGATGGCGCCCGCCTCGCTGGGCACGGCCAGCGAGACGAACGACAGCGCGTACCGGAACACGATGGTCGGGCCGAACGGCGCCGGCCGGCCCATCACGCCCACGAGGGTCACGTACTCGCCCACGTTCGTCAGCTGCGCCAGGATGAACGCCACGACGACCCAGCCCCACGCAGCGCTGCCGATCTCGGAGGCGATGGTCTCGAGCCCGAGCTCGGTCAACGACGTGATCAGCGTGCTCGCAGCGAACAGCGTCAGGGCGACCATGGCGACGTTGCCCCACGACACGCGGTGCAGCTGCTCCATCTCGGGCGCTTCGGTGCCGAGGCGCGCGGCAGCGCCGTTGCGGAGCTCGTCGACATCGAGGCCCGAGGCCCGCACGTCGCGTTGCAGGGCGCGGGTCAGCGCCGGTGCCTGCACGAACGGCAGGGTCGCCGCGAGGTCGTCGTCGCCGAGGCTGCGCTCTGCGGCTTCGATCGCCCGTTCCGGGCCTACTGCGAGCGCTGTCGTGACGAGCATCTGTGCCCGGTCGGCGTGGATCTGATCGGCGCTCGACAAGATGTTGGCATGGGACACGTCGGCGAACATGGCGTCGCCGTCGGCCACGAGGATGCCCCGGCCGTCGATCTGGCTGTGGGTGATCCCGGCGGCGTGCAATGCGACGAGTGCGCTCCAGACACGGTCGATCAGCGCGTCGTCGACGAGGGCGCTGCCGGCGTCGACGTCGGTGGTCGCGGGGTCGGTGGTCGCGGGGTCGGTCGTGGCGAGGTCGTGGAGCGTCGTGCCCTCGACCCACTCGGTGATGACCAGCATGTCGTCGGTGGTGGCGCGGCTCCAGCCCACCAGCTCGGCCATCGGTATCCCGAAGCGCGCGCAGGTCAACAGCATCAGGCTCTCGTGCTCGGCGAGCTGTTCGTTCGTCGCCAGCAGGGGGCGGGTCTCGCTGCGGTACCAGATGGAGCGCCACAGGCGGGCAGCCAATGCGGCATCCGCGGCGTCGCGCCCGTACACCTTCACCAACAGGTCGCCTCCGTCGGAGCGCACCGCCCGCACCTGGGTCGCTCCGGTGTGCTGGTCGGGTAGGAACTCGATCCGTTCGACCTCCAGTCCGGCCTCGCGTAGGCCCTCCTCGATGCGGTCCCGGCTCGGGATGCCCTTGCCCGATCCCAGCACGAACTGCACGGTCGACGAGGCAGCGAGCCCGAGCAGCAGACCGCCGAGCGCACCCGTCACGGTGCCCACGCTCAACACGACTGCGGCCACCGCCATGGCCGCCACCGTGCGGCGACCCACGTTGCGCATGGGCACGGTGAGGTAGGAGTGCGACACGCGGATCATCGCCATGACGACCGCGAGCCGGGCGACAGGGAACGACGGCGTCCCCTCGGTGTCGAGGACTTCCGGGAGGAAGTCGGGGAACTCCGGTCCCGCCAACAGCGCGAGTCCGATCAGCCCGGCCAGGGCGAGCGCAGCTGCGAAGACCATGTCGCGCGCGATGGCGAGGCGGCCGCCTCCGAAGACCCCGATACCGATCAGCAAACCCAGGCCGTAGATCCCGCCGAAGGCATAGACGATCGTCGCGATGCCGTCGATCCAGCCGGGCACGCCGCGCTCGAGCAGGCCTCCGACGCTGTCGTCGACGTCGCTGCCGACCCGGTAGCTCCATGCGAACAGCAGCAACAGCAGCCAGCAGACCGTCGCGACGGCGGCGTCGGCCGTCCGTCGAGAGCGCGGGTCGTCCGACGGTGCCGCGAAGAAGACGCTTCGCCTCGGATGGTCGCCGGTCGGCGAAGCCACACCCGATCGTGGCTGGAGCATCGGCACGGCCGGAGCGTAGTTCGGCGGCCCGGCGGGCACCCGAGGCGTTCGACCGTCGAGCAGGCGCCGGGCTGACACGCGAAGATCACACCTCCGGTGGGTCGATCCGTTCGACCTGCCGATGCGATCGCGATCCGATGGAGACCTTCGTGGACACACACAAACCGGCCGAGCAGTACGACGTGGTGGTGCTGGGCAGCGGCGCCGCCGGCATGACAGCGGCGGTGGCCGCCGCCGACGAGGGCGCCCGAGTGGGCCTGTTCGAGAAGTCCGATCTCGTCGGCGGAACCACGTCGATGAGCGGCGGCATCATCTGGATGCCCAACAACCATCTGCAGGAACACGCCGGCATCGAGGACTCGCGAGAAGCTGCGCTCGCGTACCTGGAGAGCCTGTCGCTCGGCCAGATCGACTCCGACATGGCGGCCACCTTTGTCGATGAGGGTCCCGAGGCGATCCGTTGGGTCGAGGAGAACACGCCCTGCGCGTTCCACATCGTCGAGGGGTACCCCGACTACCACCCCGAGCACCCCGGCGGCCTGCCCGGCGGTGGCCGGTCGCTCGACAACGCCCTGTTCGCATTCCCGGAACTGGGGGAGTGGGCGGGGCGCATCCGCAACCAGCGTGGGGCGCACCCGGTGAAGCTCACCGACACCCCCCTCGGTGGGGCGACCGAGATGCCGGCTCCCGAGGTCCTCGCCGAGCGTGTCGCCGCAGGCCTCCACGGCATGGGCCTCGGCCTCACCGGCGCCCTGCTCAAGGCCTGCCTCGATCGCGGTATCGAGCCGGTGCTGAACGCCCGTGCCACCAAACTCGTCGTCGACGAGCAGCGGGTCCACGGCGTGACCTTCGAGACCGACGCAGGTACCACCGAGGTGGCCGCCGGCGCGGTCATCGTCGCCACCGGGGGCTTCGAGTGGAACGACGACCTCGTTCGCACGTTCCTGCGGGGTCCGATGACCGGGCCCGCCGGGGCTCCCACCAACACCGGCGACGGCCTGGTCATGGCCATGGACGCTGGCGCCCGTCTGGGCAACATGCGCAACGCCTGGTGGGTGCCGGTGGCCCGCGTTCCCGGCGAGGAGGCCTGGGGCGCGCCGTCGGTGCACCTGATCCTGCTCGAGCGCACGCGCCCCGGCGCCATCATGGTCAACGGGCACGGGCGGCGCTTCGCCAACGAGGCCGGCAACTACAACGCCCTCGGCGGCGCGTTCCACGCCTTCGATCCGGCGGCGTTCACCTACCCCAACCAGCCCTGCTGGTTGGTGTTCGACCATGCCCACAAGCAGCGCTACGACGTCGCCGGCTTCCGCGCCGGCGACGAGGTCCCCGAGTGGATGGCCACCGGCGACACCCCCGAGGCCCTCGCCGAGGTCATCGGCGTCGACCCGGCGACGCTCGCTGCCACCATCGCCCGGTTCAACGAACACGCCGCACAGGGCGAGGACCCGGACTTCGGGCGGGGCGTCAGCGCCTACGACACGTTCAACGGCGACCGCACCCTGCCAGGGGTGCAGGCGACGCTGGGCCCACTGGCCACACCGCCGTACCACGCCATCCGCATCGAGAGCGGCGCCCTCGGCACCAACGGCGGCCCCAAGACGGACACCCGTGGCCGGGTCATCGCGCTCGACGGCGGGGTCATCTCCGGCCTCTACGCCGCAGGCAACGTCATGGCCGCGCCCACCGGCATGGTCTATGGCGGAGCCGGTGGCACCCTGGGCCCCGCCATCACCTTCGGATGGATCGCCGGCCGCGACGCAGCCGCCCACGTCCGTCGCAACTGACCGCCCGGCCGTGGCCGGCGTGGCCCGTGGGCGCTGCGAACGCGGACGGGGCGCGACGGGCCCGGATCCGGGTGGGTGCGCCCACCGCCGCGCCCTCCGAGCCGGTCAGCCGATGGCGAACACCAGGTCGATGTCGTCGTAGGAGCCCAGCGGGCGCGCTGGGGGAGTGGGCCGCGGCTCGAATCCGAGGCGCTCGATCATGCGGATCGATGCGGCGTTGTCGGGATGGATCGCCGCCCAGATCTCGCCGATGCCGAGATCTGCGCCGAGGTGGTCGAGCAGCCACCGGGCCCCTTCGGTGGCGAAGCCCTGGCCCCAATGCGCGGGTCCGAGCACCCACGCGACCTCGGCCCAGCGGTCGGGGTACGTGGTGGCCTCGAGCCGTCCGATCACCGTCGGGTCGTCGGCCCGACGCATCACCCAGTTGAGCCATCGGTCCTCGGGCCAATCCGCCGGCGGCCCGGCGAGGAGGCGATCGATGCGCTCTCGGAGGGCCTCGAGCGTGGTCACGTCGGGCCCGCCGATGAATGCCCCCACCCGGGGGTCGTCGAGAGCGGCGAACAGGCCCTCTGCGTGCTCGGGGCCGAGCGGCTCGATGATCAGGCGTTTCGTGCGGTGCACGCCGGCATTCTCACACGGCCTCTGCGGCCCGGCGACGGGCTTCTCGTCAGGCCCGGCGCGATGCCAGGACGGCGCCGGCGATGACCAGCACGACCCCGCCCAGCGTGATCGGGTGGACGCTGTCGCCGCGGAACACCACGCCCAGGCCCAGCGCCACGACCGGGATCAGGTACGTCGTGAACGAAGCCCTCGTCGATCCCACGCGCCCCACCAGTGTGGCCATCGCCGCGAACGCCAGACCGGTGCCGACCACGCCGAGGACCGTTACTGCGACCGCCGGGCCGAGCTCGGCCTCGACGTCGCCCAACTCGGCGAGCCCGTACGGCGCGGTGAGGACCGAGGCGATGGCCAGCATGCGGGCCATGAGCGGCACCGGGCCGTAGCGCTGTTGCAGCGGGGCGGCGATGTTGAGGGCGAAGCCGTAACAGACGGTCGCGGCGATCACCATGGCCACGCCGGCCGCCTCGTTGGTGCCCTCACCGATCGACGGCGCCGAGATCGTCACGATGCCCGAGAAACCGACCACGATGCCCACGAGCTGGGTCCGTGCCGGGGGCTGGCGCACGAACACCGTCGCCACGACCGCCGCGAAGATCGGCGTGCCGCCGTTGAGCAGCCCGGTCACCGCCGAGTTGATGTGCTGCTCGGCGAGGGGGAACAGCGTGAACGGCACCGCCACCCACAGCACCGCCAGCACCCCCATCCGCATGCGGTCCTCGGGGTCGAGGCGCATGCGGCTGCGCGGGAGGAGGTTGAGGACCGCGGCACCGAGCGCCACCCGGGCGAGGGTGATGAACCCCGGCGGGAAGGCGTCGAGGCCGATGTCGATGAACAGGAACGACGCTCCCCACACCCCGGCGATGGCGCAGAACAGGCCCCAGTCGCGCAGCGTGAACACGCCGGTGTTGGTTGCGTCGAACCGGGCGAACATGCGGTTCGACGCGCCCGCTGTGGCGGGCGCGGAGCCGGCAGGGGGGCGGGCAGTGGTCACTGCGGGTCAGCCTAGATGATTGGTTCCAAGGGGTCAGTGGTCGTAGGCGATGAGTGAGCGGGCGGGGCCGGGCCTCTGGGTTGTTTCGTTGTGCCAGATGGCGGCGGTGAG
>JBKAGO010000035.1:0-202303 GCA_046290435.1 Acidimicrobiales bacterium
GTCGCCCCTCGTGCCGCAGGCGCTCGCGTTGGCACGGCGGAGCCAGGAGCTCGTCCTGGTGGGGGTGCCCGACGTCGCGGATCTCGTCGAGGCACTGGTGCCGGTTCCGCTCCTGGCCGCTGTCGCCATCGGTCTGCTCGTCGGAGGTCGACGGGGACGCTGGAAGGCTTCGGATCCCGTACTGCGGCTGATCGGCGTCTGGGCGTTCGCGCCGATCGTGTTGTGCTGGGTCGTGTCGAATCTGACCGGTACCTCGATCTGGGTCGACCGCTACCGACTCGGCGCAGCGCCCGCCGTCGCTCTCCTCGTCGGACTGGCCATCAGCCGGATCGGACGCAGTCACGGCAGGGCCGTGGCGTCCGCCGTGTTGTTGGTGCTCTCACTCTGGTTGGTCTCCGAGGTTGCCGGCCTGCAGCGCCATGGGTGGCGGGAGGCCGTCGACTGGGCCCGAGCAGAGACCGCGGGTGAGCAGGTGACGATCGCGCTCGACACCGACCTCATCGAACTCCAGAACCTCGATCTGCTGACGGATCCCGACTGGCAGGAGTACCTGAGCGGGCCGGTCGAGCACTACGGCCTGCCTGGCAGGGTCGTTCTGTTACCGAAGGGACCGGCGGATGCAGCCCTCGCGTACCAGCAGCAGGTCATCGACGACCTGACCCGGGGACGCGACACCGTCGTGGTGATCTCCAGAGTGCTGTTTCGGGGTCCTCCCGACCAGCTGGCCGGCTTCCGAGCGGCGATGGCGACGGGTGGCTGGACCGAGACCGCCGGCCCGATCGTCGGTCCGCACCAGGCCGTGGTCTTCCGGAGAGGCTCCTGACGCTCGTCGGGACCGCCCGACGGCCGAAGTCATGCGAAACTGCGATGCATGGCAGCGCCGCAACCGCCGACCAGCCCCATCGACATCACCGCCTGGATCGCCGAGCACGCCGACGACTTCCGTCCGCCGGTGTCCAACAAGGTCGTGTGGCGCAACAGCGACTTCATCACGATGGTGATCGGGGGGCCGAACGCGCGCACCGACTTCCACATCGATCCGGGCGACGAGATCTTCCATCAGATCATCGGCACGATGCGCCTCGACCTGGTCATCGACGGCGAGCGGACGACGCGGCTCCTCGGCCCCGGCGAGATGCTGTTGGTGCCCGGAGGTGTACCGCACTCGCCACGGCGTCCGGGCGGCAGCTTCGGCCTCGTCATCGAGCGGGTCCGCGCCCCGGACGAGCTCGATGCCCTGCGGTGGTATTGCGAGAGCTGCGACGCGGTGGTGCACGAGGTCTCGTTCCACGTCGACGACATCGAGACCGAACTCAGCCGCCACATCGGCGACTTCCACGGCAGCGTCGAGCGGCGGACCTGCCCGCGCTGTGGCACCGTCGTTCCCGTGCCCGAGCCGTTCGTCCTGGACCTCTGACACCCGTCCCCTCAACTGGGCACCCTGCACGACCGATCGGATCGGGTGCCCAGCCCCGTCGCCAGCGCCGAAACGCTCGACGACCCGTCACCGCCCCGAGCGGAATCGTCGGGCCCGACAGCAGACCGTCGTCTGGTCGCGGCGCTCCTCGGCGCCTCCGCGGCATTCGTCGTGGCCTTCTGGACGCCCCTGCTGGGTTATGGGCTGATGACCGACGAGTTGCTGACCGCGTGGGTGAGCTCCGACGGTCTCCTCGAGACCATCGAGCGCGCCCAGCGCCATCAGGGGAACAGCCCCGTCTACTTCGCCCTCGTCTGGGTCTGGCGCAACGTCGCCGGCTCCTCGGAGTGGATCCTGCGCCTTCCCTCCCTGGTGTGCACGATCGCCGCGGCCTGGCATCTGTTCCGCCTCGGTGCCGAACTCGACGGTGAGCGGCGCCTCACCGGCGTCGTCGCGGCGTTCGTCCTCGTCGCGGACACGAACGTCATCCTGCGCGCCACGACCGCGCGACCCTACGGCCTGCTCCTGCTGTTGTCCGTGCTCTCGGCTCGAGCGCTCGCCCGCTATCTGGCGTCGGGATCATGGCGGTCGGGCTTCACATGGGTTCTGACCGCAGTCGCATCGTTGGCGATGACGCCGTTCGCGGCGCCCGCGCTCCTCGCCCATCTGGTGGCGCTCGGTGACCGCGGGAGAGGGCGACACCTCACGCCCCTCCGCAGCAGCGGCGCCATCGGTCACGATCCGACGCAGTGGCGCCGCCGCCTGCCCGCCCTCTTCGGTCTGGGGCTCGTGGTCTCGTTGCCCATGGCCCCTCAGGTGCTGGCTCTGAGCCGGCGCAGCGACGAGCTGGTGTTCTCGTCGTTGCCCGGCGTCGGCGACCTGATCGCGGCGCTGGTGCCGGTCTCGTTGTTCGCCGCGGTGGCCGTCGGCGTCGCTGTCGGCGGGTGGCGGGGCCGTCTGCGCATTGCGGATCCGGTCCTGCGCTTCGTCGGAGCGTGGGCGGTGGGACCGGCAGTCGTGCTGTTCACCGTCTCGAACATCACGGGCAACTCACTCTGGGTCGATCGGTATCGCGTGATCGCCGTTCCAGCAGTTGCGCTTCTCGTGGGCCTCGGTGTCAGCCGCATCGGACGTGGGCTCGGACGAGCCGTGGCCGGTACCGCACTGGTCCTCGTATCGCTGTGGTCGGTGACGGGCTTCGTTGGCCTCCAGCAACAGGGTTGGCGCGAGGCCGTGGAGTGGGCACGCGCCGAGACATCGGGCGAGCCGATCGTGATCGCACTCGACAGTGCGCTGGTCGAACTGGGCGACCTGGCGCTGCTCGACGACCCCGAGTGGGTGCCATACCTGAGCGGCCCGATCGTGCACTACCCGCTCGAAGGCGATGTCAACTTGCTGCCCCAGGGCCCGGGAGACGACATCGTGGCCCATCAGCAACGGGTCATCGGCGACCTCGCGGAGACCTCGCGGACCATCGTGTTGATCTCACGGGTGACGCATCGGGCGCCGCCGGACCATCTCGAGGCGTTCCGTGCTCGCCTCGGAGCCGAAGGCTGGACCGAGTCGTCGGGTCCCCTCGTGGGGCCGATCCAGGCCTTCGTCTTCCGCCGCTGACGGCGGGTTCGACGCTCAGGCGCCGCAGATCACCGGCAGGACCTCCGAGATCGAGCCCTGGACCACTGCGGCCGCCAAGGCGTCGAACGGCGTCGGCTCGGCGTTGACGATGACCACGTCGGCACCGCTGCGGGCGGCGACGGGCACGACGTTCGCGATCGGGTACACGCCGAGGCTGGTGCCCACGGCCAGGAGCAGGTCGCAGCTCTCGGCCGCCGCCTGTGCGCGCATGAGGTCCTCTGCCACGAGGCTCTGGCCGAACGAGATGGTCGCCGACTTGAGGATCCCCCCGCAGCCGGGGCAGTCCGGATCGGGTTCGCCGCTGCGGACGCGTTCGAGGACCACCTCCATCTCGACGCGGTACGCGCAACCGAGGCAGGCGGCCTTGCGCGTCGTGCCATGGATCTCGATGACGCGCTCGATGTGGATGCCGGCGCGCTGGTGGAGCTCGTCGACGTTCTGGGTGATCAAGGTGTGCAGCGAGCCGCGTTCCTGCAGCGCCACGAGTGCCCGATGTCCGTCGTTGGGCTCGACGTCGGCCCACAGCGAACCGTCCGCGCGCCGGGCCCAGTTCCGCCGGCGCACCATGGGATCGGACAGATAGCTGTCGATGTGCGATGCCTTCTCGGCCTCGGGGTCGCGTGTCCACAGCCCGTTGGGTCCCCGGAAATCGGGGATCCCGGAGTCGGTGGAGATGCCGGCTCCGGTGAGCACCACGATGCGCTCGGAGCGGGCGACCAGTTCGGCGGCAGACAGCACGCTGTCGGTCAGTTCGGTGTCCACGACCACCGCAGGGTAATCGGGGATCGCCTCCGTGGCCGCTCCACGGGCGCCCCGGCAAGTCGGCAGCGCACCACCTAGACATGTGTTGACATGAAACAACACGATATGTAGGTTTACTCCCGCTTCCCCGGCATGGTGCTCCACCAAACGCACCGCAACCGACGGCTGCCATCCGCACGGACAGGCGCCGACACGACCGATGGAGGCATCTCCCATGGCAGGAGCTTCGACGACAGCACCAGCGGCCGCGGCCGAGATCGCGGCCATCGCCGGCGACCGGGTCCGGGTGGTGGAATGGCCCGATCCCACCATCGAGCGCCTCGGCTACGACACCCGCAGCAGCTACGTCGAGCGGTACTGGTTGCCGATCCTCGGGCCGAGCACGACCTGGCTCGTCCGGCACCTGGCGGCGGGTCTGGACCGCAACCCGGAGGGCTACGGATGCGAACTCCCCGGCGTTGCGACGTCGCTCGGCATCGGGAACCGTCACGGCCGCCACTCCCCTTTCGCCCGGGCACTCGAGCGCGCCGCTCGATTCCGGCTTCTCGAACTCGCAGCGGTCCCGGGGGTCATCCGGGTCCGCCGCAGCGTGCCCCCGCTCACCAACGGGCAGCTCCGAGGCCTCCCGGACGACCTGCAACGGACCCACGAGGAGCTCGTGGCCGCCGAGCTCGACGCCGATGGGGCCCGACACAAGCGAGCGTGCCAGCTCGCCCTCATGCTCTTCGCTGCCGGTGAACGCCCCGACCGGGCGCGGCGGCATCTCCACGAACTCGGCGTCCCACCCCGCTTGGCCGACGCCGCCCTCGCCTGGGCCCACAGCCGACACCGATCGGCGGAACGGGCGGCGAGCACCGCAGCGACGGGTTGATCGCCGGCGGGCCCTCGGCGGCCCGCTCTGGCTTCTGCGGCGGTTCCCGGCGTTCCCATCGCCACCCCACCCCTGCGCCCCCACCGGGCGGTGGGAGCGCCGGCAACCGCCGCAGCATGTGCACCCTGATCCGAGAACGGCCGGTTGTGCCACGGCCCTGTGGGTCGACCCAGCTACCCTCACCGAACGATGTCAGCGTTCGTCGGTCCCCTCTCGATGATCTGCGGCGTGCTCGCCGTTGCGGGTATCGCAAAGATGATCTCGCCGCGCCCCACCCGCCAGGCGATGGCGCTCATCGGGCTGCCGATACCTGCTCTCGGCGTCCGGGCGATGGGTCTCGCAGAAGTCGCCCTCGCCGTCGCCACCGTGGTGTTCGGCGGCACGATCCTGGTCGCTCTCGTCGGTGCTCTGCATGTCGGATTCGCCCTCGTGGTCGTGGCACTGCTGCGGCGTCCGGGCGGCGCATCCTGTGGCTGTTTCGGGTCCCTCGACACCCCGATATCGCGCGGGCACCTCGTCGCCAACCTCGTCTCGGCAGCCGTCGCTTTCGCGGCGCTGGACGCGCCGGGGATCGCGTCGGTGCTCGCGGACCAACCCGGTGGCGGTGTCGCGTACCTGCTGCTGATCGCCACCGGGGCCGCGAGCGCGGTGGCGGCGCTGACGCTGCTGCCCCGGCTCCGCCCCGGCGCCGCAGCGCCGCCGGTCTTCTCGCTGCGAGCGAGCCGATGAGCCGGCGCCTCGCCGACGCCGCCACGCGGTTCCTCGACCGTCGCAGCGCCCGCCGCGGCTTCCTGACGTCGAGCGCGGTCGTCGGCTCCGCTCTGGCTGTGGCACCGGTGTCCTACGTCTTGCGCCCCGGCACCGCCTACGCCCAGATCTGCCGCTGCAACGGCTCGGATTGCGGCTGCGGGCAGCTGTGTTGCGACGGCTACACCGAGTTCTGCTGCACCCTCTACGGCACCAACGGCTGCCCGCCCGGTTCGCTCTACGGGGGCTGGTGGCGGGTCAGCGGCTCCAGCTACTGCGGTGGCAACAACCGCTACTACCTCGACTGCCACAACCCGTGCGGCGGTTGCGGTTGCGGCGCCAGCGGGGTCTGTTCGGGCTCCTGCAACGGGACCCGCTGCGGCTGCGGACTGGGCAACTGCGCCAATCGCAAGGCCGGCTGCACCCACTTCCGTTACGGGCAATGCAATCAGCAGGAGCGCTGCCTGGGTCCGATCATCTGCCGAGTCGTCACGTGCACCCCGCCGTGGGTTCTCGAGCCCAACTGCACCCGGAGCGTACGCACCGATCCCGCCACCGCCTGGCATCACCGGCCCTGCCTCGAACAGACCGGCGGCGAGCCGATGGGATCGCTCGACTCCGCCGGCGCCGAGGGCCAACGCGTACGCGTGGTGGGCTGGGCATTCGAGCCCGACCGGTCGGAGCCGATCGACGTCGACCTCGAGGTCGGTGGCCGTGTCGTGGCCACGGTGACCGCCGATCGATACCGCCCCGACGTCGGCGTGACGTATCCGTCGGTCGGCGAGAACCACGGATTCGCCGCCACCATCACCGTTCCCCGCGGCACCACACAGGTGTGCGCGTACGCCATCGGACGCGACGGCAGACGACCCCTCGTCGGGTGCTCGACGGTGCGCACCGCCGACCGTACCCGGGTGGCCCTCGAGGATTTCCGCCGACGCAACGACACGCTGCGCCTGTCGGGCTACGCCGCCGTCGTGGGTTCCGACACTCCCATGCGGATCATCGTCAGGATCGACGGCACGACCGTCGCCCGCGCCCGGGCCCGCCGTCCCCGCCCCGAACTCGGCCGCATGCTGGGCACCCGTGATCACGGGGGCTTCGATCTGCGGATTCGCCTGCCCCGCCGCACCGGATCGGCCCGCACCACGGTCACCGTCATCGCGGTCGACCCCGGCACCGGCACCAGGACACGGATCGCTCGACGGGTGTTGCCCGCAGGGGGCTCGTCATGACCATCCTCGTCACGGCCATGGCCGTCGTCTTGGCGCTGGTGGTCGTGCTCGTCGCCGGCTTGCTCCGCAGCCACGCCGACATCCTCCGGGCACTGCACTCACTGGGCATCACCGAGGACGAGTTGCGCGGCAACGGCGGCGCCGGCGGAACCACCACCCGACCGAGGACCCCCACGGGCGTTCCCGAGCCCCGCGCCGAGGAGGATCTCGACGGTGCAGGCCACGACATCACCGGCAAGACACCTGCCGGCGGTGTGCTCCACGTGGGCGTCGTCGGGGTCGCACACACGACGCTGCTGGCCTTCTTGTCGTCGAACTGCCTCACCTGCCGGGACTTCTGGGAGGCGTTCTCGACGGCGCCGCGACTGCCGGGACACGACACCCGCCTCGTCATCGTCACCCAGGGCCACGAAGCCGAGAGTCCCAGCGCGGTGGCGGCGCTCGCTCCTCGCGACATCACCGTCGTCATGTCCTCGGCAGCGTGGAGCGACTACGCGGTCCCCGTCTCGCCGTACTTCCTGCTCGTCGACGGCCCGTCGGGCAACGTCCTCGGAGAAGGCGCCGCCGCGAGCTGGGACAAGGTCGCAGAGCTGTTGGGCCGAGCGGTCGGCGATCGTGGCGTCGCCACCGACGCCGCTGCGGGGCCGGCCCGGACGGTCCACCGCAGCGGACCCGAGCGCGAGGCCGACACCGACGCCGAACTGCGGGCGGCCGGCATCGAACCCGGCGACGACCGTCTCCATCACGGGCCTCGGTCGAAGCCATGAGGGCACGACCATGAACGCCGTCGTCGCCGTCGGGGTGCTGCTCGCCGTCGTGGCCGCGGTGCGATCGACGTGGTCCCCTTGAGGCGAGTCGATGCTCTCGAGCATCCATCCGTTCGGGGAACGGAGCCGAAACAACCGATTCGCCGCCACCGCGACCGCCTACCTGTTGGCCAGCATCGCCGGTGCCGCGACGATGGCGCTCCTGGCCGCTGCGGTCGGAGCTGTCGTCTCGGTGCCGAGCGACCTGGCGCTGTGGCTTCTCGCCGCCGGGATCGCGCTGGGGCTCGCCGCCGACCTCGGGCTCGGCGGCCTGTCGGTCCCGTCCTGGCACCGTCAGGTCAACGAACGTTGGCTCGGCACGTATCGGGGCTGGGTGGTCGGTCTCGGCTTCGGCTTCCAGCTCGGAACCGGGGTCCTCACCATCGTCACCACCTCGGCGGTGTGGTCGACCTGGCTCGCCGCTGCCCTCGCAGGATCGTGGCGCAACGCGTTGATCATCGGGGTTGCCTTCGGCATCGTGCGTGGCGGGTTCATCCTCGCCACCAGCGGGGTGCATCAACCGGCTCAGCTGCGTGCGCTGCATCGAAGGCTGGCTGCTTCGGCCCCCGCAGTGGCACGGTTGACGCGCGCAGCGGTGGCAGCGGCCGGAGCGGCCGCGGTGCTCACGGCGTTGGTGACGTCATGATGGACGACCGACGATGAGCCGGCTGGTCGCGCACGGCATCGGTATCCGTCTGCCTCGCGGGTGGGACGGCGAGATCTTCCTGCGCGACCTCGACGGCGACCCCACCGACGACATCACCGACAACAAGCCGGTGCTCCACGCGGCGAACTTCGCGCTGCCCCCCGATCGAGGCGACTTCGGGAGCGCCGCGGTCGAGGCCATGGGACGCCCCGGGGTGTTCCTGGCCGTGCTCGAGTACGAGAACGCGAGCGCCGATTCCGCCCTCTTCGCACACCGATTCCCGAAGCGCATGCTGGTTCGCGAGTTCGGACCCGACAACCTCCAGCGGCCGCTGCCCGGCCAGTCCGGGGCACAGCGATTCGTCCGCGCCGGTGGCCGGGCGTTCTGCATCTACGCCGTGCTCGGTAGCCACGGGCTACGACGCCGGCTGGTCCCGGAGCTCAACCGGGTGCTCGAGACCATCGACCTCGCACCGGTGGGCCGCTGATCAGCTGGCGAGGGCTTCGAAACTCTCTGCGAGCGACACCAGCGAACGGACGCCGAAGCCGGTGCCGCCCTTTGGATGCTCGTCGAAGGGCGTGTCGGTGAACGACGGGCCGGCGAGATCGATGTGCGCCCATGCGGTGCCCTCGGGAACGAACTCCTGCAGGAACAGCGCGGCGGTGATCGCGCCCGCGAGCGGGCCACCGATGTTCTTGATGTCGGCCACGGTGGAGTCGAGCATCGACCGGTACTCCGGGGCCAATGGGAGGCGCCACAGACGCTCGCCGGTCCGCTCGCCGGCCTCGAGTACCTGGGACACCCAGGCGTCGTCGTTGCCCATGACCGCCGCGTACTGCGGGCCGAGGGCTGCCATCGCCGCTCCGGTCAGGGTCGCCAGGTCGATGATCGCGTCGTGCTCGGCCTCACCGGCGAGCGACAGCGCATCTGCGAGGACGAGGCGCCCCTCGGCGTCGGTGTTGAGCACCTCGACGGTCTTGCCGTTGCGGATGGTGAGGACGTCGCCGGGCCGGGTCGCGTCGCCGCCCAGCATGTTGTCCGTCATGGGGAGATACGCCGTGACCTCGACGGGCGGGGCCACTTCGGCGATGGCTGCCATCGCCCCGACCACCGCGGCGGCGCCGGCCATGTCGCACTTCATCGTCATCATGCCCTGGGCGGTCTTGATCGACAGACCACCGGCGTCGAAGGTGATGCCCTTGCCGACGAACGCCAACGACCCGCGGGACGCGCCCTTTGGCCGATACCGCAACGTGACGAATCGGGGCTGTTGCTCCGAGCCCCGGTTCACGCCCAGCAGACCCCCCAGGCGGGCCTTGCGGATGGCGGCGAGATCCATGACCTGGACGGTCAGCTTCTTCGCCCGGGCCAGGCTGGTGACCCGCCGGGCGAATGCGACCGGCGTCAGCGAGCCGCCGGGTTCGTTGACCAGGTCGCGAGCCAGCGCCACGCCTGCGGCGATGGCCTCACCCCGGGCCAGCGCGTCCTTGGCCTTGACGCCGGTGGGGCCGACGATCGTGACCCGTCGGAGCTCGCTCGGCTTGGGGTCGCTCTTGTGCCCCAGGAACTCATAGGCGCCGAGCTCGATCCCCTCGGCCATCGCCTGGACTGCGTCGATCGGATCGACCGCGTCGCCGCGGGCGTCGGTGAAGTCCACTGCAATGGAGCGGTGACGACCGGCGCCACGAGCGACCGCCACTGCGCACTGCCGCAGGCGGCCGACGGAGACGTCGGCCTGCTTGCCGGCACCGACCGCCAGCACGAGGCCACGCGCCGTCGTGAGCGTCTCCGCCTGTCCCGGCGATGCCTCGAAGCCGCGACTGGCGAGGAGGTCCCAGTCGAGCTCTCCGCGCCGATCGGCGAGGGCCTCTGTGGTCACCGCGATCGCGACGAGTTCGGCGCGAGCGGGAGCGGTGCGGGCGAGCGTGAAGGTACGGGGCATCAGGACTCCTGGGAAACGCGGTGGGCTTTCGGGGCGATGACGGGGACCGTCTCAGTCGGATCGGGCGGGCAGCGACTCTCCGTCACGCCACCGAGCGAGCGTCCATGCGAGGTCGGAGAGCCGGTTGAGGTAGGGCACGACGAGCGAATCGGGCGCTACGGCGACGATGGCGTCTCGTTCGGCGCGACGAACGACGGTGCGGGCGACGTCGAGCAGCGCAGCGACGCGGTTCTGCCCGGGCACGACGAACTCGGTGGGCGGAGCGAAGCGACCGGAGATCACGTCGATGTGGGTCTCGAGCGCGTCGACCATCTCGGTGGTGACCATCGTCGCGCCAGGCGTGAGCTTGGAGCGGTTCTCGGGAAGCGTGGCGAGTTCGGCCATGAGAACCCACAGGTCGCGCATGATCGCCACCAGCATCGGCCCGAGCTCGTCGTCGTCGCTCAGCTCGGCCCGGACGACCCCGAGAGCTGCCTGCGCTTCGTCCACACCGCCATACGCGACCGGTAGCGGCGAATTCTTCGGCACCCGTCCGCCGTAGAGGAGCCCCGTCGTGCCATCGTCGCCGGTCTTCGTGTAAACCTTCATGGACGAGGGACCCTACCGGCCTCATCGGCGCGAGACGAGCAATGGCGCTCCGGCCTCACTCGCGCGGCGTCCTGGTCGATACTCTCGACATCATGTCTTCTCCCCGGCGGTCCTATGGCGAGCTCGCTCGTGAACGAGTTCTCGTGTTCGACGGCGCATTCGGAACCCACATCCAGACCCTCGACCTCGACGCCGACGCATTCGGCGGGCCCGACCTCGAGGGCTGCAACGAGATCCTCGCCGTCACCCGGCCCGACGTCATCGCCGCGATGCACGACCAGTTCCTCGCCGCGGGCGTCGATGTCGTCGAGACGGCGACCTTCGGCGCGTTCTCGATACCGCTGGGCGAGTACGACATCGCCGACCGGGTGCGCGAGATCAACCTCGCCGCGGCGCAGATCGCGTGCGACGTCGCCCGCGGTTACGACACCGGCCGTCCCCGCTTCGTGGCCGGTTCGATCGGGCCCGGGACCCGCTTCGCCAGCCTCGGCCAGATCTCCTACGCCGAGTTGCGCGACGCCTACGAAGCGCAGGCCGCGGCACTGCTCGAAGGCGGCGTCGACCTGTTCATCATCGAGACCATGTTCGACCTCCTGGGGGCGAAGGCCGCCATGAACGGCTGCCGGCGGGCGATGGCCACCGCCGGACGAAACGTGCCGCTGCAGGTCCAGGTCACGATCGAGCTGACCGGGCGCATGCTGCCCGGCACCGAGATGAGTGCCGCGATCGCCGCGCTCGACCCGCTGGGCCCCGACGTGTTGGGCATCAACTGCGCCACCGGCCCCGCCGAGATGGGCGAGCACCTCCGGGTGCTCTCGCAGCAGTCGCGGGTGCCGATCTCCTGTATCCCCAACGCAGGCCTGCCCTCGGTCGTCGACGGCCACATGCACTACGACCTCACACCGGGTCAGCTCGCCGACGTCATGGAGCGCTACGTCACCGAGCTCGGCGTCAGCGTCATCGGCGGCTGTTGCGGGACGACCCTCGAGCACATCTCGACGCTGGTCGAACGCTGCGGGTCACTCACGCCGGCGCCCCGGACGCCCCACCACGAGCCCGGCGCAACGTCGATCTACAGCCTGGTCCCGTTTCACCAGGACACGTCGTTCATGATCATCGGCGAGCGCACCAACGCCAACGGCTCGAAGAAGTTCCGCGACGCGATGCTCGAGGACGATCTCGACACCTGCCTGCAGATGGCCCGAGACCAGGTGGCCGAGGGCGCACACGTCCTCGACCTCTGCGTCGACTACGTCGGCCGTGACGGCACCGTCGACATGGATGCGCTGGCCTCGCGCTTCGCCACCCAGGTCGCGGCACCGCTCGTGCTCGACTCCACCGAACCCGAGGTCATGGAGGTCGGGCTCGCACACATCGGCGGACGGGCCATCCTCAACTCGGCGAACCTCGAAGACGGCGAGGAGCCCGGCTCCCGTCTCGATCGGGTCTTCACCCTCGCCAAGGAGTACGGCGCTGCGGTCGTGTGCCTGTTGATCGACGAGACGGGCCAGGCCCGCGACCTCGAGTGGAAGATGCGGGTGGCGCACCGCATCCACGACCTGGCAGTCGACCGCTACGGCCTCGAGTCGAGCGACCTCATCTTCGATGCGCTCACGTTCCCCCTCTCGACCGGCGACGACGACCTGCGCCGCGACGGCATCGCCACCATCGAGGCCATCCGGCGGATCAAGTCCGAGATCCCGGGCTCGTTCACGACCCTGGGTGTCTCCAACGTCTCGTTCGGGCTCAAGCCGGCCATCCGCCACGCCCTGAACTCGGTCTTCCTGCACGAATGCGTCGAGGCCGGCCTCGATTCCGCGATCGTCCATGCGGCGCGCATCATGCCGCTCAACCGCATTCCCGACGAGCACCGTGCAGTGTGTCTGGACCTGATCTACGACCGTCGCGGCACCGAAGGCGGCGACGGCACCGATCCGGCCTACGACCCGCTCCAGCACCTCCTGGCCGTGTTCGCCGACGTCGAGGCGACCGTCATCGAGAAGGAGGACCGCTCCGACTGGCCGGTCGAGCGCCGCCTCGAGCACCGCATCATCGACGGCGACCGCGACGGCCTCACCGCCGATCTCGACCTCGCACTCGCGTCGGGTCTCCCGGCGCTCGAGATCATCAACGGGACACTGCTCGCGGGGATGAAGGTGGTGGGCGAACTGTTCGCGTCGGGCGAGATGCAGCTGCCGTTCGTGCTGCAGTCCGCCGAGACCATGAAGGCCGCCGTGGCCCACCTCGAGCCACACATGGAACGCGTCGAGGGCGACACCGGCAAGGGGTCGATCGTGTTGGCCACCGTGAAGGGCGATGTCCACGACATCGGCAAGAACCTCGTCGACATCATCATGACCAACAACGGCTACACGGTGCACAACCTGGGCATCAAGGTCGGCATCAGCGAGATGATCGATCGGGTCGTCGAGACCGGCGCCGACGCCCTCGGCATGAGTGGCCTGCTGGTCAAGTCGACGCTCATCATGCGCGACAACCTGAACGAGCTCAATGATCGCGGGCTGTCGTCGGTGCCCGTCCTGCTCGGCGGTGCGGCCCTCACCCGGACCTATGTCGAGAAGGACCTCCGCGAGGTATACGAAGGACGGCTGTTCTACGGCAAGGACGCCTTCGAGGGCCTGCGCACCATGGACCGGATCATGGAGCTCAAGCGCAGCGGCGAAGAGGACCCCGACTTCGGTCGGGTGCCGACCGGGCGGAACCTGCCGCCGCGCCGCTCGGAGCGGCCGGTCGACCTCACGTCGATCCCGGAGCGCTCCCCCGACGTCGTCACCGACAACACGGTGTTCGAACCACCGTTCCTGGGTTCACGGGTCGTGCGCGGCGTCGCGCTCGACGACATCGCCGCCTACATCAACGAGACGGCATTGTTCCGCAACCAATGGCAGTTCCGACCCGAGAAGGGCGAGAACGACGAGGCGTTCAAGGAACGCATCCGGCCGATCCTGCGGCGTGAGCTCGCTGCAGCCAAAGCGGACGACCTGCTCGTGCCCAAGGTGGTCTACGGCTACTTCCCCGCCAACGGCGACGGCGACGATCTCGTGATCTGGAGCGACGTCGACCGCACCGCCGAGGTGGCGCGGTTCCACTATCCGCGTGCATCGAGCGAGCCGTGGCTGTGCATCGCAGACTTCTTCCGACCGGTCGACAGCGGCGAGATCGACTACGCCGCGTTCCACATCGTCACGATGGGCTCGGCCGTGTCCGAACGGACCGCCGAGCTGTTCGCGGCCGACAAGTATCAGGACTACCTGCTGCTGCACGGTCTCGGGGTCGAGATGGCCGAAGCCCTCGCCGAGTTGTGGCATCACCGGATCCGCACCGAGTGGGGTTTCGCCGACGAGGACGGCCCTGATCTCCACGGGCTGTTCCGTCAGCAGTACCGCGGCGGCCGCTACAGCTGGGGGTACCCGGCCTGCCCCGACCTCGAGGACAACATGACCGTGCTCCGGTTGCTCGAGGGCGAGCGCATCGGTCTCGAGTGCACCGAGGAGACGGGCTTCCAGTACCAGCCCGAGCAGACCACCAGTGCGCTGATCTGCCACCACCCGCGAGCGAAGTACTTCGTCGCCCGCTGATCGCCGACACCACGCACCGAGGGATCGATCGTGCGCGGACGGTTCGCCCCGAGCCCCACAGGCGATCTCCATCTCGGCAACCTCCGCACGGCGCTGCTGGCGTGGCTCTTCGCCAGGTCGGCAGGATCGGAATTCCTGTTGCGTTTCGAGGATCTCGACACGGCGACGGTGCGCCCCGAGTTCTACGACTCCCAGCGTCGATCGCTCGAACGTCTCGGCCTCGACTGGGACGGTGAGCTGCGCCAGAGCGATCACCGCGAGCGCTACCGCGAGGCTCTCGCGCAGCTGCAGGCGGCCGGCGCTGTCTATGAGTGCTACTGCACGCGCCGGGAGATCCGGGAAGCGGCAGCTGCACCTCATGGTGGCCTGCCGGCCGGCGCCTATCCGGGGACGTGTCGTGCGCTGAGCGTCGCCGAGCGGAGCGAACGCCAGGCGCAAGGGCGTCCGGCGGCGCTGCGTCTGCGCGCTCCGGCGGCCCCGCTCGAGGTCGCCGACCGGCTTCGCGGACGCCATCGCGGCATCGTCGACGACATCGTCGTCATGCGCGGGGACGGCGTCGCTGCCTACAACCTGGCTGTCGTCGTCGACGACGCCCACAGCGGCGTCGAAGAGGTCGTGCGCGGTGACGATCTGCTCGACTCCTCACCGCGTCAGGTCCATGTCGCCACCATGCTGGGGCTCGTACCTCCGTCGTATGCCCATGTCCCGCTGGTGCTCGGCCCCGACGGCGCCCGTCTGGCCAAGCGCGACGGGGCCGTGGGCCTCGAGGATCGCATCGCGCTGGGCGAGACCTCCGCCGAGGTCCGTTCCATGCTGGCCCGATCGGCGGGCCTCACCGACGCGACCCCATCGGACAGCGCCGCCGATCTCGCGGATCGCTTCGATCCGGCGACGGTGTCGGCCGAACCGTGGCGCATCGACCCCGCGACGATCAACGCCCGGTCGGGAGATGCTGGATCATCGTGAGCACAGGGGCCAGCGGGTCGCCCTGGGCTTCGACCCGGTCGAGCACCTCCGCCATCTCGAACGACAGCGGGCGACCGGCGGCTCCGGCGGCGACCTCATCCCAGGTGATCGGCGCCGACACCGTCGGTGTCGGCCGGGCCCGGAGCGAATACGCCGCGATGGTCGTCTTGTGGCGGCTGTTCTGGCTCCAGTCGACGAAGATCTTGCCCGGGCGCAGGCTTCGCTTCATGGTGGAGGTGACGGCGTCGGGTGTCTGTTGTTCGAGCAGGCGCGCCACCGCCTGGGCCAGGTCGCTCGCGTGGTCGTGGGTGTGTGGAGCGTTGAGGGGCACGAGCAGCTGCATCCCCTTCGAGCCCGACGTCTTCGCGAAGCTCGCCAGCGAGAAGCTGTCGAGCAGTTCGCGGATCCGCAAAGCCACCTGAGCGCACTCGACGATGGTCGCGGGCTCGCCGGGATCGAGATCGAACACGAGCATCGTCGGCGACTCGAGGTCGGCGCATCGTGCCATCGGGGCATGGAGTTCGAGGGCGGCGAGGTTGGCGGTCCATGCCAGCGCTGCGGGTTCCTCGAGGCGGCAGTAGTCGACGGGGCCCCGTCGGTCGCCCGGACCGATCGCCGTCGGCACCCAGTCGGGGCGATGGGTCGGGCAACGCTTCTCGAAGAACGACGGACCGTCGACGCCGTCGGGCCAGCGCCGCAGCGTGATGCAGCGTCCCGACAGGTGCGGCAGCATCACCGGCGCGATCCGGACGTAGTAGTCGATGGTCTCGGCTTTCGTGGTGCCCGATGCCGGGTACAGGATCTTGTCGAGGTTCGACAGCGACAGCTCGCGTCCGGCGACCTCGACGCGGACGCGGGCCCCGGTCACGGCCGCGAGGAGGTGGTCATGCGCTCTTGTCGATCGCACGCGCCGCCTTGGCCGCGGCCACCGACGCCTCGAGCGCGGCCATGAGGTCGACCACCTTCTCCGGTTCCTCGCCCGCAGCGCTCACCACGACGTCTTCGCCCGCCGCCTTGCGTTCGATCAGCTCGAGGACTGCCTCGCGGTGGGTGTCGTGGTACTTCTCGGGCTCGAAGGGATGCGACAACCCGTCGATGAGCTGTTCGGCCATCGCCAACTCGGCGGGGCTGATCTCGATCTCGTCGAGCCCCGCGAGCCCATCGAGACCTTCGACGTCGTTGACCTCGTCGGCATAGACCATGGTCGACAGCACGAGATGCCCGTCGCGGGGCCGCATGGCCGCCAGGTACTGCTTGGTGCGCATCACGAATCGGGCGACGCCCACCCGGTCGGCTTCGGTCATCGCCCGCACCAACAGCGCGTAGGCCTTGCGCGCGACCGGATCGGGGACCAGGACGTAGGCGGCGTCGTAGAAGACCGGGTCGATCTCCTCCTGGGCCACGAACTCGCACAGGTCGATCGTGCGGTTGGCCTTGGGATCGAGGCCGGTCAGCTCTTCGTCGGTGACGGTCACGTAGCGGCCGTCACCGAGCTCGTAGCCCTTGACGATCTCGCCGTAGGGCACTTCCTCGCCGGTGTCGGGGTTGACACGGCGCTGCTTGATGCGGGTGCCCGTGCGGCTGTCGAGCTGGTTGAAGCTCACCCCCTGGCGGCTCACCGCCGGGTAGAGCTTGACGGGGATGTGCACCAACCCGAAGCTGATCGCTCCGCTCCATATCGCTCGGGGCATGGACACTCCTCGAAGTTCGTGACAGCTGGAGATCAGCCGCGCCGGAAGAACACCTGCAGCTCCATGATCGCGTTGTCCTCGACCGAGAGCACGACGGCTGCGGTCGGTTCGTCGATGTCGTAGTCGGCCAACAGGATCGGGCCGAGCTGACCGAACACCACGATCACGTCGCCGGCGCGCTCCGCGGTCAGCGGGATGGTCTCGGTGCGGGTCACGCCGTGGATGGTCAGCTCCCCCGTGGCGTCGACGTCGATTTCTTCGCCGTCGGCGGGAAGCGCCCCCAACTCGATCGGTTCGGTGAGCGTGAACCGCGCCTCGGGGAACGCTGCGGTCTCGATCGCTTGCGTGCGGATGGCGTTGGTGCGGTTTGCGTCGTCGGTGATGAGTTGGGTCATGTCCGCCACCAACTCGGTCGCCACGATGGTGGTGCCTTCGATCACCATCGAACCCGCGACCCCCGGTGAGCGGCCCACGACGGTCTTTGCGCCGATGCCGGCCAGTTCCTCGTCGATACGGAAGCCGACGAAGGTGGTGTCGCAGACCTCGGTGAGACAGGCATCGTCGAAGGTGCCGATCGTCGTGTCGACCGTCCACGTCCCGTCCACACCCTCGGTGTCCGCCACCGCAGCCGCGGAGGCATCGACTCCGGGCTCGGCCTCGGCGCCTTCCGCTGTGGTTTCGTCGGAAGCGGCCGGATCCGTCGCTGCACCGAGGGCCTCGTCGCGCGCCGCTTCGGCGGCATCGGATCCGACGGTCGCCGGTGCGGTGTCCCGCAGCACGAACCACCAGGCCCCGAACGCGATGAGGGCGAGCCCGAGCACTGCACAGAGGGTGAGGAGACGGCGGCGGCCTGCGCGACGGGCGGCGTCGGCGGCTGACGGGGTCTCGAGATCGGTCATGGGGGCTCCTCTGAGTGGATACGGCCCGAGTCTGGCATCGTCGTCGCTCCTCGCGGGAGATGCACCGGGCACTTCTACACTGAGATGGTGCGTGTTCTCGTGACCGGCGCTGCCGGCATGCTCGGTACCCGGCTTGCGGCCGTGCTTCGACGACACGGCATCGCCGGTGGACCGGTCGGTCAGCTCGTTCTGGCAGACCGTATCGAGCCGATCCACGGCCCCGACGACGACGTGATCGTGGGCGACATCGCCGACGCGGACTATGTCGACCTGCTGGCCAGCACCGAGCCCGACGTCGTCTTCCATCTCGCGGCGGTGGTGTCCGCTGCGGCCGAGGCCGACGTCGAGATCGGCTACGACGTCAACGTGCACGGGCTGTGGCACCTGCTCGAATCCGCCCGGCTGAACCCCGATTGGACACCACGCCTCGTCGTGGCGTCGTCGGTGGCCGTCTTCTCCGATGCCGACGAGGCGCCGATCCCTGAGTCGCACCGCTGGGCGCCCCGCAGCACGTACGGCACGCAGAAGGCGATCGGCGAGCTCTTGACAGCCGACTATTCGCGCCGCGGTGCCGTCGACGGCGTCGCGTTGCGCCTGCCGACGATCGTCGTCCGTACGGCCGAACCGAACCAGGCCGCGTCGACCTTCCTTTCCAGCATTGTCCGGGCCGGCCTTCGCGGCGAAGCAGCCGACATCCCCGTCGGGCGCGATCTACGGGCTTGGATCGCCAGCCCCGACGCAGCGGTCGCCCAGCTCCTGCACGCCGCAGCCCTGCCGGGCCCAGCCCTCGGAGCGGAACGCTGCCTCACCATGCCGGGACTCTCGGTCTCGGTCGCAGATCTGCTGGCAGCGGTGGATCGTCGGGGAGAACCCGCAGGCACAAGCCACCTCGTAGACCGACCCGACCCGTCGATCGAGGCCATCGTCGCCTCGTGGCCGCCGTCGTTCGACTGCTCCCGGGCCGAGGCCCTCGGGTTCGTCGCCGACCGCGACGTCGACGAGATCATCGTTCGCCATCTCGACTGGATCTCCGCCCAGGCCGGCGAATCCTCCTCCCCCATCGCCGAGGCCGACGCAAACGCGGAAGTCAGCGACGACGAGACCGACGAAGACGATGTAACCGGCATGGATTTCGTCCGTCTGGATGCCGACACCACGGTACGGCAACCAGGAGCGTCCGAGCCCATGACCAGCTACGACGATGCAGCTGCGACACTCCTCTCGAAGGTTCGAGAGTTCATCGAGACGCTCGGCGACGATGAGCGCCAGGTCTTCGCCGCGATGTTGGCCCCCGCTGTCACCGAAGCGTGGGAGGCCGACGAGGTGGCCGGTTTCGACGCCTGGACCCCGACACGGGTGCAGGATCATCTCCATCGGGCGATCCGCAACGAGCGGCTCGTCATCCAGCGAGCGGACCCCGAAGACCTCGGTTGACCCGAAGACCTCGGTTGACCCGAAGGCCTCGGCTGGGGCTGGAGAGGACCCTCAGGCGCTCGCCACGCCGTACGCAGTCACGTCGAGCTCGTCGGCGAGACTTTCGCGGAGGCGCTTGCGGGCTCGATGCAACACCACCTTGGCGTTGGTGTGGCTGATGTCGAGAGCCGCCGCCACGTCGCTGATGCCGAAACCGAGCTCGGTCACCATCGTCAACACGGCCGCATCGCGGCTCGAGAGCATCGCGACGCCCGAGCGCAGCTGATCTGCGAGCTGGCGCACCTCGGCCACCATGGCAGGTGCCGGGTCGAGGCTCACGACGTCGGGCATGTTCTCGTCGTCGATGACCGCAACCGGAGTGCGGAGTCGCTTGCGCCGGCTGTCGATGGCGACCCGCCGGGCGATCTGGAGCAGCCATGGCCGGAAGCTCGTGCCCTCGCGCAACATGGCGATCTTCGAGAAAGCCCGGAGAAAGGCCTCCTGGGTGGCGTCCTCGCGCTCGTCGGCGTCGCGGATGTTGTCGCCGACAACGTGACGCACCAGCGATGCGTAGCGGCGGTAGAGCTCGTCACAGGCGGCCTGCTCGCCCGCAGCCACCCGGGCGACGAGCTCCTCGTCGGTCTCTCGCCGCAGACGGCTCCGTGGCGTCATCGCGGAGCCCTCGTCGCAGGAACACGGGCGACAAGCGGCCATGCCGGCGACGCGCGCCGCTCCCCCGACGTCGTCGTCGACCCCCACCACCGTCGCGAAGCCACCAAAGATCCTCCTGTCCCGAACGGACTCCACCATGCCGCACGGGTGCTAACAGCGCGTTAACGACGCCCTGCTCGACCGAAGAGAACCTCCTCGATCAGGCGTCGAGGAGTACCCGCGCGACGACGTCCATGCCGAAGGCCGTCAAGATGGCGAGGTAGAGCAACCCCGTTGCCGCCATCACCGCCGAGTACTGCCGTTCGCGAAGCGCCAGCCGGGTGACCCCGACCAACACGATCGTGGCGATCACACACGCCACCCAGAACCATCCGAGCAGACCGTTGTACCCGTCGTCGATCGAGCCGTTGAGCACCGACACCATCCCGATCGGCCACAGGAGCACGACGAGCTCGGGCAACCAGAGCCGACCGGTCCATCCGACGAGCTCCTCGATGGGGTCGCGTGGTAACCCCGGCTGCACCAGATACCAGTGCCCGAGGAGCATCGCATCGGTCACCGCACCCAGGAATGCGGCGCCCACCAGCACCCTTGCCAGCGACAACACGACGGGTCCGCCGGCGTCGATCGCCGCGGCAATGAGGCCCACGACGCCGATGGCAGGCGCGATCAGGTCGAGCCACGGCGGGAACTCGGGACCATCGGCCTCGAAGCGTTGTTCGTCGCGATCGATGCCCGTCATCGCTGCGACCCGCGCCGAGCGCCGCTCGACGACGGAGCGCTGACCGCTGACGCCGACCTTTCGCCGCTGCCAGGACACCACCATCGCAACGCTCAACACGGCGAGCATCGCGATGATCGCCGCCTCGCGCACCGGCACCGATTCGAAGCGCAGACCCACGACGAGGGCGATGGCCAGGATGCCCGCGAAGGACAGGCGCATCGTCCAGCCGTAGCCGAGGCCGACCTGACGCCGACGTCCGGTCACCCACAAGAAGAAGAGCCCGCCGGTGGCCCATTGCAGCAGCACCGTGGACGCGGAGAGGTCGATCATCGAGACAGCAGTGGGGCGCGGCGGGGACGCTCAGCCGAGCACGGCGAGGTGGTGGTCTGCCCGGTTCATCGGGTCGGGGCCGTCGGCGCCACACACCACGATGTCCTCGAGGCGGGCGCCCCAGCGACCGGGCACGTAGATGCCCGGTTCGATGCTGAAGGCATTCCCCGCCAGCAGCGGTTCGGCGTTGCCCTCGACGATGTAGGGGTCCTCGTGCGCTTCCACGCCGATCCCGTGCCCGGTGCGATGCACGAAGTACTCGCCGTAGCCTGCCTCGGCGATGAGTGAACGCCCGATGCGATCGACCTCTTGGGCCTCGATGCCCTGGGCGGCGGCCGCGACCTGGCGCTCCTGCGCAGCGAACAACACGTCGTAGAGCTCGACGAACGCGGGATCGGGGGTGCCGGTCCACACGCACCGGGTGATGTCGGAGCAGTAGCCGACGCCGTCTTCGCCGATCCACGTTCCCCCGAAGTCGCAGAGGACGACTTCGTCCGGTCCGATGACCCGTTCGCCGGGCTCGTGGTGAGGGCTCGCGGCGTTCGCTCCGGCGGCGACGATGGCGAAGTTGACCCGATGGTGGCCCTCATCGAGGATCTGGCGTCCGAGCTCGGCCGACACAGCGGCTTCGGTGCGGCCGATCAGGTCGATCTCACCCCGCTGGAGCCGACCGGCGATCCGATCCACTGCGGCACCCGCGGCTCGGAGGCGCTCGATCTCGTCCGCTGTCTTCACCGCCCGTATCGGTGAGGTGACCGTGCTGGCCCGACGCAGCTGCAGCCCAGGGCGGGCGTTCAGGAGGTCGACGGTGAAGCGCGACCACGTCTGATCGCCCATAGCGGCGACCGTGGCGCCGCCGAGGAGTTCATCGACGATCGCGATCGGGTCCTCGGTCTCGCCCCAGGGTCGCAGCGAGAAGACGTCCGGGCGTTCGACCACACGCGGCGACTCGAGCGCGGGGATCACCAGGGTCGCCTCGGCCTCGGCCGGTACGACGAGCATGGTGAGCCGCTCGAGAGGCATGGCCTCGTAGCCGCAGAAGTAGGGCAGGTCGGCTCCGACGGACAGCAACAGGGCGTCGACGCCCTGTTCGGCCATGGCATTGCGGGCTCGGGAGAGACGCTCGGCGAACATCGCTCCAGCGTAGAGGGCCGAAAGACCCGAGCGCAGACCCGCGGGGTCGGGGTCTGCGGTATCTCGTCCGGGTGACCGGGCGTTGTGCCGGCTCGTGGATCAGTTCCGCAGCGTCGGCCGTTCGGTCACGACCATCGTCCCGCGGATCTCGTCGGTCCAGATGACTCCTGCAGGGACCTCCGCGTCGAATTCGACGTCGAGGTAGGGCACGGTCGCCGCCACGCCGCTGAGGTCGACGCTGTTGCCCGACACGATGAGGTCGACGGGGCCGGCGACGACGGCTCCGGTGGGATCGCGGACGGTCACGACGAAGCTCACGAACTGCGCCAGCAGCGCGTCGTCGAACTCGATCTCACCCCAGTACACGGTCCCGTCCGCGCACGTGCATGGCAGGATACGCGCCTCGCCCTCCCCGGTCGGGCAGGTCCCGAGGTCCGGCGTGAAACTGAACAGCCGGGCAGCGTCGCCGAGGCCGATGATGCAATCCGCATCTGCCAGGTAGGTGAACGTATAGGGGCGGGCCCCACCCGAATCCAGCTGGCCACAGCTGGTACCGGCGGCCAGATCCACGCAGTAGACCAGGTTCGTATAGAGGTTGCCGACATACATGCGCGTGCCGAGGATCATCTCCTGCTGGAGGACGCGGTCGTGGGGAGTCAGCGGCAACGCCGTGTAGTAGTCGGCGCGGCGGAATCGTGTGGAGCCATCGAGGCTGAGGCAGTGGAAGTCGCCGTACCAGGGGCCCTGTCCCGAGTAGAGGCACATGCCGTTGATGACGCCCGATGGGTTCATGCTGGGGAAGATGTGCGCCGGCCATGCACCCCAGTAGATCGATTCGTCGAAGCGCAACGGCACCGACCACTCGGCACAGGGTGCATCGGTGGCGGCATCCCAGCAATGCAGATAGGGCCCGACGTCGGCGTTGTGGGTGTGGTAGAGCCTCGTGCCGAGGACGAAGGCCTCCTGCTCCGTGGAGGCCTCGGGCCTGAGCCATTGGCTGGAGGTACCGATGGTGGCGGCGCCGCCGGTCGGGCGGGGATAGCCGGCACAGGGCGTCGCGGTCGACATCACCATGCACAGCACGTTGTGGTTCGCGTCGAACGCGAAGATCCGGTCGCCGACTCGGAACGGTGACGTCGCGAAGTGCTCGAAGTCCCGGATGGTCCCGCCGACGTCCACCGCCTTCACCACCGGGTAGGTCTGCAGTCGATGGCGGCCACAGGACGAGTCCGTCGGTGTGTCCCAGCACTGGAACCCGAAGTGCGACTGCCCGCCGTCGATCTCCTGATAGCCGAACCAGATCCGATCGGTGGTCTCGTCATGGACGATGTCCGGGTGGTTCGAGGTCGTGATGTCCGCCAACTGCGGATAGCCGGGACAGGTCGCCTGCAACGCCAGATCGACACACACCAGCACCGACCGCGTGTCCCAACTGTCGATGTGATGGTTCACCGTGAAGATACGGTCGCCGATCACGACGGGTTGAAATCCGTCACCCTGGCTGTCGACGAGCTGCAGGTTGACCGGCGGCGCGATGACGATCTCGGTCTCGCATGGGCCGAGGCACGCACCGAACGACGAGGTCGCGTCTCGGCGAAGATCGATGTCGTCGACGAACAGCCCAGCGAAGTACAGGTCGACATCGTTGTCGACCACGGTCACCGCGACGTCCGAATCGCCCACCAGGGAGATGTCCACGTCGATGTCGGCGGCCAGCGGATCGAGCCCGTTGCGGCGCAACGACTCGTTGACCGCGGCGGACACCTCGGCGCTCGAGCCCCCTTGTCCATAGACCCGCGCGCCGGCCAGCGACGCGATGTCGGCAGCCTTCTGCATCTGCGACGACTGGCGATACCAGCTGCCGGCATCGATCGCGAAGGCACCGGCCGCGCACAGGATGAGCATGAACAGCCCGACCAGTACGGCCACGGCACCGCGGTCGCCGGCTCGGCGGTCTTCTGCGAGTCGCTCGAACCATTGCATCACAGCGATGCCGTCCTCTCCCAGAGATGCACCACGGCGTTCTCCTCGATGTCGTAGTTCCGCAGGTTCGGCAGGACGCCCGTCGGCGACTGGTGGCCGGCCTCGACCCAGATGCCCACGCGCCAGCCGTCGAGTGGGTTCGCCGGCAGCCGCGTCGTCGCGCACCACTGCGCATCGGCATCACCGAAACAGTCGGGATCGTCGAAGCGCGCCGCAGCACTCCCCGCCGCGATCGACGCGAGGTCGGTGGGACCGAACACGACGCACACACCGGCGACGCCGCCCGCCACGAGCGCCGCGCCGCTCAGACACGACGCAGGCGGCTGGTCGGCGGTGGTCGCGTCGTAGATGACGATCCGTTTCACATCGGGTAGACCTCGATTGCGCATCTCGGTGACGAGCGTCGACGCGACATCGAGATCGTGGCTGCGCTCGCCCGCCCGGTCGAAGCTCTCCACCGCGGCGATACGCACCGAAGATGCCGCCGCGCCCTGACGAACGAGCAGGTCACCGACGTCGACGATGCCGAACAACATCACGGTGAGCACGGGCACCAGCAACGCCATCTCGAGCGCAGCCGCGCCGCGGCCCCGCCGGCGACCTTCGGTGCGGCCTGCACCGACATCTGTTCCGCTCGCGACCGACGCTGCGGCGACCGGGCTCACTCGACGATCTCCGGCTCGATCGCCACGATCGCGGAGTCCTCGATCCTCAGCGTCATCGGCGTCATCCCCGACAGGCCATCGAAGTCCGCGCGCAGCCAGACACCCAACAGATCACCGGTGCGCCGTTCGCTCGGACACCATCCGCTGCACACAGCGACCGCAGGGTTGTCGAGAACCGATCCCTCGTAGACGTTGCACCCCACCGCTCCAGCACCCGACACACACGCTGCGGGTGGCTCATCACCGGGGGAAGTCGCCTCGAATACGACGATCCGGACCACCTCGGTCCCCCGGACGCCATCGACGCGATCGGCCAGGACCTCCAGGACCTGCCGATCCGCCGTGGGATCGTCACGAGCGATCGACCCGGTGCGCGCAGCGTCGCTGATGGCGATCGTCGTGGCCTGTTGGGAGTAGAAGCCGAAGCCGGCCTCGATGATCGCGAAGAGCACGAAGACCAGCAGTGGCGCGACGAGAGCGAACTCGATCGCGGCGACGCCCCGTTCCCTCTGTCCCCTCAGCGATCGTCCGGCAGTGCCACTCACCATTCTCGGATCGGCGCTGAAACCCCGGGATTGAGCATCTGACAGCGAGACTGCCACCACTCAGTCATCAAATGAACGTTTCAGCCATCCGGTTCGGTGTCGCTGTCGCGTTCGGCCACCGCATCTGCGGCCTGACGGGCGTGATAACTGCTACGGGTGAGCGGTCCGGCCTCGACGTGGCCGATACCCATTGCCCGGCCTGCCGCTGCGAGTTCTGCGAACTCGTCGGGATGCCACCACCGATCGATCGGGACATGATTGGTGGTGGGGCGCAGATACTGGCCGATCGTGACGATGTCGGTACCGATGGCGGCGAGGTCCGCGAGGGTGGCCTCGACCTCGTCGGGGCGCTCCCCCATGCCCACGATGATCGACGTCTTCGTGGTGAGCCCCGCCTGCTTGGCCCGAGCGAGGACCGCCAGGCTGCGGGCGTAGCCGGCCGAAGGGCGCACCGCCCGCTGCATGCGAGGCACCGTCTCGATGTTGTGGTTCAACACGTCGGGGCGTGCGGAGATGACGACATCGAGCGCTGCGGCGTCGCCGCGCAGGTCGCTGATGAGGACCTCGACCCGGGTATCGGGGCAGCGGGTGCGGATGGCCTCGATCGTGGCGGCGACCGCGGCGGCGCCGCCATCGGGGAGGTCATCGCGAGCGACCATCGTGACCACCGCGTGGCGCAGTGCCATCCGCTCGACGGCGTCCGCGACCCGGGCGGGTTCGTCGGGGTCGGCAGCGAGGGGCTTGCGGGTGTCGACGAGACAGAAACCGCAGGCACGAGTGCAGCGTTCGCCGAGGATCATGAACGTGGCGGTGCCGTCGTTCCAACAATCGAAGATGTTGGGACACCCCGCCTCCTCGCAGACGGTGACGAGGTCGAGGTCGCGCATGACGGACTTGATGCGGCGGTACTCGGGTCCCATGTCGGCCTTGACGCGCATCCATTCGGGCTTGCGCTCACCGATGTCGAGTCCCGCCTCCACACCCGCGGCGGCGAGACGACCCCGCAGGCGCACCGAGACGCCGGTCGATGGGACCGCCGGGCTCGCATCGATGGCGGACGCAGCCGTGGCGGCGGGCCGAGGGATCTCGCCCGGTCCCTCGCCTCGGCTGAACGCACTGAGGTCCTCGGGGCGGTGACGCCACGCCACGTCGTGGCGGGTGCTGCCCGGGCCGCCCCAACGCTCGGTGGCCACACCGGCAATTGCGTCGGCGACTGCACGCATGCCCACGTCGATGCCCGCGGCACGCAGCGATGTCACCGGCTTGCCGACGATGCCACACGGGACGATGGCATCGAAGAAGGCCATGTCGGGATCGACATTGAGGGCGAACCCGTGCATGCTGCGGCCGCGTGCCAACCGGACGCCGACCGCAGCGATCTTGCGGGGCGAGGGCCCGTGGGGTTCGACCCAGACGCCGGGGAAGTCGTCGAGGCGTCCACAGTCGGGCAGGCCCAGCGCGGCCAGCGCATCGATGACGACCTGCTCCACCGCGGCGACATGGGCCGCGGTATCGGCCATGCCGCCGCCGCGGCGGCCGACGACGTTGACGATGGGATAGCCGACCAGCTGCCCGGGTCCGTGGTAGGTGATGTCGCCGCCACGGTCGACGTGGACGACCTCGGCGCCGACGGTCTCGGGATCGACCAGCAGGTGCTCGAGATCGCCACGAGCCCCCAGGGTGAACACGTGGGGATGCTCGCAGAGCAGCAGGTGACCTGCGTCGCCGTGCACGAACAGGCCGTGCTGGAGCGACAGCGCTTCCCGGTACGGCACCGTGCCGAGCCATCGCACGTGCAGCGGCGATTCGGTCCAGCGGCGTGCGCCGGCGCGCGGAGACGGTCGAGCGATCGCCGATCGCGATGGAGCGGGCGCCAGCGCGGAGCGCTCCCCCATCAGGTGACCTCGGTGGACCAGTCGCGGGTCTCGATGATCGTGCGCAGATGGTCCAGGAACGCGGCGACGTAGGCGCCGTCGAAGGCCCGATGGTCCCACGCCAGGGCCAGGATGCCGACCGAATGGATGCCGATCGATTCGTTGCCGTCAGCGTCGGCGACGACCACCGGCTTGCGGCGGATGCCGTCGGTGGACAGGATCGCCACCTGGGGCTGGTTGATGATGGGGAACTGCATCAGCGTCCCGTACTGGCCGGGATTGGTGATGGTGAAGGTGCCGCCGGTGATCTCGTCTGCCGACAGCTTCTTCGACCGGGCCCGTCCGGCGAGGTCGTTGATCTCGCGGCTCAGCGCCCGCAACCGCTTGGTCTCCGCAGCCTTCACGACCGGGGCGAGGAGGCCCTGGAAGTCGAGATCGACCGCGATGGCGAGGTTGACCTCGTCGTGGAGGATCAACTCGTCGTCGCCGACGCTTGCGTTGATGTGGGGGAACTCACGCAGCGCGTCGACCAGGGCCCGTGCGATGAACGGCAGGTAGGTGAGGCTGAAGCCCTCCTCGGTCTTCCATTCCGAACGATGCGCCCGGCGCACCTTCTCGACGCCCTCGAAGTCGACCTCGACGGCGGTGAGGACGTGGGGCGACACCTGCTTGGACTGCACCATGTACTGCGCGGTCAGCCGGCGGATGTTGTTCATCGGGACGCGCCGCTCGTCGCCGCCGACACCAGCCGCTGCTCGGGCAGCCGGCGCAGGCGCAGCAGGTGCCGGCGCTGGTGCCGGCGTCGGTACGGCTGCAGGTGCCGTGACCGTGCCCGCAGCAGGCGCAGGGGCGGGGGCCGGGGCGGCCGCCGGCAGGGCTTCGGCACCGGGGCGGCGGCCCGAGGCTATGGCCGACTCGACGTCGCTGCGGGTGATGCGGCCACCGACCCCGGTGCCGGTGATGGTGGTGGGGTCGATGCCGGCCTGGTTGATGAGACGACGGACCACCGGCGACAGCGGGAGGTCCGAGGCGGCATCGGCCGGCGCCGCTGCCGGCTCGGAGGCAGGTGCGGCCGCAGGAGGCTCCGGTGCAGGAGTCGGTGCTGCGGCAGCGGGCGTCGGTGCAGGAGCGGCGGGGGCCGGCGCCGGGGCCGAACCAGGCGGCGCGACGACCGCCAGGACCATCCCGACCTCGGCGATCTCACCCTCGGGCACCCGGATCTCGGCCAGCACGCCACCGACCGGCGACGGCACCTCCGAATCGATCTTGTCGGTGGAGACCTCGAACAGGACCTCGTCCTCGGCGACGGTGTCGCCCACCGTCTTGAACCACCGCGTGATCGTCCCCTCGGTCACCGTCTCGCCCAACTGAGGCATCGTGACGTCGGTGCCCGGGCCCGCGGGCGCAGCCTCGGCCGGCGCTGCGATCTCGCTCTGGAGGGCAGGTGCGGGTGCGGGCTCGGCCGGGGTGGGTCCCGGTGCCGGCGCGTCCACGGGGGGCGCCTCGACCGCAGGGGCCTCCACTGTCGGCGTCGCTGTGGGGACCTCGCTGCCGTCGGACAGCACCGCCAGGACCATCCCGACCTCGGCGATCTCACCCTCGGGCACCCGGATCTCGGCCAGCACGCCACCGACCGGCGACGGCACCTCCGAATCGACCTTGTCGGTGGAGACCTCGAACAGGACCTCGTCCTCGGCGACGGTGTCGCCCACCGCTTTGAACCACCGCGTGATCGTCCCCTCGGTCACCGTCTCGCCCAATTGGGGCATTGTCACTTCTGCCATGGATTTCTTCTCCTCGAAGGACCGGTGGGCGGCGCAGGTCTGGTTGCTCAGCCGTGCAGGGACCGGCCCGTGAGGGCCAGCACCGACTCGCCGAACAGTTCGCTCATGGTGGGATGGGGTTGGATGAACTCGGCGACCTCGTCGACGGTGGCCTCCCAGTTGACGGCCAGGTAGCCCTGGCCGAGCTGTTCGGTCACCCACGGGCCGGCCATGTGGACACCGAGGATCTGGCCCCCGGTCCCGTCGGCCTGACGTTCCGCGATGATCTTGACCATCCCGTCGGTCTCGCCGACGATCATCGCCCGCCCATTGCCTGCGAAGCGGTGCTTCGACACGACGACGTCGTAACCGGCCTCGGCGGCCGAGGCCTCGGTGTGGCCGGCGAAGGCGACCTCGGGATGGCAGTAGATCGCCCAGGGAACACGCCCGTAGTCGATCGGCAGGACGGACTCGCCCAACATGTGCTTCACGACCATGATCGCCTCGGCGAAACCGATGTGGGCCAACTGGGGCGTGGCCACGAGGTCACCGATCGCATACACGCCGGCCTCGTGGGTGCGACACAGCTGATCCACCGCGACGAATCCGCGCTCGTCGACCTGCACCGCGGTGCCCTCGAGCCCCAACAGATCCGAGTAGGGCCGGCGGCCGACGCTGACCACGACCATCTCGACGTCGAGTTCGGTGCCGTCGCCGAGCGCCACCACGGTTCCGCCCTCGCGTGGCGTGTGCCCTGCGACGGTGACACCGGTGCGGACGTCGATACCGCGCTTGGTGAAGGCACGGTGCACGACCTTGGTGACGTCGTCGTCGCAGCCGCCGAGGATCTTCGGCAGTGCCTCGACGATGGTCACCGAGGTGCCGAAGTCGGCGAGCGTGGAGGCGAACTCGCAGCCGATCGCGCCACCGCCGATGATGACGGCCGAGGCCGGGACCCGATCGATGGACAGCAGCTCGTCGGACGTCACGACGACGCGTCCGTCGACGTCGAAGCCGGGGATGGTGCGGGGCTTCGATCCGCTGGCGAGCACCACGTGCGCGCCACGCACCCGGACCTCCCCGGAGCTCCCACCACTGATCGAGACGACGTGGTCGGCCCCGAGCGAGCCGGCGCCGTCGAACAACGTGACCTTGCGGCCCTTCAACAGGCCCGTGACCCCGGCGGTGAGCTGATCGATGACGCGCTGTTTGCGTTCCATCGTCTTGGCGAGGTCGAGCGTGGGCGCAGCGGTGTTGACCCCGAACTCGTCGGCATGGCGCACGGTGCGGAGTACGTGCGCGGTTTCGAGGAGTTCCTTGGCGGGGATGCAGCCGACATGCAGACACGTGCCGCCGATCTTGTGCATCTCGATCATGGCCACGTCGAGCCCGGCGGCAGCGCCATAGAGCGCCGAGGCATAGCCTCCCGGCCCGCCACCGATCACCACCAGGTCGAAATCCGTCACGTCATTGGCCATGGCTGGGACTGTAGCCACCGTTCGGGCACTCTCCCAGCACCGCTGCCCACCATGGGTGGTCGAAGCTCACCTGGCGATCAGTACCTGCACCGTGAATGCCACGAGAATGGCGAGGCCACACAACAACGAGGCCAGGATCAGCATGCGTGTGCTCACCCGGTCGAGGCTACCGGTCCGACCTCGAGGCCCCAAGGGGTCCTTCGGAGGCGGCGGACCGGCGACCTCTGCTACCTTTTCGGCGTGCCGTGAGCAGCGGCACGACGCGGGCGGACGAGACAGGGCAAGGCAGATCGATGAACGACGACGCGATCCAGGCGGCGCTCGTGCTCTTCCGGGCGTCGGCCGGCCTGCGGCCCGCGGCGGTCGGTGACGCCGCCCGTCGCGTCGTCCTCGCCCAGGCGATGCTGGATCGACTCGACGACGTCGGTCTCGACACGTGGCCCGAGCGTTCGCTGCGGCGCCGTGCTTCGCTCCGCCCGCAATCGGCGCGCGATGAACTGCTGACCGGCGGACGCAACGGCGTTCTGGCCTGCCTGCTCGCCGATCTCGCCGGCGCCCTCGCCCGATCGACCACCGCCGGTGGCGCCCGCCAGACGGCTGCGCTGCTGCGTTCGGTGCAGGGTCTGGAGGACGTCGCCACCGCCATCGAGCACCGCTACGAGCGTGCCGACGGGCGTGGTCATCCCCAGGGACTCAGCGGTGCCGACATCCCCGTGGCCGCTCGTCTGGTGGCGCTCACCGACGTGCTGGTGGGCAACAGCCGGCGCGCCCCACTCGACTGGGAGCGCCGGATCGAGACCATGAAGGACAGTGCCGGCGCCGCGCTCGATCCGGGGCTCGCGCAGTTGGCCTACGACACCGTCGAGGACGTCGCGGTGCGCCGGGCGGTCGAGAGCGCGACCGCCGAGGTCGCGATCGCCATCGTGAGTCGCCACGGCGCCCCGAGCCCCGGCCTCGCCGGCGTCGCGCATCTCCTGCATCAGCTCCACGATCCGATCGAGCTCGCCGACGGTCTGCTGCGCCAGGCGTGGCCGACCATGCACTTCGGTTCGGTCGGCCTGACCCGTCTCGACGGCCGCGAGCCGACAGGCATCGTGCTGGGCCCCGAGCCCGCCCTCGACCTGGCCCACGTGTTCGACATCACCGCAGGCAGCGTCGTGCGAGCCGACGGGCTGATCGCGGTGCCCGTGCTCGAGCCCGACGGCGCCATCTGGGGCGCCATCTGGGGACGACCGCGTTCGGCGGTCGCCGCGGCGCACGTCGCCATGGCCGACCTCGAGAGCCTCGAGCTGATCGCGGCAACCGTGGGCGGCGCCCTGGCCCGGACCCGCCACGAAGCCGACCTCACCGCCCAGGCGCGTCGCGATCAGCTGACCGGGCTCGCCAACCGTCGCCACCTCGAGGGCGAGCTGGACCACATCTTCGACGGACCCGAATCCGCCCGTGTCGACGTCGCACTCATCATGTGCGATGTCGACGGGCTCAAGACCGTCAACGACACCCGGGGTCACGCCGCCGGCGACGACGTGCTCCGCGCCGTCGCCCGTGTCCTCGAACGCGCCCTCGAGGGCTTCGACGGCTTCGCCGCCCGGCTGGGCGGCGACGAGTTCTGCCTCGTGCTGCGCAGCGGCGGCATCATGCACGCCCAGACCGTCGCCCGACGAGCCACGGCGGGCGTCGCGACCTCGGTAGCCGGTGACGTCGGGCTGTCGTGTGGCATTGCGTACGCAGCCCGGGCCGGAAGCCCCGGCGAGCTGCTCAGCGGCGCCGACCTTGCCCAGTACCAGGTCAAGTCTCGCCGGCCGGGCAACGGTCGCTCCGCCGATGGCGTCCCCGGCCGCCGTCGCCGCCGCGACCGCTGACATCCACGGCTGCAGGTCCCGGCGGGGCCACACTGACCGGCGTGCGCAGCGCAACCGGTTCCCTCCAGTCCGTCCTCGTGCTCGGGGGGCGCTCCGAGATCGCCCATGCGATCCTCGGCGCACTCGACCCGGCCCGCCTCGAGCGTGTCGTCACGGCATCACGTCCCGGCGGCAGCGACCGAGCACACCCTGCCCCTGTGCCGACGTCGGCGACCATCGAGCACCTCGACTACGACGCGACCGATCCGCAGGCTCATCAGCGGGTGGTCGCCGCGGCAGCCGAACCCGGCGACCTCGACCTGATCATCGTCGCGTTCGGCCGCCTCGGCGACCCCTTCGACCTCGAAGCCGACCCTGCCACCACCGCTGATCTGGTCGATCTCAACGGCGCAGCTGCATGTGCTGCGGCGCACGCTGCCGTTCGGCGCCTCACCGAGCAGGGCCACGGCACCCTGGTAGTGCTGTCGTCGGTCGCCGCCCAGCGGGTGCGACGCGAGAACGCCCCCTACGCGGCGGGCAAGGCCGCGCTCGACGCCTATACCCGGGCGCTCATCGACATGACCCACGGCACAGCCGTGCGGGTCGTGCTGGTACGTCCCGGCTTCGTCCGTGGCCGCATGACCGAGGGGCGTCCCGCCGCACCGCTCGCGACGACGCCGTCAGCGGTCGCACGCGATGTCGTGGCTGCGATCGGCGACGACCGCTCCGCCATCGTCTGGAGCCCCGGCAGTCTGCGTGCCGTCATGGCCGGTCTGGTGGCAGCTCCCGGTTTCCTCTGGCGCCGGCTCACCCGTTGATCATGGCGCGCGCCGTGGTGCTCCTCGAGGCGATCAGGCCGCGCCAGTGGGTGAAGAACCTCCTCGTGGCGGCAGCGCCCGCCGCAGCGACCGAACTCGGCGATCCCGAGGTGGCCGGGCGAACCGTGGTCGCGTTCGCCGTCTTCACGATGGCCGCCGGCGCCACCTACCTCGGCAACGACGCCGCCGACGCATCCATCGACCGCCTCCACCCGACCCGCCGGAACCGCCCTGTCGCCTCGGGGCGGCTCGACCCGAGGACCGCGCAGGTCGCGGCGGCGGTGCTGGCGACGGTGGCCCTGGCCATCGCCTGGGCGACGGCACCCGCGCTCGCTGCCGTGATCGCCGTCTACCTGGGCGTGAACATCGCGTACTCGCTCGGCATGAAGCGGGTGCCCGTGCTCGAGCTCGCCGCTGTCGCCAGCGGCTTCGCGCTCCGGGCGATCGGCGGAGGCGCCGCCACCGATGTCGCGCTCTCGACCGCGTTCGTCGTGGTCGTGTCAGCCGTCTCGGTGCTCATCGTGAGCGCCAAGCGCGGCGCCGAACTGGCCCGCACCAATGGCATCGACGGCCGCCTCGTCCTCCGCTACTACACGACCAGAGGCCTGGGTCGGGTCCGGGTGATCGCCTCGATGGTGGCGGTCATCGCCTACGCCGCATGGGTGTTCACCGCCGATGTCATCGACGGGACCGCGGCAACGGTGTCGGCGACCGTGTCACTCCTCGCGTTCGCCGGCTCGATCGCGAGCTACGAGCGCGCGGTCGATGCCGGGCTCGGTGAGGACCCAGAGGAGATCCTGCGCCTCGACCGCCGTCTGCAGGTGCTCGCCCTGGCCTGGGTCGCCAGCTACGGGATCGCGATCCATGTCTGATCCGCACGCTGCACCCACCCCGGTGGCCGGCTCCGGCGGCCAACCCCGACGGTGGCAGGGCTGGGGCAGGGCGATCGCATCGAGCGGCCGCCATGTGATCGTGGCCGACGATGCCGAGCTCGAGCGGTCGGTCCTCGCGCTTCCCGAGCGGGGCGGCATCGCTCGGGGCCGGGGACGGAGCTACGGCGATCAGGCCCAGCGCGGCGGGGGCCACGCACTCGACCTCGCGCCGATGCAGGGCATCGGACCCGTCGCCGCGGACGGAACCGTCGTCGCCGAGGCGGGCGTGACCATCCACGACCTCCTCCGGCGGTGCGTCCCCGAAGGCTGGTTCGTGCCGGTCACCCCGGGGACACGCGTCGTATCGGTGGGAGGCGCCGTGGCCGCCGACATCCACGGCAAGAACCACCACCGCGACGGCACCTTCTGTTCGCACATCGTGTGGCTCGATCTCGTCCTGTCGGACGGGTCGACGGTCCGCACCGGACCCGACATCGAACCGGAGCTGTTCTGGGCGACCGCGGGCGGGCTGGGGCTCACCGGTGTCGTCTCGCGGCTGTGCCTGCGGCTCGTACCGATCGAGACCTCGGTCGTCCTCGTCGACACCCGGCGTTTCGACCGTCTCGACCACCTCCTCGCGGCGATGATCGCAGCGGACGCCACGGCGCCCTACTCGGTCGCGTGGGTCGACTGTCTTGGCCGGAGGCGCGGTCGCTCGGTCCTTACCACCGGGCGCTTCGCCCGTAGCGACGAGGTCGACACCCCACGCCGCGCCCCGGGTGGCCGAACCGTGTCGGTCCCTCCGCTCGGACGCCACAGCCTGCTCCGCGCCTCGACCGTCACCGCGTTCAACGCGGCTTGGTTCCGGGCTGCGCCCCGCCACCGGGTCGCCGAACCCCAGAGCATCGCCAGGTTCTTCCACCCCCTCGACGGCGTTGCGGACTGGCCGCGCCTGTACGGCGGCGGCGGGTTCTGCCAGTGGCAATTCGTGGTGCCCGACGATGCCGTCGAGCTGGTCGCTGCGGCGATCGACGAGCTCGATGCGGCCCGGGTCCCCACCTTCCTCGCGGTGCTGAAGCGGTTCGGGCCGGCCAATCCGGCCCCCCTGTCGTTCCCGATCGCGGGCTGGACCCTCGCTGTCGACATCCCCGCTCGCTCCGCCGGCGTCGATGCCGTCCTCGACCGGCTCGATGCCCGGATCGCCGAAGCCGGCGGGCGCGTCTACCTCGCGAAGGACGCCCGCCTCGATCCCCGTCTCGTGCCGGCCATGTATCCGGGACTCGATCGGTGGCGAGCCGTGCGCGATCGCATGGATCCGCATCGCCGCTTCGTCAGCGACATGGCCGCGCGCCTGCATCTGCTCGGTTGACGACCGGTCACGCCGCGCCGCCGAGTGCGGCTCGCCCCCGCGCCGACTCAGGCGGTCCCACGGCTTCGACGATCCCCCATCAGGCGGGCGAAGCCGCCGCCACGAGTCCGTCGGTTCGATCCGACCACCTGCGTGGCCTTCCTGCTCCGCCTCCTGGGCTCACGACCGGCGTCGGCCGAGGCGGTGACGATGACACCGGCGACCGGGGCGCCACGTCGGTACAGCAGGTCGGCACTCGCTGCAGCAGCCGAGCGTTCGGTCCACCCTGACCGCACGACCAGGAGCACCTGATCCGCTATCGGTAGCAGCGCCGTGGCGTCGTCGGTCGCGAGCAGCGGGGCTGCGTCCACCACGATCAGGTCGTAGCGGCTGCGGGCCCGGGTCACGAGGTCGCGTTGGGCTTCGACGACCGCGCTCGGGTTGGACGCCGTCGGCTCCGCGGCGTCGGCCACCAGGGTCAGGCCGCGGACACCGCTGTCGAGCGCGCGTCGGGCCTCGTACCGACGTCCGAAGTAGGTGTGGAGGTCGGGCGAACGATGGTCGCAGTCGAGCACCAGGACCGCGAGACCCGACTCGGCGAAGAGGGTGGCGAGATTCGCCGCGGTGATCGTGCGGCCGTCGCCATGGCCCGGCGAGGTCACCACGATCACCCGAGCCTCCCCGGAGTCGGTCGGCGTCTCGCCGGGGCCGGCTCCGAGCTGATGGAGTGCCGCCGATCGCGCCCGCCGATAGGACTCGGTGACGACCGAGCGTGTGTCGTCCGCGGCATGCAGCATCGGCGTCCGTTGTCCGCGAGGCCGGCCGCGGGTCACAGGGATCTCGGCGAGAACAGGCACGCCGAAGCAGCGTTCGACGTCAGCGGCGGTGCGCATGCGGCGGTCGAAACGGGTCTGGACCACGACGAGCGCCGCAGCGAGGAGCGCACCGGCGATCGCTCCCATCGTCGTGCGAACGGGTAGCGCCGTGGCGGGCCCGGCCGGCCCGATCGTGCCGATCGGGGGCGGGACCTCGCCCACTGCGAAGTTGTTGAACCCCCGCCTGCCCTCGGCCAGGCGCCGGTCGAACTCCCCTGCGGAGATCTCGAGGGGCTCGATGATGTCCTGAGTGATGAACATCGCCTGGGGAGGACCCGCCTGTTCGAGGTCGTCGAGGACGGCCACGGCTTCGGCGTACAGCTGCCAACGGGCACTCCGCTCGGTCTCGGCGAGGCCGAGTTCGTTGCGCAGCTGGGCCAGGGTCCGGTCGCGATCGCGCTCGGTCACGACCGCCGACGGGTCGGATCCTGTGACGCCCAGCGACGGCAGTTCGAACGCGGCGGCGTCCTCGATCGCCTGGACTCGGTCCCCGATGCCGGCGATCTCGGTGTCGAGCAGCGGATCTGGCGGTCCTGCGGTCGACGTCGGCGGTGGCGGCGTCGACCGCCGCCCGGTACGAGGCGCGGTCACGGGCATCGAGGTGGTCGACCAACCCTGCGGCGAACGCATCGGCAAGGCGAGCCGCCTCGTCGGAGTCGTCCGCCACCGCTACCACCTCGATGACGCCCACGGATTCGTCGGTGACGGTCCGTATCCGTTCCGTGACGCCGTCGTGGTCGGCGTCGAGACGTTCGGCGACCGCACCCGGGACCTCCCCGCCCGTGACGAACAGCGCCGTCTGCAGCAGGTTCGGGGCTCCGCGCAGATCGGTCAGCTCGGGATCGACGATCAGCTTGTGGGTGGCCTCGTAGTAGCGATCGACCGCGACCGGTACGGGTCGAGCGCCCAGCGACATGACCACGGCGAGGAGGGACCCGGCGATGCAGCCGACCAGGAGCATCGGCCAGCGATGCCGCAGCGACCGGAGGTAGACGCTCGGATCGACCGGCGCCGTCTCCGGTGCGCCCGTCATGGGGCCACCGCGTGCGGACACCGAGCTGCGGACGCGCGCCGGTCGGGACACGTCGGGGCGACGGCGCCCGACGCGGAGCTGTCCCTGGGCGTCCCGGCCCACTGCTCGCGATGGTTCATCTGTCCCAGGGAGCCGATCGGCCGTCGTCCCGGACGGCACATCGATCGCTGACTCCCCTGCCTCCATCGGCGCCTCGCACCCGCTCATGAGGCGGTCAGCTGTCACGGCGCGATGGGTCGTCCGGTCCATATCCCTCACAGCGTTGGGTCGTCGGGCTCATGGCGAACGATCCCCTGCCGATTGTCCCGGCGTCGCCACATCCAGGGACGGATGCAGCCGACGACGGCCGAAGGACACGGTCGAGGAGAACGAATGGGACATCGACACCACGCCGGACCCCGGCGCGTGGGCACGGCTGTGCGCCGTGTCGCATCGGGAGGGCTCGACAGCGCGGCTTGGGCTCTCGGGCTCTGGTGTGCGCTCGCGCTGCGATTCGAATTCGACATCCACAGCTGGGACGTCCGACGCTTCATCCTCGCAGCGGCTCTGGCAGTCGCTGTGTTCCAGCTGGTTGCCACCCTCGTCGGCGGCTACGCGAACGTGGCGCCCACCGGCAGTTTCGAGGACGTGATCACCATGGCGAGGGCCACGGCCATCACCACCGTGGCCCTGGTGGTCGCAGGTCGGGGGCTGGCGTCGCCGCCGCTGCTGCCACTGTCGGTGATCATCGCCGGGGCGGTGTTCGCGATGGTCGCCATGGCAGCCCTGCGCGTCGGGCTGCGGATCCGGTCGCGAGGCCGGCTGCGATCGGCACCAGAAGCGCCGGCGGGTACCGGAGCGTCGACGACCGATACGTCGACGGCCCGTCCGGCGCCGACCGATCGGTGCGCCGGCGAGCCCGTATCTACGGCGGAACCGGGGGTCGGGCCTGCCAGGGTGCTCGACGAGCGCGACCTCCTGGGACGGAGCGAGATCGACACAGACGACCGGGGGATCGCCGCGATCGTCACGGGCAGGCGGGTCCTCGTGACCGGTGCGGGCGGATCGATCGGTTCCGAGCTGTGCCGTCAGCTGCACCGTTTCGCCCCGGCGAGCCTCGTCATGGTCGACCGCGACGAATCGGCCCTCCACGCGGTGGAGCTCTCGATCGCCGGCCGGGCCCTGTTCGAATCGCGCGACGTGGTCGTCGCCGACATACGCGACCGCGAGCGGATGCTCGAGGTGTTCGTGGAGCATCGCCCGCACGTCGTGTTCCACGCCGCAGCGCTCAAGCACCTGCCGCTGTTGGAGCTCTACCCCGGCGAGGGATGGAAGACCAATGTGGGAGGCACCAGCAACGTCCTCGATGCTGCCGCTGCGGTGGGGGTGGAACGCTTCGTCAACGTCAGCACCGACAAGGCCGCCGACCCGACGAGCGTGCTGGGCCACACCAAGAGGGTCGCAGAGCGCCTCACCGCCCACACCGCGCACCGGACACGGCTCCCGTATGTGAGCGTCAGGTTCGGCAACGTCCTCGGGAGCCGGGGGTCGGTCCTGGAGGCGTTCCGCTCACAAGCCGCTCGTGGCGGTCCGCTGACGGTCACCCACCCAGAGGCCACCCGGTACTTCATGTTGATCGAAGAGGCGGTGCATCTCGTGCTGCAGGCGGCGACGATCGGCGGGCCCGGTGAGGCGCTGATCCTCGACATGGGCACACCCGTGCGTATCGACGACGTCGCCCGACGGATCGCCGCCGAGTCCGCCGAAGCGGTCGAGGTCGTCTACACCGGGCTCCGCCCCGGCGAGAAGCTCCACGAGCGTCTCATCGGCGCCGACGAGGTGGGCCAGACCCGTGTTCATCCGCTGATCAGCCATGTCGCGGTGACACCGCTGGATCCCGCGCTGGTCGCCGAACTCCAACCGTCGGCGGCGACCCTCGCGGCCGGTGCGGACGAGGAGACAGCCACCCGGCCCATCGGGGACCCGACGCGGGTTCGCTGAGCGCGCCGACGGTCAGTCGAGCGGAGGCAGGTCGCCGAAGTCGATTCCGAACGGCAGGTCGTCGAGAGGCTCGTCGTCGGTCTGCACGATCTCCACCCGGGTCTTCTCGGGCTCGAGGACCTCGCCGACGGCGAGCATCGCCGCCCCGAGCAGCCCGGCACCTCCACCGCCGCGACGACGAGAGGGCGGGCCCGATGGTGTCGGCGCATCGGGTGGCGTCGAGGCGTCGCGACGGCCCGGATCCGAGGCATCGGGAGGTTCGGGGGCGGCTCCGTCGGGGTGATCGGCATCGAGGGTCATCGAGTCAGCTCCCACTCCCCCGTCGGCGCATCAACCACGTGGCGCCCAGAGCGAGGATCAGGGTCAGCGCGATGGTGATCAACAACAGCAGGAACAGTGGGAAGCCACCCTCGAACCACAGGAAGCGCACCTGGACGGACTCGGTGTTCTGCACCACGAACAACACCATCGCGACCGCGGCGATGGCACTGGCGACCAGTCGTGCGTTGATACGACGCCCCGTTTCGGTCGCACCCTGTTGATCGGTCATCGAGCACTCCCGTCCATCGACCCACCGGCGGTTGCCCCGCGACGCTACCCGACGCGGCTCGGCTCCACGCTCCCGGCCGCGCTCTGGGACAATCGGTGCTTCGCTCGGAGGTATTCACATGGACATTGCCATCACCGGTTCGACCGGTCTCATCGGAAAAGCGCTGATCCGCCGGCTGGAGGCAGCCGGGCACCGTGCCATTCCGGTCGTGCGCTCCACCGGCGGCGACGGCGACGTCATCCGCTGGGACCCCGCAGCGGGCACCATCGAGGCAACGGCCTTCGAGGGCATCGACGCGGTGGTCCATCTGGCCGGCGAACCCATCGGCGCGCGGCGCTGGAACGACGACGTCAAGCGCGCCATCCGCGACAGCCGGGTCGACGGGACCTCGTTGTTGAGCGCCACCCTCGCCGGGCTCGCCACTCCCCCGGCGGTGTTGTTGAGCGGTTCGGCAATCGGCATCTACGGCGACCGTGGCGACGAGCAGCTCACCGAGGCGTCCCCACCCGGTGACGGCTTCCTCGCCGGCGTCACTGCGGAGTGGGAGGCGGCGACGGCACCGGCCGAAGAGGCCGGGATCCGCGTCGTCCATCTGCGAACCGGCATCGTGCTGTCGCCCGAGGGCGGGGCACTGGCAAAGCAGCTGCCGCTCTTCAAGTTCGGCCTGGGAGGCAAGCTCGGCTCGGGTCGCCAGTACTGGAGCTGGATCAGCCTCGACGACGAGGTGGCGATGATCGAGTGGCTCCTCGACGCCGAGCCGGCGGGCCCGGTCAATCTCACCGCCCCCGAGCCCGTCACCAACGCGGATTTCACCGATGCGCTGGGCAAGGCGCTCGGCCGTCCGACCTTCCTGCCGGTGCCCTCGTTCGGTCCCAAGCTCGTCCTCGGCGGCGAACTCGCGGACGAGCTGCTGTTCACCAGCGCGCGAGTCCTCCCCGAGGTCGCCACGAAGGCGGGCTACGAGTTCACCCATCCCACCATCGACGCTGCGTTCGCCGGGCTGCTCCCGCGGTGATCGGGCCCCGAAGCTCGCAGGGACCGGGCGGAGAAGTGCGAATCGGTGGATCCGGGCCTGGCATCTCCCGCTCTCGCTCGCTGCGCTCACCGGCCGCTCGGGCCGCAGCCTAGGATGCCCGACCATGAGTGATCGCAGCGTCTCCGTCAGCCGTGTCATCGCCGCCCCACCGGAGAAGATCTTCGACGTCCTGGCGACCCCGTCCGGCCACGCCGTCATCGACGGTTCCGGCACCGTGAAGGGCGAACAGGTCGGACCCGAGCGTCTCACCGCTGTCGGCGACCGGTTCGGCATGAAGATGAAGATGTACGGCGTGCCGTACAAGATGTCGAGCAACGTCGTCGAATTCGAGGAGGACCGGCTCATCGCGTGGGCGCACTTGGGTGGGCACCGCTGGCGGTACGAGCTCGAGCCCGTCGACGAAGGCACCCGGGTGACCGAGACGTTCGACTGGTCGACGGCCAAGGCGCCGAAGTTCATCGAGCTCATGGGCTACCCCAAGAAGCACCCCGCAGCGATGGAGAAGACGCTCGAGCGTCTCGACGAGCACGTCACCGCGTGACCCGAGCCGTCGCGGCGTTCGACTTCGACGGCACCCTCACCCGCCGCGACACCCTCGTTCCGTTCCTGCGTCTCGTGGCCGGGACATCGGACTGGGCGCAGGCGTCGCTGTCGTGTGTGCGCCACCTCGCCGATCGCGACGGTGGTCGTCGACGCGACAACGTCAAAGCCACGATGCTCCGGCGGGTCTTCGCGGGCCGATCGGTCGCCAGCGTCGAGCCCGTGGCGGAGCGCTACGCAGCCGGGTTGGCGCACCGGCTGTGGCCCGAGAGCCGCGAGCGCGTGGCCTGGCACGCCGGCCAGGGTCATCGTCTGGTGCTCGTGTCGGCGTCGCTCGCGCTGTATGCGCTCCCCGCAGCGCAGGCGCTGGGATTCGACGACGTCATCGCCGTCGAGCTCGAGACCGACGATGACCGCTACACCGGCGCCATGGATGGCCCGAACGTCCGCGGCGACCAGAAGGCGCTGCGGTTGACGGCGCTGCTCGGCGATCCCGTCGGCGAGCTCTGGGCCTACGGCAATTCCGCCGGGGACGCGGCGATGCTTGCCATGGCCGATCGCCCCCACCGGGTGACCCGCCGTGGAACCATCATCGAGATCGGCGCCGACCCACGCGCGACACCACCCGACTCCCGGAGATGATCCCGTCGGCTACTTGACGGCCACCGGATTGACCGGCGAGCCGAGACCGCCGACGAAGGGCTGCGGGGTGGCCTCGAGCAGGAAGTCGTACTGACCGTCCGCGGCGCAATCGGCGGCGAGGTCCTCGAGGTCCCAGTTCTGCCCCTGAGTCAGACCCATCTCGACCAGATGCAGGCAGTGGACGGGGAACAGCGCGCCGACGTGCGCGGGATCCCACGGCAGCACCTCGAAGGTGATCGTGTCGGTGGCGACAGCGGCGACCTCACGCTCCCAGAACACCTCGACCGCACCGACACCGATGCCGGGAAAGCCCGGGAACGGCATCCCATCGGCCATCTCACCGTGGCTGTACGCGGTGATCTCCCCACGTCGGGCCTTGGCCATCATGCCGGTGCGGACCGCGACGATGTCGCCGCAACGCAACTCGACGCCCTGGCGGGCCTCGGCTCCCTCGATGTCCTCGCGCCCGATGGCATGACCGGCCGGGAGCTCGTCGACACCGTGGAGGGCTGCGATGTCGAGCAGCACGCCCCGCGAGGTGAGCGGCCCGATGGCCTCGATACCGCACTCGGCGGCGCCGTTGAAGGTGACGTTGGCGAAGCTGCGCCCGCCGTACATGCGATCGTCGTAGCCGGCATGGCAGAGACCGTCCCAGTGGGTGGCTGCCTGCAGGCCCATGGTGACGACGTCGTCGCTCGTGCAGAACAGCGTGGGATCGCCGACGACGGGATTGTTCAGAGCGACCATCGTGCGCAGCGGGTTGATGCGTCCTGGCATCGCACCGGTCTGCAGACCCGCGTTCTGCAACGGGAAGGCCAGCGAGAATCGCTTACCGCTGCGCACCGACGCCATCGCTGCGACCACCACGTCATCGGTCACGAAGTTGACCGTGCCCCGTTGGTCGCCGTCACCCCAGCGGCCCCAGTTGTTGACCCGCTCGGCGATCGCGAGGATCTCGGCTGAGTACGGCATCGTCTCCCCTCCCGGGCGTGCACCTTGCCCGCCCGTGCGTCACCGTAGAGCGCGTGGTTCCACCGTGCACGCGTGGTGCCTGGCCGGCTCAGGCCGTCGGGTCGAGCACCCAGACGTCGAGCTCGCCGAGGACGTCGGTGAACGAGCGCACCAGGCGCCCGACATCGGCATCGTCATGATCCCAGACGACGAGCGCTTCCGACGCGTTGCGGGCGAACCAGGCGTCGCGTCGTCCGATTGCCCCGAGTGCGCCGGCACGGTCGGCGGGCGTCTTCGCCTGGAGCACGATGACGTCGGCTGCGGCATCGACGAGTTCGTCGAAGCGCCGTCGAGCATCGGCGGGCCACGCCTTGGCCGGGTCGGGATAGGGCAACACGGCCACGAACGGCACGCCCGCATCCAACGCAGCGCGCGCACCGAGCTCCTCGGCGCCGGAGCGCAGGCCGGTCACGACCACGAGGTCGTCGTTGAGCTCGGCCTTGGCGGCGATGATGTCGGCCATGGTCCGTTCGAGCGCCGCAGCGTCGGCCTTCGGCGACCGGAGCCCTGCCACCACGAGGCGATGCCCCGGCGGCGCTTCCCGTCCCGTCGGGTCACGCCGCGCCGCAATCGTGCTCGTAGCGCGGCGGTCGATGCGGTCGGGCTCGCCGATGACCGTGGGCGTCTCCGATCCCGATCGAGGTCGCTGGGTGAACGCGGCCTCGACCGCGAGGCGGTCGGCGAGGTCGTTCCAGCGATCGCCGGCGTGGCCCTTCACCCACTCGAAGGTGACGTCACCGCTGCGGACCACCTCGATGAGGGGCTCCCAGAGGTCGCGGTTCGCGACGGGCTTCTTCTGGGAGTTCTTCCAGTCGCGACGCAGCCAACCTTCCCACCAGCGGTCCCGGAAGCAGTTGACCACGTAGGTGGAGTCGCTGATGACATGGGCCGGACCGTCAGCGGCCCGCAGTCCCTCGAGAACGGCGGCGAGCTCCATGCGCTGGTTGGTCGTGTCGGGATCGGGTCCCGCAGCGAACGGCCCGTCGGGACGGATCCAGGCCCATCCCCCCGGCCCGGGGTTCCCCGAACACGCGCCATCGGTGTAGATCACGACTCGTTCAGGTTTCTGCACCGCGCCATGGTGTCACGCTCGGCCCTCTCGGGCGCGTAGCGTTGAGGGGAGCCAACGCCGATCGCCCCCGGCGGCGACGAGGAGAGACCGGACATGATCGACCACTTCACGAGTGCGCTGCCCGACATCGATCCAGGCGAGACCAAGGAGTGGATGGACTCCATCGATGCCCTCATCGCGAGCGCCGGCAAGGTCCGGGCCCGCTACATCATGGCCAAACTCGTGCAGCGGGCCCAGGAGCAACAGGTCGGCGTCCCCGCGATGGTGTCGACGCCCTACGTCAACACGATCCCCCCCGAGGCCCAGCCGTTCTTCCCCGGCGACGAGGACGCCGAGCGCCGCATCCGCGCCTTCGTGCGCTGGAACGCCGCCGCCATGGTGGTGCGGGCCAACAAGACCGCCGACGGCATCGGTGGGCATCTGTCGACGTTCGCGAGCTCGGCATCGCTCTACGAGGTCGGCTTCAACTGGTTCTTCCGCGGCAAGGAGGACGGCCTGCCCGGCGACCACATCTACTTCCAGGGGCACGCAGCTCCCGGGGTGTACGCCCGGGCCTATCTCGAGGGCCGGCTCTCGGAGGAACAGCTCGACCACTTCCGCATGGAGATCGGCGGCAAGGGTCTGTCGTCGTACCCCCACCCGCGTCTCATGCCGGACTTCTGGGAGTACCCCACGGTCTCGATGGGCCTCGGCCCCATCAACTCCATCTACCACGCCCGCTTCAACCGCTACATGCACGACCGTCGTCTCGACGACACGTCGGGGTCGAAGCTGTGGTCCTTCCTCGGCGACGGCGAATGCGACGAGCCCGAGACCCTCGGCGCCATCTCGCTCGCCGGCCGCGCCGGTCTCGACAACCTCATCTGGGTGATCAACTGCAACCTGCAGCGCCTCGACGGCCCCGTGCGCGGCAACAGCTCGATCATCCAGGAGCTCGAGGGAATCTTCCGTGGCGCCGGATGGAACGTCATCAAGGTCATCTGGGGCTCGAAGTGGGACGAGCTGCTCCAGCGCGATGTCGACGGCGTGTTGCTGAACAAGCTCAACACCACCGTCGACGGCGAGTACCAGCGCTACGCCGTGGAGTCGGGCGCCTACATCCGCGAGCACTTCTTCGGACCGGACCCCCGCCTGCGTCGCATGGTCGAGCACCTCAGCGACGACGAGATCCGGGCTCTCCCCCGAGGTGGCCACGACTACCAGAAGCTCTACGCCGCCTACAAGGCCGCATCGGAGACGGTCGGCGCCCCCACGGTCATCCTGGCCAAGACGGTGAAGGGCTGGACGCTCGGCGAGGGGTTCGAGGGCCGCAACGCCACCCACCAGATCAAGAAGATGACCAAGCAGCAGCTCCTCGAGCTGCGGGCCCGGCTGTACCTCGAGGACGAGATCCCCGAATCATCCCTCGACGACGACCTGCCGCCCTACTACCGACCGCAGGTCGGCAGCGACATCCACACCTACATGATGGATCGTCGCCGGGCCCTCGATGGGCCGCTTCCCAAGCGCATGGTGCGCACCCGTCGACCTCTCGACCTTCCCGACCCGAAGATCTTCGCCGAGTACGACGAGGGCTCGGGTGGCCGCGAGGTGTCGACCACGATGGTGTTCACCGCCATCCTGCGCAACCTGTTGCGCGACGACGACTTCGGTCCCCGGGTGGTGCCGATCGTCCCCGACGAGGCCCGCACGTTCGGCATGGACAGCCTGTTCCGCGAGTTCGAGATCTACGCCTCGAAGGGCCAGCTCTACGAACCGGTCGACCACGATCTGCTGTTGTCCTATGCCGAGGACACCGACGGCCAGATCCTCGAGGAGGGCATCACCGAGGCTGGTTCGATGGCCAGCTGGATCGCTGCGGCCACCAGCTACGCCAACCTCGGCGTGCCGATGGTGCCGTTCTTCACGTTCTATTCGATGTTCGGTTTCCAGCGCGTCGGCGACCTGATCTGGTCGGCCGCCGATTCCCGGGCCCGCGGCTTCCTGATGGCGGCCACCGCGGGGCGCACCACGCTGATGGGCGAGGGTCTCCAGCACCAGGATGGCCACAGCCTCGTGCTCGCATCCACCGTGCCCGCCTGCCAGGCCTACGACCCGGCGTTCGCGTACGAGCTGGGGTCGATCATCTCCCACGGGCTGCACCGCATGTACGGACCCGACGGCGGCCACGACGAGTTCTACTACCTCACCATCTACAACGAGAACTACGACATGCCCGCCCAGGCCGATGCGGTGTCCGATGACGACATCGTCAGCGGCCTGTACCGCTGGGATGCCGGTCCCGACGCCGAGCACCGGGCCACCATCGTGTTCTCGGGGCCCGCGCACAAAGCGGCACGCGAAGCCCAGGCCGAGCTGGCCGAGCACTACGGCGTCGGTGCCGAGCTCTGGAGCGCGACGAGCTACAAGCGGCTGCGCGAGGAGGCGCTCGAGGTCGAACGCTGGAACCGCCTGCATCCCGACGCCGAGCCGAGGCTGGCTGCGGTCACCGAGAAGCTGGCCACCAGTCAGGGACCGATCGTCGCGGTCACCGATTACATGACCGCGGTACCCGACCAGGTCGCCCGCTGGGTACCCCGTCACTACCTGTCCCTCGGCACCGACGGGTACGGCCGCTCCGATACCCGCGAAGCGCTGCGGGCGTTCTTCGAGGTCGACTGCGGCCACGTCGTGGTCGCAGTGTTGAGCGGTCTCGCCGCCGAGGGCGTGGTGCCCACGTCGGCGGTGGTCGACGCCATCGCCCGCTACGGCATCGACGCCGGCGCCCCGAACCCCTTCACCTACGACGTCCAGCCGGCGGGCTGACGCCGTCGGTCAGGTGCGGTTGGCCCGTTCGAGCCACCCGAGGAACACCGCCACGGCGCGGGGGTCGAAGCGGAGGCGGTGCCCGGCGCCTTCGATGATGCGCAGGTCTGCGGCGCCGTGGGCGTCGGCGATCACCCGGGAATCGAACACGGGGACGACGTCGTCGAGTGCGCCGTGCATCACCAGCATCGGGCGGTCGGCGACGCCCGACGCGGCGTCCACGGCGCGGATCTCGGCGAGCTCGGCGATCCAGGCATCCATGTCGGGTGGGAACGCCGGGTTCTTGACGGCGCCGACTTCGCGGGCGTAGGCGAGAAGGCCCTCCGGAGCCCGTTTCCAGTCATCGAAGTCGGCAGGGGGTGCCACCGCGGCGACGCCGCGGATCGTCGGATCCTCTGCTGCGGCGACGATGCCGAGCGATCCGCCCGTGCCGAAGCCGGCGACCCAGACCGCGTTGACGTGCGGGACCGAACGGAGGTGCGCGACGGCGTTGTGGACGTCGCGCAACCAGCCACCCAGGGAGAAGTCTCCCTCGGACTCGCCGCAGCCCCGGAACGTGAACGCGAGCGCCAACCAACCGAGGTCATCGGCCACCCGATCAGCCAGGTCGTAGTAGGAGCGTCCCGCGTCGAGGCGGCCGTTGGACGGCGACGGGAAGCCATGGCAGATGACCAACGCTGTCAGGCCGTCGCTGCCGACGCGTTCGGGGCGTGCGAGCTGGCCGACGAGGTCGAGACCGTCGGATTCGAAGTGATGGGCCGTGGAGGCCGACGCCGCCACCCGTCCTCAGATCCGCCGGAGGCGATAGCCGCGGTTGCGGGCCTCGGGAAGGGTGTCCGGCCCGAACACGAGGTACTGCTCCGAGTCGATGAGCTCGTCGATGACGCTCTCGTCGGTCACGTCGTCGAGGTCGTAGACCTTCTGGTTGCGCTTGTCGCCGAGCCAGCGGTGGCCTTCCACCCGTGTCGGTCGCTCCATGGCTGATTCCTGTTCTCGCGGTGTGGGGACACGACAAAGGGAGGCCCCGTGGCCGGGGCCTCCCTGTGCCAGTACGTTCGTCACCGGCGCAGATTCGCGTCGGTGACGCCTGGAAGATCCGGGGGACGTTCCACACAACGATCGGGGCGTTCGCCCGAACGAGCGTGAACCGACTGGGACCAGGGGTCGGCCGTCGGTCCCGGCGGTGACCAGTGGAGATTCACTGGGTGGTCCAGGAAGCCTGCCTAGCGGCTGGCCACCTCCAAGGTCCCAAAAGTTTGACTACTCAGTTGGACCACCTCCTTTCTTTGGTCTCGCCATGAAAGCACACTCGAGAGGCACATGGGGTGCCATTACGGCCATCGTCGAGAGGTCAGCGCTCCGGATCGCCTTCTTCACCAGGACCCAGGGCAGGGGTACCGTCGCCCGCCGTCGCCGGACCGAGCACGCCCGACACGTCGACCGGGGACCCGACTGCGCCGATGTCGACGAGGTAGTCCACGGTCAGATCCACCACGCAGACGATGTCGACCTCGTCGGCGTCGATGCCTTCGTGGCGGCAGCGGCGAAGGAGCTCGTCGACGACGTCGTCCTCGTCGGCGACGACCGCCCGGTTCATGCGCGCCGCCCGTTCGGCGGCACGGTCGACTCCGCCGTAGCTGGCGACACCTCGTTCGCGGAAGTACGTCAGCTGCCATCGCAGCAGGACCCGGACGTCGTCGTGGCTGAGGCGTGCGGCGACCCGATCGGGCAGCTGATCGGCCAACCGGGTGGTGGCTTCTTCGATGTCGAACACCGCCAGCGACGGGGTGGCGGCGAGACGTGCCGTCACCATCGACACCGCGAACCAGGCGATGGCGAGGACGGCGACTGCGCCGGCGGCGATGAACACCCAGATCACGATGGCTGACGGTACCGCAGCCGTCCCGACCTGACCCAGCGCCGTGCGGCAGTACCCTCGCGGGCGAACGAGGAGGCCACCGATGACCGCCGACACCCTGCACTACGAGGACCACCGAGCCGAGATCCACAAGATCGTCGTTGGTCCCATGGACAACAACGTGTTCGTCCTGCGCTGCCGCGAGACCGGCGACGCCGTGCTGCTCGACGCCGCCAACGAGCACGAACGACTCCTGGAGCTGTGCCGCACGCTGGGGGTACGCGAGGTACTCGAGACCCACGGGCACTGGGACCACATCCAGGCCGTGCCCGAGATCCGCGACGCCGGCTATTCGGTGCACGTCACCGCTGCCGATGCCGAAATGCTGCCGAGCTACGACGAGATCCTCGAGGACGAGTCGGTGATCGAGGTCGGCCGGCTCCGCCTCCACACCATCCTCACGCCCGGCCACACGCCGGGATCGATGTGCTTCCGGCTCGAGGGATCGCCGGTTCTGTTCAGTGGCGACACGCTCTTCCCGGGCGGTCCGGGCAACACGTCGTTCGACAACGCCGACTTCGACACCATCATCACCTCGATCGACCGGCGCCTGTTCACCCTCGCTGCGGAGACCCTCGTGCTGCCGGGTCACGGCGACGACACGACGATCGGCGCCGAGCGACCCAACCTCGACGCCTGGATCGAGCGGGGCTGGTGACCAGCGACGGCCACGACCACGGCGCCGCCCAGGCGCTCCCCGCGGACGAGCGCCCGTTCGACCCCACACCGGTCGACACCACCGATCTGCCCGACACGCCCATCCGGGACCGCAACATCCCTGCGACCGCCTGGCGGCAGGCCCCGCAGGCGCTGCTGAGCGCGGGCGACGACATCGCGACCGACGCCATCGCCTACAAGCGCCGTCTCGGCCCCTGGCTGTTGTGGCGGGCGGGGCCGGCGCGCCGCGCCGACGCCCGGTACGTCGCGATCCACTCGGGCGACCTCGACCGGATCTTCACGTTCCGGCTCTTCGCCGACGGCAGCGGCGAGGGCATCGGCCCGAGCGGCGCCCGTCACGAGCGCTTCAGGACCTGGAAAGAGGATCTACGCGATCACGAGTGACCCCTGGAGCGGGCCGCACCGATGGCCCGGCGAAGCGAACCCGCTCGTGCCCGCAACCGGACCCGGGGGCCTGCAGGGCGCTGCTGCAGCATCGCTGCGACGTCGTCTCGGTCATGGTGTCGTTCGACGGTCAGCCTGGAGATCGCGAACGGATCGCGCTCGGGTCGAGCGACGGCGTTCATGACGATGCTCGCCGACCGGTAGCCCGCGGCGACGACTTCCTCGCGGCCACGCCGGTCGTGGTGCCCGTGGGGATAGGCGAACGAGACGACCTCGGCGCCGACGACGTCCTCCAGCCATGCTCTGCTCGACCGCATCTCGTCACGGATCTCGGCCCGTGACAGACGGAGATGGGACAGGTGGCGGCGCCCATGGCTCCCGACCTCGATGCCGGCGGAATGCAGCTCGCGCACACCGTCCGGCGACAGCATCCGCCCGGGGGCCGGGGCCGTGCCATCGATGTACGACGTGGTGACGAAGATGGTCGCCGGGATACCTCGTTCGGCCAGCAGCGGCAGCGCGACGTCGAGGTTGTCCCGATAGCCGTCATCGAAGGTCACCGCCAGGCCGGGACCGGCATCGAGCGGCGCGGCCACCAGATCGGCGATGGTGCACAGACGGCGCCCGTCGGCGACGAGCGCGTCGAGGTGATCGGCGAAGGCGACCGGATCGGTTGCGAAGCGCCAGTCCTTCTCGGAGACCGTATGGTAGAGGAGCACGGGAACCCCGTCCGGTCCTCGCCCTCGCCGCAATGATCGCGAGTCCATCGTACCCATGCTACGGGCGGCCGCCGCAACGACTCGGTAGGCCGCCGGAGCCCCCCGACGCAGGTGCAGACACACCCGCATTACCACTACGTCGGTAGTGCAAATATCGCATGGTCGCCTAGACTCAGAGCCGTGACTGCGCCTCTGTTCGAGATCGACGACCTTCACGTGAGCGCCGACGACGGCACCGAGATCCTCCGGGGAGTGAGCCTCCGGGTCGATGCCGGCGAGGTCCATGCCCTCATGGGACCGAACGGCTGCGGGAAATCCACCCTCGCCACCACCTTGCTGGGCTCGCCCGAGTACACCGTGACCTCCGGGTCGATCCGCTTCCGCGGCGACGACATCACCGACTGGTCCTCCGACGTGCGCGGCAAGGCAGGCATGTTCCTCGCCTTCCAGTACCCCCAGGAATTCGCCGGGGTGTCGGTGCTCAACTTCCTTCGCCAGACCGTGGAGGCCCGCACCGGAAACGAGACGTCGGTGCTCGAGCTCCGCAAGCGGATGCTGTCGTGGATGGACCGCCTCGGTATGGACCGTTCCTTCGCCGACCGCTACCTCAACGAGGGCTTCTCCGGGGGCGAGAAGAAGCGGAACGAGATCCTCCAGATGGCCCTCCTCCAACCCGAGTTCGCCATCCTCGACGAAACCGACTCCGGCCTCGACATCGACGCCCTGAAGATCGTCGCCTCCGGCGTCCAGGAGGTCCGCAAGGACCGACCCGAGCTCGGCGTCCTCGCCATCACCCACTACCAGCGGCTCCTCGACCACCTCCGTCCCGATCACGTGCACATCCTGATCGACGGCCGCATCGTCGACAGTGGTGGCATCGAGCTGGTCGAACGCCTCGAGGTCTCCGGCTACGAGGGCTGGCGATGACCTCTTCGATCACCTCGCCCCTCGACGTCGCGGCGATCAAGAAGGACTTCCCCATCCTGAGTCGCGAGATCCGGGATCGGCGCCTCGTCTACCTCGACTCCGCCAACACGTCGCAGAAGCCCAACCAGGTCATCGACGCGATGAGCGAGTATTACCGCAACCACAACGCCAACGTTCACCGGGGTTCCTACCAGCTGGCGGTCGAGGCCACCGACGCCATCGAGGGGGCCCGCGACATCGTCGCCCGCTTCATGGGCACCACCGATCGACGCGAGATCGTCTTCACCAAGAACGCCACCGAAGCCATGAACCTGGTCGCCCGGTCCTGGGGCGGCGCCAACCTCGGACCCGGCGATGCCGTCGTGCTCACCGAGCTCGAACACCACGCCAACATCGTGCCGTGGCACATGCTCGCCGCCGAGCGCGGCATCGAGCTGCGCTGGATTCCCGTGGGCGACGACGGCCATCTGGATCTCACCGACCTCGACGCCCTTCTCGATGGCGCCAAGCTGCTCGGCCTGTCGGCGATGTCCAACGTGCTCGGCACGCTCACACCGGTCCGGCGCCTCGCCGACGCCGCCCACGACGCGGGTGCGGTCGTCCTCGTCGATGCCAGCCAGTACACGCCGCACCTGCCCACCGACGTGGGCGAGATGGGCGCGGACTTCGTGGTGTTCACCGGCCACAAGGTCCTCGGCCCCATGGGCATCGGCGTGTTGTGGGCCCGTGCGGAGATCCTCGATGCGATGCCACCCTTCCTCGGTGGTGGCGAGATGATCCTCCAGGTGACCAAGGAGGGCTTCACGACCAACGAGCTTCCGTGGAAGTTCGAGGCCGGTACCCCCATGGTCGCCGAGGCCGTCGGCCTCGCCGCCGCCATCGAGTACCTCGAAGGCCTGGGGATGGACGCCGTTCGCGAGCACGAAGTGGCGCTCACGGGCTACACCATGCGGCGGCTCACCGAGACCTACGGTGACGACATCGTCATCCACGGCCCCGCCGAGCCCGCCGAGCGCGGTGGTGTGCTGTCGTTCGCCTATCGGGACGTGCACCCTCACGACATGGCCCAGGTGCTGGACCAGCACAACGTCTGTGTCCGTGCCGGCCATCACTGCGCCAAGCCACTGATGCAGGTGCTGGGCGTCGGTGCCACCACGCGGGCGTCGCTGTATGTGTACAACGACGAGTCCGACGTCGATGTGTTCGTCGATGCGCTGGCCGAGGCCGGCGATATCTTCGGGCTCTGAACGGCCGTCGGTCAGGGAGACAAGCTGTGTCGGGACTCGAAGACCTCTATCGCGAGATCATCCTCGACCACTACCGGTCGCCGCGAAACCGCGGCGAGCTCGAATCGCCGCCGGCGGTGGTCGAGCGCGGTTTCAACCCCCTGTGTGGTGACGAGATCGTCGTCTACGCCGACATCGACGACGACGGGGTCATCACCGACATCCGCATCGGCGGGCAGGGTTGCTCCATCAGCCAGGCGTCGGCGTCGATGATGTCGGCAGCGGTGAAGGGCAAGACCGTCGCCGAGGCCCGGGCCCTCACCGATGCCTTCAAGGCCATGATGAGTGTCCACGGCTCCGAACTCTCCGACAGCGAAGCCGACGACCTCGACGCCGTCGGATCGGCCGCCGATGGCGCCATCGAGTTGGGCGACCTCGAGGCGCTGCGGGGAGTCGTGAAGTTCCCGGTGCGCATCAAGTGCGCCAACCTGTCGTGGAACACCCTCGATCTCGTCCTCGAAGGCGGTACCGACTCCGACGCCTGAGCGGCGGGCCGAACCGGCTCGGCGCAAGCCGGCGCGTCCGCGGCGTGTCAGCCGAACCCGGGAATATCGCCGAAGCGGTGCTCCTGGCGAACCTGGTCACGGCCCGCCACCACCGAGACCGCGCGACCGGTGCCGGGTTCGAGCGCCGTGGCGATCATGGCCTCGGCGACCTGCGCAGGGGCCAACAGGTTCGGGCGGTCGGCTGCATCGGCAGCACTCGCCCCGACGAGCGGCGTGGCCACTCCCCCGGGACAGATCGCGTCGATGGTGATGCCCTGGGTGGCAAGGGCCGGTGCGATCGCCCGCACCCACCCGACCACTGCATGTTTGGTGGCGGTGTAGAACGGGTCCGGGGCCCAGGGCACCAGGCCTGCAGCCGAGGCGGTGGCCACGATCGCTCCCCCGCTCATGGATGCCGCTGCGGCGAGGGTTCCGAAGACCACCCCGTCGATGTTCACCGCGGCCACGGCGCGGTAGCGCGCGGCGTCGAGATCGGCGACCGTGTACGGCGATCCCTGATCCACAATCGGTCGCCCCAGGATGCCGGCGTTGAGGAACACGAGATCCACGCCGCCGAGCGCTGCGACCGCCTCGGCGACCATGGCGGTGTTGGCGCCCTCGCCGTCGGCGACGTCGACCACCATCGTCGAGGCGCCGGTCGCCGCTGCCACGGCCTCGAGGCTGCTGGCATCGAGGTCGATGGCGAGCACCTTCGCTCCGCCCTGCACGAGCTGCGCCACGAGCTCTGCGCCGATACCGGAGCCGCCGCCGGTGACGATGGCTCGCCTGGCTTCGAGCGACTGCCCTGATCGCGATGGCTCAGCCACCGGACCGACCACCGAGGCGGTCGACCCGCCGGCAGAACTCGATGTCGAGCTCGGTCAGGCCGCCGGCATCGTGATTGGTGATGGCGATCTCCACCCGGCTCCACACGTTGGACCACTCGGGATGATGGAAGAGCCGCTCGGCGATCAACGCCACGCCGGTCATGAAGCTGAACGCCTCGGTGAAGTCGGCGAAATCGAAGGACTTCGCCAGCTCACCATCGCGCCGTTCCCACCCATCGAGCGACGTCAACGCGTCGGAGATCTCGTCGTCATCGAGCAACCGGGACCGATCAGGTACAGCCATCCCTGGATTCTGCCACAGCCGCAGACCGAAGGATCCCGGCGCGTGGGAGCCGGAGACGAGCCGGCCCGGAAACAGCAGGGAGGCCGACAAGGCCCGGGAAACGTCGGCGCTCCCGCCTCCCCCGAGACGGCGGGGCACCCCGGCGGGTCACTTGGGCACCCCCGAGCCGTCTCGGCCCGACGCCGCTGCTGCGCAGCCCGCCGACACCAGCCGGCGACGTGCACACCGGAAGCCGGACGAGACGACCAAAGGACGATGGATCTGGCGGAGCCGTGACGGAGGCCACACGCAGCCAGCTGACCACACCGGTGCCACCCGCGCCGCCGCACCCGAGACGGCTGGCCCCCGGCGGTACTTGGCACCAGGACGTCTCGCCCGACGCCGCTGCTGCGCAGCCCGCCGACACCAGCCGGAACGCCACCGGAAGCCGGACGAGACGACCAAAGGACGATGGATCCGGCTCGCCGCCGGCGACGCCGGCCCGGAAACGAGGCCGACAAGGCCGGGAAACGTCGGCGCTCCCGCTCCCCGAGACGGGGACCCGGCGGGTCACTGGCACCCCCCGAGCCCTGGCCCGACGCCGCTGCTGCGCAGCCCGCCGACACCAGCCGGCGACGTGCACACCGGAAGCCGGACGAGACGACCAAAGGACGATGGATCCCGGCGCGAGGGAGCCGGAGACGAGCCGGCCCGGAAACACAGCCGGCCCAGAGAATCAGAAATCCAGGCCGCCGAGGCTCACGGCGGATTCGGTGGGCTTGATCCAGCGGTCATAGCCCGTGGATTCGAGCTCTTCGGCCAGTTCGGGGCCGCCACTGGTCTGGATCACACCGTCGACGAACACGTGGACGACGTCGGGGATGAGCTCGCGCAGCAGGCGGCTGTAGTGGGTGATGGCCAACACGCCGAGCGCTCCGTCGTTGGTGGCGCGTTCGACCCGACGGCTCACGGCCCGGAGGCCGTCGACGTCGAGGCCCGAGTCGAGCTCGTCGAGGATCGCGAACTTCGGCCCGAGCACGGCCAGCTGGAGGGTCTCGCTGCGCTTCTTCTCGCCGCCGGACATGTCGTCGTTGATGCCACGGGTGAGGTAGTCGCCGGGCATCCCGATCTCGGCCGCTTCGGCGTGCATCGCCTCGAGGACGGCGCCGGTGTCGCGGCCACCGGCCTTTGCGGCTTCGGTGAGTACCTCTTCGAGGCTGATGCCCTCGATCTCGACCGGGTACTGCATGGCCAGGAAGAGGCCTGCCTGGGCTCGTTCCCATGGCTCGAGCGCCAGGAGCTCGAGGCCGTCGATGGTCACCGAGCCTGCGGTGACCTCGTAGCCGGGGCGGCCCATCAACACATGGGAGAGCGTCGACTTGCCCGAGCCGTTGGGGCCCATGACGGCATGGACCTCGCCGCTGTTGATCTCGAGATCGATACCGCGCAGGATGTCGCGGCCTTCGACACGGGCGCACAGGCCCTCGACGACGAGACGGCTCATGATGGGCTCTCCTCGGGTGATTCGGACACGTAGACCTCGCCGTCGACGACCTCGACGCGATACGTCGCGACGGGCGCGATGGCGGGCAGGGTGAGCGCCTCGCCGGTGCAGAGCGAGAACAGGGCACCGTGCTTCCAGCATTCGATGGTGAGTTCGTCGGTGTCGACCTCGCCCTCGGAGAGCGAGTAGTTCGCGTGGCTGCAGCGATCGGCGACGGCGTAGAGGTCGTCGCCGGCGCGCACGACGGCCACCTTGGTGCCGGCGAGGTCGACACGCGCCGTTGTGCCGCTCTCGAGCTCGTCGAATGCGCCGACGCGCACCCGCGCGGTATCGGATTCAGCCATCATCGCCTCCGGTGGTGGTTCGGGCGTCGAGCTTGCCGGCGATCTCGGCCTCGAGATGCTCCATCAGTTCGGGTACGGGCAGGTGGCCGATGACTTCGCGGAAGAAGCCCTCGACCATCAGGCGCTCGGCCACGAAGGTGGGGATGCCGCGGCTCTCGAGGTAGAAGCGCTGTTCGGGGTCGACCGGCGAGACCGTCGATGCGTGGCTGCATCGGACGTCGTTGTTCTCGATCTCGAGGTTGGGGACCGACTCGGCCCAGGCGTGCTCGGAGAGCTTGATGTTGCGGTTGGTCTGGAAGGCGTTGGTGCCTGCTGCGACCGGTGCGACACGGATGAGGCCCGTGTAGATCGACGTCGAATGGTCGTCGAGGACACCCTTGAACACCAGGTTGCTCGTGGTGTCCCTGGCCCGATGCTCCTGAAAGGTCCGGAAGTCCAGGGTCTGGTCGCCGTCGCCGTAGTAGGCGGCGAACAGGTCGCCGGTGGCGCCGCGGCCGTTGAGGCGGCAGTCGGTGCGGAGGCGGGCATAGCCCCCGCCGATCGCCACGATGCCGCCGGTGAAGGTGGCCTGGCCTTCGACGTCGGCGGCCAGGGTGCCGAGCTGCCACACCCGGGGGCCGAGCTCCTGGACGTTCTGGTAGCCGACCCGGCTGGCCGGCCCGGCGGCGATCTCGGTGACGGGCACCACCAACGACGAGACGTCGTCGCTGCGGAAGACCTCGACGATGCGCACCGAGGCATCGGCCCCGACTTCGACCCGCAGGCGGGGGAACACCGCGATGCCGTCGCCGGCCACGTGGTGGGTGATCACGATGGGCTCGGCGATGTCGACGCCGGCCGGCACCCGCACGACGATGGGATCGGGCCCGAAGGCGGCGTTGGCGTCGCCGAAGACGTCGATGGCGCCGGCGAATCCGACCGCCTCGTCCAGAGACGCCGCCGAGGCGACCTGGAGCCGCGGTGCCCGCACTTCGAGTTCGACCACGAAGCCGTCGACGGTCACGATGGTGGCCGCGGTTGCGCCGAGGTCGATGCCCGGCCGGGATCCGCTGGGGCGCTCGGCCGCGGGGGCGAAGCGCTCGGGCGAGAAGTCGGCGATCGGACTGTAGCGCCACTCTTCGGCTTCGAAGCTCGGTAGTGGCGTGTCGGCGGCGCGTGCTGCGGCATCGACACGCACGGCACGGAGCCAGTCGGGCCCGGGCAGCGATGCTGCGAGGTCGGTCGGATACACCTTGTCTGGCCTCACGAGGTCGGCGGACACTGTCATGGGTGGCACGACCGGGTGGAACCCGATGGCGCCTGCTGCGCCCGGCCGAGCCGAGCGGCATTTACCCTATCGCCGTAGTGCTAACTCCCGTCGGTTCCCGCCCATGGTGGTCGACCCGCACACGGGCACACGCAGCGAGTTCCCGGTGAGCAACAGGCGGTTCATCCACCGCGCCCGAAACGGCGCCGCAGGAAGCCGCGGACCCCGCGGTTTCGGCGTTCGGCCTCGAGGCGTTCGGCCTCGACTTCCTCTCGCACCGACGGCACCACCGCGTTGACGATGTCCTCGGCCGCATCGAGCAGCGCCGCGATCGAGTCGTCCTCGCCGAGGCCGGGTGGCTCCGCCGGTGTGGGAGGGGTGACGAGGGTGCCGTGCTTCCAATTGACGTCGGCCAGACGCGGGGCGTACGACGCACAGTTGTCGGGACATCGCCACGGTGCCTCCGGCGCCAGATCGAGGTCGCATTTGCGGACCGTGTCGCCGTTCGGATACGTACGGCTCTCGAAGAATCGGCAATCCTGTCGCATCGGCACCCCACCAGTGTGGCAAGAACCGCACCGCGAGCGGACGCGTGCGACCCTCACCCGCCGTGGCCGGATCCCAGCGCTTCGATCCCCACGAGGACCACGACCGCTCGGCCTTCGGCTCGCGATGCATCCGCGTCCACCGATCCGCGCAGCCGCCATTCGTTGTGGCCCTCGGGGTCGCAGAGGATCTGGGTGACCGCGCCCGTCGCCGGGTTCCACGAGAAGTTGGCCCCGCTACGGGCGTCGGCGTCGGTCAGCACCGAGTCGTAACTGTCCCAGTAGGGCTCGGCGAGCGCCTCGAGGTCGGCGCTGCGCCATCGCCCCGAGCCAGGTGCGGGGAGTTCGGCCAGCCCCGTGAAGTCACGACGGGCGAACAGACCGACCCAGCGGAAGGCCTCGTTGCGGACCATCACGCCGAACGCACGCCGGTTGGCGGTCACATCACGACGTTCTGGTTCGCCGTCGCCGCCATCGATGCCGGAGCCGACGGTGACCGGATCGAGGTCGGTCCCGGCCTGGATGCGTTCCCATTCGTCCAACATGCTGGAGTCGACCTGGCGGACCAGCTCGCCGAGCCAGGCCTCGAGATCGTCGAGCTCGTCGGTCTTCGCCCTGTCGGGGACGTTCTGCACCAGGCCCTTGTAGGCGTCGGTCAGATAGCGCAGGAGGACACCTTCGCTGCGCTTGAGACCGTGGTGACGGACGTAGTCGTGGAACGTGTAGCCCATCTCGAAGAGCTCGCGGGCCACTGCCTTCGGGCGCGGCGTGTCCTCCCCCACCCAGGGATGGTGACGCCGGAACACGACGAACGCGCCCCACAGGTACTCGCGCAGTGGCTTGGGGTACTCGGCTTCGGACAGCTCGGCCATGCGGTCGTCGTACTCGACGCCGTTGGCCTTGAGCCTGGCGACCAGCTCGTTCTTGACCCGGTCGAGCTGGGACTTCAGCACTGGTCGGGGGTCGTCGAGCACTGCCTCGACCACCGACAACACGTCGAGCGCATAGTCGGGGTGGTCACGGTCGAGCGCGTCGATGGCCTCCACCGCGAACAGCGACAGCGGCTGGGTGAGCGCGAAGTCGTCCTGGAGGTCGATGGTCACCCGCACCGTTCGCCCCTCGTCGTCGGGCTCGTCGAGTTGTTCGACGACCTCGGCGTCCACGAGCGCCCGGTACATCGAGATCGCCCGGCGGATGTGGGTGCGCTGGCGCGAGCGGGGCTCGTGGTTGTCGATGAGCAGCCCGCGCACGGCCGCGCAGCCGTCGCCGGGGCGATCGAGGACGTTCAGCAGCATCTGATGACTGACCGCGAAGCTCGACGTCAGCGGCTCGGGAGTGCCATCGACGAGGCGGCGGAACGTGTCCTCGTTCCACGGGGCGTAACCGAACTCCGGTGCCTTGCGCTTGACCAGCTTGCGCCGCTTGCGGGCGTCGTCGCCGGCCTTGGCCTCCATGCGCCGGTTCTCGATCCAGTGTTCGGGTGCCTGGACCCAGACGAAGCCCTCGTCGTCGAAGCCCTTGCGTCCGGCCCGCCCGGCGATCTGGAGGAACTCGCGTACCCGCAACACCCTGGTCTCGGAGCCGTCGTACTTGCAGAGCTTGGTGAACAGGACCGAACGGATCGGCACGTTGACCCCGACCCCCAGGGTGTCGGTGCCGCAGATCAGCTTCAGGAGTCCCTGCTGGGCCAGTTTCTCGACGAGCAACCGGTACCGGGGCAACAGTCCGGCGTGGTGCACCCCGATGCCGGCCATGATGAAGCGGCGGAGATCCTTGCCGACGGGGCTGTCGAAGCGGAAGCCCCCGACGGCCTCGCGCAACGCCTCCTTCTCGGCAGGCGACAGCACGTTCAAGCTGGTGAGCGACTGCGCAGACGCCATGGCCTCGGCCTGGGTGAAGTGCACGATGTACACCGGCGCCCGATCGAGCTCCAACAACGCATCCAACGACTCGTGCTGGGGTGTCTCGCGGAACTCGAACTCGAGCGGCACCGGGCGCGTGGAGCTGGTGACCTCGACGGTGCCGCGTCCGGTACGGGCCTCGAGCTCGTGGGCGATCTTGCCGGTCGGACCCATGGTGGCGCTGATCAGCAGGAACTGGCTGCCGGTGAGCGTGAGGATGGGGACCTGCCATGCCCAGCCGCGTTGGGGATCGGTGTAGTAGTGGAACTCGTCCATCACGACCACGTCGGCATCCGCGTCGGCGCCCAGGCGCAGTGCCCGGTTGGCCAGGATCTCGGCGGTGCAGCAGATGATCGGGGCATCGGCGTTGACCGAGGCGTCGCCGGTGACCATGCCGACCTGATCCGATCCGAACGACCGGCACAGGTCGAAGAACTTCTCCGACACCAGCGCCTTGATCGGCGCGGTGTAGTACGAACGCCGACGCTGGTGCAGCGCCGCATAGTGCGCGGCCTCGGCGACGAGCGACTTGCCCGACCCCGTCGGTGTCGTGAGCAACACGTTGTTGCCGGCGAGCAACTCGAGGACGGCCTCTTCCTGGGCCGGGTAGAGGTCGAGGCCGCGCTCGATCACCCGATCGACGAACCCGTCGAGCAGCACGTCGGGATCGTCGATCGGTTCAGCGGCCATGGCCTCAGGGTAGGGCGCCCGAACCGCTGCGATCCCCGAGCACCACGGCGGCGTCCTCAGCGATAGGTCAGATCCAGCTCCAGGGAGGTCAGACCTCGGAGCAGGAAGCTGGGCGCATACCGCAGCGACGCCTCGTCGACCACGGCGATGGTGTCGATGGCCTCCACCAGCGTCTCGACGGCGACCTGGGCCTCCAGGCGCGCCAGCGCAGCACCCAGACAATGGTGGATGCCCTTGCCGAACGCGACGTGGGCGTGCAGTTCGGAGCGGTCGGGGTCGAACGCCTCGGGGTCGGCGAAGACCGTCTCGTCATGGTTGGCAGATCCGAAGAGCACCCACACCGTCGCACCGGCCGGGATGGGGGTACCTGCGATCTCGGTGTCGGTGGTCGCGATGCGGAACAGACCCTGGTTGGGGCTCGCCCAGCGCAGCGCCTCTTCGACGGCGGTGGGGATCCGGTCCGGTTCGTCGCGTAGCCGGCGCCATTGGTCGGGGTGGCGTGCGAACTGGACCATGAGGTCGGTCATCAACGACGTGGTGGTCTCGCTGCCCGCGACCTGGATCTGGCGGATGATGGACAGCATCTCGGCCATCTCGAGGCGCGCGGGCAGCGCCTCGGCCATCTCGCCCAGCTCCTCGTCCTGCTCCTCGGGCGGTAGCTCGGCCTGCAGCAGTGCCGTGAGGAAGTCGTCCTGGGGTTCCTCACGCCGTCGTTCGATCTCACCGGCGAACCAGTGTTGCTGTTCGACGATGGCGCGTTCTGCCTCGACCCGCGCGTCGTCGGTGATCGCCCGTCCGATCGCGGCGACCGACATGTCGGCCCACCGCTTGAAGTCGTCCTGGCGGGTGTCGGGCACCCCGAGCACCGCCGCCACGGCCCGGATCGGCAGCGGCACGGCGAAGGCGGCCATGAAGTCGACCCGGGGGGCCTGTGCGAAGCCGTTGACCAGATCGGCGCAGATGGCACGGATCTCGGGCTCGAGCTCACGGACCCGGCGTGGCGTGAACGCCCGCGAGACCAGGCCTCGGTAGCGCCAGTGGCTCGGCGGATCCTCGGTGAGCATCGTCGAAACGTTGGGCCAGCCGTCGGCGGTGACGGCGCGCAACCGTTCGGCGAGCTCCGGCGAGGGCTTCGCTGCCGGCGAGCCGAACCGCGACGAGAACGTGCGCCAGTCGCGGGCAACTCGGCAGACATCCTCGTGACGGGTCACGGCGTAGACGGTCTCGCCACCCCGACCGATGCGGTCGCCGTCGATGGCCAGGACAGGGGCATCGTGGCGCATGGCCTCGTAGAAGGGGTACGGACACTGCTGCACGGCCTCGCTGGAGGGATCGAAACCGATGCCCGGCGTGTCGGTCGCAGTCATCGGGCGATCCACTCGTCGCAGATGGCGTGGAAGTGGCGGGGCTTGGTCTCCTGGTAGTCGGCGAAGGTCACACCGGGCTTTCGCATGGCCTCGAGGCCGGCCTGCACCTGGGGCAGGTTGTAGACGTCCTGGTTGAAGACCCTCCCGAGCATGCCCAGCTCGGGTGCCTCGGTCCAGTCCTCGTCGTCGGAGAGCCAATGGATCGGCGCCGCCGGAGGCCGCTCCCCTTCGAAGGGCGACAGGAACATGCACTCCATGATCGAGCGGGTGTGGTCGTTGCGGTAGGGCCGGAACCGGTAGACGATCCGGTTGTAGGCACCCCACGGGTGAAAGTTGGGGAAGACCGTGTAGTAGATGCTCTCGGTCAGCTCGGCGTCACACAGCTCGTCGGCCCGGTCGCCGATGGCCGGCCGGAGGCTGGCCCGGGCGGCCTCTGCAGCCATGTGTCGGGCCGTCTCGCCCGCCGGGACGATGGCCTTGGGCTCTTCGTCGAGGTTGCGGTCGCTCATGGCGTCGAACATGTCCTGTTCGGTCGGCACCCAGTTGATGTGGGGGCTGGGGGTGCCGTTGGGCGTGATCGCCCGGCAGAAGTTGCCGAAGACGTCGTACTGGGAAATGGCGTCGCCCATGCTCGGCAGCAGCTGCGGATGGGTCGCCACCACGTGGAACGCCTCCATGAAGGCCTCCTGGGCGACCTTCCAGTTGCAGTCCATGACCTTGGCGACGTGGGCCTCTTTGTAGCGGTCCTCGAGCGGCCAGCGCTCGAAGTGCGTCGAGAGGTCGCCGAGGTGCTCCTCGAGGGGAGCACAGTCGGGGTCGAGGTTGACGAAGACGAAGCCACCCCAGAAGCCGACCTTCACCTCGGGCAGGCTCCACTCCTCGGGGACCAACCGTGGGAAGTCCCACTGGCAGGGCACCTGCTTGAGACCGCCGTCGAGCTCCCAGGCGAAGCCGTGGAAGGCGCAGCGCAGCTCGTGGGAGCGGCCCGGCTTCTCCTTCAGCAGGCGGCCGCGGTGCGGACAGACGTTGTGGTAGGCCTTGATCTCGTCGTCGGCGGCGCGCACCACGAGGATCGAGTAGCCGACGATGTCGTAGGTGATGTGGTCGCCGACGACGGGGATGTCCTCTTCGCGACACGCCATCTGCCACACCTTCGACCAGATCTTGTCCACCTCGGTGTTGTGGAACTCGGCGGTGGTGTAGCGCTCGACGGGGACGTCGGCGGTGCTCGGGGGCATCGGCGAGAACCAGCGCAGGACCTCGGGGACCTCGTGGGTATCGGTGTCGAGCAGCTGTTGATAGGTCAGCGAGGGGGCCTGGGTGTAGTCGATCGTGCTCATGTCAGGCCCCCACCGTCTCGGTGCCGGTTGCTCGGAACCGTGGCAACACGGCCATACGTGGCGGCAGTTGCGGGCCGGCGAGCCAGCTGCACAGATGGGGATCCGCATGGCGGAGGTCGCCCGAGATCCACTCTCCGTCGGGCGTGAACAGGCCGCGGGTGCCGTCGAGGGCGGTGACATCGACGTTGCCGCCGTCGGTCACCTCGTACATCGCACGGCTGAGTGCGTGTTGGCGTCGTCGCATCGAATCCCCCCTGGTGTGGTGAAAGGTCGTTCACCGCACGTTCGCGCTGTCGAGGGGCTGCGGGCAGGGACCAAGGTCCCGAGAATTGACCGGCCGGTCAATTCCGATGCAGCGGCGCTGGTCCGACCACGGGCCGGACCGGAGATCTCAGGGCTGGTAGCGCTCGCGGGCCGCGTCGATCTCGGCCCAGGCGGCCTCGCGATCGTGCCACTCCTCGACGATCGCGGTCTTCGAGGGCTCGAGATCCTTGTAGATCGAGAAGAAGTGCAGGATCTCGCTTCTCAGGTACTCGGCCACGTCGGAGATGTCGCGCACCGCCTCCCAGCGTGGATCGCCCTCGGGGACCGCGAGCACCTTGGCATCGGGCCCGGCTTCGTCGGTCATCCAGAACACGCCCACCGGGCGGCCCCAGATCCGGCAACCGGGGAAGGTCGGCTCCTCGAGCATCACCAGGATGTCGAGCGGATCGCCGTCTTCGCCGAGGGTGTGCTCGACGAAGCCGTAGTCGGTCGGGTACTGCGTCGCCGTGAAGAGGTGCCGGTCCAGCCAGACGAGGCCGCTGTCGTGATCCATCTCGTATTTGTTGCGTGATCCCTTGGGGATCTCCACCACGATCTCGACTGGTTCGCGTTCGTCCATGTTCGTGCTCTCCTCGGTGTACCAGGGCGCCGTCGACCGCGCGCCCCACCGGTTCGCACGCTATCGGCACGCCTTCGGACAACGAATGGGCCGAAAGCCCGGTCGACCGGCAACGCTCCAGCGGTCATTGCCGGGCGCGAAAGACCGCCGTCACCGGGTGGGGCGGTGACGGCGGTCGATCACGGATCCCGAAGGATCAGGAGTCCGGTGGGATCAGCCCACCGAACCTTCCATCTGCAACTCGATGAGCCGGGACCACTCGACGGCGTACTCCATGGGCAGGGTCCGGGTGACCGGCTCGATGAACCCGTTGACGATCATGCCCATGGCCTGTTCCTCGGTGAGACCCCGTGAGGTCAGGTAGAACAGCTGCTCGTCGGCCACCTTCGACACGGTGGCCTCGTGGCCGATGACGGCGTCCTGGCTGCCCATCTCCATGTAGGGATAGGTGTCGCTGATGGAGTCCTCGTCGAGGATCAGGGCATCGCACTGGACATGGCTCTTGCAGCCGTGCGCACCTTCTTCGACACGCACAAGACCCCGGTAGGACGATCGCCCACCGTCCTTGGAGATCGACTTGGAGACGATCTTGGAGGTGGTCTCGGGTGCCGCGTGGGTCATCTTGGCCCCGGTGTCCTGGTGCTGGCCGGCACCGGCGTAGGCGACCGAGAGGACCTCGCCCGAAGCCTTCGGGCCGACCATGACCACGGCCGGGTACTTCATCGTGAGGCGGCTGCCGATGTTGCCGTCGATCCACTCCATGTGGCCCTCGGCCTCGACCCGGGCCCGCTTGGTGACCAGGTTGAACACGTTCGACGACCAGTTCTGGATGGTCGTGTAGGTGACCCGGGCGCTGGGCTTCACGACGATCTCGACCACCGCGGAGTGCAGGGAGTCGGTGCTGTACACCGGCGCCGAGCAACCTTCGATGTAGTGCACCTTGGAGCCCTCGTCGGCGATGATGAGGGTCCGCTCGAACTGGCCCATGTTCTCGGCGTTGATCCGGAAGTAGGCCTGCAGCGGCATCTCGACCTCGACGCCGGGCGGCACGTAGATGAACGAGCCACCCGACCACACCGCAGAGTTCAACGCGGAGAACTTGTTGTCGTTGGGCGGGATGATCTTGCCGAAGTAGGCCTTGACGATCTCGGGGTGCTCACGCAGCGCCGTGTCCATGTCGCAGAAGATGACACCCTGGGCCTCGAGGTCCTCACGGTTCTTGTGGTAGACGACCTCGGACTCGTACTGGGCGGTGACGCCGGCGAGATACTTGCGCTCGGCCTCGGGGATACCGAGCTTCTCGTAGGTGTTCTTGATGCTCTCGGGCACGTCGTCCCAGTCGTCGGTGACCGACTCCGACGGCTTGATGTAGTAGAAGATGTCGTCGAAGAAGATCTCGGACATGTCGCCGCCCCAGTTGGGCATGGGGCGCTTGTCGAAGTGCCGCAGCGACTTCATGCGGAAGTCGCGCATCCAGTCGGGCTCGCCCTTCATCCACGACATCTCGTTGACGAGGTCGCTGCCGAGGCCCTTCTTGGGCTTGAAGACGTAGTCCTCTTCGTCGCTCCAGCCCAGGGCGTACTTGCTCAGATCGAGTCCGATATCGGTTGCTGCCATGACGGCGCTCCTGTGATTGGGGGGTGACGGACGGGCATGGAACCGGCGTGATCGCCTCCGTGGCGACCACGCCGAATTAACACTACGCCGATAGTAACAAATCTCCACGCGCGGTTCCAGTCATCGGGTGCGGACTGCTTCGGCCGGCACCTCACCGACGGTGTCCGAACCGGCACGGTCGGTCCGATCGGTCCGAGATGTCGCAGGTCAGGCGGCCCGGAAGGCCCCGCCGCGGCCGGCGCCGGCACTAGGGTTGGCGCCATGTGGAGTCGGGGATGAGGGTGCGACCATGAGCACCTTCGGCACACCTCCGATGCGGGTGGTGACCGATACGGCCACGACGATCACCGGCATCGATGGAGCCCTCGCATCGATCATCGGGGTCGATGCGACCGAGCTCGAGGGCTCACCGCTCAGCAGGATCATCGCGCCCGAGGGCGTCGAGCGCCTGGGCGCCGACCTGGTCGAGATCGTCGACGGAACCCGCACCGTCGCCACCGCCCCGCGGCGACTCCGAACCGCCGACGGCCACGTCATCGATGCCGTGATATCGGTCCAACGACGCGAGACCGACGGCCATCTGGCCGGTTTCGACCTCGCCATCCTCCTCGGCGACGATCAGACCGACCTCAGCCCCACGCTGCCCGAACACCTCCGTAGGCTCGCAACGCCCGCAGCGCTCGTCGACGGCGAAGGCCAGATCATCGACACCAACCTCGGCTGGGGAAGCCTCTTCGGCCTCCCGGCCGCGATCGCCCCCGGCGGGGACCTCTTCGCCCTTCTGCAGCCCGAAGGCCGCGAGGCCCTGCAGTCGACACTCGCCGACCTGCGACGCACCGGCGAGGCGGGCCGCACCCTCGAGGTGCGCGCCCGCTCCGATCACGGTGACTTCTGGGCCCGGCTCGCCATCGCCCGCCTCGGGGGAAGCGGTGACCACACCACCGTGACCGCCGAGGACGTGTCGCGCCAGCACATCGAGAACCGCATCCTGTTGACCAACGAGGCCCTCTTCCGGTCCCTCGCCGAGGCCTCGCCGGTTGCCATCGCCCGTACCACCACCGAGCGCCGCATCACCTATGCCAACCCTGCGTGGAACCGGCTCGTCAGCGCATCGCCCACCGCCGCCGACCAGGCCGGCCACCCCCGGGGCGACGAGGCGCCGCCCAGCCTCGACGACGTCCTCGCTCCAGGCGACACCGATGTCGCCACCGAGATCGACGTGCGGGTCGCCACCCGCTCCAGCGACCCCGTCCGCATCCGCCTGCACCCGGCGACCTGGGTCAACCTTCGGCTGTCGCCGGTGCTCGACGACGAGATCGGCGTGGTCGGCCACGTCGCCACCCTCGAAGACATCAGCGCCCTCGTCGCCGACATGGACCCGGAACGGGCACTCGATCTCGCAGCCGCGGGCGACCTCATCGGCATCGCCGACCTCGACACCGGCACGGTCCGCTACCTCAACGACCCCGCCCGCGTCCTCTTCGCCGGCAACGAAGACGCCCCCCTCGAGTTGGCCATCGCCGACCTCTACACCGCTGACGCGCTCGACAAGTACCGCACCGCCATCGAGGCGACGCTACGGGCCGGCGAGACCTGGTCGGGCGAGCTCACCATGCGCCGCCACGACGGAGCCGAGGTACGGGTCTTGCAGACCATCGCGGCCGAGCTCGGCGACGACGACTCCCCCCGACGCCTGTCGGTCATGGGCCGCATCGTCTCCGACGGCGACACCACGATCGAAGAGCTCGTGCACCGGGCAACCCACGATCACCTCACAGGGCTCCCGAACCGGGGACTGCTGCTCGACCGGCTCGAGTTGGCCCTGGCCCGAGCACGACGCGAGAGCACACCGGTCGCGCTGCTCTTCATCGACCTCGATCGCTTCAAGGACGTCAACGACACCCACGGCCACGACGCCGGCGACGCCGTGCTCGTCGAGGTCGCCGACCGCATGTCAGGGGTGCTGCGGCCCTCCGACACCGTCGCCCGTCTGGGCGGCGACGAGTTCGTCGTGCTGTGCGAGGACCTCGCCGGTGATCTCGACGCCGCGACCATCGCCGAGCGGCTGCTCGGCGCCATCGAGACGGCCGCCGTCACCGTCGACGACACCGAGGTCACCGTGTCGGCCAGCATCGGGATCGCCGTCGCCAACGGCGGAGCAAACGCACCGGACGGACCGGCGCTCCTGCAGCGGTCCGACGTCGCCATGTACCGCGCCAAGAAGGCCGGGCGATCACGCATCGAGATCTTCGACGAGGTCATGCGCGATCGCCGCCAACGCCGCGTCGAGCTCGTCGAACAGCTCGAGACCGCCATCGACGACGAGACCCTCGACGTCTGGTATCAGCCGATCGTCGACCTGCGGTCCGGCAGGATTGCCGCCGTCGAGGCCCTGGTGCGGTGGCTGCATCCCACCCAGGGCCTCATCGGGCCCGACGAGTTCCTGCCGCTCGCCGTCCAGACCCGCCTCGATGTCGCGTTGGACTACCAGGTCATGCGCCGGGCCCTCCAGGACGCCACGCGTTGGGCGGGCGACAGCGGCAACCCGCCGCCGCCGGTGCACGTCAACGTGTTCGCCCGGACCCTGTCGACCGACGCGCTCGCCGCCGACATCACCGACTCCTGCCGAGCCGCCGAGCGCAGCCCCGGCGACCTCATCGTCGAGATCGCCGAAGGCCTCCTGGCTCGAAACGGCGAAACGGTCGCCGACCGTGTCGGCGAACTCGCAGCTGTCGGCGTGCGCTGCGCCATCGACGATGTCGGCAGCGAGGCCACGGCGCTGCGGCACCTGGCCTCGGCCGGCTTCGCATTCATCAAGGTCGACGCAGCCACGCTGCGCGACATCGTCGTCCCCGCCGACCAGCCGACCACGTTGCTCGGCGCCACCGTGGCCTTCGGACGCAGCCTGGGCCTGCGGGTCGTGGTGACCGGCGTCGAGACCCCTGCGATGGTCGCCGAAGCCATCGGGCTCGGCGCCGATCTGGCCCAGGGCCGTGGTCTGGCCGACGCCGCGAGCGCCGAGGCGATCGCCGAACTGCTCCCGCTGCGCCACCGCCTCGTTCCGCCGCGCTGAACACGCTGACGCTCCGGCGGGCCGACTCTCAGTCGATGCGGCGCAGGTTGGCCCGGTAGTGAGCGGCGCGCGCGACATAGGACTGCATGCCGGCCTCGATGTCGGCGCGGTCGGCGGCGCCCTCGCGGATCTTGGCAGGTACACCGAGGGCCATCGCACCCGGCGGCACGATGGTGCCGCCCGTGACGACGGCATTCGCGCCGACCAGCGCCCACGAGCCCACCTCGGCGTCGTGCAGGACGACCGACGCCGTACCCACCAACGCGCCGTCGGCGATGCGGCAGCCCTCCAGATGCGCGAGGTGTCCGATGGTGCACTCGTCGCCCACGATGGTCGGGAACCGGGCGGTGGTGTGCAGGATCGCTCCGTCCTGGATGGATGTACGACGACCGACACGGATTTCGCCGTCATCGCCTCGCAGCACCGCACCCGGCCACACCGAGGACTCGGCGCCGACGTGGACGTCGCCGATGATGGTCGCTTCGGGGTGGATGTAGGCGTCGGGATGGATGACCGGAACGAGGTCACCGAGCGCGTAGATGGCCATGGACGATCAGTCCTCGGCCATCTCGGCGAAGGTGCCGTAACCGCCGCGGTAGAACACCAACGGCGCAGCATCGCCGTCCTCGCATTCCATGGCGACGACCTCGCCGATGACGATGTAGTGGTCGCCGGCCTCGTGCACGGCCCCGATACGACAGTCGATCCAACCGATGCAGCCCTCGATGAGCGGTGAGCCGGTCGGGCCCGGCCGCCAGTCCACAGCGGCGAAGGGGTCGGTGTCCTTCACGAAGAACGAACCGACCAGGTCCTCCTGGTGGGCCCCGCAGATGTTGACGCTGAACGATCCGGAGCGTTCGATACGCGGCCAGGTACTCGAGCCGGTGCCGGGCATGAACTGCACCAGCGGAGGATCGAGCGAAACCGATCCGAAGGAACCGATGACCATGGCGACGGGGCCGTCGTCGATGCCGGCCACCACGGTGACGCCGGTGGGGTAGTTGCCGAGAACGCGGCGAAAGGTCGCGCTGTCGATGGAGGGTGTCTCGTCAGTCACGGGCTGCACCATAGGGGCCGCGGCTGCGGCGCGCAGCAGTCGGCCCCCGACGGCGACGCGAGTGCGACCTCAGTCGAAACAGATCGTGGTGCCCTCGGCCGCGGCGATGACCTGGTGGACGCCGCGGTCGGCGCCGTAGGCGGCAGCGTCGGCGAGCAGACCATCGACGGTGTCGTCGTCGTGCCAGGGGTCGTGGTGGAACAGCGCCACCTGTTTGGCCCCTGCCTGCGCTGCCACCTCGACGGCATAGGTCGGAGTGCAGTGGCCCCAGTGCGGGCGCTCGGCCAACTCGGCGGCGGTGAACTGGGCATCGTGGATCACCAGGTCGGCGCCCTCGCAGAGCTCGAGCACGCCGTCGTCGACCAGCGCCGGCGCACCGATCGGTTCCTGGTGGTCGCTGACATAGACGACCACGAAGCCGTCGATCTCGACCCGATAGCCGTTGGTCTGGCCGGTGTGGGGAACGGAGCGGACGGTGACCTTGGTGTCGCCGATGGCGATGCGTTCGTCCCACGCGGTGACGAAGTCGATGCCTCGCGGGAGCTGCTCACAGCGGATCGGGAAGTAGGGCGGCGCCATCAACCCACGGAAACAGTCCTCGAGGGTGTCGTCACCGTGGGGCGGTCCGTAGATGTGCACCCTGGCGTCGGGATGGTGCACCGGGCCGAAGAACGGCAGGCCCTGCACGTGATCCCAGTGGAGGTGGGTGACGAGGATGGCGGCGTCGACGGGCACCGCACCGCCGAGGTCGGCTCCGAACTCGCGCAGTCCCGTCCCCATGTCGAAGATGAGCGGCGGTCGGTCGTCGCAGCTCACGACGACGCAAGAGGTGTTCCCCCCATAGCGGCGGAGGCGATCGGAAGAACACGGTGTCGACCCCCGCACGCCGTAGAAGGACACCCGAGGGCCCGGTCCACGCGGCATCCCGCCAACGGTAGTCGGGAACGAACGTCGCTGTGAATATGGCATCGGACACAGCGATCGACGACGTGGAAGACTCACCGGATGCAGAAGAGTCCTGTCATCGACGAGCGGTCTGCGCTCGATCCGCTGCCCGACGGCATCATCGCCTTCGTCAAGCGCGATTGTCCGACGTGTGAGCTCGTCGGCCCACTGCTCGTCGAGATGGCCGGCCGGGGCCTCGTCGCTGCCATCGTCACCCAGGACGATCCGACGTTCCCCGACGGCGCCGAGGCGCTCGGCGACCGACTCGTCGACGACACCGCGTTGGCCGCCAGCTGGACCGCGCGGATCGATACCGTTCCCACCCTGGTCCGGCGCCGCGGGGGCGACGAGGTCGACCGGTTGGAGGGGTGGGACGTCGAACGGTGGCGGGCGTTCGTCGACGATCCGCTGCCCGGCACCGACGCGCTCCCCCCGTACCGGCCGGGCTGCGGGTCGCTCAGCGTCGATCCCGACCGTGTGGCCGCGCTCGAGGCCCGCTACGGCGACGGCCTGGCCAGCGCCCGGGTCGAGCTCGCATCGGCCGAGGATCCCTTCGAGGCGATGTACGACCGGGGCTGGAGCGACGGTCTTCCCCTGGTACCGCCCACCCCCGAGCGTGTCGCGGCCATGTTGGCCGGCACCACCCGCGCCGCCGACGACATCGTGGCCGTCGTCCCGCCCGACCTCGTCGAGTGCACCGTGGAGAAGATCGCGATCAACGCGGTCATGGCGGGGTGTCGACCCGAATACCTGCCGGTGGTGCTGGCCGCAGTCGAGGCAATCTGCACCGACGAGTTCAACATCCACGGCGTTTTGGCCACGACGATGCCGGTCGGCCCGGTCCTGATCGTCAACGGCCCCATCCGCCGGGCCATCGGCATGAACAGCGGCACCAATGCCCTCGGGCAGGGAAACCGGGCCAACATGACCATCGGACGGGCGGTCCAGCTGGTCGTGCGCAACGTCGGCGGCGGCGTGCCGGGCGGTGTCGACCGGGCCACGCTGGGCAACCCCGGCAAGATCGGCTTCTGCTTCGCCGAGGACGAGGAGGGCTCGCCATTCGAGCCGCTGTCGGTCGCGCAGGGTTTCGCCCCCGGCACCGACACGGTGACCGTCTTCGCCGGTGAGGGTCCGCGCTGTGTCGTCGACCAGCTGACCCGCGACGCCGACGGCCTCGCGCGCAGCCTCGCCTTGGCCCTGAACGCCACCACCCACCCCAAACTCGTGCTGGGCTTCGACGCCATCTTGGTGCTCAGCCCCGAACACGCCGCCCGTTTCGCCGACGCGGGCTGGTCACGCGCCCGCATCGTCGAGACCATCGTCGCCCACACGACCCGCCCCGCCGACACGATCCTTCGAGGCGTGGACGGCATCGCCGAGGGCGTCCCGGAGCGGGCCGCCGGCGCCGACCTGCCCAAGGTCCGACCCGACGGCGGACTGGTGCTCGTGCATGCAGGCGGCGAAGCCGGCCTGTTCTCTGCCATCATCGGGGGATGGGTCACCGGCGCCACCGGCAGCCGCTACCTGACCAGGGAGATCACACCATGACGGTCCTGCTCGATCCCACCGCCGAACATCGCCCGGCGGCCCGACCGGCGGCGCCGCGTCTGGCCTCGCTGGCCGGCGCGACGGTGGCGCTGCTCGACATCTCGAAGCCTCGCGGCGACGTATTCCTCGACCGCATCGAGGAGCTCCTGGTCGCCGATGGGGTGACGGTCAAGCGGGTCGCCAAGCCGACCTTCACCAAGCCTGCGCCGGTGGACCTCCGTCAGGAGATCGCAACCAGCTGCGACGCCGTCATCGAGGCGCTCGCCGATTGAGGGAGCTGCACGTCGTGCAGTGTGCACGACATCAGCGACATCGAGCGCCGCGGCATCCCGGGCGTGTTCGTGGCCTCGGGGGCCTTCGTCGCCGCCGCCGCCACCCAGGCCGACGCGCTGGGGTTCGACGCGGCCCGGGTCTTCACCGACCACCCCATCCAGGACCGCACCGACGACGAGATGCGCGTCATCGCCGAGAAGGCCTACGCCGAGATCGTCGAAGCCCTCACCGGAGGCTGAGGGCCCGCACCGCGTCCGTGAGCGCCGGGGCCAGATCGCCTTGGGTCGCCACCTCGACGGCGTCGGCGCCGACGAGCTGTGCGAGGTCGGCCGTTGCCGCTGCCGCGGCGACCGCGACGGCTGCGGTGGCACGGCCCGGTTCGGCGAATGCCGCGCGGACCTCGAGGGCCGAGCGATCCCGGTGGGTCTTGCAGTCGAGGCGGCCGACGAGCTCGTCGCCGGCCAGCAGCGGCAGCACGTAGTAGCCCCAGCGTCGCTTCGCCGGCGGCACATAGATCTCGATGCGGTAGTCGAACCCGAAGAGTCGCCGGGCCCGCGGCCGGTGCCACACGACCGGGTCGAACGGCGACAGCAACGTCACCGCGCCGATGCTGCGCGGGCAACGGGCGTCGACGTGACGGAAGGCCGGAGCACCCCAACCCTCCACGTCGACGGGTATCAGCTCACCGGCTTCGACGAGATCACCGATGAGCGCCTTGGCCTCGCGCTTGGGAAGCCGGTGGTAGTCCACGAGGTCCTCCGCGGTGGCAACCCCCAGCGCCGCGCCCGCGCGTCCGAGCAGCGCCCGTATGGCGTCTGCGGGCGCCGGCGTCGGCTGGGCCCGGATCGCGGCGGGCACGATCCGCTCGAGGAGGTCGAACTCCTTCTCGAACGTCGGCGTGCGCCGAACGCCGACGACGCCGATCCGGAACAGCCAGTCGAGCGCGAGCTGCCCGACCGATCGGCTGCCCCACCACTCCCCTGCCCGTGGCCGCGGATCGCTGAGATCACCGGCCCGCAACGGACCACGGTCGGCGACCTCGGCGAGGACATCGGCCACATAGTGGGGCTCGCGCTCGGCGAGCTCCACCAGGCCACCCCAGGTACCGCCGGCAGCCGCCCGCTCGCGCATCCAGCGGTAGAGGGGCTCGTCACCGACCGGCAACAACGATGCCTCGTGGGCCCAACCCTCGAACCATTCGTCGTCGCGGTAGGCGATCTCGTCCAACAGCCGGGGCCGATAGGGGCCCAGACGGGAGAACAGCGGGAGGTACTGGGTGCGGATCACCACCGGCACCGAATCGAGCTGGAGGAGCCCGATCCGGTTCATGACCCGGCGCAGGTGACGGCGATCGACGCGGCCGATGGGCGCGGGGTCGGCGAAGCCCTGCGCGGCGAGCGCGATGCGGCGGGCCTCGTCGGCGCGCAGCGAGTCCCGGCCGGTCGTCACGGCTGACGTCCGCCCTCGGCGCCGATCTCGGCTGGGCCATCGGCGCCGGGCAGTGCGAGGGTGCCGTCGTCGAGGCGAACGGCGAGCCCGTCCGACACGAGCCCCGCCGCAGCGATCTCGGCCCGTGCCGGATCGCTGGGCCAGCCTGCGGCGCGGGCGAGCTCGGCCGGGGGCACCGGCCCCGCACGCAGCGCGTCGACCAGCCGCCCCCGGCCCTGACGGTCGGAGCCCTCGAACCGGCTCTGACCGGGGCCGCGGACATGGGGGTCGGGCCCCTGCCCGGCCCAGCTGCACAGGTGCTGAACGGGGCACAGCCCACAGAGGGGCTCGCCGGCACGGCAGACGGTGGCGCCGAGGTCGAACAGCGCCTGGGTCCATGCCCAGGCCTCCCCCATCGGCACGAGCTCGTCGGCGCGACGCTGACGTGCCTGCGGGGTGCGTTCGGTGCCGTCCCACCGGGCGATCAGCCGGGCGACGTTCACATCGACGACGCCGACGTCGCGCTCGTATGCGAACACCAGCACGGCGCGAGCGGTGTAGGGGCCCACCCCGGCCAGCGCGACCAGCGCCTCGAGGGTGTCGGGCACCGATCCGCCGTGATCGGCGGTGATCGCCTGGGCGGCGCGATGCAGGTTGATCGCCCGACGGTTGTAGCCCAGCCCCTGCCACTCCTCGATGACGGCGGCCGCCGGTGCAGCGGCACATGCCGCGGGGTCGGGGAACCGGTCCAGGAAGCGTCCGTAGCGGTCGACGACGCGGGCGACCTGAGTCTGTTGCAGCATGAACTCCGACACCATGACCGCCCAGGGATCGCGGGTCCGCCTCCACGGCAGGTCCCGGAACCGCTCCCGGCCCCACGCCAGGACAGCGGTGCGCAGGGCAGCGACGTCGGCAGCGGAATCAGGGCACACGGAGCGAACCAGGGGACACGGAGGGGTGACCGTAGCGCCTGGCGCGCCCTCGGGCCGCTGCGATGTTCGTCGTCGCTGTGAGGCGGCACTACGGGACCGGCGTGGCAGACTGATGCTCGATGTCTGGCTCCGAGGTCCACCCCCTCCCGTCGGTTCCCTCTCCCCTCGTTCGGACGCGCGTGCTGCTCGCGGCGATCGCCATGATGGGGTTCGTACTCGCTTCCGCAGGTCCCGCCACGGCCCAGGACGAACCCGTGCCCACCCCGACGACGCCGCTGGTGATCACCGAGTCCGACGCCGACCCCGCCATCGACCCCGACAGCCCCATCGGCGAGATCATCCCCGGGCCGAATTCCGGGGCCCGCCCGCAGCGCCCCGGCGACCGGGGCGGCTCGCTGCAGCTCGGGCTGTTCGCCCTGTTGTTGACGTTCATGGCGGTGGCTGCGTGGCGAGTCGCCGTGAGCGGACGCAGGGGCCGTCGGGCCTACGCCGCACGGACCCGCGACATCGGCTCCGGTGACGGCTCGGCTGCCGATACCGATCCCCCAGCGGAGACGGTCACCCGGACGGACCAAGATACCGATACCGGCGTCGCCGCTAGCGGTGGATCCGAACCCTCGCCCCGAGGCGATTGACCACCTCGCGGGTCTCCGCCACCACCTGGCGGTAGAGCGCCCGCGTCCCGTCGTCGAGATCGTCACCGGCCAGCGCCTGGGGTAGCGGCACGATGGTGTAGTCCGTGCGATCGACCCGGGTGGGGACGAACGACAGGTTGGTGACGCTCCATCGCTCCTCCTCGGTCCGGGTGACCTCGACCATGGCGATGATGCCGTTCTGGGACGCTGCCGGGCAGCACTCGGCTGACTGGTTCGACAAGAAGTTGCCGAGCCCGTACACCACGAACTCGCCGTCGATGACCTCGATGGGCTGCACGACGTGCACGTGCGCCCCGATGATGAGGTCGATGTCGTCGGAGCCGATGAAGGTCCGGGCGAGATCGCGTTGTTCGGGGCTCGGATCGACCTGGTACTCGTTGCCCCACTGGATGCTCAACACGACGAGATCCGCTCCGGCGGCACGGTACGCCGCAGCGTCGGCAAGCACGGCGTCGACGTCGGTGACGTCGACCAGGTAGGGCTCGTCCGCGGGCAGGACGAACCCGTTGAGCCCATAGGTGTAGGACAGGTGACCGACGGTCAGCTCACCGACCTCGTAGAGCACCGGCGTGTCGTCCTCGACCTGGCTCCGGGCCATACCGGCCCAACCGAGCCCCGCCTCCTCGAGGCGGTCGATCGTTGCGACGACCCCACCAGGACCGCGATCCATCGAGTGGTTCGAGGCGGTCGAGCAGACGTCGTAGCCCGACGCAGCGAGCCCCTCGGCGAGCTCGCGTGGAGCGTTGAACACGGGATAGCCGGTCAGCGAGGTGTTGTCAGGCGAGATGGGGGTCTCGAGGTGGCACACCGCGAGGTCGGCCGACTCGAACAGCGGCTTCACCTCGGCGAACATCGGCCGGTAGTCGTAGGGCCAGCGTCCCGTACCGTAGGCGGCGGCCTGGTTGATGACCGGCCCGTGGCTGAGCACCTCGCCGCTGAATGCAAGGGTCTTGGTGGGCGGCGGCGTCGGTGTGGGGGTCGGCGCGGGTGTCGGCGTCGCCGCAGGCGTCGGCTCGGGGGTGGGCTCGAGCAGCGGCGGAGGCTCCTGGACGAACAACTCGTCGTCCAGGGAACGATCGCCCGCATCGTCGGGCGCCAGCACCAACGTGACGGCCAGCGTCACACCCAGCACTGCGAGAAAGCCCACCACGAACCGCATCGGACAGAGGGTAGTGCGGTCCCCTCAGGCGAGCAGTTCGGGCACGATCGGGCAGTCGACGTCCTGGAGGGCCTCGGCGGTGGGTCGTGGACCGGTCGGTCCGACGATGTGCGACACGAGGTCGAGCGGAACGATCTCGTCGTCGTCGTCCCAGGGGTCGTCGGGATCGACGCTGCGGTTGCGCAGCGTCTCCCACATCGGGCCGGGCAGCAGACGGCCGACGCCACCCACGAGCCACACCGGGATGCCCCGGTGGTGCGCCACGGCCGCTGCCGCGTGGCTGCCGCTGACGGCGAGGCACTCGGTCGGTCCGATCGCCGGCGACTCGAGCACCACCAGATCGGCTGACCCGACTGCCGCGCCGAGACCGGCGAGGGGGATGTCGACGGCTTCGATGTCGCTGTCCCACAGGCGCTGCACGAACCCCGAGCCCTCGCCGCCGGTGTCGATCACGAGCGCGCAGATGTCGCCGCGGCTGCGTACTGCGCCGGCGGCGACGTCGGGCCAGCCGAGGAAGGCAACGGTGGCGCCGTCGGGGAACGCGTAGCGCAACTCGGTACCGGTGGGATCGTCGTCGAGGGCATCCATGCAGCGCCGCAGCTCGGCGAGGGGGTCCGAGGCGGCCAGGACCCGGGCGCCGAGCCACAACAACGGACCGGATCCGGGCTGGCGGGCCAGCATGCGTCGGCACGCCGTGACCAGGCCATGGGGCTCACGCGAGAACGATGCCAGAGCGCCCGCTGCCTCGCGAACCAGCACGGCCTGGGGCACTCCCGACGCCCGGGCGACGTAGCGGAGTCGTTCGATCGGGTGCATCGGCGATCAACCTACCGTGCCCCTCGTGCGGGGCGTGGGTCGACGGTGTGCCGTTGGCCCGTGCGGGTGCGCTACCTTTCTGCCCCGTGGTTACGTCACCGCCAGCGCAGTTGCCCCTCGCCCCCGTCGGCGGCGAGGCCCGTCCCATCGAGGACTGGGTCACGACCTTCCATCTGGTCGTCGTGGCCGTCGATCCGTTCACCCACGAGAGCGGCTGGTTGCTCGATACCGCCGGGCGCATCCTCGAAGCCTTCACCGGCGCCGACTGCCGCGTCGCATGGCTGGTTGCCGGGACCGACGACCAGGCCCGACAGTTCCTCGGCCCCTGGGCCGAACGCCTGCTGGCCTTCGCCGATCCTGATCGCGAGGTCATCAAGGCACTCGGGCTCGAACGCGTACCGGCAATCGTGCACATCGACCACGAGTTGCGCATCGTCAGCAGCGCCGAGGGCTGGAACCCGGCCGAGTGGCGCCGCGTCGCCGATGATCTCGCCGCGGTGATGAGCTGGACCCGCCCGGCCATCCCCGGCCCGAAGGACCCGACGCCCTATCAGGGAACCCCCGCTCTCGGGTGATCATCGTCGGGCGGGCGCACCGGTAACGTTGCCGCCATGCCGGACTTCGATTACACCGAACTGCTCCCCATCGGACCCGACACCACCGAATATCGGTTGGTGACCAGCGACGGCGTCTCGACCGTCGAGGCCGCAGGGCACACCTTCGTCAAGGTCGAGCCCGAGGCGCTGACACGGCTCACCGCCGAGGCGATGCACGACATCGCCCACTACCTGCGCCCCGGGCACCTCGCGCAGCTCCGTGCCATCCTCGACGACCCCGAGGCCTCGGCCAACGACCGCTTCGTGGCCACCGAGCTGCTCCAGAACGCCAACATCGCCGCGGGCGGCGTCCTGCCCATGTGTCAGGACACCGGCACCGCGATCGTCATGGGCAAGAAGGGCCAGTTCGTCCTCACCGACGCCGACGACGAGCAGGCCATCGCCCGTGGGGTCTACGACACCTACCTGACGTCGAACCTGCGCTACTCGCAGCTGGCGCCGCTGTCGCTGTTCGAGGAGAAGAACACCGGCAACAACCTCCCGGCCCAGATCGAGCTGTACGCGACCGGTGGCGACGCCTACAAGTTCCTGTTCATGGCCAAGGGCGGCGGCTCGGCGAACAAGACCTACCTGTTCCAGGAGACCAAGGCCCTGCTCAACCCCGACAGCCTGACCGCGTTCCTCGACGCGAAGCTGCGCACGCTCGGCACCTCGGCCTGCCCGCCGTACCACCTGGCCGTCGTCATCGGCGGCACGTCGGCCGAGTTCACCCTGAAGACCGCCAAATACGCATCGGCACGCTATCTGGACAACCTCCCGACCTCGGGGTCCGCATCGGGCCACGCCTACCGCGACCTCGAGTGGGAGCAGCGCATACTGGAGCTGACCCGCACCTTCGGCATCGGCGCACAGTTCGGCGGCAAGTACTTCTGCCACGACGTGCGCGTCATCCGCCTGCCCCGCCACGGTGCATCAAATCCGGTCGGCATCGCCGTGTCGTGCTCTGCGGACCGTCAGGCCCTGGGCAAGATCACCGCCGAGGGCGTGTTCCTCGAACAGCTCGAGACCGATCCGGCGAAGTACCTCCCCGAGATCACCGAGGAGGACCTGTCCAGCCAGGTCGTGCAGATCGATCTGAACCAGCCCATGGCCGACATCCGCGCCGAACTCAGCCGCCATCCGGTCAAGACCCGCCTGTCGCTCACCGGCACGCTGGTGGTGGGCCGCGACATCGTCCACGCCAAGATCAAGGACATGCTCGACGCCGGCGAGCCGATGCCGCAGTACATGCGCGATCACCCCGTGTACTACGCCGGTCCCGCCAAGACCCCGGAGGGTTATGCGAGCGGTTCGTTCGGGCCGACCACCGCCGGGCGCATGGACAGCTACGTCGAGCAGTTCCAGGCCGCCGGCGGCTCGCTGGTGATGCTGGCCAAGGGCAATCGGTCACCCCAGGTCACCGACGCCTGCGCCGCGCACGGCGGGTTCTACCTGGGTTCGATCGGCGGGCCGGCAGCACGCCTGGCCCAGGACTCGATCCGCAAGGTCGAGGTCCTCGAATGGCCTGAACTCGGCATGGAAGCCGTCTGGCGCATCGAGGTCGAGGACTTCCCGGCGTTCATCGTGGTCGACGACAAGGGCAACGACTTCTTCGCCGACGTCAGCACCCCGGTGGCGCTGCGTTAGCAAGCCGGCAGGGGGTCTGACCCCCCTGGGTCTCACACCTTGGTGAAGGTCAGGGGCAGCTGCTTCATCGGCCGGAGGAAGAAGCTGAACTCGTGGGGCTGGTCGTCGAGAGGCTGGCCCAGGGCGATGTCGTCCATGCGATCGAGGATGGCGTCGAAGGCGCTGAGGAGCTCGGCACGGGCCAGGGCGGCGCCGATGCAGAAGTGCGCGCCGAGGCCGAACGCAACGTGGTTCTGGGCGTTGGGCCGGGTGATGTCGAAGGTGGCGGGATCGTCGAACTCGCGCGGGTCGCGGTTGGCGGCGGCGTAGCGGGCCATGATCGACGAGCCGGCCTCGATCCCCACACCGTGCATCTCGACGGGGCAGGCGACGGTTCGCCACAGCCCCGCCACCGGCGAGTCGTAGCGCAGGCTCTCCTCGATGAAGTTGCGCAGCAGCGAACGGTCGGCCCGCAACAGCGCCATCTGGTCGGGGTAGCGCAGCAACAGCCACATGGCGGTGCCCAGCGCGGCGGTGGTCGTCTCGAACCCGCCGGTCACCAGCTGATGCATCAGGTCCTGGAGCTCCTCGATGGTGAGGGGCTCCTCGTCGTCGCCGTGGGAGTGCACGAGCGCCGAGATGAGATCGTCGGTGGGTTCGGTGCGCCGGCGCTCGAACTCGGCGGCGAGGTGGTGCTGGGCCTCGAGCTCGATCTCGGCGGCAGCGACGGCCTCTTCGGGGGTGAGGGCACGCTGGGACATCGCCAACATCGCGTCGGCCCACCGCTTGAAGGTCTGGTACTCGCTGGCCGGCAGGCCGAGCTGTTCGCAGATGACGATGCCCGGCAACGGGAGCGCGAAGTCCGCGATGAACTCACACGACCCGGCGTCGATGAAGCCGTCGATGAGCTCGTGGGTGATCTCGTCGATGCGTGGGGTGAGCTCCTTGACGCGGCGCTGGGTGAACACCCGGTTCAACAGCTTGCGGTAGCGGGTGTGCACGGGCGGGTCGGTGCGCTGCAGGGTCGAGGCCTTGAGCCAGCCCTTGTCCTCGAACACCTGGCGATGGGCTGCGAGCGCGGCCGAGCTGCGCCCCGCTCCCCCGCTGGGCCGGCTGGAGAATTCGGCCGGCGTCGACGCGACGCGCCGGACGTCGTCGTAGCGCGTCACCATGTACATCCCGGTCTCGGGCATCCGGTAGACGGGGCACTCGTCGTGCATTCGGGCGTAGACCTCGAAAGGGTCGTCCTGGACGACCGGATCGAGGAAGCTCACGTCGGCCAGCGGCTGATCGGTCGCAGCGTCGTTCTCGGCGGTGTCGGTCACGGGGTCCCCCTGGGTCGGACGCAGCTCTCGCCGTCGAGAGCCACCGTGGTTCGAGAGTAGTGTCGACGAACGTGACGCGGGACACGAATGTCCCGGAATCGATCGAGCCCGGGAGTGACCGCATGAAGATCCGAGTCGGTGTCGGCATCGGAACGTCGAGCCTGACCAACGAACCGATCAGCCTCGGCGCGCTGGTCGAGGGGCTCGAGCATCACGGGTTCGACTCGGTGTGGTTCTCCGAGCGGGTCGCGGGACCCACGCTCGACCCGGTCGTGGCCATGGCCTGGGCCGCCGCACGAACGACGAAGCTCAAGTTCGGCCCGAGCGTGATGGTGCTTCCGGGACGCAACCCGGTGCTGTTGGCGAAATCGATCGCCAGCCTCGATCGGATCTCGGGCGGTCGGGTCCTGCCGGCGTTCGGGCTCGGCGCCGTGAACCTCGCCGAGCACCAGGCGTTCGGGGTCGAACGCTCCGAGCGGGCACCATGGTTCGACGAGGCCTTGCCGCTGCTACGCCGCCTGTGGAGCGAAGACGTCGTCGACCATCACGGCGAACGCTTCACCATGGAGGGCGTGCGGGTTCGGCCGAAGCCGGTGCAGAACCCTCTCGAGGTGTGGCTGGGAGGCATCGCCCCGAGCGAACTGCGGCGCACCGGGCGACTGGGTGACGGCTGGCTACCCAGTTTCTGCACACCTGACGATGTGGCTGCCGGTATCCCCGTGATCGATGCGGCGAGCACCACCGCCGAACGCCCGCTGATCGATCGGGAGCATTTCGGTGCGTTCATCGGCTACACCACCGACGGCACCATCCCGGACCGGATCCGCCAGGCTGTCGAGGCCCGCCGGCCGGGTCTCGACCCCGCCGAGATCATGGTGGCAGGACGCGAGGGGCTGACCAAACGCATCGAGGAGTTCGTCGACGCCGGCGCGAGCAAGTTCGTGGTGGCCCCGTTCGTGGAGCCCGAGGACTGGGCGAGCGAACTCGCCGCACTCGCGGACGAGGTCCTGCACTTCCACCGCTGAGGGAACGCGCAGACCGCTTCGACGAAGGGGCCCCGTACCAGCAGTCTCCCAACGAGGTCACGGTCGCTCCGCCACGACGAAGGGTGGCGATGGGTGGATCAGCAGAAGCGCTCGGACATCTCCATTGCGATCTCGGCGTGGCGCAGGAGAAACGTGCGTTCGTCGAGGCGTTTGCGGCGGAGCCAGCCGGTGACCTCGTCGTTGCACTTGCTGGCGTTGCAGGAACGGCACGCCGGCACGATGTTGGTGATCGTGTACCGACCGCCCCGCGACAGCGCCAGGACGCAGTCGCGCTGCGGTGCAATATCGACGGCGCCGCAGTACGCGCAACCACCCCATGCCGCCTTCAGCGCTTCCCACTGCTCGTTGGTGAGGTCGTTGTCGGCGGCGTCCATCCTCCGCTTGCGCTTACGCGCCGCCCGGGCTCGGCGAGATCGGGCGACGGCCATTTCCCGATGGTAGGACCCCAGCCTGGCCGCACCGCGCACCCGCAGTGCCGACCCTCCGTCGTGCCCGTCGGGCCTCAGATGCGCAGCGGGTCGACGGCCACGCGCAGCCGGCCCTTGGGGCGCTCGACCGCGGCCAGGGCATCGGCGAGGGTCGCCGGGTCGTCGGCGCGCACCAGCCATGCCCCGTCGGCGGGGCCCCGGACCTCGATGCCCAGCGGCTCCCCCAGGCGGGTGATGAACTCCTCGGCCATCGCCCCCGACACGTGGGCGAGCGCGGCGAACGGTGGGTAGCGCAGGATCCGCCGGCGGGCCATCTCGCCCTGGGCCCACGGCTCGACATCGGCGGTGACGGCGGCCCGAATGGCGGGATGGTCGGGCTGGCGGGTCTGGACGAGCACCTCGCCGGTGCCGTCACGTCGTCCTCCGACCAGCCGACCGGCACGCACCAGCAGGGCCAGTGCCTGTTCGGCCGATCGGTAGCGCGGTGCGGCGAGCTCCTGGTCGAAGTCGACGAAGGCGACGGCATCGAGCCCGTCGACACGGTGCAGCACTGCTTCGGTGCCGACCAGCACCCGGCCGTCGGGCAGATCCTCGGCGTCGCCGGTGACCTCGGCCACCGGTTCGCGCAGCAGCGCCTCGAGCTCTTCGCTGGCCCTGGTGACCCCGACGCGGAGCTGCTTGAAGCGCGTCGCGCCGCAGGCATCGCACACCACGGGGCGATGGTGACCGCTTGGGCACTCCAACTGCCCCGGATCGTCGCCCTGGCGCATGGCGGCGTCGCACTCGGTGCACGTGGCCAGGCTGTCGCAGGCTGCACAGGCCAGCAGCCGCGCCCGCCCCTTGCGGTTGAGGACCACGGCGACGCGCCCCTCTACATCGAATGCACGCACGAGCGCCGAGGTCCACAGCGTGCCGCGGGCGGTGTCATCGGTTCGCAGATCGACGACGCGCACCATCGGCCAACCGGCGCGCTCGGTGGGTCGGCCCGGCTCGAGCAGAGGCAACACGGAGCGGGCCTCGGGGGTCGGGATCGGCGAGGTCACCACGATGGGCACGCCGGCCCGAGCAGCACGCTCGACGAGGACCTCACGCGCATGCCAGGTGGGGGCCTGTTCCTGTTGGTAGACCTCGTCGTGTTCATCGATCATCACGATCGCAGCCAGGCCCGCAACAGGGGCGAAGGCCGCGGTGCGCCCGCCGACCACCGTCGCTCCCCCGGCGCCCAGCGCCCAGTCCCGGGGATGCAGCGCGACGCGGACGCCGAGCCGACGGAGCCGCCCGGCGACCACCTGGCTCTGGTGGATCGACGGCACGACGATCAGGGCGTTGCCCCGTGCGACCGCCGCCAGGATCAGCGGCCACCGATCCCCCAGCGGCGGCACCCGCACGACCGAGCCGGCGCCGTCGAAGGCATCGTGGGCCCAGCCGGCGACGTGGCCCACCCCTGCAGACGATCGGGCGGTCTCGACGACGCGGGCCACCATCGTCGGCGGGCTGGCGGTCCGCAGGAACGCCGACGGCGAACCGGCCCAGCGCCACGCCGCCCACTGCGCGAGGTCCACCAGATGCGCCGGCGGGCCGACGCCGCTCAGCCGCGTCAGCGGTCGAAGAGCGACACCGGGCTCGGTGGCGGGGTCGAGCTCGGTGACCCACCCGGCGATGCGCCGGCCGTGGAGCTCGGCACGCACCATGGTACCCACCGTGATCGAGCCGGCACGACCGTCGTCGTGCCAGCTCGTCGGGATCGAGTAGTCGAAGGTGCGCCGCAGCGCCGCGACGTCGGGCAGCACACGCACCGATCGGGGTCCCGTCGGCGCCGAGAGGTTCAGCGTCCCGGCCCCTGTGGCGACCGCCGTGGTCCGATTGGGCTCAGAGTCCGAGGGCCGACTTCAGGGCGTCGACACGATCGGTGACCTCCCAGGTGAAGCCGTCGAGCTCGCGGCCGAAGTGGCCGTACGCGGCCGTCTGGCGGAACACCGGGCGGCGCAGGTCGAGATCGCGCAGGATGGCACCGGGGCGCAGGTCGAAGACCTCTCGCACCGCGGCCGAGATGGCCTCGGGGTCGACGGTCTCGGTGCCGAAGGTCTCGACCATGATCGACATCGGATGGGCGACGCCGATGGCGTAGGCCACCTGGACCTCACAGCGGCGGGCGGCGCCTGCGGCGACGATGTTCTTCGCAACCCAGCGGGTGGCGTAGGCGGCGCTGCGGTCGACTTTGGACGGGTCCTTGCCGGAGAACGCGCCGCCACCGTGGCGGGCCATGCCGCCGTAGGTGTCGACGATGATCTTGCGGCCTGTGAGACCGGCGTCGCCCACAGGGCCACCGATGACGAAGCGACCGGTGGGGTTGACGAAGACCTCGTAGTCGTCGTCCGCGAACTGCTCGGGGATGACCGGCTTGATCACGTGCTCGATGAGATCGGGGCGGATGGATCGGTCGCGGTCGATGCCGTCGTTGTGCTGGGTGGACACCAGCACGGTGCGCAGGCGCACCGGGCGGTCGCCCTCGTAGTCGAACGTGACCTGGGTCTTGCCGTCGGGGCGCAGGTATGGCACGACGCCGCTGCGCCGGACCTCGGTGAGGCGCTCGGCCATGCGGTGCGCCACGTGGACGGGCAGCGGCATCAAGACGTCGGTCTCGTCGGTGGCGTAGCCGAACATCAGGCCCTGGTCGCCTGCGCCCTGCTTGTCGAACTCGTCGTCTTCGCCGGCGGTGCCCGACCGCACCTCTTCGGAGGCGTCGACGCCCTGGGCGATGTCGGGAGACTGCTCGTCGATGGCCACCATGACACCGCAGGTGTTGCCGTCGTAGCCGAAGGCCTCGTTGTCGTAGCCGATGTCGCAGATGGTGCGGCGCACGATGCCGGGGATGTCGACGTAGGCCTCGGTGGTGATCTCGCCGGCGATGAGCGCGAAGCCGGTGGTGACCAGGGTCTCGCACGCCACGCGGCTCATCGGGTCCTGCTCGAGCAGGGCATCGAGCACCGAGTCGGAGATCTGGTCGGCCATCTTGTCGGGATGGCCTTCGGTGACCGATTCCGAGGTGAAGGTGAATGAGCGCACGGTTGGCTACCTCTGGTTGTTGGCGGCGGTGGGTTGGGCGGGCGGGTTCGGCACGGCCGGCTCGGTACCGAGACGGCTGGTGCGGATGGAGACGACCTCGTCGAGGACCGCATCGGCGATGACACGCTTGTCGGCGAGAGCCACGTGGCGTCGGCGATCGGCTCCGATGATGAGGACTTCGTTGGTGTCGTGGGCGAAACCTGCACCGTCCATCGACACGTCGTTGCCGACGATGAGGTCGAGGTGCTTGCGTTCGAGCTTTCCGCGTGCGTTGCGTTCGAGGTCGTCGGTCTCGGCGGCGAACCCGACGAGCACCTGCGTTGCCGGGCGCCGTTCGCCGAGATCGACGAGGAAGTCGTGGGTGCGCTCGAGTGCGATGGAGTCGAGCGCGTCGTCCTTCTTGATCTTGTGATCGGCGCGCGCCGCCGGACGGAAGTCGGCGATCGCGGCAGCCATGATGATCACGTCGGCGCTGGCAGATGCGGGCATGACCACCGACTGCATCTCGGCAGCGGACTCGACGCTGATGGCGGTGACGCCCGGCGGCGGTTCGCGATCGACGGTGGTGACGAGGGTGACGTCGGCGCCGCGTGCATACGCCGCGGCTGCGAGTGCATACCCCTGCTTGCCGGTGGACCGGTTGGTGATGACCCGCACCGGGTCGATGGCCTCACGGGTGCCGCCGGCGGTGATGATGACGTGGGCCCCGCGGAGATCGCCTGGACCGACGGCCCGTTCGACCGCGGCGACGATGGTGGGGGGCGACGCCAGGCGGCCATGGCCGACGTCGCCGCCGGCGAGACGGCCCGGTTCGGCATCGACGACCACGACCCCACGCCGGCGAAGCGTCGCGAGGTTCTCCTGGACGGCGGGGTGCTCCCACATCTCGGTGTGCATCGCGGGGCACACGACGACCGGCGCTGCGGTGGCCAACAAGGTGGCGGTCAACAATTCGTTGGAGATACCTGCTGCATAGGAGCCGATGAGGCGGGCCGTCGCGGGAGCGACGACGATCGCATCCGCGCCCTGGCCCATACGAGTGTGCGGGATGGGGTCGTCGCTGTCCCACAGTGAGGTGCGAACCGGCTCGCTCGACAACGCGCTGAGCGTTGTCTCGCCGATGAACCGGTGCGCGGCCCGGGTCATGATCGGGGTGACATGGGCGCCGGCGTCGACGAGGCGGCGGGCGACCTCGACGGCCTTGTAGGCCGCGATGCCGCCGCTGACCCCGAGCACGATGCGCTTGCCGGCGAGCGGCCCTGCGCCGTCGTCGGACGAGCCGACGCCGGCCGTCGCCGAATCAGCTGGCGTCGTCACCGTCGGACTCGGCGACCTCGGTGGCGGGCGCGACGTCCTCGACGGGTTCGGCCTTGGCTCCGGCGACGATCTTGTCCGCCGAGATCTCCTCGAACGCAATGGTGAGCGGCTTGCGCGACACCGAGGTGACCTGCGGTGGGACGTTGGCGCCGAGGCCGTCGCCGAGTTGACCGAAGTAGGAGTTGATCTGGCGGGCACGGCGCGACCCCAGCGTCACCAACCGGAACTTCGACCCGGCGCGATCGAGCAGGCCCTCGACGGGGGGCTCGATCATGGTGTCGTTCTGGAGGGGCATGGCGCACTCTTTCGTCGATTACAGGGGATTCGCGGCGCGCCGTGTGAGCGGCCGCAGGCCAGATGAGAGGATAGCAGCCGCCTGCGGGATCGGAACCCGGGCGCCTGCCCCCGAGGTCAGGGCGTTCAGCTGCAGCGGTGGGCGTCGTCGATCAAGGCGAGGATCTCGTCGACCGCGGTGTCGAGGTCGTCGTTGATGACGACATGGGCGCCGAGCTCGCCGGCGAGGGACCGCTCGTGCTCGGCTGCGGCTATGCGCCGCGCGACGGCTGCCTCGTCGTCTCCGCGGGCACGCAGGCGCTCGGCCTGCGCGGTACGGGTCGGAGCGTCGACGAAGACCAACAGCGCACCCTCGTCACGGGCCCGGACCGACCGGGCGCCCTGGACGTCGATCTCGAGCAGCACGTCGGTGCCCTCGGGAGGGTCGGGCCAAGGTGTGCCGTAGAGGTTTCCCTGGAACTCGGCCCACTCGAGAAATCCCCCACTGTCGATGTGGGCGACGAACGTCTCCTGGTCGACGAAGTGGTAGGCGTCGTCGGGCTCGCCGGGCCGCTGGTCGCGGGTGGTCCACGACCTGCTGAGCCAGAGACCGGGGTTGCGTTCGATCAGGCGGGCCGCGATGGTGCCCTTGCCGACGCCACCCGGTCCCGAGACCACGATGACCAGCGACGCAGCGTCCTCAGCCACCGACCGCGGCGAGCAGAGCCGCCCGCTGCTGATCTCCGAGGCCGCGCAGGCGCCGGCTGTCGGCGATGCCGATCTCCTCCATCATCCGGCGGGCCTTGACCTTGCCGACGCCGGGGAGGGACTCGATGACCGCCAGGGCCTTGGTCTTGCCGATGATGTCGTCGCGGTCGGCCAGGTCGAGGACCTGGCTCAGTTCGACCGAACCCATCTTCAGGCGCTCTTTGAGCTCGGCGCGGACACGCCGGGCGTGGGCGGCCTTTTCGAGCGCGTCCTTGCGCTGGGCCTCGGTGAGAACGGGGGGTGCTGCCATGGGAGCGATCGTAATGAGCGGCGACGCCCAGGTGGTGGAGGGTCGCCGTTCCCGCACCCCGGCTGAGCAGGGATAATGACCGCTCGGCGGAGCGGCTGTCAGCCGAGGAGTTCGCTCACCAGCTGGTTCGCAGCCTCCGCCGGGTCGGGGGCCGCGGTGACGGTGCGGCCGATGACCAGGAGGTCGGCACCCTGGGCCATGGCGTCGCCGGGCGTCGCCGGGTTGGCCTGGTCGTTCGCCTCGCTACCGGCCAGGCGGATGCCGGGCACGATCCGAACCAGCCGCGGGGCCAGGGTCCGGGCGTCGACGAGGTCCTTCGCAGCGCAGACGAGACCGCCGCAGCCTGCCTCGGCGGCGAGGCGCACACGCTGGGGAACGATGTGGTCGGGGGCGCCGCCGTCGCTGGTCAAGACCGTGACCGCGACGGCCATGGGGATCTCGAGGCCGGCGTTGGTGGCACCCTCGCCGAGGCCCTCGACACCGGCGCGCAACATGTCGACACCACCGAACGCGTGCAGGGTGAGGTAGTCGACGCCCAGCGCGCCGAGCACACGGGCGGCCCGCCCCACGGTGGTGGGGATGTCGTGGAGCTTGAGGTCGAGGAACACGTCGTAGCCGAGCTCGCGCATGGCGGCCACGGCGTCGGGCCCGGCGGCGGAGTAGAGCTCCAGACCGACCTTCGCGACACCGAACCAGGGTGCGAGCTCCCGGGCCATACGCGTCGCGACCACGAGGTCGTCGACGTCGAGGGCCAACACCAGGGTGGCCCGTACCTCGTCGGTGACGCCGGCGAGCTCCACCGGGTCGGCGGGCTCGGGCGCACTCGTCACGGCGGCCGAGGGATTGACAGCGGATTCGGAACTCTCGGTCATGGAAGCCTTTCGTCATGCGCGGCGCCGACGAGATCGCCGAGCCGTTGGATTCCGTGCGATCGGCACCATTGCTCGATCTCGTCCATCACGATGGCGGACGCCCGGGGGTCCGCGAAGGTCGCGGTACCGACCTGGATCGCCGATGCTCCTGCCATCATCAGCTCCACCGCCTGCGACCCAGACGCTACACCGCCGACCCCCACGATCGGGAGATCCCGCAGCGCGGCGTGGACGTCGTAGACGGCGCGCACGGCAACCGGATGCATCGCCGGTCCCGACAGACCGCCACCGCCGCCCCCGAGAAGCGGTCGGCGCTTCTCGACGTCGATGACCATGCCCATGACGGTGTTGACCAGCGTGACCGCCTCGGCGCCGGCCTCGGCGGCGGCCGCAGCGATGGGCACCAGCGCGGTGACGTTGGGGCTCAGCTTGGCCCAGCGGGGTCGCCCCACACCCGCGGTGGCCTCGAGCACGGCACGGGTGGCCTCTGCCGAATGGGCGAACATCTCGTGGCGGGCCTCGACGTTGGGGCACGACACGTTGACCTCGACCGCGATCACCTCGGGCGGCAGGTCCGCAACGGCGGCGGCCGCTTCGGCGTAGTCGCCGATCGAGCGTCCCCAGATGCTCACGACGACCCGGGCACCGGTGGCTACGAGGGCAGGCAGCTCCTCGGCTGCCCAGGCCTCGATGCCGGGCCCCTGCAGGCCGACGCTGTTGATCATCCCGGCCGGCGTCTGGTGGACCCGTGGCGCGGGATTACCGGCCCACGGGCCTGCGCTCAGCGACTTCACGACCACCGCGCCGAGGCTCGACAGGTCGACGTAGGCCGAGAGTTCGTCGCCGTGACCGGCGGTACCCGACGCGGTCATGACCGCGTGCGGCAGATGCAGCGACCCCACCGTCGTCGAGCAGTCGACGTGCACGTTGGGCCCGTGGCCGGAGCGGCGCGGGAGCACCCGTGGCCGGTCGATCATGGGCGGCCGGCCGTTGCGTGATCGTCGGCGTCGAGCGCAGTGTTGGCGTGGTATTCCTGCAGCGTGCGCACCCGCCACGGGTGCGCGGCCCGGTCGGCCATGCCATTCGCAGCGGCCAGACCCGCCGCTGCGGTGGTCAGCAGGGGGATGCCCTGCTCCCCTGCGGCGCGTCGGATGTGGTTGCCGTCGGCACGGGACCCACGTCCTCGCGGTGAGTTGATCACCAACTGGACCCGACCGGACTCGATCAGCTCGACAGCGTTGGTGCCCGCGACGTCGTCGAGTTTGGCGACGACCTCGGCGACCTCGATGCCGGCAGCGACCAGTGCCGCGGCTGTTCCCGAGGTCGCCACGATCGAGAACCCGAGCTCCGACAAAACCGACGCGGTGGCCACACCGGCGGCCTTGTCCCGATCCGCGAGCGACAGGAACACCTCGCCGTTCTCGGGGAGCAACAACCCGGCGGCCAGCTGGCTCTTGGCGAAGGCCAGGCCGGCGGTGAGGTCGATGCCCATGACCTCGCCCGTCGAACGCATCTCCGGGCCGAGCACGGCGTCGGTCATCGGGAACCGGTTGAACGGCAGCACCGCCTCCTTGACGGCGATGTGGGGGCTCTCGGTGCGAGGACACAGCACACCCTCGTCACGCAGCTCGGCGACCGTTGCGCCGAGCATGATGCGGGCGGCGGCCTTGACCAACGGGACGCCGGTGGCCTTGGCGACGAACGGCACGGTGCGCGACGCCCGGGGGTTGGCCTCGATGACGAAGACCTGCTCGCCTGCACCCATTCGCTTGACCGCGAACTGCACGTTGATGCAGCCGATGACCTCGAGTCGCTCGGCGATGCGGGTGGTGTACTCGGTGAGGGTGGCGATGGTGCCTGCGCTGAGGTTCTGGGGCGGGATCATGCACGCCGAATCGCCCGAGTGCACACCGGCCTCCTCGACGTGCTCCATGATCCCGCCGATCAGGACCTCGCCGGTGTGGTCGCGCAAGGCGTCGACGTCGACCTCGATGGCGTCTTCGAGGAAGCGGTCCAACAGCACCGGTCGCTCGGCCGACAGCCCGCCTTCGCGTCCGAGGCTGCCGGCGAGGCTCAGCTCGGCCATCGCTGCGGCCAGCTCGTCGTCGTCGTAGACGATGGACATGGCACGGCCGCCGAGCACGTACGACGGGCGCACCAGGGCCGGGTAGCCGATACGAGCCGTGACTGACACGGCCTCGTCGAGGGTGGCCGCGGTCCCGCCGGGAGGCTGGGGGATCTCGAGCTGAGCGCACACGGCGTTCCAGCGCTCGCGGTCCTCGGCCAGGTCGATCGAATCGGGGTTGGTCCCGGCGATGAGCTCGGCCGGCAACAGCCCGGCGAGCTTCAGCGGTGTCTGACCGCCGAGGCTGACGATGATCCCGGCGATACCGGGGCCGCCCACCGCCGCGGCCGAGGCCTGCTCTGCGGCGATGATGTTCGAGACGTCCTCGAAGGTCAGCGGCTCGAAGTACAACCGGTCGCTGGTGTCGTAGTCGGTCGACACCGTCTCGGGGTTGCAGTTGACCATGACGGTCTCGTAGCCGGCGTCGCGCAGCGCGAAGCTGGCGTGGACGCAGCAGTAGTCGAACTCGATGCCCTGGCCGATCCGGTTGGGCCCGGATCCGAGGATGATGACCTTGGGACGGCTCGAGACGGCGATCTCGTCGGTGTCCTCATAGGTCGAGTAGTGGTAGGGGGTCTCCGCCGCGAACTCGGCCGCGCAGGTGTCGACGGTCTTGAACGTGGGCGTGACCCCGAGCTCGAGCCGGCGGGCGGTGACGTCGGCCTCTGGGACCGACCACAGGTGCGCGAGCTGGGCGTCGGAGAACCCGAGCCGCTTGGCGCGCCGCAGCTCGGCGCGATCGATCCCAGCCGGCCCATCGATGGCAGCGAGGTGATGGCGCTCGTCGATGATCATCGCCATCTGGTCGAGGAACCAAGGGTCGATCGCCGTGGCTGCGTGCACGGCCTCGATGCCGAGCCCCCGACGCAACGCCTCCCCGACCTGCAGGATCCGTTCGGGCGTTGCCACCGCCGCGGTCGCCAACAGCGCGTCGTCGTCGAGGTCGTCCCAGACGTTCTCGGCCGCGTCGGCGTTGAGGCCGGTCCTGCCGAGCTCGAGGGACCGCAGCGCCTTCTGGAGCGACTCCGGGAAGGTGCGCCCGATGGCCATGACCTCGCCGACCGACTGCATCTGGGTGCCGAGCACCGGGGGCGTCCCGGGGAACTTCTCGAACGCCCACCGAGGGATCTTGGTGACGACATAGTCGATGCTGGGCTCGAAGCTGGCCGGCGTCTTGCGGGTGATGTCGTTGGGGATCTCGTCGAGGGTGTAGCCCACGGCGAGCTTCGCAGCGATCTTGGCGATCGGGAACCCGGTGGCCTTCGAGGCGAGCGCAGAGGACCGGCTGACGCGCGGGTTCATCTCGATGACGACGATCTCGCCGTCGTCGGGGTTGAGGGCGAACTGCACGTTCGAGCCGCCGGTCTCGACTCCGACGCGGCGCATGCACGTGAACGCCTGATCGCGCATCTTCTGGTACTCGACGTCGGTGAGCGTCTGCGACGGCGCCACCGTGATGGAGTCGCCGGTGTGCACGCCCATCGGGTCGAGGTTCTCGATGGCACAGATGACCACGCAGTTGTCGGCGTGGTCGCGCATGACCTCGAGCTCGAACTCCTTCCAGCCCTTGATCGACTGCTCGATCAGGATCTCGTTGATCGGGCTCGCCGACAGTCCGTTCGCTGCGATGCGTTCGAACTCCTCGGGCGTCGAGGCGATACCGGTGCCCTTGCCCCCGAGGATGTACGCCGGGCGGATGATCACCGGAAGGCCGATGACCTCGTCGACGATGCGGCGGGCCTCGTCCATGTCGTGGGCGACGCCCGACGTCGGCACCGACAGGCCGACCTCGACCATCGCGACCTTGAACTTCTCGCGATCCTCGGCGGTGGCGATGGCCTCGGCGTTGGCGCCGATGAGCTCGACGCCGTAGCGGTCCAGCACACCGGCGGCGACCAGCTCCATCGCCAGGTTGAGCGCGGTCTGGCCGCCGAGGGTCGGCAGCAGTGCGTCGGGGCGCTCGCGCTCGATGATGGCCGTCAGGACCTCGCAGGTGAGCGGCTCGACGTAGGTGGCGTCCGCGAAGTCCGGGTCGGTCATGATCGTCGCCGGGTTCGAGTTGGCGAGGACCACGGTGTAGCCCTCTTCCCGCAGGACGCGGCACGCCTGGGTTCCCGAGTAGTCGAACTCGCAGGCCTGACCGATCACGATCGGGCCGGATCCGATCAGCAGGATCTTGTCGATGTCGTCACGACGTGGCATGGGTCGTTGCTCTCCTCATCGGCTCGCCACTCGGTCCATGAGCTCGGCGAAACGGTCGAACAGGTAGGTGCTGTCGTGGGGGCCCGGACCGGCCTCGGGATGGTGCTGGACGCTGAAGGCAGGGACGTCTCGTAGCCCGATGCCTTCGCACACCCCGTCGTTGAGGTTGACGTGGGTCATGTCGGCCCGACCGGCGACGGAGTCGGCGTCGACGGCAAAATTGTGGTTCTGGCTGGTGATCTCGATGACCCCCGTGCGGAGGTCCTTCACCGGGTGGTTGCCGCCGTGGTGGCCGAACGGCATCTTCACGGTCTCGCCACCGATGGCGCGTGCCAGCAGCTGATGGCCGAGGCAGATGCCGAACACCGGTACCTGGCCCAGCAGGTCGGCGATGGTGCCGGTGACACCTTCGACCGCTGCGGGATCGCCCGGTCCGTTGGACAGGAACACCCCGTCGGGCCCGAGCGCCATGATGTCGTCGACCGACGTCGACGCCGGCACGACCTCGACGGTCCCGAGCTCGGCAAGATGGCGCAGGATCGTGGTCTTGATGCCGAAATCGACGGCGACGATGCGCCGCGGGGCGCCGGTGGTGGCGGCCACGGTGTAGGCGGCGTCGCAGGTGACGGTGGCGACGAGGTCGATGCCGTCGGTGCCCGGCTCGGCTGCGGCAGCAGCAGCGAGCGTGGCCTCGCCCGCGGTCCCGAATGCGCCGGGCATGGCGCCGAGGTCGCGGATGTGGCGGGTGAGGCGACGGGTGTCGATCCCGGCGATGCCGGGCACGCCATGGCGCCGCAGCAGCGAGTCGAGGTCGCCGCCGGCACGCCAGTTGGAGTGGCGCCGTGCGAGCTCGCGGATGACGACGCCGCGGCAGAACGGCCGGCGGCTCTCGTTGTCGGCGTCGTTGACGCCGTAGTTGCCGATGTGGGGGTAGGTGAACGTGATGATCTGGCCGGCATAGGACGGGTCGGTGATGACCTCCTGGTAGCCGGTGAGCACCGTGTTGAAGACGACCTCGCCCGATGCGACGCCGCCGGGTGGTGCGGCACCGATCGCCTCGCCTTCGAACACTGCCCCGTCGGCGAGCACGAGCGCCGCCGGAGTGATGGAGGAGGTCATCGCTGCGCCTCCCCGTCGATGACCACGGGCTCGCCGCGCGAGATCGTGTGGCGGACCCTGCCGTGCAGGGTGGCGCCCTCGAAGGCGGTGTTGGCGCTGCGGCTGGCCATGGCTGCTCCTTCGACCACCCAGGTGGCGGTCGGGTCGATGACACAGAGATTTGCGGGGCGTCCGACGGTGACGGGGCCACCGTGGCGGTCGTCGATCCCGGCGATTGCGGCAGGCGCCCACGACATGGCGGACAGGACCCGGGCGATGGGCAGGTCGAGGTGGGTCAGCACCACTGCCAGCGCCGTCTCGAGCCCGATGACACCGGGGGGCGCCTCGTCGAAGGGGACTTCCTTGCGGTGGGCCTCGAGGGGCGTGTGATCGGTGGCGATGGCGTCGATGACGCCGTCGATCAGCCCGGCCCGCAGGGCGCTACGATCGGCGTCGCTCCGAAGCGGCGGCACCACCTTGGTGGCCGGGTCGTAGGGTTCGACGTCGGCGTCGGCGAGGCTGAGATGGTGTGGTGTGACCGACGCGGTCACGGCCAGCCCGCCGGCGCGGGCGGCCCGCACGATGGCCACCGAGCCCGCTGCGGACAGATGCCGGTAGTGGAGCCGACCGCCGGTGAGGCGAACCAGGGCCATGTCGCGCATGACCATGAGCTCTTCGGCTTCGGCGGGGATGCCAGGCACCCCGAGCCGTGCCGAGAGCTCGCCTTCGTGCATGTGGCCCCCGGCGGCGAGCGATGCGCTCTCGGCACGCTGGGCGAGCGTCACGCCGAGATCGCTCGCGTACTCGAGCGCCCGGCGCATGAGACGGTCGTCCTGGACGCATCCGGGGGCGTCGGTGAACAACCGGACGCCGAGCGCCGCCAGCTCGGCCATGGGCGAGAGCTGCTCGCCGGCGCGACCGATGGTGATGGCGGCCGCGCACTGGACCTCGACGGCGGCGCCTGCGGCGAGTGCCTGGATGTCGCGCACCACGGCGGCGTCGTCGATGCACGGCGTCGATGCCGGCGACGCCACGATGGCCGTGTAGCCCCCGAGCGCCGCGGCACGAGCGGCGGACTCGACGGTCTCGGCCTCCTCGTGGCCGGGTTCGCCCAGGTCCGCTGCCAGGTCGACGAGGCCCGAAGCGATGACGCAGCCACCGCAGTCGAGCACGGTCGGGGCCTCGAGACCCTCGCCGAGCGCAACGATCCGGCCGTCGGCCACGGCCACGTCGACGCGGCGTTCGCCGGTGGCGTCGACCACGGTTCCTCCGGCCAGCACGAGATCAGCCATGGACCACCCCTGCCGGTGCGTCGGCCAGCGCGAGGGCGCCCTCGCCCAGGAGCCGGTACAGCACCGCCATGCGGATGACCACCCCGTTGGCGACCTGGTCGATGATGACGGCGTCGGTCAGGTCGGCAACCGGTCCGGCGATCTCGACGCCGCGGTTCATGGGACCGGGATGCATGATGAGTGTGCCGGGGTCGAGTGTGGCCGCCCGCTCGACCGTGAGGCCGAAGCGACGGGTGTACTCCCGCAGGCTCGGCACCAGGGCCTCGTGTTGGCGCTCGAGCTGCATGCGCAGCAGGTACACGACGTCGGCCGATGCCAGCGTCGTGTCGAGGTCGTCGGTGACGGTGACGTCGAGCCCTTCGAGGCTGTCCGGCAGCAGTGTCCGCGGCGCGACCAGCGTGACCTGTGCACCCATGAGGGTGAAGGCCTCGATGTTCGAGCGCGCCACCCGGGAGTGCTTGATGTCGCCGACGATGGCGATGTGGCGTCCCTCGAGTGATCCGAGCCGCCGGCGGATGGTGTAGCAGTCGAGCAGCGCCTGGGTGGGGTGGGCGTGCCACCCGTCGCCCGCGTTGATGATCGATGCGTCGGTCCAGCGGGTGATCTGCAGCGGCACACCGGAGGACCTGTGGCGCACGACGATGGCATCGACACCCATGGCGGAGATGGTCTCGACGGTGTCGCGCAGCGATTCGCCCTTGTTGACCGACGACGACGACACGCTGAAGTTCATGGTGTCGGCCGACAGCCGTTTGGCGGCGGTCTCGAAGCTGAGGCGGGTGCGGGTGGAGTCCTCGTAGAACAGCCACGCGATGGTCTTGCCCCGCAGCGCCGGGACCTTCGGGATCCGTCGGCTCGAGACCTCGAGGAAGTGGTCGCTCAGGTCGAGCAGCTCACGCAGGCCCTCGGCCCCGAGATCGGCGATGGTGAGGAAATGCTTCACGCGTCTGCTCCCCCGCCCTGTTCGGTGGCGGGACCCGCGGGGGGCCCGAAGGTGCCGAGCGACACCCCGTCGAGGGTGACGTCGACCACCTCGTCGCGGCGGGTGGGCAGGTTCTTGCCCACGTAGTCGGGTCGGATCGGCAGCTCTCGATGGCCGCGGTCGACCATGACCGCGAGCTGGACCGACCGGGCCCGGCCGAAATCGGCGAGGGCGTCGAGGGCGGCACGGATGGTGCGGCCGGTGAAGAGCACGTCGTCGACCAGCACGACGCTGCGGTCGGTGAGGTCGAAGGCGATGTCGGTGGGGGCCTCGGGGGCGATCGAGCGCAGCCCGAAGTCGTCGCGGTAGAACGCCACGTCGACGGTGCCGAAGGGCACGTCGGTCCCCTCGATCTCGGCGAGGTTGGCGACGAGGCGCTCGGCCAGGGGAACACCGCCGGTCTGGAGCCCGATGACGGCGACACCGACCAGGCCGTGATTGCGCTCGACGACCTCGTGGGCCATGCGCCAGAGGGCCCGCCGGACGTCGTCGGCGTCCATCACCTGGGAGTGCGCAGAGAAAACGCCCCCACCGGGGGGCGTCGACTTCCGCTCGCGTTGGGCCACGCTGCTACCTCTCTCGCCGTCCGGGCCTCACGGGACCCACTTCACGGACCGCCGCCCACACTACCGAGCCCCGGCCGCCGCGCAACCCGTACCCGATTGCCCCGATCTCGTCGCGCCTGTCCACCGTGATGGTGGACGACCGCGACGAGATCTCACAGGAGGCTGCGGATCAGCAACACCATCGCTGCGAGCGTCGACAGGCCGAGCACGAGGGGCCGGATGCCGCGCCGGTCGACACGAACCCGCAGCGACGACGAGGCGAAGAAGCCGCCGGCCGCGGCAGGCATGAGCGCCAGTCCCGCCAGGAACTGACCGCCGTCGAGGCGCCCCGCGATCGCGATGGTGATCAGGCTGACGGGGGCCAACAGCATGAACATCGCGGACAGCGTCGCCCGCACGTGGGGGCCGTCGTCGTGTTGGAGCACCAGCGCCATCGGGGGTCCGCCGATGCCGGCCGCGGTGGCTCCCACCCCCGACACCACGCCAGCCGACACCAGCGTGGCGCGGCTCTTCGTCACGCGGATCCCGCCGAGGGACAGGCCCACCCCCACCAACACGCTGACCGAGACGATCAGCTCGAGGGTGGTGTCGCTCACCGCGGCCAGCAGCAGGCCGCCGAGCACCGTCCCGGGGATCCGGCCGCCCATCGACCAGGCGACGACGCCCCACTCGACATCGCCGCGCTCGCGGCGTACCCCGAGAACGGTGATGGCGCTGATGGCCATCAGCATCGACCCGGGTATCAGCTCCGGAGCGAACAAGGCCACGACCGGGATGGCCAGCAACCCCGCACCGAAGCCGGCGAGACCCTGCACCGCACTTCCCACGAACACCATGGCCGCAGCGGCCAACAGCTCGAGCACGCTCACGACCGCTCCGCACGATCGTGCCCGGACTGCCGCCCCGACCGGGCGATGGCCAGGACCCGACGCCCCTCTCGCTCGTCGAGGAGCGTGAAGCCGGCGACCTCTGCTGTGCGCCACGACGCCACGTTGGCCGATGCACACTCGGCAACGAGCGCCTCGCCGTCGATGGTCTCGAACCACCAGCCCGTGGCCGCCGCCAGCGCCGTGGCAGCCAGGCCCCGACCACGGTGTCCGGGCCCCACCCAGTAGCCGACCAGCGCGGCGCGGCGACGCCGGTCGAACCGGTGCAGCCCGATCTCCCCGGCGACGGCGCCGTCGACCACGATGGCGGCGTCGATCGCCGTCCCGGCAGCCAGGCGCTGGTCGGCTCCGGCGATCCAGGTCGCAGCGGCCGGCGCCCCACCGGTGGGCGGCTCGAGCCACCGTCGCACCAGCGGATCCTCCCATGCAGCCGCGAGCGCATGCGCGTCGTCGGTTCGCCACGGTCGCAGCGTGATGGGGCCTTCGTCGACATGCAGCTCGGGAAGCGGTAGCCCGAGCCACTCGTCGGGCCCCGCCGAGCTCACTCGGTCGAGAGCTCCGACACGGCCACGGCCCGGACGGCATCGCCGGGGTCGGCGAGCTCGGGCACCTCGATGTCGGTGGCCTCGTTCGGGCGGAGCTCGGTGGCCAGGCGTGCCAGCACACCGTTGACGAACCGGCTCGAGGCCTCGGTGGAGTATTCGGCAGCGAGATCGACGGCCTCGGAGATCACGGCTCCGGCCGGCACATCCTGGCGCTCCGCGAGCTCGTGGGTTGCCATACGCAGCACGGCCCGGTCGACCGCCGGCATGCGGGCCACCCGCCACCGATGGCTGACGGCCTCGATGAGGTGATCGAGGCGGGCGGGATCGTGGCCGATGCCCTCGACGAGACGGGCCGCGTAGCCGGTCAACGGCAGGGGCAGTCCGTCGACGAGCTCGTCGAGGGGGATGGACTTGGATTCCGCCTCGTAGAGCAGACCGAGCACACGCTCGCGCCCCTCACGGCGCGATCCCGCTGGGGCAACACGCGAATCGTTCACGCGCGGCTGATGTAGCTTCCCGAGCGGGTGTCGACCTTGATCCGGGTGCCCTGCTCGACGAACAGCGGCACCTGCACGACCAGCCCGGTCTCCATGGTGGCGGGTTTCGTGGCGCCCGAGACACGGTCGCCCTGGATACCGGGCTCGCATTCGGCGACGGTGAGCTCGACCGATGCCGGCAGGTCGGTGCCGACGATCTCGGATCCGTACATCAACAGGACTGCGGTGGAGCCGTCGACGAGGTAGTTGCCGGCGTCGCCGAGCGTCTCGTTGGGAACGGTCAGCTGGTCGTAGGTCTCGTTGTCCATGAACACCACGCTGTCGCCATCGGCGTAGAGGTACTGCATCTCCCGCTTGTCGATGGTGGCGCGCTCGACGGACTCGCCGGCCCGGAACGTGTTCTCGATGACCGCACCGGTGCGGACGTTGCGGAGCTTCGACCGCACGAACGCGTGGCCCTTACCGGGCTTGACGTGCTGGAACTCGACGACCTGCATGAGGTTGTGGTCGAGCACCAGCGTCATGCCGTTCTTCAGGTCGTTGGTGGACACAGTGGCCATCGAGCGCGGCTTTCCGTTCAGCGAGTGGTGAGGGGACGGCGCGTCACTGTACCGGCCCCCTTTCGTCGGACGGCAACGTGACCGCCACCGCGAACGGCTTCGGGCTCGACGTGAGGACCTCGGCGCCGTCGCCGGTGACCACCAGAAGATCCTCCCAGCGCACACCGCCGCTGCCCTCGAGATAGACACCGGGCTCGACGGTGACGACCATGCCGACCTCGAGGACGTCGTCGGTGCGGCTGTTGATCGCCGGGCGCTCGTGGATGTCGAGTCCGACCCCGTGGCCCGTGCCATGGATGAAGTGGTCGGCGAGGTCGACCGTCGCCAGCGCCGACCGGCAGGCCGTGTCGATGGCGCGTGCGCTCACCCCGGGGCCGACCGCGGCGATCCCGGCCTGCTGAGCTGCGAGGACGGCTTCGAGGAGATGGCGCTGGTGGTCGTCGGGTTCGCCGACCACGAACGACCGTGTCATGTCGGAGCGGTACCCCCGGTACAGACAGCCGACATCGATGATGACGAGATCGCCCGGCTCGATGATGCGGTCGGTGGGCCGGGCGTGCGGCAGCGCGGCGTTGGGCCCCGAGGCCACGATGGTCTCGTACGCGGGACCCGAGCCGCCGTGGCGACGGATGGCGTCGTCGAGCGCCGCGGCGAGGGCCGACTCGGTGCAGCCGGTACCGGCGAGGGCCACCACCTCGGCGAGGGCAGCGTCGGTGATGGCGGCGGCGCGCCGGATCCGATCGAGCTCGTCGGGGTCCTTGCGGGCACGCAGGCCGGCGACCAGGCCGGTGGTGGCGACGAGCTCGACGTCGACCGCGTCGGCGAGGCGTCGCTGCACCGCCCAGGTGATGTGATCGGCCTCGAGCGCGATCGGCCCGCTGCCCAACAGCGCGGCTGCGGCGCCGACGGCATCGGGGTCGACGATGACCTCGAGGTCGGCGCCATGGGCTGCGGCCTGCGCCGGGGCCTGTGTGGCGTAGCGGCCGTCGGTGCACAGGTGCATCGATTCGGCGTCGACGACCACGATGGCGTTGGAGCCGTCGAAACCGCAGAGCCACGCGATGTTGGTGGGGTCGGTGAGCACGATCGCGGCGGCGTGGTCGACCAGGGCCTCACGCAGCGCTGCGGCGCGTCCGGCGCCGGGGCTCATCGGATCGCCTCGATGGCGTCGAGGAGCAGGCGCCGGTCGTCGATGCGGACGGGCTCGACGCCGTCGGGCCCGTCGAGGACGAAGGTGACCCCGTCGACGGCCTTCTTGTCGCGGCTGAACAGGTCGACGAGGCGTTCGGCGTCGGCACCCGCCGGCAAGGTGTCGACCAACTCGTAGTGGGCGAGCACGGCACGGTGTTCGGCGACGGCGTCGGCGTCGATGCGCCCCAGGCGGTGTGCGAGGACCGCGGCGTAGTGCAGCCCGACCGCAACGGCCTCGCCGTGGCGGAGGCCGAACTCGCCGTCGATCTCGAGGGCATGGGCGAGGGTGTGTCCGTAGTTGAGGACCGCACGTCGACCGCCCTCGCGTTCGTCGGATGCGACGACGTCGGCCTTGATCTCGACGCACCGGGCGATCTGGTCCCGCAGCGAGCGGGAGGTGAGGTCGTCGGCGCCGAGGAACCGGTACTTGGCCATCTCGCCGTAGCCGCACCGCCATTCGCGCACATCCATGGTGGCCAGGACGTCGGTGTCGCATACGACGGCGCGGGGCTGCCAGAACGCACCGACGAGGTTCTTGCCCTCGGGCAGGTTGACCCCGGTCTTGCCACCGACCGCGGCGTCGATCTGGCCCAGCAGCGTGGTGGAGACGTAGACGACGTCGACGCCACGGTGGTAGACCGCCGCGGCGAACCCGGCGACGTCGGTGACGATGCCGCCGCCGACGGCGACGACCACGTCGTTGCGGGTCAGGCCCCACTGGGCCCATCCCCTGCAGAGGTCCTCGACGGTGGCGAGCGTCTTGTACGCCTCACCGTCGCCGATGACGAACGTCCTGTGTTCGATGCCGGGGTCCGCGACCACACCGACGCCGTCCTGGGTGACGACGGCGGCTCGTCGGGCCTGTGCGGGGATCAGCGCGCCGAGCTCGGTGATCGCGCCCGCGCCGATCACGACCGGATACGACCGCTCCCCCAGATCGACCTCGACGACGACGGTGTCCATCTTGTCGAGGTTACCGGCGGTGTCGGTCTGCGGCGGGATGCGGTGGGACCGTCACTGCCGTGAGCGGGAGGCAAACCGGCCCGCCCCGCCGGATCGGCAGGGCTGGATCAGCCGAGGAAGGTCGTGGGGAACAGCACCACCGCCAGCGCCCCGATCATCAGCGGGGGCCCGAACGGGAAGGTCGTGCGGTGCCAGCCCGGGCCTGCACTCCCCTCCTCGGGATCGGGCAGGAACCGGGCGCCGAGGCGGACCGCGGCGATGCGGCCGACACCCAGGATGACACCGAGCAACGACCCGACGAGCAGCGCCATCATCACCCCACGGACGGCGTCGAGGCGCGTCCCGGCCGCCCAGCCCACGTACATGCCCAACAGCACCGCCAACTTGACGTCACCGAACCCCATACCGGCCGGGCTGACCAGGTGCATGACCAACAAGATGACGAAGTAGACGACGGCGCCCACAGCAGCGGCGGCGAGATTGGCCGCGGCGCCGTCGACGAGCTCGCCCACGACCAGGACCGCTGCGCCCGCTGCCGTACCCGGGAACAGCACTGCGTCGGGCAGGCGATAGTCGACGAGATCGACGATGGACAGCACCGCGAGGGTGGCCATGAGGACCAGGACGGCCACCAGGGGCCAGCCGTCGAGCCGCCATGCTGCGACCGCGAACAGCGCTGCCGTCACGACCTCGGGGACCGGCGCGCGACCCATCGGGGCCCCGTTGTCGGCGAGCACGGGGCGCATGAACCGACCGAGCAGCGCGCCGGCGACCGCGGCGACGACCACCGCAGCCATGATCAGCTCCGCTCGGCCACGCCGTTGCGGGCGGCGGCCTCCATTGCGGCGATCGGGGCCTCGACACCGGTCCATAGGGTGAACTGCCGGGCGGCCTGGTGCACCAACATCCCCACGCCGTCGAGGGTGGTCGCCCCCTGTGCGGCGGCGCCGGCCAACAGCGGCGTGCACACCGGGTTGTAGACGAGGTCGACGACGATCTGGCCGTCGTGGAGCATGGCGGTGTCGACCGGGCTGACGCCCGAACCCGAGGTGCCGGCCATGCCCAACGATGTCGCGTTGACGATGACGTCGTAGTCGCGTGCCGCGGAGGGAGCGGCCATCGTGCCGACCGGACCGGCGAGGGCTGCGGCGGACTCGGCACGTCGTGGCGTCCGGTTGCAGACGCCGACCTCGGCCGCTCCTGCGGCGGCCAGAGCCACGATGACCGACCGTGCGGCACCGCCGGCGCCGAACACCAGACAGCGCAGCTCCGACAGCGGCCGGGTCAGCGACGGCACGAGACTGTCGACGAAGCCGTCGCCGTCGGTGTTGTGCCCGACGAGCTCGCCCTGTTCCCAGGCCACACAGTTGACGGCGCCGAGGCAGCCGGCCGCCGGCGTGCAGCGGTCGACGGCTCCGGCGACCTCGCTCTTGTGGGGCATCGTGACGGACAACCCGCCGAGGTGCAGGGTCCGCATCGCCTCGACCGCGGCGGCGCCACCGCCGGGAGCGACGTCGAAAGCCAGGTAGGCCCAGTCGATCTCGCACGCCGCGAACGCGGCGTTGTGGATCACCGGGGACAGCGAATGCGCCACCGGATGGCCGATGACGGCAGCCGTCCGGGTCGTGGCTCGCAACACCGGCTCAGCCGCACCCGAGCTCGCGCTCGATGCAGATCTGGACGCCCTCGAGGAACTCCGCCTCGGTCACGGTGAAGCGGTGCGTGCCCGGACCGTTCTCCTCGGTGAGCACGTACCAGAAGATGTCGCCGCCGCTGGGGTTGAGCGCGGCCTCGATCGACGCCCGGCCGGGCGCTGCGATGGGACCGGGCGGCAGCCCGGGAAAGCGCCTGGTGTTGTACGGCGAGTCGACCTCGAGATCCGCCTGGGACAGTTCACGGTCGCCGCCCAGCGCATAGACGACGGTGGCGTCGATACCCAGGAGTTCCCCGGCCTCGAGACGGTTGTAGATCACCTGCGCGATCTGGGGGCGGTCCACATCGGCCCTGGCTTCCTCCTCGATGAGCGAGGCCACGATGAGGGCCTGATAGGGCGATACACCGACCTTGCGCCGGGCCCGTCCGAGCTCGGTCTCGGCTGCGACCTGGTCGAAGGCGTCGACCATGCGCCGGATCAGCGCGGCCTCGTCGGCGGCGAAGTCCTCGGGAATGTCGTAGGTGGCGGGGAAGAAGATGCCTTCGTCCGAGACCAGACGGGAGTCGCCGAAGACCTCGGGACGCGGCGCGGACGCGATGGCGTCGGCCAACTCCACGGGGTCGAACTCGGGTAGCTGGGAAAGCAGCGACGCCTGCATCTCGGCGACCGTCAGCCCTTCGGGGATGGTCACGAAGAAGGTCTCGGCGATCCGGGCGCCGCCCTCGAGCACCTCGAGAGCGTCCCACGCGGCCATGTCCTCGCGGAACACGTAGTCGCCGGCCTGGAACTCCCCGGCGTCTTTGTACTGCAGGTAGTAGCGGAACACCGTGCTGTTGGCGACGATGCCCTCGTCGGCGAGGATCCTGACGATGTCGTTGGTGGTGGCGCCGAGGGGAATGGCGATCTCGACCTCGGCTCCGGGCCCGCCGGGCGGTTCGAGCTGATCGTCGATCCATCCCTTGACGAACGTACCCGACATGAACACGACCACCGCGAAGACCCCAGCGAACACCAGGACCCGGAACAAGGTGCTGGTGCCGCGAGGCAGACGTTCCCAGTCGCGATCGTCGTAGTACTCGTCCTCGTACCAGGGCGGCAGGTCCTCGGGAGGTTCGAACTCCGACGCCGGGTCGAACTGCACCGGCGCATACGTGTCGCGCATGGTCTGGGGAGCGAGCGCCAGGCCCGCAGCGGGATCGTGCGCGCCCGAACGCGCCGAGCCGCCGCCCCAGCCCGACGGGCGGTCAGGGCCGCGGTCGGGGTACACCGAATCGGCGCCCTCATCGGGATAGGGCGAGGAACCGCCGCCACGGTGGGGTTCGTCGGGATACAGCGGCTCGGACCAGTTCCGGGTGCCGGCCGTGTCGTCACCGCGGCCGACGGGTACTTCCGGGCCATCGACACCCGACACCGTGTCGGGTCGGATGGGGCGGGACTCGTCGTCAGCGTCGGGCGTCGTCATGATGTTTCTCGGGAGTCATCGGGCGTGGTGTCGGACCGATCGTGGTGTCTGGCGTCGAGCCAGGCCTGCAGCAACACCGCCGCTGCGACCTTGTCGACCTGTTCGCGCCGGTCGGGCCCCGACACGCCCTGCTCACGGAGGAGCTGATGCGCAGTGACCGTCGTCAGCCGTTCATCGTAGGTCTCGACCGGGCGGTTTGTGATGACACCCAACCGGGTTGCCTCCGCCGCGGCCTTGCGGGCGGCGGCGGTGTGGGACCCGTCGAGGGAGAGCGGCAACCCGACCACGACAACGTCGATCTCCCATTCGTCGCAGATCTCGGCGATGGCCCGATGGTCGAGCTCGCGTGAGCGGGAGCGCCGCAGCACCGTGAACGGTGTCGCGATGACCCCGCCGGCATCGCTCATCGCGAGTCCGATACGAACCGTTCCGAGGTCGACGCCCAGGGCACGCATGCAGTCGGGCGGAGGCGCCGCTCAGGCGATCCCGGCCGCAGCCCGGGCCTGATCGAGGGCCTCGTCGAGCGCACTCGCGTCCTTGCCACCCGCCATGGCCATCTCGGCGCCCTTGCCCCCGCCACCGCGGATGGTCCTGGCGGCGTCCGCGATGAGGTCCGAGGCCACGAACCGCGAGCCCGGAGCGACGGCCGCGACCAGCGCCGCGCCGCCACCGTCGAGGGCGGCGCCGAGGACGGCGGCGTCGACCGACCCGGTGTCGCGCAGGGCCATGGCCAGTTCCTTGAGATCGTCGCGGCCGGCGCCGTCGATGCGGGCGACCACGACGCCGTCGATGGCGGCCGCGACCAACTCGTCGGAGCGACCGCGCGCCGCGGCGGTGCGCAGGCGGCGGATCTCGGCGTTGCGGTCGTCGAGCTCGGCGAGGCGCTTGCGCAGCCCGTCGAGCACGCCGTCGACCGGCACGCCGATGAGGTCGGCGATCTCGGCGGTGCGTCGTTCCTCGTCGCGCAGCAGCGTCACCGTTGCCATACCGGTGACGGCCTCGATGCGACGCAGGTTCGAGCCGATCGAGCCCTCCGAGACGATCTTGACGGGCCCGATGTCGCCCGTGGCGCTGACGTGGGTGCCGCCGCAGAGCTCGATCGAATGGGGCCCGGCCTCGAGCACACGGACGACGTCGCCGTACTTGTCGCCGAAGAACGCGATGGCCCCGAGCTCGGATGCCTCGGTCATGGTCGTCTCGAAGTGCCGGACCGGGGTGTTGGCCAGCACGTCTTCGTTGGCGAGATCCTCGATGCGGCTGATCTGCTCGGCGGTGAGGGGCTCGTAGTGGCTGAAGTCGAACCGGAGCCGTTCGGGTCCGACCCACGACCCCTGCTGCTTGACGTGGCCGCCGAGCACCTCGCGCAGCGCCCAGTGCAACAGGTGCGTGGCGGTGTGGTTGCGGCGGATCGCTGCCCGCCGGTCGCCGTCGATGCGCGCCGTGGCCTCCTGGCCGACCTCGACGGTGCCGTCGATGGATGCGACGACGTGGCGGTGCTGGCCCGGCACCCCGTACACACAATCGGCGATGCGGGCGACGCCGGTGGCGGTCTCGATGACGCCGGTGTCGCCGACCTGGCCACCGGATTCGGCGTAGAAGGGCGTGCGGTCCAACACGATGGACTCGTCGTCGACGTAGAGCACCGTGGCGGTGGCCTCGTCGACGGCACGCCCGACGAACTCGGTGGGTCCATGAGCTTCGGCGACGGCGGCGAGATCGCCGAGCCCGACGCTCTTGGGGCCCTTGGCCGCCTGATCCGCCTTGGCGCGGTCGCGCTGGGACTGCATGGCCGCGTCGAAGCCCTCGAGGTCGACGCCGATGCCACGTTCGGTGGCGATCTCGACGGTCAGCTCGAGCGGGAAGCCGTAGGTGTCGTGCAGGGTGAAGGCCACCTGCCCGTCGAGGACGTCGCCCTCGCCGACCTCGCCGAGGGCGGCGTCGAGGATGTCCGACCCCGACGCAAGGGTGCGCCGGAAGCTCTGCTCTTCGCGGTCGAGTACGTCGCAGATGAAGTCGCGGTTGGTGACGAGATCGGGATAGGCGTCGCCCAAGATCTCGATGACCGTGCCCGCGAGGGCGGCCATGATCGGCGTCTCGACACCCAACAGGTACGCGTGGCGCACCGCGCGCCGGATGATGCGGCGCAGCACGTAGCCGCGTTCCTCGTTCGACGGGAACACTCCGTCGTTGACGAGCATGGTCGTGGATCGGGCGTGATCGGCCAGGATCTGCAACGAGACCGTGTTCTTGTCGTCGCGCTCGGTGACCCCTGCCAGCTCGGCTGCGGTGTCGACCAGGCGAACGAACTCGTCGGTCGCCCACACCGAGTCGACTCCCTGGAGCACGGACAACACCCGTTCGAGACCGGCGCCGGTGTCGATGGACGGGCGCGGCAGCGGGGTGACCGTGCCGTCGGCCGCATTGTCGAACTGCATGAACACCAGGTTCCAGATCTCGATGTAGCGCTCGTCGGCAGCAGGATTGGCGGGCCCACCGTCGGGTCCGTAGGCGGGGCCCTTGTCCCAGAAGATCTCCGAACACGGCCCGTTGGGACCGGTGTCGGCCATACGCCACCAGTTGTCCTCGTCGAGGCGCTGGATGCGCTCGGCCGGGACTCCGACGACGTCTCGCCAGATGTCGGCGGCCTCGTCGTCGCTGAGATGCACCGTGACCCACAGCCGGTCGGGATCGAGATCGAGCACCTCGGTGAAGAACTCCCACGCCATCGGGATGGCCTCGAGCTTGAAGTAGTCGCCGAAGCTGAAGTTGCCGAGCATCTCGAAGAAGGTGAGATGCCGGCTGGTACGGCCGACCTCGTCGAGGTCGTTGTGCTTGCCGCCGGCGCGGACGCACTTCTGGACCGTCGTGGCCCGCGGCCAGGGCGGGGTCTCCTCGCCGACGAAGTACGTCTTGAACGGCACCATCCCGGCGTTGGTGAACAACAGGGTGGCATCGTGGGGAATCAGGCTCGCCGACGCCACCACGGCGTGGTCGCGTTCGGCGAAGAACGTGGTGAAGGCGCTACGGAGCTCGTTGGCGTGCATGGTGGAGCCACGATACCGGCGCCCTCCCGCGGTGTCAGACCCCGTTCTGGTCGGACCAGGACAGGACGGGCGCGAAGAGGCCCGACGGTCGGATCAGTCGGGTACCGAGCGGAGTCTTCGAGACGGAGACTCGGAGCGTTCGGGCCGCCTGCCCTCGCCGCCGATCGCGGCCTCCGCGTCGCGCTGGTACTGACGCATCGTGATCCGCCCCTCGTCGACGGCCGACTTGACCGTGGCACCGGCCGATCGGGCCTTGGATCCGACGACCTTGCGCACCTCGGTGGGCACGTATCGCTCGACACGGCGGTTCACGGCGCGCTTCACCCAGTACGACGAGCCCAGCCCGGCACCGAAACCGGCACCCATCCAGATCACCCGCTTGAACACGTGCCTTCCTCCTGGTAGCAGCCGCCGGTCATGCCGAGGCCGTCCCGTCGCCGACATCGCCATCGTGGCCGATGCCCGCCGGTGGCGCAGCCCCCCGCAGCCGCTGCGCTGCCCGGGAGGTTCCCTTGACCACCGCTGCGGTCTTGATGACCGGACGTGCAACCGCACCGTAGGTCATCCGCGACAAGGTGTCGGCGCGCGCCGACACCCGTTCGGCGCGATCGACCAGACCGTCGATGCGGTGGAGCTCGGAGTCGACCGCCGCCGCCTGCGCATCGAGGCGTCCGGAGATCTCGGACGCCTCGGAGCGGACCTCGTCGATCAGCTCCCGGACCTCCCCCAGAGCGCTGCGCAGCCGCACCGTCACGAGCGTGGCGACGGCGATCATCACGAGACACGTGACCGACAGCACGATCGCGGCGAGATCGATGGCGCTCATCGTCGGTGGCCGCCGGGGCGCGGATGCATCGGCGCCCCGGAGGTGCAGCGAATCGGTCGGCCCGTTCGTGTCTCAGTTTCCATCGGTCGCCTCGTCGGGTATCGGGTGGGCGCCATCCGCGCCGGCGTGGGAGCGGCGGCGCGCCATACGCTCGGCGATGTCGGCCTCGTGGCCGTGCCTGCTGGGTTCGTAGTATCGGCGATCGGCGAGATGCGCGGGGCGATGCTGCTGGGGGATCCACCCGTCGGGATGGTCGTGGGGATAGACGTATCCCACACCGTGGCCGAGCTTCGCGGCGCCGCCGTAGTGGGCGTCGCGGAGGTGGATGGGCACCTCTCCCCCACCCGCTCGCGCATCGGCCCGGGCGGCGCCGAGCGCGGTGGTGACGCGATTGGACTTCTCCGCCGTGGCGAGGTGGACGACGGCCTGAGCCAGGTTCAGCTGTGCCTCGGGTAGGCCGACGAACTCGACGGCACGGGCCGCCGCGTCGGCCACCAGCAACGACATCGGATCGGCCATCCCGATGTCCTCGCTGGCGAGGATGACGAGGCGGCGGGCGATGAACCGGGCGTCCTCACCGGCGTCGAGCATGCGTGCCATCCAGTACAGCCCTGCGTCGGGGTCGGACCCCCGGATGCTCTTGATGAACGCGCTGACCGTGTCGTAGTGCTCGTCGGCGCCGTAGCGAAGGGCCTGGGCATCGAGGGCCGCCTCGGCGTCGGCGAGCGTGACGAGTATCGCGTCGGGGTCGCGCACACGGGCCAGCGCGACGGCGACCTCGGTGCTGGTGAGCGATCGGCGGCCGTCGCCCTCGGCACGGGCCACGAGATGCTCCAACGCGTCGTCGTCGATTGCCGCGCCCTCGGCCTCGACGCCTCGCCGCACGAGTGCCTCGATGGCGACGCCGTCGAGCGGGTGCAGCCGGAACAGGGTGCTGCGGCTGAGCAGCGGCGCGTTGACCTCGAAGTAGGGGTTCTCGGTCGTGGCCCCGATGAGGACGATCAGGCCGGACTCCACCGAGGGCAACAGGGCGTCCTGCTGGGCCTTGTTGAAGCGGTGCACCTCGTCGAGGAACACCATGGTGCCCTGGTCGCGCTCGCCGAGGCGCTGCTCGGCCCGGGCGAGCTCGGCCCGGACGTCCTTGACCGTCGCGGTGACCGCCGACAACTGGACGAACGCCTTCGCGGTGTTGCGGGCGATGAGGCGGGCGATGGTGGTCTTGCCGGTGCCCGGCGGGCCCCAGAAGATGACCGACGAGAGCCGATCGGCCTCGATCAGCGCCCGCAACGGGCGCCCCGGAGCGAGCAGATGATCCTGTCCGATGACGTCGTCGAGGTGCTGGGGACGCAACCGGTCGGCCAGCGGCGAGCGACGATCGAGCGCCGCGGCGGCAGCAGCGGAGAACAGGTCGTCGGCCACGGAGCGACCCTACCCGGGCCCCGCCGCCCGGGTGACGCAACCGCCCCTCGAGGCCGGCCCGTAGGGCGCATGCACCGCCCCGGGGGGTCGGCCGGACTAGATTCTCGGCGGTGAGTGCGAATGATCCGGCCCGACACGAGGTCGCGGAGTTCGGAGACGTGGTCTCCCCTGCCGACGACTATCGGGCGGGTCGCGCCATCGTCGTACACGTCGCCGCCGACAAGGCCACCGGTCGCCGCATCATCGACTTCTTCTCGGGACTGGCCTACGGCACCGACGGATCGCTCGAGAAGGCCGCCGAGCACGTCTACCTGCTGACGCCACCGAGCCCGTGACCTGATCGGGCCCGGCCCTGTCAGGTAGCCGGTGGCAGCAGGCGCAGGCCGAGCTCTTCGAGCTGGGCCGGGTCGATGGCGCTGGGGGCCTCGGTCAGCGGATCCGAGCCCGACTGGGTCTTGGGGAACGCGATGATCTCGCGGATGTTCTCCTCGCCTGCGAGCAACGCCGCCAGGCGATCGATGCCGAACGCGAAGCCGGCATGGGGCGGAGCCCCGAAACGGAACGCGTTGAGCAGGAACCCGAACTTGACCTGGGCTTCCTCCTCGCTGATGCCGAGCAGCGAGAAGATCTTCGACTGCACGTCACCGCGATGGATACGGACGCTGCCCGAGCCGAGCTCCCAGCCGTTGAGCACCAGGTCGTAGGCCTGGGAGCGGATGGCGAGGAACTCGTCGCCGGTCGCGGTGTCGAGCAGCTCCATGTCGTCGGGGTGGGGCATCGTGAACGGGTGATGCGCCGGCACGGGGCGGCCGTCGTCGGCCACGGTCTCGAACAGCGGGAACTCCGTCACCCACAGGAAGTGGAAGCCGCCCTCGTTGACGGGCGGACGCCCGAGCTCCAGGCGCAACAGGCCGAGCACGTGGTTCGCGACGCGACGCTCGTCGGCGATGATGAACACCATGTCGCCCTCGACCGCACCGAGCCGCTCGGGCACTGCGGCGATCTCTTCGGCCGACATGAACTTGGTGAGCGCACCGTCGAGCTCGCCGCCGGCGCGGACCCGGAACCACGCCAGGCCCTTGGCACCCCAGCGCTTGCACTGGTCGGTGAGCGCGTCGATGGCGTTGCGGCCCAGGCTCTCGGCACCGCCCTCGAAACGGATGCCCTTCACGCAGGGAACCTGGAAGACCTTCGCCTCGGTGCCCTCGAACAGGTCGGTCATCTCGATCAGCTCAATGCCGAATCGGATGTCGGGCTTGTCGGAGCCGAAGCGCTCCATGGCCTCGTGCCAGCTCATGCGGGGGATCTCGGGCGGGCGCTCGCCGGTGATGGCCTCGGTGGCATCGGCCACGGCCTCGGAGACGAACCCCAAGATGTCGTCCTGGGTGACGAAGCTGGCCTCGAGATCGAGCTGCATGAACTCGAACTGGCGGTCGGCGCGGAGGTCCTCGTCGCGTAGGCACCGGGCGATCTGGTAGTAGCGGTCGATGCCACCGACCATGCAGAGCTGCTTGAACAGCTGAGGGCTCTGGGGCAGCGCGTAGAACTCTCCGGGATGCAGGCGCGACGGCACCACGAAGTCGCGGGCGCCTTCGGGGGTCGACGCGATGAGCATGGGGGTCTCGATCTCGACGAAGCGCTGCCGCTCCATCGCCGAGCGGATGGCGCTGTTGACCCGGGCGCGGGTGCGCAGGTTGCGCTGCATGCGTGGCTTGCGCAGATCGATGTAGCGGTGGCGCAGCCGGATGGTCTCGTCGACATCGGTGCGTTCGTGCATCGGGAACGGCGGCGGCTCGGCCTGGGCGAGCACCTCGACGGTGGCGTCGCCGATCTCGACCGCGCCGGTGGCCAGGTTCTCGTTGGTCTTGCCCTCCATGCGGGCCCGGACGGTGCCGGTGATGGCGACGACGTACTCCGAGCGGAGGTCGAGCTTCTCGTCCACGACACACTGGATGACGCCCGTGTGGTCGCGCAGATCGATGAACGCGAGGAACTCGCTGTGCACCCGGCGGGTGTCGACCCAGCCGCAGACCGTCACCTCCCGTCCGATGTCGTCGGCTCGGAGCTCGCCGCAGTAGTCGGTACGCATGGTCATGACGGGGTTGCCTCGGGGGAAGGGGTGTCGATTCGGGATCGTAGGGCGGCGACGAGGCCGTCCCGGGGGATGCGTTCCTGGTCGCCGGTGGCGAGGTCGCGCAGTGTGACCTCGCCGGCGTCCAACTCGTCGGAGCCGATGAGGACAGCGAAGCGGGCGCCGGAGCGGTCGGCGACCTTCATCTGGGCCTTGACGGATCGGCCGCCGAAGCTGCGATCGGCGCCCAGACCGGCGCGGCGCAGCTCGTCGGTGACGACGGTGGCCGCCATGCCGTCGACCATGTCGACGACGAACGCGTCGACCTGGGTGCCCGGTGCCGCGAACACGCCCTCGGCGTCGCAGGCCAACAGGATGCGGTCGACACCCAGCGCGAACCCGATGCCAGGTGTGTCGGGGCCGCCGAGGTCTGCGACGAGGCGGTCGTAGCGGCCGCCACCGCCGACGGCGTTCTGGGCGCTGTCGAGGGCGTCGGACGCGAACTCGAAGGTGGTGCGCGTGTAGTAGTCGAGCCCGCGTACCAGGCGTGGCGAGATCTCGTAGGCGATGCCGAGCGCATCGAGTCCGGCGCGCACCGCCGCGAAGTGTGCAGCGGTGTCGTCGTTGAGGAAGTCGATCATCAGCGGTGCGTCGGCGATGACCGCGGCGTCCTCGTCGCGCTTGGAGTCGAGGACGCGCAGCGGGTTCTTGGCCAGCGTGACCTGCGACGCCTCGCTGAGCTCGTCGTGGCGGGCCTCGAGGTGCGTGCTGAGCGCTGCCAGGTAGCCGGGCCGGTCGGTGGGATCGCCGAGGGAGTTGATCAGCAGCCGGACCTGTGTCAGCCCGAGCCGTTCGTAGAAGCGCCAGGCGAGGGCGATGACCTCGATGTCGACGGCGGGGTCGTCCGCGCCGAGGACCTCGATGCCGACCTGGCTGAACTGGCGGTACCGGCCTGCCTGGGGCTTCTCGTAGCGGAACTGGGGTCCCTCGTACCAGACCTTCCACGGCGGCACGGGGCGGTGTTCGGCATAGGCGCGGCAGATGCTGGCGGTGAGCTCGGGGCGCAGCGCCAGGTGTTGGGGCGGCTCGCCCTTGTCGAAGAAGTCGAACATCTCCTTGGTGACGATGTCGGTGTGTTCGCCGACACGCTTGAAGACGCCGAGATCCTCGAACATCGGCGACATCACCTGGCCGTAGCCGGCTCGAGCTGCCAGATCGGCAAAGGTGGACAGCAGCGCGCGCCACCGGTCGCTCTCGGGAGCCAGGATGTCACGGGTGCCCCGGGGGGCCTGGAAAGTCGCCTTCGCCACGACGCCCGAGGCTACCGGAGCCCGCGGCCCTTCCCGGCGGACCGGGCCGGACCGCAGGTGGAGGACCGGGGATCGCTCAGGCGGCGACGCGGTCGGGCGAGTGACCCACGTGCCACCGACCGCCGCGGAAGCCGTCGAGGACCTGGCGGGCCCTTCCCTCGCCGAGCGCCCGGAAGCAGCTACCGCTCGAGAAGAAGTCGTTGCAGCCCGGCAGCGATGCGAGCTGCGCCGTGGTGAGCTCGGACCATCCCATGGTCCAGTCGCCGAAGGTGCGCTCCTCGACCGTCTCGCGGATGAGCAGGACGACACCCTCGTGGCGCTCGTCGCCGAAGATCTTGGCGTAGAGCGCATCGACGACCGCAGGAGGCCCCTCGAGCACCTGGAAGAACGAGCCCCGATGGTGCAGGAGCATGCCCGTGACACCGAGCCGGGCGTTGTTGCGCCGCGACACCTCGAGCACCCGGGCGATGCCCTCGGGCGTGAGGGACGGAGCGGCGGCGCTCGCGTAGACGAGCGAGACCAGCTCCTCGAGCGGCTGTTCGTCCCCACCGGTCGCCGTGTCCGAGGGAACGTGCGTCTGAGCGGTGGTGGACATGGTCATCGGGTCGCTTTCGTGCGGGCCCGCAGGATTCGGCGGTGGGCCGAACGGCGGGCTCGCTCGCCCCACAACGACGAGATTACGCACGGTGGGTGGCGGCGCAACTCCTGCGCGTGAGACGGGTGGAACCGCCCACGTGCAGGCTTCGTTTCCCGGGTCCGACGGCCCAACCGCCGGACTCGCGGGGCCGGGGGCTCAGCCCTGGCCGGGCACCACGCGGTAGGCGTCGTAGACCCCGTCGATGGCCCCGATGGTCTGCAGCAGCCAGTCGAGGTGCCGCCCGTCGCCGAGTTCGAACTCGAACTGCATGATGCTGATGCGATCGGTGCCCGTCCTGGTGTTCGCGGCCAGGATGTTGACCCGTGCCTCGGACATGGCGTTGGCCACGTCGCGCAGCAGCTTGGACCGGTCGAAGGCCTTGACCTCGATGGCCGCCACGAAGGTGCCGTCGCCGCTCTCGTCCCACTCGACGTCGATGAGCCGATTGGCGTGGCCGGCCGCCAGCGAGACCGCGTTGGCGCAGTCGTCGCGATGGACCGACACGCCCCGGCCGCGGGTGACGAACCCCATGATCTCGTCGGGCGGAACCGGTGTGCAGCACTTGGCCAGGCGCACCATGACGTCGTCCACACCCTCGACGACCACGCCGGCGCTGCCCCGACGGCGACCCGCCCGGCCGGCCCGGCGATCGCGCTGGGCCGCCGAGCTGGCGGGGAGCTGGTCCTCGGCGGTGCCGGTGTCGGTGCGCTCGCGAAGCAGGGAGTCGACACGCCCGGCGACAGCGCCGGCGGTCAGATGGTGCTCGCCGATGGCCGCGAGCATCGACTCGGTGTCCTGGAAGTTCAACAGCTCGGCGACCTCGGAGACCACCGGCGCCTTCATGAGCTTCTGCGCCGGCAGGCCCTGCTTGCGCAGGGCATCGACCAGGTCTTCGCGACCACTGTCGATCGCGTCCTCGCGACGCTCCCGCGAGAACCACTGCTTGATCTTCGACGCGGCGCGGTGGGTGGCCACGAACCGCAGCCAGTCCTGGGTGGGGCCGGAGTCCTCGACCTTCGAGGTGAGGATCTCGACCGTGTCGCCCGAGGTGAGGACCGTGTCGAGCGGCACGAGACGGTTGTTGACCCGTGCGCCACGGCAGGCGTGGCCGACCTCGGTGTGGATCGTGTAGGCGAAGTCGACCGGGGTGGATTCGGCCGCCAGGGTGACCACACCGCCGGCGGGGGTGAACACGAACACCTCGTCCTGTTCCAGGTCGAGTTTGAGGGCCGACATGAACTCGCCGGGATCCTCGGTCTCCTGCTGCCAGTCGACGATGCGGCTCAACCAGGCGAGATCGGTGCCCGCGCCCTTGTCCTTGTACTCCCAGTGCGAGGCCACGCCGTGCTCGGCGCGCTGGTGCATCTCCCGGGTACGGATCTGGACCTCCAGGGGCTTGCCCTGAGGGCCCACCACCGTCGTGTGCAGCGACTGGTAGAGGTTGAACTTGGGCATCGCGATGTAGTCCTTGAACCGACCCTGCACCGGGCTCCAGCTCGCGTGCAGACAGCCCAGCGCGCCGTAACAGTCACGTACCGACGACACCACCACCCGGATACCGACCAGGTCGTAGATCTCGTCGAACTCACGACCCTTCAGGACCATCTTCTCGTAGATGCTCCACAGGTGCTTCGGGCGACCGGTGACGTCGGCATCGATACCGAGCTCGGCCAGGCGGGCCTGGACATCGGAGAGCACCTGGGTGAGGTAGAGATCGCGCTCGGGCGTCCGGGTGGCGACCATGTGGTCGATCTCGGCATAGCGACGGGGATGCAGGGCCGCGAACGACAGGTCCTCGAGCTGGTTCTTGACCTCCTGCATGCCGAGGCGATGCGCCAACGGGGCATAGATGTCGAGCGTCTCGCGGGCGACGCGGTGCTGCTTCCACGGCGGCAGCGACGCCAGGGTCCGCATGTTGTGGAGGCGGTCGGCCTCCTTGATGATCAGGACCCGCAGGTCCTTCGCGATGGCCACGAGCATCTTGCGCACCGACGCGGCCTGCTGGGCCTCCTTGGTGTCGAACTCGATGCGGTCGAGCTTGGTGACCCCGTCGACGATGGCGGCGACCTCGGGACCGAAGCGACGTTCGAGCTCGTCGAGACCGGCGCCGGTGTCCTCGACGGTGTCGTGCAACAGCGCCGACGCGATGGTGACGTCGTCGAGACCCAGCGAGGCGACGACCTCGGCCACGGCCACCGGATGCGTGATGTACGCCTCACCCGACTTGCGCATCTGCCCGACGTGGGCCTCCGACGCCGCTGCGAACGCCGCGATGATCAGCTCGTCGGACGCGCCGGGGTGCCGTTCGTGGAACAGCTCCAGCACACCGTCGATCTCGGCGTTGGTGTCGGTGTTGCGCTCCCAGAGCGCCACCCGGTTCACCGTGGTCATCGGACTCATCGTGGTCGGTTCCTCTCCGACGACAGCGGGGTCGCCTGCTCCGGGTTCAGTCCGCGTACTCCAACAACGCGACCACCTCGCGACCTTCCAGACGGGATCTGCCGTCCAGGAACGCGAGCTCGATCACGAAGCCCAGCCCGACGACCTCGGCGCCGAGCCCCTCGACGAGCGACGCAGTGGCCGCCGCCGTCCCACCCGTGGCCAGCACGTCATCGACGACGAGGACTCGGGATCCGGCAGCGACCGCGCCGGACTGGATCTCGAGGCGGTCGGTGCCGTACTCGAGCTGGTACTCGATGGCCTCGACCGGGCCCGGCAGCTTGCCGGGCTTGCGAACGGGCACGAGGCCCGCACCGAAGCGATAGGCCAGTGGCGCCGCGAACAGGAACCCGCGGGACTCGATGCCGACGATGCGGTCGATGCTCGCCCCTGCGAAGCGGTCGGCCAGGGCGTCGACACAGAACCGGAAAGCGTCGACGTCGGCTATGAGCGGAGCGATGTCCTTGAATCCGATACCCGGTTCGGGGAAGTCGGGAACGTCACGGATCAGTCGTCTGAGCCACCCGGTGGAACACGCCATCGGCGAATGGTACTGCGTCGTGGGTCCGTCGCCGTCATCCCTGAGGTGCGGCGCGCGGCGGTGCAGGCGGCGTTGCTCGCCTGCACCGGTCAGCGGCGCTTGCCCTGCTTGCGGGGCCGGGGCGGGATGGCGGTGCCGGGCGCCACCGCGACCGGTGTCGGGGCTGTCGCCCGTGTCCGGTCCCGCTCGCGCTGGCGGACGCGGTCGGCGAGACGGAACTCGCGACCTGCATCGTCGGCCGCCTCGCCGCCGCCGCTGAGCCACACTGTGACCGGAGCGGCGACGAACGGGGACGAGAACGCCCCGAAGAAGATACCGATCATGAGGGCGACGGCGAACTCCTGGAGCGTGACCGCGCCCATGATCCAGCTGCCGACGACGAGCGTGGAGACGATCGGCAGCAACGATGTGATCGTCGTGTTGACGCTGCGCATGAACACCTGGTTGAGCGACAGGTCCATGACCTGGGTGGGGTTCATGTCGGTGTTGGCATAGCGGTGCTCGTTGTCGCGCACCTTGTCGAACACCACGAGCGTGTCGTACAGCGAATACCCCATGATGGTCAGGAACGCGATGACCGTCGCCGGGGTGACCTCCCACTGGAACAGCGCGTACATGCCGACGGTGATGACGATGTCGTGCACCACCGCGGCGAGCGCACCGGCGGCCATCTGCCAGCGCAGACGGACCGTGATGTAGACGGCGATGACCAGGAAGAACACGACGAGCGCCTCGACGGCCTTCTCGGTGATCTCGCGGCCCCAGGATGCGCCGGCACTGGAGAAGCTCAGCTCGCTCGGGTCGGCACCGGTCAGGCGCAACAACTCTTCGGTGACCGCGGTGGCCTGATCGGCGTCCTCGGCGAGCTCGGCGCGGATACGGATGTCGTCGTCGCCGAGCTGGATGCGGGCGTCGGCGAGGCCGAGGGAGCGCAGATCGTCGCGGACCTCGTCGATGGTGACACCGTTGGCCGGCAGCTGCCAGGCCACACCGCCCTCGAACTCGAGGCCGAGGTTCAGCCCGCGGGCGAACAGGGAGACGACGCCGATCAGCGCCAGCGTGATGCTGACGACGAGGACCTTCTTCCAGTACCGCGAGAACGGGATCGCCGTCTCGTTGCGGTACATGGCGCTCAGAGCACTCATACCGTCGCCTCCTCGGCGATGTCGGCGTCGACGACCGGGTCGTTCGTCTTCGCGTCGCGCACCGGCGCCGAACCCGGTCGGGGCAGTCCATAGAGACCGGGGCGGTCGACCAGGGTCTGACCCCGGGCCATGAGCTTCACCGCGGGGCGCAGGAAGAAGTAGGTCGCGATGAGGTCGAGGATCGATGCGAGGCCCAACATCAGGGCGAAGCCGCGCACGGATCCGACGGTGAGCACGTAGAGGATGATCGCGGCGATGAGCGACGCCGAGTTGGCGAAGAAGATCGTCTTGAAGGCCACGGGGAACGACCGGTCGACCGAGGAGCGCAGTGTTCGCCCGTTCGCGATGTCCTCTTTCAGGTGCTCGAAGTACACGACGTTGGAGTCGAGCGAGGTACCGATGGAGACGACCAGGCCCACCACACCCGCGAGGGTGAGCGCCAGGCCCCGGCTCTCCGACAGGAACGCGATGATGCAGTACAGCAACGTGTAGGACACCACCAGCGATGCGATGGCGGCAACGCCGAGCAGGCGGTAGTAGGCGATCATGTAGAGGGCGACCGCGGCGAACCCGACGATGCCGGCGACGACGCCCGCGTCGAGGGAGTCCCGGCCGAGAGTGGCCGACACGTTGTTGACCGTGCTCAGCGAATCGGGGTCGGCCGGGTCCTCGAACTCGATGGGCAGAGCACCGAACTTGAGGACGAGCGCGGTGTCGTTGGCCTCTTCCTCGTCGAAGTCCCCGGTGATCGAGATCTCGTCACGGTTGAAGAACGGTGTACGGATCGTCGGCGCGGACTGCACCACGCCGTCCAGGACGATCGCGAGCTGTGCGGTCGGGCCGCCGGCAAGGCCCGCCGAGGGGCACACCGGCGTGGCGTTGAAACATGCTGCGGCGGCTTCGTTGAACAGGTCGATGCCCTCGGCCCCGGAGCGGAACACCGGGGAGACCTGCCACTCGAAGCCCAGGAAGGTCGCGTCGGCCGTCTCGAGCGCGGCGCCCGTGAGCATCGTGCGGCCGAGCAGGTAGCGGGCCGGCGGTTCGCCGTCGTCTCCTGCCAACGACGACAGGATGACGGGCTGATCGGCTTCTTCGTCGTCGGGGTCGGTGTCGGGCAGCGACAGCGCCTCGGTGGCGTCGATACCGATGCCCTCACAGCCGACACCAGGAGGTGCGGTACCGATCCCACCGTCCTCGCCGACCTCGACGTCGACGTCGGCAGGGCTGACGCCGAAGGGCTGGTCGCGGACGCCGTCGCCGTCGACGTCGTTCGGATCGACGGCGTCGTCGCCCTCGGCACCGGACGCGTCGAGGTCCAGGGGCTCGGGCAACAGCACCGCACACACGGGGCGGAACCGCAGCTCGGCGGTGGCGCCGACCACCTCGAGGGCCCGCTGCTGATCGTCGATGCCAGGGAGCTGCACCACGATGCGATTGCCCTGGCGGGTGATGTCGGGCTCGGCGACGCCGAGACCATCGACCCGGTTGCGGATGATCTGCTCGCTGACGGTGAGCGCTTCCTCGAGGGCCTCGCCTTCGAGTTCGGTGTCCTCGACCGGCACCAGGCCGACCTCGACGCCGCCGTCGAGGTCGATGCCGAGGAGGATCCGATTGTCGGCCGCCAACGTGGCGACGAGCGCGACGATGGTGACCAGGAGGATCCCGACGAGGGAGATGATGCCTGAGCGCTTCATCGTGCCTGCCCGTGGTGGGGCGCGGCACCCTGTGCGCAGGGACCCGACGACCGGGGGCGTCGGGTCGTGAGGGGGGCCGTCACTCGTCGTCGACGAGGTCGTCGGCCTCGGCGTCGTCGTAGTTCACCATGCCGGCGACGGACTCCTTGGTGATCTTGATCTCGATGCCGTCGGCGACCTGCAGGAACAGGGTGTCGCCGTCGAGCTCGCTGATCCGACCGTAGATACCGCTGCTGGTGACGATGTCGTCGCCGACGTCGACAGCGGCGAGCAAGCGCTGGTGTTCCTTCATCCGCTGCTGCTGCGGCCGGATGAGCATGAAGTACATGATCAGGATCAGGATGGGGAGGATGAGAATGCCCATGGCACCGGGTGGGGTCGAGGGAATCGAGCGACTGTCGAGTCTACTGGCGCAGCCCGCCGAGTCACGTCATGGCCCCACAAGTGCCTGCCGGACATCGATGCCGGCTCAGCTCCAGGTCTCGAGGACCTCTCGGCGGAGCTGTGCGAACGTACCCTCGCGTATGGCGTCGCGGATCTGCTCCATGAAGCGTTGCATCCACGCGAGGTTGTGCAGCGTGAGGATCCGGGCCGCGGCCGGTTCGCCCACGGCCAGCAGGTGCCGCAGGTAGCCCCGCGACCAGCGGGCGGCGGGGCTGTCGGGGTACGTCGGGTCGAGCGGCTCGTCGCTGTCGGCATAGCGCCCGGCGCTCACGTTGAGCCGGCCTGCTGCGGTGAGTGCCGTGCCGTGCCGGGCGAGGCGCGTCGGCCAGACGCAGTCGAACATGTCGACACCCGCCGAGACGGCCTCGACGATGCCCGCCGGGTCGCCGAGCCCCATGAAGTAACGGGGCCGATCCGCGGGCAGCTCGGCGGTGGTGACACCGAGGGGCTCGATCCACTCGGAGCGGTGCTCTCCCACCGACAGGCCGCCGATGGCATAGCCGTCGAAGCCGATGTCGAGCAGCGCGTGGGCCGACTGGCGCCGTAGCGACGCGTCGAGCCCACCCTGGACGATGCCGAACTGTGCCCGTTGGCCGGCCACGTCGTCGCGCCGGGCCAGGAAGGCGGCGCGACCGCGCGCTGCCCAGACGGTGGTCCGGTCGACCGCGGCACGAACGACGGCGTCCGGCGATGGCAGCGGCGGGCACACGTCGAGCACCATCTGGATGTCGGCCCCGAGGGCGAGCTGGACGTCGACTGCGCCCTCGGGGCTCAGGTGGTGAGTGCTGCCGTCGTAGGTGGACTTGAACGTCGCGCCGGAGTCGTCGACCTTCGGTTCGAGGGAGAAGATCTGGTAGCCGCCCGAGTCGGTGAGGATCAGCCGGTGCCAGTCGCTGAAGCCGTGGATGCCGCCGAAGCGTTCGATGCGTTCGGCACCGGGGCGCAGCATCAGGTGGTAGGTGTTGCCCAAGATGATGCCGACGCCGAGATCCTCGAGATCGGCCGAGGTCACCGTGCGCACCGAGGCCCGCGTGCCGACAGGCATGAAGACCGGCGTGGCCACCTCGTGGCGATCGGTCCACAGCCGTCCGGAGCGGGCGTCGCCGTCAGTGGCCTCGACGACGAAACCGGGTACGACCGCCGGGGTCGGAGCACCGCTCGGCGACGGCAGGTCGGTCGGCGGGGTGTCGGGCGGCGCGGTGTCGGGCGGCGCGGTGTCGGGCGGCGCGGTGTCGGGCGGCGCGGTGTCGGGCGGCGCGGTGTCGGGCGGCGCGGTGTCGGGCGGCGCGGTGTCGGGCGGCGCGGTGTCGGGCATGGTGGAGGAGCCTCGGATGGTCGGCCGTCGTCGGCCTCGTCGGGGGGCAGGGTCGAGGCTACGGGAAGGCAGCCGGGGCGAGGTCACCCTTGGGCTCGAGCAGGGGGCCTACGACGCCGCCGGCACCCGGTAGATGACCGCACCCCAGTGGGCTCCGGCGCCGAAGGCCGTGAATGCGATCAGATCGCCGGGGGCGACACGACCCTCACGGCGGAGCTCGTCGTAGAGGATCGGCAGCGTGCCGGCTGTGGTGTTGCCGTAGCGGGCGATGTTGGTCGGCACCCGCACTGCGTCGATGCCCAGCTGCTTGGCGACGCCGGCGACGATGCGCTCGTTGGCCTGGTGTGCGACCACCAGGGCGAGGTCGTCGACGCCGGCGCCGATGTCGCCGAGGGCCGCCTCGACCGCCTCGGGCATCGCCCGCACGGCCTGACGGAACAGCTCCATGCCGTTCATCTTCGGGACGTGCAGACCGGCCTCGAGCTGCGCGGCGTCGAGCCACGGTTGGTTGGTGAAGCCGCCGACGGGCACGTGGATGAGGTCGTAGTTGGCGCCGTCGGAGTGGAGGCGACCGGCGAGGACGCCCTCGTCGTCGCCACCGCGCCGCAGCACCATCGCCCCGGCGCCGTCGCCGAACAGCACGGCCCACCCTCGGCCGGCGGTGGCCGTTGCGTACTCGTCGGGGTCGGGGGGTCCGGGATGGGTACTGCGCAGCATTCCCCACGCGACCGGCCCGAGCGGCATGTAGCCGGCGTGGGCGTCGGCCCCGACGACCACGGCCGTTCGGGCGCGACCGATGGCCAGCATCGCGTTGGCCAGCTCCATGCCGTAGAGGAACCCACCGCACTGCTGGCGGATCTCGAAAGCCGACACGTGACCGAGGCCCGCCGCCTCCTGGACGAGCGGGGCGTTACCGGGAGCGAACATGTCCGGGGTCATGGTGGCCGAGACCAGCAGATCGACCTCGGACGGGTCGACCGCGGCGTCGGCCAGCGCCGCCGTGACGGCCTCTGCGGCCAGCGACACCGAGCCAACGCCGGGCTCGACGAAGTGCCGCTGGTGCACGCCGGTGCGGGTTCGGATCCACTCGTCGGTCGTGTCCATGACACGGGCCAGGTCGTCGTTGGTGACGACGTGGGGCGGTGTGGCGGTCGCGGTGCCGACGATCACGGCACCCATGGGAGCTCCCGTTGCCTCATGAGCTCCGATTGTCGCCGCGTTCGAGGAACATCGCATCCCCGAAGGACAGGAACCGGTAGCCCTCGGCCACCGCGAGAGCGTAGAGGTCGCGCCACCGAGGCCCGACGAACGCCTCGATCATCACCAGCAGGGTCGACCTCGGCATGTGGAAGTTGGTCAGGAGCGCATCGACGGCACCGAAACGATGGCCGGGCCGGATGTAGAGCTCGGTGCGCCCCTCGAGGGCTCCGGTGGCGGCGACCGATTCGAGGGTGCGGACCACGGTCGTACCCACTGCGACCACCCGCTCGGCGTCCTGCACCGCCTGCCAGATTTCCGGGGCGACGCGGTAGCGCTCGCTGTGCATCGTGTGGCCGTCGACGTCGTCGACCTCGATGGGCCGGAACGTCCCGACCCCGACGCTGAGCTCGACGGTGACGATCTCGGCGCCGGCGTCGCGGCAGCGGTCGAGCACTGCGGGCGTGAGATGCAGCCCGGCGGTGGGCGCCGCGACCGACGTCGCCTCCGCTGCGTACACCGTCTGATAGCGCTCGGGGTCCTCCAGGGGTGCGGTGATGTAGGGCGGCAGCGGCACCGAGCCCAGATGCTCGAGCAACGTGGCCATGGTGACCCCGACCGGGCGGACCAGGCGGCTCCCCTCCCCCGTCGCGGCGCCCACCTCGAGCACGGGGAGGCCGATGTGGTCGACCAGGACGGTGCCATCGGGGACCCGGCGGCTGGGCCGGACCAGGGCCTCCCACCAGCCCTCGGGCTCGGCGAGCTCCTCGAGCGCGAGGACCTCGACCGCCCCGCCGGTGTCCTTGCGCAGGTGCAGGCGGGCGGGCATCACCCGCGTGTCGTTGAGCACGATGAGGTCGCCCGGCCGGATCAGATCGGGCAGGTCACGCGTGCGGGCGTGACGGGGCGGGTCGCCGTCGACGAGCAGCCGGGAGGAGTCGCGCGGCCACGCCGGCTGCTGGGCGATCGAGGCGTCGGGCAGGTCGTAGTCGAACGCGGCGCTGTCCACCGCGCCAAAGGCTACGGTCCAGGCGCCCCCACCGGCGCCCTACCCCAGGAGGCCACCGTGCCCACCCGAAGCGACCCCGCCGACGCTGCTGCGCACGAGCGTCGAGCCCGACGCGAATGGTTCGCCCGAACCTGCGACGACCTCCACCAGCGCCTGTCGGCGGACACCGAGGGGGCGCCCGCTTCGTACATTCCCGAGCTGGCCACCGTCGACCCCGACCGCTTCGCCATCGCCGCGGTCACCGTCGACGGCGCCCACGAAGGAGTCGGCGACCTCGACCACCCCTTCACGATCCAGTCGATCTCCAAGCTCCTGGTCTACGGACTCGCGCTCGAGACCCACGGCTTCGACGTGGTCTCGCGCCATGTCGGGGTGGCCCCCACCGGCGAACGCTTCAACGCCATCGATCTCGACGAGACCGATGCCCGAGCACCCAACCCGATGGTCAACGCGGGCGCCATCGCCGTCACCGACCTGGTCCCCGGCGCCGACCTCGGTGAGCGCGTCGCACACATGACGGCCATGTACGCGCGGTATCTGGGCCGCACGCCCGAGCTCGACGATGCGGTGTGGGCCTCCGAGCGTGCCACCGGCGATCGCAATCGGGCCATCGCCTACCTGCTCCGCAGCCGGGGCATCATCGACGATCGTGTCGAGGAGACCCTCGACCTCTACTTCGCGCAGTGCTCGGTGCTCGTCACAGCCGACGACCTCGCGACCATCGGCGCCACCCTGGCCAACCACGGCATCCACCCCGAGACCGGCGAGCGCGTGGTCTCTGCCGCGGTCTGTCGTGACATGTTGACCATCGCCTTCACCTGCGGCATGTACGACTACGCGGGCGAATGGGCGTTCTCGGTCGGCATCCCGGCCAAGAGCGGCGTCGGCGGCGGCATCGTGGGGATGCTGCCCGGCGTCGGGGGCGTGGCGGTGTTCTCGCCCCGACTGGACGCGTACGGCAACAGCGTGCGTGGCCTGCGGGTGTTCGAGGAGCTGTCGCGCACGTTCGACATGCATCTCTTCGACCCCGAGCACCCCTGGCGATCCGCCATCGGCGACCGGTGATCGATGGGTCGTCGACGCCTCAGATGCGAGCGGCGCGCTTCTCCCAGGACTTCTCGACCGCGGTCTTCGCCAACATGCGGGCGATGCCGATCACGGCACCGATGGCAGCGGACCACAGCAGGGCCTGGATCCACGGCACGTCGGCCTGACGCGGGTTGACCGGCGGGTCGGTGGCCTTGCGCTTCGTCCACGCCTTCGACGTGGCCGCGCTGACCGCCCGGGCTGCCAGCAGCGTGCTGGCCATCTCCACGCCCTTGTACATCGTGTCGTCGTCGATCCGCACCGTCGCCGGTCCTCCTGTGTCGCCGTCCGGCGGCGAGTCTGGCACCCCGCAACGCCGAACGCACGCAACCCTCCTCTGGGGGTCAGACCCCGCGTTCCTGCCTTTCGGCCGTGCCGCTCTTGCGGTTCAGTCCACCGCGCGGGCATCGATCTCGGCGCGTGCGGCGTCGAGGTCGGCGAGGATCTCCTCGATCGGCTTCGTCCGGCCGACCCAATCGACCATGCCCTGCCAGAACGGCCCGGGCACGAGATCGGCGGTCCACGCCCCGAAGTCCGTGGGCGTCTGGTCCGACATGTCGTAGCGGAACGTCCCGGCCTCGATGGCGTCGCGGAGCTGCTCGTGGAACACGACGCGCACCCGCTCGTCGTCGGGGCCGACCGAACCGTAGGCACCGACGTCGAAGCGCCGATTCGCCGAGATGAAGATGTCCGCCTCGGGGCTGGTGGCACCGGCGCGGACCATGGCGGGGGGAATGGGCGGCGAAGCGGCGATCGTGGCCCAGGCCTCGCCGAAGGTCGGGCTGGCGATGTACCGCATGAGCGCACGGACTTCTGGGCGGTCCGACATCGCCGCCACCAGTGCACCGCTGCCCGTCGTCAGCTGCGGATCGCCGGCCTCGACCGGCGGCAACGCAAAGGCGTCGATGTCGACCCCGAGCTGCCCACCGGGACCGAACGGGGTGGTCGGTCCCAGCAGCGACGCCTGTACGTACGCCTGCGTCACCATCATGCACTGCGGCCCGACCAGGCCGTCGAGTGGGTTGACGTCGAGAAGATTCGTGAGGATCGTCCCCCAGCCCTGACCGCTGATCGCTTCGGCGCCGCCGCGCACGAATCCCTCTCCGAAGAGCAGCTGTTCGGCGAGGGACGCCGCTTCGCGAACCGTCGGGCTGGAGAACGGGAGATCGCCGCGGACCCAGGCGTCGTAGGCATCGGTGCCACCGACGCGCAACACGAGGCTCTCGAGCAGGTCCGACCCGGGCCAACCGGTCGCCGGTCCGCCCTCCCATCCGAAGCACCAGGGCGTGCGGCCGTCGGCCACCATCTGTTCGGACAACGTGACGAGCTCGTCCCAGGTGGCCGGGATCTCATAGCCGGCCTCCTCGAAGGGACCCTTGGCGAAGAACACCAGCCCCTTCGGCCCGAGATTGGCCGGGATCGACAACAGATCCGGTTCTCCGTCGGGCCCGGGGAACGACATGACATCGACGAGGTAGTCGCCGAAGTCGGACCGCAGGACGTCGAGGTCGATGAAGGCGCCGAGATCGATCGCCCGTTCGCGGGCCCACTCCGGGGTCGGCCCGAAGAAGCTGACGACATCGGGGTACGAGTCGATACCTCCCGAGGCCAGGGCGAAGGTGGCGTCGAAGTCGAAGTTCGACAAGGTGGTGACCTCGATGCCCGTCTCCTCGGTGAAACGGGCCAACTCGGCCTCCCAGCCCGGAAAGAAGGCCAGCGGAGACGCGATGGCGATCGTGAGGCTCGTTCCCGCGAGCGGACCCGGGCCGAAGATCTTGCGGTTCGGGAGCACGTCCGGGAGGTCGATCCCGTACGCATCCGTGCCGAAACGCAGAGGGAGCTCGCCGGGGAGCGGAACGTGCGAGGGGCATGCACCGCCGAGAGCGTCCTCGCACTCGGCGCGGGTGAGTCGTCGAGCGATGGCGCCTTCCGCATGCGCCACCAACTCGGCCGGTTCGAGCGGGAACACCCCGGTGAGGCCCGTCGGCGACGCGCGGACCACGCCCTCGACGTCGCCGCCCACCGGGTACTCGACGCCGAGGCCCTGCAGCCCCCAGTGCACGACGTCGACAGCGTCCTCGGTGGCGAATCCCAGACCGGCAGTGGCTCGGATCGCCTCGGTGCCGTACAGGACGGCGAGCTCGGGGTCGTCGATCAGCGCAGCCTCGGCGGCGGTGACCAACTCGGCAGCGTCGACCAGACTGTCGTTCTCCTCGCGGGCCTCGGTTGCCGACCGCCACTGGAGCAGTCCGAAGACGGCGGTCGCGGCGATGAGCACGCAGGCCAGCCCGGCACCGGCCAACAGGCGCGCCCGACGTCGCGCCCGCTCCTCGGCGTCGGCCGCCCGCCGTTCGCGGGCGAGGTCTTCGGCCGCCGTTCGGTCGCGCTCGGTCACCGACGCGTCGAGGTAGGCCTGCTCGTCGGCCGTGAGCGGCACAGTCGTGGTGGTCGCCCAGCCGTGGAGCTGTTCGAGCGGTCCCCCGCGCAGGAGGTAGTCGCTGCGTTCGCCCGATGCCCGCCACTCGTGCATCGACGCCGCGAGGCGCCGCTGATTGCCGATGTCGCTGCGGGCCTCGTCGATCCAGGTCCGCAGACGCACCCATTCGGTCAGCAGCGCCTCGTGGGAGATCTCGACGGTGGGGCCCCGCGTCACCGGATCGCGGTCGAAGCTCAGCAGGCGATGCCTCCCGAAGGTGTCGAGGACAGCCTGGAGCTGCGACCCCGGTACGGGCAGGTCGTCCAGTTCGCTTCGGAGCATCCGGCGGCGGGTGTCGTCGGCGCCGTCGCCGATGGTCACCAGACGAAGGAACACCTGCCGGGTGGCGTCGTGCGCACCCTCGCCGAGCCCGGCAAGCAGCGCTTCCGCGCGGGTCACGAGCGCTCCGGACACTCCACCCATCGCCTCGTACGAGATCGATGTCAGGCGGTTGCCCGCACGGGCTTCGAACAACTCGGTGAGGGTGTATTGCAACAGCGGCAGCGCGCCGGGCCGATCGACGATGTCGCTGACCAGTTCGGCCACGAGTCCCGGCTCGACCGCCACGCCGAGCGGTTGCAGCGGCCCGGTTATCGCCCGCTCGGCTTCCTCGGGCGTCATCGGGGTGACCACCTGGGTGCCGTCGCGCAACAGCTCGCCCATACCGCGGTTGCGCAGCGGCCGGTCGTAGAAGTCGGCGCGCAGCGTCACCACGAGACGGATGGGGCTCAGATCGTCGGTGACCGCATGCACCAGCAGGTCCACGAACCGGGCCGAGATCTCGGGGGTGACCTGGGTGAACAGCTCTTCGAACTGGTCCACGACCAACACCAGCTGCGCGCCGGCCGGGAGCACCTTGCGCGCCGCCTGGACCAGGCCCCGCTCGGAGCCGACGAGCATCTCGAGCAGTGAGCCGGGCGGGTCGACGGCGACGTGGCGCAATGCCTCCTCGAGGGATTCGTAGGGGTGCGGTGCCGGTGTCATCTCGATGGTGAACCACCGGTCCGATCGCGGCAGTGCGCCCGCCCGGAGCGCCGGCAGCAGCCCGGCACGCACGACGCTCGACTTGCCGCTGCCGCTCGGGCCCACCACGGCCACGAACCGCCCCCGACGGCCCGGCTCGCCGAGGCGCGCCACCAGACGCTCCACCAGTCGTTCGCGTCCGTGGAAGTCCGACGCGTCGACCGATGCGAAGGACCGCAGACCCTTGTACGGATTGTCGATCCGGGTGCGCGCCTCGGCTACCTCCTCGACGGGCACCTCCTGACCGAGCGCCTCGGTGAACTCGGCGACGAACTCGTCCACCGATCCGTGACGCTGCGCGACCTCGGGCGCCGTGGCGCGTTCGATGACGTCGGTGACCGATCGGCTGAGCGCCCCCTCGACCTGGCCGACATCACCGCGGATGCCCGCCAGCGCCTGCGCGAGCACGACCCCCATGCTGTAGATGTCCGTCGACGCGGTCACGCCCTCGGCGCGCCGTTGCTCGGGCGAGGCGTACGGGGCACGTACCGACCGGATCGGCAGATCACCGCCGCTCCCGCCGTCGGACCAGGCGTCTTCCTCGCTGATCGCGATGCCGAAGTCCGCCAGGTAGGCGTTGCCGTCGTCGTCGAACAGGACATTCTCGGGTCGCACGTCGCGGTGCACGATCCCCGACCGGTGGGCGGTGCGCAGAGCGCTCCCGAGCTGGGCGGCGACCCGGGCGGCCTCGGTGGCGCCCAGCGCACTGCTCTCGATGATCTCGGCCAGGCTCCCCCCGCGCATCAGCCGCATCACCAGGTAGGCAGCGCCGGGTTCGCGCCAGTAGTCGTAGAGCGGCACGATGTGGGGATGTTCGAGTGATGCAACCACCTGTGCTTCGGTCTCGAAGCGGCGGATGAAGTCGGGATCGTCGGCGAGCTCGGGGCGGATCACCTTGATGGCGACCTCGCGACCGACCGCCGGCTGATAGGCCCGGTAGACGATCCCGTAGGCACCTTCGCCGAGGGCATCGCGCAGCTCGTAGCCACGGATGGTCAACCCGGACCCGACCGGTGTCGCACCACCACCCGAGGTGCTGGTCGGGCCGGTGTCGGTACCGGTGATGATCTGTTCCTCGATCCGGCGCAGCGCCGCGCCCGGTTCGATGCCCAGCTCCTCACCCAGCCGGGCCCGCAGCCTGGCGTAGGTACGCAGGGCCTCGGTCTGGCGGCCCGAACGGCTCAACGCCAGCATCAGCTGACCGGTCAGCTCCTCGCGGTCGGGATGCTGGCGCACCAGCGTCTCGAGCTCGGAGACCAGCTCGCGGCTCAGACCGCGGCGGAGATCTGCGTCGACCCGGGCGGTGACAGCCTCGAGGCGGAGCTCCTCGAGGCGGGCGATCTCGGCTTGGGCGAAGCTCTCGTAGGTGAACTCCTCATAGGCCCGTCCCCGCCAGAGGGCGAGGGCCTCGCCGAGCACCAGCGACGCCGCTGCCGGGTCGGTGTCGGTCAGCGAGCGCCCCTCGGCGACGAGGTACTCGAAGCGGGCGGCATCGACGGCACCGGGGTCGACCTGCAGGACGTAACCCGGCGCGCGGGTGAGCAGGATCGTGCCGTCGGTGCGCTTCTGGCGATCGGGCTCGAGCGCCTTGCGCAATCCCGATACGTACACCCACAGCGAGTTCTGCCGGTCGGCGCCGGTGTCGTCGCCCCACAGCGAGTCGATCAACTGGTCGGTCGAGAACACCGTGTTGGGCGCGGTGAGCAGCAGCGCGAGCAGGGCCCGCTGGCGGAACGTTCCGAGCTCCACGGGATGGGTGTCGCGCAGGACCTGCAGCTCCCCCAGTACCCGGTACTCCACGCCGACCTCCCCGCCGGAGTACGACCCTAGCGCTGCACCGTGCAGCGCTCGGTCTCGCCGGCCACCGCAGCCTCGACGAGCGGACTTACGCGCGACTTAAACGCAGCACGGCGCTGCCATCGCCGGGGCGTTGCACCAGCTCAGCATGGGTGCCAGTCCGATGGGGTCGGATACCGCTTCCCGCCCGCCACGCTGCGAAGCAGACCAAACAGCGGTACGAAGGAAAGCGGGAAGCGGGGTCCGACCCCACACCTCAGCAGTGATCGCTGAAGCCGTGAAGGGGTTCTGCTCCGGTCAGGATCCGGTAGCCGGCCAGGAGGTCGTCGCAGGTCGCCTGGTCGATGCGGACGATCCGAATGGGCCGGTCCATCAGCCCCCAGACCAGGATCTCCGCGGCCTGCTCGGTGCCGTTCTCGTGCCACGGCGCCGCCGCGTAGTCCCGCCAGTGCTCGAAGCCACGGAGCGCACGGAACCTCTCCCGAGCCTCATCGGTGAGTGCATGCCGGGTCCAGGCGTGGGCGGTCTCGTGCAGGATCATGATCCGGGTCGCAACGCCCACATCGGAGGTGCAGAGCTCGACGACGCTGACCCCGTCCACGACGTGGTGCATGCCTGCACGGCCCGAGCACGGCTCGGTGTCGGTCCCGTTGTGGACGAACCGCATGGACGGCAGCGCCAGGTCGGCGTCCGCGAACAACGCCATCGCCCAGTCGATCATGGCGGCCATGGCATCGGGGACGCCGCCGACGTCGACCACCGCCGCCGCCTCGGCGGTCGCCGAGCGCTGCGCAGCCGCTGCCTGAGGCGGTGCGTCGATCGCGAACGACAGCACCAGGCCGAGGCCGACGATGATGGCGAGCAGGTGTTTCCACATGCCCGCACCGTCGAAGGACGCACTTCGTGGTCCCTGTGGCGCACTGTGCCCCGACCCCGCCCGACTCGAGGCTCACTGAATTGCCGGGTCGTGTGACGAGATCCGAGATGCCCAGCGGGCGGCGACGTGGTGGAATGACCCCCTCCGGTTCAGGCCGGAGGGCCGGAGCGACGACCGCGACGACGGCCGCGCACGCACGACCATCGAGGGGGCCGAACACATGACCAGACGATTCGAGGGACGGCGGGTGCTGGTGACCGGCGCGAGCCGCGGAATCGGCGCAGCGATCGCCGAGCGCCTCGCCGCAGAAGGAGCCGCAGTCGCCATAACCGCACGCAGCCTCGAACCAGGCGACCACCACCTGGCCGGCAGCCTGAGCGAGACCGCCGATCGCCTCCGCGGCTACGGCGGCACCGTCGCCGTCATTGTCGCCGATCTCACCGATCCCGACGACCGCGCCCGCATCGTCCCCGAGGCCGTCGAGGCGCTCGGTGGGCCCATCGAGATCCTCGTCAACAATGCCGCGGCCGCCATGTACATGCCGCTCGCCGACTACCCGTTGAAGCGGCGCCACATCGTGTTCGAGGCCAACGTGCATGCGCCGCTCGACCTCGCCCAGGACGTCATCCCGGCGATGCGCGATGCCGGCGAGGGCTGGATCGTCAATCTGTCGAGCGGCAGCGCCCGGCTGTGGGAGGGCCCACCCTTCACGCTCGGCACCCAGGGATCGACCATCACCGTCTACGGGGCCTCAAAGGCCGCGCTCAACCGCATCACCAACGGCCTCGCCGCCGAGCTCGACGGCACCGGTATCCGCGTCAACAGCGTCGAGCCCCGCGCCGCCGTGCTCAGCGAGGGAGCCGACGAGCTCGTCGGCTCGAAGCTCCGGCCCGATCAGATCGAATCGATGGAGGAGATGGTCGAGGGCACCATCGTGCTGTGCGACTGCCCCACCGAGGTGACGGGCCGCATCAGCGTCAGCCTCGACAACATCGCCGAGTGGGACCTGACCGTCCACGGCCTCGACGGCATGCCGCAGTGACCTCGCTCCCTCACCGCTTCGGCGCCTACTGACCGGCGGGCCCCGGGGTCAGAGCCCGAGAGCCACGCCGGATTCGAGGTCGTCGATGGCCGCCATGGTGCGTCCCACCAACGCATCGAAGAACGCCTCGCCCCGGGCGTTGCTGCGTTCCATCGTCATGGTCGACACGAACATCACCCCGTACAGCAGCGATCCTTCGCGGTAGCCGTCGACGACCAGCTGCCGTGGCAGCAGCTCTTCGCCCACACCCTCGGCGCGCAGGGTGTCGATGTAGAGATCGATGAGCTCCCACTCGTTCGCCCGACGGACCTCGGGCGAGAGGTTCGTGACCAGGAAGTAGACGAGGTCGCTCGAGCCGGGCACGCGCATCGCTCCCTGCCAGTCGATCAACGCGAACGAGCCATCGGTGCCGAACATCATGTTGTCGAGCCGGAAGTCGCCGTGGCAGATGGTCATCGGCTTGTCGACGAAGCGTTCGATGAACGCCGGAACGTCGGGGGCGAACCGCTCGACCCAGTCGAGCGCCCTCGGCGGGACAGCGGCTCCGTAGTGGTCGACGAAGGCATTCCAAGAGGCCTCGAACATCGGGACGATGGCAGCGGTCATCGGGCCCTCGAGCGACGGGATCCAGGTGAGCTCGTGCACCTCGGAACCGCCGTAGAAGCGTGCATGGAGCCGGGCCAGGCGCTCGACCACGATGCGGGCCCGAGCGATGTCGGCACCCGCGACCTGATCGCCGGCCACCAGGGGTGCGAGATCCTCGAGCACCAGCGCCCAGGTGTCGCTGCCGGGATCGGCGACGTTGACGTAGCACCGCGGCACCTGGATCCCGATGGAGTCGGCGAGCTCGGCATAGAAGCGGGACTCGCGCTCGTACATCCCCATCATCTGGCCGACGGCGCGGCCGCCCGGGTCGGCCGTCGGCAATTTGACGATGACCGAGGCCGGTGCGTCGGGTGCGGCGTCCTGCCAGCCGAGAGCGACCCGCCCGAGCTGGCCGACGAACCCCTCGCCGGCGCCGATGACCGTCACCTGCGACTCGGCGAGGGTCCCATGGGCGCCGAGGGCCTCGGCCAGCCAGTCGTGCATCCGATCGTCGATCGTCACCGGTACGTCCACCATACGCGGAGCCTAGACGAGTGTGACCGGCGACACATCCCGGTTGGTGTCGCAACGGAATCGGCCCGGCCGAGTCGGGGCTTCTCCGCCCAGGCCTGCCGCGCCCGTCGTCCGCTCCGACCGCAGCCGGCGGCGGGTCAGTCGAACAGTCCGGGCGGCAGGCCCTGGGAAGCAGCGTCGCTCGGCGGTGTGAGGCCGAGGTGGGCCCATGCGGCCGGCGTGACGACCCGACCGCGTGGCGTGCGCATCAGCAGGCCCTGCTGGATGAGGAACGGCTCGTAGACGTCCTCGACGGTCTCGGTGGGCTCCGACACCGAGATCGCGAGCGTCGAGAGACCCACCGGTCCGCCCCCGAACCGTTCGACGATGGACGACAGGATGGCCCGGTCGACCTTGTCCAGACCGAGGGGGTCGACACCGAACACGGCGAGGCCGGCATCGGCGACGGCGTGATCGATGAACCCGTCGGCCTTCATCTCGGCGTAGTCGCGCACCCGTCGCAACAGCCGGTTGGCGATGCGTGGTGTGCCGCGGGCACGACGGGCGATCTCGCGGCTGCCGTCGCCGTCGATACGCACACCGAGGATCCCAGCGGCCCTGGTGACGATGGCGTCGAGATCGTCGGCGTCGTAGTAGTCGAGCCGGGCGACCAGGCCGAAGCGGTCGCGCAACGGCCCGGTGATGAGACCGGTGCGGGTGGTGGCGCCGATGAGCGTGAACCGCGACACCGGGAGACGCACCGAGCGGGCGGCCGGCCCCTTGCCGAGCACGATGTCGAGCTGGAAGTCCTCCATCGCCGGGTACATGACCTCTTCGACGCTGCGCGAGAGGCGGTGGATCTCGTCGATGAAGAGCACGTCGCCGTCCTCGAGCTTGGTGAGGATGGCGGCGAGGTCGCCGGCACGTTCGAGCGCGGGCCCCGACGTCGTGTGCATTGCCACACCCATCTCGGTGGCGACGATGTGGGCGAGGGTGGTCTTGCCGAGTCCGGGTGGCCCGGCGAACAGCAGATGATCGGCGGCCTGGCCACGCCTGCGGGCCGCCCCGAGGACGATCTCGAGATGATCCTTGAGCTCGGTCTGGCCGACGAAATCGGCGAGAGTGCCGGGGCGGAGCCCGTTGTCGGCGAACTCGACGTCGAGGTCGTCGTCGCTGGGTTCGGGCGACAGCATCTCCTCGCGCACGACGGTGCCCCTCAGACCCCGGCTGCCAGGCGCTGCAGCGCCAACTTCAACAAGATCGCACTGTCGCCCTCGTGTGGGAGTTCGCGCATGGCGGCGGTGATCTCGTCGGCGCCGTAGCCGAGCCCGTCGAGCGCCTCACGCACGTCGGCCAGCGCCGATGGTGCCGACGTCGATCCCCTGCCGGTCGTCGCGGGGGCGACACCGTCGGAGACCTGCAGCTTCTCCTTGAGTTCGACCAGCAGCCGGGCCGCGGTCTTCTTGCCGACACCGGGCACCAGGCAGAGCGCAGCGATGTCCTCGGTGGCGAGCACGAACGCGAGTGCGCCGGGATCGTGGACGCCGAGGATGGCGAGCCCCAGCGCCGGACCGACGCCGTGCGCGGAGATCAGGGCCTGGAAGCAGACCCGTTCCTCCCGGCTGACGAAGCCGTAGAGGGTCTGGTCGTCCTCGCGGAAGTGGTGATGGATGTGGACGAACACCTCGGCGCCGAGCTCGCCGAGTGACGCATTTGTGGTCGGGGCGACGGTGACGCGGTAGCCGACACCGCCGACGTCGACGACGATCTCGCCGCCGGTGCGTTCGACCAGCACACCACGCAGGAAGGCGATCATGCGCTGAGCCGCCCTCGTCGGGGCTGGGGCGCCGGACAGTGGGCGAGATGGCAGAGGGCGAGGGCCACGGCATCGGCGGCGTCGACGGGACGCAGCGGATGCTTGATACCCAGCAACGCCTGCACCATGGCCTCGACCTCGTCCTTCGATGCGCTGCCGTCGCCGGCGACGGCCTCCTTGACCTGGTTGGGAGAGTATTCGACGACCTCGGCGCCGACGGCGACCGCCTCGGCCATGACGATGCCGCTGGCCTGGCCGACCGAGATCGCGGTGCGGACGTTGTGCTGGAACAGCACCCGTTCGATGGCGACGACCGTGGGCGACAGCTCGGCCATCAAGGCCCGCATCTCGAGCTGGAGATCGTGGAGGCGGACCGGGACGGTGTCGGACGGCTCGGTGCGGATGACGCCGGCGGCGACGGCGCGGTTGCGTCGACCCTCGACGACGACGGCTCCGTACCCGCATCGGGTGAGCCCCGGATCGATCCCCAGCACGAACATCTGTACGAGGCTAGCGGCTGACCCCCCGACAGCTGTGCATCCCCGCGGTCATCGGTTCCGGCGCCGAAACCTCCTGCTCTGGCAACCATTTTCGGCGCCGGAACCACTGGCCGGCGGTTCTGGCGCCGAAACCTGTTGCCCTGGCGACGATTCTCGGCGCCGGAAGCGATGTCCCGTCGGATCGGGTGGGACCGGGCCGTTCGGACCATTCGCCGCTCCCCCGGCCCTGCCGCCGCCCTCGGCGCTCATGGCAGCACCCGCCCGGCCGAATGGCACACGTGGAATCGTCGACCGACCTCGCACCCCCGCCCGCCCCGATGGCCACACCGGCCCCCGCCGTCGAGCTCCGCGGCGTGCGCAAACGCTTCGGTGGGGTCCAGGCCCTCGACGGGCTCGACATGAGCATCCCCAGCGGCGCCATCACCGTCCTCCTCGGCCCCAACGGGGCCGGCAAGACCACCGCCATCCGATCCATCACCGGCGCCCTCCCCGTCGACGAGGGAACCGTGCGGACCTTCGGCCTCGACCCCACCGTCGAGGGCGAATCCGTCCGGCGCCGCTGCGGCGTCGTCTCGGCCAAGCCCGCCCTCTACGACCGCATGAACGGCTGGGACAACCTCGCCTACGCCGCAGCGCTCTACGGCGTCGAGGGAGACATCGACGCAGAGATTCGCGCCGCCACCGCCAGGTTCGGGATCGACCACGCCCTCGACCAGCAGGTCGGCGGCTTCTCCACCGGCATGAAGACCCGGCTGGCGCTCTCTCGGGCACTGCTGAACTCCCCCGATCTCCTGCTGCTCGACGAACCCACCTCGGGCCTCGATCCCGAGTCGTCGCACGCCGTGCTCGCTCTCATCCGCGAAATGACCCGTGAAGGCATCACCGCGGTCATGTGCACGCACCTGCTCGTCGAGGCCGAGGGCCTCGCCGACCAGATCGTCATGCTCGACGACGGCATCAACCTGCTGTCGGGTACCCAGGAGGAGCTCATCGGCACCTACTGGCCCGAACCGGTCGTCCGCTTCGACGCCGAGAACCCCGACGCACTCGACGCCCTGGCCACGATGCCCCACGTGCGCAGCTACCGACGAGACCACCGCATCACCGCCGAGATCGCTGCTGATCGCGTGGCCGACACCGTCGCCGCACTCGTCGGGGCCGGCGTCCGGCTCACCCGCATCGAACCCCACCGCCCATCCCTCGAAGAGCTCTACTTCCGTGTCCGTCGCGAGCACAAGGAGCGACGGGTCACCCAGCCCCCACCTCCCGAGCTCGCCACCGTAGGAGGCCCCCGATGAGGCACATGAACTGGGGGCGGGTCTTCACCATCGCCCGCTACGACCTCAAGCAACTCCTGCGCTCCAAGGACTTCCTGATCCCGATGGCGATCCTCGGAGCGCTGTTCTTCGTGATCCTTCCGTTCCTGCTCCTGATGAGCATCGGGGCCATCGGCCGCATCGGCCAGATCCAGAACATCTCCTCGGCACTCGAGATGCTGCCGCCCCGGGCCCAGGAGGCCATCCAGGGCGACGACCCCACCGCACGGACCCAGTACGCGCTGGCGGTGTACCTCTTCGCCCCACTCGCGGTGATCGTGCCGTTGACCATCTCGTCCGCGGTCGGTTCGGCCACCATCGTCGGCGAACGAGAGAAGGGCACCGGGGAGTTCCTGGCCCACTCCCCCGCTGCGACCAACGAGATCTACCTCGGCAAGCTCATCGCCAGCCTCGTGCCCGGCTACCTGACGACGATCGTCGGATTCAGCATCTACTCGGTGATCGTCAACTCGATCGTCGGGCCCAAGGTGGGGGGCTGGTTCTTCCCCACCGCCGACTGGTGGCTCCTGATGCTGTGGGTCGTGCCGCCGTTCCTGTGCTTCGCGCTGTCGCTGGTGCTGCGTCTGTCCGCCCGGGTGAAGTCCAGTGCAGCCGCCCAGCAGGCCTCGGGCCTGGTGACTCTCCCGCTGATCGTGGTGGCGTACAGCCAGTCGACCGGGACGCTGTTCGGCGCCGGCGGCGCCACGATCTTCATCGGCTTCGTGGCCTGGCTCGGCGCGCTGTGGGCACTGACACGAGGCATGCGATCGGTGCGTCGCGGTCGCCTGTTGGGCGTCGCCGACGAGGGCTGACGGGACCACTCGCGCCTCTCCGACGACGTTGTCGTCGCGACGCCGGCGGGATCCGGTCGGGCTAATCGGCTGCGGCCTGCAGAACCTCGTCGGGGACATCGAGGTTGGCGTAGACCTCGTCGATGTCGTCGAGTTCTTCGAGGACGTCGAGCAGGTTGAGGATCTGCTTCGCAGCGCCGACGTCGGTGATGGGCACGGTCTGGGTCGGCAGGAAGGTCAGATCCGCCGACTCGAACGCGATGCCGGCCTCGGCCAGGGCGTCACGCAACCCGTTGAGGTCGGTCGGTTCGCACGTGAGGCGCCACGTGTCGCCCTCGTCGACGAGATCCTCCGCTCCGGCGTCGAGGGCCACGAGCATGACCTCGTCCTCGTCGATCTCGCCGGGCAACACGATGACGCCCTTGCGTTCGAACTGCCAGGCGACCGCCCCGGGTTCGGCGAGGGACCCGCCGTTCTTCGACAGCGCCGACCGGACCTCGGAGCCCGTGCGGTTGCGGTTGTCGGTGAGCGTCTCGATGTAGAGCGCGACGCCGTGGGGGGCATAGCCCTCGTAGGTGACGTTCTCGTAGTTGACGCCTTCGAGCTCACCGGTGCCGCGCTTGACGGCACGCTCGATGGTGTCGAGGGGCACCGAGGCGTCGCGGGCCTTCTGGTACATGGTCCGGAGCGTCGGATTGGCGTCGATGTCGCCGCCACCCTGGCGGGCAGCCACCTCGACCTGCTTGATCAGCTTCGCGAAGAGCTTGCCGCGCTTCTTGTCGGCGGCGCCCTTCTTGTGCTTGATCGTCGCCCACTTGGAGTGTCCGGACATCGAGTGGAACCTCTCGGCAGTCGTCTCTGGGAGACCCGTAGCGTACTGCGGCCCCTGCCGGCCTTCGATGCTGGCGCCCGAACCCACGAACAACCACCGACGGCAGCCGAAGGATCAGCGGGCGATGGTGTGGTCGTCGACGGACCGCACGAGCCCCTCGATGACGATCATCAGACCGTCGATGGCCTCGCGTTGGAGGTCGGCATCGTGGGAATAGCCATCGGTCAGCCCGATGGCGAACGCTCGCACCAGTTGGGTGACCGGGCGCCGGGTCGAGGGCGCCAGCTCGCCCGCGGCGATGGCCCGATCGATGATCTTCTCGAAGAAGTCGATCCGCCTCGGGTCGCTCTGTCCCAACTCGCCCTGCAGCTCGGGATAGCGGCCCACGTCGATGCGCACACCGGACAGGAACGATGCGAGCGACGGGTCTTCGATGTTCATCTCGTTGGCGGTGGAGAACACGGCCTCGAGGGTCTGGACCAGGCCGGAGGAACCCGCGATCGCTTCGTCGAAACGATCGTAGACGTGGGTCTGCGCCGCGCCGTACACCTCTCGATAGAGGTCGACCTTGGACTCGAAGTGGTAGTAGATCGAGCCGGTCGTCACCCCTGCCGCCTGCGCGATGATGCGGTTGCTCGTCGCCCCGTAACCGAACTCGGCGAAGGCTCGGCGGGCCGCATCGAGGATCCGCGCACGCGTGTCGACAGCGGGCGCCGTCGATGTCCGTCGAGGTGCGAGCTGGTTCGTCACTGCGATGACAGAGCTTGCCACAGTGGGCAGCATCGCGAACGGACGGCGCGGGTGACCGGTGCAGGCGCCGCCGCGCATCGGGTCACATCTGCAGGAAGAGCTCGTGGATCCGCGCGTCGTCGGACAGCTCGGGATGGAACGCCGCGACCATGACCGCCCCCTGGCGGCACAGCACCGGCTGATCGTCGACCGAGGCGAGCACCTCGACATCGGCCCCGGCCTTGTCGACGATGGGGGCCCGGATGAACACCGCCGGGAACGCCTCGTCGAGGCCGGTCACGTCGAGATCGGCTTCGAAGGAGTCGCGTTGGCGCCCGAAGGCATTGCGACGCACCGCCAGGTCGATCGCACCCAGGGGCTCCTGATCCGGACGGCCGTCGAGGATCTCGCGGGCCAACAGGATCATCCCGGCGCAGGTACCGAACACGGCCATGCCGGCGGCGATGCGATCGGCGAGCGGTTGGCGCAGCGCGTTGGAGTCGAGCAGGAACGACATGGTCGTGGACTCGCCGCCGGGCATGATCAGCCGATCGACTGCGGCCAGATCCTGGGGCAGCCTCACCGCCACTGCGTCATGCCCGAGCGATTCGACGACTGCGAGGTGGCGGGCGAACGCCCCTTGCAGCGCCAGCACACCGACGGTGTCGGTGCTCACCAGCCCCGGTCTTCGAGGTGCATGTCGAGGTCGTCCATGCCGATCCCGGTCATCGGTGTGCCCAGGCCCCGGCTGACCTTCGCGAGGATGGCCGGATCACGGAAGTTCGTCGTGGCCTCGACGATGGCCTTGGCCCGCGGCGCGGGGTCGGCGGACTTGAAGATGCCCGAACCGACGAACACCGACTCGGCGCCGAGCTGCATCGCCAACGCGGCGTCGGCGGGCGTGGCGATCCCACCGGCGCAGAACAACGGCACCTGCAACCATCCGGTCTCTGCGACCTCCTGCACCAACGGCAGCGGCGCTTGCAGGCGCTTGGCCCACTCGAACAGCTCCGGCTCGTCGGCCTGGGTGATCTTGCGGATGTCGCCGATGATGGAGCGCAGGTGACGCACGGCCTGGACGATGTTGCCGGTGCCTGCCTCGCCCTTGCTGCGGATCATGCAGGCGCCCTCGCTGATGCGGCGCAGCGCCTCGCCGAGGTTGGTGGCGCCGCACACGAACGGCACCGTGAACGCGAACTTGTCGATGTGGTGGGTCTCGTCGGCGGGGGTGAGCACCTCGGATTCGTCGATGTAGTCGACGCCGAGCGACTCGAGGATCTGCGCCTCGACGAAGTGCCCGATGCGGGCCTTGGCCATGACCGGGATCGTGACCGACGCCTGGATCGCCTCGATCATCTCGGGATCGCTCATGCGGGCCACGCCGCCATCGGCGCGGATGTCCGCCGGGACACGCTCGAGGGCCATCACGGCCACGGCGCCGGCGTCTTCGGCGATGCGGGCCTGCTCGGCGTTGACGACGTCCATGATGACGCCGCCCTTGAGCATCTCGGCGAGACCACGCTTGACGCGGATGGTGCCCGTGGCACGTGAGGAAGATTCGGTCGACATGGCGGCCAGCGTATCGTCGCCCACCGTCGTGGCCGTGGTCGTTTCGTACCCGTCGACGCCGATGCGCCGGGCTCCTACAGTTCGGTGAGGACCTCGACCCGGTCGCTGATCGAGAACTGGGCCCCGACGATGGCGTCCTCGGGCGGGTCGATCCACAGATGGCGGTAGGCGCGCGGGTTGCGAGCGACGGTGCGGCCGTCGGCGTCGAGCTTGGCCAGCGCCGCCGCCAGACCGGGCGGGTACCTCGTCAGCGAGACGCCGGCGAGGTCGGCGCGCACACCCACGGCGGGGTCGACGAGGCGTGCTGCGAGCGACTCGGCCAGCCCACCCGCGAATCCGAGCGGCCGGCAGACCAGCGTCGCGGCGGTGACCGCAGCCCGCGTCTCGCCGGAGCGGATGCGGCTGAGTTCGTGGGCCAGGACCCCTTCGAGCTCGATGCGGCGCAGCGACTCGATGAGGCCGGTGGTGACCGCCAACGCGCCGTGGCGGGCGGTGCGTCCGACGACGAATGCGTTGGGTGCGGCTTCGTCGACCACGTACATCGCAGGCATGCGAAAGCCGTTGGAGACGACGAGGCCTTCGACGATGTTGTCGAGCTGGGGGTAGCGACCGGGTTCGAGGGGTTCGGCACCGAGCGCGGAGAGCGCCATCTGGTCGCCGCGCAGGAACGCCAGCGCGGCGACGCCTGCGCCGACGATCACGCCGAGCGCGATCGCCCAGACGCCCAGGCCCAGCGGCCAGCCGATCAGTGTCACGACGACGGCGATGACGACCGCCACGGCGACGTGCGCGACGTTGGTGGTGCGGACGATGTCGGCACGCACCGGGCCGGCGACGGCGTCGGTCATCGTCATCAGAACTGGACCTGTACCGGGCCGCGTGCGTCGCCCTCGACCTCGAAGTACTCACGTTCGGTGAAGTTGAACATGCCGGCGACGATGTTGGACGGCACGCTCTGGATCTTGGTGTTGTAGCCGAGCACGCTGTCGTTGTAGTGCTGGCGGGCGAATGCGATCCGGCTCTCGGTGGAGGTCAGCTCTTCCTGGAGTTCGAGGAAGTTCTGGTTGGCCTTGAGGTCGGGGTAGGCCTCGGACAGTGCGAACAGCGACTTGAGGGTCCCCGTCAGCATGTTCTCGTTCGCGGCCTGATCGGCGGGTCCGCTCGCGGACATGGCCGAGTTGCGCGCCTGGATGACGGCGTCGAGGGTCTCACGCTCGTGACTCGCGTAGCCCTTCACGGTCTCGACCAGGTTCGGGATGAGGTCGTACCGACGCTTCAGCTGGACGTCGATCTGCGCCCACGCGTTCTCGACCCGGTTGCGCAACGAGACCAGCCCGTTGTACTGAAGAACGAAAAAACCCACGATCAACACCACGATGGCGATGATGACGATGACCCAGATCATGGAACTCCCCTTGGCTGCGACTCCGACCGAGTGTACCTGCAGCACCGCACCCGCCCCCGGGACACCCACTCCCCGCCGGCACCGTGGGCCCGTCGGGCGACGGACCGGTGGTTTCGCAGGGCAGGTCAGGCCAGCGAGGTGACCGGCGCCGCGCCGATGGCCTGCTGGTACCGGGCGAGATACGCCTCCGCCAGTCGCCGCATCGAGAACTCCTCGGCCCGGGCGCGTCCGCTGGCCACCAGCCGCGTGGCCAGCGCCTCGTCGTCGAGGACCCGCCGCAACGCCGCGCCGAGAGCAGCGACGTCGCCGGGCGGTGTCAGGAGCGCGTCGACGCCGCTGCGTGCGACCTTCGCGTAGCCGTCGAGAGCGGACGCCACGATGGGGGTCTCGGCGGCCATGGCCTCGAGCAGCACCACACCGAAGGACTCGCCGCCGAGCGACGGAGCGCAGAACACCGTCGCCGCCTTCATCCGGGCGACCTTTTCGTGCTCGGAGATCCGGCCGAGCCATTCGATGCGGGGATCGCCGGCCCACATCGACGTCAGCTCGGCGGTCTGGGGGCCGTCGGAGGCCACCCAGATACGGATGTCGGGCGGGAGGTCGGGCAGCGTCGACAACAGGACCCCGAGACCCTTGCGCGGTTCGTGGCGTCCGACGAACAGGATGGTTCGCTGCGGCGCCTTCACGGCATCGATCTCGCGGTAGCGGGCCACCTCGACACCGTTGAACAGCACGTCGTAATCGCCGCCGAGCTGGCCACGAGCCAGTGCCGCGGCCTCTTCGGAGACCGCGACCGAGACCTCGATGCGTGCCCGCAGCCACCGGAGCCCCCGGCCGAAGGTCTGGTAGCTGCGGCTCTCGCCCGCACGGTGGAACGTGGCGACGATGGGTGCCTGCTTGAGCACCAGCGCTGTCATCGTGGGGCCCGGCACCATGGGCTCGTGCAGGTGCAACACGTCGAAGGCCTCGTCGCGCAGCGCCCGGATGACCCGCAGCTGGGCCGAGGGGTCCGGCGCGATGGGGGCGACCGATCCGTTCGAGGCGGTGGGGAGGCTGTTGCCCAGGGGCGTGACCCCCGCATCGGGGGGCGGGCCGTCGCACGGACCGAGGACCCGGGTGTCGATGCCGAGCTCGCGCAGCGAGCGCGCCAGGCCGAGGATCTGGCCCTGCACACCGCCGGGCACCGTGAGGCTGTAGGGGCTGATCATGCCGACACGCATGCTCGCCCCTCCCTGCGGTCCGGGTCCGCCGAGCGGTCGCCAGGTGCCATCACGCAGCGTCGGCAGCGCGCCAGGCGGCGAGGGCGAGCTCGTCGCTCGGCCAGTTGGGGTTCATCAGATGCCACTGTTCGGGCGCGGCCCGGATGAGCAGTTCGAGCTCGTGGGCGAGCGCCTGGGTGACCGCAGCGACGTCGTCGCGCAGGCGACCGCGTCGGGTGGCGTCGAGGGCCGGGCGGACCACCGCATGGTGGCGACCGGTCGGCACCTGGTACACCCCGACCGGGATGATCGCAGCCCCGGTGCGGAGCGCGATGGTGGCCGGTCCGCCGGGGATACGGGTGCGCTCACCGAAGAAGTCGACCTCGATGCCGCCGCCACCGATGTCGCGATCGCAGAGCAGGCACACGACATGGTTGGCCTTGAGGGCGCGGACCACCTTGGTGGCGACGTCGGGCCCCAACGGCACGACGTGCATGCCGAACGAGCGACGCATGTCGGCCATCCACTCGAACAGCTCCGGCGGAGACAGGGGTTCGACGACGACGGTGACCTCGTAGCCGGGGCGGCAGGTCAGCCAGCGGCCCGCCCACTCCCACCCGCCGAGGTGCGGCAGCGCCAGGATCGGTCCGACCCCGCGGTCGAAGGCATCCTCGATGTGCTCGAAGCCCTCGACGCTGAATCCTGCGTCGACGGCGGCCGGGGTGATGGTCTGCAGGACGGCCGAATCGACCCAGTAGCGGGCATAGGCGTCGAACGCGGCGTCGATGCCGCGCTCGAGGGCGCCGCCGCTGAGCGACTGCCCGCTGACGCGTCGCAGGTGGCGGCCCACCATGAAGCGCTGTTCGGCCGACATGCGCGCAGTGGCGAGACTGGCGGTCCGCCGGATGACGTTGGCCACCGGGCGTGGCAGTCGTTGGGCCAGGACGGCCCCGCCCCGGTAGGTCAGCAGGGCCCGATCGGGGTGAACCACGTCCGGGGATCAGCCCTGGGTGCGGCGGGCCGTGCGGCGACGGGCCCGCGCCTCGTCGCGCATGCGCGTGCGGCGCTGACGGCGCTGGGGGACCTCGGGCATGACCTGGCTGGCCTGGCGCCACACCTTGACGAAGCGTTGCACGGCGGTGACCAGCGTCAGCACCAGCATGATCCACAGCACCGGGATGAGGAACTGGCCGAAGAGCAGCCCGATGGCCAGGACGATGAAACGCTCGGCGCGTTCCATGATGCCGCCCTTGGCGTCGAAGCCCAGTGACTCGGCTTTGGCCCGCTGATACGAGATGAGCATCGCGGCGCCCATGACGGCGACGGGCAGCACGGAGATCCGGCCGTCGTAGTTCGAGGCGAGATACCACGTGATGCCGCCGAACAGCAGGGCGTCGGTGACCCGGTCCGAGACCGAGTCGAAGAAGGCACCGCGCACCGACGAGGTTCCCGATGCCTTGGCGACCGCTCCGTCGAGGGCGTCGGGGATGCCGGTCAGCACCAACAGGACGAACCCCAGGGTGAGGTAGCCGTTGCCGATGGCGACCGCAGCGCCGCCGGCGATGACGATGCCGCTGACGGTGAGCGCATCGGCGGTCACACCGGCGCGACGCAGGCTCGACCCGATGGGATCGAGACCTCGGTTGACGGTTTCCCGCCAGTTTCCGTCGAACATGGACGAATCCTTCCGTGGGCGCGAGCGAAGGCGCCGACACGAGACAAAACTCTACTGCGCAGCGCGCGGCTCCCGGTGCCGGGCGCGAAGCGTCATCCCCACAGCACCGACCCGAAGCGGTCGCCGCGCTCGCTGCCTCCCGCCTTCGGTTGCCGCTGGGTCACGACCAGGGCGCTCCCCGTGACCGTCTGATCGGAACTCACCGCCAGGACGAGGATCTGACCCGCAGCGGGCCGGACCCCACCCCCGCGGCCGGGCACCGCAGCGCCGGGGACACCGGCCACGATCAGCCCTCGGCCATCGCCGTCGACGTCGACGACCGCCACGGCGGCGCCCATGTTCTCGCCGGCGAGACCGGTGCGGCCGACCCCGCGCATCCCGGGCGCCAGCACGAGGTCTGCGCCGCGACGCACGCCGACACGCAGCGAGAAACGCACCTGCGCCGCACCTGCGCCCTCCGCACCGCCGGCGGCGCTGCCAGGCGCGCCGATGACCACATCGCCGAGGCCGTCGCCGTCGACGTCGCCGATGGCCAGGGCCGCGCCGAAGCGGTCGCCCGCCCCGGGCGCCGGGTAGGCGGGCTCGATCATGACCGACGAACCCGGCCGGAGACCGTTGCGGGTTCCACGGATGGCCAGCGCGCCGCCCGAGCCCCCGGCCTCGGCCCGCCCGGGCACACCGACGACCACGTCGGCGAAGACATCGGCGCCCAGATATCCCATGGCGAGCACGGCACCGAAGCGCTCGTCGCGGTCGGCGTCGCCGGCGACGCCTCTGGTGTCTTCGTGGAGGCGGGTGGCGCGCCGGGGGTCGAGGCCTTCGGTGGAGCCGTGCACCACGACGATCGCCCCGGCGGCGCGGGTCCTTCCGACGCGAGCGCCGGGCACGCCGATCACCAGGTCGTCGGCGCCGTCGTAGTCGATGTCGCCGGCTGCCAACGCCGCGCCGAACTCGGCGTCGGGCACCGGCTTGCCGGGGATCCCCCGTGTGGCGGCATGCAGCACGGCTGCACGGCCGGTGTCGAGGCCGCCGGGCCCGCCGGGGATCACGACGACCGCGCCGGTGCCGGAGCCTCTGAGATCCTCGCCGGGGACGCCGACGGCGAGATCGTCGTAGCCGTCGCCGTCGAAGTCGCCGACCGCCAGCGCGGCGCCGAGCCGGTCGCGCGCTGCGGACCGGCCGGAGAGCAGGTCGTCCCCGACGAGGGTCCTGGCGCCGGATCGGGCAGGGCCGCCGGGACCACCGGGGATGACACGCACGGCGCCGACGGCGCGGCGCCGCCCGACCGATTCGGTGGGCGAGCCGATGGCGAGATCGTCGTAGCCGTCGCCGTCGAAGTCGCCGCAGGCGAGGGCAGCGCCGAAGGCGTCGTTCGGCTCGGAGTCACCCGGTACGCCAGGCCACTCCTGGGTGACGCGGACGGCGCTCAGCGGACGGCGCCGGGACCAGTCGGGGTAGACGCCGACCTGGCCTGCCCGTCGGGCGCTGCCGATGCCTTCGTCGGGTGTCCCGGCGAGCAGGTCGGCGCCACCGTTGCCGTCGACATCGCAACCCGCGCCGACGACCGAGTCGGCCCGCACCCGCACCACGAGTCCGCGGCGGCCTTCACGTCCGGCCCCGACCTGCAGGAAGTAGGTCCCGCCTGCACCGAGATCGGTGGAGAGCCGGCTTCGGTTCGATCGGGGGCCGATGTCGTCGTTGCAGCCGAGCAGCTGCAGGGTTCGGCCCTCCTGACGCCAGACGGCGACGACGGTGTCATGATCGGAGCCGATCGTGTCGACGGTGAGCGCCAGGTCGCGCGGGGCGTCGATGCGGTACCAGACAGTGCTGCTCATCGGGCCACAACCCGGATCGGGCTCGTCGAGCTCGACGCCGGCGAAGGTGGTGTCGACCTCGACACGGGCGGGCAGGTCCCGAAGGCGTTCGGCCCGGGCCCACATGTCGTTGTCGGGCATCTCGCCGACGACGCCCATGGCGCTGCGCAGGTCGGGGCGGGGGCCGATGGTGGCGCTTCCGACCTGGGGGAGGCCGCTGGAGCGCAGGATCCTGCGCACCTGTCGACCGGTGGGGGTCACGCCGTTCTGGGCTTCGTACATCGACGACACCAGCGCGGCAGCGCCTGCGACCATCGGGGTCGCGGCGCTGGTGAATCCCCACCAGCGGTAGCTGTTGCCGATCGTGGTCGTGCGCACGCACTCTCCCCAGCCCTGGAGGTCGACGCGGCTGCCGTAGTTGGACACGGCGACCCGGGCGCCTGCGGTGCCGCCGCCGCAGCCGGGCACCGGGCCCGAGCCTCCGGCGCCGACGACGATGGTGGCGGGGCTGTCGTTGCCGAGGCGATCCGCGTAGGTGTCGAGGTTCGCCCCACCGTTGCCCGCTGACACGACCGTGATGATGCCCTTGGCCGCTGCGGTGCGGAGCGCATCGCGCACGGACGCCGAGTACACGAGGGGCAACACGATGCTGCTGCCCGAGGTGGCGCGAATGCCCTGGGATATCGACAAGACGTCGCCGGGGCCGAGCGCGGCGGTGGCCAGGCCCACGGCCCGGGCGGCGTCGGCGCCGGTGCTGCCGCTGTTGATGATGCGGATGCGGGCGTCGTGGGCGATGCCCCGGATGCCGGCGTCATCGTCGTCGGCGACGAGGATGCCGAGGACCTGCAGACCGTGGGACAGGTCGCGGGCGGGTCGATGGGGGATCCGCACTCCCGGGGCGTCGGCGCGGTCGACGTCGGGGTGGGAGGTGTCGAAGCCGCTGTCGATGACGGCGATGGTGACCCGGTCTCCGGTTCCGCCCGGCTGGGGCCAGGCCCATTCGGCCCCGTGCCCGACCGGCGCCACGTCGAGGTAGCGCTGGTTGTCCTCTTCGGGGTCGACGATCTGGGTCGCGACCAGCTCGGGGTCGGGCTGGACCATCTCGACGATCTCCAGCTCCTCGAGGGCGTCGCGCAGCGCCGCTCCGTCACGGTCCGAGCCGACCGTGAGCACGAACCAGGAGGCGAGATCTGGTAGCGCCGTGCCGCTGCGGGCTTCGGCGAGGGAGCGGGTCGCGGCGAGCTCGGGCGGGGGTTGGGCGAACAGCGGCTCGACGGCCAGCCCGTCGATGGCGCCGAGGACCCGGTCGAGGGGCGAGTCGTCGATGCCGTCGTCGAGGCTGCCGTCGACCAGCGCGACGGCGCCCTCGCCGTTGAACTTGACCTGGAGGCGGCGGAGGTCGCCGGGAAGGGGCGTCGACGAGGAGTCGGGCGGCCGGTCGTCGACCAGTTGACGGCCGGTGCCGCCGACGACGCCGTCCCAGGACGACGGCGACGGGTCCGACGAGGGCAGCGGCGCCGCGACCGACGGGGGCTCGACCGATCGGGTCCGATCCACGGCCGGAGCCGGGACGGATTCGGCATCGGCGGCGACGGGGCCCGACTCGGCTGCGGTCGTACCGTCGGTGACTGCGCTCGGGGCGATGGGCGCAGGAGTCCGCGAACCGGCTGCGGAGGGCGATGCCGTCAGGACGGCCGCCACCAGGATTGCCGCCAGCATCGGGACGAGGACGTGGCGCAGCACGAATCCATCGTAGTGATGCGCATCTTCGGGGTGGTTCTCAGGCTCGGGCGAGCAGGCTGACGGCCTGGTAGCCGCCGATCACGTCGCTCACATCGGCGAAGCCGTGGGAACGCAGCCAGCTGGCGGCCACCGAGCTGCGCTGGCCGCTTGCGCAGTACACGACCACCGGCCGCTGCCGGTCGAGCTCGTCGCTGCGGCGGGCCAGGGCGCCCAAGGGGATCTCGACGGCGCCGGGGACAACCCCGTCGGCGGTCTCGCCCGGATTGCGGACATCGACGAGTTGGACGGTGCCGAGGTCGAGCGCGGCGACCGAATCGGCGGTGATCCGGGTGGCCTCGGCGGCGAGGTCCGGGCGTTCGACCAGTGCGCTCGCGTACCGCTCGATGAACCGGGAGGCCCGATCGAAGCCGATGCGGGCCAAGCGGACCATGGCCTCCCGTGCGCTGCCTTCATCACCGGCGAGGATGACGTCGACGTCGGCGGGGACGACCATGCCCGCCTGTTCGGCGAAGCGGCCGTCGAGCGGCACGTTGACGGCGCCGCGCAGGTGCCCCATCGCGAAGTCGACCGGCGAGCGGGTGTCGACCACGACCAGGCCCTCCCCCATCGCTGCGACGGCGGCATCGAGGTCCATCGAGTCGAGCGGTCGGTCCTCGTCGAAGACCTCGTGGGCCTTGCGGTTGGTGATGGCGTCGTGGAGGAAGTAGTCGGGTGCGGCCGGCTGGCCCTCGGTCACGAGGGTCACGAACTCGTCCTTCGACATGGGCTGCAGTGCGTAGTTGTCCCGCTTCTGGGCGCCGACGGTGGTGTAGGGGTCGCTGCCCAGGGCCTTCCCGCAGGCGGAGCCGGCACCGTGGCCGGGATACACCCGCACGTCGTCGGGCAGCGCCATCAGGCGGTGCACCGAGTCGTACAGCTGGGCTCCGAGTTGTTCGGCGGTGAAGCCGATGGCGCCGAGCAGGTCGGGGCGACCGACGTCGTTCACGAACAGGGTGTCGCCGGTCAGCATGGCGACGGGCGCCTCGTCGTCCGCGTTCTCGAACACGAGGTAGGTCATCGACTCGGGCGTGTGGCCCGGCGTCTGCCATCCCTCGATCACCACGTCACCGAGCTCGATGCGCTCGCCGTCGGCGATCGAGCGGATGGCGAACTCGGCCTCGGCCACCGCCGACAGGCAGATCTCGGCGCCGGTGGCCGCCGCCAGTTCGAGGTGGCCCGACACGTAGTCGGCGTGGAAGTGGGTCAACAGGACGTGGGTGATCTCGAGCCCGTTGGCTTCGGCGTCGGCGAGGTACCGGCCGATGTCACGTTGGGGGTCGACGACGGCCGCCCGTCCGGTGCCGGGGTCGCCGATGAGGTAGGACGAGAGCGAAAGACACGGGAGTTGGTACTGCTCGAGGATCATGGCGGTCCCTCCGATTCGGGCCAGACGAGGTAGTCAGGTACGAATATCCGTACTTTTCGCGCGACGCGCCAGGGCCTTAGGACCCTGCATCACCGATCGCCGGCCACCGAGGTCTCGACGCCGCAGGGCCAGTCACGACACCCAGCGTGGGGTGATCACCACGATGGGCGTCGGTCGACAGGGTCGGGCGGCCCGGGGCCCTTCCGGCCCACTCCACGGCCCGCCAGACTGCTCCGAGCGGGTGCGGCACAGCACCCATCGCAGAGTCGGAGGAAGCTCGTGAGCACGACGATCGACGGCGGATCCCGACGCGTTCCGACGGTGGGAGCGTCGTCGGTCGCGGTGACCGCCCTGCTCGCGATCGTGGCGCTCCTGGTCGCCTCCGGCGCACCCACGGCGGGTGCGGGCGCTCCCACCTCCCGCCAGACCCCCACCTGTTTCGGCCAGCCGGCCACCATCGTCGCCCGCCCCGGAACCACCACCGTGGGCACCTCCGGCAACGACGTCATCGTCGGAACGCCCGGCGACGACCTGATCTTCACCGGCGGCGGCCGCACTCTGGTGTGCTCCCGCGGCGGCGACGACGTCATCTACGGCGGCGCCGGATCCGACCGGATCCGCTCCGGCCCGGGCAACGACCTCGTGTTCGGGGTCGGCGGGCGTGATCGTCTCCTGGGTGGGCCCGGTCGCGATCGCCTGCACGGCGGCGACGGCAGGGACACGATCCTCGGCGGCCGCGGTGCCGACTGGTGCGACAGCGGCCCCGGGCCGGGCACGACCAGGGCATGCCGCAGCTTCCGCACCCCGCCGCCGGCGGCCCCCCGAGCGGACGGACCGATGGTGACCTTCAGCTTCGACGACGGCACGAAGTCCCACCCCCGCATCGCAGCACCGCTGCTCGAAGCAGCAGGCTTCCGCGGCACCTTCTATCTGATGAGCGGGTTCCTCGACGAGGACCCCTACCTCGACACACGCGAAGCCCGGATGCTCCACCGCCGTGGCCACGAGGTGGGAGGCCACACCATCAGCCATCCTTTCCTGACCCAACTGTCCGATGCGGAGCTCCGAGCCGAACTCGAGGATTCGAAGACGACCCTGGAGCGGGTCATCGGGGCGCCCGTCACGGCCTTCGCCGCCCCCTACGGCGACATCGATGCCCGCGTCCTCGACGCCATCGACGATCTGTACACCTCGAACCGGACGGTTCTCCCCGGCTTCAACTTCCGCGGATCGGTGCCGCGATATGAGCTCCTGGTCCGCAGCGTCACGGCGGCCACACCCATCTCGACGGTCGAGGGCTGGCTCGACGACGCGATCTCGCAGAACGCGTGGGTCATCCTGACCTACCACGACATCCTCGACGCCCCCACCACCTACGACACCACCCCGGCGGCCATCATGGCCCACATCGACGCCGTGACCGAGCGGAACCTGCCGGTGGTCACGATCACCGAGGGCCTGGCCGTCTACGGCAGCTGACCACCGCAGATTCTCACCGGAGCGCTGTACGGCAGCTGACCACCCAGGAGCTACTGGAGCTCGGACCAGTCCTCGGGGTTCTCCTCGACGAAGTGTTCGAGCACCTCGCCGGTCACACCGTCGACCAGCACGATCGCACGATGCAGCGGCTGTTCCTCGGCCGAGAACAGCAGGACGCGCCACACGGGGCGGCTGCGCCAGCCCCGCCATGTCATCTGGGCCGCGGCCGGGCCGGCGACCAGGCCCGTCACCTGTGCGGCGACGACCAGGGCGTCGGTCTCGTCGTATCGGGTCGGCACCGCGACGGCATAGGACCACACGGCGAAGGCGACGAGGCCGGCGCCGACCACGCCGATGCCGACGTTGGTCAGCGGCGAATCGACCGCGAACCCGAGCCAGAGGCAGAGGATCCCGGTGGCCAGGTACAGCAACGAGGCGATGCGCCGCTTGGCGTTGTTCGGGAACTCGTAGACGCCCGCCAGCGCGGTGATGTCGAGGTCCTCGGGGAGTTCGTCGACGTAGCCGTCCTCGCCGGATCCGACCGGATCGGCGTCGGCGACCGTCGTCGCGTCGGTGTCGCCTACGGCGTTCTCGTCGTCGTCGACATCGGGGTTGCCGTCGACCTCGGGGCGATTGTTCATCTGTACGACGCTACCGGGACCGACGCACAGGGGTCAGGTCCCCGTCGTGCTTTCTCGCCACGGTGCCCGCCTCACAGCGGCGTCGACGAGAGCGCGCGACGCAGGGTCCGGCGGCGGTCACGGCTGCGGCCAGGCGGCGCGGAGCTTGCGCCAGGTCTCGTCGAGGGGCTCGGGAAGCATGCGGGTCTCGGCGATGCTGGTCAGGAACGTCGTGTCGCCCGCCCATCGCGGCAGACAGTGCACGTGGAGGTGATCGGGGATGCTCGCACCGCCGGCGCGGCCGATGTTGGTCCCGACGTTGATGCCGTCACATGTGTAGGCCGACCGAATGGCCCCCACCGCCATACGTACGCCCTCCCACAGCTCGGCATGGGCCTCGGTCGACAGGTCGAGCAGGTCCGCAACCGCAGACTGCGGCAGCACCATGAGATGCCCCGTGCCATAGGGGTAGACGTTGAGTATCGAGGCACAGTGTTCACCGCGCCACAGGACATAGGTCTCCTCGTCGGGCCACCCGCTCTGCAGGATGCGCTCGAAGATGGACCCGTCGCCGGGAGGTACGGGCCGTTCGACCGACCCGCCCGAGACGTAGCTGCTCCGCCAGCCCGCCCAGAGGCGGTCCATGCGATCGGTCACCGACGGGCCTCGACCTCGGCGGTCAGTCGCGCGACGAAGTCGTCGAAGGCCACGTCGCGCTCGACCTCGCCGCCGCGGGGGTTGACGCCCAGCGTGTCGTGTGCGACGTCGTCGCCGCCCACCACGAGCACGTAGGGGATCTTCTGGGTCTTGGTGTCACGGATGCGCTTGCCCAAGGGATTGTCCGGACGCTCGTAGGAGACACGGAACCCGGCGGCACGCAGGCGGTCGACCACCACGCGGGCATGGGTGTCGTGCTCCTCGGCCACGGGAAGCACCGCAGCCTGCACCGGCGCCATCCATGCGGGGAAGGCGCCTGCGTAGTGCTCGACGAGCACCCCGAAGAACCGCTCGATCGACCCGAACAGTGCCCGGTGCAACATGATCGGGCGCTTGCGTTCCCCCGCTGCGTTGACGTAGTGGAGATCGAAGCGCTCGGGCAGGTTGAAGTCGGCCTGGATGGTCGACAGCTGCCAGGACCGCCCGATGGCGTCGCGTACGTCGATGTCGATCTTCGGCCCGTAGAAGGCGGCGTCGCCCTCCTTGACCGAATACTCGAGACCGTGACGGTCCAGCGCCTCCCGCAACGCCTCGGTGGCCTTGTCCCAGATGTCGTCGGAGCCCACGTACTTGTCGGGATCCTTCGTCGACAGGTTGAACGTGAACTCGTCGAACCCGAACGCCCGCAGCACCGACATCACGAAGTCCAGCAGGCTCGCGATCTCGTCGGCCAGCTGCTCCTCGGCGCAGTAGATGTGCGCGTCGTCCTGGGTGAAGCCCCGGATGCGCATCAGGCCGTGCAACGTGCCGGCACGCTCGTAGCGGTACACCGTGCCCAACTCGAAGAGCCGCAACGGCAGGTCCCGATACGACCGCGTCCCGCCCCGGAAGATCAGGCAGTGCATGGGGCAGTTCATCGGCTTCATGTAGTACTCGCCGTTGTCCATCTCCATGGGCGGGTACATGCCGTCGGCGTAGAAGTCGAGATGGCCGCTGGTGGAGAACAGCTTCGAGTTCGCCAGGTGCGGCGTGTACACGAACTGGTAGCCACCGTGTTCGTGGCGCTCGCGGCTGTAGTCCTCCATGATCTTGCGGATGACGGCGCCCTTGGGGTGCCACACCGCCAGACCGCCGCCGAGCTCGGACGGGAAGCTGATGAGGTCCAGCTCGTTCGCGAGCTTGCGGTGATCGCGCTTGGCGGCTTCCTCGAGGCGGTGGAGGTGGGCGGCGAGTTCCTTCTTGGTGGCCCACGCCGTGCCGTAGATGCGTTGCAGCATCGGCTTGTGTTCGTCGCCGCGCCAATACGCACCGGCGACGTTCATCAGCTTGAAGTGGCCGAGGCGACCCGTCGAGGGCACGTGCGGGCCCCGGCACAGGTCCACGAAGCTGTCGGTGTTGCGATACGTCGTGATGACGCCGGCGTCGGCGAGCTCGGAAGCGTCGGCGACCTCGATGATCTCGCGTTTGTACGGATGGTCGGCGAACAGCTCGGCGCCCTCGGTGGCGTCGATCTCGTCGCGGATGAAGGGCTGGTCGGCCGCCACGATCTCGCGCATCTTGGCCTCGATGGCCTCGAGGTCGTCGTCGGACAGGGTCTGGCCCGCCGGCAGCTCGAAGTCGTAGTAGAAGCCGTTCTCGATGGGCGGGCCGATCGCGAAGGTCGCCCCGGGGTAGAGCTCGAGCACCGCCTGTGCGAGGACGTGCGCCGTCGAATGCCGGATGGCGAACAGGCCCTGATCGGAACGGTCGGTGACGATGCTGACCGTCTGACCGTCGGCCAGCTCGGTGCTCAGGTCGACCTCGGCGCCGTCGACCTCACCGATGAGCGCCGCCTTGGCCAGTCCCGGCCCGATGTCGGCGGCGAGATCGGCAACGGTCGAGCCGGCGGGCAACGTGCGCGCGGAACCGTCGGGAAGGGCAACCGTGATCTCAGCCATGAGCGTGGATCGTACCGGCGCCCCCCGACCGGCCCGGCGCAATTGCGCAAACGACTGCCGCGCCTGGCCGGATCCATCGGCCTGCGCCGACGTCGCAGAGCCCTCAGCCGGTGCGGGTGGCCAACAGATCCGCCGAGGAACGTTCGGTCATCACCGGCTCGAGTCCCGGCCCACCGCTGGGTGTCTCGGTCGGCTTGGATGCGTACTCGTGGACGTAGGTCTGGCCCGACAGTTGGCTGATCTCGTACATCAACTCGTCGGTGATCTCGCGGAACAGCAGCGGGTCGCCGTCGCGAGAGCGGAATCGGGCCGGATCGATGGGACGGCCGAAGAGCACCTGGACCGTCATGAACGGCTTCGGGCAGGGCTGGTCCGGCGGCTGGACCTCGCGGGTACCGCGCAGGCCCACCGGAATGATCGGAGCGCCGGTGCGCATCGAGAGGCGGGCGACGCCGGTGCGGCCCTTGTGCAACTTGCCCGAACGTGAGCGGGTGCCCTCCGGGTAGATCCCGAACAGCTCGCCGTCGGCGAGCAGGCGGGCGGCGGTGTCGAGGGCGGCTGCGCTCTTGTCGCCGCCACCGCGGTCGATCGGGATCATGCCCATGGCCGGGAAGAGGTACTTGGTCTTCCAGTCGTCCATGTACTCGGCCTTGCCGACGTAGCTGATCCGCCGGGGCAGGACCGCCGGGACGAACACGGAGTCGCAGAACGAAACGTGGTTGGGGGCGATGATGGCGGGTCCGTCGACCGGGACGTGGTCGAGACCGGAGACCTCGACGTTCCAGAAGGTGCGGCACACGGGACCGAGCGCACGCATGGTGACGGTCTGCAACCGTCCTGGCGATGCGTCCATCTGTGCCCCCCGCTGTCTCTGCCGAGTGTTCATGATGGCACCTCGAGCGCCATCGGTGTGGCCGCGTCCGCAGAACGTTCTATGAACGGCCCCCGACAGAGCCGACATCGGTGGCCGATTTCACAACCGAGCGCGCCACGAGACGAGCGCCGGATCGGGTGGATCCAGCGTGACCGGCGTCGCGGTGTCGACGCCGAGGAGGGCCGCTGCCGCCGAGACGCCCGCTCCTGCGGCCACCGCTGCGTCGATCGCGGCGATCGCCCCCGGGGTGTCGAGATCGGCGTCGAGACAGGCCCGTGCCTCGTCCAGCCCACCCTCGCCGGGACCCGCAGCGATCCAACGGTCGAGACGGGCTGCGGCGGTGGGCATGATCGTGTCGTTCCACTCCCACGAGTCGCGGTAGTGGTGCGCAACGATGCCCAGCCGGATGGCCCGCGGGTCGTAGGTGGTCCGCAGGTCCGACACGAACACCAGGTTGCCGAGCGACTTGGACATCTTCTCGCCGTCCATGCGCACCATCGCCTGGTGCATCCAGTGACGCACGAACGGTTGGCCGGTCGCAGCCTCGGACTGGGCCCGCTCGCACTCGTGATGCGGGAAGATCAGGTCGGCGCCACCGCCGTGCAGATCGATGGTGGCCGAGCCCAGCTCGCGCATGGCCAGCGTCGAGCACTCGATGTGCCAGCCCGGTCGGCCGGCACCCCATGCCGAGTCCCACGCCGGCTCGTCGGGGGCCGAGGGCTGCCACAGGACGAAGTCGAGCGGGTCGCGCTTGGCGGGGTCGTCGGGGTTGCCGCCGCGCTCGGCTGCCAGGGCGACCATCGTGTCGCGGTCGTAGCCGCTGATCTCGCCGAATCCGGCGAACGAGCCGACGTCGAAGTACACGGCGCCGCCGGACTGATAGGCATGGCCGCGCTCGAGGACGTCGCCGATGAAACGACGGATGTCGGCGATGGCCGACGTCGCTCGCGGCTCGCTCCACGCGGCGAGCATGCCCAGGGCGCGCATGTCGTCGTCGAAGCGGGCCATCTCGGCGGCAGCGAGATCGAGATAGTGCATCCCGAGCTCGCGGGCCTTGCGCAGGATGTCGTCGTCGACGTCGGTCACGTTGCGCACACAGCGCGTCTCGTGGCCGAGATCGCGCAGGCGGCGCTGCAACACGTCGTAGCCGACGTACACCGCGGCGTGGCCGAGGTGGGTGGCGTCGTAGGGGGTGATGCCGCACGTGTACATCGTCACGATGGGGCCGGGTTCGAACGGCACGACGGCGCGTCGGGCTGTGTCGTAGAGGTGCACGGTCATGTCGGGCGCCGAGCCTATCCCCGCACGGAGCCCGGGGGTGCCGGTACCGTCATGGCCGCGCAACATCCCCTCGGAGGAGACATGGGCCTACTCGACGGCAAACGCATCCTGGTCACCGGCGTGCTCACGGACGCGTCGCTCGCGTACGGTGTGGCCGAGATGGCCCTCGCAGAGGGCGCCGAGATCGTGCTGACCGGAGCGGGGCGGGCCCTTCGCCTGACCGAACGCACCGCACGCAAGCTCGACGGCGACATCGAGGTGCTCGAGCTCGACGTCACCCGACCGGACCACGTCGCCGCGGTACGGGACCACCTGGCGCAGAAGTGGGGCCGCGTCGACGGCGCGTTGCACGCCATCGGGTTCATGCCCGAGGTGGGACTGGGCGAGGACTTCATGGCCGCGCAGTGGGCCGACATCTCCGTGGGGTTCGACATCTCGGCGTACTCGCTCAAGACGGTCGCCGATGTCGTCGCACCGCTCATGCCCGAGGGCGGCTCCATCGTCGGGCTCGACTTCGATGCCCGTGTGGCCTGGCCTGCGTACAACTGGATGGGTGTCGCCAAGGCCGCGCTCGAGTCGGCGTCGCGCTATCTGGCACGGGCGCTGGGCCCCCAGGACATCCGCGTGAACCTCGTGGCGGCCGGGCCGATCCGCACCATGGCGGCCAAGTCGATCCCCGGGTTCAAGGAATTCGAGGACGCCTGGGACGGGCGGGCACCGCTGGGCTGGGACGTCAACGACTCCTCCGCTGTCGCCAAGGCCTGCATCGTGTTGTTGTCCGACTGGTTCCCCGCCACCACCGGCGAGATGATCCACGTCGACGGCGGGTACCACGCCATCGGGGCCTGACCCGGGCTGCAGCAGCGGACGAACCGCCGGCACCCCGCCGCGGGCGTCACCGCGGCGCGTTTGGGTAGCGAAGTCCAGAGGTAGGGCCCCACCCTCGGCGGCGCGCCTGTCCGCGCACCTCGAGGACGACCCGATCGCCGGAGTCCAACCACCGACACGAGGGATGCCGATGAGCGATCTCGCTGATGCCCCGGACCGAACCCATCGCAACCGGTGGTGGTCGTGGCTCTCGATCCTCGCCGTCGCGCTTGCCGCGTCGGCCGGATGCGGTCTCGTGAACGACGACGACTCGGCCGAACCCGCCGCCCCTTCGGCCACCGGCGGAGCGACCGCAGATGCGGCGGAGGTCTTCGATGCACTGGCCGACGGTCTGCCGGTGCTGGCCGAGCAGGTGTCAGCGGCCGTCGTCGCCGTCGAGACCCCGATCGGCGAGGGAAGCGGGGTCGTCTGGTCGGGCGACGGCACCATCGTCACCAACGCCCATGTCGTCGGCGATGCCCCCACGGCGGTGGTCCTGCTCGCCGACGGACGCCGCCTCGATGCGTCGGTCGTCGCCACCGATCCCTTCACCGACCTCGCAGTCCTCGACGTCGATGCCGACGGCCTGCCCGCACTCGCTGTGCTGGACGATCTCGTGGCGGTCGGCACCCCCGTCCTGGCCGTGGGCAACCCGCTCGGCTTCGAGAACTCCGTCACCTTCGGCGTGGTGTCGGGCGCCAATCGGTCGCTTCCGGCGGCGATCGCCGGGCCTGCTCTCGTCGATCTGCTCCAGACCGACGCCGCCATCTCGCCGGGCAACTCCGGGGGTGCGCTCGTCGATCTCGACGGAAGGCTCGTCGGGATCAACGTCGCATTCGTGCCCCCGACGGCGCAGGCGGTCAGCCTCGGTCTCGCCATCCCATCGCCCACGGTCGCAGCGGTCGTCGAGCAGCTCCTCGCCACGGGTGAGGTCCAGCACGCCTACCTCGGCGTCGGACTCGAGATGCTGACGCCGGTGATCGCCGACCGGTTGAACACCGCCGTCGACCGCGGAGCGATCGTGACGAGCGTCGAACCCGGCGGGCCCGCGGAGACGGCCGGCCTCGAACAGGGCGACATCATCGCCGAGGCCGGCGGCGACACGGTCGAAGGCGTCGGTGATCTGCTCGGCGCGCTGCGCCGGAGTGCGCCGGGTGACGAGCTGGAGCTGTCGGTGGTCAGGGCCGGCGAACGGGTCGCGATCGATGCCGAGTTGGGCGAGCGGCCATCGTGAGGGACGGACCGAACCGGACCGTTCCGGTCGCCGCGGTGCGTTCGGTCGTTCGCTGGAGACGCCACGCAGGCAGTCGGTCTCGTCGAGGATGCCGCCGCCGATCGACTCCAGCACGTCTTCGAGGGTGACCATGTCCGGCCGACGACCGGGTCGCGCACCGCTGCGACGTGGATCTGTGCGCGCCCCATCGCGAACAACACGGCGCGCAGGGCCCGACCGGGCGAGCTCCTGACCCGCCATCTCCTGCTCTGGTTCGATTCGCTCACGGGTCGCTCGGGCCACCGGGCGGTAGCGTGGCCACCGACCCATGACGATGCATGCCACGCCGGCGGGATCCGAGACGTCGGCGAACCCCGTCTTCGAAACGACCGACCGCACTGGCGCGCCCCCCGGCGCCGCCGGCCGCGGACGCCATCGTTTTCCCACCGCCACGATCGACCCCGACCGGTCGCTCGGCTGGATGCGCCGGCTCTTCCCTCTCGTACAGGCACACCGCCGCGCCATGGTCCTCGGCATCGTCGCCGGCATCGTGGCCCTGGTGCTCCAGGTCGCCGTGCCGGCAATGGCCCGGGGTGCCATCGACGCCACCCGTGCCGGCGATCGCGGCGACCTGCAGCAGTGGGTGGTGCTGCTGCTGGCAGCGGGCGTGGGCAGGTTCGTGTTCGGCGCGCTCTACCGCTACGCCCTCTTCGAGCTCGCGTGGAGTGTCGAGACCGACCTGCGGGCCCTGCTTTACTCGCACCTCACGACGCTGTCGTTCTCCTACTACGACCGCACCCAGTCGGGCCAGGTCATCTCGCGCGCCAACAGCGACATCCGTTCGATCCAGGTACTGCTGGCCTTCGGACCGCTCGTGCTGATGAGCGTGCTGGCCTTCATGGTGGCGTTCGTGTTCATGCTGACCATCCACGTGCAGCTCACGCTGGTGGCGCTGTCGACCCTGCCGGGCGTGTACTTCTTCGGGCAGCGCCTGCGCAACGTGGCGTTCCCGCTTACCTGGGTCAGCCAGGCCCGCATGGCCGAGATGGCCACCATCGTCGACGAGAACGTCAACGGCACCCGGGTGGTCAAGTCCTTCGCCGCCGAGGAGCGCCAGGTCGGGCTGCTGGCCCGATCGGCTGACCATCTGCGGTGGGCCAACGTCGAGGCCGTCCGGGCCCGGGCCCGCTACAACCCCTGGGTCGAGGCCCTCCCCCGCCTCGGCATGGCGCTCGTGCTGCTCTACGGCGGCCTGCTGGCCATCGACGGCGAGGTCAGCATCGGCACCCTGTTCGCATTCAACGCCTACGTCATCATGTTGCAGGCGCCGTTCCGCATGTTCGGCTTCCTGCTCCTGCAGAGCCAACGCGCCGCCGCGTCGGCCGGGCGCGTGTACGAGGTCCTCGACACCGAGCCCGACGTCCGCGATGCCCCCGATGCGCGCGATCTCGTCGTCGACGGCGGGGCGATCTCGTTCCGCGGTGTGCGCTTCGGCTACCCGTCGGCAGCCCCGGTCGGTGACGGCCGCCGCCCCGACGTCCTCGCCGGCCTCGACCTCGACATCAACGCCGGCGAGACCGTCGCCATCGTCGGCCGCACGGGCAGCGGCAAGTCCACCATCGCCCGGCTCCTCGACCGCTTCTACGACGTCGACGCCGGATCCATCACCATCGACGGCCAGGACATCGCCGGAGCAACGCTCACCAGCCTGCGCGACCAGGTCGGTGTCGTCTTCGACGAGCCGTTCCTGTTCTCGGTGTCGGTGCGCGACAACATCGCCTACGCCCGCCCCGACGCCACCCTCGACGAGGTCGTCGCCGCGGCCCGGGCCGCGCAGGCGCACGACTTCGTCATGGCCCTCGAGCACGGGTACGACACCGTCGTCGGCGAGCGCGGCTACACGCTGTCGGGCGGGCAACGACAACGCATCGCCATCGCCCGCACGTTGCTGGCCAACCCGCCCATCCTGGTGCTCGACGACGCCACCAGCGCCATCGACGTCACCGTCGAGGAGCGCATCCACGCCGCGCTCGACACCCTGCTCGAGGGCCGCACGACCCTGTTGATCGCCCATCGACTCTCCACCATCGCCCTGGCCGACCGAGTCGTGCTGCTCGAGGGCGGCGTGGTCGTCGCCGAGGGCACCCACGCCGAACTGCTCGCCACCGAGCCCCGCTACGTACAGATCCTCTCCGAGGCCGACCCCGGCGAGGCGCGCTGATGGGCTTCGGACCTCCCGTCGGCTTCGGCGGCGCCAACTCGGTCACCGCGTCACGCGACGCCGGTCTGCCCCACGCCGGGGTTCCCGGCCACCTCCAGGACGAGGTCGACGCGGTCCTGGCCCGCGAACCCGAGCACCCCGATCCCCAGGTCTCCTTCAGCCACCGCAGCACCGAGGACGAGCCGTTCACCCTGCGGTCGTTCCTGTGGCCGCACCGGCGGGCGATGGTCGGTGCCGCGGCGCTGGTGGTGCTGGAGGCCGTGGCCTTGCAGGCCGGGCCGCTGCTGACCCAGATCGGCATCGACAGCGGCGTCGTGCCCGGCGACCGCGGCGTGCTGGTGACCGTTGCGCTCCTGTACGTCCTGAGCATCGTGGTGCACGGACTGACCAGCAGGGTCCGGACCCTGGTCACCGGCACGCTGGGCGAGAACCTCACCCGGGCGCTCCGCATCCGCGTGTTCTCCCACATGCAGCGCCAGTCGCTCGCCTTCTACACCGACGAGAAGGCCGGCGTGTTGATGACGCGCATGACGAGCGACATCGAGGCGCTCAGCCAGCTGTTCCAGGAGGGCCTGGTCAACTTCGCCGTGCAGGCGCTGACGTTGGTGGTCATCACCGGCGTCATCATCTGGCTCGACCCGATGCTGGCACTCATCACGCTCCTCGTCGTGTTGCCCGCGACCCTGCTGTCGAGCAACTGGTTCCGCAAGGCCTCCGATGCGTCGTACGGAGCCGTGCGCGACCGCATCGCCGCGGTGCTGTCGGACCTGCAGGAGAGCCTGGCCGGGGTGCGGGTCATCACCGCCCACAACCGCCGTGCCCACAACGTCGTGCACCACACCGACGTGGTCGGCGACCACAAGACCGCCAACCTCGCGGCCATCCGGGCGGCGTCGATCTACACGCCCGGCACCGAGGCCATCGCGATCGTCGGCCAGGCGATGATCCTGCTGATCGGCGGGGCGATGGTCATCGACGGCCGCCTCGAGATCGGCGAGCTCACCGCGTTCCTGCTGTACCTGGCGGCGTTCTTCGCGCCGATCCAGACGCTCACCCAGCTCTACAACGGTTACCAGCAGGGTCAGGCCGCGGTGACCAAACTCCGCGAGCTCCTGGCCACGCGGCCGTCGGTCGAGGAGGCCGCAGACGCCGTCGAGCTGCCCCCGGTCGAGGGTCGCATCGACCTCTTGGGCGTCACCTTCGGCTATGACGACGGCACGCCCATCCTCCACGACGTCGACCTGCACCTGGCTGCCGGCGAGAGCCTCGCCGTGGTCGGCCCCACCGGTGCGGGCAAGTCGACCATCGCCAAGCTGGTCACCCGCTTCTACGACCCCCAGCAGGGACGGGTGTGCATCGACGGGCACGATCTGCGGACCGTCACCATCGAGTCGTTGCGGCGCCAGCTGGGCGTGGTGCCCCAGGAGGCGTTCCTGTTCGCAGGCACGATCCGCGACAACGTCACCTTCGCCCGACCCGACGCCACCGACGCCGAGGTGCGCGAGGCCATCGAGTCGGTCGGCATGGCGGACCTGGTGGCGGCCATGCCCGACGGCCTCGACACCGTGGTCCACGAGCGGGGCTCGTCGCTGTCGGCGGGCGAGCGTCAGCTGCTGGCCCTGGCACGGGCATTCCTGGCCCGTCCCCGTGTCCTGGTGCTCGACGAGGCCACCTCGAACCTCGACCTGCAGTCCGAAGCCCGCATCGAGCGCGCCCTCGACGTGCTGCTCGAGGGCCGCACCGCGGTGATCATCGCCCACCGCCTGGCCACCGTGATGAAGGCCGACCGCATCGCGGTCGTCGACGATGGCCGCATCGTCGAGATCGGCTCCCACGACGAACTCGTCGCCGCAGGAGGGCGCTACGCCGCTATGCATGCCACATGGATGAGCCACGCGACATGAGCGTCGTCGATTCGGTGCCCGCCGGTGCGTCCGCCTCCTCCGGCGACTCCGCCGCGTTGGTGTTGCGCGAGGTCGGTCTGGTGCGCGACGGCGTCACCATCCTCGACGGCATCGACCTGCGGGTGGCACCGGACGAACGCTGGGTGGTCCTGGGCCGCAACGGCTGCGGCAAGACGTCGCTGATGCAGATCGCCAGCTGCTACCTGCATCCCAGCCGCGGCGAGGTCGAGGTGCTCGGACGACGCCTGGGCCGCAGCGACATCCGCGAGCTCCGGCCGTTGGTGGGGTTCACCAGCGCCGGCTTCGCGGGGATGCTCCGCACCGACCTGCGGGCCCGAGACGTCGTGATGACCGCCAGGTACGGCGCCCTCGAACCGTGGTGGCACACCTACGACGACGCCGATCGCGCCAAGGCCGAGACCGAACTGGCACGTCTCGGAGCGGCCGGGCTGGCCGACCGGACCTTCGGGACGCTGTCGTCGGGCGAACGCCAGCGGGTGTTGCTCGCCCGCACCCTCATGACCGACCCCGGCCTGGTGCTGCTCGACGAGCCCACCGCAGCGCTCGACCTGGGTGGACGCGAAGAGCTGGTCGAGAGCCTCGCCGTGCTCGCGTCGGACCCCACCAGCGCACCGATGGTGCTCGTCACCCATCACGTCGAGGAGATCCCGCCCGGGTTCACCCACGTGCTGATGATGGCCGCGGGAACAGTCCTGGCGTCGGGCCCGATCGCCTCGACGCTGACTGCTGCGAACCTCGGCCGCTGCTTCGGCCTCGACGTCGAGCTCGAACACCGACGGGGCCGTTGGGCCGCGTACCGGGCCTGAGCGGCCCGGCCGGGCTCACCGGACCCGACAGATGCGGCTCCTCTGGACGTGGCGCGAGATCGAGTCCTGGAAGGTCGCCGGTGTGCCGGCCACCAGCCACGCCGTCGAGGCGCTCGGTGACGATCGCTGCCGTGCCGGATTCGGCGTCCCCGTCGCCGCAGCGCCGTATCTGGCCGTCTGCGCCCTGGCCCTGCGCCGCATCGAACGGATCGTCGCAGGCCCGCCGGAACCTCTGTGACGGGTTTGCACGCGCCCGATGGCGTGCAAACCCGTCACAGACGCCGGCTGCCGGGCTGGATGGCCAGGATCGTGCCGCCGGCGACACCGATGACGGCGTCTTCGGCAGCGAACTCGTTGCTGACGCCAAGGCTGGTGAAGGGCTCGAGCACCGCGTCCTCCAGCGACCAGCGCAGGCCCTTCGTCGTGACGCCTGTGGCCGGTCCCCCGAAGGCGACCAGCGAGATGACCTCACCCGGCGCGCCACGCAGCTGCCGCTCGACGTGGACCGGGGTGACGACGGCCGAGCCGACCAGACCCGTCAGGACCATGTGCGGTCGCGGCGCAGCGAGCAGCACGAGGTTGCCCACCAGGTGATCGAGGCGGCCGCCGCCTCCGTCGACGATCCACACCGCGACGGGCCCCGCGCCCGAAGCCGCCGAAACCGACGCCCGCTCCTGGGCGATGTCCAGTGCCAGCTCCAGATCCGTGGCGTCCTTGTCGGTCGGGTGGCGCACGATGTCGGCACCGACGTCCTGCGCCCACGCGAGCCCCTCGGCACTGGCGCTGTCGAGGTCGCCGACCACGACATCCGGTCGCAGACCGAGACGACGGGCGTGATCGACGCCGGAGTCCGCAGCGATCACGAAGCTCGCCGGGGGCAGCCGGTCGGCGATCGAGGGTTTGGGCGCCTCTCCCCCGCCGATGACGACGATGGACTCGGTCATGAAGGCGGTGACATGGCTGCGCCGGGCGAACCCGTCGGATCGTCCGAGGTCGCCTCGCCGAGGACCGGTTCGGCGGCTGCGGCCTCCGGGAGCGGCTCGTCGAGCAATCCGTAGAGGTGGGTCACCAGCGCGCGGAGCTCGACGACCTCGGCTCGCAGCGCCTCGACCTCGGCGGAGGCCGACGAACGCGGGCCTCCAGCCGATCCACCACCGTCGACGCGCTGCCCCGAAGGCGATGCATAGGTCGGGGCGCCGCCCGCCGCGATCGTGGCCTCGTCGGGTTCGCCGCCGAGCAGGTGCACCCAGCGGGGTTCCTTCTGGCCGGGGCGACGTTCGAGACGGCGCACCAGCGGCTGCTCGCGGGCGGCGAGCTCCACCAGGGTGGCTTCGACCTCGTCGAGATCGATGAACGTGGCGGCGCGTTCGGTGCGGATGCGCAGCTCGCCGACGGTCTGGGGGCCGCGCAGCATCAACACGCCGAGCAGCGCGAGTGCTCGTTCGTCGAGCCCGAGCGCCTCGTCGAGGATGTGGCGGTGCTTGTTGGTCCGTCCGCCGGTGACGGTGCGGGCCAGACCGTCGGCGCGCAGCTCCATCATCGCGGTGTCGACCGTGCGTTCGTCGTAGTCGACGACGGGATCGCGATTCGACCGCTGATTGCAGGCGGCAACCAACGCATTGGTCGACAGGGGGTAGTTGTCCGGTGTGGTCAGGTGCTTCTCGACGAGGCACCCGAGGATCCGGATCTCGACCGGCGTTCGCTGCATTGCCCCATCATGGCGCCCGGCCCGCTCCGGGCGCCATGTACGGGAGATCCTGCTGCCGACCGGCGACGGCGCAAATCAGCCGCGGCAGGGCTCGGGATCAGCCGTAGGAGATCGTGCTGTCGACCTGGCGCAGGCCCTCGGCGAAGGCCGTCGTGCCCCGGCCCAGCGCCTGGTAGCGCTCGTTGATCTGGTTCATGACGTTCGCGAACTGTCCTGCGACGTCGCCGTGGAACGACAGCACCATCCGCAGCAGCACACCCGAGAGCTCGTCGACTCCCTGCTGGGCAGCCTCGAGCACAGCGCTGGTCTGGGTGTGCAGGTCGGCCTCGGCTGCGTCGGCGGCACCTCGACTGCGGCCCGTCCAGTTGGCGGCACCGAGGGTGGTCCGCGCTGCGGTGATCTCGGTGCGCAGCGCCTCGGCCAGGCCGATGAACGTCGTGGTCAGGTGGTTGGTGACGTCGCCGATCTCGTCGACGAGCACCTGCGCGGTCGCGGCGGCATCGCTGGCGTGGGTCACCGAAGCGCCCCCGGCCGCGGCGAGCCGCGTGGTGACGTTTTCGATGTCCGACAGTGCGCCGCCGATGAGGGCTCCACTGGTATCCGACATGGTTCTGCTCCTGTGGTCGACCGCCTCTCGGCGGCCCCACGCCCCGACGACACTCTATGGTTTCGTTATGTTTCGTGCAACTTCGATGTCCTGGTCGCCGAGGTGACCGACCTGGACCAGGGCGACGTCGCCGCCGGTCACCACGAAGCCACGGCCCACCAGCATCGGTGCCGCCGTCGAGCGGGGCAGACGCACTCCGAGCAGGTCGCCGTCGGCATCGAGACGGGGCTGCAACAGGATCCCCATGCCGGTGGCACGGACACTGAGGGTCCAGTGGCCGAACATGGAACCCAATCGATCGGACCGCCCGCCCACCACCAGACGGCAGTGCGCGAGGCCCTCGAGACGTTCGAGCCCCGGGGCCTCACCGATGCGATGGGCGTCGTCCACCACCACCAGCCATCGTCGGGCGCTGTCTTCGACCGCATGGTCCAGGACATGGCCGAGCTGTTCCAGACTGCCCAGGGCATCGACGATGCCCACTTCGCGGCGCAGCGGCGAGCGGTCGTCGGCCACGGCCACCACCACCAGCGCCGGATCGGCCCGGCGCAGGGAGCGCAGCATCAGCCGCAGCGTGGTCGAGACGCCGCTGCGCGCCGTCCCCGCCACCAGGAGATGATCGCCGGGACGCAGGTCGAGCCGGCACACCTCGAGGTCGGGCTCGCCCACTCCGACCGGCACCGAGACCGACTGCGAGCACGCGTGTGGTGCCGGCAGCGCCGCTGCGGGCACCGCGCTCGGCAGGCACCGCACCGGCGGCGCCTGTTCGATGCCGCCATCTGCCTCCGGTTCGTCCGGCACAGGGTGGAGCACTGCGGCCGCGGGCTCGGGCACCGACCCGGCGTCGGGGAACTGGACGACGAGGCGGCTGCCGACGTGCAGTCCCCGGCCCGGTCCACCCACAGGCAGGTCGTTGGATCGAAAGCCTGCCCCGGCGGCGTCCATCGGGTCGGCCAACCGGAGCAGGTACCGCTCGGTCACGGTGGCCAGAATGGCCGTCGGGACCGCAGCCGGGCGCTCGGCGCCGATGACGGCCGAGATCCCGAAGGCCGGGCCATCCGCCAGCACGCGCCGCAGCTGTGAGGCGGCTTCGATGGCGTCGACGCCGTCGAGGTCGGCCAGCAGCGCTGGGAGCCCGTCGATGGCCACGATGATGCGGTCGGGTGACGGGGCGCCACCGGCACGCCGCTCCTCGAGGCACCGGTGGAGGAAGGCCACCAGCCGCAGCCGACGCTCCCGCTCGTCGCCGCGCACCACTGCGCCGACCTGCGGGGCCGCAGCCAGCGTGTCGAGCTCGCCGCCGTGGTCGAACACGTAGATCCAGCATCGCTGCGCCGACCAGCGACCGAGCGCGGCGCCGACGACCACGCGGATGGCGTTGGTGGTGCCGCTGCCCACGGCACCGAACACGCCCAGATGGCCGGCGTCGGGCCGCCACCACGTGGTGGTTCGGCACTGGTGGTCGGGATCGTCCGCGAGCGCCACCGCCAGCGAGACGTCGTCCGCGGATTCGTCGAGATCGTCGATGCCGACCATCGCCGGGAGGGGCTCGATCCACGGTCTTCGGGGCGGCGAGACGCCGGCGATGGTGCAGGTAGCGCGGCAGCGTTCGACGAGCACGGCCAGATCGTCGGGCCCGTCGTCGGACGGATCGGCGGTTCCCGCATCGCCGCCCTCGACCATGACGGCGGTCCGCGGCACGACCCGAGCGGCGGCCTGGTGGCCCCCTGTGGTGCGCGCCGTCGCCAACGCCGTCTGGACCGGCTGGGGCGCGCCTGGCCCGACGCGCAGGTAGGCACGCCCGGGTGTGGACCGGTCGATCGCGGCGGCGTCGCGGTGATCGATGACATCGACCGAATCGCCGGGGTCCTGCACCCGCAGGGCGATCCGCAGATTCGTGTTGGCCCGGATGTCGGCGCTGACCACGCCCGAGGGACGCTGGGTGGCCAGCACCAGGTGCACCCCGAGACTGCGGCCGCGCTGGGCGATTCCCACGAGCGCGCCGAGGAAGTCCGGCAGCTCCACCGCCAGCGTCGCGAACTCGTCGATCACCACCACCAGGCGCGGCAGGAGACCCTCGGGAGAACCGGCGCGCCGGTACGCATCGAGGCCGTCGGCGCCGGCGGCGCGCAGCCGGCGTTCGCGCAGCCGGAGCTCGGCCTCGAGCGACCGCAGCGCCCGGGCACCGAGCTGGTGGTCGAGGTCGGTGACCAGCCCGACGACGTGGGGCAGCGACGCGCAGGCGTCGAACGCGCTGCCGCCCTTGTAGTCGATCAGCACGAACACCAGCTCTTCGGGGCTCGACCCTGCGGCGAGCCCTGCGATGAGCGACCGGAGCAGCTCGCTCTTGCCGGACCCGGTGGTCCCGCCCACGAGGACGTGGGGTCCGTCGGCGTCGAGGTCGATCTCGACCGCACCGTCGGCGCCGATGCCGATGGGGGTCGCGCACCGCGTCGCCGCGGCCCAGGACGTGGCCATGGCTTCGGCGCTCGCGGCGCCGGCCCCGAGCAGGTCGAGCAGGGCCACCCTTGCCGGCAGCGACGACGTGACCTCGTCGAGTTCGGGGTCCTCGTGACGCGCCAGAGCCCGGGCCGCACGGCGCGCCAGGTCCTCGCCGATGCCTGCGATCACGACCTGGGGGATCGTTGTGCCGGCGCCGGGATACTCGATCAGTGCATCGCCGAGATCGTCGACGGTCACCACTGTGCAGACGCAGCCCGGCAGGTCCTCCACGGTCACCGCCACGACCACCCCTACCGTCGCCGACGCCGCCAGGAGACGCCGCACCGGTGCGCCCCGACCGACCAGCAGACCGGGAGCATCGACCACCACCAGAGCGGTGACGGCCTGTGGCGCAGATCCCGGACCCGCCCCGAGACCTGTTGAGCGCGCCGATGGGTCGGGCAGGGACTCGGCCGCAGCCCGCACCGCAGCGGTGCCGCAGCGCACGCGATGCGCCGCTCCGTCGACGCCGACGCGCGCGTGGGGCAGCCAGCTGGACCAGGCCCATTGCGGCGCCGACGCCTCGTCGACGCACACGTCGACGGTCAGGTCGGCCGGGCCGTGCAGCACCGCCGCCTGCACCAGCAACGATCGCGCCAGCGCCAGCGCAGCGGAGCGGTCGCCGACGATGCCGACCACGGGGCTTTCGCGCAGATCGATCTCGACGGGACAGCGAGGCAGGGTGGCAACGGCTGCGACGGCATCGACCAGCGCCGGATGCGCGTCGACGCGCTCGCGGTCCACGGGCACCTCCCATGGTCGGCCACCGCGCCCGAGGCGCAGGACGAGGTGATCGGCGTGGTCGGGACGCCGTTCCCACAGCCGGGTCGATGCGACATGGGCTCGGCGGACGATCTCGGCGGGATCCGGCGCCACGTGCTCGAGCCGATCCCGTTCCGCGTCGGCAGCGCCCGCGAGCTGCGCCGCGAACGATGCGAGTTCGCTGCGGAATCGGCGCGCCGAGGACCGCGATTCCTTCGCGGCCCGGCGCCGCTGCGACACCTGGGACACGATGAGCAGCAGCGGCCCCATCAGGGCGAAGGCGGCGTAGCGGAGGCTGCCGAGCACCACGACCATGACCGCACCGACCAGGATCGGCCCGACCAGTGCGATCAGATCGAACGCCGTCCGGGTGCGCTCGACGGGCGGGTCCGGCACCCGGACCGCTGCGACCGGCCCCGGCGGCCGTCGCCGCGGCGGCCGGTTGAACACGCCGAAACGCGACGAGGCCCCGGCGGCTCCGGTGTCGTCGGCCGGCACGCGAATGGCGAGGTCGGTCGCTCCGATGGAGATCGTGGCACCGGCCGGGGCCACGGCCCGGTCGCGAACCGGCTCGCCGTCGATGCGGACGCCGTTCAGCGACCCCAGGTCGGTGACGGTGACACCGACGCCGGCCAGGACGTCGATGCGGACATGGCGGGCGGAGACGGTGGGATCACCCACGACCAGGTCGACGGCCGGGCCCGTGCCGACCACTGCGGCGCCGCGGCCGGCGGCGTCGACCGCGATGGGCACCGAGCACCCGGCGTCGAGGCCGCCGATGACGGCCAGGCACGGTTTGCCGGGCGAGACGTGCGCGAGGCCGTCGCCCTGCGGACGGGGCCATCGGTGCGCAACTCCAGCGACGACGAGCTCGATCGACATGCCGTCGACCAGTCCGAGATGCTCGAGTGGCGTGGCGAGCGGCACCGCCTCTCCTGCCACGAGCACGTGCTCGATGGCCGCATGGGCGGGCCCGACGGCAGCCACGAGGTCCCCGAGCCGAGCGTCGCAGGCGACGGTGGCGCTGACTTCGCGCTCGGACGTGCCGACCCGCACCACCAGATCGATGGTGCGGGTCGGTACGGCTCGGCGATGCTCACCATTCATGCCTCGAGTTTGGCATGGCCTCAAATATGTCGAAAAGCCCTGATATCGGGCTGGCCGGCTCAGCCGATGGCAGCGAGGGCGGCGTCGTAGTCGGGCTCGTTGGCGATCTCGCCGACGAGCTCGGTGTGGGCGACGTTGCCGTCGGGTCCGATCACCACGACTGCGCGGGCTGCGAGGCCCTCGAGCTTGCCGTCGGTGAGCAGGACGCCGTAGTCGGTGAGGAACTCGCTGTTCTTGAACGTCGAGGCGGTGACGACGTTCTCGATGCCCTCTGCGCCGCAGAAGCGGCCCTGCGCGAAGGGCAGGTCGGCCGAGACGCACACGACGGTGGTGTTGTCGAGGCCGGCGGCGCGCTCGTTGAAGGCCCGGACGCTGTTGGCGCAGGTCGGGGTGTCGATGCTCGGGAAGATGTTGAGCACGACGTTCTGGCCGGCGAGATCGGCGCTGGTCAGCGAGCTGAGATCGGCCTTGGCGAGGGTGAACGCCGGGGCGGCGGCCCCGGTTGTGGGCAGATCGCCGTTGGTGTGGATGGGATTGCCGCCGAGGGTGACTTCAGCCATGGGATTCCTTCGTGGTGAGGGGTTCGTTGGTGTTGCCCCGATGTTCTACCGCTTCTCGGCAGCCCCTGCAGCGATCGGCACCTGCGGCGGGATCGGTGCAGCGATGGGCGCTGTCCCCGGGAGCAGCACACCGGAGGTTCGCGAGACGATCAGGGCTTGCTGCGCACCAGGATGGCCGCGGCGATCACCAGACCGACCAGGGCGAGAACGCACCCGGCGAGGGTGGACGCCCGGGCGGAGGCGCCGACCGCCGCGGCACCGAGAATGCCGATCACGAACCCGGCCACCATCGTGATGGGAACGGCCAGACACCCGACGCGCGCATCACGCTCCCGAAGAATGGCCACCGCCGGAGACTACAGCGACCCAACCGACACCGGGCCATGGCTGTCCGAGGATGAGGACGACAGGGTGGACCGACGAGCAGACGCCAGGGGCCTGCGTGGCCCGAACGCCCCGAGCGGAGCGGGTGACACCGCGACCGTACGAGTACGGGCCACGGGCGAAACAGCCCGAAGGGGCTGGATTCGATCGTGGACCGTACTGGACTCGAACCAGTGACCTTTCGCGTGTGAGGCGAACGCTCTAGCCAACTGAGCTAACGGTCCGGGCCCCGAGATGGTAGCGCCGCTCCGGCCGGTTCCTCCACCTCTGCTCCGCCCGGTACCGGCGGGAGCGTAGCCAGCACCCCGAGGGTGATGAGCCCGAGCGCGGCGCTGGCGAGGAAGGCGGCCGGTGCAGACCATGCGATGACCGGTATCCACACGACCGGGCCGATGCCGTGGCCGACGAACCGGAACGACAGCATGAACGACAGGGCACCGCCGCGGTTGTCCGGGGCGCTGGTGGCTGCGGTGGTCTGGAGGACCACGACGACGAAACCGACGAACGCCCCTGCGAGCGCCCAGGTGACGGCCAGACTCACCGGCTGGTCCGCGGCGCCCATCACGGCCACGAGCACGGCCGCGCCCGTGGCGGCGACGATGCCGGCGCGTCGGGTGCCCCAGCGGTCGAGCAGACGGCCCCAGATCGGGCCGGTGACCATCGCGCTCAGCGCCCCGCTGACGAGGATCGCTCCTGCGGCGGTGCCGGAGACGCCGAGCTCGTCGCGGGCGACGACACCCACGACGACGCTGATGCCGATGGGACCCGCAGCAGCTGCGAACGCTGCGGCGCCGAGTGCCAGCATGCGGCGGTTGACGAGGGGGCGTAGCCGCGGCGCCGCCACGTCGGTGCGTGGCTCGCCGACCGGCGGCGCCAGCGCCAGACCCAGGGCGACGACGGCGGTGCCGGCGAACGCCCACCGCCAGTCGATGTCGGCGGTGATGCCGCCGACGATCGGGGCCATGACGCCGCCGAGGGCCTGGAAGCTCGAGTAGATGCCGACGGCGCGCCCGAAGCGTTCGGGTGGCGTGATCTCGGCCAGCCCCGCAACCAGCAACGGCGTGATGAACGCGTTGGCCGCGCCCTGCACGATCCGTCCCGCCAGGAACACCTCGAGGGTCGGGGCCAGCGCAGCCGCGACCGATGCGGCCGCATAGACCAGGTACGCGGTCCGGACCGTACGGCGGCGCCCCCAGCGCTCGCCGAGGGTTCCCGACACCAGCAGCAGCGCGGCGAAGGGCACCAGGTAGATGGTGAAGCCGAGCCCGACCGCCGAGGACGAGGCGTCGAAGCTCTCGCGCAGCTCGGGGAACATCGGCAGGATGACGGTCGTACCGAAGGGTCCCATGAGTCCACCGACGTAGAGCGGGACGGCCTGCCAGCGGGCGTTCGACACAGCGATCGACACTACTGGCAGCCGCCATGGCCCCACCGGGAACGCGGTCGCTCCGGCATCGTCGGCGAGTCGCCGGGGGGCGCACCGGCGTGAGTACCCTGCGGCGGGTGAGTTACGACCATCGCAGCATCGAGACCACCTGGCAGCAACGGTGGGAGGACGAGGGCCTCTACCGGTCCCGCGTGGACTGGGACAAGCCCAAGCACTACGCGCTGACGATGCTCCCGTACCCGTCGGGTGATCTCCACATCGGCCACTGGTATGCGATGACCCCGTCCGACGCCCGTGCCCGCTACATGCGCATGAAGGGCTACAACGTCCTGTTCCCCATGGGGTTCGACGCGTTCGGTCTGCCCGCCGAGAACGCCGCCGTGCAACGTGGCATCCATCCGGCGGTGTGGACCTGGGCCAACATCGACCGCATGCGGGGCCAGCTCCGCTCGATGGGTGCGATGTTCGACTGGGAGCGCGAGGCCGTCAGCTGCGAGCCGTCGTACTACCGCTGGAGCGAATGGTTCTTCGCCCGCTTCTACGAGCACGGCATCGCCTACCGCGGCGAGGCGATGGTCAACTGGTCGCCCACGCTGCAGACGGTGCTGGCCAACGAGCAGGTCATCGACGGCAAGGACGAGCGAACCGGCCAGCCCGTGGTGCAGAAGCTGATGGAGCAGTGGTTCTACGCCATCACCCGCTACGCCGACGAGCTGCTCGACCTCTCCGGCATCGACTGGCCCGAGCCCATCAAGGCCATGCAGAACAACTGGATCGGCCGCTCCGAGGGCGCCCAGGTCCACTTCCGCGTCGACGGCGCCGACGGCGCCGACGATGCCATCACGGTGTTCACGACGCGCCCCGACACGCTCTGGGGCGCGACGTTCATGGTGCTCGCCCCCGAGCATCCCCTGGTCGGCACGCTGACCACCGACGACCAGCGCGCCGAGGTCGACGCCTACCGCACCGCCGCAGCCGCCCGCAGCGAGCTCGAGCGCATGGAGGACGACCGCGACAAGACGGGCGTCTTCACCGGCGGCTACGCCGTCAACCCGGTCAACGGTGCCCGCATCCCGGTGTGGATCGCCGACTACGTCCTCATCTCCTACGGCACCGGCGCCATCATGGCCGTGCCCGCCCACGACGAGCGCGACTTCGCGTTCGCCCGCACGTTCGGTCTCGAGATCGCCCCGGTCATCGATCCCGCCGGCCATGGCGACCAGGGGCTCGTGCCCGGCGACGAGATGACCGAGGCCTATGTCGGACCGGGCGTGATGGTGCACTCGGGCCCTCTCGACGGAACCGTCGTCACCGAGGCCAAGGGCCGGGCGAACCCGGCGATCGCCGCGGCCATCGACTGGCTCGTCGAGCACGATGCCGGCGACGAGTCCGTCAACTTCCGCATCCGCGACTGGCTGATCTCGCGTCAGCGGTACTGGGGCACCCCGATCCCGATGCTGCACCGCGCCGACGGCACCGTCGAGCCCGTGCCCGACGACCAGCTGCCCGTGGTCCTGCCCGAAGACGTCGAGTTCGAGGGCCGCAGCCCGCTCGTCACCCACCCCGACTTCGTCGAGGCCACCGCTGCCGACGGCACGCCGGCGCGGCGCGAGACCGACACGATGGACACGTTCATGTGCTCGTCGTGGTATTGGTTCCGGTACCTGTCGCCGGCGTTCGACGCCGCCCCCTTCGACCCCGAGGAGGCCGCGTACTGGCTGCCGGTCGACGTCTACACCGGCGGCGCCGAGCACGCGGTCATGCACCTGCTCTACGCCCGGTTCTTCGTCAAGGCCATGCGTGACATGGGCGTCTTCGACGACACGGTCGCCGAGATGGCCGCCCACGGCCGCGATGCCGAGGGCCTGTTCGACGAGCCGTTCCTGATGCTGCGCAACCAGGGCCAGATCCTGGGCGAGGAGCGCGTCGGCGACTGGCTGGTCGTGCAGGGCGAGCACGACGGCGCCCGTGTCGTGGCCACCTCGGTCGCGGTGGCCGAGCCCGGCACCACCGGCGGTGTCGTCGCCGGCGAGCTCGTCCGGCGCACCGAGAACATCCTCCAGATCGCCGACGGCGACGGCACCGTCACCGTCGAGGTCCCCGAGACGGCGACCGTCGAGATCCCCACCATTCCGGGCACCAACGACGTCAACCAGCTCAAGCACCACCTCGAGATCGAGCGGATGTCCAAGTCGCGTGGCAACGTCGTCAATCCCGACGAACTGGTCGCCACCTACGGCGCCGACACCGTGCGCACCTATCTGATGTTCGCGTTCGAGTGGCAGAAGGGCGGCCCCTGGGACTCCAAGGGCATCACCGGCTCGGAGCGCTTCATCGACGACACGTGGAAACTCGGCACCTTCGAGTACACCCCCGACGCCGTGGACGACGCCGCCACGCTGAAGCTGCGCCAGGCCACCCACCGCGCCATCGACAAGGTCGGGCGGGAGCTCGAGGCGTTCAAGTGGAACACGGCGGTCGCAGCACTGATGTCGTTGCGCAACGATCTCAACGAGGCCCGCCGCACCGGCGCGTCGGCCGAGGCGTGGGACGAAGCCATCGAGGCGCTGATCCTGCTGCTCGCTCCCATCGCGCCCCACATCACCGAGGAGCTCTGGCACCGCCGTGGCCACGACACCTCGGTGCACGTCCAGGCCTGGCCCGTCGCCGAGCCGGCGCTGCTGGTCGACGACACCGTCACGATGGTGCTGCAGGTCAACGGCAAGGTCCGCGACCGCATCGACGTACCCGCGGACATCTCCGATGCCGACGCCGAGGCGGCGGCACTCGCCACCGAGCGCATGCGGGAGCAGCTCGACGGCCTGACGGTGCGCAAGGTCATCGTGCGGGCACCGAAGCTCGTCAACGTCGTCGCCGGCTGAGCCGGCCCGAAGGGGGAACGCAATGGGAACCGATCGGCTCTTCGACCTGACCGGTCAGGTCGCGGTCGTCACCGGCAGCGGTCGCGGCATCGGCCGCGGCATCGCCGAACTGCTGGCCGAGGCCGGCGCGAAGGTGGTCGTCGCGGCTCGGCGTGCCGAGGACCTCGACGAGGTGTGCGCCGCCATCGCCGATCAGGGCGGTGAGGCGCTGGCCGTCCCCACCGACGTCACCGTCGACGCCGACCTCGAGGTGCTGGCCGATGCCGCCGTGGAACGATTCGGGGGGCTGCACATCTGGGTGAACAACGCCGGTGGCAGCACCGGGCGCACTCCGATGCGCGAGCTCGCCCGTGCCGACTGGGACCGCACCATCGCGTTGAACCTCACGTCGGTGTACGTGGGTTCTGTGGTGGCTGCGGCCCGCATGGTCGATGGCGGCAGCATCGTCAACATCTCGAGCCGCAGCTCGTGGGGTGCGGTGCCCAACAACGGGCACTACGCCGCGGCCAAGGCGGGCGTCAACGTGTTGACGGCAACGCTCGCCGTCGAGCTCGGTCCGTCGATACGGGTCAACTCCGTGGCGCCGGGCGCGGTGCCCACCGACATCTTCTACGAGGTCATGAAGATGACCCCCGAGGAGGTCCCCCAGTACGCGAAGGACACCGGGGTGCCGCTCGAACGCCTCGGCACACCGGAGGACATCGCCGCGGCGGTGCTCTACCTGGTGTCGTCGGCGTCGAGCTGGGTGACCGGCGAGATGATCACGGTCTCCGGCGGTCGCTGAACGGGCCGACCCGTAGGCCGGATCAGGCCGGACGGGGTGTGTTGAGCGCGGTGACGTTGTCGAGCAGGATCTTGCGCTGGGTGGCCTCGTCGAACTCCTTGACCTCGACGACGTAGTCGAGGGGCTGGGGCATGCCCTCGATGTGGGGCCAGTCCGAGCCGAAGATGACACGGTCGGCGCCCATGTACTCGACGACCTCGTGCACGTCGTCCTCCCAGAACGGGTTGATCCACACGTGCTCGCGGAACGACTCGATCGGGTCCTCGCGGAACCAGCCCATCATCTTCTTCGACTGCTGGGGCAGCTTGCGGAACAGGTCGGGCAGGTAGCTCGAGCCGTTCTCGACCGACGCGATGCGCAGGTTCGGGAAGCGTTCGTAGAGCTTCTCGAGCGACAGCGTCATCAAGAAGTCCGCCGCGGCGCGCTCGATGCTGAACGCCTTGATCGACGGGGTGTAGCCGCCGCCACCACCGCTGAAGCTGCCGAAGGCGTCGTCCGCGTAGCCCTGGGTGGAGTAGCCCGAGTCGCCTGCGTGGACGACGAGGGGGATGCCCGCCTCGTTCAGTCGGGCCCAGAAGGGGTCGAACATGGGGTTGGCCGGCGAGCGGGGACCGTCAGCGGTCCACACCGCAGATGGGCGCATGCACACGACGCGGGCGCCCCGGTCGAGGGCCCACTCGAGCTCCTCGACGGCGAAGTCGACGTCGCACAACGAGATGTAAGGCGCCGCGAAGATGGTGTCGCGGTAGTTGCAGCCCCAGTCCTCGTCGACCCAGCGGTTGAAGGCCCGGAACAGGACCTTGACGGCCTCGACGTCGTGCTTGAGGAGCTCCTCGTAGAGGACGCCGAGGGTCGGGAACAGCCACACCGACGACAGGCCCTGGCGTTCGATGACGGCGATACGGGCGTCGCGGTCCATGTACTCCGCCGGAAGGGGCTCGCGGTCCTTGAGCATCTCGAGGGGCGAGCGGCCGTCGGGGTTGCCGCGGAAGTAGTCGTGCAGCGCGCCGGGCTTGGCGATGGGATCCCAGGTGGGGTTCACGACGGCGTGGGAGACCTTGCCGCCGACCACGTGGTACTTGCGGCCGTCGATCTCACACCACTGCACACAGCGTTGCCGCCACTTCGGGTCGACGTGACGCGTGAATGCGTCGAGCGCCTCGTAGTAGTGGTTGTCGCAGTCGAAGGGTCGGTAGTCGAGCTCGGTCATTGCGCCTCCTCCATCCGGAAGCCCCGATCGTAGCTGCAATCTGACGGACCGTCAGGTTCCTGGGGCCCTCGTCGTGCGGGCCGTTTCAGACGGTGTTGACCATGTGCGTGGCAGCCATCGAGAAGTACTCGCGCATGGCGGCGTCGATGGCAGGGTCGGGGGCCATCGCCGTCAGTGCGGCATCCATGTGTTCGAGCCAGGCCTCGCGGGCCTCGTGGTCGATGACGAACGGTGCGTGGCGCATCCGCAGCCGCGGATGACCGCGCTCGTCGGAGTAGGTGGTGGGGCCGCCCCAATACTGCACGAGGAAACCCCGGAGGCGATCGGCCGCACCGGCGAGGTCGTCGTCGGGGTACATCGGGCGCAGCCGGTCGTCGGCGGCGACGCCGGCGTAGAACCGGTCGACGAGCTCGACGAAGAACGGCTCGCCGCCCACGGCCTCGTAGACCGACGTGGGGGGATCGTCCGGTTGATTCTCCATCGCCCCATCGTGACGACCAGCGGGCGCTGCGCCAACTCGCGCCCCGGGAGTCGGGATCCTCGTCGGTGCACCACCCGGTACGATCGATGATCTCATGGCGACTTCGGGCAGCAGCGATCAGCTCACGGCACTGGGCGAATTCATCCGGTCCCAGCGCAAGGCGGCCGAGATGTCGTTGCGCGAGCTCGCCGACAAGGCCAACGTCTCGAACCCTTACATCAGCCAGATCGAGCGTGGGCTCCACGAGCCGTCGATGCGGGTGCTGCGATCCATCTCCTCGGCGTTGAACCTGCCCCTCGATGCGTTGCTCGTGCGCGCGGGGCTGATCGACGAGGACCCCGAGGCGGCCGAGACCGCTGCAGCGACGGTCGAGTCGGCCATCGGCGCAGATCCGAATCTCACCGCCGACCAGCGTGCGTCGCTGCTCGCGGTCTACCGCAGCTACGTGGCCGCCAACAACCGCACCACCTGAGCTGCGCCATCGGAAGTGCGCCGGTTCGGTCCGACGACCTGTGCCCGGACGCGCCTCTGCCCCGGCCGGGGGGAGGCCGGGGCAGAGCGCTCGAGGGTTGGGGGAAACCCTCGGCTCACGTCGATCGACGCCCGGGGGGAAGGCGTCGATCGAACGAAGTGGTTCGACCGATCAGGCGTCGGGGGTTGCGGCCTTGGGGGCTGCAGCCTTCTTGGCCGGGGCCTTGCGGGCGGGGGCCTTACGTGCGGTCGTCTTGGCCGCGGTCTTGCGGGCGGCGGTCTTCTTGGCGGTGGCCGGCTTGGCCGGTGCAGCCGCCGCGGCCGCGGGAGCGGTTTCGGACAGGTCGGTCACGAGGTCACGCAGCTTGGCGACCCCGTCGTTGACGACCTCGTCGAGCGGAGCGGGGGTGCGACCGGCGACCCAGGTGATGGCAGGCTCGGTCAGCTCCCAGGTGCGGCGCACGTTGCTGCGCAGCGCGGTCTCGACCTGGCCACCGAGATCGTCGGCCTCGAAGGGCAGGTTGACCTTCATGCGCTCGGTCAGCTGATCGACGTCGAAGGGGAGGCGCTTCTTGAGCGAAGCGTTGAACTCGTCGGCCTGCTTCTGCCAGTCGGTGCGAGCCTTGGTGGCGTGGGTGCGGGCGATGTCGACCTGCTCCTCGAGCTGAACCCGAGGGCCGCTGAGGCGCTCGGAGACCTCGTCGAGAACCAGAACGTTGAGCCCGACTGCGGTGTAGACGGCTTCTTTGGCGCCATCGACGATGGGGTTTTCGCGGAGGGTGGGCATGGTGGGTCCTTGCGTCAAGTGTTCGATTTGTTGCGCCGCCCGGGGCGAGCGGCGCAACAGGGATCACTCTAGAGGTGCGTGCAAACTATTTCAAGCACCTGCTAGGTGCCATTGGTCACGATGCCTAGAGGGCCACCCTGCAACCGCTCAGCCTGCGGCGCGATCCCCCACCGGCGTGACCCCGAGTGCGGCGAAGGCCTCTTCGATGGTGTGCGCCGACCGCACGAGGGACCGGTTCTGCTCTTTCACGAATCCGGCGACGACGGCCTGGTCCAGGAACGATGCGAGCGGATCCCAGAACGTGCCCGGATCGAAGAGCACGACCGGCTTGACCGTCCGGCCCTCGTGCAGGCCCAACTGGCTCCAGGTGGTCGCCTCGAACACCTCCTCGAAGGTGCCGTAGCCACCGGGCAACGCGCAGAACGCGTCGGCGCGGCGGTACATCTCGGCCTTGCGCTCGTGCATGTCCGCGACCACCAGCAGCTCGGTCAGCGACAGGTGCGCTACCTCACGCTCGGCGAGCATCGCCGGGATGACCCCGACGACGGGCGCTCCCGCCTGCATGGCCGCATCGGCCACCGTGCCCATCAGGCCGACGTGGCCACCGCCGTAGACCAGCCCGAGGCCGGCCTCGCCGAGCGCCGTACCGAAGTCCTCGGCCAGACGCCGGTGTGCGGGATCGGTCCCGGGGTTGGAGCCACAGAACACACAGATCGTCTTGACGTCGTCCACGACAGGTCACCGTAGCCATCGGTCGCCGACCGGCACGACCAATTCCGCTGCGCCACACGGGCCGGCCGGCGCCTCGGCTGCCGGCCTGGCCTCCTACAGTCTTCGCCGTGCACAGATTGGTGGCCATCGACCTGCCTGCCGGTCCGGGCTTCGTCGAGACTCTCCGGCGGATCTGGGACGACGGCGACGCTGCGCTGCCCCTCGATCCCCGCCTCCCTGCAGCCGCGCGCGGTGCCCTCGTCGAGATCATGGGCGCCGGCGCCGTCGTCACCGCCGGCGGCGAGACCGCGACCGAAACCGGACGGGGCATCGAAGACGGGGACGCCCTGGTGGTCGCCACCAGCGGCACGACCGGCGAACCGAAGGGTGTCGTGCTCACCCACGACGCCGTCGAGGCGTCGGCGCGCATCACCAGCGCCGCCGTCGGCGTCGATCCGGCTGCGGATCGATGGCTGGCGTGCCTACCGCTGGCCCACATCGGCGGCCTCTCGGTGGTGACCCGGGCGCTGCACACCGGCACTGCCCTCGAGGTCCACGCCGGATTCGACGCCGACGCCGTGGCCGACGCGGCGCGCCGGGGCGCCAACCTCCTGTCGCTGGTGGTCACCGCGCTCCGGCGTGTCGACGCCACCGCCTTCCGCACGATCCTGCTGGGCGGCTCGGCGATCCCGGGCGATCGTCCGGCCAACACCGTCGCCACCTACGGCATGACCGAGACGGGCTCGGGTGTGGTCTACGACGGTCGCGCCCTCGAGGGCGTCGAGCTGGCCATCGCCGACGGCGAGATCCTCGTGCGGAGCCCCACCATGCTGCGCTGCTACCGCGACGGCTCCTCGCCCGTCGACGCCGACGGCTGGCTCCACACCGGCGACGCGGGCACGCTCGACCCCGATGGCACCCTGTCGGTCACCGGCCGCATCGCCGAGGTCATCGTCACCGGCGGCGAGAAGGTGTGGCCCGCGCTCGTCGAGCGTCGCCTGAGCGCCGAACCGTGGGTGGCGCGCTGCGCCGTCGTCGGCCGCCCCGATCCCGAGTGGGGCCAGCGGGTGACCGCCGTCGTGCAGCCCGCACCGGGCGCGGCCGTCCCTGCGCTCGATGAGATCCGTGACCATCTCGCCGCCGATCTCCCCCGCTACGCGCTCCCCCGCGCCATCGAACTGGTCGACGGCTTCGCCGAGACCGGCTCCGGCAAGATCCGCCGCGATCTGCTGTGAGCGGTAGCGTCTCGGCCGTGCTGCGGCTGCTCACCCTCAATGTCGGGTCGCTCTTCGAGGAGGGCTGGGACCGGCGCCGCCACGAGGTCGTCGCCTGGATCGACAGGGTGCAACCGGACGTGGTCTGCCTGCAGGAGGCGTGGGAGTCCCGCGATCAGCCCAACACCGCGGGCTGGGTGGCCGAGGCCTCCGAGATCCACTGGCACTGGGCCTTCGGTGGTTTCGGCATCGACTTCCTCGCCGGCGACGACCCTCGCTTCCTGTTCGGTTCCGCCGTGCTGAGCCGCTGGCCGATCGACGACCATCGGGTCCATCGCCTTCCGACCGCGCCCGACCCCGACGATGCGATGGTCGCCGCGATGGGATGGGAGCTCCTCCACGCGCGGACTGCAGGCCTCGACGTCTTCACCACGCACCTCGCGCCGGCACCCGCGCACGGCAGGCACCGCCGGCTCCAGGTGCTCGCCATCGAACAGATCATCCGTGCCGCCAGGGGCGATCGCGATGCCCTGCGCTTCGACCGGCTCCGCGAGGCGATGCCGGCCATCCTCTGCGGAGACTTCAACGCCGAGCCCGACAGCGACGAGATGCGGTTCCTCCGCGGGCTCACGGTCCTCGACGACCGCGCCACCTTCATGCAGGATGCCTGGAGCGTGGCAGGCGACGGCGGCCCCGGGCTCACCCAGGACTGGCAGACCCATCCACTGGCGGCCTCGCTCAACGTCCACCGCAAGCGCATCGATCACATCCTGGTCGGCGACCCGTTCCGCCGCGCCGGCGACGCCGGCCGCATCCTGCACTGCGAGGTCGTGGCGGACCACCCCCTCACCGGGATCCAGGCCAGCGACCACTGCGGCCTGATCGCCGACATCGTCTGGCCTGCCCGCCCGGTCTGAGCCGGCGGCACCCTCAGCCGCGCAGATCGACGAGACCACGGACGGGGACGAGATGCCCGGCGAAGTCGCCGTCGAGGAGGGCCGCCGTGCCCAGCCCATGCGCCCGACCCCCGGGTAGCGCCGCGGCCAGGTGCAGCCAAGCGCCCAGGCCGACGGGCCCGTCGTAGAGCGACGACACCACGACGTCGACGCCGTGGGCGCCCGCCTCGGCAGCCAGCGCCAGGGTCGGGCCGATGCCGCCCACCATCGGGGGCTTGACGACGATGACCTCGGCCAAGCCCGCGGAGGCCACCCTCGTTGCGTCGCCGGGATGTCGAATGGCCTCGTCGGCTGCGATCGGCGGCCCGCCCGCGTGGCGGCGGGAAGCCAGCTGCTCGAGACCGTCGATGCCCGCGACGGGATCCTCGACGAACTCGACGGCGCCGCCCAACACGTCGGCGATCATGTCCAGGCGCTCGACCGCCTCGTCGACGCTCCACGCACCGTTGGCGTCGAGGCGGACCCTGACGTCGCGACCGATGATCTCGGCGAGTACCCGCAGCCGCTCGGCGTCGTCGGCCATACCGAGCTTGGTCTTCAGTACCGTCGCCCCGGCTGCCACCTCGGCGCGGGCATGGTCGGCCAGCGCCGACGGGGCCGATCCGACCACCAGCGACGCCACCCGCACGACGCCTGACTCGGCGCCGAGGGACCGCCACAGCGGGACGCCGGCCGCCGCGGCAGCCAGGCTGCGCACGGCGACGTCGACGGCGGCGGCCACCTCGGGCGCCAGCTCGTCGGCCGGAGCAGCCGCCCCGGCGGCGGCGGTGGCGCGGCTCCAGGCCTCGAGCTGGGCGGTGGCCTCGTCGAGGTCGATCGTCGACCACCCCGGCAACGGGGCCGCCTCTCCCCTGCCCCAGCAGCCACCGTCGTCGCGCAGCACGACCACCACGCCCCGGCGTTCGAAGACGGTTCCCCGGGCCGTCGCGACCGGGGCCCGCAACGCCACCCGGAACGCCTCGACAGCGGCATCGACGATCACCATGTCGGTGCCCCCGCGCCGTCGGCGGCACCGAGCTCGCCGAGGAACTCCCCCACCGCCGATGCGGTGACCTCGGGCTTCTCGACGTGGGCGGCATGGCCGGCGTCGGCGATCGCCAGGAACCGGCCCGCCGGCAGCACATCGGCCAGCCGGCCGCCGATCTCGACGTACTTGGTGTCGAGCGCACCTGCGAGCAGCAGGGTCGGCACCGCCAGGGTGGCGAGCCGGTCCCACATCGGAGCCATCGAACCGGTGCCCGTGCCCCGGAGGCTGTTGGCCACGCCGACCTCGCTCTGCGCCGTGCGGCCCGCCCTGACCCGAGCACGGATCTCGGGGGCGAGCCCGGCCTGGGTCGCGAAGATCGGCAACTGCTCCCACCGGTCGACGAAGGCGTCGATGCCCCGCTGGTCGACGAAGGCCGCGAGGTCTGCGTCGGCCGCGCGCCGGGTCCGGCGTTCGGCATGGTCCTCGATGCCGGCGGTGGCCCCGATGAGGACGAGCCTGCAAAACCGTCGCGGGAAGGCGAGAGCCAGCGCCAGAGCGATGCGGCCGCCCATCGAGTAGCCCAGGAGATCGACAGGTACGTCACCGGGCGCGGCGCCGGCGCCAGGGGTCACGGCGTCGAGCACCCCGGCGAGCTGGTGGACCACCCACTCCAGCGAGTACGGATCGACCGCTGCCGGGGCGTCGCTGCGGCCGTGGCCCACCAGGTCGACGGTGACGACGCGGCGCCCGGCGAGGGCACCGTGGGCGTCGAGCGCCTCGATCAGCGGGACCATCGACGCGCCCGACCCGAGGAATCCGTGGAGCACCACGAGCGCCGGGTCTGCCCCGGCGCTCTCGTCGAACACGATCCGGACCCCGTCGACGGTGACGGACCGTTCGGTCCAGGACCGTGCGGGTCTGCTCACGGAGTGGGTGCCGGGGCGGCCATCGCGGCGGCGACCTGCGCCCGTAGAGCACGGAGGCCGTCGGCGGTGGTGGGCTCCGACGGCGCCGTCACGTGGATCAGCCGGGGCCCGCTGTCGGACATGCGAGCGACGGCGTCGGCGATGTCGTGGCAGGCGACGCTGCGGGCTTCGATGCCGAGCCCGGTGGCCACCGCAACGGCGTCGACACCCGGCGGCGTGGTGAAGAGCCGGTCGAAGACCTCGGGTGCGACGGCCTCCCGCACGGGCAGCATCGAGAAGATGCCCCCGCCGGCGTTGTCGACCACGACAACGGTGACTGCGGCGCCGCAGCGGGCCAGCGCTGCGAGCCCACCGAGGTCGTGCACGAGCGCCACGTCGCCCACCAGGGCGATGGTGGGTGCGCCGGCGGCGATGGCCACGCCCGTCGCCGTTGCGATGACTCCGTCGATGCCGTTGGCGCCGCGGTTGGACCACACACGCATCGCGCCGGGCGCATGGCCGTGGACTGCTTCGACGACACGGACCGGCATCGAGCTCGACACGACGAGGTGCCCGTGGGTGCGGTCGCCGCACACGACGGCGGTGGCAGCGGTCTCGGCGCCTGCCGATGCAACCGCTTCCGCGGCAACGGCAGCGGCCCGGGCCTCACGGAGGCGCCAGTGCGACGTCCAGTCGGTGTCGCCGCGCCCCGGCCCGCCGGAGTCCGGGCCGGCGTCGAACAGGCCTGGTACGGGTCCGGCGACGATCGTGTCGGCCATGGCACCGGGATCGGGCCATTCGACGCCCGGGCCGACCAGGACGGTCCGCGCCGTGGTCCAGGACTCCATGCGGCGCGCCAGCGCGGCGGAGGTCACCCCGAGGCCGACGCGCAGCACGACATCGGGGGGATCGCCGACGGCCTGGTCGTCGTGCATCCAGAGGTCGGCGGTGGCGACCAGTGGCGCGTCGGCGACATCGATGCCCCGCAGCCCCGATGCGGCATCGGCCACCACCGGCCATCCCCAGCGGGCACCGAAGGCGGCGATCTCGGCCAGGGTGGCCGGATCGTGATCGGTGGGCCCGACCACGACGAGGCCGCGTTCGTGTGTCGCGCCGAGCTCGGCGAGCACCGTCGAGGGGGCAGACCGGCGCCCCGGGCCGGCGGAGAGTCCGGGAGCGGGCGGCGTGAGCGGCCCCGGCGGATCGAGGGGCTTGCGGAAGGGCCAGTTGAGGTGGACCGGGCCCGCCTCGGCCGTGGCGTGGGTGAACGCCCGCAGTGCAGCGCTGCGGCCCACCGCCTCGTCGACCTCGGAGGCGACGGGCATCTCGTGGGTCCAGCGTGTCGCGCCGGCGAAGATGCCGACCTGGTCGATGGTCTGCCCGGCGCCCTGGCGACGGAGCTCGGGTGGCCGATCGCCCGAGCAGACGATCAGCGGCACCCCGGCATGATGGGCTTCGACGACGGCCGGCAGCTGATTGGCGAGCGCGGTGCCCGACGTGCAGACGAGCACTGCCGGCACGCCGGTCGCCTTGCCCACCCCGAGCGCGCAGAACGCCGCCACGCGCTCGTCGATGTGGACGGTGACGTCGAGGTCGGCGGCGTCGGCGCTGAGCGCCAGCGGCGTCGATCGCGAGCCGGGCGACACCATGACATGGCGCACACCCAGTGCCGCGAGCTCGGTGAAGAAGCGCAGGCACAGCTGGTACGTGCGCTCGGCGTGGCCGGTCATCCCGCCAGTGTCGCACGTGCGCCCACGGGTGCAGCGAGCCCTACGCCCGCAGCTCCTATCGTGGCGGCGATGGAGGTCGAAGCACTCGTTGGCCTGGTGGATCCCGGCGGCGTCGTCACCGACGCCGACCGGTTGGCGGGCGTGGTCACCGACTGGACCGGACGCTGGAGCGGCTGGACCCCGGCGATGGTGTCGCCGACCACCGCGGCCCAGACCGCCGCCGTCGTCTCCTGGTGCCGCGACAACGGTGTCGCCGTCGTGCCCCAGGGTGGCAACACGGGCCTCGTCGGCGGCAGCGTTCCCCTCGACGGCGAGATCGTCGTGTCGACACGCCGCATGACCGACATCGCCGTCGACGCCGACTCCGGCACGATCGTGGCAGGCGCCGGGGCCACGCTGGCGGCCGTGCAGGCCGCCGCACACGCCGCCGGATGGGAGTACCCGGTGGACCTCGGCGCCCGAGACAGCGCCACCATCGGGGGAACCGTCGCCACCAACGCCGGGGGGCTCCACGTGATCCGCCACGGCGACACCCGCCACCAACTGCTGGGCATCGAGGCCATCACCGGCAACGGCGAGATCGTCGGCGACCTCCGGGGCCTCGTGAAGGACAACACCGGCTACCACCTGCCCAGCCTGTTCGCCGGCAGCGAGGGCACGCTCGGGATCATCACCCGCATCTGTGCCCGCCTGGTGGCCCCGGTGGCCGACACCGCCGTGGCGCTCGTGGGCGTCGAGTCGGTCGACGACCTGGTCGAGACCATCGGCGACCTCCGGCGCCGCCTGACCGACCTCAGCGCAGTCGAGGTGATGTTCGAGCCGGGCCTGACGCTGGTGTGCGACCACCTCGGCCTCGGCCGGCCCTTCGCCCGTCGCTGCAGCGCGTACGTGCTGGTCGAATGCGCCGGCGCGGTCGGCGCCGTCGACCGCCTCGCCGCGGTCCTCGGCGACCATGTCCTGGTCGACGATGCCGTGGCCGTCGCCGACGACACCGCGGGACGGGCGTCGCTCTGGCGCTACCGCGAAGCCCACACCGAGGCGATCAACGCCGTCGGCGTGCCCCACAAGCTCGACGTCACCATCCCCCAGCGTCATCTGGCCCGCTTCGTCACTGCGGTGGATCCCGCGGTGCATGCCGTGGCCCCGGGCGCTGCGGTGTGGCTGTTCGGTCACGGCGCCGACGGCAACATCCATGTCAACGTCACCGGCGTCGCCCCCGACGATCAGGCCGTCGACGGAGCCGTGCTGTCGCTGGTGGCGTCGCTCGACGGCAGCATCTCGGCCGAGCACGGCATCGGGCGGGCGAAGACACCGTGGCTGCATCTCAACCGCAACCCGGCGGAGTTGGCGCTGTTCGCCCGCATCCGGACGACGTTCGACCCTGTCGGCATCCTCAACCCTGCGGTGCTGGTGCGCTGAGACACCCGGCGTGTGGGCGCCTCCGCGGCGCCCGGAGCCGAAAACCAGCGTTGGGCGCCCGCACTGATGCAGGCGCCCAACGGGACAACGAGAGGGTTGCGATGGATGGCCGGGACCAGGTGTCACACCGTTCTTCCGGGGACGCCTCTATGAGCGTCTGAGGTCGAGAGGAACTGGGGGACCCGCCTGGGCCTGGGCCGAACCATCAAAGGATCGGTGGTGATCTCTTCGCAGTCTTGACCATCGCGCCTCCGTTTCCTTCGGCACCTCCGTCGGACTGACCAGACCGCCTGCTCCGGGTGGAGCAGGTCCGCCGGCGGCGCCTGCAACCACTATGGAAGACCGATCACACATGTGTCAAGCGTCACAGACTTCGTGATCGAATTCACGAAGGGTGCCGATCCACCCGCTGTCGGTGATCAGCGGAGAACGAAGTGGCCGACGGTCTCGACGTGGGTGGTCTGGGGGAACAGGTCGAGCACGACCGCACGACCGAGGTCGTAGCCCGCCTCGACCAAGAGGCCCGCGTCGCGGGCGAACGAGGCGGCATCGCACGAGACGAGCACCACGGTGGCGGCGCCCGTCGCGGCGATGGTCCCCACACCGGGGCGGCCGAGGCCACGCCGGGCGGGATCGGCCACGACGAGGTCGGCCCGTTGCGGCCGCCAGCGTTCGACACGGCAGCGGACCACCTCGGCGTCGAGGCCGGCCAGGTTGACCGTCGCGTCGGCCACGGCGGTCGGTGCGGATTCGACGGCGACGACCGTCCCGGCGGCACCGACGGTCCCGGCGAACAGTCCCACCCCGGCGTAGAGGTCGACGACCCTGCCGTGGGGACCGGGCCCCACCAGCGAGCCGACGGTGTCGACGAGCAGCTCGGCCGCCTCGGGACACGACTGGAAGAACGACGGCGCCGAGACACGCCAGCTGCGGCCGGCGACCTCCTCGGTGATCGCGAGGTCGCCGAGGCCGGGATCGGTGCTCGCAGCCAGGACTCCGGTGGGCACCGTCGCGCCGGCGATGGCGGGCTCGACGGTGGTGAGGCACTCGCCGGTGGCGGCGCCGACACGAACCGTCACGGCTGCTGCGCCCGGGAAGCGGCCCTCGTCGAGCACCCGGCGGATGGTGGGATGCACCACCATGCACTCCGGCACGGGGATGACCTCGTGGGAGCGGCGGGCCCGGAAACCTGCTCGACCGTCCACGACCGCGGTACGCACGGTCGTGCGGTAGGCCCACGACGGCACGGCACCGCCGAAGCCGACCTCGACGTCGTCGAGCCGTCCGAGGCGGGCCAGCGTCTCGGCGACCATGGTGGTCTTCAGCTCGGCGGCCAGACCGGTGGAAACGTGTTGGAAGTCGCATCCACCGCAGCCCTCGGCAAGGTGCGGGCACGGCTCGGCGCTGCGCCGGGCGTGGGCGTCGTGGACCTCGATCAGCCGACCACGCGCGAAGCGGGTCTTCTCCTCGACGAGCTCGACGCGGACGGACTCGCCGGGCAGGGCGCCGGGCACGAAGACGACCCGGCCCGAGGGCTCACGGGCAACGCCGTCACCCCCGGTCGCCAATCCGTCGATGGACAGCATCGTCACGGATGGCGACGCTATCGGGCCCGAGACCGGGCGCCCGACCCAGGGGGCCGCCTGGACCGGATCACCCATGGGCCCGAAGTACCATCGACGGATGCCATCGGAGCCCACCAGCGCCCCCGAGCGCCCCATCCAGATCTCGCCCTCGGTGCTGTCGGCGGACTTCTCGCGCCTCGGCGATCAGGTCGCGATGCTCGACGACGCAGGAGCCGACCGGATCCACTGGGACGTCATGGACGGCGTCTTCGTGCCCAACCTGACCTTCGGGCCCGATGTGGTCGCGGCCTGTCGCGATCGCAGCGATCTGCTGTTCGAGGCCCACCTGATGGTCGACCGCCCGGAGCTGCTGGCTCCGATGTTCGTCGACGCCGGCATCGAGTTGGTCACGTTGCACGTGGAGTCCACCCCCCATCTCGACCGGGCCCTGCACAGCGTGCTCGACGCAGGGGCGCGTTGTGGGGTCACCATGACCCCGTCGACGCCTGCGGTGTCGATCGCACACGTGCTCCACCTGGTGGACCTGGTACTGGTGATGACGGTCAATCCCGGCTTCGGCGGCCAGCGTTACATCGCCGAGCAGGAACCCAAGATCCGCGAGATCCGCTCGATGATCGACGAGCGCGGCCTGACCGTCGACGTCGAGGTCGACGGCGGCATCGGCGGCGGGACCATCGGCGCAGCGACATCTGCGGGGGCGAACGTGTTCGTCGCCGGCAGCGCCGTGTTCGGCGACCCCGACGGCGTCGAAGCGGCGATCGCCAAGCTGCGCAGCGCCGCGACCGCAGCCCGTTGACGGATCCAGCCCGCCGACGCGGGCTCCGCACCTCTGGAGCGTCGCAGCGGCGGCGAATCGTGGCATCGGTCGCTGCAGTGCTCGTGCTGGTCGTCGGGGCCGGCGCATGCTCGGAGGACACCCCCGAGGACCCCTCGGCGTTCTGCGACGCACTCAGGCGCTCGGCCACCAACAGCGGCGCCGTCGAACAACTCGACCTCGACGATCCGGCCAGTCTCGAGGCGGCACAACTCGAACTCGAGGCCCTGGTGGAACTGGCGCCCGAGGACCTACGCGACGACGTCGCCGTGGTGGCCGACGTCTACGCCACCATCATCGATGCGGTGTCGACCACGGCGCCCGCGGCCCGCGGCGACGTCCTGCGCGATCTGCAGCCTCGCCTCGACGAGGCCGCCGAACCCGCGCAGCGGCTGCAACGCTTCGGCGAGCAGACCTGCAGGCTGGCCTTCGACGGCCCCCAACAGCCGACACCCACGCCGACGCCGCTGCAGATAGACGACTGACCCGGCCCCACGGGGCCGGGTCAGATGAGGTCAAATCGGCGGGTGGCCGGTGTCAGCGGTCGACCTGGCCGCGCCGTTCGATGACGTGGTCGACGATCCCGTACTCCTTGGCCTGCTCGGCGGTGAACCAGCGGTCGCGGTCGGAGTCGAGGGTGATCTGTTCGACGGTCTGGCCGGTGTGCTCGGCGATGCGCTCGGCCATCAGGCGCTTGATGTAGACGAGCTGTTCGGCCTGGATGGCGATGTCGGCAGCCTGGCCCTGGAGCCCGGCCATGGGCTGGTGCATCATGATGCGTGCGTGCGGCAGCGCATAGCGCTTGCCCGGCGCACCGGCGCACAGCAGGAACTGGCCCATCGAGGCGCCGAGACCCATGCAGATGGTGGCGACGTCGGGCTTGACGAAGTTCATCGTGTCGTAGATGGCCATGCCCGAGGTCACCGAGCCGCCGGGTGAGTTTATGTAGAGCCAGATGTCCTGGCTGTCGTCTTGGCCCTCGAGGTACAGCAGCTGCGCCGTGATGAAGTTGGCGATCTCGTCGTTGACGTCGGTGCCGAGCATCACGATGCGGTTCTTGAGCAGCTGGGAGTACACATCGAATTGGCCGAACTGGCCGGGCTGGCCCGAGTTGGCGACGATGGCAGGTGCGATCGGCGGGACGGTCATGGGTGAGGGTCTCCAGAGATGTCGAAGCAGTCGGGGGAAGGCTAGTGCTGTGGCCGCCGAGTCCGGTGGCTCAGGTCTCGGCGCGGGTCGACCAACCATGCCATGAGCACTTCTGTTCCCATCCGTTCGTCGGTCGGTGGCGGAACCGGTGAATCGCGTCCTGCCTGGTCAGAGGGACTGCGATTCGGGCGCTGCTGGGCGGTGTTCACAGACGAGAGGTCGTTTTGTCCACACCATCGAGTACTCCCGCATCTCACGCTGAGTGACCGTCCATCCCGGGCCTGGAAGCAGGCCCGCTGACGCTGCCTCCTGCGTCGTGAGGTGGCACGCGGTGCCAGTCGTTGCTAGGGGGCGGGCCTTCCCCAGTGCTCGTTCATCTTCGCGACCGCCTGCTCGAGCGTGAGCGAGGCGATCTCCTCGACCGACAGCTGCAGCGTGTTCACGAGCTGGTACGCGAGGCTTGCTGGTAGGGCGGCGGCTTCGGGGTCAGCGGTGGCGACGGAGCGCTGCGGCGGCTTCTTGTTGTCCACGCAATCCCAGAACTCGGCTTCGGTCACGTGGAGCTGGTCATCGAGGATGTGCGACCACATGCTCTTGCCGTACGTTTTGGTGTTGGCCGGACGCGAGATGCGCGTGCGGAGGATCCGGCCGTCACCGACTTCGAGTTCGTAGGTGATGTGGTGCTCCGTCGGCTTGCCCCGCGCGTTGAGAACCTCGGTCCACCCTTCGATCTCGCAGAACCGTCGGTGATCACGCCGACTCGCGGCGCGGGAGTTCACCTCACGCCCGCCGTCTCGGCACTGATGAGCCATCCTTTCAGCTGTTCGTCGCTGGATAACTCGGTGAGAGTCACCAGAGCCCAGTTGTCCCGGTGGTTGGGGGCGTCGAGGAGCCGATCATTCCAGTCCGCTGCGTAGTCGCGCAGCGCGTCGATGAGGTCGTCGATGGCACCGTCGAGGTCGTCACCCTCACCGGCGATCGGCAGCCCCGGCAGGAACGCCGACCATCCGCCGCCTTCGGCGACCACAACAGCATTGGACGGTCGCAGCGCGGACAGGTGAACCCGCAACACATCGGCATCGATCACAGCGAAGCGTTCGCGATCGCGGTCGACGGTGGTCACGCGACCGGAGTGGGCGGTGTCCAAGAGGTCACGCAGGTTCGAGCGTGCGGCCGTGAACGTCGCGAAGTGCCGGATGGTCATGACGGCAACTGTACAAGCCGAGACACGTACGTCAAGTACGGTATGTACATCACGTACGCGGAGAGCGAGGCCCGAATTCTGGCGAGTGGGGCGGGAACTTCCGGCGCCGCATGATCGTCGAAAGTGATGTCCGTTGTCTTGTAGCCGCAGGAGGAGTGTTCGCCGGTGAATCGATATCTGATTGGGTTCCCGGCGGCGCGTCGGGCGTGGGCGTTGGTGTGCGTTGTCACGATCGTCGCGGTTGTGGGGGCGTGCAGCGCCAACGGCGAAGGCACAGAGCTTGGTTCGGCTGACCCGCTTCGAAGTCCTGACGCTGTTTCGAGCGGCGTCGCTGAGTCTGCGGAGCCGTCGCCGCCGCCTCCCCGCGCCGAGCGTATTCGTGCGCACCAGCGACAGGCCCTCACCGCCGGCGCAGGAATTCCGTTGGAGGCGGCCGACGCCGATGGCTTGGCGCGGGCTGTGACGCTCTATCTGCTTCCGTATGGCTACCAGTTGCCGCACCGAGATTCGGCGACACCACCCGTGATTGCTGGCGCGCACGTCGTTGTGCCCTATGCAGATCACGACTTCGGGGTCGTCTATGCCGAAGGCATTTGCCCGTACGCGCCCCTTGTCGACATCGCTGCGACCGCCGACGGTGGCGTCTCGGTGGAGCTCTCGCAGACGCCGTTGTTTCCAGGTGACGCCTGTGAAGCGATGCAACTGGTCTACGTCGTGGCGATAGATCTCGTGGACGCGTCTTCGGCGCTGTCGTTCTCCGCGAGCTATGAACCGGTGGTGACGCCACCTGGCGACGGGAGCTAGCGCCATACCGGACTCGGCGCAGTCCTACGCGTCTTCTCTGCGCCCCATCTTTCGAACGAACGGCACCAGGCACGGGCAGGTGCTCGCGCTGGCCATCAGCAGCGCGGAGGGCTGGCCGCGTTGCGTGGCCTGCCCCGCGCGAATTCTTGGAATAGGAGACCCGAAGTTCTTCGGATCCCCCTCGGTGCGCCAGGTGGGAATCGAACCCACACGAGCTCTCGCTCACAGGGACCTAAACCCTGCGCGTCTGCCAATTCCGCCACTGGCGCGGCGGCTGCGAGCCTATCGCTCGGCAACCGGACGGGTCGGACCACCGATGTCCCCGGCGGCGCACGGAGACGTGTCCGTCGGAGGGTCCTGCCGGCGATACCGTCGGTGGCGACATGAGCCTCCGCAGCGACTGCAACGACCCGACGACGCCCACCCGCCGACGCAGGTGCCTTCGCACCCGGCGCAGCCTCGCCATAGCGGTGATGGCGCTGGTCGCATCGGCCTGCACGGTCGAGACCACCACGGAGGTCACTGCGGAGTCGTCGACGGTCGACGAGTCCCCCGCTACTGCCGCCGACCAGGGTGGCGACGAGGCGGCGTCGGGCGACTCCGGCGTGCGGATCGCCCGCGAGGTCGACGGCGACTCCCTCGAGCTCGAGATCGACGGCGAGGTCGTCGAAGTGCGCCTGGTGGGCATCAACGCCCCCGAGCTCGCCGACTGTCAGGGGCCCACAGCCGGCGACGCCCTGGGCGACCTCTTGCGTTCGGGGAACATCGGTGTCGTCGGGTCCGAGGTCGACCGGTTCGACCGCCTGTTGGTCGAGCTCGAGGTCGACGGCGCCTCGGTCAACGAGGCCATGGTCCGAGCCGGATGGGCACTGGCCATCCACGGCGACGGCGACGCCTACGTTCCTGCCATGCGAGCCGCCGCCGACGACCAGGTCGGCATGTGGAGCCCCTCGGCAGTGGGCTGCGAGCCGGTCACCGCCGATGTCGTCGTAGTCGACGCCGAGCCCGATCCCCCCGGGCGCGACGACGAGAACCTCGACAAGGAGTACGTCGTCATCGCCAACGCCGACACCGAGCCGCTCGACCTCGGCGGCTGGCAGGTCCGCGACGAATCGACCGGCAACCGTTTCGTCTTCGACGAGCGCCGGCTCGGCCCCGGCGACGAACTCGTCCTGGTCACGGGCTGTGGCCAGGACTCGGATCGGGAGGTGTTCTGGTGTTCGGATTTCCCGGTGTGGTCCAACCATGGCGACACCGTCCTGGTCCTGGCTCCCGACGGCGCCATCGCGGCCCATCGCTTCCTCGAATGATGCAGACCCCCGGCCGGCGGCACCGGCAGATGACGAAGTCGGCGGTCGCGGGGGCAGCCGCAGCGACGGCCCTGGTGCTCACCGGCTGTGGCGGCGACCGGCTCGACGTCGCCGACGGCCTCCAGGCCATCGAACGCGCCGAGCTGATCCCGCTCGACGACGTCGACCAGCTGCCCGAGTTCGTCGACGGCATCGCCACCTACGGCGACCCCCGTTGGTTCATCGAGTTCCCCGCTGGCGCCCGGTGCGAAGGCGACGAGGTCGCGCTCGAGATCGACGACGGCGAAGAACCCGACGAGCTGATCGTCACAGTGCGCCACAGCGACGTCGGCGACTGCGACGACACCGAGGAGACCCGCCACGTGGTGCTCGTGATGACCGAGGAGTTCGCCGACGCCCGCATCGTCGAGATCGTCATCGTCGAGTAGCGGGGGCCAGAGAACCGCGGTGCGGAGGTAGCCCGACGGCCAGGACGACGCCGGGACTGCGCCGGCGGCGCAGTCACATCGCCGGCGCCGCCGTGCCGTCGGAGGCCCTGCTCAGCGCAGCTGCACGCCGACGGCGAGGGCCCGGAAGGCCCGCCCGCGGTGGCTGATGGCGTTCTTCTCGGCGTCGGCCATCTCGGCGAAGGTTCGACCGTCGGCGTCGACGGGCACGAACACGGGGTCGTAGCCGAAGCCTCCGGCGCCGTGCGCAACGCGAGCGATGTGGCCCTCGACCACGCCGGTGGCCACGGTCTCGCTGCCGTCGGGCCATGCGACCATCGCGACGGTGCGGAAACGTGCGGTGCGCGCTGCGTCGTCGACGTCGGCCAAGGCGTCGAGCAGCTTGGCGACGTTGGCCGCACTGTCGCCGTCGATCCCCGCGTAGCGGGCCGAGTGCACGCCCGGGGCGCCGCCGAGCGCGTCGACCTCGAGACCCGTGTCGTCGGCCACGGCCGGCAGCCCGGTGGCCTCGCAGATGGTCCGCGCCTTGAGGCGAGCATTGCCCTCGAGGGTGTCGGCGTCCTCGACGATGTCGCCCACTTCGACCGGCCTCGGCAGGATCCGCCAGCCGTCGCCCATGATCTGTTCGATCTCGGTGAGCTTGTGGGGATTGGCCGTGGCGGCGACGAGTTCGAGGCGGTCGCCGGCGGCCGTGCGGCCGTTGTCCGAGGCGTTCACCGGGGGGCGGGCGGATCGGCCAGGAGTGCGTTCTGCATCGCGATGATCTCGCCGATGCCCTTCTCGGCGAGCGCCAGGAGTGTGTCGAGCTCGGCGCGGGTGAAGGCCACGGTCTCGGCGGTGCCCTGCACCTCGATGAAGCGCCCGCCCTCGGTCATCACGACGTTCATGTCGGTCTCGGCGATGGAGTCCTCGATGTAGGGCAGGTCGAGACGGGCCTCGCCGTCGATGATGCCCACCGAGATGGCGGCGCAGGCCTCGACGAGGGGGTGTTCGGCGATGAGGCCGGCGGCGACGCGGCGGGTCAGCGCATCGTGGAGGGCCAGGTAGCCCGCACAGATCGATGCCGTGCGGGTGCCGCCGTCGGCCTGCAGGACGTCGCAGTCGACGATGACCTGACGTTCGCCGAGCTTGGTCATGTCGCAGACCGCACGCAGCGAGCGGCCGATGAGGCGCTGGATCTCCTGGGTGCGACCCTTGGGGCCGCGGGTCTCGCGGTCGGCGCGCCCCGGTGTCGACCCGGGCAGCATCGAGTACTCGGCGGTTACCCACCCCTTGCCCGAGCCCCGCATCCACCGGGGGACGTCCTCGTCGACCGATGCGGTGCACAGCACCTTGGTGTCGCCGAAGGTGGCGAGGATGGAGCCGTCGGCCATGGTGGTGAAGTCGCGCTGGAACGTGATGGGACGCAGCTCGTCGGCCTGGCGGTTGTCGGGGCGCATGTCGGATCTTTCGGTGCGGGCGGGGTTCGGTTGCGGCGGTGCCGAAAGCGTGGCGGCGCGGCGGGCGGCAGGATAGCGCCGCGGCCCGCACGCCGTTCCGGCGCCGAAACCTGCTGCCTGAGCGACAATTCTCGGCGCCAGTCCGAACGGCCATTGGTTCCGGCGCCGAAACTCGTTGCCCTGGCGACGGTTTTCGGCGCCGGTACGTCTGGGCTCGGGCCGAGGGGCTTCTCAGGCGGACGGCGGCTGCCAGATGTGCGAGTCGGCCGAGCCGAGCTCGGGACCGAGCAGGCGACGCCCCAGGTCGGCGAACCACGCCACGTCGCCGGAGGACTCGAAACGGTGCGCACCACCCTCGATGCGTCCCGACGTCAGCCCCTCGGCCTCGAGTCGAGCGGCGACGGCGAACGCGGTCTCGTCGGCCGACGACACCAGCACCACCTTCGGTCCCATGACCGCACCGATCGTGCGAGCCAGGTACGGGTAGTGCGTGCAGCCGAGCAGGAGGCTGTCGACATCGGCGTCGACCACCGGGGCCAACAGCCGCTCGGCAAGCACCGTTATCTGATCGCCAGAGAACTTGCCCCGCTCGACGAACTCGACGAAGCCGGGACACGCCGCCGACGTCAACTCGACCGAGTCGCCCCCGGCGAGGCCTGCGATGGCCTTCTGGTAGGCGCCGCTGCCGATCGTGCCGACGGTGCCGATGACCCCGATCCGGCCGGTCTCGGTGACCTCGACCAGCGCCCGCGCCCCGGGATCGATCACTCCGATGACGGGGACGCCGATGGCGGCTTCGAGTTCGGGCAGTTCCACCGCCGCGGATGCGGTGTTGCAGGCGACGACCAGGAACTTGACGTCGTGATCGGCGACCAGATGGGCCGCGATCTCGTGGGCGAAGCCCGCCACCTCGTCGAGCGGGCGGGGACCGTAGGGATAGCGGCCCGTGTCGCCGAAGTACACCGTGTCCTCACCGGGCAGCAGATCGATGATGGCCCGGCTGACGGTGAGCCCCCCGAATCCGGAGTCGAAGATCCCGATCGGGCGAGCGTCGGCCACGGCCGGTCATGCTACCGGTGCGGATTCGCCGCGTCGGCGACCGATGGGCCGCAGCGCCCGGTCCGATCGGTCACCTCCCAGCCGGCAGGCGCGGCCGGGCTCTCCCCTGACCGGGCCTCAGAAGTAGACGATGGCGTCGGCCTTGGCGGCGACCTCGTCGATGGGATCGGTCCACGCCCCCGTCGACAGGTACTTCCAGCCGCCGTCGCAGACGATGAACACGATCGAGCCGCTGTCGATGCGTTCGGCGACGCGCAGGGCGCCGGCGAGCGCCGCACCAGACGACAACCCGGCGAAGATGCCGCACTCGTTGGCGAGGCGGCGGGTGCACTCGATGGACTCGATGGGTCGCACGATGCGCTTGCCGTCGAGCAGGTCCAGGCCGCCCCACTTGTCGAACACTGGCGGGATGAAGCCGTCGTCGAGGCTGCGCAGCCCCTCGACCTTCTCGCCGGTGGGCGGCTCGACGGCGAGGATCTTCACCGACGGCTTGTGCTCCTTCAGGAACGTGCCAACGCCCATCAGGGTGCCCGACGTGCCGAGCCCGGCCACGAAGTGGGTGATGTCGGGGACGTCGCGCAGGATCTCGGGTCCGGTGGTGCGGTAGTGGGCGTTGGGGTTGGCCTCGTTGCCGTACTGGTAGAGGAACGCCCATTCGGGGTGGTCGTCGGCGAGCTGTTGGGCCAGGCGCACCGCACCGTTGGAGCCCTCTTCGCCCGGCGACGGGATGATCTCGGCACCCCAGACCTCCAGGAGCTGGCGTCGCTCGATGGAGACGTTCTCGGGCAGGACGATCTTGATCGGGTAGCCCTTCATGCGGGCGATCATCGCCAGCGCGATGCCGGTGTTGCCCGACGAGGGTTCGATGATGGTGCGCCCCGGCGTGAGCGTGCCGTCGGCCTCGGCCTCTTCGATCATGGCCTTGGCGATGCGATCCTTGACCGACCCGGCGGGGTTCTGCCCCTCGAGCTTGGCGTAGATGCGCACATCGGGATTGGGGCTCGTCTGGCTGACGTCGATCACCGGGGTGTCGCCGACGAGGTCGAGGATCGAGGAATGTACGGACATGGCAGCTCCAAGTATTGCGCGGCGAGCAGGCGAATGTCGACTGAACCGATGGGGATTTGTGGTTTTCCTACCCCGGGAGCGCGACGAGCAACCGTTCCTCGGCGATCTCGCCGTCGGTGATGCGGTAGCTGCGCAGCACGGGATCGGCGTGCTTGAGCGAGACGATCACGTAGTGGAACGTCCCGAAGGGGTCGAACGCGGAGGCGTCACGGACGTCGGTGGGCGACGGATAGGCGCTGGTGTGGGTGTGGCTGTGCATGACGCCGAGGATCTGGTGCCCGGCGTCGTCGACGCGGCGCTCGACGCCCATCATCTCGACACCGTCGAGCTGATACAGCTCCGACGACGCTGCGATGTTCGTCATCGGGTGAAACACCGTGGCCACCGAATCGCCCTGGGGCCCGCTGAACAGGCCACAGGCCTCGTGGGGAAGGCCCCGGAGGGCATGGGCCACCATGGCGGCACGGACGTCGGCGGTCAGCTGCAACATCACACAGCACGGTACCGCGGCTCGGCCCCGCTTCTCCGGACATCGCCCGGCCAGCGGTAGCCTCCGTCGGATGGCCCCTCCCGATGCGAAGATCGTCGCGACGAACCGTCAGGCTCGGCGCGAGTTCGAGATCCTCGACACGATCGAGGCGGGCATGGTCCTCCAGGGCAGCGAGGTCAAGTCCTTGCGCACCGGCAAGGCCCAGCTGGCCGAGGCCTACGCCCGGATCCACAACGGCGAGGTGTGGATCAACTCGCTGCACATCTCCCAGTACGAGCACTCCTCGGCCGCCTTCGGCCACAACAGCGACCGCCCCAAGAAGCTGCTGATGCACAAGGGAGAGATCACCCGGCTCCAGGCCCAGATCGATCAGAAGGGCCTGACCCTGGTGCCGCTGTCGCTGTACTTCCGCGACGGGAGGGCCAAACTCGAGCTGGCCCTGGCCCGCCGCAAGCGGCTGGTCGACAAGCGCCAGACCATCGCCCAGCGCGAGGCCGATCGCGAGGCCCAACGCGAGATGTCGCGGGGCCTGCGCGGCCGCTGAGAACCTCTGCCACCCCCCAACAGCCGGATCTCGGTGGCGGTCGGCGCCGCGAACCGCGACAGTGACCGTCATGCATCGCAGCACCGCCGACCTCGAGGCCGGCCTCGACCACATCCGCTCCTCGCCGATCGACGACGGTACTCTCGAGCTGGTCCTGCGCCGGCCTGCGGTGGACGAGCGTGAGGTGCTCGAGCTCGCCGAACTGTCGATCGACGAGGGCGTGGTCGGCGACACCTGGAACGTCCGTGGCAGCAAACGCACCACGGACGGCTCGGCGCACCCCGACATGGCGCTCAACGTCATGAACGCCCGTGCCATCGAACTGATCGCGGGCCCACGGGAGCGGTGGCCGCTGGCGGGCGATCAGCTGTACGTCGACCTGGACCTCAGCGCTGCCAACCTCGACCCCTGGACGAAGCTCGCCATCGGCACCGCGATCATCGAGATCACCGACCAGCCGCACCTGGGCTGCGCGAAGTTCACGCAGCGGTTCGGCCTCGACGCCCATCGCTTCGTCAACTCCGAGGTCGGCCGGGCACTGAACCTGCGCGGCGTCAACGCCCGCGTCGCGCAGCCCGGCACCGTGCGCCCCGGAGACGTCATCACCCGCTGTTGACACAGGCCCGAATGGCCGAGAACGGGCCGGCCTGGTGGCTGCGCGCTGGCTGCTCCCCGGAATCGCTATGGGAGCATGTCGGGTCGCCGACCGGGCGCGTGGTCGGGGTCGACTGTCGAGCGCGTCTGGCCGTGGAGCGGGTGCGTGGCATTGCAGATCGGGCGCGCCGATGCGCGGCAGCTGGCTGGAGATCGCGTGGGGGCGTGGGGGTTCATGGGATTTCGGTGCCGTCGGGGCGCAGGGTGTGCCACTGGCCGTGTTCGTCTCGGTAGACGGTGAAGCCTTTCTGGCGGAATCGGTTGTGCATGCCGCAGTCGGGCCCCCCGTTGCCGGGGTTGGTTCTTCCTCCTCGGCTGTGTTCGGTGAGGTGGTCGATCTCACATGCCGAGGCAGCGCAGCAGCCGATGAAGATGCATTGGTGCGATGCGGCTCTGGCGGCGTCCGGCTGCGCCGGTGAAGAAGCGGCGTCGCCCAGGTCGATGACGGTGCCTTTGGCGACGATCATGCGCCGGATGGCATGGACCATGGCGCAGGCGATGGCTTCAGTTGGGTAGGGGAGGACACCGTCTCGATGGTTTCGCACCGTAGGTGTGGGATCCGGCGCGTTGGTGTCGCCGGCGTAGCGGCGGGCCATGGTCTCGAAGGTCTCGGATGACCAGATGACGCTGTGGTGAAGCTCGGCACGGTGGGTGGAGGAGTTGGCGGCGTCTTCGAACAAGCCTCGAACGAGGGCGTGGCATCGCGCTGGGCCGGGGTGCGGGCCAAGTGGAGTTCGCAGGTGTCGCCGTGGATGGCTTTGGCGGCTTCCCAGTCGGCGAGGTATTCGGCGGATGTAGTACTGCCAGATCTCGTCGATCTGCGCCCTGCATCGCAGCGAAGCCACCGTCGAGATCCCAGGACAGGTCGATGGGTTTGCCACGATCCGGGCATCACGATTGCGATGCATACGCTCGTTCGCAGGTTCTGCCCGTCTTCGTCGACAACCGCTCCCACTCGTGGAACCGGCGATCCCGAACGTCCGGTAATCCGAATGGCGGGTCTGGTCGAGGAACCATTCCTGGCAACACCATCGCCCCGCCACCCGAGGTTCACGTGCACGGCCAACAGGTGGACCTGGTCGATACCGATCCCCCCGACCCGGAACGCCGCAGCGATCAGATCCAGGGAGGCGAGCATGCGGCGGGCCCGGTCACGATCCAACGCCTCACCGCCCGAGTGGCGCCCAGAGATGACTTCAGGGTCTTCACAGCAACCCGTCACCACGATGCAGGTTGCGGGCGTCGATGTTGGCCATCAACTCCAACTGCGCTGCATGCACCCGCCGCGCCAGACGGTCCAGCTCCACCATCGCCGCGGTTGCCTCCGGCGACGACACCGGCGACAACCGGGAATCGAACAGCGCGTCGATCGCGGCGTCGAGCCCCACCAGGGGCCCGACTGCGTCGGAAGCGTCGGCCGGTCCGTCCGGCTGCACCAGCAATTCCATGCATCGAACACTAGTTCGGAGGTGTGACAGTCTCGCCCGGCCGACGGCCACCCCGCGAAATCTTCCATCAGAGGTGCCGCATATCCCGACGCCTCGGAGGGTGCACGGATCGGCGTACTCGTCAAACGGATCCAGACCCGTCGCCTCCCGCTCTTGTTCGCTGCGCTCACCGGCCGCTCGGGCCACGGCCAGACGACGACCGATGCGAGCTTCGCACCGCTCGGACCCCGTTCGACAGCGGCAGCCGTCCGGCACCAGCCACCTAGACGGTTAGTTCCAAGGGGTTCGCGCGGTGCGCGCGATGATCCACCACTCAGGGCGCGAGGGTGTCCACGATCAGGGGGCTTGAACAGACCCTGA
>JBKAGO010000036.1:0-176424 GCA_046290435.1 Acidimicrobiales bacterium
CCCAACTCGCCCGAACGGAGCGAGCGAAGCGACGCGAGTGAGGGCGAAACCCCCTCGGGTGAACGGAGAGACCGAGCGCAGCGAGGGAACGAGTGAACCCGACGCCCCGCGGCGCCAGCCGCACCCAACTCGCCCGAACGGAGCGAGCGAAGCGACGCGAGTGAGGGCGAAACCCCTACACCTGTGATTGTTCGCAGTACCAGGTCCACTCGCCGCTGAACTTGGACTTGACGATGGGGCGGCGGGAGCGGGGGCTCAGGGATCCGTCCTTGCGGTAGACGGAGTGGTGGTCCTGGTAGGAGCCGGGTTCGCCGAAGGCGTCGACGTAGTGGCTGCCCTCGACGGTCGAGCCGCGGTACTTGACGGCGTCGTGGAGGGTCTCGACCAGCGCCCGATAGAGGCGCCGGACCTCCTGGGTGGTGAGCGAGTCCGACCACCGGTCATAACGCAGGCCTGCCTGGAAGAGGATCTCGTCGGCGTACATCGGGCCGATGCCAATGATGAACTCGTCGTTGCAGATGAGGGTCTTGAGTTTGGTGTGGTGACTGTGCAGAGCCCGGCCGAAGTCGGTCCACGACATGGGTTCTTCGATGGGGTCGATACCGGTGGGCACGCTGTCTCCCAGGGAGTCGGGGAGCTCGTCGGTGCCCACGACCGCGACCTGGGCGTCGGCTTCCATGTCGACCAGACGGAGCTGGCCGTGCTGGGTGAAGGTGATGACGAGTGCGGTGCGCTTGTGGACCTCGTCTTTGTTCGCGGTCCGGATCAGCTGCCCACCGGTCCCGAGGTCGATGAGCAGCGTGTGGTCGGTGTCGAGGCCGATTGCGATGCGCATGCCGACGCGGCCGACACCGGTGATCTTGGCCTTGTCGGTGGCGGCGAGGAGCTTCGCTTTGCCCGAGGCGGCCCCGACGGCGCGGGCGATGACCACGTCGACGTCTTTGATCTTCTTGGTGGTGATGTCTTTGTCAAGATCCCGCCGGATGGTCTCGATCTCGGGTAGCTCGATCATGGGGTCGCCTTCGTGGTGGTGGGGTCGGGGTCCGCGGCCCCGGAGGTGGCGCCGGCACTGGCGAGGTGTTCCCACGCCTCCCCGGCTGCGCCTTGTTCGGCTTCTTTCTTCGTACGGCCCTCGCCTCGACCGATCACTTCGCCGGCGATGGACACTGTGGCGAAGAAGTGCTTCTCGTGGTCGGGGCCGACCCCGGTTACGTCGTAGACGGGCGGTTGACAACCGTTCCCGGCGACGTGTTCCTGAAGTCGCGTCTTGTAGTCCTCGAGGCCCGGACGCCGGGCGGCGTACGCGATGCGGTCGGCGAAGCGATCCATGACGATGGCCGCGGCGGGCGCCCAGCCGCCATCGACGTAGACCGCGCCGATGACGGCTTCGAGGGCATCGGCGAGGATCGAGCTCTTGTGGCGACCGCCAGAGGACTCTTCGCCCTTGCCAAGCGAGATGGCGTCGCCGAGATCGAGCTCGCGGGCCACCGAGGCGAGCGACACCGAGCTGACGACGTCGGAGCGCAACTTGGCCATCGAGCCTTCGGAGAGTTCGGGGTAGTGCGAGAAGATGTGGTCGGTCACCACGAGGCCGAGGACCGAATCGCCGAGGAACTCGAGGCGTTCGTTGGATTCGACGTCGCCGTTCTCGGCGCACCAGCTGCGGTGGCGCAGGGCGGTCTCGATCAGTTCGGCGTTGGCGAAGTGGTGACCGATGCGGTCGCAGAGGGCATCGGCGGCGGCCGCGGTGTGCAGGGCGATCAGCCCAGCCGGGCGTGCACGTAGTCGACGGCGTCGCGCACGGTCTTGAGGTCCTCGAGGTCCTCGTCGTCGATCCGGAACCCGACCGAACGCTCGCTGAGCTCTTCTTCGATGGCCTCGACCAACTCGATGAGGGCGAGGGAGTCGGCGTCGAGATCATCGACGAACGAGTCGCCCTCGGCGATGGAGTCGGGTTCGATCTCGAGGATCTCTGCGAGGCGCTCCTGGACGAGCGTCACGATGGCCGCCCGGTCGAGGGGGCCTTGTTCGACGTGGGTTTCAGCCGGCACGCACGCCTCCTGGGGGTCATCACGAACGACAGCAGCGGCGGAGTATAGCGCGTTCGCTGCTCGTGAGCTTGTGAAACGGCCCGCGAATTCAACCGGCGTCGGGGGCGAGGGCAGCGCGCAGGTGACCGACGTGGTCGTTGGCCGCCAGCTCGGCGGCGACGGCGATGGCGTTGCGGATGGCGACCGCAGACGACGAACCGTGACTGATGATGCAGACGCCCTTGAGCCCCAACAGCGCCGCCCCGCCGATGGTGTCGGGATCGAGCGTCGCGTAGAGCGGCAGGAGGTCCGGGGCCAGCAGGCGTGCCCCCTCACGGGCGTCGTCGGACGCGTCGAAGGCCCCGAGCAGCGCGTTGACGATGGCCTTGGCGACGCCTTCGGCGGTCTTGAGCGCCACGTTGCCGGTGAATCCGTCGGTGACGATGACATGCGCTTCTTCGCCCATGAGATCCCGACCCTCGACGTTGCCGACGAAGGTCGCACCCGACCGCTGCTGCCAGGCCGTGTCGCCCAGGAGCTCGAAAGCCTCCTTGACCAGGGGCGATCCCTTGCCGGCCTCTTCACCGATGGACAGCAGCCCGACCCGGGGGTCGTCGATGCCGAAGCGGTCGCGGGCGTAGATGGCGCCCATCTCGGCGAACTGCACCAGCATCTCGGCGCTGCACTCGGCATTGGCGCCGGCGTCGAGCAGGACGTTGCGCCGGGTCGAACCAGGGATGGGCATCGGCGTGGCGATGGCCGGCCGCGAAACCCCTGGCAGGCGTCCCATCCGCAACAGCGCCGAAGCCATCGTGGCACCGGTGTTGCCAGCGCTGACCATGGCACAGGCGCGCCCATCGCGCACGGCCTCGGCAGCGCGCACGAGCGAAGAGTCCTTCATGCGGCGGACGCTGGCGCCGGGGTCGGCGTCCATGGCGATGACTTCCGACGCCTCGATGATCTCGAAGTCGTCGACGCCGGCCAGGGCATCGGGGCGCCCGACGAGGGTGACCGCGAAGCCGTCGGCGGCCGCGAGACGGGCACCCGCGATGATCTCGTCGGGTGCGTGATCGCCACCCATGGCGTCGAGGGCGACCGGCAGCGGTGACGAACTCATCGGGCGCTGCAGATCGTCGGGACGCACATCTCGGTGGTGGGCGCGAGACCGTCGGCGGTGCTCAATCGAGGTCGATGGCGACGCGGCCGTCGTACCAGCCGCAGGACCCGCACACGTGGTGGGGGCGGCGGGCCGCCCCGCAGCGGCTGCAGCGGCTGAGCGACGGGGCGCCCAGGGTCCACGCCGAGGATCGGCGGCTGCGGCTCTTGGCCTTGGAGGTCTTCTTCTTCGGAACAGCCATGTCAGGTCCAGAACTCGTTCGGGTCCGCGACACCCCGGCCGGGGCGCGCACGCAAGCATCCGAGGTTATCCGGTGCGAGCAAATGTGAGGCCACGTGAGACGAAGAACGTTCGCGGCGTACAGCAGCAGCTCAGCGGTCGTCGAAGCGCAGCGCGTCGAGAGCCGCCCATCGGGGATCGCCCACCGGCTCCTGCTCGGCATCGCCATCGGCGTCGTCGACGCCACCCACGATCGAAGGGAACCGCTCGGGATCGGGCCCACCGCAGTCCTCGTCGCACAACGGCGCCAGCGGCAACGACAACAACATCTGCTCGCGCACCATCGGGGCGAGATCGACGACGTCACCCTCGAGCGCGTACGTCTCGCCGTCGACGGGTCGCCGTTCGTAGATCTCGGCCACGTCGATGGTGGTGACGCCTTCGGCTTCGCCGAGGCACCGGCGACAGTCGCCACGCCATGGGGCGCTCAAGCTGCCGGTGACCGAAAGCGAATCCGACATCGACTCGACCACGAGCGCCCCGACGACACGCGAGGCCTCGACCACGCTGTTCGCGAGATCGTCGAAACGCAGATCGACCTCGACGGGGCAGGTGTCGCCGGGCCGGCGCAACAACAGCGCGACGTCGACCTCGAGCCGCGGCCCGCCGCGTCCCTTCCCTGCCCGGGCGTTGCGCCCGGACGGCTCAGTGGGTCCCGTAGCCATCGTCTTGGTCGTAGAACCCGCCCACGGGCTCCTCCGGCGCCGGCGGCGGGTTCGCCTCCGACACCAGATCGGCGAGCGGGTCACCCTGGAGACGGCTCCGACCATCGGTCACGACCTTCAGGGTCTTCTCGAGCACCGCCTCGAAGCTCGCGAGGCGCTGGTCGCAGAAGTCCTCGGCCTCGTGTTTGAGGCGACGGGCCTCGGCCTCGGCGCCATCGACGATGCGTCGGGCCCGGGCCTCGGCGGCCTTGACCACCTCGGTGCGAGCGACCATGGCCTCGGCCCGACCGGCGGCCTGGTCGATGATGTCATCGCCCTCGCGACGCACCCGGGCCAGGAAGTCCTCACGTTCCTTCAGCAGCCAACGGGCCGCCCGGAGCTCGTCCGGGAGACGCTCGGAGACCTCGTACAGCAGATCGAGCACCTCGTCCTTGTTGATCATCGACGACGCCGACAGCGGCACCGGCCGCGCGGCCTCGATCAGATCGATGAGCTGACGGACGACACGTTCCACCTGCGGAACCTCATAGGGCGAGCCGCCCGGATCCGCGGCGGGTTCGACACCGCTGTCGAGATCGTCGCTCATGAGATCCCCCTCTTCGCGGCGAGCCGCAAGGCGACCGGCTCGGGCACCATCGAGGCCACATCCTCGCCCTGGGCATGGATCTCGCGGATGTAGCGACTCGACACGAACGCATGCTCGGGCCGCGTGGGCACGAGCACCGTGTCGATCCCGCTGACGTGATTGTTGGTCTGGGCCATCTGCATCTCCGAATCCAGGTCGGTGCCGCTGCGTACCCCCTTGACGATGACATCGGCTCCGAGCGCCTCCGCAGCCTGGATGACCAGGCCCGGAGCGCTCGCCGTCGTCACATTCGCCAGCGAGGCGAAGGTCTCGGCCAGCATCGCCTCGCGCTCGGCGAGGGTGAAGTAGCCATCGGTCTTCTCGCGGTTGTACATGGCCACGACGACCACCTCGTCGAAACAGCGGGACGCGGCTTCGACGATGGACACATGGCCGATGTGAACGGGATCGAAGGACCCCGGATAGAGAGCGCGGGTCACGTCGGGTTGTCCTCCTGGTCTGCGGGAGCCCCTCCCCGCATCGGTCGAGCACCGTCTCCGCGCCGCGCGATGGTCACCACGGTACCCGCATAGCGCTGTTGCTTCAGCACCGCCCACGGCTCGCCCGGCTCGACCGCACGATCGGACTCGACGACCACCGCCTCCACGCCCCGCTCCGCCAACACCTCCAGCAGGTCCGGCCAGGCATCGAACGCATACGGCGGATCGCACAACGCGACGTCGATTCCATCGAGCGTGCGAGCCAGCGCGACACCATCGCCACGGTGCACGCGGGCCCGAGCGGCGAAACCGAACGTCGCCAGATTGCTCTCGACCACCGTGACCGCCCGCCGGTCGCTGTCCGCGAACACCACCCGCGCTGCGCCGCGCGACAAGGCCTCGAGCCCCAGCGCGCCCGACCCGGCGAACAGATCGGCCATCACACGGTCCTCGACCAGCCCGTGACTGGTCAACGAATTGAAGATCGCCTCACGGACCCGATCCATCGTGGGCCGCACATCGACACCCTCGACCGACGCGATCCGGCGACCACGGGCCTCTCCGGCGACGATACGCATGGCGGGCGACGATACTGGCAGGCACGGCGCCAGCGACAGCGTCGATGGTCGAGACCCGGCCCTCTGCGAGGAGAATCCCATGAGCGACCGACCCGGACTCGAACTCCCCGAACACATCATCTGCGTCGACTGCGGCGGCCGATGCCACCTCGCCTCCTACCCACCCCACGAGGGCTGGCAACCCGGCGACATCGTCTTCTACCGCTGCGAGGACTGCCGCGACCGCTGGGACATCGAGATACCTCTCGACTAGAGCCGGCTCTGAACTTCTGGGCCGGCTCGTCTCCGGCTCCCACGCGCCGGGATCCACTGGTCTGTGGTCGTCTCATCTCCAGTCCGGGACGCACGTCGCCGGCTGGGTGTCGGCGGGCTGCGCAGCAGCGGCGACTCGCCGAGACGGCTCGGGGGTACCCAAGCGACCCACCGGGGTGCCCAGCCGTCTCGGGTGCGGCGAGAACGCCGACGTGTGTCCATGGCCGCCGCGGCCCGGCGCACGCGGTACTTCTGGGCCGGCTCGTCTCCGGCGGGCACGCGCCGGGATCCACCGGTCTGTGGTCGTCGCAACCCGTTTCCGGGACGCACGTCGCCGGCCGGTGTCGGCGGGCTGCGCAGCAGCGGCGACTCGCCGAGACGGCTCGGGGTACCCAAGCGACCGACGGGATACCCAGCCGTCTCGGATCGGCGAGCACGCCGACCTTCCCAGGTCCGGCCGCCCGGTGGATCGTCCGGGGCCTGGTCAGCCCGGTAACGCGGTACTTCGGGCCGGCTCGCTGGCGCCCCGCGCCTGGATCACCGGTCTGTGGTCCGCACCCGTTTCGGGACGCACGCGCCGGCCGGTGGCGGGCTGCGCAGCAGGCGACTCGCCGAGACGGCTCGGGGTGCCAAGGGACCCACCGGATACCCAGCCCTCGGGAGCGGCTCGAGCCGACGGGTCCTGGCCGCCGGCCTCGGCTGGGTCTCCCAGGGCGCGCTGGCCCGGCCGCTCCCGGACCTGGTCAGCCCTGGACACGGTGCTTCGGCTGCGGCGGCACGCCGGGATCCTCCGGCTCGTGTCTCATCCCGCTTCCGGACGCACGCGCCGGCCGGTGTCCGGCTGCGCAGCAGCGGCGACACGCCGAGACGGCACGGGGGTACCCAAGCGACCCACCGGGATACCCAGCCGTCTCGGGATCGGCGAGCACGCCGACCTTCTCCATGGCTGGTCAGCCCGGTGGAGCGGTCCGGGGCCTGGTCAGCCCGGTACACGCGGTACTTCTGGGCCGGCTCGTCTCCGGCGTGCACGCGCCGGGATCCACCGACCCGTGGTCGTCTGACCCCCGCTTCCGGACGCACGTCGCCGGCCGGGTGTCGGCGGGCTGCGCAGCAGCGGCGACACGCCGAGACGGCACGGGGGTACCCAAGCGACCCACCGGGATACCCAGCCGTCTCGGGAGAAGCGACAACGCCGACGGCTGCCGCCCGCGCTGGTCAGCCCGGTGGAATGGTCCCGGGGCGCCGCTACCCGGCAGGAGAAGCCCCAACAGCCGCGGGGGCCTGGGGGCCGCCAGCGAGGGGGGTCTGGGGGGACGGCCTCCGGCGGTCCCCCCAGCGTCTGCCGAGCTCGCCAGCGGCGGCTTGCCGTCGCTGCCAGAGACAGAGCCTCGGTCGGCAGACGAAGAACAGCGCGGCGTCAGCCGCTCCGATCATTCTCGGGTGAACGGAGAGACCGAGCGCAGCGAGGGAACGAGAGAACCCGACGCCACGCGGCGCCAGCCGCACCCAACTCGCCCGAACGGAGCGAGGGAGCGAAGCGACCGACGCGAGTGAGGGCGAAACCCCGAGCGACGCGAGTGAGGGCGAAAACCTCAGCGTGGGGTGCGCCACATGAGGGTCATGGTGGCTGCACTGTCGGGGGTGGTGAGGGTGCCGGTCTCGGCGAAACCGAGACGGTGGTAGAAGGGGACGTTTCTCGGGTTCGACGACTCGAGATAGGCGGGCAGGCCCTCGGCGTCGCAGCGGGCCAGCACGGGGGCCAGGATCGCTGCGCCGGCTCCGGTGCCCTGGTGCTCGGGCATCGTGCCCACGGCCGCCAGGTACCAGTGCGGCTCGGCGGGATGAGCCTCGCCGATGCGGGCGAAGAAGCCGAACACCTCCTCGGCACGATCGCCGACCAGACCGGCGACGACCTCGACGAACCGGTCCCGGGCCGCCGGATCGGGTTCGGGCGATTCGAACACCGGCGCCCGCCACAGTGCGGCGGTCGACGACGCGGGGCTCAGCCACACCTCGGCGCCGGCACGCTGCATCGACAGCATCAGCTCCCACCAGGTGTGCAGCGACCGCACATGCGCCGCCGCACCCGGGAACACCCAGTGCATCACCGGATCGCCGGTGAAGGCAGACGTCAACACATCGACTGCGACGGCCACCGACCCGGTGTCGGCGAGATCCACGAGGCGGGGCGTCGACGGCTGGGGTTCGGTCACGAACGCAGAAGGTAGTCGGCCTCGGCGTCGTCGAGCAGCAGGTCGAGCTCGTCGCGCAACAGCGGATACCCCACCAGCCCCGGCGACGCGTCGACCAGCGCGAACGCAACGTCGCGGGCCTTGGCCACCCACTCGCGGTCGCGGCGCAGCGACGCCAGTTTCAGGTCGTTGCGGCCCTTCTGGCGCTCGCCCATGATGGTGCCCTCGCCACGTAGGTCGAGGTCGACCTCGGCCAACTCGAAACCGTCGGTGCTGGCCACCAGGGCCGACAAGCGGGCCTCGCCGTCGGGGGTTGTCCCCTCCCCCACCAGGTAGCAGGTCGATACCGCCGCCCCCCGGCCGACACGGCCGCGCAGCTGATGGAGCTGGGCGATGCCGAAGCGGTCGGCGTCGAGGATGACCATGACGCTGGCGTTGGGCACGTCGACGCCGACCTCGATGACCGTCGTCGACACCAAGACGTCGAGCTCGCCCGAGCGGAAGCGGTCCATCACCTCTTCCTTGTCCGCCGAGGCCATGCGGCCGTGGAGCAGACCGACGGCCAGGCCCGACAGCTCACCGGCTGTGAGCCGGTCGTGGGTGGCCTCGGCGGAGGCGACCTCGAGCTTCTCGGACTCGTCGATCAGTGGACACACGACATAGGCCTGATGGCCCACCGCGACCTCTGAGCGGACGTGTTCCCAGACCTCGTGCTGGCCGTCGTCGTCGTCGCCGGCGGCCTGGACCCAGCGGGTGTCGATGGGCGTGCGGCCCGGCGGGAGCTCGTCGAGGACCGACACGTCGAGATCGCCGTAGACCGTCATCGCCGCGGTTCGAGGGATCGGGGTGGCCGTCATGACGAGAACATCGGGAATCGACGAGCCCGCTCCCTTGTCTCGCAGCGCGGCCCGCTGATCGACGCCGAAGCGGTGCTGTTCGTCGATGACCACCACGCCGAGGCTCGCGAAGTCGACGCCCTCGGAGATGAGCGCATGGGTCCCGACGGCGATGTCGATCGATCCGGCGGCCAGCTCGGCCAGCATCCGGCGGCGCTCGGCCGCGGTGTTGCGGCTGGTGAACAACCCGACGCGCAGTTCGCGCTCGCCCATCAGCGTGGCCGGATCGGGCACGACGAAGCCCTCGAGCAGCGCCCGGATGCCCAGATCGTGTTGCTCGGCGAGGACCTCGGTGGGGGCCATCAGCGCCGCCTGATGCCCACCTTCGACCGCAGCCAACATCGCGGCCACCGCGACCAGGGTCTTTCCCGCGCCGACGTCGCCCTGCAACAGCCGGTGCATGGGGGTGGTCGAGGCCAGATCGGCGGTGATCTCGTCGATGGCGCGTCGCTGCGCGCCGGTGAGCCCGAACGCCAACCGGTCGACGAGCGACGCGAACAGCCGGCCGGTCGTGTCGTGCACGACACCTTCGCTGGACGCCTCGATGGCACGTTTCCGCAGCACCAACAGCAGTTGGACCCGCAACAACTCGTCGAAGACCAGCCGCCGCCGGGCCGTGACGACATCGCCCATCGTCGCCGGCAGGTGGATGCCTGCGAACGCGGCGCCCCGCGCGATCAGGTCGTGCTCGGCCAGCACCCAGTCGGGCATCGGCTCGGCGAACCCGCGGGGTGCGGCCTTCGCGAGGGCGTCCTCGATCCAGGCGGCGAGCTCCCAGGTGTGGAGCCCGTCCTTTTCGGACTGGGGATACACGGGCACGATCCGCCCGGTGCGATCGCCGACGAGGTCGACGATCGGGTTGGTCATCTGGCGGGCGCCCCGGAACAGCTCCATCTTGCCGAACACCACGATGGCCATGTCCTCGCGGAGCTGGCGCTCGCGCCAGGGCTGACCGAAGAACGTCAGCGTCATGCGCCCGGTACCGTCGCTGACCACGACATTGACCATCTTGCGGCGGTTGCGGGTGGGGCGGCTGTCGACACGTTGCACCGTGCCCAGCACCATCCCCTCCTCGCCCGGTTCGAGCGAGGCGATGTCGGCCTCGCGGGTGCGGTCGATGTAGCGCCGCGGGTAGTGGGTCAACAGGTCGAGCACCGAGCCGATCCCCGCGGCATCGAGAGCCTTCGCCCGCTGTTCGCCGACACCCTTGAGGCGGGTGACGGGCAGCGCGGCGAGATCGCCGAGCGTCAGCGGCGGATCGTCGGCGGCCACGGTCTCGGAGGTCTCAGCGCGTCCCGCGGCACCGACCCGCCCGCAGCGGCCGCCACCGCGCCGACGTGCCCGACCGAGGTCTCATTCGATCCCGATGTAGTACGGGTACAGGGGCTGGCCGCCCTGGTGGAGCTCGACGTCGACATCGGGGCGATGTTCGGACAGCCAGGCCACCACGGCGTCGTCGGTGTCGGCATCGGCGTCGGCGCCGGCGATGACGGTGACGAGCTCGTGGTCGTCGTCGACCAGCTGATCGAGCAGCGCGGTGGTGGCTGCGACGATGTCGGAGCCGATCGAGCGGACGCCGTGGCGGTCGAGACCGATCCAGTCGCCGACCTGTACCGCACCGGCCTCGGTGTCGGCGTCGCGCACCGCGCACGTGACCTCCCCGGCGACCACCGCCGCTGCTGCTTCGCCCATGGCCGCCGCGTTGGTCTCGGCATCGGCACCGGGGTCATAGGCCAGCAGGGAGGCGAAACCCTCGGCGATGCCGCGGGTACCGACGACCACCACCGACTTGTCGACCTCGCCGTCGACCTGCTGGGCCACCGGGATGATGTTCTTGTTGTTCGGCAGGATCACCACCTGCTGGGCGTCGACCTGCTCGACCGCCTGGACCAACTGGCGGGTCGAAGGGTTCATCGACTGGCCGCCGCGGATCACCGCATGCACTCCGAGCGATTCGAAGATCTGTTGCACCCCATGGCCGACCGCCACGGCGACCACAGCGGTGGTCGCCGGTTCCGGATTGGTGATCTGCACGAGGGCGTCCTCGCCGGGCGGCATCACGTTCTCGAGATGCTCGACCTGTTCGAACAGATCCGTCACCCGGATCTGGTGGGGACGCCCGACGGCGATCGCCGCCTCGATGCTGGCGCCGATGTCGTTGGAGTGGATGTGGCAGTTCCACAGGCCATCGCCACCGACCACCACGATCGAGTCGCCGACCTCACCCCATGCCGCTTTGAACTCGTCGATGCGATCGTCGGCGGCATCGAGGAAGAACATGACCTCGTAGCGCAGGTCGCCGACGTCGCCGGTGTCGACACCGTGCCCGCCGCCATGGCCGTGTTCGGCGATGGCGGTGTCGGGGTCGATCTCGGGTGGCGGTGGGAGCTCACGCTGGTCGACGACGTGCAGGAGCGCGTCGACGAACAACAGGAACCCGGCGCCGCCGGCATCGACGACCCCTGCGTCGGCGAGCACCGGGAGCAACTCTGGTGTGCGTTCCAGCGACGCCTTGCCGGCGACGAGGGACCGGTCGAGCACCTCGACCATGCCCGCACCCGCGTCGGCAGAGGCGACGGCCTCGGTGGCGGTGTCGCGCACCACGGTCAAGATGGTGCCCTCGACGGGTCGGAGCACGGCGCCGTCGGCTGCGACCGAGGCCTGCCGCAACGCATCGGCGAGGGTGGTGGCGTCGATCTCGTCGTCGGTGGAGAGCCGGTCGGACAGGCCCCGCAGCACCTGCGACAGGATCACCCCGGAGTTGCCCCGTGCACCCATGAGGCTCCCGTGACTGATCGCCTTCCACTTTGCTGCGGCGTCGGCGGGCGCACCGTCGATCTCTGCGATGACCGACTCGAGCGTCAGCGACATGTTGGTGCCGGTGTCGCCGTCGGGAACGGGATAGACGTTGAGCGCGTTGATCGCAGCCTTGTGGGCCACGAGCAGGTCGCGGAACACCGACAGGGCGCGCACGACGTCGTCGACGCGAAGGGTGTCGAGGGAGGTCACGGCCAGCGATACTATCCGCCCCGCCCCGCCGGCCCAGTTTTCGGGCGAAGCTACCCACTTGCGCGCGATGAATAGATCGCCTGGGCGTCGCACGGTAACGTTGACCCGATCCCCACCGGTCAGAGGCAACCCGGCGTTGCCACTCGAGGAGTCCCGAGCCAGATGCAAGGCGTGATCAAGTCCTACGACCCCGGCACCCGTGACGGTGTCGTGATGTCCGAACGTGATTTCGCCGAGTACGACCTGGCCTCGAACGCACTCGAGGGTTCGGTCTTCCGGATGCTTCGTCAGGGCCAGCGTGTCGTGTTCGACCTCGACGACCAGGGGCGGGCAACGTCCCTGCGTCTCGGCTCCGAGGTCGACATGGGAACGCCGGACTTCCTGCGCTGAGCCTCTTCGGCGGGTATCGCCACAACCACGGCCCGGCGGGCCCACGACAACGACGTCGGAGTACAAGATGACAGGCACCCCCACCACCGAGGTCGCAGCGCAGCTGCGCCGTCAGTTCGGCCTCGACACCGTCGAGTTGCGCTACGGGCTCAGCCAGGACGAACTGTTCCACGAGGCCATCGCCAACGACCGCGGGCGGGTACGTCCCGACGGTCCCGACGACGACCAGAAGGCGTTCGCGACCGCCCTCGGCGTCGACGGCCCGCTCATCTACTACACCGACCCGTCGTGCACCGGGCGCCCCACCAAGGACACCTTCGCCGTGGCCCGGCCCGAGGTCATCGACACCGTGTGGTGGAAGGACGGGTTCTACCAATTCGAACCCGAGAAGTTCGATGCGCTGCTGCCGCGGGTCATCGAGCACCTGAACGAGCGCAACGCCACCCTCTATGTCACCGACGTCTTCTGCGGTTGGGACCCCACCTTCGCCGAGCCGTACCGGTTCGTCGGCGAGTACGCCACCCATGCGTTCTTCTGCAACATCATGTTCCCCAAGGGCGTGCGCGACGACGCCGACCGAGAGGCCAACGGCTGGACGATCATCAACGTGCCGTCCTTCCGCTGCGATCCCGAGCGCGACGGCACCAACTCCGAGCGTGCGGTCATCATGGACATCGTCAACCGCATGGCCCTGGTCGTGGGTCGGGCGGACTACTGCGGCGTCAACAAGAAGACGATGTTCACCGCGATGAACTACGTCCTGCCGGCCAAGGGTCAGCTGTCGATGCACTGCTCGGCAAACGTCGGCCCCGACGGCGACAGCGCCATCTTGTTCGGCCTCTCCGGCACCGGCAAGACCACCCTGTCGGCTGACCCGAACCGGCTGCTCATCGGCGACGACGAACACGTCTGGACCGACGCCGGTGTCTCGAACTTCGAAGACGGCTGCTACGCCAAGCTGATCGACCTCAACAAAGAGGCCGAGCCGGTCATCGCTGCGGCGATGAGCATGCGGGGCACCCTCATCGAGAACGTGCCGCCGCTGTCGGGCAAGGAGCTCGCCGACACCGACCCCCAGGAGCTGGACCTCACCGACGGCTCCATCACCGAGAACACGCGCTTCGCGTATCCGCTGACCTGCAACCCCGGCGTCGCCGAAGGCGCCCGCGGCCCGCACCCGCGCACCATCGTGCTGCTCACCGCCGATGCGTTCGGCGTGCTGCCCCCGGTGTCGATCCTCGACTCCGCCGAGACGATGTACCACTTCGTCTCCGGGTTCACGTCCAAGCTCGCCGGCACCGAGGTCGGCGTGACCGAACCCGAAGCGACCTTCTCGTCGTGCTTCGGCGCTGCGTTCATGTCCCAGAAGGCCTCGGTGTACGCCGAACTGCTGGCCCAGCGCATGGCCGACCACGAGACCCGCTGCGTGCTGTTGAACACCGGCTGGACCGGCGGCCCCTACGGCAAGGGCGAGCGCATGTCGCTCGAGCACACCCGCGCGCTGCTCGATGCGGCACTCGCCGGCGAGTTCGACGACGCAGAGCTCACCACCCAGCCCATCCTGGGGCTGCGGATGCCGACGCACTGCGAGGCCGTGCCCGACGAGATCCTCGATCCCCGCCAGACCTGGGACGATCCCGAGGACTACGACGTGCAGGCCACGAAGCTGCGCGACATGTTCCGGGCCAACTACGAGAAGAAGGGCTTCGCCGATCTCGGCATCGAGCCGAAGATGTAGGCCGGGTTCTGCTGCGTCGGCGCCGACGATGACCGTTGCGATGGTCGTCGTCGGCGCCGGTCGCCGTTTTCGCTTCCGCTAGCGTGGCGCGTCGATGAGCCCGATCCGCAACGGCGTCTTCCGCAACTGGGGCCGTAACCAGCGCGCCGTGCCGGCGAGGGTGGCGTCGCCGTCGACCATCGACGAGGTCGCCGCCGTGGTACGTCGTGCAGCGACCGAGGGCCGGCGGGTGAAGGTCGTCGGCGCGGGGCACTCCTTCACCGACATCGCGTGCACCGACGGCGTGCTCGTCGACATCGGGGCGATCGCCGGGATCACCAGCGTCGACCGCGAGAAATGCCAGGTCACCGTGGGTGCAGGCACCCGCCTGGCCGATCTCAACACGGCCCTACGGTCGCGTGGGTTGGCGCTGCCCAACCTCGGCGACATCGACCATCAGACCATCGCGGGGGCCACCGCCACCGGCACCCACGGCACCGGCGCCTCCTACGCGTCGATCAGTGCTGCGGTCGTCGGAGCCCGACTGGTGACCGGCGACGGCAGCATCGTCGAGTGCTCGGCGAACACCCGCGCCGAGCTCCTGCCGGCGGTGCAGGTCAACCTCGGCGCGCTCGGCGTGGTGTGCGAGCTCACGCTGCAATGTGTCGAGGCGTTCGACCTCCACGCCGTCGAGACCACCGAACCCGTCGACGCCATCACCGAACGCTTCGACGAACTCACCGCCGCCAACGACCACGTCGAGTTCTACTGGTTCCCCCACACCACGGTCGGGTCGTTGAAGGTGAACAACCGCACCACCGAGCCCATCCGACGCCGGCCCCGCGTCGAGGAGTTCGTCGATGCCGAGCTGGTGTCGAACGCACTGTTCGGCACGCTCTGCCACGCCGGGCATCGGCTGCCACGCCTCATCGAGCCCGCGATCCGTCGTGCCGTGCGACCGGGCCAGACCGCCGACTACATCGCCCCCAGCCACGAGGTCTTCTGCTCGCCGCGTCGGGTCCGCTTCGTCGAGATGGAGTACGCGGTCCCACGTATGGAGCTCCTGGAGGCGTTCGGCCGGGTCCAGGACGTCGTCGCCCGCCTCGGCGCCCCGATCAGCTTCCCGATCGAGGTCCGGGTCCTCGGCGCCGACGACACCCTGCTCGGCACCGCCAGCCGCGACGACGTCGGCTACATCGCCGTGCACGTGTTCCACAAGAGCCCCCACGACGCCTACTTCAGCGCGGTCGAGGCGATCATGGACGACTACGAAGCCCGCCCCCACTGGGGCAAGATGCACGGCCTCGGCGCCGCCGAGCTCTCGGCCCGCTACCCCCGGTGGTCCCGCTTCGCCGCAATCCGCGACGAGCTCGACCCCGACCGGGTGTTCGCCAACCCCTACCTCGAGCGGGTCCTCGGCCCGTAGCGCCGCCGGTGGTCGAACCGCTGGGGTCAAGTCGTACTTTCAACCAACTCGGGAAATTGCGGCATCCAGGCCCGGCGGCTCGCCTACCGCCGGGGTCCTCGACCCCTCGCACCCAGGTCAGCTGCCTGGTTCGCCGTCGGCTTCCTCGGGGTCCGGAGCTTTCGGCTGCGCGGTCGGGTCGCCGGCGCCGAGGAAGGACAGGGCGTTCAGGAACGGGCGCTGGGCCGCAGCGAGCTGCTCGGCGGCTGCTGCGAGGCGGTCGACGCCGGCCTCGACGCGTTGGAGATCGTCCAGCATCTTCTCCAGCTGATCGCGCTGGGTCGCAATGGTCTTGCGGATCTCCTCGATCTGGGTCTGGGGCGGCCCGAAGGCCTCGGCCAGATCGATCAACGCCTGGATCTGCTCGCCCGGCATGACGAGCTTCGCGAGCCCCTCGGTCAGCGCGGCCCGATGCTCGGGCGGCAACACCACCTTGCCCGCCAACTCCTGCAGCTTGCGTACGGCATCGCGCGCCGCCACCAGGCCATCGAGCGGATCGGGCCTCCCCCGCTCGCTCATCGTTCGACCCTCTCGTCGGGCTCGCTCACGCCTTCGTTCCTTCGGCGATGACGCGGTCCAGTGCGGCCACGAGTGCATCGCGCCACACCCCGGTGTCGGTGATCGCAACCGGATCGCACAGTGCCCCGAAGAACAACCTGCCGTCATAGGACATCGCCGTGAGATTGCACGCCGTTCCCGCCACCGGTCCCAACGTGTAGCCCGCCAGCAGCTTCGAACCCGACACGTATACCGTGAACGGTGCCGCGCGGAAGTTGCTGGTGGCGATGTCGACGCCCGCCGCCTGGGTGCGTGCCACCTTTGCCACGACCGCAGTGGGCAGACGGCTGGCGACCGCGGCGATGTGTTCGAGCGCCGCCGAACCGCTGCTGGCCGTGCGCTTGGCCGCCACCAGATCGTGGACCTCACCGAAGCGGGCCCGGATGGACATCGGCCGGGCCGGGATGTGCACCCGCATCGGCGAGAAGCTGTTGCCACCGACGGCCTCGTCGGTACGGGTGGACATGATGAACGTGGCGTTGACCCGCTCTATCGGCGTCTCGTGGGCGCCGTGGTAGGCGGCCGCGGCCTCGCCGACCACGGTCAGGACCAGGTCGTTGACCGTGCCGCCGAGGTTGCGGGCCGCGGTCTTGATCTCCTCGAGATCGCGATCGAACACCTCGAGGCGACGATGGCGCGATCGGCGCCGCCACAGCGGCGACCCGCCCTCGCGGTCGGCCTCGTCACCCAGCAGCTCCGCCAGGGCGCGCTGGCCCGCAGCGACGAAACCGGTCGCGGTCTCGACCGGCCGCATCGGATCGGCCGGCCACATCGCGGCCTCACCGACCACCCTGCGGGCAAGACCCAGCTGGCGGCGCACCAGATGACCCGCCGCGCCGGCGAGCGAGGTCACCTGCGCCGCGGCCGCGCCGGTCGGGTCGTCGAGGTCGACCTCGGGCACCTCGGCTGCGACGGCCTCGGCGATGACGGCGCCGAGATCGACCTCGGGCGGCAGAGGCTCGTCGGCGCCGAGTTCCATGTAGACCTCGGCCAGGCGCACTGCACCGATGCCGTCGGCGATGGTGTGGTGGAGCTTGAAGAACAGGGCTCCCCGTCCGCCCTCGAGCCCTTCGATGACCACGAACTGCCACAATGGCCGGGTGCGATCGTAGGGATCCTCGTAGAGCAGCGTCGCCAGATCGAGGAGCTGACGCTCGGTCCCCGGCGCGGGCAGACCGAGCACCCGGACATGATGGTCGAGGTCGAACTCCGGATCGGTGCGCCACACCGGCGGCGCCACCCGTGCCGTGGACGGGACGACGCGCTCGCGCAACCGCGACACCTCGGCCACCGCGTACGCCACCCGGCGCCGGAAGGCGACCACGTCGATGGGTTTGTCGAGCAACAACACGGTTGCACCCGACGGGTTGAGCCACGGGTCCTTCTCGAGGTTCCACATGAGCGCTTCGGCATCGGAGAGATGCGGAGCAAACCGCAGCTCGCGCTCCTTCCACGCCGTCGGTTCCGTCTGAGTCATCGCTGCTCCTGACACATCAGGCATCGGTACCGGGACGGCGATCGAGCTCGGCGGCGGGATCGCCCTGGTAACCCGGCGGATAGGTGCGGGCCAGCTCCTCGGCGGTCGGCTCGCGGTACTCGCGGGCCTCGGGGGGAAGAAGATCCACCAACGCCGCCATGATGCGCTGGGTGTCCTTGTCGGCGCTGCGGTGCTTGAGCTTCACCGCAGGACCCACCGTCGCGGTGACCAGTGGCGGATCCGTCAGATCGAGGTGCGGCAGCCGAGCGCTCCGAGGCCACACCTTCTCGGTGCCCCACAACCCCACCGGGATGACCGGAGCTCCGCTCATGGCTGCCAGACGCGCCGCGCCCCATCGGCCCTTCAGCACCGGGTCGAAGAACGCCGGCCCCCGGGGAATGGTGCCCTGGGGCATGAGACCGACCAGCTCGCCGGCACGCAGCATCTCCGCGGCGTGTTCGAGGGGTTCGTCCGAGCCCGAGGCGCGCTCGACGCGGATGCCGCCGGCGGCCTTGGCCAGCGCCCCGACGATGGGGGCGTCGAACACCTCCTTCTTGCCGAGGAACCGGGCGTTGCGGCCCACCTTGGCCAACACGAGCGCCATGACCGTCGGGTCGAAATACGAACGGTGGTTGCCGACCACGATGGCCGGGCCCTCCCGCGGGATGTTCTCGACACCGGAGATCTCGATCCGCACGCCCGGGATGAGCCGCTCGTCGACGAACGGTCGCACCAGATCCTGCAGCTCCCGGCCGGCGATCTTCACCACACCCGGCGGGGCGTCGAGGTGGCGGATCTCCCAGCCCTTCACCACCGCCAGCGCGGCCAGGCGTGGGTCGGGGTTGACGGCAACCGGGTTCCCGACCGAGGCCAGCAGCGGCGCATCGAAGTAGGAATCGGAGTACGCGTAGCTGCCCCGCAACGACACCCCGTTGGTGCGGGCCCAGGCCACCACGGCGTCACGCTTGGCGCGGCCCCACACGAATCCACCCTCGAACGAGCCCGTGAACGTTCCGTCGCGGTGCTCCCAGCGTGACGCGATGAGGTCGTCGACCTCCAGAGCCTCGGCCAACGGCGCAACCATGTGCTCGGGAGAAGACGTCGCCATGACGATCGCCCGACCGTGTCGACGGTGTTCGGCCATCAGCTGATGTGCAAACGGCAGCACCATCGCCTCGAGCTCGCCGACAGCCGCCTTGCACGCGGCGATGGTGTCCTCGACCGGCATGCCCGCAGCCGATCGGGGCGCGAATCGGGCCAGCTGCATGACCAGGTAGCTCTCGCCGAGCACGTCGAAGGTCCGGGTGAACGCACCGGCGACATTGCCGGCAACCGCGGGGGCGAGACCGACCTCGGCGAGGTAGCGCTGGAACACCGGAGCCGACGAGCCGCCGATGAGCGTGCGGTCGAGATCGAAGAACGCCGCCGCTGCCGTCATCGGCCGGACTCCCCCGCGCCGCGATGTGCATGTGGAACCGCGCGCACGTCGTTCGTCATGTCGTCTCCTCGCCCGCTTTCGCCGTCTCGGCAGTCTTGCGCGTCCGGCGACGCGGCGCTGCGTCCGCCCGAACGGGAGGTTCCTCGCTGATCTCGGCCAGGAACTCGACGATGAGGCGCCCCATCTCCTCGGTTGCGGGCATGTCGAGGATGTGCAGCCGTGCGTCGGGCAACACCGATGCCAGCTTCTCGGCGATGGCATCGGGATGGATCGGGTCGCCGCGCCAGCCCATCACCAGGGTCGGGATGTCCAACGACCGGAGCTGATCGAGCGGTGGGAGATCTGACCGCGAGGCACCGAGCAGCGCCGCGTAGAGCTGGCGTCGGGGGGTGTCGGTGACGTGGCGCCAGAATGCCAGCACCCGATCGATCTGGAACCGTCCCACCGGCGGCACGAACGGCACGACCTTGGCCATCAGCCGCGCCGGTTCGACCACGCCCATGACCGCGGCCAACGCGCCGATGCGGTACGCCGCTGCCACCGGCACCCTGTGTCCCCACCCGGCCGGGGGCGCCAACAAGATGAGGCCCCGGACCCGCTCGGGCTCGGCGAGCGCTGCGAACAGTGCAGCCGCGGCGCCCATCGACGTGCCACCGGCGACGAACCGCTCGTGACCCAGACGGGTTGCGAGCTGGAGCACATCGTCGCCGAGGCTGCGCCACTCGTGGTCGGTCGGGTCGCCACTGCCGGCCGACCGGCCATGACCGACCGCGTCGTAACGCACCACTTCGGCGACACGCCGGACCGGACCCCAGTCGATCATCCGGACCGAGTCCTCGGCCTCGGTGTTGGACAACAGCGCGTGACCCCACAGCAACGGCGGGCCGCTGCCGTTGACCCGGATGGCGATGCCGTAGCCACCGACGAGCTCCACCTGATCGGCTCGGGCCAGCGCCGGGCTCCGCGGGTTCATGCTTCGGCCCTCCTGTTGCTGACGCAACGGGCCGGGCGGCCCCGCTCGCACAGCTCGCTCATGCTTCGGCCCTCCTGTTGCTGACGCAACGGGACGGGCGGCCCCGCTCGCACAGCTCGCTCATGCTTCGGCCCTCTTGTGGTCGTCGGCGGCCATGCGCTCGACGAGTTCATCGCAGACCTCGGCCAACATCGACCCGAACGCGGGCTCGAGAAATGCCCGGCTGTCGCCGTCGTAGGACACCTCGTGCGCATCGGGTATCCGGCCGGCGAGCTCGCGCTGGGCCCGGGGACGCACGACCGTGTCGCGTTCGGTCACCACCACCGTGGTGGGTACGTCGATGTCGGCGACCCAGCCGGCCGAGCGGAACCGGGCCAGCGCCCAGGCCCCCTCGAGCACCGCCTGGGTGGAATTGCGCTGCATCTCCCGGCGTGCCCACTTGCGCAGCGTCTCGGCCCGCGTGGTCTGGGCGGGGCTGACCACGATGCGTTCGGCGATGGCGTTGGGCACGAGGCCCAGCACACCGAGCGATCGGGTCACCGCGACACCGAGGTCGGGCAGCATCGACACGATGAGCCGCTCGGGGCCCAACAGCTCGTACTCGGCACCGTGGCCGATCAGCGCCAGCGCACCCACGTGGCGGCGGTGACGGCGCCACAGCACCTCGGCCACCGCAGCGCCGAAAGCATGGCCGACGATGACGCCGTTGCGCACACCGAGCAGGTCGAGCATGGCGGCGACGTCGTCGGCGCAGTCCTCCATGGTCAGGCGCCGGCGACTGTGGACCCCTCGGCCGTGGCCGCGGAGATCCGGTGCGAGCACGTGGTGGCGCTCGGCCAGCGGCTCGAAGCACTGGAACCAGTTGAGCCCGCCGGTGGCCATGAGCCCGTGGAGCAGCACGACGGTCGGAGCGTCATCGGGGCCGGCCTCGCGCACGAACGTGGTGCCGCGGCCGGGCAGGTGGACACGGTGGCCCATCGGCACGGCGAGCTCGAGCTCGCGCGGCTCGCGGCGAACGGCGGTCATGGCGTCGACGATGGGCGCCGGGGCCGTGACGCGCCAGGGCCGAGAGTCAGGATCGGGGTCATCGCGCCGCAGCCGAGAGGTCGCCGCGCAGGACCTTGCCGGTGGCGTTGCGCGGCAATTCGTCGCAGAATTCGATGGAGCGGGGCACCTCGTGCGCGGCGAGGTTGGCCCGGCAGTGCGCCCGCAGCGTCGAGGCCTTGACCCGGCTCCCGGGGCGGCGAACGACATGGGCGACGATGCGCTGGCCGAGGTCGTCGTCGGCGACACCGACGATGGCCGCATCAACGACATCGTCGTGGCGGACCAGGACGTCCTCGATGGGCTGGGGGTAGACGTTCTCGCCGCCGGTGACGATCATGTCGTCGCTGCGGCCGACGACGTGCAACAGGCCATACCGGTCGATGGAGCCGGTGTCGCCGATGTCCATGAACCCATCGACGATCGGCTTGGTGCCGCCTTCGGTGTAGCCGTCGAAGTGCGAGCCACTGCGCACGACGATGCGCCCGACCGTGCCGGGTTCGACGTCGGCGCCGGCGTCGTCGACGATGCGGAGCTCGACGCCCAGCGGCGCCACGCCGGCGCAACCCGGCGCCCGCCGCAGATCGGCCGGGCCGGCGATGGCCACCTGACCGACCTCGGTCGAGCCGTAGAGGTTGTAGAGGGTGTCGCCGTGGACATCCATCCACGCCGTGGCGATGTCGCCGACCAGCGGGCCGCCACTGGAGGCGACGACACGGACGTCGGCGAGCGGCGCGGCGCCGTCGACGTCGAGCATCCGGACCAGCATCGTCGGCACGACGACGAGCACGTCGACGCCGTGGCGCACGGCGTCGTCGAGCACCCGCCGGGGGTCGAACCGTCGCCGCAGCACGAGGGTGCCGGCCAGGCTGGCCGCCATGGTCATCTGGCTGAGTCCCCAGGCGTGGAACAGCGGGGCGGCGACGAGGAACCGGTCTCCGCGGCGCAGCGGCATGGCAGCCAACAACCCGGCCAGGGCCGGCAGCATCGAACTCCGGGCGCTGCGCTGGGCTCCCTTGGGGACCCCGGTCGTGCCCGAGGTCAAGATGACGGGGTCGGAGGCCGTGCCCGGCGACGGCATGCGCAGCAGGATCTTCCGACGTGCCAGATCCGGGAACGACCATCCGGCGTCGTCTTCGGGCGCGGCGACGACGAGCTCGACATGGGGAGCCGCCTCGGTCATCGCCTCGACGAACTCGCGATCGCAGATGACCGACTCGAGGCGTTCGCGACCCACGACCGACGCCAGCTGGCCGGCGGCCAGGCCCGTGTTGAGATAGATCGGCCGGGCGCCGATCTTCGCGAGCGCGATGGTTGCCTCGACGAAGCCCCGATGGTTTCGGCACAGCACCCCGATGGGTGCGCCGGCGCCCAGTCCCCGGCTGCGCAGCGCGGCGGCGACGCGGTCGGTACGTGTCGCCAGCTGGATGTAGGTGAGGCGGCCGTGGTCGTCGACCAGCGCGGTACGAAATGGGTGACGCAACGCCGCGGCGCTGTAGGAAGCCGCCAGCGTGGGGCCCCACCACAGCGCGGCGCCGGTGAGAGCGCCGACCAGATCGGGAGCCAGCAGGCCGGCCCGCCACAGCGGCGGGACCACCGCCGCAGGTGAGATCGACGGCCGCGCATCGGAGCGCTCGGCTGTTGCAGACGCTGCGATCTTCGACACCGTTGACCAATCCCCTCGCGGCGCCCGTGCACGGCGCCTGCGCTTGATATACGCAGCACAGATAGTACCGTGGTCACGATGCCGACGAGAAGTACGCCGGCGGCCCCCCGCATCGGGCTCGTGCTCGGCGGCGGCGGTACCGCCGGCCACGCCTACCACACCGGGGTGCTGGCAGCGATGCGCCAGCTCACCGGATGGGACGCCCGCAGCGCCCATGTCGTGGTCGGCACCTCCGCCGGCTCGGGCGTCGCGGCCATGCTGCGCGGCGGCGTCGGCGCCGAGGCCATCCTCGAGCGCATCCTCTCATTGCCGACCGACCCTGCAGGCATGGCCCGCCTGCGCGAGATCTCCGGCCGCGACGGCGCCGGCACACCCTCGTGGTGGTTCGGACCGGCCTCGCCCGGCCTGTTGGGCCGCGAGCTGCGACGAGGCTGCGGCGCCCGCCCCACACGCCTGGCACTGTCGATGCTGCCGTCCGGGCGTTTGCCCACCGCGGTGGTCGGCGAGCGGCACTACGAACTCCACGGCGACCGCTGGCCCGACGAGGACACCTGGATCACCGCCGTCGCCCTCGACAACGGGCATCGGACCGTCTTCGGTCGCGACGACACCGACACGCCGCTCGGCGCCGCGGTCGAGGCCAGCTGCGCCATCCCGTCGTTCTTCCGGCCCGTCGTCATCAACGGCCGCCGCTACGTCGACGGCGGTATGCACTCCCCCACCAACGCCGACCTCCTCGCCGATCCCGACCTCGGTCTGGATCTGGTCGTGGTGTTGTCGCCGATGTCGTCCGAGCCCGGCGATGCGTTCCGGTCGCTACTGGCGCCGGTGCGGCTGTGGAGCCACCAGGTGCTGCGCCGCGAGCTCCGCGAGATCGAGTCGTACGGCATCCCCACGCTGGCCCTCGAGCCGACCGCCGCCGAAGTGCGTGCGATGGGTGCCAACTTCATGGATCCCACCCGCGTCCTCGAGATCAGCCTCCAGGCCGGCGCCGCGGCACTCGAGCGGCTGCGCGAACCTGCCTTCGACGACTCGGTGGACATCCTGGCCGACGCCGCGGCGGCGACACCGCCGATCGTCGACGTGGCCTACCCGGATTGAGGCGGCGATACCGATGGAACGACTGACCCCCGAAGACGCTGCGTTCTTGCGCATGGAGAACGAGATCAGCGCCATGCACAGCGTGAGCCTCGCCGTGTTCGAACCCGACGAGCCACCCTTCGACGACATCGTGGCGCGTGTCGAACGCTCGATCACCCAGGTCCCGCGGCTGCGCCAGCGGGTCATGGAGGTTCCCTTCGACATCGGCCGGCCGGTGTGGATCGAGGATCCCGGCTTCGCGCTCGACTACCACGTGCGCCACACCGGCCTGCCCGAGGGCTCGGGCGATCTCGCAATCGCCAACCTCGCCGGGCGGATCCTCAGCCAGCGCCTCGACCGGGGCAAGCCGCTGTGGGAGGTCTGGGTGGTGTCGGGACTGCCAGACAAGCGTTGGGCAGTGCTGTCGAAGAGCCACCACGCCATCGTCGACGGCGTGTCGGGCACCGATCCCCTGGCCGTCATCATGGACCAGTCCCAGAAGGACCGTCGCCACAAGGACCGCTGGGAGCCCGATCCGCTGCCGTCTCCGATCCGACTCACCGCCGACGCCATGGTCGGTCTGGCGGTCAACCCCGTCGAGCGGTACCGCCTGGCACGCCAGGCCGTGGTGCGGCCGCGGCGGGTGCTGCGCGGCCTCCAGAGCGTCATCACCCCCGAACCCGCGGCCAAGGCCCTGCTCGGGCGGATCGGCACCCATCGCCGCTGGCGCGGTGTCGACGTCGATCGCCACACCATCGACGAGATCTCAGCTGCGACGGGCGCTCCGACCGGTGCGGTGGTGCTGGCCCTCATCTGCGCCGGGTTCCGTGCCGTGCTCGAACACACCGCCGAGGCCCCGGACCGCATCGAGGTCCTCCTGCCGCTGGCTTCGACCACCGGCTCGATGGCTGCCCCCACGGCACGGCGGATCTCGCTACCGGTCGGCGAGCCGGACGCGTTCACCCGCCTGTCGATCATCGCCGCCGCAATCGGCGTGACGGGTTGGAGCCACGTGCACCCCACCGGATTCACCACGCCCACCGTCGCCGCGCTGGGCGCCCGGACCCTCACCCGGCGGGGCATGCAGGAACCCGAAGCCCACACCGTGTCGGTCCTGGCCGGACTCCCCGAGGCACCGCAGAGCCTGCTCGATCGCCCGATGATCGCGACGTTCCCCGTGCTGCCGCTGGCCTCGAGGGTGCGCGTGGCGACCGGCGCCTACATCGGCACCGACCACGCCTGGTTCGGCGTCACCGGCGCCTTCGAGGCAGCCGACGAGGTCGACCGCCTCTGCGCCGGCCTGCAGTCCGGCCTCGAAGAACTCCGCTGAGGGAACTCGGTCCGCTGGGCCACCGAACCGCTGGGCCTCGAACCGCTGGGCCTCGAACCGCTGGGGTCAAGTCCTACCTTCAACCAACTCGGCACGCGGCGGCCTCCGGCTCGACGCTGCGAGGTTGAAAGGCGGACTTGACCCCTGTACTGCCCCAGCCGACGGACCCACCAACGAAGCGCGGCAACAGCGTCACCGGACACATCGGCGCTCCCGAGCCAGCCCGGAAACACCGAGCGCGGCAACAGCGTCACCGGACACGTCGGCGCTCCGCGCCGCACCCGAGACGGCGACGCACCCCGGCGGGTCACTTGGGCACCCCCCAGCCGTCTCGGCGACAACGCCGCTGCTGCGCAGCCCGCCGACACACGGCCGGCGACGTGCACACCGGACACGGCGTGCGACGACCACCGAGCCCGGATCCCGGCGCGAGCCCGCCGGAGACGAGCCGGCCCGGAAACACCGAGCCGGCCCAGAAATTCAGTACCCGTCGGGGTTCTGGCGCTGCCAGTTCCAGTGGTCGGCGCACATGTTGTCGATGGTGCGTTCGGCGCGCCAGCCGAGCTCGGTGTGGGCGCGGGTGGGGTCGGCGTAGGAAACGGGCTGGTCACCGGGGCGGCGGCCCACGACCTTGTGCGGGATGGGGTGCCCAACGGCGCGTTCGGCGGCGGCAACCATCTCGCTGACCGAGGTGCCGGTGCCGGTGCCGAGGTTCCAGGTGTGCACGCCGGGATGGTCGGCGAGGCGGCGCAGCGCTGCGAGGTGCCCGCGAGCGAGGTCCACGACGTGGATGTAGTCGCGGATGCAGGTGCCGTCGGGGGTGTCGTAGTCGTCGCCGAAGATCGACAGCTGCTCGAGCTTGCCGACCGCGACCTGCATGATGAACGGCATCAGGTTGTTCGGCAGCCCTGCGGGGTCCTCGCCGATGCGGCCGCTCTCGTGGGCTCCGACCGGATTGAAGTACCGCAGCAGGCCCACTGCGAGACGATCGTCGGCGGCCGCGGCGGCGCGCAGGATGCGTTCGATCATCTCCTTGGTGTCGCCGTAGGGGTTGGTCGGCCCCGTCGGTGCATCCTCGTGCAACGGCATCGGCGCCGCGGGGCTGTAGACGGTGGCCGACGATGAGAACACCAGGCGGTTCACCCCGGCGGCGGCCATGGTCTCGGCGAGCGTGATCGTCGTGCCCAGGTTGACCCGGAAGTAGCGCAGCGGTTCGGCGACGGACTCGCCGACGGCCTTGAGCCCGGCGAAGTGGATGACACCGTCGATGGGCTGCGCGTCGAACACCGCTTCGAGGCCGGGCCGGTCCGCGACGTCGAGTTCGACGAAGGTGACCTTGCGCCCGGTGATGTCTGCGACGGCGTCGAGTGCCTTCGCCGAGCCGTTCGACAGGTCGTCCACGACGACCACGTCGTAGCCGGCCAGCAACAGCTCGACGCAGGTGTGACTGCCGATGTAGCCGGCGCCGCCGGTGACCAGGATCGTCTCCATAGACCCGCCATTGCATCACGTCGGCACCCGGATCGGGTCGACCGTCGGGTGATGTGGGAATCATTGCCCACCGTGCCGGTGCGTCAGGAAGAGGAACCAGAGTCCGGGAATACGTCCACGGGGGCGATCGTTGAGCCGCCCTGACAACAACCCACTCAAGTTTCCTCTCTGGAGGTACAGCAATGTCGACCGTCACCCGAACCAACGACCCCTTCCGCCCCTTCGACGGCTTCTTCGCTGCGCCACGCGCCTTCAGCGCACCACGTGCGACGACGCCGGCCATCCCGCTCGATGTCGTCCGCCACGAGGACCGCATCGAGTTGTGGTTCGACGTCCCCGGCGTCGCCGCCGATGCCATCGACCTCACCGTCGAGAAGCGCGAACTGCGCCTGACCGTCACCCGTGAGCGCGCCCTCGCCGAGGACAGCGAGGTCGTACGCAGCGAACGCAGTCACGGCACGTTCACCCGCACCCTCACCCTGGCCGAGAACCTCGACACCGAGGCCATGCGCGCCAGCCATGACAACGGTGTCCTCGTGGTGACGATCCCGGTGCTCGCTGCGGCGCAACCCCGGCGCATCCCGATCGGCGGAGCCGCCACCGAACTCGAGAGCTGATCGAGCCCAACGGTGCCTGCGGTGGTACCGCCGCCGCAGGCACCGGCCTATTCGGCCCGCCGATGGATCCGACGGCACTACCCTGGCGCCAGCCGTAGCCACGGGGAGGCTCCATGACCGTCAGCGCATATGTCCTGATCCAGATCGAGATGGGCAAGGCCGCCGAGGTCGCCGGCCGCATCCGGGCCATCGACGGTGTCGACAGCGCCGAGATCGCCACCGGCCCCTACGACGTCATCGCCCGGACCAGTGCGCCCACGATGGACGACCTCGGCCGTATGGTCGTCGGCCAGATCGAGATGGTCGAGGGCATCACCCGCACCCTCACCTGCCCGGTCATCAATCTGTGAGCAGCACCCCGCCGCGCTGCGCCACCGATCAGCCGGGGCGCAGGATGAAGGCGCGGATGCCGAGACCCATCAGGAAGTACCCGCCACCTGCATAGAGCAGGTATTTGTAGGGCTCCATCTGCTGGCGGTAGCTGTAGACGATGCCGATGGCGACGATCATCGAGAACCCGTAGAGCAGGTGGAAGTCGTCGGGCTCGAGGTTCTCCTGCTGCAGGATCACCACGCCGATGATGGCCTGGGCGAACACCAGCAGCTGCGCCACGCCGGTGAACCACCACAGCGCACGGCGACGCAGCGGCTCCTGGTAGTGCGCGGCGAGCGCCCACGTCGCGGCTGCGGCGTTGGCGAACACCAACGCCCAGCCGACGATCTCGTGGCTGTCGCGCAGCGCCGTCGCTGCGCCGACCATGGGGCTCAGTCCGCGCCGCCCGTCGACGCGACCTGTACCTCGTAGCTCCAGAGCTCGGCGGTCAGACCCATGGGGCTGGGCCGCTCGCCGCCCTCTCCCCCGCCGGGCCCACCCGGGCCGCCGTGACCTGCAGGCGGGCCTTCACCAGCGGCCGGGGTCTTGTGGCCCTCACCGAACGACGGCGACGCCCTCCAGGCCTCGAAGCTGTCCTCGTCGGCCCAGCGCGTGACGACGAGCCACTGGGTGCGGTCATCGGTGGGGCGCAGCAGTTCGAAGCCCTCGAACCCCGGAGCGCCGTCGACGGAGCCGACACGGGCGGCGAACCGAGAGGCGACCTCGGGACCCATCTCGGCGGGAACGGTGATGGCGTTGATCTTGATCACGGTCATGCGCCCCATCCTGGCCCATCGAGAGCCCCTTGCCCACGTCATCGCCCGAGGATCGCCACGTCGGGAATCGACGTCCCCGACCTCGCCGAGCGCCTCAGGCGCCCCTGACGTGCTCCTGCAGCCATTGCGACCGCCAGCGGGCCACTTCGACGTTGGACGGGCTCGAGCCCAGCTGTTCCCAGTAGTCGGCGGCGTCATCGAGCACGACCGAGGCTGACCTGTAGAGCGCAGCGAGATCGTCGATCCCGTAGCCGCTGGCGATGGCCTCCGCTGCTCGATGCAGCGCAGCGGCGCGCCGGTCGTTGTCGTCGACGTGCGGTTTCGGACCGCGGGTGCTCACGGCCAACAACGCTGCAGGGTCGGCGATCGGCGCGCCGGGCGCGGCGAACTCCCAGTCGATGAGCGCAACCGGTTCCCCCGAGCGGTACACCACGTTCGCGTAGCCGCCATCGCCGTGGGTCCAGGTCGGCCCCGCCAGCGGCAGCGGGCGAAGCGGTTCCAGCCCGGGCGGCGGCGCGAAGTCGGCCGTTGCCTCGTGCAGTCGGCGGAGCAGCCGCGCGAGTTCCCCCAGCGCCGTTGCGTTCGCAGCGTCGTCCTCCTGCCACGGCGGGTTGGCGAACGTCTCGCCCTCGACGAACGACACCATGTGGTGACCGTCGTCGACGCCGAGGAAACGGGGAGCCTGGTCGAAGCCCACCTCCTCGAGATGCACGAGCAGCGCCGCCATGAGCTCCGACCCCGCCCCGGTCGGCCGATGGACCGCCGAACCCCGCCGAAGCACCGGAGGTCCCGGGCGCTCGTCGCCGGACAACACGATGGCAGGCTCGTCCACCAGCGCGAGCATAGGTTGACACCCACCGACCGCTGCGCAGCCCGCCGGTGTGTCGGTGGACCGACTCGCGCATGGCGAACAGGTATCAATCGGACTTCGGTGCGGCGCTGCCTTCGGCGACGCTCACCTCCGGGGGGCCTGGGGCGCCCTCACCGCGTGCCGAGGCCGCCGCGAACGCCTGCGCGATGCGGGTGGCAGCCGCCAGGACACCTTCTCCTGCATCGGCGCGATGTGTCGCCACCCACTCGACGGTGATGTCGGGGCCGGCGAGAGGCGCGATCGCCACCGTCCGATGCGGTCGGTTCCACGTGAGCACCAGCGACGGCTGGATCGTCACCCCACCGCCGCTGCCGACGACGCGCAGCAGCATCTCCAACGACTGGATCTGCACCACCGTCGTCGGGACGACGCCGGCGGCCAGGAAGAATTCATGGAACTCGAAACCGCGTGATGGCCGGTAGTCGGAGGTGAGGAACGTCTCCGCGTACAGCGCCTGGGGCGTCACCGGCCCGCCGGTCGCGAACCGGCTGTCAGCAGGGACAGCTGCGACGAGCCTGTCACGGGCGAGCGGAACATGGTGCAGTCCGGTCGGTCGCTTCGGCCATGGAGCGACCACGAGGTCGGCGGCACCGGTCCGCAATGCATCGAGGAGGTGATCGTCGCTGAAACGCAAGAGCTCCACCCGCACGCGTCCGTCGACCGGCGTGAAGGTGTCGAGGAGCCAACCCGCAGTGTCGTAGAAGCCCACGGCGACGCGCACCCGCTCCAGCTCGCCGCTGCCAATCCAGCGGGCCGCCAGGAGCGCACGGTTGATCTGCTCTTCGATGTCGACTGCGCTCTGCGCGAGATGGTTCCCGGCCGGCGTGAGCCGGATGGTGCGTCCGGTCGCCACGCTGAGCTTCGTTCCCGCTCTTCGCTCGGCCTCGGCGAGCCGGTGGCTGGCGGCAGATGGGCTGAGGTGCAGTGATCTCGCGGCATCACCCAGACGGCCGAATTCCCGGATCGCGGCGAGGAGCTGCAGATGCGAACGGTCCAACACATGCACAGTTTGCATCATCGAGCGCTCAAAGATGCGATGGACGAAACTGCGGGGCGCCTGGATACTCCAGAGGTGCACCTCGACGTCCTCCCCCGCCATCTCTCCGCTCATCGACCACTCCCCGCATCTCCGGCTCGAGGACTGCAGCGGCGATCCACCGCAGCGGTGGTCGCATCCGCCATCGGGTTCGGCTTCAGCCCGCTGCTGGCCACCCGCGCGTTCGCTGCAGGTATCGATCCCGTGGCAGCGTCCTTCCTCCGCATCGCAGTGCTGCTCGTCGTCCTCGCGCCATGGGCACCCCGCCTGCGCGGCTGGCGACGCGAGTCGGCGATCGTCTTCGGGGGAGGTGCTGTCAGCATGCTCGGATTCGCCGGGTACTTCCTGGCTCTCGACGCTGCCCCCGTCGCCGCCGCGACCGTGGTCTATTACACCTACCCGCTGGTGGTGCTCGTGTTGTCGGCCATCGTGTGGAAACGGCCCATGCGGCGATGCGAGGTCGCGCTCGCCGCAACGATCCTGGCCGGGGTGGTCCTCTGTGTCGGGCCCACCGGGGTGACCGGACCGGTCCTCGTCGCATTGCTTCCAGCAGTCGCCGCACCGGTCGGTTGGGCCCTCTACCTGCTCGTGCTCAGCGGCCCGGCTGCCCACATGCCGACGGCGCCGAAGATTCTCGCTGGTGCTGCCGGTGGCGTCACCGCGCTGCTGCCCTTCACGCTGGCACGCACCGGTGGGCACATCGCACCGTTCACCCTCGAGGCCGTCGGCGCGGTCGGACTCCTCACACTCTGCACCTTGGCCATCCCGGCCGTGCTCGTCACCTGGGGCGCGCCGGGGGCGGGCGATCGAGCGACTGCGATGATCGGCAGCCTCGAGTTCGTCGTTGCACTCGCCGTGAGTTGGGTGCTGATGGGCGACTCACTCGGCCCGACGCAGTTGCTCGGCGCCGGCCTGGTGTGTGCCGCCGTGGGTATCGCCTCCCGACGACGTAACCCGCAACGACCGTGAGCCGACCGAGCGCACAGGGTCCAGGCGCGAGCCCGCCGGAGACGAGCCGGCCCAGAAAAGAGCGGCAGCCCACAAGGCAGATCAACCCCGGGTCAGCCCACAGGGCCGACCGGCCCGGGCCAGTCCACCAGGCCGACCGGCCCGGGCGGCACCCGTCGGCGCTCCGCGCCGCACCCGAGACGGCCGACGCACCCCGGCGGGTCACTTGGGCACCCCCTCGGCCGTCTCGGCACGACGCCGCTGCTGCGCAGCCCGCCGACACAACCCGGCGACGTGCATCGCGGAAACAGAGCGAGACGTCCACCAACGCAGGATCCCGGCGCGAGCCCGCCGGAGACGAGCCGGGTCAGGAAAACAGATCTGCGCCGAATGCTCCGCCGGCACGCGGCCGGGTGGGGTCGACGAACCATTCGGTGCCGAAGGCGCCGGCGAAGACGTCGTCGGGCATGGCCAGGAAGAAGGCGTCGGGGGCGATCTGGCTGGCGTGGGCAGCCATGGCGGCCCGCTTCGTGGCCACGTGGGCGCTGACGTCCACGGCGTGGGTGATGTCGTCTTCGGGCATGCCGAAGGTGTTCATGTCCATGGGGTCGTCGTCGGGGTCGATCTCGCCGCGCATGTCGGGGTTCTCGGCCATCTGGGCGAGGATCCGGGTGCGGTTCATGGTGGCCCAGTAGACCCGCTCGACGCCGGCGAGCTCGGCGGCGCGGGTGCCGACCCGGTTGACCTGGATGTGGTCGGGGTGGCCGTATCCGCCGTGCTCGTCGTACACCGTCAACACGTCCACCGACTCGTCACGCAGGATCGCCGCCAGGCGCTCTGCGGCCTCATCGACGTCGGCAGCCCAGAACGAGCCGTCGGCGTGGTTGGTGGGCTCGCCCATCATCCCGGAGTCGACGTAACCGAGGAACTCGACGCGAGACGCGCCCAGGATCTCGGCGGCGGCGTGGGTCTCTCGGACACGGCGCTCCCAGAGCTGCTCGTCGGGTCCGAGCACTCCGGGCACGGGTTCGCCGTGCTCGCCCCGGGTGGCGACGACCAGGATGACCCGGTGGCCGGCATCGGCAGCGGCACGCATGGTGCCCCCGGTGGCGATGGCCTCGTCGTCGGGATGGGCGTGAAAACAGCAGAGCGTGGCCATCGTCCGAGGCTACGGGTTCGCAGCGACGGGACGCGCGATCGGTTGCGCCGGGTCAGGCGATGGCGCCCGAGGCCCGCAGCGCGGCGATCTCGTCGTCGCCGAAGCCGGCGTCGCGCAACACGTCGTCGCTGTGCTGGCCGGCGTGCGGCGGCGGACCGGCGATCTCGCCGGGCGTGCGACTGAAGCGCGGCGCCGGCGCCGGCTGGGCCACACCTGCGACCTCGACGAAGGTCTGCCGTTGCGCGTTGTGCGGATGCGCGACCGCCTCGTCCATCGACAACACCGGGGCGAAGCAGACGTCGGTGCCCTCCATCAGCTCGCACCACTCGTCGCGAGTCTTGGTGGCGAACGCCGCCGCGAACTTCTCCTTCATGGCGGGCCACTCGGCCCGGGTGTTCTGGGGCGGCAGGTCTGTGTCGCCGAGGCCGGTGATGCGCATGAGCTCGGCGTAGAACTGTGGCTCGATCGAGCCGATGGACACGTACTGGCCATCGCTGCACTCGTACACGTCGTAGAACGGGGCGCCGGTGTCCAACATGTTGGTGCCGCGTTCGCCCCAGATGCCCATGGCGTTGAACGAGTGCACCATGGTGGCCAGCAGGGCCGCGCCGTCGGTCATCGCCGCGTCGATGACCTGGCCCTGACCGCTGCGGGCGGTCTCGACGAGCGCTGCGCACACGCCGAGGGCCATCAACATGCCGCCGCCACCGAAGTCACCGATGAGGTTGATGGGAGGGACGGGTTTCTCGCCGGCCCGACCGATGCTGCCGAGTACGCCGGCCAGCGCGATGTAGTTGATGTCGTGACCGGCCATCGACGCGTACGGCCCGTCCTGTCCCCAGCCGGTCATGCGGCCGTAGACGAGCCGGGGGTTGACTGCGTGGCAGTCGTCGGGGCCGATACCGAGCCGTTCGGCGACGCCGGGCCGGAAGCCCTCGATCAGCACGTCGGCGGTCTCGACGAGGCGCAACACCGTGGCCACACCCTCGGGCGACTTCAGGTCGACACCAACCGACCGGCGGCCTCGGTTCAACAGATCGAGGCTGGGCCCCTCGGGCGGCGCCGCCGGGACCGACCCGGCACGGTCGACGCGGATCACGTCGGCGCCGAGGTCGGCCAGCGCCATGGCTGCGAACGGCCCCGGGCCGATACCGGCGATCTCGATGACCTTGATTCCTTGCAGTGGCCCCATTGGGTGATCTCCCGTTTCGTTCTCGAAGGTTGGTGGTCCGGCGAGAGCCCGACCACCGGCAATGGATGGGTCAGGTACCGGCCCGCACGACCAGTCGGGTGACCGCCTCGATGAGCGGCGCCCAGTAGTGCGGGGGCAGATCGTGAGCCATGGCGTCGAGCAGCAGCAGCTCGGCCCCGTCGATCAGCTCGGCGAGACGCTCGCCGCCGCTGGGAGCGATGAGCGGATCGGCTGTGCCGTGCACCACCAGCGTGGGCACGTCGAGGCCCCGCAGTTGGGCTTCGCGGTCGGGTTCGGCGAACAAGGCAGCGAGCTGACGGCTGGTGCCGTCGGGGGTGCGGGCCCGATCGTATGCGGCGCCGAAGTACTCGGCCGCCCAGTCGAGGTCGTAGTACTCGGGGGTGGCCCACGCGCGGCGGGTCGCGACATCGAAGGCGATCGCAGCGTCGCGGTCGGCGCCGTCGGGCCCTGGAGCGAGCAACGCGGCGAGCGCCTCGGGCGTCGGCAACCCGACGTCGGGGGCACCGCTGGTGGAGCTGAGAAGGGTGAGGCTGGCGACGCGATCGCGGTGATCGACCGCGAGGACCTGGGCGATCATCCCGCCGAGGGAGGTGCCGAGCACATGGGCGCTGTCGATACCGAGATGGTCGAGGACGGCCACCACGTCGCCGGCCATGTCGGCGAAACGATACGGCGGCGGTGGCGCGGTGCCGGCCATCAGCGCCGCCGTGTCGACCGGCGGGGCATCGACCTGCGACGACAGGCCACAGTCGCGGTTGTCGACGCGAATGACCCGGAAGTAGCGGTCGACCAGGCCCTGGACGAACTCGTCCTCGTAGAAGATGAGCTGCGCCCCGAGACCGGGGATCAACACGATGGGCGGATCGCCCTCGTCACCGGCGACGTCGTAGGCGATCTGCAGCTGGCCCGAGGGCGCAGTGGCCGGCGAGGAACTCACATCCGGTCGAGGAGGTCGCGCTTCTTGGCCTCGAACTCGGCGTCGCTGATGGCGCCCTTGCGCCGGAGCTCGTCGAGTTGTTCGATCTGCTGGGGGATCGACGCTGACGCTGCCGCGCTGTTGGCGCTCATCGCATCGGCGGTTGCCTGGCCCATCCGCTGGTAGTCCCGATGCTCGAGCCGCTCCATCGCCCGGTACACCTCCTGCTGGACCAGGTTGGGCTTGCGAATGGCGTAGAAGGTCTGGCGGCCGGCCTCGCCCGCGGACTCCACGCCGAGGTCGCCGGCACCGAGCACCCGCTCGAAGACCGTCTGGTTGAAGAACACCGTGTTGATGCGGTCGAGGGGGATCTCGATGCCGCTCTTCGCGAAGACACCCGATCGGCTGATGACGCGCTCGCTCGTGACGACGAAGTTGTCGCTGATCCAGCTGATGTACTTCGACACGAAGTACCCGAGCGCTCCGAGGACACCGATGCCGGCCACGATGTTGAGGATCTGGTTGCCGACGATGAGCGCGAGGATCCCGAGGATCACGGCCACGGCGAGGATGGCCGACGCGGGCGCGATGCGCCACCAGTGGGGTCGCAGGTCGAGGATGATCTCCTCGCCCTGGTTCAGCAGCTTGGGCGGAAACGGCACGTCCGGCATCGTAGTCCCCCACTGCGGCGCGAGCCTGCGAATGTCCGCCTGCGCAACCGCCTTCGTCGGAACCTGGAGATCTGGGGCTCCCCTGAGGACCCAGATCTCCAGATTTCGCAGGAGGACTCTCGGTCAGCCCCAGCCGAGCTCGTCGAGGCGGTCGTCGTCGATACCGAAATGGTGGGCGATCTCGTGGATCACCGTGACGGCGATCTGGTCGACGACCTCGTCGGGATCGGTCGATATCGCGCACAGCGGCCGGCGGTAGATCGTGACGCGGTCGGGCAGCACCATGCCGCCGTAGTCGCCGCGCTCGGTCAGCGGGACGCCCTCGTACAGGCCGAGGAGCCCGGGTTCGGGTGGATCGTCCTCGACGATCACCACCACGTTGTCCATGAGCACGGCGAGCTCGTCGGGGATCTCGTCGAGGGCATCGGCGACGAGATCCTCGAACTCCTCGATCGGGATCTCCCTCATGTCGCCACCGGGCCCCGCCGCCGCACGAGCTCGTAGCAGGCCACCGCCGCAGCGGCGGCGACGTTGAGCGACTCGACCCCGGCTGCCAGCGGCAGCGACACCGTGCGGGTGCACAGCTCGCGGACCTCGGCCGACAGGCCGGTGGTCTCGTTGCCCAGGACCAGCGCGATGCGTGGGTCGAGTGGCGCATCGAAGAGCGTCTCGCCGCCGGCGTCGACTGCGACGACCTCGAAGCGGGCGTCGGCGAGCTGGTTGACGGCGTACTCGGCCCGGTCGACCCGCAGGATCGGGGCGGCGAATGCGACACCGGCGGAGGCCTTGATGGCCACCGGGCCGATCTCGGCGGTACCCGTGTCGGGCACGACGACGCCGTCGAGGCCGGCGGCGGTGGCGGTGCGCAGGATCATCCCGACATTGGCCGGATTGTGGATCTGATCGAGCACCAGCACCGAGGTCGCATGGTTGCGCCCGGTGCGTTGTTCGAGGAACGCAGCGAGGGTGGCCATCTTGGGAGCGGTGATGTCGGCGACGACGCCCTGGTGGTGGCGGCCCGTGCGGGCGATGGCCGAGATGCGATGCTCGCTGGCGCGCTCGACGGTGACACCGCAGCGCCGCGCCGCGTCGAGGATCTCGGCGATGGTGTCGCCGCGGGCGCCGTCGGCGAGATGCACCCGGGCGACGGGTAGGCCCGACAGCAGGGCCTCGAGCACCGGTTTTCGACCGTGCACGGTGAGGTGGCGGGAGCGAGGTGAGGACATGAGTTCCATCTGGGCGCGGCGGAGCGGTAGCTTTGCAGACGCTATCTCCGTCCCCACCCGACCCCCGCCGGAGCCACGATGCCGAAGAAGCGATCCACCGACACGCTGCGCCGCAAGGATCGCGTCCGAGCCGCCACGGCGTTGCGCGGCGTTCCCGAGGGCACCAAGGGACGGGTGATGATGGCCAACGGCTTCACGTGGCCCCGCTACTGGGTGTCGTTCGACAACGGCGTCGACATGGGTTCGCTCGGGCGGGAGAAGCTTGTCCCCGACGCCGAGTGGAAGTCGTTCCTCAAGGAGCGCGAGGCCGCCGAGAAGCGGGCCCTGGAGGCCCCCGACGAGGCCGAGGCCACTGCCGCCGACGGCGACGGCGGCACCGCAGCCGGCGGCTCCGGAGGCGGAGCGACGGTCAACGGCGTGGCCGTGCCGCAGCTGTTGATCGACCGCACCCAAGCCGCCCTGCAACGCTTCGGCGTCACCCGCTGACCAAAAATCAGAATTCGAAGACGCTGTGCAGTGACACCACGAACACCAGGGTCTCGTCGGGCCCGATGAGGCCCTCGCCGGCACCTCGTTCGCCGTAGGCGAGGTCGGCGGGGATGACGATTTCGCGGACGCCGCCGACCTGCATGCCGGCGATGCCTTCGAGCATGCCGTCGATGAGCTGGCCCGGTGCCAGCTGTGCGATGAGGGGCTGGTCGAGGCCGCGGGGCAGCGATGCGTCGAACTCGTTGCCATCGGACTGGGTGACGCCGCGGTAGTGCACCCAGACGATGGATTCGGGGCCGGCCTCGGCGCCGTCGCCTTCGACGAGGTCGGTGGTGGTGAGCTCGTCGACGGGTGCATCGGGAACGGTGGGTTCGGGCAGTTCGTGGTCGGCGGGTACGAAACCGATCAGGTCCACGACGAATGCGATGGTGTCGCCGGGAGGGATCGAACCCGATCCCGATCCCGTGTCGCCGTAGGCGAGATCGGGTGGGATGACCAGCAGTCGGCGGCCGCCGAGGGCCATCCCGACGATGCCTTCGTCCCAGCCGGCGATGACGGCGCCCTGGCCGAGCACGACGCTGAAGGGTTGGCCGCGGTCCCAGGATGCGTCGAATTGTTCGCCGCTGCTGCAGGACACGCCGACGTACTGCATGATGACGAAGTCGCCGGAGTCGACGGTGTCGCCTTCGCCTTCGACGATGTCCTCGGTCACGAGTTCGGTGGGGGCCGTGTCGGGGAGCTCGACCGTGGGCTTGACGGAGAGGTCGGTGATGTCGACCGGTGGCGCCTCGGGGTCGGCTGCTGCGTCGACGACGGGCTCGGCGCACTCGCCGCCGGGGGTGAGTGGGGTCGGGACGGGCGTGGGTGTGGCGATGTCCTCGATGGCGGATTCGCCGTCGTCGGCCTCGTCGTCGCCGGTGGCAGCCGAGTCCTCGGCGGTTTCGTCGGCGGCCTCGGTGGTGTCGTCGTCGCCACATGCTGCGGCGACGAGAGCGAGAGCCAGCAGGAGCGCAAGGACACGCAACGGCAGGATTCGGGACATGGGGGGCGCTCCAAGGCGACGAACAGCGGGAATGCGAGATGCTAGCGACCCCGGTTGCCACACAATGCGCACCCCGCCCCGAGGGGGCCCACCAGCGACGGACACTGTGGCGACCCAGAAAGCCACAGCGTCCGTCGTGGTGGTCACCGGCGTCCAGGACGCCGGTCTCCAGGCGGTTCACCGGGGAGGGGCTCCGGTCACCGCTCTGCACCGCCACTGAAGGTAGGGCCGCGACCTTGCCGCGGGGTCGGCTCGGCATGACGCGCAGATGAGCGAAAGGTGAACATCGCCGACGAGAGGCCGGCGACGTGCCCAGCGGGAGCAACGAGGTCGACGACGCCCACAAAGGACCCCGGCGCCACGACAAACGTTTGTGACGAGTTTGCACAGCCAACACACCGCCGCCCTGGGCCCACAACCACGGCTGTGCAAACTCGTCACAAACGTCGCCCACGAGGCAGACCAGCCCGGGCGGCAACCGTCGGCGCTCCCGCCTTCCCCGAGACGGCGACGCACCCCGGCGGGTCACTTGGGCACCCCCGAGCCGTCTCGGCGATCCGCCGCTGCTGCGCAGCCCGCCGACACTTGCCTGGCGACGTGCGTCCCGAAGACGAGACGAGACGTCACGAACCCCGAGGAACCCGGCGAGAGCACGCCGGAGACGAGCCGGCCCAGAAGCACGGTCCTTGCCATCGGCGGCTCCAGCCGGTACCCATTGCGACATGACCAACGCAGCGCTCGTCGTGATGGCCGCCGGACTCGGGAGTCGATTCGGCGGGGTGAAACAGCTCGCCGCCGTGGGACCCGATGGCGAGGTGATCCTCGACTACACCATTCGTGATGCCGTCGCCGCAGGAGTCGACGAGGTGATCCTCATCGTCCGGACCGACATCGCGGCCGACACCGAGGCCCATGTCCGTGCGATCCACGGCCCCGATCTGGCTCTGACGCTCGTCTGCCAGGACGAGCTCGGCCCGCCCCGCGACAAGCCGTGGGGCACCGTGCATGCGGTGCTGTCGGCCCGCGAGGCGGTCAGCTCTCCGTTCATCCTCGCCAACGCCGACGACTACTACGGGCCCGAATCGTTCCGTATCGCCGCCGAGCGCCTGGGCGATCTCGACGAGACCCATGCGCTGCTCGTCGCGTTCGAGGTCGGCAAGACGCTGCCGGCCCAGGGTGCGGTCACCCGGGGTGTGTGCAAGGTGGTCGATGGTCGCCTCGCCGAGATCGAGGAGACGTCCGGGCTGGCGCGCAACGCCGATGGCTCCATTGCGGCCGGCGACGGTCCGCCGATCCCTGCGGACACACCGGTGTCGATGAATCTGTGGGGCTTCCACCCGTCGATCATGGAGGCGCTCCAGGGCCGATGGGAGGAGTTCTACGCCGCCAATGCCGACGCCGAGAAGGCCGAGTGCCTCCTCCCCACCGAGATCGGCGTCCTCACCGAGACCACCGATCTCGAGGTCGAGGTCGTGTCGAGTCCCGAGACCTGGACGGGCCTCACCAATCCCGATGACCTCGAGACGGTGCGCGCCCTCATAGCGGACATGCGCGCCTGACGCCGACGACGGCGTCTGCGGCCCGGACCAGAACGGGCCGCAATCGCCCGTGCAGCTTCGTGCCTGCGACCAGCGGGAAACGTCTCACCGGCAAAGCGCGGCCGCGGCACTACGGTACGAACTCGTGCCCCACGGCTCGCGGTCATCCATGTTGTTGCAGCCGGCGCGCGTCGTGGTACTCGCCTTCGTCGCCCTCATCGCGACGGGGACCACCCTGCTCAGCCTTCCCGCAGCGCATGCCCCGGGCAGGTCGACCTCGCTCCTCGAAGCGGTGTTCACTGCGACCAGCGCCGTCTGCGTCACCGGGCTGGTGGTCGTGGACACTGCGACCCACTGGTCGGTCTTCGGCCAGGTCGTGATCCTGGCGCTGATCCAGATCGGCGGGTTCGGCGTGATGACCCTCGGCTCCCTCGTCGCCCTGTTCCTGTCGCGTCGGATCGGCATCCGGTTGCGCATGCGGGCACGGACCGAGGCCGGGGCGGTGTCACTCGGCGATGTCAAGCGGCTGGTCAAGGTGATCGCCGTGGTCACCGTCGCTGTCGAGGCCGTGGCTGCGATCGCGTTGACGCTCGAGTTCGCTCGTACGTCCGATCTGGGTTGGCGGGATTCTGCGTGGCACGGCTTGTTCCATTCGATCTCGGCGTTCAACAACGCCGGGTTCTCGCTGAACTCCGACAGCCTGGTCGGGTTCGTGCACAACTGGTGGGTGATCGGCACGATCGCGGCCACAGTCGTCGTCGGTGGGCTCGGTTTTCCCGTGGTCATCGACATCTGGGATCGGCGGCTGCGTCCCCGTGTCTGGAGCCTGCACACCAAGATCACCGTGGCGACGTCGGCGTTCCTCCTCGTCACCGGGATGTTCGGGGTGCTGCTGTTCGAGTGGTCGAACGAGGCGACGATCGGCGAGTTCGCGCTGCACGAGAAGCTGCTGGCGGCGACGTTCCATTCGGTGAACACCAGAACGGCCGGATTCAACAGCGTGGACACCGGCGCGATGAACGAGACCACGCTCTTCGCGAGCGACGGGCTCATGCTCATCGGGGGCGGCAGCGCATCGACCGCCGGGGGCATCAAGGTCACGACCTTCGTGCTGCTGGCGTTCGTGATCTGGGCCGAGGTGCGGGGCCGCCGCGACGTGGAGGCGTTCGATCGACGTATCGAGACCGGCCTGCAGCGTCAGGCGCTCAGCGTTGCGCTGATCGCCGTGGGTGTGGTGGTGCTCGGCACGCTCGGGGTCGTGGCGTTCTCGGGCGTCGAGCTCTCCGCCGGCCTGTTCGAGGTCACCTCCGCCTTCGGCACGGTCGGCCTCTCGACGGGGATCACGCCCACGCTCGACGCCGCCTCGCAGGTGGTCCTGATCGCGTTGATGCTGATCGGCCGTGTCGGTCCGCTGACCTTCGGTGCGGCGCTGGTCCTCGCCTCGCATCCCCGTCGCTACCGTCGTCCGAGCGAAGGGCTGATGATCGGATGACGAGTCAGTCGAGACCGTCGATGCTCCGGCGGACAGGCCGGCCCGTCGCACTCCCCCACCCCAACGCCGAGGCACTCCGATGAACGACAACCGATCCCTGCTCGATCGCTTCCGCCCGCGTGCCGTCGCACCGAAGTCCATCCTGGTGGTGGGTCTCGGCCGTTTCGGCGGGGCGATGGCCGACACGTTGATGGAGCTCGGCCACGAGGTGCTCGGCGTCGACCGCGATCCCGACCGCGTTGCGCGCTTCGCCGACCGACTCACCCACACCGCCGAGGTCGACACCTCCGACATCGAGGCCCTGCGCCAGCTCGGCGCCCCGGACATGTCCCATGCGGTGGTCGCGATCGGCACGTACCTCGAGGCGAGCGTGCTGACGGTTGCCGCTCTCGCCGATCTCAGCGTGGGAGACATCTGGGCGAAGGCGACCACGCCCGAGCACAAGAGCATCCTCGAGCGGGTCGGCGCACACCATGTCGTGCTCCCCGAGGTCGACATGGGTCGACGGGTTGCGCACCTGATCACCGGCGATGCCATCGACTACGTGAAGATCGACGATGACTTCGTGCTCATCGAGACACGCACGCCCGCCGAATATGCGGGACGCTCGCTGGGCGAATCGGGGATTCGTGATCGCTTCGATGTGACCGTGGTGTGCGTGAAGCCACCGGGGGGATCGTTCACCTACGCCACCGCGGCCACGATCCTCGAGTCCGATGGCCTGCTGTTGGTGGCGGGCACGGCCGCTGCGGCAGATGCGTTCGCACGCGGCGCCTGAATAGGGGTTCGGGAGCGGGTCCATCTCTCTGGCGCCGAAAACCGTTGCCAGGGCAACGCGTTTCGGCGCCAGAACCAATGGCCGGACCCACCCGGCACCTGGGACGTCTGCGGGTCCACCGGCGTGGTGCCTCGTTCAGGGACGGGGTACGACGGCCCGGGCGTCTTCGAGGTGGTGCAGCGTCTCGTGGAGGGCGAAACGCGCCAGGCCGTCGATGCTGAAGCGATGACCGCGGCGGATCCCGACACGGAGTCGCTGCGCCGGCCGCAGCCGCTGCAGCACGAACGCCAGCTCCTCGGCTCCTTCGACGATGTCCTCCGCGACCGCACGCGGGTCCTGTTCCCGATAGTGCTCATCGATGGCTGCGGTCTCGTGGTCCCACCAGTCCAGCTCGGGTTCCGAAACCAACACGACCCGCTCGATACGCCGCGCGAACAGTGACAGCACGTCGCGCACGTGTGCGGCGTACTCGACCCCGCACCAGCCGGTGCCGCGCACACGGAGCCACTCGGCGCCATGGGGGTCCGCCAGGACGGCGTCGACGAACTCGTGCCACTTCCGGGCGGCGTCGATGATCGACGGAGCCAGATGGTCGACAGGGATCGTCGCGACGTCGTGACCGCAGAGAGGGCACCGTTCGTACACCACCCGCTCGTACGCGAAGTCGGCGGCCATGGGCAGAGACGGTAGCCCACCACCATCGCAGCTCCGGCAGCCTGTTTCGATGCTCGCGGCTGCCGATGAGAGATCTCACATCCTCACTCCATGGGCCGATTGACCCTTGGACCGTTGGGACCTGCGGTCTTCCCCCTGAGGCTTCGATGACAGAGAGAGCACCAGATCAGATCGCACGTTCGGCCGCCGGTGGCGTGCTCGCGTCGCTGATCCTGGTCGTCGTGGGGATCTGGATGCTCCGGTCGTCGACGACCGATCCGGCGGAAACCATCGAGATCTCCATGTCGCCTGCCCTCGTCGTCGTCGAGGAGATCCCTCGTGGCACGCTCGTCGACATGCTCGTGCAGAACCCTGCCGGGCGTCTGGAGGTCCGCGAGGTACCGACCAGAGATCGTCCGCCCGGAGCGTTCGCCGACATCGCCGAGTTGGGCGCCCTCGTCGGCGAGCTCGACCTGGTGGCCGAGACCCTCGCTCCGGGCACGGTGCTCGGTCGGCGTTCCCTGGCACCGCTCGCGGCCACTGCGATAAGTCCCGTACCGGCTGAGCCGGATCGCTTCGAGGTGGCACTCGTGCTCGATTCGGTCCGCGCCGGCGGAGGCCTCCTCGTCCCGGGCTCGACCGTGACGGTCGTGGCCTCGGTCGACGCCGCCACGAACTGGGTGCCCGAGACGGCCGTCGTCGCAGCGGGCCTGCAGGTCACCCGTGTCGAGGAGTCGAATCCACCCGTCGCCGAAACGGATCCCGAAGCGACGGCCTCGCCGTTCGCACCCGGCTTGGCTCGCGGGGGCGAGGTGACGGTCACGCTGGAGGTCGATGTCGACCAGCTCGAGCGTCTGGTGTGGTCCGCGGAGTTCGCGCGCATCCGCTTCGCCCTGCAGGGTTCCGAGGCGAGTGTCGAGGGGTCGTCTCCCCAGAACCGCTGGACGGTTCTCGGTGTCGACGTCCCCGACACCATCGGCGGCTTCGCCGTCGATGACGGCACCGACCCTGCAGCGTCGCTCGTCAGCGCGATCCCCGAGGATGCGGGCGCGCCGGCATCCGACGGGTGAGGGGCCCGACACCGCCAGGGTGACACCGCCAGGGCGGCACGCTGAAACCTTCTGTGCTTTTTGAATATGTTTCATGTATCTTCATGATCGCACCGAGGCGCACAGAGCGCGAAGACAGAGACACGGGAGGTGGCGATGCCGCCCTACGCACGCCCTGCCGACGTGGTGTTCGACCACGATGCTGCACAACGACTGCTGGACGAGATCCGCCGCACCATTGCCTCAGTGGGCGACGACGGGGCTGCCTGGCACCGAGCCTCCGCCGCAGCGACGGCCGACTGGTCAGGCTCGCTCGCTGCGTCGTACGCCATCGACGAGCAACAGTGGCGATCCCGACTCGGCGATGCCGTCGCCGATCTGACACAACTCGCCGCCCGCGTCGAGCACGGCGTCGCCACGGCCATCGCGGAGCACCATCGGATCGAGCGACTCCAAGCCGAATGGGACGCCGAGGCCGAACGCGAGGCCGACGCCGCCGAACGGGGCGACTGATGCGGCCCAGCCTGGCTGTCGCCGCCGTCCGGGGACGTCCGGACTCCCTCGACGACCTGGCCCGCACCGCCGGGGAGGTCGGCGGGCGTTGGCGAGCACGCAGCGTCCTGCTGCTCGACGCGATGGAAGCCGCAGCCATGGCCGATCTGCGCGGTCTGCACGTCGAGACGGCCCCGGCACGCCGACTCCAGGCCATCGGCACGCAGCTGGTCGACGCCGGACACGCGATCGGAGCGTTCTCCCGTGCGCTGGGGGAGGTCGACCACTTCGTCGACCGCCACGGCGTCACCACGGCGTCGCAGGCCACGGTGGCGCGTTGGCTGCTCGCCAACCGCAACGACACGACCGACCGCGCCATCGTCGAGATCCTGCAGCGGCTGCCCGACGGGCAGCGCCGGTCGCTCGAGGACTTCGAACAGCTGTCGGCTTCGGAACGCATGGCATGGATGGACGCCTTCGTCTTCACCAGCGGCGATCCACATCATCGGGCCATCACGAGCGTGCTCGCCTACCTGGCCGACTCGCCCACCATCCGCGGCGACGACCGCAGCGTCTTCTCCAACAGCTGGTGGAGCGTCGCCGACGCCGCGGTGCTGCTGGTCATCCAGGACGGCTGGCTGCGTCACCAGGGAATCACGACGCCCCCCGGCCCGGGGGGTGTCACCGACCTGCGCGCTGCGGCCTACGACGACGCCGTCGACGCGTGGGCCGACCACGTCGCGGCCCTCGAAGCCGGCGAGCTGTCAGACGACGAGACACTCCTGTCGTGGATCCGAGCGGAACAGGCCGGGGTGGTGTTCGGCGAGATCACCGTCGCGCATGCGTGGCGAAGCGACCCGTCCTTCGTGCCCCCCACGGCCGCCGAGTGGGAAGCGATAACCACCCTGGTCCCGGGAACCCACTCGTATCGCCTCACCGTGCTTGCCGGCACAGATCGCGAGTACCTCCTGGCCATCGTCGACGACGTCATCGCCCACAGCGTCGACGCCGCCATCGACCTGACCGCCGGTGTCCCGTTGGCCCCCGGTCCGGGCTCTCTGCCCGCGGGCCTGCTCGAAGATGGCGGGCGATCCATCGCCGAGCTGGGCGGGGGATGGACGGACAACTGGGGCTTCGGCGCAGCGACGAACGTCGTCGGCGGCGCGTTGGGCGGCGTCGGGACTGCGCATCGCGTCACCGTCGAGACGACCACGGCGGCAGTCGATTTCGTGGCCACCGGGGCCGCGCAGGCGGTGGCAGCCGGAGTCGAGCAGCTCACGCCGGACGAACTGGAACGCGAGATCGCCCGCGGCCTGCGCGACCCCACCATCGTGCCGCCCGAGCTCCTGCGCCAGAGCTTCGACCTGATGCTCGGCACCGAACGAGCCGACGAGGAGCTGTCGTTCGCGTACTACTTCCCGATGCTCGTCGAGGCGGGCTTGCTGCCGCCGCTTCCCGACTATTGGATCGACGAAGACGGACGGCGACGCTACGTACCCCCGCCGGTGCAGGCCGGTCCCCTGCGTGATGACTGATCGATCCGACGGCCCGGTGGACGTCACGAGCGACACCGACCGCCGGCGAGCAGCTCCGAGCACGAGCACGACACGATCACTCCATATGTGACTGTGGTCACATTCTGTGCTACTATGGTCCTGGGTTCGCCAACGGCGACGGACCGATACCAGCGCACATCACGCAGGAGGCCCGTTCATGCTCGTATCCCACGTCCTGGCACAAAAGGGCGACCTCGTCGTCACCATCCATCCCGACACCTCGCTGGCCCACGCTGCACGACAACTGGCCGATTACGGCTTCGGCGCCCTCGTGGCCTCCTCCGATGGATCGTCGATCGCCGGCATCGTCTCCGAACGCGACATCGTGCGCCGCATCGCCGCCCACGGCGCCGCTGCGCTCGACGTCCCCGTGCGGTCGGTGATGATCCGCGACGTCGTCACCTGCCGCCCCGGCGACACGCTCGATCACCTGATGCGTCTGATGACCGAGGGGCGATTCCGTCACGTGCCCGTGGTCGAGAACGGCGTGATGCGCGGGATGGTCAGCATCGGCGACGTCGTCAAGCGACGAGTCGAAGAACTCGAGACCGAGACCCGCGAACTCCAGAACTATCTGGCCTCCGGCGCCTGACGCCTTCTCCGAGCGTCACGCCGGCCCGCCGGGTCACTCCGGACGGAGGCGCACCTCGTCGGGATAGGGAAAGAACTCCGGCACGGCCTCGCGCTTGTGCCGGCGTTGCAGCTCGCGCCACGCCTCGGGCGTGCACAGGTCGTCGTGGCGTTCGAAGAAGGCGTCGCCGACCCCGTCGGGAAAGCGGAAGAACCGTCGGAACTCTTCGGGGAAGACGTCGTCGGGTCCCACCGGGAACCACGGCTCGGCGGCCATCTCGTCGTCGTAGTCCCGAGATGGCGGGATCTCGCGGAAGTTGACATCGGACAACAACATGAGTTCGTCGTAGTCGTAGAAGATGACGCTGCCGTGGCGGGTCACCCCGAAGTTCTTGGTGAACAGATCGCCCGGGAAGATGTTGGCTGCACACAGGTCCTTGATGGCGTCGCCGTAGTCGACCGCCGCCGCACGCGCCGCCACGGTCGGCATCTCGCGCAGATAGAGATCGAGGGGGTACATGCGCCGCTCGGTGTAGACGTGATCGAACACCACCTGGGTGTCGGTGATCGTGACGCTGAGCGTGGCCTCGGCGGCGAGTTCGTCGAGCAGTTCGTTCGTGAAGCGTTCACGCGCAAAGGTGAGGTTCTCGAAGACCTGCGCGTCGACCATGCGCCCCACCCGGTCGTGGGCGAACACCAGCCGGTATTTGTCCATCACCTGGGTGCGGCTCGTCCGCTTCGACGCCGGGAAGGTGTCGCGGATCACCTTGAACACGACGCCGAACGACGGCAGCGTGAACACGATCATCACCATCCCCTTCACGCCGCGGGCATGGCCGAACCGGTCGGTCGAGTTGTCGAGATGGCGGTACAGGGCCCGGAACAGGCTGGTCTTGCCGTGGCCACTGTGGCCGAGCGCCGTGTAGAGCTCGGCCACCGGCTTGATGGGGATGAGCGACTTCACGAAAGCGATGACCGCCGCCGGTTCCTGGGTGTCGACATGGAAGTACGACCGGGTGAACCCGAAGATGCGGCTGGTGTGGTTCTCGGTGAGCAGCACGGCGTCGCAGGCGATGCCCTCGGGCAGCGACCGCAGCGCGATGACCAATGGCGAAACCCGGTTGAGGTGTCGGATCCGCCCCACCAGGTAGGCGCCGCGGTTGCGGTAGAAGACCGGCTCGACCATGTCGACCTCGACGGGCATGGCCGACTCCCACGTGGCCTCGAGGTGTTCGTCGATGGCGGCGGCGACCGCTGCGGCATCGCCGGCGAGGTCGCGCCATGGCGCCCGCAGGTCGTAACTGCCCAGGATGGCCTCGACGAGCTCGACGGTCGAACCGCGGCGACGGAACGTCGCGACCTCGCCCTGGCCGGGATCGACGACCGGTAGGGCGATGCCGCCGAACCACCGGAACTCGAGGTCGTCGTCGATGCCGACGACGTCGAAGACCCGCCGGGTGACCGAGTTGAAGAAGGTCTCGGCGAGCTCGGAATCGCCACGCCAGGCGATGGCCTGCGCGAACTGCTGGCGGGCCTGCACCCAGATGCGCCGCCGTTCGGCCTCGTCGAGGTCGGCCACCAGGGGTTGGACGGCGCCGACGCAGGACTCGACGCATCGGCGATGCAGGACCAGCCGTTCGGCGGCGTCGCGCTGGTGCTCGGCGAACTCACGAAACGCAAAGCGCCGTGCCGCTCGTCGGCTGATGCCGCAGAACTCGGTGTGGAACGCAACGAAGGCCTGCTCGATACGGGTGGCCAACTCGATGGCGACGAGCTCGTCAGGTGGGCTGCTCCTGGCCCAGCCGGCCTCGAGCCGGGACCTGTTGGGGATGGCGCCCTCGCGGTGGCGCCGGGCCCGGCGCCGCAGCCAGCTCGGCGAGACCGCCGAGGCCAGATCCAGGCCGTGGCGGCGCAGCAGCTCGTTGTCGGTGAGTAGGTCGGCGGGCGTGCCCTCGGCGACGATGCGACCCTCGGCCAGCAGCACCGCACGTCGACACACCTCGACGGCGAGGGTGGGGTCGGCCGAGAGCACCACGACGGCCCCACGACGATCGGCCAGGGCACGAACGACCCCGGCCGTCGAGCGCGCGTCGAGGCGCGCCGTCGGGGCATCGAGCAGCAACAGCGGCGGGTTGTGGCCGAGCTGCACGGCGAGGGCCACCCGGTAGCGCTCACCGCCGCTGAGCTCGTTGATCTGGCGCGCCGTGAGCTCGGGCGACAAACCGACCGAGGCGAGCAGCCGCGCGACACGCTCCTCGTCGAGGCGGTGATCGAAGAAGTCGATGACGGTGCGCTCTCGGGACTCGCCGGCCATCTCCATGGTGGTGGCGACATCGTCGGGGCGTCGGCAGCTGCCGGTGATGATCCCGCTGCTCGGCTCGAGCTCGCCGGACAGCACCCGCCCCAGTGTGGTCTTGCCCGCCCCGTTGGCGCCGACGACGGCCAGGCGCTCTCCCGGCTCGATACGCAGATCGATGCCCGACAGCACCTCGTGCCCGCCACGTCGCACCGACACATCGGAGAGTTCGAGCAGCGGCACGCGGTCGTTCATGGTGCCGAGCATGGCATGACGCGTTGTGACCGCGAGGTAACAATTCCGCGTAGAAAGGCCCGCGTGACTTGCGTCACCCGGCTGCGGTGGACACACTACGCTCTTCACGACGCCCGATCGAAGTGATTTCGGGCATTCAGGAGGGGACCTCATGATCGACGCCAGAAGCCGTCTGTTGCGCCTGCTCGCGGTGCTGTTCGCATTCGCACTCGTTGCCGCCGCGTGCGGCGGCGATGACGAGGAGAGCGCCGAGGACGGCACCGAAGCCACCGATGGAGGGGCTCAGGAGGGCGAGGACGGCGGCGACGACGGCGACGGCGGCGACAACGGAGCCGAGGGCGACGGCGACGAAGGCGTCGAAGAGGTCATCGTCGACGATCCCGAGGAGACCCCGGTCGCCGGCGGCACGCTGCGCTACGGCCTCGAGGCCGACGTCGACGGCATCAACCCCACCGCCTCGGCACTGTCGGCACCGGGCCTGATGATGGCCAACGCCGTGTTCGACACCCTCGCCACCTACGATGAGAACGGCGTGGCGGTGCCGCACCTGGCCGAATCGTTCACCCCGAACGAGGACGGATCGGTGTGGACCATGACGTTGCGCGAAGGCGTCACCTTCCATGACGGCACGCCGCTCAACGCTGCCGCGGTCATCAAGAACTTCGAGATCCAGCGGTCCGACCCGCTGGTCGGCCTCGCCGTGGCGCCCTTCTACCCGGAGGAGAACGCCGCCGTGGAGATCGACGATCTCACCGTCGAGTTCAACCTGTTGGAGCCCAACTGGTACTTCCCGGGTGCGCTCGCCGGCCAGCTCGGCATGACGGCATCGCCGGCATGGCTCGACGCTGCGCTCGAGGATCCCACCCTCGACCAGCAGCCCGTCGGTACCGGCCCGTTCGTGTTCGACAGCCGCTCGGAGGACTCGGTCACCCGCTTCGTCCGCAACGACAACTACTGGAAGGGCGAGGTCTACCTCGACGCCGTCGAGTTCGTGCCCGTCACCGACCCCGACACCCGCGCCGACCTGCTGCTGCAGGGTGAGCTCAACGCCCTCCAGACCAGCTCTGCCGGCGCCATCAGCGTGCTCACCGAAGAAGGCAACGGCATCAACAACGTGTTGAACGACCGCTCCGAGGAGTCGTTCGCCATGATCAACTCGGCCGCCCCGCCCTTCGACGACATCCGGGCCCGCCAGGCGCTCACGCATGCGACCCCTCAGCAGAACTACGTCGACCTGATCGGGCTCGGCGTGCTGCGGGCGGCCAACCAGCCGTTCACCCCCGAGAGCCCGTACTTCAACCCCGACATCGAACAGCTCACCGACAGCCCCGAGCTGGCCGGGCCGCTCGTCGAGGAGTACTGCGCGGACGTTCCCGACAGCTGCACCGACGGCAAGATCAACATGGAACTGCAGTGGTCGGGCCCCTCGGTCGAACAGACCCGCATCGCCGAGTTGCTCGACCAGGGCTGGAGCGAGTTCTTCAACGTCACGTTCCAGGAACTCCCCCAGGATCAGCACATCCAGGAGGCCGCCCTCGGCCTCTACAACGTGGTCACCTGGCGCCAGTTCGGTGCGGTCGACCCGTGGGAGGACAACGTCTGGCTGCTGTGCCGCACCATCGGCGGCATCTCACTGAACTGGCCGAAGTTCTGCGACGAGTCCCGTGACGCCATCCTGCTCGAGGCCCAGGCCACCCAGGACGGCGATGCCCGCATCCCGCTGTACCAGGAGCTGGCGCAGAAGCTGAACGAGGACCACCTCTACATCTTCTTCACCCACACGCTCTGGGACAATGCGTTCCACGAGTCGGTCAAGGGCGTCTGCAGCCACACCACCGCCGAGGGCATCACCCGGATCTGTTCGGTCAACGGCCGCACCTGGTTCGACAACATCTGGATCTCGGAGTGATGACCGTCCGCCGACGCACATCTCACGCGGTCTGAGCCGGGTCCCCCATGGGCTACTGGATCCAACGACTGGGCATGGTCATCGCACTGCTGATCGCGGTGTCCATGCTCACGTTCGCCTCCATGAACGTCCTGGGGGACCCGCTGTTCAACATCCTGGGCCCCATCGCCGAGGACCGCGACAACCCCGAGAGCCTCGCCAAGATCGAGGCCGCCGAGGCGCAGTACTACCTCGACCGGTCCCTGCCCGAGCGCTACCTGCGCTGGGCGGGAGACTTCGTCACCGGCGACTTCGGCGTGCGGTTCTCGGCCACGGGGCAGCCGCCGGTCAGCGACCTGCTGGCCGAACGGCTGCCGCGTTCGCTGATGCTCGTCGTCATGGCCCAGGGCATGGCGCTCGCCATAGCGATTCCCTGGGGGGTGTGGTCGGCGTCGCGGGCCAACTCCATCGGCGACCGGGTCTCGACGGCGACGTCGTTCGCGTTCGTGTCGCTGCCGAACTTCGCGATGGCGGTGGTGCTGTTCTACGTGTTCGCCTTACGCCTCGGGTGGTTCCCGTTGCGCTACGACGCGTCCGATCCGTTCTGGACCAGAGCGTGGCAGCTCTTCCTGCCGGCGATCACGTTGGCGCTGCCTGCGGCGGCTGTCTACCAGCGGCTGCTACGCACCGATCTGATCACCACGCTGCAGGAGGACTTCATCCTCATGGCCCGGGCCAAGGGCGTGTCACGGCGCCGGGTGCTGTTCCGCCACGCCCTGCGCCCGTCGATGTTCTCGGTGATCACCGTGTTCGGCATCAACGCCGGCGCCCTCATCGGTGGCGCACTGGTCGTCGAGACGTTCTTCGGCATCCCGGGCGCGGGAACGGCAATCGTCGAGGCGATCCTGCGTGAGGACTTCCCGGTGGTGCTGGCGCTGGTGATGATCATCGCAGCGGCGTTCGTCGTCCTGAACTTCCTGGTGGACATCCTCTACACCGTCCTCGACCCAAGGGTGCGGCGATGACCGACATCAACACCGTGCAGGTCGCCGCGGCGACGATGGACATCACGGCCGAGGCCGAGGTCCCGTCCGAGCACGTCGAGAAGCGACGGCTCGGATTCGGCTTCTGGCTGGCGATCGGGTGGGTGGCGCTCATCGTGCTGTTGGCGTTGTTCGCTCCCCTGCTGCCGCTGAAGGACCCCGACGCAAACTTCATCCAGCGTGGCGAGGCACCGCCCTACGCGCCCTCGGCGACGCACTGGTTCGGTACCGACCAGGACGCCCGCGACATGTTCAGCCGCACCATCTACGGGGCTCGGGTGTCGCTGGTCGTCGGGTTCGTGGCCATCGCCGCCGGCATGCTCATCGGTGGCAGCCTCGGCATGATCGCCGGCTTCCTGCGCGGCACCTTCGACCGCGTCGTCTCGTTCGTGTTCCTCGTGTTGCTGTCGTTCCCGGCGTTGGTGCTCGCAATCCTCATCACGGCGCTGCTCGATCGCAGTCTGTTCACGATCTCGATCACCCTCGGCATCCTCGCCATCGCCCCGGTCGGGCGCCTCGCGCGCGCCGCCACCCTCGTGTTCGCCGAGCGCGAGTTCGTCATGGCGGCCCGAACCATCGGCGCCAAGCCATCGCGGATCCTCGTCCGCGAGCTGCTCCCCAACGTCGTCATCCCGATGGGGGCCCTGGCCCTTTTGGGCATGGCGGTCGCCATCGTCGCCGAGGGCGGCCTGGCGTTCCTCGGGCTGTCCGTCGAGAAGGGCAGCACCTGGGGCAAGCTCATCCTGAACGGATCCGGCACACGGGTCCTCGGAGACGCACCATGGGTGGCCTTCGCCCCCATCTTCATCCTGTTCCTCACCGTCTCTGCGCTGAACTTCGCGGGCGACCGCCTGCGCGACTACTTCGACGTGAAGGAACTCAGTCTGTGACCTCGCTGCTCGACGATCCCGCCGAGACCACCACCGCCACCCCGCTGCTGGCCGTCGACGACTACCACGTCGGCTTCAAGACCGAACGCGGGCTGGCCAAGGCCGTCGACGGCGTGTCGTTCACTCTCGAGGCGGGCAGGACGCTGGGCATCGTCGGCGAGTCCGGTTCGGGCAAGTCAGTGCTCAACCGGTCGATCATGGGTCTGGTCGCGAGCTCGCGCCAGATCGAATCCGGCTCGGTCCTGTTCGACGGCGAGCAGATGGTCGGCAAGGATCGTCAGCCCTACTGGGGGGCGCGCATCGGGATGATCTTCCAGGATCCGATGACCTCGCTCAACCCGGTCATGAAGGTCGGCAAGCAGGTGTTCGAGCCCCTACGCATGCATCTCGGCCTGGACAAGGCCGGCGCCCGCGAGCGGGCGATCGAGTTGTTCACCGCCGTCGGTATCCCCGAGCCCGCCAAGCGCATCGACCAGTACCCCCACGAACTCTCCGGTGGTATGCGCCAGCGCGTGATGATCGCCATCGCCCTGGCCGGCGAACCCGAGTTCCTCGTGGCGGACGAACCCACCACCGCCCTCGACGTCACCGTGCAGAAGTACATCCTCGATCTCCTCACGTCGCTACAGGAGGAACGGGGCATGGCCATGACGCTGATCACCCACGATCTCGGTGTCGCACGTGGCCGCACCGACGAGATCCTGGTGATGTACGGCGGCCGGGTCATGGAACACGCCCCCACCGAGACCCTCTTCAGCGAGATGCGCCATCCCTACACCGAGGCGCTGCTGGCATCGATCCCCCGTCTCGATCACGCCAAGCACACCCGCCTGACACCCATCCCGGGTGCGCCACCCGACATCGTCGATCCCCCACCCGGGTGCCGCTTCGCACCGCGCTGTCGGTATGCCCAGGCCCGCTGCGTCGAGGAGACCCCGCTGCCCGACCACGGCGGCGACCACCGCTACGCATGCTTCTTCCCCGTCGGCACCGACGCCGGCGCCGATGCGCTCGAACGCAACCGTGCCGCAGGCGTCACCGCAGTGGGTCTTCCCATGTCCCTCGTCGAGGTCTCCTGATGGCCAGGAAAGAAGGGGTCAGCTGATGGCCGGTTCCGGTACCGCCCAACTCCGCCCCGACGACCCCGACATCATCCTGCGGGTCGAGAACCTGGTGATGGAGTTCCCCGCGGGCAAGGGCCGGGTCGTTCATGCCGTGTCGGACCTGAGCTTCGACATCCGCGAGGGCGAGACCCTCGGCCTCGTCGGCGAGTCCGGATGCGGTAAGTCCACCACGGCCAAGGCCCTGGTGCAGCTTCCGCCGCCGACCAGCGGCACCATCTCCTACCAGGGCCGCGACCTCACCGCCCTCAAGGGCGAGGAACTCCGGCGGATGCGCCCGGAGATCCAGATGATCTTCCAGGATCCGGTGTCGTCGCTCAACCCCCGACGCAAGGTGTTCGACATCGTCAGCGAGGGCGTGCAGGTCTGGGGCGGCCGCAAGGGCGGCGGCTTCAGCGAGGATCGCATCGTCGACATCATCCGCGACGTCGGCCTCGACCCCGAGGTGGCCCGCTCCAAGCGGCCACACGAATACTCCGGTGGCCAGTGCCAGCGCATCTCGGTGGCCCGGGCGCTGGTCCTCGACCCCAAGATCGTCATCTGCGACGAGCCGGTGTCTGCGCTCGACGTGTCGGTGCAGGCCCAGGTCCTCAACATGTTGGAGGACATGAAGGCCCGCTACGGGCTGACGCTCGTGTTCATCAGCCACGACCTGTCGGTCGTCAAGAACATCAGCGACCGCGTGGCGGTCATGTACCTCGGCAAGCTCTGCGAGCTCGGCGACGGCGATCTGCTCTACGACGAGCCAGCGCACCCCTACACCCGGCTGCTGCTGGCCGCGGTGCCCGATCCCGAGAACAAGCACGCCGCCAACACCGAGGTCCTCGAGGGCGAGCTCCCCTCACCGATCAACCCCCCGAGCGGCTGCCGGTTCCGCACCCGCTGCCCCCGGGCCGAGGCCATCTGCGCCGAAGTCGAACCCACGGTGCAACAGGTCGGCGACCGCGACCACTGGGTCGCCTGCCACTTCCCCTACGTCTAGGCACAGGGGTCAGATCCCGCTTTCCCGCTTTCTCCGACTCGGGGGCACGGCGTGCGACCGTCGGACGAGAAAGCGGGAAAGCGGGGTCTGACCCCACTAGAGCAGCGTCGAAAGGGCCTGCCGCGTCGCGGCGGTCTCGTCGCGCGGACCGAACACGCTGGCGACCACCTGGGTGGCGCCGGCGTCGACGTAGGCGGCCAGACCGGCGGCCACCGTGTCGAGGTCGCCCACCAGGGCCAGGTCCGCAGGGCCGTCCATGCCCTCACGGTCGAGCATCGCCCGGTACGACGGCAGATGGCCGTAGATGGCGAAGTCCACCGCGGCGCGCTCGCGGGCAGCAGTGACGTCGTCGGTGATCGCCACCGGCACGGCGGCGATGACCTGCGGCGCTGCGCGGCCCGCTTCGGCTGCGGCCTCGACGATGGTCGGGGCAGTGAGCTCGGCGATGGTGCGCGGGCCGGTCATCCAGGTGAGCGTGCCGTCGGCGACGCGACCCGCGAGCTTCAGCATCTGCGGGCCGAGGGCCGCCACGTACACCGGCGGTGCCTCCGCCCGGACCCCGAGCTCGCCGCGACCGGTGAGCTGCTCGCCGCCATAGGACACCTTCTCGCCGCGCAGCAGCGGCATCAGGATGGCCAGGTAGTCGCGCATGTGCCCGACCGGCTTGTCGAACGACAGCCCCCACATGCCCTCGACGACCGGCTGATGGGACAGGCCGATGCCGAGATCGAGCCGACCACCGCTGACCTGGGAGACCGTGAGGGCCTGTTGGGCCAGCATCATCGGATGCCGGGGATAGGTGGGCACGACGGCGGTGCCCAGGCGGATGTCGGGCACGTCGCGGCTGAGCACGGCCAAGGCGGTCAGCGCGTCGAGATCGAAGATCTGCGGCGTCCAGTAGGAGCCGAAGCCGAGATCGGCGGCCTCGGCGACGTCGGCGCGCATGGCATCGACCGTGGTGGCCGATCCGAAGAGTCCGAGGTTCATGACGGTGTCCTGTCGGTGGTGGAAGGTGGGAGGAGGGCGGCTGCTCGCAGTGCTGCGATCATTCGGCATCCGCGACGTCGAGTAGGTCGCGCAGTTCCCGCTTGACGAACTTGCCGCTCGCATTGCGGGGCAGGCCGTCGTCGAGGAACCAGATGTAGCGCGGGATCTTGTACTTCGCGATGCGCTCTGCGAGGAACGCACGCAGGTCGTCGGCGCTGAGCAGGTGCCGGCTGCCCGCGAGGACGACCGCGGCGGCGACCTCTTCGCCGAGGCGGTCATCGGGCACCCCGAACACCGTGCACTCGGCGACGGCGTCGTGTTCGAAGATGGCGGCCTCGACCTCGGCGCAGTACACGTTCTCGCCGCCGCGCAGCACCATGTCCTTGGCCCGGTCGACGATGTAGATGAACCCGTCGTCGTCCATGCGGGCGATGTCGCCGGTGTGGAGCCATCCGTCGGTGATCGTCTCGGCGGTGGCCTCGGGCTTGTTGAGATAGCCCTTGATGACCTGGGCGCCCTTGACCCACAACTCGCCGACCCCACCGACGAGGAGGGCTTCGCCCTCTGCGTCGACGATCTTGGCCTCGTAGCAGGGCATCGGCGGCCCGGCGCTGTCGGCGCGGTCGACGAAGAAATCGGAACCGACCGCGGTGATGATGCCGCACGTCTCGGTCATGCCGTACCCGGTGGTGGGGCGGGCGGTCGCGACGGTCTCGTCGATCTTGCGGACGAGGTCGGGTTGGAGCTGCGCTCCCCCACCGCCGAGCGACTGGAGGCTCGAGGTGTCGCGGGTGGCGAAGTCGGGGTGGGTGATGAGCTCGCGCGACATGACCGGGACGCCGCTCATCGTGGTGACCTGCTCGGCCTCGATCAGCCGCAGCGCCTCGCCGGCGTCCCAGCGGTACATGTGGACGAGCTTGCCGCCGACGAGGGTGATGGTCTGGGCGACACAGTTGTTGGCGGTGACGTGGAACAGCGGCGTCGTCAGCAGCGCTGCGGGTGCGCTGCCGCCCGAGAACGACCCGGTGGCGGCATCGGGACGGGCTGCTGCCAGTGCAGCCCCCTGCACGGTGCTGGAGAAGGCCATGCTCATGACGTTGTTGACACACCCCCGGTGGGTCAGCTGCGCGCCCTTGGGCTGACCGGTCGTGCCGGAGGTGTAGAAGATGCAGGCGTCGTCGTCGGGATCGATGGCGACCTCGGGCAGGGCCGCGTCGCCGGCGACGACATCGGCCCAGGCGACGATGTCGTCACGGTCTGCGAAGTCGGTGCCGTCGAGGCGCACGCCGACCAGGACGCGGTCGCCGATCTCGTCGGCATTGACGAACAGCCGCTCGAGCCGCTCGGCGTCGGCGATGATGACCTTCGGGTCGGCGTCATTCACCCCGTAGACCATCTCGGGCCCGGTCCACCAGGCGTTCATGCCCACAGCGGCGACACCGACCGACACGCAGGCCCAGTACGACAGCATCCACTCGGGGTAGTTCCGCATGGCGATGGCCACCCTGTCGCCGGGCTGCACGCCCTGGTCGAACAGCCATGCCGCCAGAGCGGCGACCTGACGATGGGCGTCGGCGTAGGACAGACGGGTGTCGTCGTACACCAGGTACGGCTTGTCGCCGTGGCCGGCGGTGAGGAGCCAGAAGTCTCGCAGTGTGGCGGGCGCGTTCTTGTACTCGCGCAGCCGTTGACCCCGAACCTCGGTCTCGACGATCTCGAACTGGCCCCCCGGTCCGGTCAGTGCCTGCCATGCCTCGCGCAGCTCGGTATACATCGTCGGTCGGTGCCCTCCTCGGCGGTGTGGGCCACGATGGTAACCGGGCCACGACAGCCGCACCGGCGAACGCCTGGGTGCCACCTACGATGGTCGACCGTATGGACGACGATGTGGTGCGGGCACGCCAGCTGCGCTGGATGAAGGCCCGGGCCACGGGACTGCTGATCTTCGCCGCCGTCGTCTTCGTCGTCGTCCACTTCACCACCGACGGCACCGGCTGGGCCGGCTACGTCGAGGCCGCGGCCGAGGCCGGCATGGTCGGCGGGCTCGCCGACTGGTTCGCCGTCACGGCGCTGTTCCGTCATCCCCTCGGGCTCCCCATCCCGCACACCGCGATCATCCCCACCCGCAAGGACCAGATCGGCGAGAGCCTCGGTAACTTCGTCCAGGAGAACTTCCTCGATGACGACCTCCTGGCCGCCCGGATGCACCAGTTCGGTCCCGCCGAGCGCATCGGACGGTGGTTGGCCGAGCCCGACAACGCCCAGCGGCTGGCCGGCCAGACCTCCTCGGTGATCTCCGGGGTCACCGGCGTGCTGCGCGACGACGACGTCGCCGCCGGCATCGAAGCCGTCGTCACCCGTCGGCTCGAGAGCGTCGACCTCGCCCCCGTCCTGGCCCGCGGCATCGACATCGCGGTCGATGGCCGCCACCACCAGGCGGCGCTCGACGCGGGCCTACGGGGTCTCGACAACCTGCTGGTCGACAACACCGAGATGCTGCGACGGCGCCTGCGTGACGAGTCACCATGGTGGGTACCCGAGGTCATCGACGACCGGGTGTTCGCCAAGATCAGCGGCGGCATCCGCAGCCTCGCTGCCGACATCCTCGCCGACCAGGACCACGAGCTCCGCGGCCACGTCGACGCCCGCACACGCGATCTCGCCGAACGGCTGCGGAACTCGCCCGAGCTCATCGCCCGGGTCGAAGAGGTCAAGATCGACCTGCTCGACCATCCCGAGGTCCGGGCCTGGATGGGGACGTTGTGGGAGCACATCAAGGGGGCGTTGATCACCGCTGCCGATGATCCGGGATCGGAGCTCCGTCGCCGCATCGAGTCGGCGCTGACCAGTGCCGGTCAGAGCCTCGTCGACGATCCCGAGCTGCGGGCCAAGGTCGACGCCTGGCTCGAGACCGTCGTGCGCTACATCGCAACGCACTCCCAGGACGAGGTGGCCGATCTCATCGCCACGACCGTCGCCGGCTGGGACACCGTCGAGACCAGCCGCCGCCTGGAACTGCAGGTCGGCCGCGACCTGCAGTTCATCCGCATCAACGGCACCGTCGTCGGCGCCCTCGCCGGCCTGGTGATCCACTTCCTGGTGAGCATCTGACGCACGAGAACCGGCTCACCCCTCGACCGGGGACCGGGGACCGCGGACCGCGGTCAAGTCGTACTTTCAACCAACTCGGCACGCAGTTGCCTGGCGGGCCATCACCCCGGAGTTGGTTGAAAGTACGACTTGACCCCAGCAGTACCGAGGCCCGCGGCCCGCGGCGCTAGCCCTCGACGATGACGGTGAGGGCAGCGGTGTCGCAGAGGCCGGTGGTGTCGCAGAGCTCGTAGAGGACGACGTCGGTGCCGGTGCGGTTGGCGAAGGGTTCGTAGGTGATGGTCCCGTCTGGCGATGCGACGGCGTCTGCTGCACGACCGGCGCCGGCCACGATCCGCAGGGTCGCCAGATCGAGATCTCCATCGGGATCGGTGTCGTTACCCACCACATAGGAGATGACCCGCTCGTTGGTCGTGGTGACGGCACGATCGTCGCCGAGGCCGGGGCGCTCACCCGTGGTGTCGGCGACGCCGACGGAGACGGTGAGGGCGGCGCGGGCCGTGACGTCGTCGGCGAAGACCACCACGACCTCGAAGTCGGCGTCGTTCTCGAACTCCTCGGGCACGCTGATGGTCGTCGTCAGCACAGCGACACCGCCGGGCTCGAGGCGCAGCGATGACGGGGCCGAGTCGACCACGAGCCCTTCGGTCGGGTTGCGAGCCGTCGCGGCGACGGTCCGGGTGCTCCCTGTCAGGTTCTCGATGAGGTGGTCGATGGCGAATGTCTCGCCTGGTCGGGCGCTCAGCGCCGTCGCGCCGAGCAGCGCCAGCGGTGGTTCGACCATCGCGAGGTCGGTGGGCGGGTCGTCGGTGGGGACCTGCGTTCCGGGGACCTCGGGCACGGGGTCGAGCGCGACATCATCAGGGGTACCTGATCCGCAGGCGCCCGCCAACAGGGCTGCGCTCACCACGAGCGCAGAGATACGGGTCATCGTGCTCCATCGGCGCCGGCGCAGCCGACATGAGCCGGTGCTGCGGGAGCGCCGCGGCAGCACGCTCACGACCCGGAGCACACGAACGGACCCGGCGTGGCACCCGTCGACCACCTCGTGGACGGTACGTTCTCCTCCATGGCCATCGATGCAGACCCCGTGACCGGTTCCGACGACACCGACCTCACCGCCGCCGACGTGCGCTGGGACCTCGATCCCCTCCTCGACGGCGCCGACCTCGACCAACTGGTCGCCGAGGCCGACGCCATCGCCGACGAGCTCGCCGCCAACCGCGGCAAGGTCGCCGGCTTCGACGTCGACGCGCTCGCGCAGCACATGCGCCGATCCGCCGACATGGCCGACCGGTTGGGCCGCGCCGGCAACTACGCCTCGCTGCGCTTCGCCGTGGACACCGAGGACCCCGCCAACGGCGCCCGCATGCAGCGCTTCCAGGAGCAGGCGACGGCCATCGGCACCAAGCTCGTCTTCTTCGACCTCGAATGGGTGGCTGTACCCGACGACCGGGCCGAGGACCTCCTCGCCGACCCTGCCCTCGACTTCTGCGCCCATCACCTGCGGTCGATGCGCCGCTACCGCGATCACGTGCTCACCGAGGACGAGGAGAAGATCGTCTCGGAGAAGGACGTCACGGGCTCCGGCGCTTGGGTCCGCCTGTTCTCGGAGCTGACCTCGGCGCTGACCGTGGAGCTCCCCGCCGACGACGACGCAGAGGGCCCCACCCGCAAGGCCAGTCTCGAAGAGGGGCTGTCGATGCTGTCGCATCCCGACCGATCCGTACGCCAGGGCGCGGCCGCGGCGGTCACCGCAGGCCTCGCCCCCGGCCTGCGCACGCGTGGGTATGTGTTCAACACGCTGCTGGCCGACAAGGCCACCGAGGATCGGCTCCGCCGCTACCCGTCGTGGATCTCGTCGCGGAACCTGTCCAACGAGGCCTCCGACGAGTCGGTGCAGGCACTCGTCGACGCCGTCGTCGGGCGTTACGAGATCGCCCGCCGCTGGTACCGGCTGAAGGCCCGCATCCTGGGTCTCGACCGCCTCGCCGACTACGACCGCATGGCGTCGCTGGCCGAGAGCCGGACCAGCATCGGTTGGCGCGAGGGCAGCGAGATCGTGCTCGAGTCCTACCGATCCTTCTCGCCCACGCTGGCCGAGGGCGCGCAGCGTTTCATCGACGAGCGCTGGATCGACGCCCCGGTGCAGCCCGGCAAGCGCCCCGGCGCGTTCTGCGCCTACACCGTTCCCGAGCACCACCCCTACGTGTTCCTGAACTGGACGGGCCAGCGGCGCGACGTGCTCACCCTCGCCCACGAACTGGGCCACGGCCTCCACGCGCTGCTGTCACGCCCGCAGGGGGCGTTCCACCAGTTCACACCCCTGACCCTGGCCGAGACGGCCTCGGTGTTCGGCGAGACCGTCACCTTCGAGCGGCTCCTGGAGATGACCGAGGACCCGAACGAACGACTGGCGTTGCTGGCCGAATCGGTCGAGGGTTCGATCGCCACCGTGTTCCGACAGATCGCCATGAACCGGTTCGAAGACGCCGTGCACACCCACCGGCGTGAGGTCGGCGAGCTGTCGGTCGAGGACTTCGGCAACCACTGGGCCCGGACGCAGGAGGACCTCATGGGCGACGCGGTCGAGGTCACCGACGACTACCGCAGCTGGTGGAGCTACATCCCGCACTTCATCGGGACGCCCGGCTACGTGTACGCCTACGCCTACGGCCAGCTCCTGGCGCTGTCGGTGTACCAGCGCTACACCGAGACCGGCGAGAGCTTCATCCCCCGTTACCTCGAGCTGCTGTCGGCCGGCGGGTCGCTTCCCCCGGGCGAGCTCGGTCGTCTCGTCGACTGCGATCTCGAGGACCCGGGCTTCTGGCAGGCCGGCCTCGACCTCGTCGACGGCCAGGTCACCGCCGCCGAGGAAGCCGCCGCAGCCGCCGGCCGAATCTGAACCACAGGGGTTGAACCACAGGGGTCAAGTCGTACTTTCAACCAACTCCGGGTCGAGAAGCCCCCGGGCCGCAGCGTGCCGAGTTGGTTGAAAGTACGACTTGACCCCAGCGTTACGTGCAGCCCGGCCTCTCTACTTGGGGCGGGCGATGACCATGACGATGTCGCCGAGCCAGCCGGTCGGCAGGCGGGGGTCGACGGCGCGGGTGACCGGCTCGAGGGCGGCGCCCAGGGGGCCCAGCACGTCCGAACCACGCTCGAGCACGTAGCTCATGTTGAACCACCGCGGCACCGACGCCCACTCCACGGCCTCGAAACCGGCGGCATCGAGATGGTGCAGCAGCGTCTCGGGCGTGTAATACCAGAGATGCGGACGGATGAACCACGGCCAGCGGTCCTTGCGGAGGCGACCGTGGATCGAGTCGATGTTGATCGTCGACACCAACAACGCGCCGTCGTCGTGGAGGCAGCGCCGGGCGGCCCGGAGGGCCTCGATCGGGTCGACGACGTGTTCGAGCATGTCGAACATCGCCACGGCGCCATAGGGATCGACGGGCGTCTCGACGTCTTCGATACGGCCCTGTTCGATTGCAACCCCGAACCGCTTGCGACCCGTCTGCACGGCCCATGCCGATGGCTCGATACCACGGGCCATCCACCCGCCGGCGCGGGCGGTGTCGAGGAACAGCCCGAGGTGGCTGCCGAACTCGAGGAGCCGCTTGTCGGGCACCGGATGGGCGTTCAGCCGCTCGACCGCCCAGGCGAACAACTCACGTCGAGCGTCCTCCTGGTCGAGATAGATCTCGTCCGCGGTGTCGGCGTAGAGCTCGGCGATGTCGCCGGTGGTCAGGTCCGGGAGCGAACGGACGATGCCACAGCCGGTGCACTGGACGATGTCGTCGTGATTGTTGACCTTGTCGGAGGTGCAGGTGAACTCGTCCGCGGTGACGCCCTCCTCGGGATCGACGGTCGACGGGTACACCAGCGCATGGCGGATCGGTCCACACGTGGGGCACACGGCCTCGACAGGGCCGCGGGCCGGGAGGCGCCGTGGGGTCTCGCCGACGCGCTGGAGCGGCGAGCGCTTCCCGCGGCGACCCCGCTTGATCGAGACCTTCGCAGCAGCGGCGACGGACTTCGAAACATAGCGCAACGACGGACCGACGGCGATCGATGACGACTCGCGGCTGTACCGGGTGGGGATCGGCACCTCGACGACGCGCCGGCCACCGGTGATGGCGTCGCAGATGAGCTGTGCGTCGAAGTCGAAATCGTCGGAGTAGCCGAGGAACGGAAGGCTCTTCAGGCAGTCGCGGCTGTAGGCCCGCATCCCGCTGTGCAACTCGGAGAATCGGGTGCCGAGCAGGGTGTTCTGCACCGTCGTCGTGATGCGGTTGCCGTAGTAGCGGAACCAGGGCATGCCGCCGCTGCGGGGGTCCGACATCCCGGCGAAGCGCGAACCGAAGGTCATGTCGGCATCGCCGGACAGGATCGGCGCGATGAGCAGGGGCACGGCTCGGGGGTCGTACTGGTAATCGGGATGGACCATCACGACGATGTCGGCACCCTCGGCGAGCGCCGTGGAGTAGCAGGTCTTCTGGTTGCCGCCGTACCCCTTGTTGGTCTCGTGGCTCACGACGGTGAGGCCGAGCGATCGGGCGACCTCGACGGTGTCGTCGGTGCTGGCGTCGTCGACGACGATGACGTGCTCCTGGAGGCTCCCGGGCAGGTCGGCGAGGGTCTTCGCCAGCGTCTGGCCCGCGTGATAGGCGGGCATGGCGACGACGACCTTCAGTGCCTTGTCGGTCGGGACCGCCGCCTGCGCTCCGTCGGTGGAGCGTCGTGCCGCCGCGACGGGGTTCGCAGACGAGGAGGGTTCCGGAGAAGAGACAGCGTCGGCATCGGCCGACGGCGACGGGTGCGTGGAAGTCGATCGCATGGCGTTTCCATCGGCCGCATCGAGACGGCCATGAGTCGTCGGACCCATACGAGGCGATCTGCCGTCTCCGGGCGCCCGCTGCGCCCGTCGATGCGCCGAAGCGACGCTGCGGTGGAGTGACGGGGTCGACTTCTGCCGTTTCGGCGACGGGCCCTCGGCTCAGTCGAAGTCGCCGGCGCTGCGACGAAGTGCGGTGATGTCGGCGTCGAGACGAGCCAGGACTTCGTCGCTGAGACCATGGAAGCCGAAGCCGACGCGTGACAGCGCCGCTGCTGCCTCCTCGACCGCAGCCCGACCGGTGTCGGTGATCCGTGCGAGCGTCGCCCGCCGGTCGGTGGGGTGCGCGACCCGCTCGACGAGGCCATCGGCTTCGAGGCGATCGATGGTGTTGGTCACGCTGGCCGGGTGGACCTGCAGCCGTTCGCCGATCTTGCCGAGGGGCAGCTCTCCCGAGCGCGTGAAGTGCAGCAGCGCGAGAGCCTCGAAGCGGCTGAAGTTGAGTCCCCAGGGGTTCAGCACCTCGTTGATGCGTCCGAGGATGATCTGGTGGGCGCGGGTGATGCTGGTGGCTGCCGCCATCGCCTCGACGTTGCCCCAGCCGTTGCGCTCCCATTGTCGTCTGGCTTCGGCGATGGGATCGAAGGGAAGTGGCATGGTGGTGTACGATCAGAATGTTTACTTGGACGTCCAAATAAGGCGTCCGCGTAGACGTTTCGAGGAGCGCCGACGCCGGCGCGACCGCCCCGTAGGACTCCACAGGTAAGCACATGAGCGACGACACACCAACAAACGACGAGCTGAAGGCCCGGTGGCTCGAGGCGTTCGACGCGACACCGGTGCGCGACGTGCCCTTCGAGACCATGTCCGGCGTGCCGGTCGAGCCGGTCTACGGCGACGGCCCCTACCCCGGCCAGTACCCCTACACCCGCGGCGTCTATCCGACGATGTACCGGTCACGGTTGTGGACGATGCGCATGTTCGCAGGCTTCGGTACCGCCGAGGACACCAACGCCCGCTTCAAGGAGCTGCTGCGCAACGGCGGCACCGGCTTGTCGACGGCATTCGACATGCCCACCCTCATGGGCCGCGACTCCGACAGCTCCTGGAGCCTCGGCGAGGTCGGCCGTGCCGGCGTCGCGGTCGACACCCTCGCCGACATGGAGGACCTCTTCGCCGACATCGACCTGTCGGCGGTGTCGACCTCGATGACCATCAACGGGCCCGCTGCGATCCTGTTGGCGATGTACGTCGCGGTGGCCGAGAAGAACGGCCTGGCGCCCAGCCAACTGGCCGGCACCATCCAGAACGACATCCTGAAGGAGTACCAGGCCCAGAAGGAGTACATCTATCCGCCGCGGCCCTCCATGCGGATCGTCACCGACATGGTGAAGTACACCACCGCCGAGATGCCCAAGTGGCACCCGGTGTCGATCTCGGGCTACCACATCCGTGAGGCCGGCAGCACCGCCGCCCAGGAGCTCGCCTTCACCCTTGCCAACGGGTTCGCGTACGTCGAGGCCGCCATCGCCGAGGGCCAGTCCGTCGACGAGTTCGGCAAGCGCCTCAGCTTCTTCTTCAACTCCCACATCGACTTCTTCGAAGAGATCGGCAAGTTCCGCGCCGCCCGGCGCATCTGGGCCCGCTGGATGAAGGAGCGCTACGGCGCCACCGACGAGCGCGCCATGCTCTGCCGGTTCCACACCCAGACCGCCGGCGTGTCGCTCACCGCCCAGCAGCCCGAGGTCAACATCGCCCGGGTCGGCATGCAGGCCCTCGCCGCTGCGATCGGCGGCACCCAGAGCCTCCACACCGACAGCTACGACGAGGCCTTGGCGCTGCCCACCGAGAAGGCCGCCCGCATCGCGCTGCGCACCCAGCAGGTGGTGGCCTACGAGACCGGCGTCACCAACGTCGCCGATCCCCTCGGCGGCGCCCCCTACGTCGAGTGGATGACCGACGAGATGGAACGTCAGGCCGAGGCGATCTTCGCCCACCTCGACGAGCTCGGCAACGGCTCGATCCTCGAGGGCGTGTACGAAGGCATCGAGAACGGCTACTTCGTCGGCGAGATCGCCGACGCCGCCTACCGCTTCGAGCGCGAGGTCAACGCCGGACGGCGCATCATCGTCGGCGTCAACGACTTCACCGAGGGCGACGACCCCGGCGACCGCAACCTGTTGCGCATCGGCGCCGAGACCGAGGAGTACCAGCTCAAGCGCCTCGCCGACGTCAAGATGAAGCGCAACGACGACGCCGTGCGCGACGCGCTCGCCAAGGTCGCCACCGACGCCGCCGACCCGCTGGTCAACCTGATGCCGTCGATCATCGACGCCGTCAAGACCTACGCCACCGAGGAAGAGATCGTCATGGCCATGGAATCGGTGTTCGGCACCTACGTCGAGAAGGCGATCGTCTGATGGCCGACCAGCAGATCCGCGTCATCCTCGCCAAGCTCGGCCTCGACGGCCACGACCGCGGCATCAAGGTCGTCGCCCGCATCCTGCGCGACGCCGGCATGGAGGTCATCTACCTCGGCCTGCGCCAGACGACCGACAGCATCGTCGCCGCCGCCGAAGAGGAAGACGCCGACGCCATCGGCCTGTCGATGCACAACGCCGGGCACATGACCCTGGCGCCGGCCATGGTGAAAGCCCTCGCCGCGGCCGACCTCGACCTGCCGGTCATCGTCGGGGGGATCGTCCCCGACGAGGACGTCGTGGAGCTCCAGAAGGCAGGCGTTGCCGCCGTCATCGGCCCGGGGGCATCGGCCGAACAGGTCGTCGCCACCGTCGCCGACGCCGTCGCCGCACGAGCCGGAGCGTGACCCTGAAGGGCCTATCGGTCGCCGAGATCTTCGAGCGTGCCCGCAACGGCGAACGGCGGGCGCTCGGCAGGCTGCTGAGCCTCGTCGAGCGCGGCGGGCCCGAGGCGGACGAGATCACCGAGCTGGCCCACCCGGTATCGGGGTCCGCCCACGTCGTCGGCATCACCGGTGCACCCGGCGCGGGCAAGTCGACCCTCACCGGCCAGCTCACCCGACTGCTCCCCGAGCTCGACGTGCACCCTGCGGTGCTGGCCGTCGACCCGTCGTCGCCGCTCACCGGTGGCGCCATCCTGGGCGACCGCATCCGCATGGACGACATCGCCGGCGCCCGGACCTTCATCCGCTCGATGGCCACCCGCGGCCACTCCGGCGGCCTGGCCCTCGCTGTGCCCGGCGCCGTGCGGGTCTTCGACGCCGCCGGCTACGAGCCGGTGATCATCGAGACCGTCGGGGTCGGCCAGGTCGAGGTCGACGTCGCCGGCGCCGCCGACACCACCGTGGTGGTCGTCACCCCCGGCTGGGGCGACGCCGTGCAGGCCAACAAGGCAGGCCTGTTGGAGGTCGCCGACATCTTCGTCGTCAACAAGGCCGATCGGCCCGGCGCCAACGATGCCCGCCGAGACCTCGAGCTCATGTTGGACCTCAGCCACATGACCGGCCAGGAGGACGAGTCCGGGTATCGACCGCCGATCATCATGGCCACCGCGCTCGACGGCACCGGCGCCCCCGAGATCTGGGAGGCCATCGAGGCCCACGCCGAGCACCTGCGCTCGACCGGACGCCTCGAGGCACGCCGTGCCGGGCGGCTCCGGATGGAAGTGCAGAATCGCGTGGACCAACTGTTGGCTGCAGCGGCACGCGATGCCCTGGCCGACGACGCCGGCGCCAAGCTGCTCGACGCAGCCGGCGACCGCACCATGTCCCCTGCCGAGGCTGCCCGCCGGATCACCGAGGACCTCCTGGGCCGGTGACCGCTGCCGGGCTCATCCCTGTCGACGATGTCGTGCGGTTCTGTTGCCGCACCATCGACGGCATGGTCCGGGCGGTCGGTCGCCTCGACGACACCGCGGTCAACGCCGTTCCGTCGCAGCTGCCGGGGGTCAACAGCCCCTACGCGCTGGTCACCCACGCGCTCGGTGCCCTCGAGTGGTGGACGGGGCACATGGTGTGTGGGCACCCGTCGACCCGCGAACGCGACGCCGAGTTCCGAGCGGCGGGCTCTGTCCCCGAGCTCCTGGCTGCGGCCGAAGCCGCCAAGGAGCGGCTGCAGGCCATCGCCCCCGAGCTGGCCGCAGCGACGACGATCGCCGGCACGCCCCGCACCACGATCCCACTCGCCGGCGACTGGACCGTCGGGGCGTGTCTGATCCATGCCTACGAGGAGCTCGCCCAGCACCTCGGCCACCTCGAGATCACCGTCGATCTGATCGCCCACGACCCGCCCGCATAGGGCTGCACCGCTACTCTCCACGGCCGTGCCTGTCGACGACAACGTTCCCGGACCACCCCCGACCATCGGTGTCGTCGGCGCCGGCCAACTCGGGCGGATGCTGCACCAGGCGGCGATCGGCCCCGGGCTGAGCCTCCGGTTCCTCGCCGCGAGCCCCGACGACTGCGCCGTCGCCGTGCATCCCGATCACGACCTCGGGTCGGCGCTCGACGCCGCGGCGTTGACGGCGTTCGCCGGCACCGTCGACGTCGTCACGTTCGAGCACGAAGTGGTCGACCTCGAAGCGCTGGATCGACTGGCCACCGCGGGAGCGGTGCTGCGCCCGGGGCCGCAGGCGATGCGGGCCGTCGCCGACAAGCTCGACATGCGCGCGGCCGTGGCCGCTGCGGGCCTGCCCATTCCGCCGTGGCGGCGCGCCGACACCGTCGACGACGTCGTCGAAGCCGTCGCCGACTGGCCCGACGCGGTCCTCAAGCTCAGCCGGGGCGGCTACGACGGGCGCGGCGTGTTCATGGTGTCGGGCGTCGACGAGGCCCGCGCCGTCGCCGGTGAGCTGCTCATCGCCGGCACCCCGCTGCTCGTCGAGCCCCGGCTGACCTTCGAGGCCGAGGCCGCGGTCATCGTCGCGCGCCGACCCGGCGGCGAGACGGTGGTCTACCACCCCGTTGCGACCACCCAGGTCGACGGCCAATGCCGTCAGGTTGTCGCGCCGTCGGGCCTGGGGGTTGCCATCGATGAGCAGGCACGGTCGATGGGGCGGGCGGTCGCCGACGCACTCGACGTCGTCGGGCTGGTGGCGGTCGAGTTCTTCGTCGTCGACGGCGAGCTGTCGGTCAACGAGCTCGCCGTGCGACCTCACAACACCGGCCATCACGGCATCGACGCCTGCGTGACCTCCCAGTTCGAGAACCACCTGCGCGCCGTCGCCGACCTGCCCCTCGGCGACCCGACGCTGCGGTCGCCGGCCGCGATGGTCAACGTCATCGGCGACGGCGACGTCGACCCCCGCAACCGTCTCGCAGCTGCGATGGCCGTCGACCCCGGGGCCCGCATCCACCTCTATGGCAAGGGCCCCCGCCACGACCGCAAGCTCGGCCACGTGACGGTCTGCGACGCCGACGTCGAGCGTGCCGCCGAGCGAGCATGGAGCGTCGCGACTGCCCTCGGCGGGCAGACAGCGGGACACGAAGCCTGACCTCCCCGATGCGCGGCGCCGGCCGGCACGGCCACGCCAACGGCGCGTTTGCGGAGCGGCCACCGACCGCCCAAGCTGGCCGCCATGACCAGAGTCGCTGTTGTCATGGGGAGCTCGTCGGACTTCCCCACCATGGAGCCCGCCGTCGCCACATTGCGCGATTTCGGCGTCGACGTCGACGCCCGGGTGGTCTCGGCGCATCGCAGCCCCGAGGCGATGATCGCGTTCGGTCGCGACGCCGCCGCCAACGGCTACGACGTGATCATCGCTGCCGCCGGCGGCGCCGCGCACCTGCCCGGCATGTTGGCTTCGGTCACCCGCCTGCCGGTGATCGGCGTACCCGTTCCCATCACCGCCCTCGACGGCATGGACGCCCTGCTGTCCATCGTGCAGATGCCAGCGGGCGTGCCGGTCGCCACCATGGCCATCGGCGGCGCCGTCAACGCCGCGCTGATGGCGGTGCGCATCCTCGCCGTGTCCGATCCGGCCCTGGCAGCAGCGCTCGATGACCACCGGGCCGGCCTGCAGGCGAAGTCGGCCGCCGGCGACGCCGAGGTCGCCGAACGAACGGGCCGCACCGATGGCTGACGTGATCGATCCCGGCGTGGCCCGGACGTTGTGGCGGGTCATCGAGCCGTATCACCAGCTGGCCTACCGGTCGCCGGAGGCGCAGGCCGCCTACGCGGCCATCGGGCTCGACCGGCCGGACCTGCAGTACTTCGGCGGCCGGCTCGCCTCCATGGGGCCCATCAGCGCCGAGGTGGCCACCGCCGTGCTGTTCGGTTTCGCTCCCGGCTATGTCCGCCGGGCGGTTCCGGAGGTCTGGGACCACGCCGCACCGGCGGCCATCGTCGAGGCCCGGACGCTCGGTGCCGCACGGACCCTCGATCGGGTGCTGGGTGCCGCCGCCGGCGGTGCTGCGATGGACGAGGCCGCCGATCTGGGCCGGACGGTCGCCGAGGCCGCCGATCTGGCAGGTCGCCCGCTGGCTGCAGCACACCGATCCCAGCCCTGGCCCGACGACCCGGCACTGGTGCTGTGGCACGCATGCACGATCCTGCGCGAACACCGCGGCGATGCCCACTGGGCAGTCACCTCGGCTTTCGGCCTCGACTCGCTGGAATGCCACGTGCTCCACGCCGCCGACGGCCACATGCCCGACGACATGCTCCAGCGGGTGACCGGATGGGACGACGATGCCTGGGCTGCGGCCTGGGGTCGGTTGCGCGACCGGGGTCTCGTCGAGCAACGGAGCGCCACCGCCGCGGGTTCGGACCTCAAAGCCGCCATCGAACACCGCACCGACGACCTCGCCATCGAACCCTTCTCGGCAATCGGCACCGACGGCTGCCGCCGCCTCGCCGAGCTGATGACGCCGCTGGCCGCAGCGATCACGGCGTCGGGCATCATCGGCGCCTGGCAAATCCGCGAAGAACTCTGGCGAGATCTCCCGCCACGTCGGTCGTGAACAGCCTGCCCGCTCGGGTTGGTGGGCCGGCGCGGCGACCGAACGATCTCGGGTCGCCGTCGAAAGAGGCTCGAGCCGAGGCGTAACCAGCGGCTGCTCGCTGCGTCACGCAACTGCGAGCAGCGAGAAGGAGCGAGTGATGGTGCCCCTGCGAATCGACCCCCGAACCCCTGCCGATCGCCTCGGGCACCCCGTGTCCGCACGGTCGAGGCAGTGGCGATGACGCAACCCGCAGGCTGGTATCCCGATCACGACGGCAGCCCCCGGCGGCGCTGGTGGGACGGGACGGCCTGGACCGACGACGTCCTCGAGTACGACGCTCCGGTCCCCCACGCCGAAGCCGAAGCGGCCAAGCGTCGTTCGCTCAGGGGGAACGTGGCGTCCGTCGCGTTCATCGCCGCGTTCGTCGGCCTGTTCAACGGCTTCCTGCTGCTCGGGACGCTGTCGGCATACGGACCGGCAACCGTCGAGCCCGCCACCATCGAAAGTCTCGACATCTCCTCGGGATCCACCACCAACAGTTCGCGGGAACCGACACGTTGGGTGGAGGGAACGACCGAGAGTGGCCGGTCGTGGCGGTTCGCCTCCGACGAGATCTACCGGATCGCCCGCGACGAGGGCTACCCCATGGCCGTCGAGGTGACCATCTCGGACTGGGCCGATGTCGTGGTCGGCGTGCGAGGCGAGTCGTTCGACGTCGAGCGGCGAGGCTTGACCGACCGGGTGCTCTGGCCCGCGATCCTGTTGTTGGTGACGGGCGGCGCGGTGCTGGCTGCGGTTCTGATCCGCAAGCAGGACCGTGGCGTGGTGCTCATCGTCGTGTTGGTGGTGGCCTTCGCCATCGGCACGTGGCTGGGAATGCCGATCGGCCGCTGGGTAAGGAGCTGACCCCCGCTCACAGGCGCACGACGACGGCGAGTGCCCGGGAAGGTACGACCAACCGTCTCCGACGCCCGGACGGGAGCCCTCGGCCCCACGGTCGCCCGCAGTGACGGGGGCTCAGCCGACGGGCCACTCCCCCAGCCGGCGACGATCGATCTCGCCGACGTCGGCACCCATGTCGTCGTCGCCGGGCGGGTCGCGCCACCGGTCGGGCAGGTAGATGGCCAGCGCCCGGGCGAGAGCGACCTCTTCGTCGAGGCTGATACCGGTCACCCGGTTGAAGATCCAAAGGCGGCGGCTGCCGTCGGTCAGCCACAGATCGACCGCGCTGTAGTGGACACGGCTGCTCGTCGAGACACCGCCGACCGTGGCACCCCCGCTGTAGCCCCCTGCAATGGGGTACACGGCCAGTTTCGCCACCGAGGCGAGCGGCACCGGATCGAGCGGTTGGCCGATCACCTCGGCGGCGCCGTCGACGCCGAGCAGCGTGCCGTCGGTCCAGATCCGCTGGGTCGGCATCCGCTTGCGCAGCCAGTACAGCGGCTCGATGGCCAGCGCCGCGATCACCAGGACGATCGCCGGATACACCAGCCCCCACACGCCGAACGACAGGACGGTCAGGGCGGACACCGCTGCGATGGCGCCGGCGATCATCCAGCGCTTGCGACGCTTGGCGTCATGGGCCGCTGGATCGCCGACGGCGGAATGTTCCCAGAGGACATGCATCGGTCCATTGTTGCCGACACCGCCGGGCCGGTGAAGTTTCTCGGCGTCGCCCGATCTGGCTCCAGCTGGCGGTGCTGCTCGTCGACCGAAGTGGGGCAACGTGCGGCAAGATCGCAGCACAGCGAACTACCGTCGTCGCCATGGCGACCGCAGCGACCGTTTCGCTCCCCGACGAGGTGACCGGAATTCTGGCCCTTCCCGCCGGTTCCGGACCGCACCCCGGCGTTCTCGTCCTGCACGAGGCGTTCGGCCTCAACGCCGACATCGAACGCATCACCGCCCGCTTCGCCGACAACGGGTACGTGGCGCTGGCCCCCGATGTGTTCGGGCCGGGCTGGCGGCCCCGCTGCCTGATCTCGACGTTCCGCGACCTGAAGCGTGGTCATGGACCCGCGTTCGACCGCGTCGACACGGCCGGGTCGTGGCTTGCAGGGCGCGACGACGTCGACGCCGGTCGGGTCGGCGTGGTCGGATTCTGCATGGGCGGTGGGTTCGCGCTGCTGCACGCAGCCCGGGCCGAGATCGCCGTGGTTGCTGCGTACTACGGCGACGTGCCCAAGTCCGCCGAACCGCTGCGCGGCATGCCGCCGTGCTTCGGCGGCTACGGCGCCGACGACAAGCTGTTCGCTCCCCAGGGCGTGCGGCTTCGGTCGCACCTCGACGAGCTCGGTGTGCCCAGCGACGTGCGTGTCCTGCCGGACGTCGGGCACAGCTACATGAACGACGTCGACAACGTGCTCGCCCGCGTGGGCGCCAAGGGCCCGATGAAGGTCGCCTACGACCCCACCGCAGCCGAGGACAGCTGGGAGCGCATGCTCGCCTGGTTCGCCGAACACCTGGGCTGAGGTTCCACGGCCATGGAACCGGCGCCGAAAACGGTTGCCAGAGCAACATGTTTCGGCGCCAGAACAACGGCCTGACGGCGATCGTCGGCGCCGGTTCGACGCGGCCATGGAGCCGGCGCCGAAAACGGTTGCCAGAGCGACAGGTTTCGGCGCCAGAACAACGGCTCGTGGGCCTGTCGGCCGCTACCCGCGACGGCGGACGGCGTTGCGGAGTTCGTCGCCGACCTCGGTGAAGGTCGCGTTGAGGGCATCGACCAGCAGTGCTGCCGAATCCTTCGCGTCGGTGCGGACGGCGTCGTCGTCGACGGCGTTGCCGAGTGCCTCGAAGGCGTCTTCGATTGCCTCGCCGATTCGCTCGAGGCCACGGCGGACGCCGGTGTCCTCACCGGTGTCGACGTCGGCTTCCTGTTCGTAGTGCAGCTTGAGTTTCAGCCCGAGCGACTCGATCTTCGAGCCGAGCTCGTCCCAGGCCTGGCGTGATGTCGTCATCGGCCGATCGTCGGCGACCCCGGACGACCACACCAGGGTCCGATGGCCCGGGCCCATGGCGAAGGCGTTGACACGGCGCGTCGCGCGCCGCGAGGCTCGGGCATGACGACGTACGCGAAAGGTCTTGTCGAGGTCGGCGACGGCGTCCACGCCTACCTCCAACCCGACGGCAGTTGGGGATGGAGCAACGCCGGCCTGGTCGTCGGTGCCGGCGAGTCGGCGCTGGTGGACACGCTGTTCGACCTGCCGTTGACCCGCCAGATGCTCGACACGATGGCTCCGCTGACGGCTACCAGACCGATAGCGACGGTGGTCAACACCCACGCCAACGGCGATCACTGCCATGGCAACCAGCTCCTGGCCGGCGCTGACGTCGAGGTGGTGACGTCGGCGGCGACGGCAGCCGAGTTCGACGAGGTCCCGGCATCGAGACTGGCGGCGATGGTGGCACGCGCCGACGACAGCGTCCTGGGTCGGTTCGTGTCGATGGCGTTCGGCCCGTTCGCGTTCGAGGGCATCGAGGTCCCCGAGCCGACCACGACCTTCTCGGGCCGCCTCGCGCTCGACGCCGGCGGCCGGCTGGTGGAGCTGATGGAGGTGGGTCCGGCCCACACCGAGGGCGACGTCGTCGCCTGGATCCCCGACGAACGGGTCCTGTTCGCCGGCGACATCTTGTTCATCGGCGGCACACCGATCATGTGGGCCGGGCCGATCGGGAACTGGATCGCGGCCTGCGACCTGATCGTCGACCTCGAACCGGAGGTCGTGGTGCCGGGCCACGGTCCGCTGACCGACGTCGACGGCGTTCGCCAGGTGCGGGACTATCTGTCGCTGGTCGAGACGATGGCCGGCCAGTGTCATGCGTCGGGCCTGTCACCGCTGGAGGCGACCGTCGAGATCGACCGTACGGTCGACGGTGGCCCGTACCGGAGTTGGTCCGACCGTGAACGCCTGATCGTCACGGTGCTCGGCATCTGGCGAGAGCTGGAGCCGGGATACGTGTTCCCCGACCGCAGGAGCCCGTTCGCTCTCATGGCCGAGGCCTGGGCCCGGCGCTCCTGACCCCCCGTTCCCGCCCAGGCTGATCGGGCCCGGTGTCATCGTTCCGGCGCCGAAACTCGTTGCTCTGGCAACCGTTTTCGGCGCCAGACGGATGACCGCTGGATGCGATCACGCGACCAGGCCATCGTTCCGGCGCCGAAAACCGTTGCTCTGGCAACCGTTTTCGGCGCCAGACGGATGACCGCTGGGTGTGCGATCGTCGGGGGTTACCGGAGCGAAACGAGGAGCGCCATGACCGACTGGGACACCGACACCTACGAGCGCTTCGCCGCCGAGCGGCGCCAACCCTTCGACGACCTCGTCGCCGCCTGCACGCCCGTCCCCGGAGGGCTCGTCTACGACCTGGGCTGTGGCACCGGCACCAGGACCGTCGATCTGCCCGACGCGCTCGGAGCTCGCCTGGTGATCGGCGTCGACACCAGTGTCACGATGCTCGAGCGGGCATACACACTGGAGGATCCCCGGGTCCGGTTCGAGGTCGGCGACCTCCGATCGTTCGACCCCGGCCAACCGGTCGATCTCGTGTTGTCCAATGCCGCCTTGCACTGGGTCGACGATCACCCCGGCGTCCTCGCGCTGTGGCGGAGCCACCTGGTCGACGGGGGCCAGCTCGCTGTCCAGGTACCGGCGAATTTCGATCACCCCACCCAGACCATGCTGGGCGACGTCGCCGCCGATCACCTCGACTGGTTCGGCGTCGACGGACCGCCCGGGCTCATCAGCACGAACGGCGAGTCACCCGAGCGCTACGCCGAGATCCTCCACGGGTTGGGCGCATCCAGCCAACGGGTGTGGCTGGCGGTGTACGCCCACGAGTTGGCCGACACCCTGGCGGTTGTCGACTGGCTCCGGGGGACGACGTTGCGCCCGTACCGGAAGGTCCTCGACGACCAGCAGTACCGGCGTCTGCTCGAGGAGTTCTCCGCTCGCCTGCTCGACCACTACGGCCAGGTGTCGCCGTTCCTCTACACCTTCAAGCGGATCCTGTTCCACGCCACGTTCTGACGTCGCCGGGCCGTTTCGCTCCGCCGTCGTCAAGGTCGATGTTCCATGCGACGCCCGGCCCTCGGCTTACGACGACGCGATGGCGCTCGCCGCCGCCCGGCCCGCGCAGATCGCCCCTTCGATGTAGCCGGGGAACGACGGCGAGATCTCCGTCGACGCGAACAGCACCCGGGCGAGGCCCCGGCGCAGGACATCGTGGGCGTCGCGTGCGGTGGGGTCGACCAGTACCGACTGATACCCACCCGCGCCGAGATCGTCGGGCACCCAGTCGCGTTCGACCCATGAGATCGGTTGCAACGCCTCGGGGCCGAGGGCGTCGGCGAACAGGGCGAGCAGCGTTGCCTTGCGCTCCGATGCTTCGAGGGTACGAACGTGCTCGGAGAGTGCGCCCCCGACGAACGCGACCAGCCCTGCGCCTTCGTCGTTGGTCGTGGCGGAGAGGTAGAGCGTCGTCGGGTCGGTGAACTGGACGGTGCCCTCGAGCCCGAGGTCGTTCCAGAACGGCCGGTCGTAACGGACGAGCACCTTGCGCACCTGCCCTGCGACGAAGGCACGACAGGAGCGGACGACGTCGGCGGGCAGCGCCGGGGTGTGGGCGATGTCGGGCACCACCTGGGGTGGCACGGCCAGCACGACATGGCGTGCCTCGAAAACGATGTCGTCGGCGCCGCCGTCGGTCTCGGCGCCACCGCCGGTCTCGACGGCACCGTCGACGCCTGCTCCCCCGTCGCCGCCGCTCCCGACGAGTGCCGCAGCGGTCGACGTCGTGACGATGACACGGTCGCCGCGGCGCTCGACCGCAGTGACGCGCACGCCGGTGCGTACGGGCTCGGCCAACCCGGCGGCCATCCGCAGCGCGAGCTCGTGGATCGTCTCGGCGACGTAGTACTGGAGTTCCTCGACGTTCATCGGCGCCCGGGCGAACATGTCGGCGATGTGCCATGCCGGGTACCGGTCGGGATCGACGCACATGGTGCTCTGTGCGCTGGCGCGCACGCCGACCGCGACGTCGGCCGGCAGCCTCCGTGCGACATCGCCGAAGGACTCGTCGCTCGTCTGGTCGTGGGCCTCGTCGATCGCCTCGTCGAAAGCCCCGTGGATCGCATCGAAGTCCCCGACCGGGTGGGCGATGCGGCGGCCCCGGCGTTGCGGGGCGACGAGGGTGAGACCGTGGCGATCGATGAGTTCGAGCACGTTCGGCATGTCGTCGCAGACCCACTGACCGCCGAGATCGACGCGCCGGCCGAGCTCGTCGGGCCCCGAGGTGACCTTGCCGCCGATGCGATCACGAGCCTCGAGGACCAGGACCGACCGGCCCTGCACCTCGAGCGCCGTCGCCGCCGCCAGCCCGGCGAACCCCGCACCGATCACGATCACGTCCTGCATGTGGGCTCCTCGTCCGACAGGATGCTCTCGGCGCGCTCGGTCGTCGGTGCCGGTGCGCTGCGCATCGCCGTCATCGTAGGGACCGAGGGTTCCCGGCCGGTGAGAGATCTTCGGGAGCCGGGCAGCGCCAGATCCTGAACCGTCGTCGGCTGCCTCAGGACCCGGACGCGTCGAGCTCGGCCACGAGGCGCTTGCCCGCGGTGATGCGGTACGAGGCGTCGAGCAGCTCACGCACCTCGTCCCAGTCGACATCGGCTCCGGCGTCGAGATCGACGCCGAGCCATCCCGATGGGCCCATGTAGGCGGGTACGAAGACGCGGGGGTCGGCCAGCAGTGCCTCGCGCTCGTCGTCGTCGACGAGCACCATCACCGACTGCGGATGCTGCACCCATTCGCCGTCGACCTTCAGCGACCCGCCGTAGTAGGCGAAGACCTTCTTCGTGAAGAACGCCGGGCGACCGTGCGACACCTTCTCGTCGGCGCCGGGGAACGCCAGCGCGAGCTCGCGGACGCGTGCCAGCGAGGGATCGTCGTCGTCGAACATCTGGGGGTGGGCCATCTGCGCAGCGTAGATTCCGTCGACGGACCGCCGCCACGGCCGTCATCACCGAGTGGGGCCGGCCGACCGGCGACCATGGCGACCGATGATGACCCCAGTGGGCGATCGCAAGGCAGCCGTGGTGGGTCTGATGTCTGCGGTGGTGGCGACGATGGCGGCGGCGCCGGCGTCGGCCTCGTTGGCATCAGATCCCGAGACCGGCGAGCCACTCGACGAGCGCTGACGCGACGTCCTCGCCGCGGTCGTCCTGGATGAAGTGCCCGCCGGGGCGTAGCTCCTGGTGGGGCTGACCTGCGGCGCCGGCGACACGGCCGACGAACTCGTCCTGGAGGTGGCCGAGCACCGGGTCCTCGGGGCACCAGATGGTCAGGAATGGCTTGTCGAACGCCTCGAGCGTCCTCCACGCCTCGATGTTCTCGGCAGCCTGCGGGTGTTCGGGGGTGATCGGCACGAGGGCCGGGAACGCGATGGCGCCCGCCATGTGATCGAGATCCGGGAACGGCGCCCGGTACCCGTCGACCTCGGCGTCGGTGAGCGCACGCGCCTGCACGGCTCGCTGCATGAGTGCGCCGACGTCGACGAAGGCGGGGCTCTGACTGAACGCCAGCCAGCCGTCGAATCCCGGGCCGGCGCCCTCGCCGACGGGCAGCGCCGTGTTGGCGACGGCCACCGCCCGGAAGCGGTCGGGCTGCGCGGCAACCAGACGCAGACCTATGAGGCCGCCCCAGTCCTGGGCGAAGAGCATGATGTCGTGGAGTCCGACGGCGTCGAGGAACTGCTGCATCCAGGCGATGTGGCCGGCGTAGCTGTAGGCGTCACGCTCGACGGGCTTGTCGGAGCGGCCGAAGCCGATGAGGTCCGGGGCGATGCAGCGGTAGCCGGCTTCGACCAGCGGCGGGATCATCCGGCGGTACAGGTAGCTCCAGGTCGGCTCGCCGTGCATCAGCAGCAGTGGCGGGGCGTCGGCGGGACCAGCGTCGACGTACGCCATGCGCAGCCCGTCCACTTCCACGTAGGAGGGCTCGTACGGAAATCCGTCGAGATCGGCGAAGCGATCCTCGGGCGTACGGAGGTAGTCGAGGCCGCCGGGAGTGGTGCGTGTATCCATGCCCGCAGCCTTGCACGGCGCGGTTCGTTCCGCTCGAAGGCGGATCCCACTGCGCCGCCGAGAGGCGGACAGGTAGCCCGTCGACCCCGGTGGCTCAGGCGCCGAAGCGTGCCCCGGTGATCGTGTAGTGGAAGAAGATCCCGTCGTCCTGATCCGGTGTGCCGAACTTCCAGCCGACCGTTCCGGTGCCGGCGATACGCACACCGCCGGTCTCGAAGGTCGACATCACCTCGCCCCCGAACGGTTCGGGTCCGGGAGGCTTGGCCGAGCTGTTCCAACGCTGCAGCCGCAGCTCGGTGAGGGCACCGTCGTCGTCGACGGTCACGTCCACCTCGATCGGACCGTAGGGGCCGCCGAGGATGACGACGGCGCGCCGATCGTCGATCGGCCGCCACTCTGCGCCGGCCTGCGGTGTCAGCGCCTGCGGGAGCCAGGCCACCGTCTCGGCAGCCAGGCGACCTGCGGCACTGCGGTCGACATCGGGGCCCGAGGCGTCGACCACCTTGATGCGGTCGTGCAGCCGGAACTGCATGCGGGCGCCGTCGGGTCCCAACGAGTCGGCGCCGACGAATCGGACGATGCGGCCGCCGACGACGGGCTCCCACACCAGACCCCGACCGGCGACGAGGAGCTGCCGGGCGGTGAACGGCAGCCATACCCCCAGCTTGATGCGGCCGGTCATCTCGAGCTCGACGCGCTGCGACAGCGGCGCCCCGGCCGGGATCGCCGCAGCCAGGAGGCGACGGGCCGGCGGCGGCAGCTGGTCGATGGTCGACGGATCGAAGCGGGGCGACGGCGCCGGGGGCAGGGCCGCGAGGGCATGTCGTGTGGTTCGGGCAAGGGCCGTCATGGGTGTCCTCCTGTCGCGCCAGTGCGGATCGTCGGTCCGATCGTGCGCACCCGGCGGCCTCGCCGTCCAGGGTCGACGGTCATCTTTGGATGCCGGCGTTCCCCCGCTGCGTCGCCGTGACGGGCCGGCTGACGGAGACCGGCGGGGCTCCTCCGATCGTCAGCCGAGGACGCGTCGCCCCATCCACCCTGCGATTGCAACAACGGCGGGCCATCGGGGCCTGACCTCACGTTTGTGACGGGTTTGCACGCTCGGCCGTGACCCCACCACGTTTGTGATGGGTTTGCACACGGCCGAGCGTGTGCAAACCCGTCACAGACGTCGGCGGCCGTCGTCGCGGCGGTTGCGCAGCGCGGCGAGCACCCGCTTCCGGAAGGCGATCAGGCCCTCGGGGGACAGATCCGACGAGTCGGCGCGGACGAAACACCAGCCCTGCGCCTCGAGATCCCGCTGACGGCGGGCATCGGCTCTGCGTCGATCCGGTCCGTGCCACTGCGCCCCGTCGTACTCGATGGCCACCTTGTGGTCGGGCATCGCCAGGTCGAGCCGGTACCGCGCTCGTGGTGTCGTCACCTCGAACTGCGGCACCGCCGGCGGTAACGCCGACGTCGCGAGCGCCCGCGCCAGCATCAGCTCGGGACCGCTCTCGGCGGACTCGACCCCATTGGGAATCGCCTCCAGCGCCCGGCCGACGACACCAGCACCGTTGCGGCCCGATCGGCCGATGCGCTTTCGGAGGCCGGCAACCTCGTCAGCAGCGACCAGGCCGGCCACCAGTGCATGGTCGAGGATCCGGTGGACCTGGAACTCCGGCAGGACGAGACCGAGATCGCAGATGGTGCGCGCAGGTGACGTCACCGGAACGCCGTCGACTCGCGTGATGTCGCGGCGCTCGAGGTCGCGGGATCGGTGCACCGTGCCTCCCGCGATCGACAGGTGGCCGGGATAGCGAACGCTCAGCTCGATGGCGTCCGACGTCCAGAGACTCCACGTCGCCGCGGCACACAGGTGCGACGCGGCGGCAACGGTCCGAGCCTGCAGACAGCCGGCAAGTATCCGCTGCTCCCTCGACCCGTCAGGGGCGGCGGTGGCGTAGACGCCGCGACCGAAGCGGTGCAGTTCTCCCGATCGCACCGCCACCTCCAGTCCGGCTCGGTCGAAGCCTGCAGCCAGGAGCTGGCGCCTCGTGAGCAGGCCATGCTGCACCGACGCCGTGGGTCCGAGACGCTCGAGGGATCGCATGCACAGAGTCCACCAGCCGGGTGTGACATTGCAGCCCTTCCACCCTCTCCGGGGCTGAGTACCGGCCGGGGATCAGCCGGCGACGTAGCCGGACCAGCGGGTGCTGAGTTCGACCCGTACCTCGTCGCTCAGGAGGTCGTCGACCGAGGACACCACGGCGCCGGTTGCCCTCGGGGCCCCGGCGGTAGAGGCCTCGGTGGCGAGGGCTTCGGCGAAGCGTTCGGCGACGATGTCGAGCGTCAGTCCCCCGTCGCCGGCCTCGGCTGCGGCGCGGGCCTCGACCGTGTCGTACACCTTGGCCTTCCACGACAGCGAGAGCCGGATGTCGTCGTCGCCGTAGGTGGCCAGCGTGACGCCGTCGTCGACGATGCACCACCGGGCGCCATCGTGGTCGAGGTGGGTGTCGATGGTCATCCCGGCCGGCGGGGCCATCTCGCGAGACCCCGTGCGCTCGACCTTGTGGTGCATGAAGTCGTTGTCGCCCACTACGGCGGTGTTCCACATCGCCTCGTGGCGAACGCTGTCGGCATCGCGACCCGCGGGCCAATACCGGAAGTAGCCGCGCTCGCCCGAGTGGAACCAGGCCACCGCCGTGATGATCGTGATGCGCGCATCTTCGAACAGGCGCGACGACCCCATGGCCTGCAACAACCAGCCGGGAGCATTGGTGCGGTCGACGCCGACGAACTCGGGGATGTCGACGTGGCTGAACGGCTGCCCGCCGCTGGGGCCGGTGAGGTTGACGAACACCTGCTCGGGCACGATGACGTCGCTGCCGCACATCTCGGCGGCGGCGGCCATGAAACCCGGGTGATGCAGCAGCGGCTCGGCGCCGTCGACGATCACGTCACCCCCGAAGGCCCAGTCGCCCCGGAAGGTCGGCCCGATGAGGCCGGCTGGCACCTTCTGGCTGGTGGTCTCGTCGTCGGATGCCGCGGCGGCAGCGCTGGAGCGCACCAGGTAGCGGGCCGGCATGAAGTACGGCCCGTTGGCCCGCGCCATCGCCCGGATGACCTCGGGGTCGTCGACGACGGGGCTGATGGGAACCGGCGGGAGGCAGGCCCCCGCAGGTCGGCGCTCGGCGATGGAACTCATCCCCCGACCGTATGCCACGACCGGGCACGCTGCCCGACGGAGGACCGGGCGGGCTGCCCGATGGCCGACGCCTGTGACGCGTCCGCACGAGGTCGTGGCGTGTGCAGGACCGTCACGGACACCCGACGAGCTGGTCCGGCTCAGGACCGCGCACGTGGGTGCGATTCGGCGGATCCGGGGCTGCCATCGCCCGCTCTGCTTCGCTTCGCTCACAGGCCGCTCGGGCCTCAGGCGCCGAGCTCGGTGAGGGCCTCGGCCAACGCGGCGCGGTACTCGCCGATGCGGCGAAGCTTCAGTTCCTCGTAGCCCCGGACCTGGTCGGGCAGGCCGGCCAGCGCGACCGCACGGTCGAGGTTGTCGGCAGACAGGACGGCGAGCACCCGGTCGACGGCCTCGGCATACTCGCCCGGGAGCTCCCGTTCGAGGCGGCGCATCTCGGTGTGCCCGAAGAGATCAGCGGGCGTGCCCCGCAGCCGCTTGCCCTTCGCGAGCAGGCGCACCCCGGGCTCGGCCCAGGCGCCGACGGTGATCTTGCCCTTCAACCCGAGGGCCTCGAGCATCGGGGGGTGCAGCTTCCAGGCCACCCGGTCGCCGGGGCGGCGGACTGCGTCCACGACTGCGGTGCCGTCGGGGTCGGTCATGAGGCGGGCGACCTCGTACTCGTCCTTGTAGGCGGTGAGCTTGAACAGGTTCGCCGCGACCGTTGCCGTCAACGCTCCGCCGGCCGCCTCGGAGCCGACGAGCGCCCGCTCGGCCGCCGACACCCGCTCGACCACGTCGAGCCAGCCCGCTGCCGTCGACTCGTCGCCCCAGGCGACGAGCTCGGCGGCGTACAGCTCCAGCTGTGCCGTCAGCTCGGGGCGGCCCAGCGCGGCGATCCTCGCGGCGACTGCTGCGGGCGGCGCCGCCGTCGACGCAGCCGCATCGCCGTCGGCGCGCACGTCCGCCGCTCCACCAGCCGCCGCGTCGACGCCTGCTGCCCCGGGACCGGACCCGGCGCTGCCGCTCGAGCGCCGACGGGCGGCATCGACCGCGGCCGGGTCGGCGACCTGGACACGGCCCCAGCGGAACGCGGCCGTGTTGGCCGCGACGGCGACACCGTTGAGCGCGATGGCCTCCTCGATGCGGGCCGGGTCGACGGGCAGGCACCCCGCCTGCACGGCCATGCCCACCACGAAGACGTTGGCGGTGGTGGCGCTGCCGAACAGGTCGGTGGTGATGGCCTGCGCGTCGGCCCAGTGGCTCGCATCGGAGCGGGTGACCAGGCCTATCCGGGCCACGAGATCATCGGCGTCGGGCAATGAGATCTCGGGATGGGCGATCATCTCGCCCGTCGGCACCGGCGTCAGTGAGCCCACCACCGTGGTGGTCTCGGGCGACACGGTGAGCAGGCCCTTGTCGGAGGCGGCGACGAGCTGATCGAACGCCAGCAACAGGTCGGCCTGTCCCTCGCCCAGGCGGTTGGTGGCGGTGGGCTCCGAGCGCGACAGCCGCACGTCGCTGACGACCGGGCCGGCCTTCTGCGACAGGCCGATCTGGTCGAGCCCACGGACGTGGTAGCCATCGAGCATCGCCGCCGTCCCGACGATCTGGGCGACGGTCACCACGCCGGTGCCGCCGATACCGCAGATCCGTACCGCGTAGGAGTCGGTCGGAACGACCGGCTCGTGTCGTGCGACCTCGGGCGGTGCATCGACGGCGCCCGACGCCCCGCCGCCACCCGCGCCCTCGATGTCGTCGCCGGCCCCCCGTCGGGACCGCAGCCGCCGCCACAGCGATCCGAGCGGTCCCGGCTCGGCAGCGTCGAGGACCATGAACGACGGGCAGTCGCCCTCGAGGCAGGAGTAGTCGAGGTTGCACGTGGTCTGGTCGATGGTGGTCTTGCGGCCGAACGCCGTGTCGAGCGGCTGAACCGACAGGCAGTTGCTCACCCGCCCGCAGTCGCCGCAGCCCTCGCAGATGCGGTGGTTGATGACCACCCGTTGCGTCGGCGTCGGGACCAGACCCCGCTTGCGATCGCGGCGCGCCTCCGCCGCGCACCGCTGATCGTGGATCAGCACCGTCACCCCCGGCACCGACGCCAGCACCTCCTGGGCCTCGAGGAGGCGCTCGCGCCCCCATACCTCGACCCCGTGGGGCACCACCTCGGCGTCTCGGCCCCGGTAGCGGTCGGGCTCGTCTGTGGTGACCAGTACCCGGGCCACACCCTGGGCGAGCAGCACCTCGGCCACCTTGCCCACGGTGAGCTGGCCCTGGGGATCCTGACCGCCGGTCATCGCGACGGTGCCGTTGTAGAGCAGCTTGTAGGTGATGTTCACCCCGGCGGCCACGGAGTTCTGCACGGCCAGCTGCGCCGAATGGAAATACGTGCCGTCGCCGACGTTCTGGATGAAGTGGCCGCGCTCGACGAACGGCGCCATACCCACCCACTGTGCGCCCTCGGAGCCCATGCAGGTGACGCCGGCGATGTCGCCGAAGCGCTCGGGATCCATCAGCACCGCCATCGTGTGACAGCCGATGCCTGCGCCGATGAGCGCCCCCGGCGGCGCCTCGGTCGAGCGGTTGTGCGGACAGCCGGAGCAGTAGTACGGAGTGCGGTTGACGACCAGTGGGATCAATTCGCGGCGCGGCGGGGGTTCGGGGGCGAGGCGGTCGGCGACACGGGTCTCGAGGCGGCGACGCAGGGGCCCGACGATGGTGTCGGCGTCGAGCGCGCCGTGTTCGGCGAAGAGGCGCTTGCCGCCCTCGTCGTGCTTGCCGACGACCATGGGGCGGTCGGCGAGGTCGTAGAGGGTGTCCTTGATGAGCGACTCCATCGTGGGCCGCTTCTCCTCCACGACCATGATCTGGTCGAGCCCCCGGGCGAAGGTGCGGATGGTGCGGGGATCGAACGGGAACGGCATGCCCATCTCGAGCAGCCGGATCCCGCCGCCGGCGATGGCGTCGTCGCCGGCCAGGCCGATGCGGCGCAGCGCCTCCCGAACCTCGCGGGCGGTGATGCCCGAGGCGACGATGCCGATCCACGCATCGGGCGCGTCGACGGTGACCCGGTTGAGGCGGTTCTCCGACGCGTAGCGGGTGGCGAGCTCGTAGCGGACCTCGACGATCTCTCGTTCGATGTCGAGGGTGTGCGGCGTCAGCAGCTTGCCGTCGGGGTTGTGGCGATAGCGCTCGCCGTCGATGGTGGGGATGACCGGCACGATGCGCTCGGGGTGCAGGTCGACCGACGCGGTGGCATCGGCGACGTCGGCGACGATCTTCAGCGCGACCCACAGCCCCGTCGTCCGTGACAGTGCGATGGCGTGCCGACCGAGGTCGAGCGCCTCGGCGGGATCCCCCGGGTACAGCAGTGGCATGTGCATGTCGGCCAGCAGCCCGGCCGAGCTCGACGGGACCGTGGAGCTCTTCGCTGCGGGGTCGTCGCCGACGAGGGCCACCGCTCCCCCACGCGACGACGTCCCGGCGAAGACGGCGTGACGCAGCGCATCGGCGGCCCGTTCGACGCCCGGCGCCTTGCCGTACCAGATGCCGATGACGCCGTCGTGACGACGGTCCGGCTGCAGCGACGCGAGCTGCGACCCCATGATGGCGCTGGCTGCCAGCTCCTCGTTGAGCGCCTGGCGGAAGACCACGGGCAGCTCCGATGCCAGGGCGGCGGCCTCGGACACGGCCTCGCCGTAGCCGCCCAGCGGTGACCCCGGGTAGCCCGTCACCAACGCGGCCGTGCTCCAGCCTGCGGCGCGGTCGGCGCGGAGCTGATCGAGTGGCAGGCGTGCGAGCGCCTGGATGCCGGTGAGGAACACCGAGCCGTGTTCGGCCAGGTAGCGGTCGGGCAGCGAATAGCGGGTGTCGGACCGGGCCGACGATGGCGCAGCCATGGGAAACCTCCGGGCGTCGGGGGCCCAGTATCGCGGATGGACCGCCACCCTGTGACCCAGGCCACACATCCGACGGTGCCCCGGTCGGCACTCGATCACCCGGCTACCGCCCGGTACCATCGGAAAAGCTGCCACCGACGTCAGAGCGAGGAATTGCCATGACCGAGTACTCCGCACCCGTTGCCGACATGTTGTTCGCCCTCGATCGCGTCATCGGGGTCCAGGGTCTCGCCGAACTCCCCGACTTCGCCGACGTCGGCCTCGAGGCGCTCCCCGACGTGTTGGCCGAGGCGTCGCGCTTCTTCGGCGAGGTCGTGTCACCCACCAACCGCACCGGCGACGTGCAGGGCAGCCGTCGCAACGACGACGGATCCATCACCACCCCCGACGGCTTCGCCGAGGCCTACCAGGCCTACGTCGATGGCGGCTGGGGTGCGATGAGCTTCGAACCCGAGTTCGGCGGCGGCGGCTTCCCGTGGGTCGTGGGCCTCGCCGTGCAGGAGATGATGACGGCAGCGAACATGGCGTTCTCGCTCAACCCCATGCTCACCCAGGGGTCCATCCACGCCCTCAGCGCGCACGGCGGCGAGGAGCAGAAGCTGCGGTGGCTGCCGAAGCTCATCAGCGGCGAGTGGACCGGCACGATGAACCTCACCGAGCCCCAGGCCGGCTCCGATGTCGGGGCGCTCACCGCCAAGGCGGTCCGCCAGGACGACGGCAGCTACCTCATCACCGGCCAGAAGATCTACATCACCTGGGGCGAGCACGACCTCACCGACAACATCGTGCACCTCGTCCTGGCGCGCACCCCCGACGCACCTCCGGGGACCCGGGGCATCTCGCTGTTCATCGTGCCGAAGTTCCTGGTCAACGCCGACGGCAGCCTGGGCGAGCGCAACGACATCGAGTGCGTGTCCATCGAACACAAGATGGGAATCCACGCCTCGCCCACGTGCGTCCTGCAGTTCGGCGACAACGGCGGCGCCGTCGGCGAGCTCATCGGCGACGAGCAGTCCGGCATGCGGTACATGTTCACGATGATGAACCAGGCCCGCCTCGCGGTCGGTCTCGAGGGCCTCGCCGTCGCCGACCGGGCCTACCAGCAGGCGCTCGAATATGCGCTGGAGCGTCAGCAGGGCCGCCGGGCCGACACCCCGAAGGGCGAGTCGGTGGCGATCATCGAACACCCCGATGTCCGTCGGATGCTGATGACGATGAAATCCCAGATCGAAGCGCTGCGCTGCCTGGTGTACCTCAACGCGTGGGCCGTCGACATCGCGGCGCACCATCCCGACGCCGACGAGGCCCGCCGGGGCCAGGAGCTGAGCGATCTGTTGACCCCGCTGTCGAAGGCGTGGGGCACCGACCTCGGCAACGAGCTCACCAGCCTGGGCGTGCAGATCCACGGCGGCATGGGCTATGTCGAGGAGACCGGCGCGGCTCAGCACTACCGCGACATCCGCATCGCCGCCATCTACGAGGGCACGAACGGCATCCAGGCCATCGACCTGGTGGGCCGCAAGCTGCCGATGCGCAACGGCGAGGTCGTCGCCGAGACCATCGGCGAGATGGGCAAGACCGTGGCCGAACTGCTCGAGGTGGGCCTCACCGAGATGGCCGACCGCCTCGAGAACGCGGCCGCGGACCTGCAGGCGGCCAGCCGGTGGCTGCTCGACAAGGGCGCCGGCGGCAGCGACGACGGCCTGGCGGCGGCGACGCCGTACCTGCGGATGTTCGGCACGACGGTGGGCGGCTGGCTCATGGCGAAGTCGGCCATCGCAGCGCGGCGTCTGCTCGACGACACCGGCGGCGCAGGCGATCCCGAGGCGGGTCACGACGCGGCGTTCTGTGAGGCGAAGATCGCCACGGCCCGCTTCTACGCCGGCCAGATCCTGCCCCAGGTGCACGGCCTGTTGCCGTCGGTGATGGCCGGCGCCGACGATCTCTACGCGATCGACCCGGCCACCCTGCGCTGACCCGCGGCGTCGGCGCCCCCGACGCAGCCCCCTTCGACGGCGACCGCCGAGGCCAACCCCACCGGCGCCGAAAACCGCTGCTCTGGCGACAGTTCTCGGCGCCAGAACCCATGGCCAACCCCACCGGCGCCGAAAACCGCTGCTCTGGCGACAGTTCTCGGCGCCAGAACCCATGGCCAACCGCACTGGCGCCGAAACTTGCTGCTCTGGCGACAGTTCTCGGCGCCAGAACCCATGGCCAACCCCACCGGCGCCGAAACTTGCTGCCAGAGCAACGTGTTTCGGCGCCAGAAGCATCTGAGCGGTCCGGCACGACCGGCTAACCTCGGGCCACATTCCTGACCGGGGGGTTTCATGGGGCAGCTGAACGTTCTCGCCGACACCGACGCACGTGTCGACGGCATCTGGCACGACGGGCGACCCGGCGTCAGCGCCGACGCACTCGACGCCGTTCTCGGGTGGACACTCAAACCCGAGGGACTCTGTCGCGGCGACGTCTGTGTCCCCGTCGCCGACCGCGCCGCCCTCGACCACCCCGCCGGTGTCGACCTGATCGGCGTCGCCGCCGCCCTCGACCGCCCGGCGATCGCCGACGAGACCATCGGCGCCGTCGCCATCGGCGCTCCCGCCGCCACCCGGCGCGCCGCGCTGCGCGACCGCCAGGCCCCCGACTTCACCCTCGCCGACATCGACGGCGTCCTCCACAGCCTGTCCGGCTACACCGGCAAGAAGCGGCTCCTCGTCGCGTTCTCCAGTTGGTGAGGATGCGCCTTCGACCTGCCCGGGTGGCAGGAACTGCACGACGAGCTCGCCGATGAGGGCTTCATGGTCATCGCCGTCGCAATCGACGAGAACACCGAGGCCATCCGTGGCCTCGCCGAAAACATCACCTACCCCGTCCTCATGGACCCGCTCCACGTCCTCACCGAGCTCTACGCGATGAGCAACGTGCCATCGGTCGTGTGGATCGACGAGAACGACCGCATCGCCCGGCCCAACGCCGGCGAGTTCGGCTCCGACATGTTCAGCGAGATCACCGGCATCACCCGCGAGGGGCACATGAACGCTGTGCGCGACTGGGTCCGCACCGGGGCGCTCCCCGACGACGCCGCCTATGAGGTCGCCGACCTCGACGACGATGAGATCGCCGCGCGCCTGCACTTCAAGCTCGCAGCGCACGCCCGTGCCGCCGGCGACGACGACGGCGCCACCCGCCATTTCGATCGGGCCGTCGAGCTGGCGCCGCTGGACTTCACCATTGCCCGCGCCTCGATCCCACTGCGTGGCGGCGACCCCTTCGGCGAGGCCTTCTTCGCGCTCTACGAACGCTGGAAGGCCGAGGGCACGCCGTTCCACGGCATTCCCCGCCCACGCGCCGAGTCATGATCACCCGGCCATGAGCACCATTCCCACCAGCGCCGCCGACATCACCGCGCCATGGCTCACCGAGGTCCTGGCACGTCCCATCACCGGGGTGCGGGCCGAGAACCTGGGCGAGGGTGTCGGCATCATGGCCGAGGTCACCCGCCTGCATCTCGACCACGACGACGACGGCAGCGACACCATGATCGCCAAGACCGTCTCGCCTGCCGAGCAGAACATCGACACGGCCCGCACCTACGGCTTCTACGTCCGTGAGGTGTCCTTCTACCAGCAGGTCGCCGAGCAGATGGAGCTCCAGGTCCCGGTGTGTCGCCACGCCGACATGGGCCCCGACGGCGTCCCGTTCGTGATCCTGCTCGACGAGGTCACCGACGCACGCCACATCGACCAGCTCGGCGGGGTCGACCTCGCCGACGCCGAACGTGTCGTCGACGAGATCGCGAAGCTCCACGCCACCTGGTGGGACTCCCCCGCGCTCGACGACCTCCCCTGGCTGCCGCCGGTCAACAACGACCTCTACAAGGGCTACGCCCAGGTACTCCCGGACCTCGCCGACCTGCTGCAGGCCAACTGGTCGGACCGACTCGACGACGCGGCCATGGGCTGGCTCGACGGGCTGCGCACCAGCTACACCCGCTATCTCGACTGGTGGATCGAATCCGGACCGCTCACCTTCGCCCACTACGACCTGCGGCCCGACAACATCCTGCTCGACGCCGGCGGCGACCCCGATGCGCTTTGCCTGCTCGACTGGCAGCTGGCCGTGCGCCATCGCGGCACCTTCGACCTGTCGTACTTCCTGGGCCAGAACGTCCCGACAGAGTTCCGCCGGGCCCACCAGGAAGCGCTGGTACGCCGCTACCACGACGCGCTGACCTCACACGGCGTCGCCGGGTACTCCTTCGATCGATGCTGGGACGACTACCGCTACGGCATGCTCATGCACCTCGTCAGCGCCACCCAGCTGCAGGTCCTCGCCGGCGGCAACGACCGCGGCGCCGACCTGTTGGCGTCGATGCTGACATGGGGTTGGCAATCGGCGATCGACCTCGACGCAGGCGAGCTCCTCGACGAGCTCTGATCGGTCTCCGCAGCTCCGGTCCAGGGCTCAGAGCGGGTCCGAGCCGTCCACGACCGCGGTGACCCCGTCGGGGTCTGCATCGGGGATGGCCACGGGAACCGACGTCCCCGCACCCCACGCCGACCCGTCGGGGCCGAACACGGCGAAGCCCTCGATGCTCCCGACATCGGCGGTGAACTCGTCGGCGACGACGACGACCCAGCGCTGGTCCGGGCCCGGCGGCAGGAACGGGGCGCAATCGGGTACGGGTTCGTCGATGACGAGATCGATCGCGCTGTCCTCGGGGTCGGGCTCGCGCAACTGCACGGCACAGAGGACCGCACCATCGGCGTCGATGGCACCGACGACGACATCGAGGTCGCCGGCATAGGGGTGCGAGATGACCACGACCACCTCGGGGTCGGCGCTCATCGCCGTTCCCGCCGGCCCGGCGACGAGTTCGACGCCGAGGGGATCGGCGTCGGGCAGGGCGACGGGGTCGGCCGTGAACGGATACCGGACGCCGTCGGGGCCGACGAGAACGGCCTCGTCGACGGTGCCGAGGTCGCCCTCGAGGGTGTCGGCCACCACCATCGTCCAGATCCGGTCGGGCGCCGGCGGGTAGAGGTCGCCGCAGTCGTCCATCGAGGCCGACCCGGTGAGATCCGCTGCCGAGTCGCTCGGGTCGGGTGCCACCAGCACCACGCGGCACAACTCGGTGCCGGCGCCGTCGGCGACGACGCCGATGACCGAGAGGTCGCCGACGTAGGGGTGGGTGATGGACACGTCGATCGCCGGGAGGCCGACCTCGGCGCTCTGGCCTGCACCTCCGGCCTGACCGGTGGAGCTCGACTGCCCGTCGAGGAGCACGACGACACCGTCGACGTCGTTGTCGGGGACCTCGAGGGGAAGGTCGGCGGCCGTGAACACCTCCTCGCCGGTTCCGATTGCGAACTCGACGATGGTTCCGGTGTCCTCGGCGGCGTTGTCGCTGACCTGGAGGAACCACCGATCGTTCGGCGACGGCGGGTAGAAGTCCACGCAGGCATCGAGCGACACGCTGCCCTCGAGCGGGCCGGCGGTGTCGTCGGCCGGGTCGGCCTCGAGCACCGGCACGGTGCAGACGATCGAATCGTCCGGCGCTGCAACGCCGATCCTGACCGACAGGTCGCCGTGGTAGGTGTGGTCGAGCGCGACCTGCGCGAAGAGATCGCCCGTCGTGCCGATGCCTTCGGTACCCTCGCCGCCTCCCGAGGTTCCGCTGGCGTCGACCACCGCCACGGAGCCGGCGGGGTCGGCGTCGGCGATCGGAACCGGCAGCCCCGCTGCAGGGTAGGTGTCGGCACCGTCGACCACGGCGAAGCCGAGAATGGAGCCCTCGTCGCCGGGCAGGACATCGGTGACCGACAGCAGCCACCGCTGGTCCGGGCCTGGCGGCACCAGGGATGCGCAGTCGTCGTCGGACAGATCGATGAAGCCCGAGAGGTCCTCGCCGTCGTCGTCGGCGTCGGACTCGAACAGCGTGGACGGTTGGCACAGATCGACGAAGTCGGCGTCGACGACGCGTAGCACCACGTCGAGGTCGCCGCGGTAGGTGTGGACGACGTCGACGTCGATGCCCACCGTGGCGCCGTCGGGAACATTGCCGGGTGTTTCGGCCAAGCCCCCGTCGACATCGACCATGGTGCTCTGGCCTCCGAGGCCGCGCCGTTCGAAGACGGCCTCGATGAGGGCGCGGTCGGCGTCGCCGAACTGGGCCTCATTGGCGGCGAGGTAGGCCCCAGCGATCTCGGGCATCGTCATTCGGGGCGTGAGGTAGTAGTTGGCGGCGAGCGCGATGGTCAGGACCCGATCGCGGATCTCGTTGCAGACGTCACTACCCGGACAGTCGGCGATGTCGATGCTTTGAGCCGCGAGGAGTTCGGTGAGGATCTCGTTGACCGCCCCGGACAGTATCTGGCCGTCCTCGTGGACCTGACGGACGAGGTCGTCGGGGTAGCGGCGATCGGTGTCGAGGCGGCGCAGGCAGACGTCGTCGGTCCAGGCGAACAGGCAGGGGGCGTCGCCCTCGCGAAACTCGAGCGTGACGAGGTAGGCGAAGATGTCGCCGAAACCCTCGTGGTAGGCGCCGACGTCGCCGCCGACGAGCAGGTCGCGGTTGACCGCGTCGAGCAGCGCGTGGCCGTACTCGTGGAGGATGCCGGTGGCATCCTCCCCCTCGTCGATGCCGTTAGAGCCCACGCCGAGGTAGATCTGTTGTTCGGCAGAGGTGTAGAAGGCATTGTCCACGGTCGAGGGGTCGACGGCCACCACCGGGAACGGCCGGTTCAGGATCGAGGTGAATCCGAGGCGCTGGATCATGCGCTGGCCGTAGTCGATCCAGTAGTAGGTGTTCTGCGCCTCGAAGCCTCGGTCGGCGCGGCCATTGCCCCACCGAGCGTCGGGATCGGGGTCGAAGCGCTCGGGTGCGCCCGGCGGGTCGAGGTCGGCGAACTCGCCGACGAGGCGACCCGACGACGGGTCGGTCAGGCCCAGCAACGGCACCGGCGTGAGGAACTCGTCAGCGCGGGAGGGGTCGTCGAGTGTCCCTCCTGAAGCGAATATGGGGTCGGGCCGGAACACGCACGCCGAGGGCTCGTCGGGTAGGTCGCAACGATCCGAGGGGGCCTGGGCGACGAGCTTGACGGCTCGTCCGGTGGACGCGGAACGCAGCCTCGGATGGGTCGTCTGGCGTCCGAGCTGGTCGCGCTCGACGCGCACGACGGTGGCCGCCGTGCCGTCGACGACGACCGACCACGACCCCAGGGGATCGGCCGTGCCCAGCTCGACGCGCCAACCGGGACCGAGCTCGCCGCCTATGGCCACCCAGATCTCGGTGGCCTCGACCGTGGTGACGGTACCCTGCACCGCCTTCTCGGCGATGGCCACCACGGCGTCCTCGGTGATGGACATCGGACTGCCGCTCGGCACAGCCGCGGTCAGCGACGAGCTCGCCCCTTGGACCTCGCCCGAGGCGAGCAGGTGCACGATGACGCCTGCACCATCGACGCTGACGCCGTCGAAGCGTTGCGCGTAGCGGACGTGTGCGGCACGACCGACGGCCTCGACACCGACGAGCTCGAGGCTGTCGACGACGGCGGCGTCGAGGCCCGACGACGAGCGCAACCACTCGTCCGCTGTGGCGATCCGTTCGTCGTCGGCGGCCTGGGAGGTGTCGGGCGGCTCGGCGGGACCGGGGGCGGCGTCGGGCGATGCTGCGGGTGTCTCGTCGGGTGCGGGATCGAACGCTCCGGGGCCTTCGTCGCTGCTGCACGACGCCGCGATGACGGCGGCGACGACCAATGCACCGATGAGCTTCGCTGTGGCCGTTCCCCGCATCCATCCGCTCCCGTGGGCGCGCCATGCGCCGGTTCGTCGGCAGATGACACTACAGCGGCCATGTCGGTCAGGGTGTACGAACACTGCGCTCCGCGGGGCAGCGGGCTAGGTTTGCCTTTCCGCCGAGGAGGCCCGCCGGTGAGCGCACCGCACGATTACGCCGATTTCGACGAGGCCTGGGTCGAACGAAACGCACTCGTCGTGCGCGGTCGCGCACCCGAGGGTGCGACGCTGCGCCTCGCGGCCCGCCGCTACAAGTCGACGCCGAAGTGGGCGGTGGTCGAGGTCGTATGCGAGACGGCACCCGATACGGCCACCACCGGCGGCACCGGCGGCGACGACGGCGGACTCGTCGAGTTCAGGCTGAGCTGCACCCTCGATGGGCTCGGTGCGACATCGGGCATCTGTGTGGCCGGCCGTCGCCACCGCTGCATGATCCCGGTTCCGGCGGCCGAGGCTGGGGCCGGGCCGTGATCACGCCGGTCTGACCCGGCGCCCGAGCTCTGCTCCTGAGGTTGGTCGTCAGCGCCGCCCTCGGGCATCGAGGTAGCGGCGCGCCGCAGCGCGAGCGTCGGGGTCGGCCAGCGCGGCACCGAGCAGCAGGGCGTCGGCCCACGCGCCGTCGGTCGACACCATCTCCTCGAGCGCCGTGTGGACCTGACGCTTGGTGGTCCGCAGCACCGAGGGCGCCTTGGTCAACAGTGATGCGACCAGATCTTCGACCTCGGTGCCGAGTTCGGCGTCGGGCACGACCCGGTTGACCAGGCCGAGACGCTGGGCTTCGACGGCGTCGAAGGGCCGGCAGGTCATGACGAGCTCGCGGGTGGCGGCGGGCCCGATCTCGCGGACCAGACGAGGGATACCACCCCATGCCAGCGGGATACCGAGGTCGACCTCGGGGATCGCGAAGCGGGTCGTGTCGCTGGCGATGCGCAGGTCACAGGCAGCGGCGAGAACCAGGCCGCCGCCGACGCAGTGGCCACGGATCGCGGCGATGGTGACGGCATCGGCGGCTTCGACGGCGTCGGCCATGAGCCGGCCGAGGTCGGCGGTGGCCGGTCCGTCGGCGCCACCGGCGGATCCGGCGAACTCGCGCAGATCGAACCCGGCAGAGAACGCCCGCCCCCGTCCGCTGACGACAGTCACGACCGCCCCTGCCTCATCGAGCGCGCCGACCCCCTGCGCGATCTCGCGCAGCACCGTCGCCCCCAACGGATTGAGAACGTCGGCCTGATCGAGCGTCAACCGCCCCACCCCACCGTCGATCGAGACCTCGAGCGTCGTGAACCCCTCCAACAAAGCCATCGGGCAATCATCGCAGAGCGAACAGGACCGGACACAGGGCAACGCGGCGTGAACACGAAGTCCGCGGCCGCCCTCCCGCGCGACGAGACGTGGAGAGACGTGGAGAGACGCGAGTCGGTCCGTTCAGCAGTTGGCAAGGGCGTCGAGTGCGTCGCAGATCTGTCGTCTCCCGTCGACGCCGAGTTGGCCGAGTCGTGTCGTGAGGACCGACTTCGGCACGGCAGCGAGGTTGTCGAAGGTCGCGACGCTGTCGTGGTCGATGCCCTGTTCCGGCCCGACGGGAATGCAGGTCGGGATGTCTCGCAGTGTGCTCGTCACCGGTGCGACCACAATGTTGTTGAGGACCGGGATGGATTCGTCGCGAGAGACGACGAGGACGGGGCGGCGCTTCTGGTTGGGTGTCTCCATCAGCCAGAGCTCGGCCTGGGCTACCACGGCTCCGCCTCGGTCATCGCGATGGCGCTCGCCATGGCGAGTTCGTCGTCCTCGGGCCGCTGGGGCTGGTCGCGGTAGGACGCCGCGATGGCGGCGCCGAGCCTGGCTCGCCGCACCGACTCGGCGAGGTGGTGGACGCCGCGTCGGATCACCGCCGAGCGACTCTCTGCGACGCCACTCTCGACGAGTTCGTCGATGAGCGCGAGTTCTTCGTCCGTGAACCGTGTCGGCACCGGGGTCGTCATACGGTCGAGTATACGCGCTGTAGAACAGCGAGACGGCTCCCGCAGGCCATAGGACCCCTCCACGAGGCCGCAGCGGCCAGCCACCACCCGCGGCGCGCGCGCCGCCCCCCCGACGGCCGACGCCCCCGGGTCACTTGGGACGCTGGCGCTCGCCCACGCCGCTGCTGCGCACACCGACACCAGCCGGCGACGTGGGCTGGCCTCACTGCTCCCGCGCTGCGCTCGGTCTCGCCGTTCACCCGAGAGTGACCGGAGGAGGGACGCCGCTGTCTCTTGTCTGCCGACGAGCAAGGCGCTCGGTGGACGGGGGACCGCCGGAGCCCCAGACCCCTCGCCAGCGGCCGCCAGCTCCCGCACCACGCAACCTCTCACCAGGCCGCACCGGCCGGGCCGCAAGGGGGCGCTGCCCGCCCGAGAGACGGCCGACGACCCGGCGGTACTTGGGCACCCCCTGGCCCTCGCCGACGCCGCTGCTGCGCAGCACGCCGACACCAGCCGGCGACGTGCGTCAGGAACCGAACATGAGACAACCGAACGAGGAGGATCCCGGCGCGAGCCCGCCGGAGACGAGCCGGCCCAGCAACACAGGATCCCGGCGCGAGCCCGCCGGAGACGAGCCGGCCCACAAACACCGCGCCCACAAGGCCGCGGCGCCCGAGCGGCACCCGTCGGCGCTCCGCGCCGCCCCCGAGACGGCCGACGCACCCCGGCGGGTCACTTGGGCACCCCCCTGGCCGTCTCGGCCCGACGCCGCTGCTGCGCAGCACGCCGACACCAGCCGGCGACGTGCGTCAGGAACCGAACATGAGACGACCGAACGAGGAGGATCCCGGCGCGAGCACGCCGGAGACGAGCCGGCCCAGAAAGACCGCGGGTGCCATCCCGGAGGGGATGGGGATGGCACCCGCCGCTGCGTCGGCGCTGCTCAGCCCTTGACCGATCCTGCGAGCAGGCCACGCACGAAGTGCTTCTGGAGGGCGAAGAACACGATCAACGGCACGATGATCGTGACGAAGCCTGCGGGGAACCGCAGGTGCGCGTTCTGGCCCTGTTCCCCGACGATGTTCACCAGGGCTACCGTCATGGGCACCTTGTCACCGTCGAGGAACACCGAGGCGATGAGGAAGTCGTTCCAGGTCCACAGGAACTGGAAGATCCCGAACGCCGCGATCGCGGGCGCCGACAGGGGCAGGACCAGCTTCATGAAGATGGTGAAGTGGTTGGCCCCGTCGATGCGGGCCGCTTCGAAGATGTCCTTGGGCAGCTGCGAGATGTAGTTGTGCAGCAGGAAGATCGCGAGCGGCAGACCGAACGACGTGTGCGTGAGCCACACCGCAGCCACGGTGCCGTTGATGTCGAGGTCAGGGAACAGCTTGAGGGTCTGGTCGGTCCCCGGGATGGTCCAGGTCGCCCCGTTCTCGAACATCTGGATGAGCGGAATGAACGTCATCTGGTTCGGCAGGGCCATCATGGCGATGAGCCCGACGAAGAGCCAGTTGCGGCCCTTGAAGTCCATCCATGCGAATCCGTAGGCAGCGAAGGTGGCGATGGAGATGGGGATGATCGTCGCCGGCAACACGATGGCCAGCGAGTTGAGGAAGTAGGTCCACATCGACTCTCGACCCGCCGAGTCCTGGAACAGGATCTCGTCGTAGTTCTCGAGGGTGAAGTCGCCCCAGTTCTGCGGCAGGACGGCCTCCCACCACCCCGTCGACAGCGGTCCGGCGATCTGCTCGACCGGCCGGAACGACGAGACCAGCAGGCCCAGGGTTGGGATCGTCCAGATGATGACGATCAGCCACAGGAACCAGGTGGGGATCGAGCCGATGAGCCGCTTCATGCGCTCACCGACGGTCTGGGTGGCAGCAGCCTCTGGGCTGAAGACGCCGGGTTCGCGGGTGTCGATGCTCATCCGGCCATCTCCTTCAGGTTGCGACGGACGTTGAAGATCATCACGGGGAGGACCAGGAAGAAGATGACCGTCGCGAATGCGGCCGACAGGGAGAAGTTCGCCACCCGTAGCTGGTCGAACATCTCGTTGGCCAACACGTTCGTACTGTTCGCGCCGCCTGTGGTGGCCTTCACGAGGTCGAAGACCTTCATCACGATGATGATCAGGGTCGTGACCACCACGACGATCGTGGTGAGGATCTGGGGAATGATGACTCGCCAGAACACCTGGACCTCGGTGGCGCCGTCGACGCGGGCCGCCTCGAGGAGTTCATCGGGAACGCCCTTGATGGCGGCCGACAGGATGACCATCGCGAAGCCGGTCTGGATCCAGACCATGATCAACATGATCCAGAAGTTGTTCCACGGGATCATCGTCGAGTTGATGAAGAACCCGCGGGGCTGGAAGCCCAGTCCGCCGAGGATCGCGTTGATGAGGCCGGTCTGGTTGCCGCTGGCCTGGAGTTCGTACACGAAGTCCCAGATGACTGCGGCGCCGACCATGGAGATGGCCATTGGCATGAAGATCATCGTGCGGGCGTACTTCTCGCCTTTGGCCCGGTCGGCCAGGATCGCGAGCAGCAGACCGAACACGGTCGACAGTCCGGTGACCGTCGCCACCCACCACAGGTTGTTCCACACGACCGACTGCAGCGACGAGAACAATGCGAGCAACAGCAGGATCGTGGCGACCACGAACAGCAGCGACGACGACGGCGCACCGAGGTCGAGCTGTTGGGTCCGTTGGTTCTGCGAGAGCAGCAGGAGCACCGCGCCGATACCGAGGGCGAACAGCGCGAGCGACACGGCTTCGGCGCCGCTGACGGCACCGCCGATTCCCAATACCACAGCCAGCGCGGCGATGCCCGCGAGGATGGACGGACCGACCATCGACCGGCCCGCCTGGCCGGCGAGCGCCGGCGACGCCCCCGAGGTGGGCGCCTGACCGGAGCGGGCCTCGGCGATGAGGAATGCGACGAGCCCGAAGAACGTGGCCACGAACACCCAGAGCGTGATCGGGCTCGACACCAGTGGCGTGAGGATGTTGTCGAAGATCCAGGACTGGTTGGGGTCACGGGCGACACCCTCGATGAACCCGATGATGACGAGGGCACTGAGTACGGCCAACGCACCGCCGATGACGCGCACCAACGTCCGGGTCTGGTCGGAGCGACGCGTGCCCAGGAGCTCCTGGGTGCTGGCGTAGGCCATGACGATGGCGAAGACCACCGCAGCCAGCCCGACGATGAAAAGACGGCTCGTGAAGATCCGGTCGAAGTTCTCGATGTTGAACAGCGAGTCGTCGGTGAAGATCGTGTCGTAGTTGTCGATCGAGAACGATCCTTCGCCCCGGCGCCCTTCACGGAAGCTGATGATGAAGGTGCTGATCGACGGGAACACCAGGCCCATCAGGACGAAGAACACCGCCGGCCCGACGAAGATGACGGGGCGCCAGCGTTGTTCGGAACGGATCCGCGTGGCGATGTCGGGGGTTCGGGCGGCGCCCAGGGCGTAGCCCACGCCGGCGCACACGACCGAGGCGAGGACGATGGTCAGCCACCCCTCCTTGAAGGGACCGAACAGGTCGCCGCCCAGCTTCATCCAGCCGTTGTGCTGGAGGATCGCACCAACGAAGAGGCCGATGAAGCCACCGGCACCGGCAACCGACACGGCCCAGCGATTCTGCGTCTGGTCGATCAGCCAGTTGGCCCCGAAGAACAGGCCTCCGGAGATCACGACGGCGAGCACCACGCTCACGATCGTGGTTATGAAGACATCCACGCTTCCCCCCACTTGTCACTCGGAACCGATCCGGCGGCGGACCGGAGAACTACTTGCGAAAAGACGGCTGCGGCCGCACCGTGGGTGCGGCACCGCCCAGCATTTCACATCATCGAGATGTGCAGGACCGTGCCGATCAGGTAGGCCAGGCGTTCTGCACGTTGTCGAGGAAGGTCTCGAGGTCGATCGAGCCCGACACGTAGTCGGTGCCCGAGCTCCACCACTCGCCCGAGCCGACCTCACCGGGCATCAGGTCGGAGGCGTCGAACCGGAACGGATCGGCGCTGACCAGGATGTCGGCAAGGGTGGTGTCGAGTGCGGCGCTGTAGGCGCTGGTGTCGTGAGCGGTGTTGGGCGACAGGAAGCCGCCCTTGTCCGCTGCGATACGAGCGTCGGCGTACTGCGCGGTGCCGATGTACTCGAGCACTGCCAGGACCTCGGGACGGTCGGCGAAGGCGACCACGTGGGTGCCGGCACCGAGCACGACCTGACCGAACTCGTCGGAGATGGTGGGGAGGTAGAAGACGTCGACGTCTTCACCGATGGTGGCACCGGCATCGACGAACTGGGCGGCGTAGAAGTTGGCCTGGCGGTGCAGACCACACGACCCGTCGAGGATGCCGAGACCGGCCTCCTGGAAGCCGGTCTGGGCGATGATGTCACGCCCGCCGAGGACGTTGCCCTCTTCGAACCAGATGTCGGACACGAACTCGACGACCTCTGCCACCTCGGGAGCGTTGAACGGCAGCTCGTTGCTGACCCAGGCGTCATAGACGTCGGGGCCGTGCAGACGCAGCATGACGTCTTCCATCCAGTCGGTGAAGGGCCAGCCGGTGGCGTCGCCCGAGCCGATGCCGACGCACCACGGCGGGATGCCGTCGGTCTTCATCTGCTCGCTGAGGGCCTCGAGCTCGTCCCAGGTCTCGGGGATCTCGTAGCCGTTGGCCTCGAAGGTGGCGGGGCTGTACCAGACGAGGCTCTTGACGTCGCCCTTGTTGGGCATGCCGTAGAACTCGTCGCCGACCTGGCCCAGCTCGAACCAGAACGGGTTGTAGTCGCCGGCCACGGCGTCGAGGGTCGACTGGGGGATCGGCACGATCGCACCGTCGGCCGCGAACTGCTGGATGCGGCCGGGCTGCGGGATGACACCGAGGTCGGGAGGCGAACCACCCTCGACCGCGAGGTTCATCTCGGTGGTGGCATCGCGGCTACCGGTGTATTGGATCTCGATGCCGGTCTCGGCGGTGAAGGGCTCGAAGGCCTCCACGAAGCCTGCGGCCTCTTCGCCGGTCTCGGGACCGAGGATCGTCACGACGGTGCCGGCGAGATCGCCGCCGCCGGCGGCAGCGTCGTCACCCTCGGCAGCGTCCTCTTCGGCAGCGTCTTCTTCGGCAGCGTCCTCTTCGGCAGCGTCCTCTTCGTCGGCTGCGCCTTCTTCAGCGGCGTCACCGTCTTCGGTGGTGGTGTCACCGGTCTCTTCTTCGTCGTCGCCGCAGGCCGCCGCGATCAACGCGAACGCGAAGAGCACGGCGAGCAGCTTGAACAGAGTCTGCTTCATATGGAATTTCCCCTCCTGCACCGAGTCCGTCGTACACGGCTGAGCGGTGGTGGATGTCAGCTACGCCCGGGCCGGGTGACCCAAGCGGATGTAAACGCTTACATAGGTGAGCGACGATTGCAAGGCATCTCGCCTCAACCCGCGGTCAATGCCCCCGTCATCTGTGCGACGCATGCCGCGGCGGAGCCGTCGACGAGCGCACCACGAGCGCCGACTCGGCCAGGTGGACAGTGGGTTCGGGGGTCGGTTCCAGCGGCGGATCGGCCAGCTGTGCCAACAACAAGCGCGCCGCGACCGCCCCATGGGCGGCGACCTGTTGTTGCACCGTGGTGAGGCCCACGACCGACGCGAAGTCGTGATCGTCGACCCCCACCACCGACACGTCGCCCGGAACCTGCAACCCCCGGGCCCAGACCTCGCGCATCACCCCGAAGGCCATCTCGTCCGACATCGCGAAGATCGCCGTCGGAGGCTCGGCCAGGTCCAACAGCATCGCCGCCGCCTCGGCGCCTCCCTCGATCGAGAAGTTGCCGTGCACCTCGAGTTCGGGCCGCGGGGTCAGACCCGCATCGACGATCGCGCTGCGGTAGCCCTGTTGGCGTTGGGCCGGCACCGCGAAACGCAAGGGGTCGTCGGTGAGCCCTCCCACGAGCCCGATGGCACGATGGCCGAGATCGAGCAGGTGCGTGACCGCGCCGTGCGCCAGGCGCCGGTCGTCGACCATCACCGACGACGCGCCCTCCACCACGAAGCCGATGCTCACGAGAGCGACCTCGCTGAGGGCTGCGACCTCGTGATCGGGAATCCGCAGGTCGACGAGGATCAGGCCGTCGACACGCTTGACCAGAGGCCCGCCGAGCACCCGTCGCCTGCGCTCGTCGCTGTCGATGGCGAAGGTCAACACGTCGTAGCCGGCGTCGCCGAGCACCGCCTCGGCACCGGCCATGACCTTCGAGAAATACCAGCTGTCGAGCAGCGGTACCGCCATCGCGACAGACCGGGTCCGGCCCGCTGCCAGCCGCGACGCCGACGGGTCGGCCCGGTAGTGCAACTCGTCGGCCACGGTCTGCACCCGCAGGCGCGTCGACGGGGCCACGTTGGGCAGCCCACGCAGCGCCCGGCTGACGGTGGCCACCGACACCCCCGCCTTGCGGGCGACATCCTCGATCGTCGCTGACCGCGGCCGCGCATCACTCATGACTCCGCCCTCAGGGCCTGACGGCCGGGCCGGGCGGCCCCCGCTGCGCTCATGACTCCGCCCTCAGGGCCTGACGGCCGGGCCGCCCCGCTGCGCTCATGACTCCGCCCTCAGGGCCTGACGGCCGGGCCGGGCGGCCCCCGCTGCGCTCATGACCCGACCCGGAGGATGAGGGCCTCGTCGGGATCGAGGTCGACAGCACCCTCGACGCAGCCCGTGCGGCCGGTGCTCGAGAACAACACGTCGCCATCGACCGACCACCGCACCGGTTCGTCGCCGGTATTGACGATGACCTCGACCCGTCCGCCGTCGGCGCCGGTGCGGGCACACGCGATGACCTCGCCGTGGCCGTCGTCGAGCCAGGCGAGACCGGGGCCGCGCAGCTCGGGTGTCGATCGGCGCAGGGCGACCAGGGCCCGGTAGCGCGCCAGCCACGAGTCCGCACGGGCGCGCTGCCATGCGACGGTGTCGGCGTCGGTGCGCCCACCATCGGGCAGCCACGTGGCGGCGGTGGTGGAGAACCCGAAGGCCACGCCCGGCGCCCACGGCATCGGTGTCCGGCACCCGTCGCGGCTGACGGTGGTGTCGGAGCCCATGGGATCGAGCCGGTCCTCGGGGGCGAGCTCGCCGTCGGTCAGCCCCAACTCCTCGCCCTGGTACAGGAACGGCACACCGGGTAACGACGCCATCAGCGTGGCCAGGGCCAGCGCCCGCGCCCGGCCGCGGTCGCCGCCGCCGAAGCGTGTCGGGGCCCGGATGTCGTCGTGGCTCGACGTCACCCACGAGATCGCAGTGGGATCGGCCACGGCCTCGAGCGGTCGCTGGACGGCGTCTCGGATTGAGGCGGCGTCCCACGGCATGTGCATCGGGGAGAACCAGAAACCGGCGTGGAGGCCGTCGCCGCGCAGCATCTCGGCCAGCGCCGGCGCATCGAGCACCCACGTCTCGCCCAGCAGCAGCGCATCGTGGGCGTCGACGATGGCCCGCCACCGCGGGAACACCTCGTCGAGGGTCTCGGGCTGGGCGATGTCGTGGACGTGATCGAAGCTGTCCCACTGCTCGAGCCGCGAGGCTGTGGGGTCCCAGAGGGCGAGCTGGGGATTGGACCGCAGGGCCGCGTCGGCGACCAGAGCCTGGGCGACATCGATGCGGAAGCCGTCGACGCCGCGTGCGAGCCAGAACTCCAAGATGGCATCGAACTCGGCCCGCACCCGCTCGTTGCGCCAGTTCAGGTCCGGCTGTTCGGGCAGGAACAGGTGCAGGTAGTACTGGCCCGAGGGCTCGTCGAGCGTCCAGGCCGGTCCACCGAAATAGCTGATCCAGTTGTTCGGCGGCCCACCGTCGGGCCCGGGATCGGCCCACACGTAGTAGTCGCGCCGTTCGGCGTCACGCCCGCTGCGGGCGTCGACGAACCACGGGTGGGCGTCGCTGGTGTGGTTCGGCACGAGGTCGATGATCACCCGGATGGCCCGGTCGTGGGCGGCGGCCAGCAGCGCATCGAACGCAGCGAGGTCGCCGAAGCGGGGATCGACGTCGCAGTAGTCGGCGACGTCGTAGCCCCAGTCGGCCATGGGCGACGGGTAGAACGGCGTGATCCAGATGAGGTCGATGCCGAGGTCGACGAGATGATCCAGCCGTCGCCGAACGCCCTCGAGATCGCCGATGCCGTCGCCGGTGCTGTCGGCGAAGGATCGCAGGTAGATCTCGTATCCGTACGCGTCGTTCCACCATCGGGTCGACGAGCGGCGCGCCATTGCGCCGCCGACGGTGCTCGTGGTCGTCATCTGGGTCCTGACGGAGAATTTGCTACCGCCGTGATGTAAGCGCTTTCAACCGTCCTTGGCAAGTGCGGGCGCCGACCCGCGCCGCCGTTCAGCTCGCGTACAGCTCGTGGGTCGCGGCCGCGAGGTCGGCGCGGAGCTCGCAGGTGTCGGCGCCGTGGACCCATCGCAGCGACAACAGATGCGGCGCCGGCTGCTCGACGGTGAGGTCACCGGCGAAGGCCGGGTGGGTGTTGCGCAGCTCGATGAGCTCGAGCTGACGTCGCGCCACCGGCGAGCCGAGCGCCGCATCGATCTCGGCGTCGGTGAAGTCGTGGCGGTTGATGGCACGCCCGTCGCCTTGGGTGACGACGGCGTCGGGGTCGTTCTTCCCCGCCAACAGGCCGACGTAGTACACCTGCGGCGTGCCCGGAGCGAACAGCTGGATGGCGCGCGCCAGCAGGTAGGCGTCGTCGCTGCCGCAGGCACTCGGGTAGGTGATGTTGATCTGGTGGGCGTCGAAGGTGCCCGGGGCCGCGGCCAGGATGCGGTTGACGTTGGCGCCCCGCTCGACGCAGTGATCGACGATGCGCCGCAGGCGATCCTCGGGCAGGACCCCCACGAGATCGGGCTGGATGGGGATGCCGTCGTGGCAGTCGAGCATGGTGACGACGTTGCCCGGCAGCGCACCCAGCCATGCTGCGAGGTCGGTGGCGTCGCCGCCGATGAGCGCGTCGAGCACCAGGCCCGGCAGCGCGAAGTCGTAGCCGACATGGCCCCGCTCGGCGATGGCCGCGAAGGTGCCGGGCCCGTCGTGCACCTCGGGCAGGATGCTCAGCCCGAACTCGGCGGCGATCCCGGCGATGCGGTCGAGGAAGAGCCAGATCTCGGGCTCGACCATGAAGCAGCTGGTGCCGCGGCGCTTGACGACGTAACCGATGGCGTCGAGGCGGACCCCTTTCACCCCGTGTGCGGCGAAGCGCTCGAACCAGCTCCGGTAGAGCTCATCGGCCAACGGCGAGGTGATGTCGATGTCGATCTGCTCGGACCAGTCGACCCGGGGGCCGAACGACGTCCACACCCGTTCGACCGTGCCGGTGGCGGCGATGGTGATGTCGGAGAACGGGTGCTCGGGCTTGCGGAGGAAGATCTTCGCGACGTCGGCCGGGTCGGGCTCGCCGCCGGGCCACACCTTGTCGAGGGTGATGAACAGGTCGGCCCACCGCGACGCGCGGCCGTGCGCGACGAAATCGACGAACTGCGGGCTGTGCCGCGAGACGTGATTGACCATGACGTCGAGCGTCACCGGCGACTCGGTCGCGATGACCTCGATGTCGACCCAGGTGCCGAAGGACGGCTCGATCACCGTGGCGTCGATGGGTGCGAACCCACGATCTCCCGACGACGGGAACGGGGGCAGGATGTGGACACCGCCGGGGAAGACCCCGGAGAGGCCGCCGCGCAGCAGACGGCCCAGGGCCTCGAGGTCGCCACCGAGGGAGTTCGGATACGTGATCAGCTGCACCCGACGGGCGGCGCGGCGGGCGTCGTCGTCAGTGGTCGATGGCATGGCTGCTCCGGATGGGTCGTGGGGGGCGACGGGCGACGACGCTACCGTTCCGGCGGACGTGGCCGGTGACAGCGCGTATGGCGGCCCGGTCGGCCCGGGCCTGGCACACTCGTCGACCGTGGATCCGATCTTCGATTTCTCCGGCCGCTCGGTCATCGTCACCGGCGGCACCAAGGGCATCGGCGCCGGCATCGCCGAGCGCTTCCTGGCCGCCGGCGCCGACGTCACGGTCTGTGCCCGCAACCCGCCCGACACCCCCGTCGGCAGCGACGGTTCGACCGCCAGATTCATCTCGTGCGACGTACGCGAACCCGACCAGGTCGACGGTGTCGTGGCGGCGGTCGTCGAGGCGACCGGCCGCGTCGACGTGTTGATCAACAACGCCGGCGGTGCGCCGCCGGTGCCGTCGGCGGAGGCCAGCGCCCGCTTCGACGAACGGATCCTGGCCCTCAACCTGCTGGCGCCCATCGTGTTCGCCCGCGCCGTGCACGGACCGATGATCGCCGGAGGCGGCGGGGTCGTCGTCAACATCGCCAGCGTGTCGGGAATGCGCGCCAACCCTCACGGCGTCGCCTACGGAGCGGCCAAGGCCGGCCTGCTCAACGCCACCGAGACCCTCGCCGTCGAATGGGCACCGGCGATCCGGGTCGTGGCCATCACCGCCGGGCTGGTGCTGACCGACGACGCCCGCGCCTTCTACGGCGACGACGCCAGCGTCGCGAAGGTCGCCGCCACCATCCCCGCCGGACGCCTCGGCGAACCCGGCGACATCGCCGATGCGTGCCTCTTCGTGGCCTCGCCGGCGGCGTCGTACATCTCGGGCGCCAACCTGGTGGTCCACGGCGGCGGCGAACGCCCCGCCTACCTCGACGCCACCGACGCTCTCTGACGGGACCGCTCCCGAGAAAGCGGGAAAGCGGGGTCTGACCCCGCAGGAGCGTGGGCCCTGGAATACTGCAGGTCATGGCCGTTCCCCACGTGACCGACATCGACCCCGCCTACGGCAACGCCATCGAGCTCAGTCCGATGGTGCGCCGCATCGTGGCCAACAACCCGGGCCGGTTCACCTTCACCGGCACGGGCACCTACATCGTCGGGCGCGGCCAGGTGGCCGTCATCGATCCGGGACCCGACGACGACGACCACGTCGCTGCCATCCTCGCGGCCACCGCCGGCGAGGAGATCACGCACCTGGTCATCACCCACACCCACCGCGACCACTCCCCCGCCACCGCGGCGCTGCAGACTGCGACGGGCGCCACGACCTACGGCTTCGGTCCCCATCCGGTCTCCGATCCCGACGAGGTCGCCGCGGCCACGCCGACCACCTGGGACCGGCTGATGCCGACGCCCGAGGAGCTCGCCGAGCTCCGGGCCAGCATGCCCAAGCGGGCGCCGAAGGACGGCGACGAGCACGCCGAGCAGGAAGAACCCGGCGACATGGCGTTCTCGCCCGATGTCCCGGTCGGCCACGGCGACGTCATCGCCGGTGGCACCTGGACGCTGCGGGCGCTGCACACCCCCGGGCACATCTCGAACCACCTGTGCTTCGCCCTCGACGGCGAGGATGCACTGTTCACCGGTGATCACGTCATGGGATGGTCGACCAGCGTCATCCCGCCGCCCGATGGCTCGATGGCCGACTACCTCGCCAGCCTCGAACTGTTGCTGGACCGCACCGATCGGGTCTACTACCCCACCCACGGCCCGCCCATCCCCGAGCCGGTCGCCGATGCCCGGGCGCGGCTCGAGCACCGCCACGATCGCACCCGTCAGGTCCTCGACTGCCTGCGTGGGCCCAAGGCGGTGCCCGACATGGTGGAGACGATGTACACCGCCACCCCGCACATCTTGTGGATGGCGGCCGGCCAGTCGGTGCTCAGCCACCTGTTCCACCTGGCCGAGACCGGCCGGATCGTGGCGGTCACGGCGGTGCGGTCACCGCCGACAGCACCTTCGCCCTGGCCTGAACCCGGCGGGCGCCGTCCATCCGCTCCGAGCGAACCGCTGCCGCGCCCCGCCGTTGGCGGAGCGCGGCACGGACGTCTTTCCGGATCAGCCGTCGAGTTCGGCCAGGCGGCTCAGGCTGATGCCGCAGTCTTCGAAGGCGGTCAACGGATCGCCGCCGTCGGGGTCCAGGAAGCTGGGAACGAGGCACTCGGCCTCTTCCCGCGTGAAGCCTTGATCCACGAGCGCAGCGATCGCGCCCTCGATGGCCTCGGGCGGCAGATCGCTTCCTCCGGCCGGCGGCGCGACATCGTCCATGTCCTCGAGCAGGTCCTCGACGCTCTCCTCGCCGAGTTCTTCGCCGAGGTCCATGTCGCCGAGGTCGTCGCCACCCATGGCGCCGAGTTCGAGGAGCTGGTCGAGCGAGACGCCACAGGCATCGAGGGCCTCGAAGAAGTCGGCCGGCGGCGCGTCGGGCGACTCACCGATGGCGAGCAGTTGCTCGAACGTGACCCGCTCGGCCAGGCAGTTCGCCTGGTCCTCGGGCAGGCCGGCCTCGACGAACGCCTGAGCGATGAGACCGCCACCGGCGCCGGACTCCTCCAGCTGCTCCTCGATCTGTTCGTCGGAGAGCTCCTCGCCCGAATCGACGATCCCGCACTCCTCTTCGATGAATGCCTCGATGCGGTCGGATGCCGCTTCCTGCTCGGTCGACTCCGCGAGGGCGTCCTGGTCCACGGCGGTCAGGTCGTAGTCGGCTTCCTCGAGCAGGTCGCGCACGTCCGTGAGCTGGTCGCGCACGAGCTCGAAGTCGTCACGGATCTCCTCGGGAGCGACGTCGAGGGCGCGTTCGGTCAGCTCGAAGAGCTCCTCGAAGGCCTCCCGGAACGCGTCGGGCTCGAAGATGTTGACCTCGCCGCCGTTGACCGCCTGGTCGAGGTCCGCCTGCTCCTGGGCGAAATCGCAGAACGCCTCGAGGTCGCCGTCACCGCCTCCGCTGCCGAAGGTGCTGCCACCGTCATCGTCACCGCAGGCGGCGGCCACCATTACGAGCGCCAACATCAGCGCCATCCATCGGGTCGTTCCTCGCATGATTCCCACCATTTCCTTGGATCGTCGGTGTCGGCCGTGCGGCATTTCGCACCGAACGCGACCGTAGTCATCGATCGGCCAGACGGAGCGGCACCTGAGCGGTTACGTGGCAGACGTCACGCGACGACCGAACCGGCTCGCAGCGCGGCGATCCGCTCGTCGTCGTAGCCGAGCTCCGCGAGGACGGCGTCGGTGTCGTCGCCCGGCTGCGAGGAAGCCATCGCCGGTTCGCTCGGCGTCGCCGAGAAACGCGGCGCCGGTCGGGGCTGCACCACACCGCATGGAGCGAAGAACGAATCGCGCTCGCCGGCCTGGCCGTGCCCGGGCGCCTCCCCCATCGTCAGAACGGGCGTGACACACGCATCGCGATCGGCGAACACGGCGGTCCAGTCGTCACGGGTGCGCGTCGCGAAGATCGCCGCGAAACGCTCCTTCGTGGCAGGCCAGCCCGACCGGTCCATCTGACGTGGGAGATCCTCGGCGCCGAGACCGAGCCCGTCGAGGAGCTCTGCGTAGAACTGGGGCTCGATGGCGCCGACGGCCATGTGGCCGCCGTCGCTGGTCTCGTAGACGTCGTAGAACGGCGCGCCCGAGTCGAGCAGGTTGCTGCCCCGCTCGTCGGTCCAGAACCCCGATGCGTGCGCCGAGTACAGCGGTGACAGCAGGTAGGCCGCGCCGTCGACCATCGCGGCATCGACCACCTGGCCAGGGGCCCCACCGCGGACCGCGAACAGCGCGCTCACGATGCCGAGCACGACGAAGACCGAACCGCCACCGAAGTCGCCGACCAGGTTGAGCGGCACCGTCGGAGGTGCACCGGAACGACCGATGTGAGCCAGCGGTCCGGCGAGGGAGATGTAGTTGATGTCGTGGCCGGCGCGCTGGGCCATCGGGCCGGTCTGACCCCAGCCGGTCATGCGGGCGTAGACCAACGACGGGTTGCGTTCGAGGCAGACGTCGGGTCCGACGCCGAGGCGTTCGGCCACACCCGCCCGGAAGCCCTCCAACAGCACGTCGGCCCCGGCCACCAGATCGCCGACGACGGCCACGCCTTCGGGGCTCTTGAGATCGACGGCGATGGCCCGCTTGCCCCGTTCCATCGGCCCCGACCCCGACGCCACCGGGTTGCCCGAACCGCCCACACGATCGATACGGATGACCTCGGCACCGAGGTCGGACAGCATCATCCCCGCGAAGGGTGTGGGCCCGATACCCGCGAGCTCGATGACCCGCACTCCGGCCAACGGACCGCTCATGCTGTTGTGCTCATGGGTGCTGGCTGCTGACGGAGACGACCTCGCCCGTCATGTAGGAGCTGAGATCGCTGGCCAGGAAGACGATGACGTTGGCGACCTCCCAGGGTTCGGCGCCGCGCCCGAAGGCTTCCGCGGCCTCGAGCTGCGCCAGCAGTTCGGGGTCGCTGACCTTTTCGAGGAAGGGATGGCTCGCGAAGCTCGGCGCCACGCAGTTGATGCGCACCCCGGCCTCGGCGACCTCGAGGGCCGCGCAGCGGGTGAGGGCCATGACGCCGGCCTTGGCCGCTGCGTAGTGGCTCTGGCCCTTCTGGGCTCGCCAGCCGATGACGCTCGAGTTGTTGACGATGACGCCGCTGCCGCGCCCGACCATGTGGCGCATGGCGGCCCGGGTGCAGCGCATCGTGCCGTTGAGGGTGACGTCGAGGACCATGTCCCATGCGGCGTCCTCCATGTCGATCAGCTCCGCCGTGCCGCCGAGCCCGGCGTTGTTGATCATGACGTCGATGTGGCCCATGGCGTCGATGGCGCCGGCGAACAGCGCCTGGACGTCGGCTTCGTCGGTGACGTTGCAGACGATGCCGACCGGATCCTGCGCGCCGGCTTCGCGTAGCGCATCGACGGCCTCACCGAGACGGCGTTCGTGGATGTCGGAGATGACCAGGCGAGCGCCTTCTTCGGCGCATCGCTTCGCGGTGGCGAACCCGATACCGGAGCCGGCCGCGGCGGTGATCACCACGTTCTTGCCGGCCAGCAGGTTCCGACCGTCGGGATAGGGCGGGACGTCGACGGCCACGATCAGCTCGTGCCCTCGTCGGCGGCCTTCGTCGCTGCTTCCTCGGCGGCCTTGCGGGCCATGTCGGCCATCCGGCGCTCGAGGTCGGCGATGAAGGGGTTGTCCTCCTGGCCGATGGTGCGTGGCAGCCACTCGGCGATCTCATCGACCGTCCACGCGTCGCCGGGGGCGAACATCGTGCGGACCTCGCGCGGCTGGTTCCACACCGAGATCCGCCGCCCCACCACCGTGTACACCTGCGCGTTGACGTCGCGGCCGGCGTCGGACAGCAGGTAGATGGCCATCGGGGCGATGTCGGACGGTTCGCCGGTCTCGATCTCGAACGGCACGTTCTCGCTCATGCGGGTCTTGGCCACCGGGGCGATGCAGTTGGCGTTGATGCGCGGGCCGCCCCGCAGCGAGATGCTCGCCGCGGTCATGGCCGCCGAGCGGGTGAGGCTGACGATGCCGCCCTTGGCCGCCGAGTAGTTGGGCTGCGCGGTCGACGCGGTGAACGCACCGGAGGTGAAGCCGATGATGGACCCGCCGCTCTCCTGCTTGCGCATGACCGCCATGGCATGTCGGTACAGGGTGAAGTGTCCCTTGAGGTGGACGGCGACGACGGCGTCGAAGTCCTCTTCGGACATGTTGAACAGCATCCGCTCGCGCAGGATCCCTGCGACGCAGACGATGCCGTCGATGCTGCCCCACGTGTCGACGGCGGCAGCGACGATTGCCTCGCCCGTGCCCATCTGGGAGACGTCGCCCGCGACCGCGACCGCCGACCCGCCGGCGGCTTCGATCTCGGCGACGGTGGCGTCGGCGACCTCGCTGCTCGGGTCTTCGCCGGCGAGGCCGACGCCGTAGTCGGCGACCACGATGTTGGCCCCTTCGGCGGCGCAGGCCAACGCCAGCGCCTTGCCGATTCCCGATCCTGCGCCGGTGATGGCGATGTTCTTGCCGGCGAGGGCGCCGGCTCCTGGTTCTGCGCTCATGGAAACTCCGTCGGTCGTGTCGATCGGCCGCAACCGTACCGCCCCATCTGACGGTGCGTCAGACTTCGCGCCGTCCAGCGACGATGCATACTGACGCCATGGCCAACAGCGGCGGTGAGCCACTGGACGACGGGTACGGCGACGACGAGGACTCGCCGCGCCGACGCTGGGAACAGGGCGACGATCTCGATGCCGACGAGCGACGTGCAGCCGCCCGCCAGATCGGCCGGCGGGCCGCGATCTGGGTCGTCCCACTGACGCTGGTGGGGATCCTGATCACCGCGCTCGGCATCCCGTGGTGGATCAGCACCATCGCGATGGTGCTGGCGATGGCGGTCCTGGTGTTCGAGATCGAGATCTGACCCCGCGGCCGGCAGGTCGGGCGCCGCGAGGGGCGACGGCCGAGGTGGCGGGCTCCTACGGCGACGTCTGCAGGGAGCGCCGACGCAGGTCGAGCGCCGCCAGGACCATCAGCGCCAACGAGGTCCCGCCGGCCACGCCCATGGCGTTGGCGACCACATCGGACAGTTCGTAGGCCCGCACGGAGGTGCTCGTCTGCTGCACGACCTCGATGACGATGCTGGTGCTGATGAGCACGGCGGCCACGACCGGCGCCCAGCGCATGCGTCCGACCACCACCACGACGGCGAACGCCAGCGCACCCCAACCCACGAAGTGCAGCCCCGTGAACGGATCGATGCCGGCCACACCGTCGCGCAGGCGCGCCGGCACACCGGCGCGGATGGCGACGGTCTCGATCAACTGCGGCACCCGGTCCGAGAGGCTGAGGACGACCGTGGCCAGCGCTGCGAAGGGCAACGCGGCCATGATCAGCCACCGCAACCAGCCCGCCGAACGCAACACGGCGTCGTCGGCGATCGGCCCGGCCGTCGTCGTGCAGTGGTCGTGGCCGGTCATGACCTGCGACGGTACCGCAGCGGTCCTCGACGCCGATCGCGGCCCGTCGACGCCACCGGGGCACCGGTAGGCCGCCGATCCCGGTGGCCATCGGAAGGCCGCGCCGACGCGATCACGACTCAGCTCATCCGTTCGAGGACCACGGCGATGCCGAGCGAACCGCCCTGGCACATGGTGATGAGCGCCCGCTCGCCGTCGATGCGTTCGAGCTCGTGGAGCGCGGTGGCGATCAGGCGGCTGCCGGTGCAGCCCACGGGATGGCCGAGCGCGATGGCCCCGCCGTTGACGTTGACCTTGTCGAGGGGGACGTCGTGCACCTGCGCCCACGACAACAGCACCGCGGCGAACGCCTCGTTGCATTCGAAGATGTCGAAGTCGCCGATGGTGAAGTCGGTCTGGTCGAGCATCTTCTGGGTGGCGTCGACGGGACCGTCGAGCAGGTAATACGGATCGGTGCCGACCATGGTGTGGTAGGCGATCCGGGCACGCGGGGTGGCACCGCGGGCGGCGGCCTCGTCGGCGTCCATCCACAGCACGGCGGCCGCGCCGTCGGAGATCTGCGAGGACGTGCCGGCGGTGTGCAGCTCGCCCTCGATGACGGGCTTCAGCTTGGCGAGCGACTCGACGCTGGTGTCGCGCAGGCCCTGGTCACGGGTGACCGTCATCGTCTCGCCCGTTGGCTGGAGGTCGCCGTCGACCTGGACCGCATCGACGACGGGCACGATCTCGCGGTCGAAGCGACCCTCGGCCCAGGCCGCGGCGGCATGCTGCTGAGAGGCCGCGCCGAGTGCGTCGAGGTCGTCGCGGGTGAGGCCTCGCCGTTCGGCGATGCGCTGAGCGGCGCCGAACTGGCCGTTCGGCGGGTCGTCCCAGGGCCAGGTGTCGTCCTTGTAGTAGCCACCACCGCCGCGGGCGGCGGTGCCGAGCGGCACCTGGGACATCTGCTCGACGCCGCAGCCGATCGCGATGCGGGCGCCGCCGGTTGCGACCAGGCCCATGGCGAAGGTGTTGGCCTGGGCCCCCGAGCCACACTGGCAGTCGACGGTGGTGGCGGCGGGGCTGTAGTCGACACCCAGCGACAGCCAGGCGTTGCGGGTGACGTTGGAGGCCTGTTGGCCGGCCTGGGTGACGCAGCCGCCGACGAGCTGATCGATCTCGCCGGGGTCGACACCGTTGCGTTCGAGCAGTGCCGCCTGGGCGACGGCCAGCAGCTGCGGGGCCTTGGTGCCCGCGAGCCAGCCGCCGCGGCGGCCGATGGGCGTGCGGACGGCGTCGACGATGACGGGATCGTGCATGGTGGCTCCTCGCGATGAGCGAATCTGACGTTCCGTCAGATGCTACCGCGCCGTCGCAACCCGCCCCGCCGGGCAGCTCTCGGGGACATCAGCGGACGGCCTGGGAACGCAGAGCCGCGGGCAGCTGGGACTTGCGCGCCAGCTTCACCTGGTACATGGCGGCGTCGGCAACCGTCACCAGGTCGTCGGAGCTGCGCGCGTCGTCGGGATACAGCGCCACGCCGATGCTGGCGGTGACGCGCAGTGTGCGCCCGTCGGCGAACGAGACGGGCAGGTCGAGCTTCTCGTGGAGGCGATCGGCCAGGCCCCGCAGCTCCTCACGGTCGCCGACGCGGGGCACCACGACGGCGAACTCGTCGCCGCCGAGACGGCAGGCGAGTTCATTGCGCCGGGTGACCTCGCCGAGACCGGCTGCGACCCGGCGCAGGAGGCGGTCGCCGGCGGCGTGGCCGCCGGTGTCGTTGATCGCCTTGAACCCGTCGAGATCGAGGAGCAGCAGTCCGACCCGCGTCGCGTTGCGTTGGGCACCGGCGAGCGCCTCGTCGAGGCGCATGTGGAACTGGGTCCGGTTGGCGAGACCGGTGAGATTGTCCGACATGGCCTGGGTGCGGGTGCGCCGCATGTTCCGTCGGACCGACCCCAGCGAGGTCCAGCCCAGCGGCACGAGCGCGATCACCAGGGCCAGGAAGGCACCACCGAAGAGCCAGGCGAGGCTGCGGCCGTTCGCGACGGCCGCGCGACGCGGCATCGTCGCTGACGTCGAGGTCGAGCACGGCGACGGTCCGACCGTCGACCGCGAGCGGGACGGCGTAGCGGGTGGGTTGGGTGGCCTCGCCGGTGAGCGTGCGTCCTTCCGGTCCGAGCGAGCCACCGGGAACCCCGCCCAGTGCGACCCGGCGGAGATCGTCGATCGTGCTGACGCCGCTCGCATCGGCGCCGGCCGCCGGCCACACGATACGCCCGACAGGGTCGACGATGCGGGCGCCGACGACCCCGCTCGGCGTGGTGACGACGGGGGCGACGAAGGTGTCGACCGCGGACGCGATCGCATCGGGGTCGGTGACGCGGACGACGGTGTCGCCGCGGTCGTCGGGGCCGGCTTCGATCGAGGGGGCGACGACCGAATCGACCAGGCCGGCCAGCGACGCCGCCTGGGCGTCGAGCGTCCTGTCGACGGCATCGCGCGACACGAACCACCACAGCACGGCACCGATGACGACGATGGGGATGGTGATGCTCAACGTGACGCGGATCAAGAAGCCGGCCATCGAGAAGCGGGTCTCGCCATGACGATCAGGGTCGGCCGATGCCGGCGCAGGCGCGGAGGACGGTGAAGATGCCACGAACGCCCATCGGCCCGACGGCAGCCGACATGAGGGCCCCCGCCGCCGGGCCGCCCACCCCGACGGCGGACGCCGGCTGCGGCTGCGCGTCGCTGGGACCGTCGGCGGCGGCCCACTAGGATCTCGCTCGCCGGGACAACGGGGCCGGCGATGGGGAGGAACACCGATGACGTCGAGCACCGAGGAACGACTTGGCGAGATCCCGATCTTCGCTGATCTGTCGAAACGGGAACGCAAGAAGGTGTCGTCGCTGATGACGCTGATCGAGGTGCCTGCGGGGCGCACGATCATCAAGCAGGGCGACGTGGGCCGCGAGTTCATGATCATCGTCGAGGGCGAGGCCGAGGTCCGACGCGACGACGCCACTATCGCGACCCTCGGCCCGGGCGACTTCCTGGGCGAACTCGCAGTGCTTTCGGGCGCACCACGCACCGCCGACGTCGTGGCGATGTCCGACATGGTGCTCGAGACGTTGAACCGCCGCGAGTTCATGAGCCTGCTCGACGAGAGCGCATCGATCGCCAAGAAGATCCTCATCGGAGCCGTGCGCCGTCTCCACGATCTCGAGACCGACGCTTCGTCCTGAGCGCCGAGACTGCGGCGCCTGCGAGCGCTACGAAGTGGCGGCGGCGGTCCGGCTTGAATCATTGGGCATTGCGACCTAGCGTGCGCGCACCATGCCGATCTGGATCGCGTTCGCCGTCTTCGCAGCAGTACACCTGCTGAGCGTGTACCTGCTTCGTGCGTCGGGCACCTGGCGGATGCTCTTCGGCGAGGTCGTCGACCTCGCCCGGGCACCGGCGGCCGATCCCCTCCAGGACGAAGACCGCGACTGGATCGACAACCACGAGTTCTGGGAGCTTCATCCCGACATCGACGACGGCCCTGCCGACGATGCCGCGGCGTTCTGGGGCACCAGCCACAGCGAAGCCGGCTGAGCGGCACCCAGGCCCGTGAGGCCGTAGGCCCGGACGGGCCGTAGCGCCTGCCACACCATCGGCGGCGACACCAGTACCATCGGTGCTCGCCATGTCCGATCCCGAGCTGTTCATCGCCTTCGGCGCAATCTGTCTGGTGATCGCCCTGGCCGCGGTGGCCGTCGACTGGGTCGGTAAGCCCCTGCGACACCGCAAGTTCGTCCCGAAGGTCTACCGCTACCCCGACGAGCGCCGCCCCCGGGGCTCGTCGGTCCGCCCCACCGAATGGTCCGACCGTGCGTTCGTCCTCCCCGTGGCGGCGCCGCCGCCACGGCCGAGCATCGCCGCCGCACCCGACATGGTGGCAGCACGCCATGGTGCGGTGCATCCGGGCCCGAGCGTCTTCGACCAGGACATCGACCACCCCGACGACGACGGCCCACCCACCGAGGCCGTCGAGCCGGCTCGACCCCGGGGCTGGCAGCCGGGCGACGCCGTCCACCTTCCCGACGACCGCGGCGAACCACCGACGCCGGCACTCGTCCGCGAGCGGTTCTGGCGCAACGTCGCGGCAACAGCGGGAGCCGCGATGTTCGGCGCCGACAACGTCGATCGTATGGCTGCGGGCCGCGGGCCGCGGCGTCGCAATCCCCGGACAGGCGAGCTCGAGACGATGCGTCTGCCGCACGTCGACCGGGCGGGCACGTCGCTACCCGTCCCGTCGTGGCCCGACGATGCCATCGATCCCTTCGCCGATTCCTCCGACCGGGTGCGTTGATCGTGGCCCCGCCCACACTCGCCGAGCTCTTCGAACGCGAGCGAACCGACACGGTGCACCACCAGGGCCGCATCGTGCGGGCCGTCGCCCATCTCCCCGCGAGCGACGGCGACCGGGTGACGGTGCGCTTCCTCCATGTCGGTGACAGCCGCCCGCAGGGCCTCAAGCTGGCCGTCGACCACGGCGAGTTGGAGGTCAATGGTCGGCGCGGCGCCGTGGTGGTCCTGTGGGCGTCGGCGTGCCCGCCCGAGGTCGAGCTGGCCGTCCACGGCGAGGCCGCCTCGATGCTCGATGCGTGGAACTGCTGGTCCCTCGGTGGGGTCGACACCGCCTGGATCGGCAACGCCGGCATGGTGACCAGGAGCATCTCGGCTCCCTCCGCCCGAACCGCGGTCAACATGCGCTGCAGCGACGGCGTCGGGATAGCGGACTTCGACGACCTCGAGGTGGAGATCATCGTCCACTGAGCCGGGGCGCGGAGCAGCGCCGTGGCGCGCCGCTCGGCCGGCGCGAGGTGGAAAAGCGTCGTTGTTCTGCTAGGCATTTGCCCTAGGGCGGAGCACCCAGCGCGCCCACGACCGCGCCGATGCGGGGCTCGAGCCACATGCGCCACATCAGAACGACCATCCCGATCGTCGGATTGATCATCCTCATCCCGGTCGCGCAGATCGTCCTGTTCGGCAGCGACCCGCCCCCGGTCAACACCGAGCTCCTGGCGCGCGAACCGACCCCGACCAGCCCGATCGTCATCGACAGCGTGGACGATCCCTCCGACACCAGATCCGAGCCCGTTCCCACTCCCACCATCGAGTGGGTCTTCGACTTCGAGGCGCCGGCGGAGGTCCTGGGCGAAGCGGTCGAACGCTCCGACACCGACGAAGCCTCCGACGACGACATCGACGACATCGTCGAGGACTTCTTCGACCGCGAGGACCCGACGCCGGTGCCGACCGCGACGACCCGGCCGACCGCGACACCACGACCCACGGCGACCCCGCGTCCCACTGCCACCACACGACCGGGACGGCCCACACCACGACCCACCGCAACGGCACGGCCCACCGCGACGGCACGGCCGACCTCGACCGCGGCACCCACGGCGACCCGCACGCCGACGCCCCGCCCGACGGCGACGGCGCGGCCGACCTCGACGCCCACACCACGCCCGACGCCGACGCCGCGTCCCACGGCGACACCACGACCCACGGCGACACCACGCCCCACGTCCCCGCCCCCGACGGCGACGCCTCGACCGACGGCCACCCCCAGGCCCACATCGACGCCCGCGCCGACAGCCACCTCGACTCCCCGTCCGCCGACGCCGACGCCGACGCCGACGCCAACCGACCCCCCGCCGACGCCCACGCCCACGCCGGACAGCGGTGACGACGACGCCACCTGATCAGGATCGGTTGAACACCGCCACGAACTCGCCTCCGGTGTCGAAGGGGCTCAGGATCACCAACGCGCTGGCCACGTAGCGGACCACGGCCTCGATCGACGCCCACGGAGGTACGGCCACCACGATGCCGCGCCGCTGGTGATCCTGGACCACCACCCAGTCCTCGGGCAGGGTCACGCCGCGTTCGCCGAGGCGGGGAATCGCGTCCTTGCCCGCTGCGTGGGCGATCCCGAGTTGGGTGGGCTCGGTGGCGCCGCGTCGAGTGTGTTCGGGAAACCACGTCGCCATGGGCACGACCGGGCCCCGGCCCGAGAAGAGGCGCCCGACGCGGCTGCCCGTGGCGATCTCGCCCTCGTCGACGTCGGGGCTGATGTTGACCCAGCGGCGGCCGTCGGCGCCGTCGGCGAAGCGCGTCATCTCGTCGACGACGACATCGAGGTCGTCTCGGCGGAATCGCACCACCGTGCGGTCGATGGGCACCGTCGGCTACCGGGCTCGCCCGTGGCAGTCGAAGGACACCGCGGGCCGGTAGATCCCGCCGCTGACCTGCACCAGCGCCAGGCCGCCGGTGCTCTGTCGTCGGAGGCGCCGGGAGTTCGCGGGGCAGGGGCCGCCGACGAGGCCTGGGTCGTACCGCACGCCTTCCTGCACCGCCACCCGATGAAAGGCCGCGGTGTCGAGTTCGGGCCCGACGGCGTCGAGCAGGGCCACCGCGAGATCGGCCGACCAGTAGCCGACGGTGATGGCCCGGCTGTAGATCAGGGGCCCGCCGACGTTGTCGACGTCGGTGGCCACGACGCCGGTGACCTCCCGGTACTCCTCCTGGGGTGGCAACTGGGTGAAGGCGAAGCCGCCCTCGAGCTGCGCGGCGGTGGAGATGTCGTTGAGCAGTCCCGGCAGGTAGGTGACGTCGTCGACGACGAGGGCTCCGACGCGGTCGACGAGATCGCCCTTGAGGGCGATGGCGCGATCGAGCCGCACGGCGAGCACGACTGCATCGGCGCCGGATGCGTCGATCCGCTCGACGAGTGTGTCGATGTCGCCCGCTCCGATGTCGCTGCCGCGGCCGACGCGGACGACGTCGACGAGCTGGTCGCCCCAGACGGCCTCGGCTTCGGCGGCGGCCGCATCGCCGGCGACGGTCGCGGTGGTCACCACGGTGACCGTGGCCGGCCGTTGGAGGTACGCGTCGAGGACTGCGCGGCGACTGGTGTCGATCTGGGCGCCGTCGATCCCGCGGATGGCGGCGCCGACGCAACCGGTGAAGCCGAACCCCCATTCGTTGGGTTCGCAGAACCCGGCGGCGAAACCCCATCCGAAGAAGGGGACGGCCCGTCGGGCGAGGTAGTCGGTGACCTCCGGCGTGGGCACGGCCGACGCCAGGATCACGGCGAAGACCCGCTCCTCCTGGACCAGCCGACGGACGGCCGCGAGCGTCTGGGCCGGATCGCCCTGGTCGTCGATGACGGCGCTGATCTCCAGGGTGCGGCCGGCGACGCCGCCTTCGGCGTTGGCGCGGGCGAACCGAGCGCGGACACCGACGTCGACATCGCCGAACACCTGGCCGGTCGTCACGACGCCGATGCGGACCGTGTCGTCGTCGACCCCCCGGGTTCGCGCGGGCACCGGGGTGGGTGTGGGCTCGGCCGTCGGGGTGGGGGCCGGCGTCGCCGTCGGGTCGGGCACGGGGGTGGGCTCGGGTGTGGCGGTGGGTGCCGGTGTCGGGGTCGGGACGGGGCCGACGAGTTCGGGGTCGGCGCCGGGCGAGCAGCCGGCGAAGACCCACAGTGCGAGCAGCAGGCCGAGGATCGGGAGGGGCCCCGGGCGGGAGGAGAGCATGGCCGCACGATGGTAGTGGCGCCGGGCGTCGCCCTCGGCGCGCCGACACGTGTCGCGCCTCTGAGCCGAAAGGTCCGGTACCTTGCACGCTGTGTCGAGCAGTGAACCGAAGCCACTGACCATGCCCGAGCGCTTCACCGAGTGGCTCGCCGCACACGACGACGCCGAGCGTCCGCTCATTCCTGCCGCCACCGTCGTGGTCGTGCGCGACGCTCCCGGCGGGATCGAGACGCTGATGATGCGACGGAGCTCGCGCCTTTCGTTCGCCGAGGGGATGTGGGTGTTCCCCGGTGGGCGGATCGACGCCGGCGACCACCCCGCCGAGGGGCCTGACGAAGGGGCCGCAGCACTGGCGGCCGCGGCCCGTGAGGCGAAGGAGGAGGCCGATCTCGACATCGACCCGTCCACGCTGGTGCACTACTCGCACTGGGTTCCCCCGAGAGAGGCCCCGAAGCGCTTCTCGACATGGTTCTTCCTGGCCGAGGCCCCGGCGGGCACGGTGACCGTCGACGACGGCGAGATCCTCGAACACGCCTGGTGGCGACCGGCCGACGCCCTCGAGCGGGCCCACGATCGTCGCATCGAGATCCTGCCCCCCACCTGGATGACGCTGCACGATCTGGCCGCCTTCGCCACCGTGTCCGACGCGTGCGCCACAGTGGCCGAGCGCGGTCCGAGGGCCTACGCCACCCGTATCGTCTCGACCGCAGGCGGCGCGGCGGCGGTCTGGGAGCCCGACGCCGCGTACCTCACCGGCGATCCCGAGGCCCCGGGTCCGCGCCATCGCCTCGTCATGACCGAGACCCAGTGGATCCTGGAGAGGACATGAGCGAAGCGGGGGCCGCCCGGCCCGGCCGCCAGGCCGAGAGGGCGAGAACATGAGCGCGGCGGAGGCGGCACAGCCGGAGCAGATGATGGTGATCGACGACGACGGGCCCGATCCCGAGCGGGGCCTGAGCGCAGCCCAGGTCCAGGCACGGATCGCCGCGGGGCTGGTCAACACCGCGCCGCCGGGCACCACCCGCAGCACGGGTCAGATCGTGTTCGCCAATGTGTTCAATCCGGTGAATGCGATCATGCTCAGCCTGTTCGCGCTGATCCTGGTGGCGGGCTACCCGGCCGACGGCTTGTTCGTCGGGGTGGTGGCGTCCAACAGCATCATCGGGATCGTCCAGGAGCTCTATGCCCGCCGCGAGCTGCATCGCCTCGAGCTGCTGAACGCACCCATCGCCACCATCGTGCGCGACGGCGAACGCATCGAGGTGACCGTCGAGGAGATCGTTGTCGACGATCTCGTGGTGTTGATGCCGGGCGAGCAGATCGTCGTCGACGCGATGGTCATCGACGCCGTGGGTCTCGAAGCCGACGAGTCGTTGCTCACCGGCGAGGCCGACCCCATCGACAAGGCCCCCGGCGACGAGGTGCTGTCGGGCAGTTTCGTCAACGCGGGCTCGGGTACCTGTCGCGCCACCCGCGTCGGTGCCGCGTCCTACGCGAACAGCCTGGCCGCCGAGGCCAAACGCTTCGAGCTCGTCCACAGCGAGCTCCGCCGCGGTATCAACGTGGTGTTGCGGGCGCTGGTGGTCCTCATCCCGCCCAGCGGCCTGCTGTTGTTGTTGTCGCTGCTCGACGTCGAGGAGCGTTGGCAGGATGCGCTGCAGGGCACGGTCGCGGCAGCCGTTGCGATGGTGCCCGATGGGCTGGTGTTGTTGACCAGCCTCACGTTCGTGGCCGGCGTCATCGCCCTGGCCCGTCGTCAGGCGCTGGCGAAGGAGTTGGCCACCGTCGAGTTGTTGGCCCGCGTCGACACGCTGTGCCTGGACAAGACGGGCACGATCACCACGGGCGAGATCTCCTACGGGTCGGCGGTTCCGCTCGGCGACCACAGCGACGCCGACGTCGCCGAGGCCCTGTCGGCGTTGGCCGCGTCGGACCCCAACCCCAACCCCACCATGGCGGCCGTCGCCACGGCGCACGCGTCGCCACCGGGCTGGGACGTGGTGACGACCGAGCCGTTCAGCTCTGCCCGCAAGTGGTCGGCGACCGAGTTCGCCGGCCGGGGCACGTACTACTTCGGTGCCCCCGACATCCTCCTCGACGAAGACGACCTCGCCGCTCGGGCGCAGGTCACCCGCGAGGCCGAACAGGGTCGCCGGGTGCTGCTCGTCACCCGCTCGGACGCTCCGCTCACCGACGAGCTGCCGGCGCAACGCCACCCCGTCGCCATGGTGCTGCTCGAGGACACCGTCCGTCCCGATGCACCCGAGATCCTGGCGTACTTCACCGAACAGGGCGTGGACCTGAAGGTCATCTCCGGCGACAACGTCGCGACGGTGGCTGCTGTGGCGGCGAAGGCCGGCATCCCCGGCGCCGACGCCAGCATCGACGCCCGCGAGCTCCCCGACGACCCCGAGGCCCTCGCCGACGCCCTCGAGCACATCACGGTGTTCGGGCGGGTCACCCCGCATCAGAAGCGGGCGATGGTCGGGGCGCTGCAGGCCAAGGGTCGGGTGGTCGCGATGACCGGCGACGGCGTCAACGACGTGCTGGCTCTGAAGGACGCCGACATGGGCATCGCCATGGGCAGCGGCTCGTCGGCGTCTCGCGGCGTGGCCCAGTTGGTGCTGCTCGACAACCGGTTCGCGACCCTGCCGGAGGTCCTCGCGCAGGGCAGACGCGTGATCAACAACATCGAGCGGGTCGCCAACCTGTTCGTCACCAAAGCCGTGTACGCGGTGCTGTTGACCGCGATCATCGGCATCCAGCAGGTCGAGTTCCCGTTCCTGCCCCGTCAGCTCACCTTGATCGGCACGTTCAGCATCGGCCTGCCCGGCGCGTTCCTGGCGCTCGCACCCAACGTCAACCTGGTCCGTCCGGGCTTCCTGCAACGGGTGCTGCGGTTCTCGATCCCGGCCGGGCTGGTGGCGGGAATCGCCACCTGGAGCGTCTACCAGTACGCACGCGACGGAGCGCTGGCCGGCCAGATCAGCGACGCCGATCTCGCCGACGCCCGCTCGGCGGCCACGATCACCCTGTTGGGTATCGGCCTCGTCGTCCTCGTCGTGGTGTCGCGCCCGCTCCGGCTCTGGAAGATCGGGCTCGCCGCGACGATGGCTGCGATGTACGCGCTGGTGCTGGCCTGGGACTTCCCCCGCGAGTACTTCGAGCTCACCATCCCCGACGGCAACGTGTGGCTGGTGTGCGGCGGCGCGGTCGCCGCCGCTGCGGCCACGATCATCGCCATCCCCCTGGTGGTGCCGGGGTTGCGCATGGCCGAACGGATCCGCACCACCGGCTGACCTGCCGGCTGCGACACCCGGGAGAGGCGATGACATCGACACCCGACAGCGACGACGCCGCCGACGACGCTCACGTCGGCACAGGCGACGAGCCCCCGCACGTCCGCATCGAGCACCTGGGCCCGGTGATGGTGCTGACGCTCGATCGCCCCGACACGCTCAACGCGTTCACCGGCCGCATGGGCCGCGAACTGAGCGCTGCGTACGAGGCCGCCGACACCGACGACGACGTCCGGGTGGTGGTCGTCACCGGTGCCGGCCGGGCGTTCTGCGCCGGGGCCGACTTCAGCGGTGGCTCCTCGGTGTTCGCCGCACCCGGCGATCGCAGCGGGTTCCGGTCCGATCCGTTCACGTTCCACGCCTGGGATGTCCGCAAGCCCGTCATCGCAGCCATCAACGGCCCTGCAGTGGGGCTGGGTCTGACGATGACCCTGCACTGCGACCTGCGCATCGTCGCCACCGACGCGAAGCTCGGCATCGTGCAGAACCGGCGGGGCGTGCTCCCCGACCTGCGATCGCACTGGACGTTGCCTCGCCTGATCGGTCACGCCCGCGCCGCGGAGCTGCTGCTGACCGGGCGCATGTTCCGGGGCGTCGATGCGGAGCGTTGGGGCCTGGCCTCCGAGGCGGTGCCCGCCGACGAGGTGTTGCCGCGTGCGCTCGCGCTGGCCGAGGAGATCGCGACACACACCGCTCCCCTGTCGGTCGGGTTGTCGAAACGCCTGCTGTGGATGCACCAGCCAGACGCCGACGAGGTCGACGAACTCGAGCGGGTGATCCACCTCCATCTCATGGGCCGCCCCGACGCCACGGAGGGTGTGCACGCATTCCTCGAACGACGCGACCCCCAGTGGCAGGGACGCCTCGGCACCGACTGGCCGCCCGGGTTCTGATCGACACCCGGTCGCCGATCTCGGCACCGGCATTCCACAGCTTCTCGTATCGTGTCGCCATGGCGAGCGACCCGACTGCGGACCACGAGCGCCCGTTCACCCGCACCGTGGTGTTCACCGACCTCGTCGACTCGACCCGGCTGCGCGCCGAGCTCGGCGAGGAACAAGCAGACCGTTGGCAACGCAACCACGACGAATTGTGCCGGCGGGCCATCGGCGACCATCACGGCGTGATCGTCAAGAACACCGGCGACGGCATCATGGCGGTGTTCGAGAGCGCGACCTCGGCCGTCAACGGCGCCGTAGCGGTGCAGCACGCCGCCGACCGTCACAACCGCCGACGAAGCCCGCCACTCCGGTTGCGCGTCGGGGTGGCCGTGGGCGACATAACCACCGACGGCGAGGACTGGTTCGGCCTCCCCGTCGTCGAGGCCAAACGCCTCGAGACCGCTGCCGAGCCCGGCACGATCGTCTGCTCGGAACTGGTGCGGGCTCTGGCCGGCGCCCGGGTCGACGTGGCGTTCACACCGCTCGGCCCGATCGAGCTCAAGGGCATCGGCGCCGCTGTCGAAGCCCATGTCGTCGAGTGGGCGTCGGCGACGCCGATGTCGCGGAACCCGCCGCTCCCGGAGGTGCTGCACGTCCCGGATGAGCTGGCACTCACGGGTCGGCGCCACGAGCTCGGGTGCCTCGTCGATGCACTCGACGGTCTGCTCGCCGACGACGCCTTCCGGTTCGTCGCGCTCATGGGTGAGCCGGGCGCCGGCAAGACCCGCCTCGCGCTCGAGCTCGCCACCGAGGCCGCCGACCGCGAGGTCCTCGTCGTCGCCGGGCACTGCGACGAGCTCATCCCCTCGCCGTTCGAGGCGATCGTCGAGGCACTCCGCTGGTTCCTGCAGCGCCACCCCGACACCATCGTCGACCGCTTGGGCCCCCACGTCGGCGAGCTGGCCTGGCTGCTGCCCGAGTTGCCGACATCGGTCCCGGGAGTGGTCCCCGCGGTCCGGGCAGACCCCGCCTCGGACCGGGCCCGGCTCCTGCGGGCCGTCACGGCGTCGCTGCCGGCGCTCGGCGGCGAACGGCCGGTGCTGTTCGTGCTCGACGACCTCCAGTGGGCCGACGGTGCCACGGTCGAACTCGTCCGCCACCTGATCCGTCACCGCCCGCGCGGGCTGCTCGTGCTCGCCACCGTCCGCGACACCGAGATCGCCGACAGCGATGCGCTCTCGGCGGCACTCGTCGAAACCCGACGCGCCGGCGACCTCGTCCTGGACGTCGGCCCCATCGACGTCGGCGACGTCGCCACGTTGGCGTCGTCCGCTTTCGCATCCCTTGACGGGTCCGGGACCGCAGGCCGATCGGCACCCGCTGCAGCACAGATCCATGCCGCGACGGCAGGCAACCCGCTGTTCGTCAGCGAGTACCTCCGTCACCTCGCCGGTGGCGGCGACCCCTCGACGGCACCGTCGACCATCGCCGACATGATGCAACGGCGGGTGCGCACCCTCGGCGGCGACGCGATGGCCATCCTCGGCCACGCTGCGGTCATCGGCCACGACATCGGCTACGCCGTCCTCGCGCACATGCTGGCCGACACGGTCGCCGATCCCGCCGAGCTGCTCGACACCCTCGAGCGGGCATGCGACGCCCGGCTGCTCGAGGACGCCGGCCCGGGCGCCTTCCGCTTCAGCCACGCGATGGTCCGCTCGACCATCTACGAGACGCTGTCGCTGACCCGCCGGGCGCAGCTGCATCACCGGGCAGCGCAGGCCTACGAGGCGCTGTACGGACCCTTCGCGGTCGAGCATCTGTCGGTGACGGCTTACCACTGGCGCATGGCCGCACCGTTGGCCGGCGAGGCCCGGGCCGTCGACTACGCGCTGGCATCGGGCGAGCGGGACCTGGCCGACCACAGCCTCGACGATGCCCTGGCCCAGCTCGCCTATGCCGGCGACGCGACCACCGACCCATCGATCCGTGCCCGGGCCCAGATGCTGCAGGGCGTGGCCCAGCTCCGGTTGGGCGATCCATCGCATGTGAAGACGCTGGAGCAGGCCGCAGCCGCCGCACTCGATGCCGGTGACCTCGACACCGCCACCGCCGCGCTGACGGCGCACGGCCGATGGACCTACGCCATCGGCGCAGCGGTTCCCGATCCGCGCAAGGTCGCATTGCTCGAGCGAGCGGTCGGCGTCGCGGCCGGCACCGGCGCCGATGCGGCGCAACGGGCGACGCTGCTCGCGGCGCTGGCGGTCGAGGCCACCTTCACCGCGTCGGCCGAGCACCGGACCGCACTGCTCGACGAGGCCATGCGCGTCGCCGAAGCCGCCGAGGATCCGGCCGTGCAGGCAGACATCGTCGTGCGGGCCTGCCAGATCCATCCCGTCGCCACGATGACCATCGCCCAACACGACCGGCTCGTGGCCGAGACACGACGAAGCCTCGCAGCGCTCGACCAGCTCGATCACGCGCTCGCGGTCCGGACCCTCAACAACGGCTTCTTCACCATGTACCGGGCGGGTGCCGTCGAGGACGCAATGGCCTGCGCAGCACGGCTCGACGACATCTTCGCAGCAACCGGCGATCCGTTCGTGCGACGCCACATCGACATGTTCGAACCGATCCGACTGTTGTTGGCCGGCGATCCCCATGCGTCCCAGCGATGCGCCGACGAGGTGCTCGGCCGCTGGGCCGCCGATGCCATCCCGGAGGCCTTCGGCTTCTACGGACTGGAGACCTTCGCTGCCGGCCGCGAGCTCGCGGTGCTCGGCGCCATGCTCGATGCCTGGGACGAAGAGCCCGACCTGGCCCACGTGTCGACCGAACGGGCGGTCCGGGCGCTGGCGCTGGCGCTGGCTACCCCCCACGACGGCGGAGCGAAGCAGCGGCTCGACGCCGCCATGGGCAACGGGCTCGACACAATCGTCGACGATGCGATCTGGCTCGTCACGGTGGCGCTGTGGGCCGAGGTCGCTGCCATGGTGGGCCACCTCGACGCAGTCGCGAAGACCGAGACGCTGCTGCTGCCGTGGTCGGGTCGCCACGTCGTCACCGGCGGGATCGTCCTGGGAGCGGTCGACCGTCTGCTCGGCCTCGGCGCGCTGGCCGCGGGCCGCCACGACGAGGCGATCGCCCGCCATCGGGCCGCCATCGAGGCACACCGCCGTTCGCCCATCTGGTCCATCAGGTCCCGGCTCGACCTCGCCGACGCGCTGGCCGCCGCCGGCGACGAGCGAGCCGCGTCCGACGAGGTGGCCGCAGTCCGCAGTTCCCCCGACCTGGCGTGCTCGCCGGCCAACGTCGTTCGGGCCGAGGCGTTCACCACCCACTGAAGCCGAGAGGGCGCCGCCGACGCCGTGCGGTGGGGTCGTGGACCAGCGAGCGCTGCACCCGACCGAGATCGGATCACATTACCGGAGCGAGGACAGCCCTCGGTGCCGGAGCCAGACCGGGTGGCGGTGTCGGAACGGCCGCTCAGTCGGCCGAGGCCGGGAACGCCGCCGCGAGCTCGGCGCTGTCGCCCAGCCAGGTACCCAGATCCGCCAGCTCGCTCTCGTCGACGGTCTCGCCCGCCACCAGACGCCGCAGAACGCCCAAGACCTCGTGCGCGGCCCAGACGGCCTCGCCCAGCTCGCACACTCGTGCAAGGTGCGGAGTCGGCACGTACGTGTAGGGCTCGTCGGCGGCGAGTCGGGCCTCGGCAGCGGCGACGGCTGCCGGGATGGCATCGACCGACGCCGCGTACTCCCAGGTGCCGGCGAGGCCCTGCACCATCGGGCTGTCGAATCCCGAGCTCAGCAACGTGATGGGCGTGTCCTTGTAGATGACCAGAGGCTTGTTGGCAGCGAATGCGACCGACGCCTCGACCACGCTGCCCTCGTCGGGGACCCTGCCGTTCATCGCGAACACGACGCTGTCGCAACGGCGCACCAGCTGGTAGGCATCGAGCGCAAACCCGATCTGCATCACCCACAGGCCGAGCCGCCGCAGCACCGTGGCCTCGAGCACGACCTCGAACAGGTGGCGGCGCAGATTGTTCATCAGCGGACCGAGCTCGAGCCCGTCGCGCTGGGGCAGATACGTCGTGTGCCCGGTGCCCTCGAGCGCTGCGGCGATGCCGGCCATCTGCCAGTGGTCGGCCGGGGAGAACATCGGCCCCGAGCAGTAGACCCGGGAGGTCGGCGTTCCACTCGTCGTGGTCGGCGCAGTCGCGTCGGAGGGTTGCGTGGTCTCGGCCATGGTGAAGCACCTCGGTTGGAAGGACCGCCCGCCGGCCCGTGCGCACAGCAGCCGATCACAGATCGACGCACGCACCAAACCCGCAGCCGACTTGCGCTGCTCCGCTCCCACCGGCCGACGCTCGGCGCGGCAGTAGGGTGCGGGCGATGAGCGCAGACCTCGACATGGATCGTGTGATGGACTTCCGTCGCACGCTCGCGGACAACATGAACGCCGCCGCCACCGTGCTGATGATGTCGATCGGCCACCAGACCGGCCTGTTCGACACCATGGCCACCCTCGACCCGTCGACACCAGCCGAGATCGCCGACGCAGCGGGCCTGAACGAACGCTACGTCCGCGAGTGGCTGGGCTCGATGGCGGCCGCCGGCGTCGTGGAGTACCACGGCACCGCCGACACGTTCTCGCTGCCCGCCGAGCACGCCGTGTTGACCACCCGGGCGTCGGGCGTCGCCAACATGGCCACCTACATGCAGTTCATCCCGCTGCTCGGCCAGGTCGAAGAACAGATCATCGACAAGTTCCGCAACGGCGGCGGCATCCCCTACCCCGAGTACGCCGGCTTCCACCGGGTCATGGCCGACGTCAGCCGCGCCCGCTTCGACGCCGTCCTCGTCGACCACGTCGCTCCCCTGGTCCCGGGCCTCGTCGATGCGCTCGAACGAGGCGTCGAGCTCGCCGACGTCGGCTGCGGCTCCGGCCACGCCATCAACGTGCTGGCCAAGGCGTTCCCCCACAGCACCTTCGTCGGCTACGACTTCTCCCCCGAGGCCATCGCCAACGCCACCGCCGAGGCCGAAGCGCTCGGGCTCACCAATGCCACCTTCGAACAACGCGACGCCGTCACCCTCGACGAGTCCCGTCAGTTCGACTTCATCACCACCTTCGACGCCGTCCACGACCAGGCCCACCCTCGCGAGATGGTCGCCGCCGTGTACCGGGCCCTGAAGCCCGGCGGGTTCTGGCTGTGCGCCGACATCTGCGCGTCGAGCCACGTCGGGGAGAACATCGACCACCCCTCCGCGCCGTTCTTCTACGCCGTGTCGTGCATGCACTGCATGTCGGTGTCGCTCGCCTACGACGGCGAAGGCCTCGGCGCCATGTGGGGCGTGCAACTGGCCCGCCGGATCTTCACCGACGCCGGCTTCGACCGCATCGAGGTCAAGACCATCGACCTCGACCCGTCGAACAATTACTACGTCTGCCACAAGGTCTCTTAGCCGGCTCGTCTCCGGCGGGCACGCGCCGGGATCCCAAGGCTTGCCTCGTCGCACGCTCGGATCCATCTGCACGTCGCCGGCTGGTGTCGGCGGGCTGCGCAGTGTCTCTGGGCCGGCTCGTCTCCGGCGGGCACGCGCCGGGATCCCAAGGCTTGCCTCGTCGCACGCTCGGATCCATCTGCACGTCGCCGGCTGGTGTCGGCGGGCTGCGCAGCAGCGGCGCCGGGCCGAGACGGCCAAGGGGGTACCCAAGTGACCCACCGGGGTACCTCGCCGTCTCGGGGGAGGCGAGAACGCCGACGGTTGCCGCCCGGCCGGTGCGGCCCTGTCGTGCCTCTTTGCCGGCTCGCGGGTGCACTTACTGCAACGGAACCGTCACCTATGCGTTACTGGGGACACATGTTGGTGCGCTGTAGTTACCCGTGGCGGAAGTGCCCCTTTCTGCGGAGGAGTTGGGCGATGGGCCAGGGCGAGTACAACGGCACCGGTGGATCGAACCACTGGGGCGACAGCGACGGAATCGATCTTCCCGAGGATCGGAGTGCTTCCTTCGACGAGGCTGCACTCCTGGAGGCGATGCGCGACTACCGGCGGCGAGAGTTCGCCGAGCTGGCGCAGCTCGACTCCTGAGTCTCCCATCTTCGGGAACAATCCAGCGTGGACGGTGAGCCAGCGCGGGCGCTCGCCGTCCACGTTGCGCGTCCGGGGTGATGTGGCCGCCAACGTTGCCGAGGTCCCGATGATCCAGCCCGTGAGAATGGGTGTAACCGTCTCGAACGCGGTGCGTCTCGTCGTCTCGTGAACCGAGCGTCCGGCCATCGACGACCATCGTCGGTGGCGAGGCCGCTCCGACCCCCGACAGGAGACACCATGAAGACCACCCGCGTGCTGATCGCCCTCTTTCTCGGCCTCGTGCTCATCGCAGGCGCGTGCAGCACCGATCCCGAGGATCTCAGCGACGAGGACCTCAACTCCGAGCTGGTCAACGTCTTGACCTCCGATGATGCGCTCGACGAGCCGACTGCCCAGTGCGTCGTCGACAGCCTCTTCGAGACCCTCGATCGCGACGTGATCAACCAGCTGGCCACGGCCGATGATCTCTCCGAGGTCACCGACGAGCAGTTCTCGGCCATCACCGACGGCGTCATCTCCTGCGGCGCCGTGGGATGACGTCGGCCGGCGCATGACCCGATGACGGGCCGGGCACCGCCTACGTTGGGCGGATGCTCGAACCCGTTCGTCGTCAGCCACGCGCACGCTCACGTGTCCCGTGGCGTCGCCGGCTCTGCTGGGTCGTCGCCGCTGTCCTGCTCTCGGCGGGTGGGTGCAGCGACGGCGGCGACACCGGCAGTGCCGAGCCCGACACCGGTACGCAGCTGATGACCTTCTTCACCGAAGACGGTCGCCTCAGCAGCGACGAAGCGGAGTGCGCAGTCACCTACCTCATCGGCGAACTCGACGAGGCGGACCTCGAGGAGTTGGTGACGGTCGACAGCTTCGAGCAGGCGAGCGACGAACAGATCGCCGTGCTCACCGAGGCCCTGTCGGTCTGCATCGACAGGACGGCAAGCGAGGACTGAGAGCCCGGCCCACAGCGGCCGGATCTCCGCCCCTCACGCGCAGACGATGATCGGCGCCCCCGGGTGGCTCAGACGTAGGTCGAGCCCTTGGGGGCGCCGATGTCTTTGCGGATCATGACGTTGACCACCGCCGGCTTGCCCGACGCCAGGGCCCGCTCGATGGCCGGGCGGATCTGGTCGGGTTCGGTGACGCACTCGCCGTGGCCGCCCAGCGCCTCGACCACCAGGTCGTAGCGGGTGGGCGCGAGCTCGGTGGCAACCAGGCGGTCGTCGCCGTAGAGCATGGCCTGGGGGCGCATCATCTGGCCCCAGGCGGCGTCGTTGCCGATGACGCCGACGATGGGCAGGCCGAAGCGGACGGCGGTGTCGTACTCGAAACCGTTGAGCCCGAAGGACCCGTCGCCGTAGACGATGAGCACCCGCCGGTCGGGATGGGCCAGCTGGGCCGCGATCGCGAAGGGCATGCCGACGCCCAGCGTGCCCAGCGGACCCGGGTCCATCCAGGTGCCGTTGTCGGGAACCCGGAGCACCTTGGAGGCCTGCGCCACGATGTCGCCGCCGTCGCCGATGACGATCATCGTGTCGTCGGCCGCGACGACCTCGGCGATCTCGGCGCACAGCCGCAGCGGATCGATGGGGACCTCGTCGCTCGACAACTGCGTGGCCAGCGCTGCTTCGGCGTCGTCCTCGATGGAGCGCAGCTGCGCGGACCAGTCGGAGAAGTCGACTCCGCCGCGCTCGTGCAGCGCGTGTGCCAGCGCGGTGAGGTTGCGGCCGAGGTTGCCGACCAGACCCGCGTCGGTGGCCCGGTTCTGGCCGATCAGCGTCTCGTCGAGATCGAGCTGCACGATCTTGGTGTCGGCAGGGATCGACGCGCCGAACCGCATCCGGAAGTCCAGAGGCGTGCCGGCCAGGATCACCACATCGGAGCCGGCGAGCGCGTCCTTTCGGCTGCGGTTGAAGAACTGAGGGTGGCTCATGGCCAGCTGGCCCCGACCCATGCCGTTGGTGAAGCACGGCATCGAGGTGGCCTCGACGAACGCCTCGAGCTCGGCGGCGCCCTCTGACCACTTCAGAGCGGTGCCGGCCATGATCATGGCCTTGTCGGCCCCGGCGATGATCTCGGCCGCAGCCTCGATGGCATCGGTCGCGGCGGCAGACGCCACGCGCACGTCACGGAAGGTGGGCACCTTCACGGTGGCGAGGTCGACCGGTCCGTGCAGGACGTCCATCGGCACCTCGAGGAACGCGGGCCCGGGCACGCCGGACAGGGCGGTGCGGATGGCGAGCTCGACGTATTCGCCGAGGCGTTCGGTCTGGTAGCACGCGTCGGCCCACTTGGTGATGGGGCGCATCAGCCCGACGTGGTCCATCTCCTGCAGCGAGCCGCGGCGCAGGTTGGCGAAGGGGCCCTGGCCGCCGATGACGAGGATGGGCGAGTTGGCCCGCCATGCGTTGGCGACGCCGGTGACGCCGTCAGTGACGCCGGGGCCCGCGGTGAGGATCGCAACGCCCACCTTGCCCGGGTTGAGGCGGGCCCACGCGTCGGCCGCATGGGTGGCGGCCTGTTCGTGGCGGACGTCGACGACGCGGATGCCCTCGTCGATGCAGCCGTCGTAGATGCCCATGACGTGGCCACCCGACAGGGTGAACACGCACTCGACGCCCGCTGCCTTCAGTGTCGCGGCGACGAGCCGCCCCCCGTGTGTCATGACCCAGTTCCCACAGGGCAGACCCGCTTTCCGCTTTCTCGAAGCGTTGGACCTGGGCGGGCGCAGAAGCGGGAAAGCGGGTCGACCCCATGGGTTCACGCGGGCCAGTTGATGGCCTGGATCTCGCTGTAGGCGTGGAGGCCCCAGATGCCGCGGTCGCGGCCCACGCCGGACATCTTGAAGCCGCCGAAGGGGGCCTCCATGTGGGGCGCGACGCTGTTGAGGCCGACGTTGCCGGTCTCGAGGCGCTTGGCGATGTCGTAGGCCCGCGTCGTGTTGCCCGAGTAGACGTAGCTGAACAGGCCGTAGTGGCTCTGGTTGGCGAGCTCCACGGCGTGGTCGTCGCCGTCGTGGGCCATGATCACGACGACCGGCCCGAAGGCCTCCTCCTGCACGACGTGCATGTCGGGGTTGCAGTCTGCGAGCAGCGTCGGGGCGACGAAGTACCCGTCGAGCTCGGGGCGTTCGCCGCCCACCACCACGCGGGCGCCGTCGTCGATACCGGTCTGGATGAAGGCCTCGACCCGGTCGCGGTGGGTCTCGGTGATGACCGGGCCGACCAGCGTCGCGGGGTCGCGGGCATCGCCGGGCTGCAGGAATGCAGCAACGCCTTCGAGCGCTGCGATGGTCTCGTCGTAGATGTCGCGGTGGCAGATGACCCGGGTGGGCGCAGTGCAGATCTGGCCGCTGTGGAAGCCCCACACGCTGGCGATGCCGCCGACCGCTGCCTTGACGTCGCAGTCCTCGGTCATGATCAGCGCGCCCTTGCCGCCGAGCTCCATCAGCAGGCGCTTCATGGTCTTGCCGCCGGCCTCCATGATCCGGGCGCCCACCGGCGAGCTCCCGGTGAAGCTGATCATGTTGACATCGGGCGAATCGACCAGCGCGGCGCCGACGTCGGGGCTCGAGCCCACCAGGACGTTGACCACCCCGGGCGGGAAGATCTCGTCGAGCAGCTCGCCCAGCAGGATGGAGCCCAGCGGGTCCTGAGGGGCGGGCTTGATGATGCAGGTGTTGCCCATGGCCAGCGCCGGCGCGATCTTGCCGGCGACGTTGACCAGCGGGAAGTTGTACGGCGTGATCGCGGCCACGACGCCGACGGGCTGGTGGATGACGTTGCCGCTGATGAGCGCTGCGGGGGCAAGCGCCGTGGCCGGCGATGCCAGCGGCTTGAGGGGCACGTCGAGCTCACGGGGCCGCGAGTAGTAACGGAACCGGTCGATGAACGCGCCCGAGACCTGCATGGTCTTGGCGACGTTGATGGTGGCGCCGGTCTCGGCCTGGACGATGTCGACCCAGTCGGGGGCGACCTCGGCGAGGCGGTCGGCGGCGCGGGCGAGGTACTCGCAGCGCTCGGCCATCGACAGCGCCTTCCACCCTGCGAGCGCCTCCCTGGCGGCTGCGGCGGCCTGGTCGGCATGGTCGACGGTGGCCTCGGGGGCCCGTCCGATGACCTCGGTGCTGTTGGGGTCGACGATGTCGTAGGTGTCGGCGGTGGAGACCGCCTCGCCCCCGATGCGCAGTGTCCATTCGCGGTCGACGTCGATCGTGGTCACGATTGCCCTCCCGGTGTTCGGCGGCGCCGATCCTAGTGCGCCGGGCACCGAGCTGACGCTCCGTCAGATCCGCCGGCGCATCCCCACCCGTTGCCTGGGTCGTCGCCTGCCGCGACGGCGGGCCCCACCACGACGTCCGTGACTGCCTCTGCACGCGTTGATGCCCGGGCAAACCCGTCACAGACGTCACCGCAGGAGGCGGACGGCTACGGTTGCGCTGCACGACAACGAGGTCGAAGCCGAACCCAGGGGGACCTTCCATGTTCGACGTCATCATCTCCGGCGGCGACGTCATCGACGGCACCAACGCACCGCGCCGACGCGCGGATGTGGGCATCGTCGGCGACCGCGTCACCGCCATCGCCGATCTATCGGCGGCCGAGGCCGCGCAGCGCATCGACGCCGCCGGCAAGGTCGTGGCGCCCGGCTTCGTCGACGTCCACACCCACCTCGACGCCCAGGCCTTCTGGGACACCACGCTGTCGCCGTCGCCGCTGCACGGCGTCACCTCGGTCATCGGCGGCAACTGCGGGTTCACCATCGCCCCCCTCGGCGACGACCCGTCCCACGGCGAGTACCTGATGCGGATGCTGGCCCGCGTCGAGGGCATGCCCCTCGAGACCCTCCAGGCCGGCGTCCCGTGGAACTGGTCCAGCACCGCCGAGTACCTCGACGCGCTCGACGGCGGCCTGTCCATCAACGCCGGCTTCAAGGTCGGGCACTCGGCGCTGCGCCGGGTGGTGATGGGTCCCGACTCGGTGAAGCGCCCCTGCACCCCAGAAGAGCTCGCCGCCATGCAGGACCTGCTGCGGGCCGGGCTCGATGCCGGCGGCATCGGCTTCTCGTCGTCGTGGGCCCGCACCCACAACGACCCCGACGGCCACATGGTGCCCAGCCGCTACGCCGAGGCCGACGAGCTCATCGGGCTGTGTTCGGTCCTGGCCGACTACGAAGGCACCTCGGTGGAGTTCATCCCGGCGCTGGGCCCCTTCGACGACTGGGCCGTCGAGCTGATGGCCGACATGTCGGCAGCGGCGCAGAGCCCGCTCAATTGGAACGTCATGAACGTCAACGCCCGCACCCTCGACGAGGGCCGCGGCAAGCTCCGCGCCGGCGACGTCGCCCGCGAACGCGGCGGCAAGGTCGTGGCGCTCACCGTGCCGATGACGCTGTCGCTACGGCTCAACTTCATCAGCGGCTTCATCCTCGACGCCCTCCCCGAGTGGGAGAGCTTCATCGCCAAGAGCGTCGATGAGAAGCTGGCCATCCTGGCCGATCCGGCCGGGCGCAAGGCCCTCGACGAGGTCGCCCAGCAGGACAGCCCCGTGCGCAACATCGCGCACTGGGGCGCCAAGACGATCTTCGAGACCCGCGCGCCGGAGAACGAGGGGCTTGCCGGCAAGACCGTCTACCAGATCGCCGAGGAGCGCGGCACGAGCCCGTGGGACACGCTCTGCGACATCGCGGTGGCCGACGGGTTGGCCACGTCGTTCGGCAACCCGCCACCCGACGAGCCCGACGTCGACTGGGAGGCCCGCATCGAGATCTGGCGCGATCCCCGCGCCGTGGTGGGAGCCTCCGACGCCGGAGCGCACCTCGACCTGTTCCTGTCGAGCAACTACGCCACCCACATGCTCGGCGAGGCGGTCCGCCGCCGGAACCTGATGCCGATGGAAGAGGCCATCCACCTGCTCACCGACGTCCAGGCCCGCCTGTACGGCCTGAAGGATCGCGGCCGCCTGGCCGAGGGCGGCTACGCCGATGTCGTGGTCATCGACGAGACGACCATCGGCTCGGGCGACATCACCTACCGCGACGACCTCCCCGCCGGCGCCAGCCGCCTCTACGCCGAGGCCAACGGCATCGAGCAGGTCCTCTGCAACGGCGAACTCATCGTCGAGCACGGCGAGTTCACCGACGCCCGCCCCGGCACCCTCTTCCGCAGCGGCACCGACACCGCCAGCCCCTCACTGGACTAGGGGTCAGATCCCGCTTTCCCGCTTTCTCGGGCTCGCGGCATGCAGTGCCCCGAATCATGGGAGAAAGCGGGAAAGCGGGGTCTGACCCCAGCCCTGCGTTACGTCCCTGCGGGGCGTTGGGTGTGCTGACCGATTGTGGCGGCCAACTCGTCCGGGGTGTACTGCGGCACCGGGTCGGCGTCGAAGTCGTCGGGGCTCGTGGCCGTGTCGGGCAGCGGCAGGTAGTAGTCGTTGCCCTGGGCTGCCCACTCCCCCACCATCTCGAAGAAGGCCGGGCCCTGCGCGTCGATCCCTCGGATGGGCATGGAGCCGCGTCGGATCGTGAAGTCGTGCGGCGCCAGTTCGCCGGCGCGCACGAACCATGCCTCGGCGGCCTCGGCGCAGCCCGCCTTCACGAGATGCCAGCCCACGGCGAACGCAGCACGGGCCTCCTGGTCGGCGGCCGTCGGCACCTTCGTGTCGGCCGCCACGTCGCCGGCATACGCCGGCGCCTCACCCCGCACCCACGCCCGCAGCGCCTCGATGGGCTTGCGGTTGTGGAACTGGGTGATCGCGGCGAACTCGTTGGAGACGTAGTGGACGTCCTGGGGCCGGACGATGCGGCCCTCCTCGTCGATCCACACGACCGTGGGCACGTTGACCATGTTGTAGAGATCGGCCACCCGGTGCTCGGTGTCGATCAGGCTCGGGTGCGTCGCTGCGGCCTTGTCGATGTAGGGCCGGGCGTCCTCGGGCGAGCGGTCGATCGCGACGGTGATGACCACCAGTCCCTCACCGCTGAGCTCTTCGTGGATGGCCTGCCACACGGGCAGGTCGTAGCGGCATCCTCACCAGCTGGCGTAGGCATAGAGGACGACCTTGTTGCCCCGGAAGTCGCTGAGGCGGTGCGTGGTGCCGTCGAGGTCGGCCAGTTCGAAATCGGGAGCGATGCCCGACCGCAGCGCCTCGGCCCGCTCGGCCGCCGGCGCCGCAAAGGCCGCCACCCGCTCGGCAGTGTCGATCGCAGCGGGCCGACCGAGCAGCGACGCCAGCGTCGCGGCCTCGATGGGGCCCTCGCCGACGTCGGCCGGTACCGGGATACACACGTCGCCGCGGCACAAGCCCTCGGGCTTACGCTCCCAGCCGAGGAGGGCCGGATCGACGGCGAGTTCGTCGCCGCCGTCCACCGTGTGGGTCTGCTGTTCGTCGATGACCGTCCACGTCGCCATTGCGTCACGCTACCCCACAGCGAATTGACCGACTGGAAGTCGTTCAGCGGCCTGTCGCGACCGTGGACTCGCTGCCAGCGCCAGCTACTCGCCTTCGTCGCCCGCCCGAGCTTCGGCAATGCGTTCGGCGATGACTGCGTCGAGTCGCTCATAGGGCTCGAGGCGCTGCAGTTCGGCATGCTCCGAGACGGAAACCTCGGCCGACACGATGCGGCGCAGTGCGTCGAGGTCACCCCCGGCGACTGCTCGGGAGTAGTCGGTCTGCGCTTGCCCCTCGATCTGGACGAGACGGCCGGACTCCAACAGCATCGTCGTCCACGGAAGCAGGCCGTAGGAATCCGACCGGGACACGACGGCCGAAGCGTACGAGCGGCCCTGCTCGAACCACGGCTGGCTGTCGAGAACGATCCGATGTAGGAACTCGCCATCTCGATAGCCGACCAACCCCGCCCCGACGGTGAAACGTTCCCCGGGCCTGAGGCTGTCCGCGGAATCCACTGCGTCGGGCCAGATCAGCTCGACCACCTCGACCTGCGCAAGACGGGGCACGGCGCCCTCGCCTTCGCCTGGCAATTCCGGCGCTTCGATCGCGAGGACTTCCAAGATCACGATGGCGTCGGCCATGCCCGCTACTTCGCCGACCCTCTCGACTGGGAACACCGGCTCACCTTCGGCCGCAATGGTGACGGTCTCGTCGTTGGTAGATATGGCACCGTCGGAGCTGCCGTCACCACAACCCAACAGCGCTGGACAGGCAGCTGCGAAGACAATCAGCCCAAAGAGCGCAGCGCGACTCCTCCGCTCAATTCCAATGGCCATCGATCTGATCCTCGTTGTGGGAGCCCAGGTAAATCCAAGTGCTCGAGGGGATCCCGAGACACCGGAGCGAAGCCGTGCTGTTGCTCACTGTCGGGTGGGCCCGGGCGCCGTGCTGCAAACCGACCGCATGGCCGATCTCATGGCACGCGTTGCCCCGCCGCTTGCTCCAGTTGTTCGCCTGATACCACGGAGTGTCGAAGTACACGTAGTGCTGGTCGCAGCGTTGCGAGTTCACATTGTCATTGCACCACGTGATGCCGATTGCGCCGTAGAAGCTGTCGATGTATCCGCGACTCCCGAAGATGATGTCCATTTCGGCTGACCCCGTGTACACCGGCGGGCTCTGCAGAACGAATGTGAGGTTGGTGGGTTCGTACTGCGTGCCGATCCTGTTGCCCACGGCGTTGACAGCTCTTTGCTCCATGTTTGTCTCGTAGTAGTACGTGACGGTCTTGTTGTCGGTTCGACAGGGCGACGTACCAATGCCACCGCCAGCGCAGTTCGAACCGGTGGTGGCCGTCGGGTAGAGGCTGTCGTAGTGGTGTGCAACGGCCACACCCGAGGCGAGCAGCGCCGTGATCGTGCCGGCCACGAGCACGGCCGCTAGGACCCTGTGCTTGCGGATCCTTACCAACACAGCCATACGATCTCCCCCAGGCATCGAATGTGACCGTAGACACACACACACCACGTCAAGCGTTTCCGAGCACGCAGGTCGCAGGCACCGGTTCGGCCGACCCACGGCGCGCTGAGCGACCCGGCGGTAACCTTCGAGCCGTTCCCTGCACGAGGAGTTCCCCCATGCCCGAAGCCGTCATCGTCGCCACCGCCCGCACCCCGATCGGGCGAGCCGTCAAGGGCAGCCTCGCCGACGCCCGCCCCGACGACCTGTCGGCGTTCATCCTCAACGACGTCGTCGGCAAGGTCGAGGGCCTCGAACTCTCCGACGTCGAAGACGTCATGTGGGGCATCGGCCAGCCCGGCGGCGAGGGCGGCTACAACATCGCCCGCGTCATCTCCGCCATGAGCAACGTCGAGATCCCCGGCGTCACCGTCAACCGGTACTGCTCGTCGTCGCTGCAGACCATCCGCATGGCCGCCCACGCCATCAAGGCCGGCGAGGGCGACATCTTCGTCGCCGGCGGCGTCGAGACCGTCAGCCGCTACGGCAATGGAGCGGCCGACACCGGCCCCCACAACCCCGTGTTCGCCGACGCCGAAGCCCGCACCGCCGAGCGCACCGCCGAGGGTGCCGACACCTGGCAGCCCCCCGCAGGCCTGCCCGACATCTACATCGCCATGGGCCAGACCGCCGAGAACGTCGTCCAGGCCACCGGCGTCAGTCGCGAGCGCCAGGACGAGTTCGGCGTCCGCTCCCAGAACCTCGCCGAGGCTGCGCTCGCTCGCGGGTTCTTCGAGCGCGAGATCACGCCCTACACCCTCGCCGACGGAACCGTCGTGAGTCAGGACGACGGCATCCGCGCCGGCACCACCTACGAGAAGGTGTCGCAGCTCCAGCCGGTGTTCCGCCCCGACGGCACCGTCACCGCCGGCAACGCATGCCCACTCAACGACGGCGCCGCCGCCGTCGTGGTCATGAGCGACACCAAGGCCGCCGAGCTCGGCCTGCAACCGCTGGCCCGCATCGTCGCCACCGGCGTGTCGGCCCTCAACCCCGAGATCATGGGCATGGGCCCCGTCGGCGCCATCACCCAGGCCCTCGGCCGGGCCGGCATGAGCATCGGCGACATGGACATGATCGAGATCAACGAGGCCTTCGCCGTGCAGGTCATCGCCTCGGCCGACGAGCTCGGCATCGACATCGACCGCCAGCTCAACCTCAACGGCGGTGCCATCGCCCTGGGTCACCCTTTCGGCATGACCGGCGCCCGCATCATGACCACCCTGCTCAACGGCCTCGAAGACGCCGACAAGGAATGGGGCCTCGAGAGCATGTGCGTCGGCGGCGGCCAGGGCATGGCCATGATCGTCCAGAGGATGTCATGAGCCCACACGACCACCCACTCACCGAGCAGCCGCCGACGCTCCTCACGAAGGGGCGGGCGGCCGGGAGGAACGTCATGTGCGTCGGCGGCGGCCAGGGCATGGCCATGATCGTCCAACGCCTGCGCTGATCACCACGGGGCGCACCGACCAGCCGTCGGCGCTCCTCCGACACCACCGAACCACGCTCGTGCCGTGCGACGCCCTCGGGAGTCGTGCGGCACGGTCGCGTGGGGGTGTCGGTGTTCTAGGGTTCCGGGCCATGGATACCGATGTCGATCCGGACAAGCTCAAGCTCTACTCGTTCAACGTGTTCACCAAGCTCGAGGGCGCGGTCACCTCCGGGATGATCCATCTCGGCGACCAGCTCGGGCTCTATCAGGCGCTGAAGGAGGCGACCGAGCCGATCACCACCGCCGAGCTCGCCGAACGCACCGGGCTGCACGAGCGCTGGGTCCGCGAGTGGGCCCACAACCAGGCCTCGGCCCGCCTCATCGAGGTCGACGAGACGGGCGAGCAGTTCGGTCTCTCGCCCGAAGCCGCTGCGGTGCTCGCGTCACCCGATCACCCGGCGTTCGGGATGGGCATGTTCCACCGTCTGCCCCAGACGATGGCCACCCTGACCGTCATGCCCGAGAGCTTCCGTACCGGCGTGGGCCACGACTACGACAGCCACGGCCCCGAGGGCGCGGTGGGCATCGAGCGCAGCTTCGAGCCGTGGAACCGGGCGTTCCTGCTTCCCGCCGTGCTGCCGACGCTCGAGGGCGTCGTCGACAAGCTGACGGCAGGGGCGACGGTGGCCGACGTCGGCTGCGGGGCCGGCGGCGCCGTGTTGTTGATGGCCAAGGCCTATCCCGAGAGCCGCTTCCACGGCTACGACATCTCGCGCTACGCGCTGGGCCGGGCCGAACAGAAGCGAGAGGAGGCCGGCGCCGTCAACGTCCACTTCCACGACCCCCGTCAGGAACCGCTGCCGTCGAACCACTCGGTGGACCTCATCACCACCTTCGACTGCATCCACGACATGACCGACCCGCAGGGAATGATGCACACCCTGCGCCAGGCCATCGCGGACGACGGCACGTGGCTGCTCGTCGACATCAAGGCCCACGACACCTTCGTCGAGAACGCCGCCAAGAACCCCATGGCGCCGCTGATGTACGGCATCAGCGTGCTGTCGTGCATGTCGTCGGCGTTGAGCGAGCCGGGCGGTGCGGGCCTCGGCACGCTCGGGTTGTCGATGGCCAAGGCCCAGGAGATGGCGGCAGCGGCCGGGTTCAGCAGGTTCCGCAAGCTCGACGTCGACCACTCCGTCAACGCCTTCTACGAGATCCGCCCCTGACCCTGCGGACGCCTGAACTACTGGGGTCCGCCCCTGCCCTGATCGCGCCGAACGCGACGATCCCCCTGCCGAGCGCAGGGGGATCGTTTCGAAGTGCCGTTCGGGTCGACGTGGATGCGTCGACCCGGATACTCACTCGGCGGGGGCGTCGCCCTCGTCGTCGCGGAGCTTGTCGGCGAGGTCGTCGACCTTGTCGAGCTTGTCGGTGAACTTGCCCCCGGTCTTGTCGTCGATGAGGTCGGTGGCCTTGTCGACGCCGTCGGCGATCTTGTCGCCCTGGCTCTCGACCACGTCCATGGCCTTGTCCTTGGCCTCGTTGAGCTTGTCCATCATTCCCATGGGATGTCCCTTCGTCGTCGGATGCCGCCTACCCGCCGGTGATGCGACGCCGCCATTGTGGTAGGTCGTTCGGCCCGGCACAACGCCCGATCGCGACCTACTACCCTCGGCGCCCGAGCGGGAACGACGGCCACCCACCCCCATGAGGAGTATCACGATGACCGAGACGCCCGGCGGCCACCTGCACCTGGGTGGCGCGATCGACGCATCGACCGGCGACCGCACCGACACACCCGTCCACTACGAGGCCTCCAACCTCACCACCCACGGCGTCATCGTCGGCATGACCGGTTCGGGCAAGACCGGCCTGGGCGTCGTCGTGCTCGAAGAGGCTCTCTCCCAGGGCATCCCGACGCTCGTCATCGACCCCAAGGGCGACATGGGCAACCTCCTGCTCGGGTTCGAGAACCTGAGCGGCCCCGAGTTCGAACCCTGGATCGACGCGGTCGCCGCCCAGCGCGACGGCGTGACCATCGCGGAGCGCGCCGCCGAGACCGCCGAGATGTGGCGCAACGGTCTCGCCGGTTGGGGCCTCGACGGTACCGACATCGCCGAGTTGCACGACCGCGCCGACTTCGCCATCTACACGCCCGGGTCGAACGCGGGCATCCCCCTCAACGTCATCGGCTCGCTGCGCGCCCCGGCCACCGACGACACCGAGACCATCGCAGACGAGATCGAGGGATTCGCATCGTCGATCCTCGGGCTGGTCGGCATCGACGCCGATCCGCTGGCGAGCCGCGAACACATCCTCATCTCCAACATCATCAGCCACGCCTGGTCCAACGGCATCGACATCGACCTCGCCGGTCTGATCGGTGCCATCCAGCAGCCCCCGATGCGCAAGCTCGGGGTCATCGACCTCGAGACCTTCTACCCCGCCGCCGATCGCATGAAGTTGGCGCTCACGCTCAACGGCCTCATGGCGAGCCCGTCGTTCGCGGCATGGATCGACGGCGTCGAGCTCGACATCGCATCGCTGCTGTTCACCGCAGACGGTCGGCCTCGCTGCGCGGTGGTGACGCTGTCGCATCTCACCGACGCCGAGCGGCAGTTCGTGGTGACGCTGTTGTTGTCGAAGGTGGTCACCTGGATGCGGTCCCAGCCCGGCACCACGGACCTGCGGGCACTCATCTACATGGACGAGGTGTTCGGGTTCGTCCCGCCATCGGCGATGCCACCGGCGAAGAAGCCGATCCTCACCATCTTCAAGCAGGCCCGCGCGTTCGGTGTCGGCATGATCCTGTCCACCCAGAACCCCGTCGACCTCGACTACAAGGCCATCTCCAACGCGGGCACGTGGATGATCGGCCGTCTCCAGACCGAGCGTGACAAGGGGCGCCTCCTCGAGGGCATGACGTCGAGTTCGGGTGCGGTCGACATCGGCGTCATCGACGACACCATCAGCGGCCTGGGCAAGCGCCAGTTCCTGCTGTTCTCCACCAAGTCCCCGACCCCGAAGGTGTTCGCCACCCGGTGGGCCATGTCGTACCTGCCCGGCCCGCTCACCCGCGAGCAGATCAGCGTGCTGATGGATCCCCGCCGCGCCGAGTTGATGCCGGCGCCGGCGGTCGTCGCCGACTCCGCCGGCGCCGGGCAGGTCATCGCAGGTACCCCCTCGGCCGCACCTGCGCTCGCCGACGACGAGACCACCGCTCCCCCACCGGTCGCCGAGGGCACACGCGTCGCCCACCTCGATCCGGCAGCCCCGTGGGCCGCGGAGCTCGGTGCCGTCGCCGGCGGCACCCGGCTGCAGGCCGCGCTGGTGGCGCGGGTGAAGCTGCTGTTCGACGAGACCGTCGGCGACCTCCGCCACGAACAGGAATGGGAGGCGGTGCTGTTCCCCCTCGAAGGCGAGCAGGCCGACATGGACGATGCCATCGCAGTCGACTACGACGATCGCGACCTGGCCGGGTCAGCCCCCGAGAACGCCCGCTACGTGCTGCCCGTGGCGAAGATCCGGAACAAGACCTACTTCTCCAAGGCGGCGACCGACCTCCGCAACCGCATCCACCGGACCGAGACCCTGCCGCTGTTGCAGAACACCGAGCTGAAGGTCCTTTCGCGACCCGACGAGAGCGCCGAGGACTTCCGCGAACGGTGCCGGCGTCTCGCCGACGACCGACTCGACGCCGCGGCCGACAAGCTGCGAGACAAATACGAGACGCGGATCGACCGCGAGCAGGCCGCCATCGCCAAGGCTGAGGACCGCCTGCGTGAGGCCGAGGCCGATGCCTCCCGGCGCGGCACCGACGAGATCATCTCCGGGGTCGGCGATGTGCTCGGCAGCCTCTTCGGGGGCCGCAAGTCCGCCCGGTCGATCGTCACCGGTCTGCGGCGCGCCGGCTCCAAACGCAGCATGCGCGACAAGGCCCACGAGCGGGTCGAGACGGCACGCAACCGCCTCACCGAGGAGTACGAGGACCTCGACGAGCTCCAGGAGGACCTGGCCGAGGAGCTCGAGGAGCTCGCCGACCACTGGGAGGACGTGGCCGGCGCCATCACCCCGCTCGAGGTCACCCTCGAAAAGAACGACATCGACGTCGACGAGATCACCCTCGTGTGGATCCCGACGGCCTGACCCGCGTCGTTCGTGGCTGACACCGCGTCAGATATCCTCGGCGGCGCACGATCGCAGTCGGCGCACGGTGCAGGAGGCAGTTCCATGGGTTCACTCGACGGCAGGGTCGCGATCGTCACCGGCGCCGGGAGCGGCGTCGGCCGTTGCCATGCGCTGGCGTTGGCTGCCGAGGGCGCTGCGGTGGTGGTCAACGACCTCGGCGACGCCGCGGACGACACGGTCGCAGCCATCGTCGACGCCGGCGGTTCGGCCGTGGCGCATCACGGCAGCGTGGCCGACTGGGGCACCGGCGACGAGCTCGTCGCCGCCGCCACCGATGCCTTCGGCGACCTCCACATCCTGGTCAACAACGCCGGCATCACCCGCGACGCCATGAGCTTCTCGATGACCGAGCAGGACTGGGACCTCGTCATCGACGTCCACCTCAAGGGCCACTTCGTGTGCGCCCGCGCCGCAGGTGCCTACTGGCGCAACCAGTCCAAGAAGGGCATCGAGGGCCCCCGGCGCCTCATCCACACCACCAGCGAATCGGGTCTGTTCGGCTCGGCAGGCCAGGGCAACTACGGATCGGCCAAGGGCGGCATCTTGACGATGTCGCTGGTGTTCGGCCGCGAGCTCGGCAAGTACGGCGTGACCACGAACGTCATCGCACCCCGCGCCCGGACGCCGATGACCCAGCACACGGCGTCGATGGCAGCCCCCGAGGACCCCGACGCGTTCGACACCTACGCCCCCGACAACGTGTCGCCGTTCGTCGTGTGGCTCTGCACCGACGATGCCGCCGATGTGACCGGTCAGACCTTCATCGTCGGCGGCAGCGGCGTCTGGCGGATGCAGCCCTTCAGCCACCTCGCCTCCCTCGAGCTCACCGGCAAACGGCTCACCGTCGCCGAGATCTCCGCCCGCCGCGACGAACTGTTCGCCGACGTCGACCCGGGCCTCCCGCCGTTCCAGGCCCCGAAGTTCGGCTGATCGGGCCGACTCCCACGCACCGCAGGGACTCCCACGCACGGTCAGGGCTCGCCCGCGCAGGAGCGGCGCAGGTAGAGCCGAGGGCTACCCCTCGGGTTCGGGGGTGGGGCTCTCGCCGCCGCCGAGGCTGTCGTCGGCGATGTCGTCGCCTTCGTCTTCGGACGAGATCTCGACCTCGCCGGTGCTGTCGAGGCCAGGGGTGAACTGGAGCTCGACCAGGTTCTCGGGACGGCAGTTCATCACGCCGCGCCGTGCCGGGAACGTGCGGTCCCAGGTGCCGTCCTCGAGCGTCAACAGCGTGAAGCACGGCGACGGGATCCGCTCGGCGGGGTTGGATACGCCGTGCAGCCCGTTGGCGTCCCACGCGGTGATGGTCTGCGCCGCGGCGATCACCCCGGCCCGGCTGATGGAATCGGGGTCGTAGTCCGCCGTGCCGGTGCCGATCGATCGATCGACGGCCTCCTGGAACAACAAACCCGCAGCCCACGCCTCGACCCCCACCACCGTCGGCACCGCGTCGGGGTGCACGGTGGGCAGCGCGAACAGGTAGCGGGCGAGCTCGCGCGAGAACTCGGCATCTTCGAACGGCAGGATCGGCAGCCAGACCGACACCCCGTCACCGAGGCGGCCCGCCTCCTCGACCCAGGCACGCGAGTAGCAGGCCTGCCCGCAGTCGATCAGACGCATCCGGTCGCGGTCGCCGCCGAGCTCGCGGATCAGGTCGAGCAGCCGTCGGGCGCTGTTGCGCCACACCAGCGCCCGCGCATCCTCGTCGATCAGCTCGGCGGCCTCGACGGAGAAGTCGGTGCTCGGGTCGGCGGTGGACCTCGAAGCGAACTCGAAGCCCTGTGCCGACGCAGCCTCGATCATGCGCTCGCCGTTGACCTGGGCGGCCGGGAACTCGAAGAGCACCGTGGCGGCAGCGTCGACCGCAACGGGGTACGTGTCGGCATACCAGCGGGCCCAACCGGCATTCCAGATCTGGCCCGTGACCGGATTGGAGACGAACGTCCCCGGCGAACGGAGCCGCTCGACCGTGCTGGCCACGGCGGGGAAGTCCGGGAGCGCGCAGTCGGGCGCGGTGAGCTGGTCGAGGCCGGCGCCGTCGTCGAGTGCGGCGGAGCCCACCAACGCGAAGATGTCGCTGTTGCAGACGAGGTCGATCTGTTCGGCGTGACGGACGACCTGCGAGTCGAATCGGACGATCTCGATGGTGCGACCACCGGCGATGCCGCCGGTGGCGTTGACGGTGGCCGCCCAGGCATCGATGGCTTCGAAGGCTCCGAGGTTGTTCTCGGCGCCGAGCTCGACGGTGCCGGCGACGTCGGCGATGACCCCGATGCGGACGGCATCGGCGGTGACGCCGGGCTCGTTGTCGAATGGTGCCGGGGTGGGTGTCGGCGCGGCCGGCGCGACCGTGGCCTCCGGTGTCGCGGTGGGCATCGGGGTGGCGGGCGCGGCAACCACGGGGATCTCCGGGGACGCGCACGCGGCTGCACCGAGCGCCGCGGCCACGAGCACTGCCGCGTTCTGGAGGAGTTGCCGACGTCGCGCCATTGGCGCGTCAGGGTAAGGCGATGCACGGACCGGCGCACGTCACCCGGCTCCCGAGCCGGACTCCGGCGATCGGCGGGCCACCCCGCCCGGTCCGGGGCGGGGTCCATCGGGCTATGGTCGCCGGGTGTCGCAGCTCGCTGAACTCGCCGTGTCCCACCGGTGACCGAACCCACCATCAGGGTGCGCGGGGCGGCGTTCAAGGCCTTCGACACCCCGGCCTTCACCCGGTTCTACATCGGCACCCTGGTGTCGCAGCTGGGCTTCTGGTCCTCGCACATCTCCTATCAGGACCTGATGAGCGACCTCACCAGCGACGAGCTGTGGGTGTCGATGCTGTTCGTGTTCGCGTTCGGGCCGGTGCTGTTCGTCGGCCCCATCGGCGGGATCCTCGTCGATCGCCTGGACCGCAAACGGGTCCTCCTCGCCGGCTACGCCGCGATGATGGTCACCGCCGCTGTGCAGGTCGCCATCGTGGCCACCGACAACGAGACCCCGGTGCTCCTTCTGGTGACCTCGCTGGGCGTCGGGACGACCATGGCCATCATGGGCCCGGCGATGCAGGCCGCAACCGCCAACGTCGTCCCGGCCCATCAACTGGCCAGCGCCATCTCGTTGCAGTCACTCGGCGCGAACCTGAGCCGCATCGTCGGCCCAGCGCTGGTCGCGCCGATCATCGCAGCCGGACTGTTCGAGGTGTCGTGGGGGGCGTACTTCGTCGCATCTGGCATCGCACTGATGCTGATGTCGGGCGTCGACCTGTCCAGCCAGGAGCGCGACCGGTCGAAGGTGGGATTCCGCGAGCAGCTCGTGTCCGGCGTCCGCCACGCCCGCGAGCGCCAGCCCGCGCTCGCTGCACTGTCGCTGGTGGCGGTGGTGACGATCTTCGGGGTGTCGCACATCTCGTTGCTGCCTGCGTTCACCGCCGATTCGTTGGACCACGACAAGGGCGACTTCGTCTGGCTGGGTGTGGCCACCGGTGCCGGCGCGCTGCTGGGGGCGCTGGCCGCAGGCACCTTGGCCGCCGATGCGACGCTGCGACGTGGCGCTGGGTTGGCGGTGCCGTATTGCGCACTGCTGCTGGTCTTCTCTCGTCTCTCGTCGTTCGAGATCGCGCTGGCCATCCAGGTGGTGGCGGGCTTCTTCTACATCGCGTCGTTCACCACGTTGCAGGTCCTGATCCAACAGCTCGTCGACGACCGCCTCCGGGGGCGGGTGATGTCCCTGTTCCAGATCGCGTGGGGTGGCTGCGTGCCCATCGGCGCGCTGGTGATGGGCCTGCTGGCAGGTGCGGCCGGACTCGACCTGGGGTCGGCCGACACCATCGCGCTCACCTCGACGGTGGCGATGATCTGGGCGGCGTCGATCGCCGTTGCTGCACCCCGCTGGCGCAGCACACCGCCCGAGCCCGCTGCCGCATCTGCGGCACCCTGAGCGTCGTCGACAGGCCCCGGACGCGTCAGCGCCGCGCCGCACCTTGCGGGTGCAGCGCGGCGCGAACGACCGTTTCAGGCCTGGGCTGCGGCGAAGCCCTTGTCGAGGTCGGCGATGATGTCGTCGATGTGCTCGAGGCCCACCGACAGGCGCACCAGACCGGCGCTGACGCCCGTGGTTGCCTGCTCCTCGGGGGTCAGCTGGCTGTGGGTGGTCGAAGCCGGGTGGATGACGAGGCTGCGCACGTCGCCGATGTTGGCCACGTGGCTGTGCAGCTCCAGGCCCTCGACGAACTTCTTGCCGGCCTCGAGGCCGCCCTTGATCTCGAACGCCGGGATGGCCCCGTAGCCGCGGCCGCCGGTGAGGTCGGTGGCACGCTGGTGCCACGGGCTCGACGCCAGGCCGGCGAAGTTGACGGACTCGACCTGGTCGTGGGCCTCGAGGTACTGGGCGACGGCCATGGCGTTGGCGCAGTGGCGTTCCATCCGCAGGCTGAGGGTCTCGAGGCCCTGGAGGAACATGAACGCGTTGAACGGCGACAGCGCCGGGCCGAGATCGCGCAGCATCTGCACGCGGGCCTTGATGATGTAGCTGCCGGCGCCGAGGGCGGGCCAGTAGGCCAGGCCGTGGTAGCTGGGGTCGGGGTCGTTCATGTTCGCGAACTTGTCCGAGGCCCCGAAGTCGAAGCTGCCGCCGTCGACGATCAGGCCGCCGATGGAGGTGCCGTGCCCGCCGATGTACTTGGTGGCCGAGTGCACGACGATGTCGGCGCCGTGCTCGAGCGGCCGGACGAGCCACGGGGTGGCGGCGGTGTTGTCGACCATGAGCGGCACGCCGTTGGCGTGGGCGACCTCGCTGACGCCGACGATGTCGAGCCAGTTGTTCTTGGGGTTCGGGTTGACCTCGCCGTAGAACAGCTTGGTGTTGTCGCGCACTGCGGCCTGCCAGGCTCCGAGGTCGTCGGGGTCCTCGACGAAGGTGACCTCGACGCCGAGCTTGGGCAGCGTGTAGTGGAACAGGTTGTAGGTGCCGCCATAGAGCGACGAGCCGGCGACCATGTGGTCGCCTGCCTCGAGGATGGTGAAGATGGCGAGCATCTCGGCGGCCTGACCCGATGCAACGGCCAGCGCACCCGGGATGCCGACGGCGGTGGTCGTGGCCCCTTCGAGCTCGGCGATGCGGGCCTCGAACACGCCCTGGGTGGGGTTCATGATGCGGGTGTAGATGTTGCCCATCTCGGCCAGGCCGAAGAGGTTGGCCGCATGGTCGGTGCTGTCGAAGGTGAACGACGTCGTCTGGTAGATCGGCACCGCCCGTGCGTTGGTGGCGCTGTCGGGTTGTTGCCCGGCGTGGATCTGCTTGGTCTCGAAGCCCCAGTCGGCGCTCATGTGCTCGCTCCTCGTCTGGCCCGCCGTGCGCGGGCGGCTGTGCATGCCTGGCGTGACCCTAGACGACGAATCCCGAGTTGAACAGTCATGATTTGCCGAGGCCAGACGTCCGCGAGACGGGCCTCGCCGGCCGACACCTCCGCTGCGCCCGACGGGAACGAAACTCCGGGTGCGCTACGCGCCGCGGTCGCTACCCTCGCCGGAGTGCATGCCGTCGAAGCAGTCGATCTGACCAAGGTCTTCGGGCAGACACGGGCGCTCGACGGGCTGAGCCTCCACATGGAACGTGGCTCGATCCTCGGCGTGCTCGGCCCCAACGGCGCCGGCAAGACCACGACGGTCAAGGTCCTCACCACGCTGCTGCGCCCCGACAGCGGGCGGGCGATCGTCGACGGGGTCGACGTCCTCGCCGACCCGGCCGGGGCACGGGCACGCATCGGGCTCACCGGCCAGTACGCCGCGGTCGAGGAACGCCTGACCGGGCGCGAGAACCTGGAGTACGTGGCCCGGCTGTTCCACATGTCCCATGCCGACAGCCGCCGCCGGGCCGCGGAGCTGCTCGAGCGCTTCGATCTCGTCGACGCCGGCGAGCGTGTGGCCATCGGCTACTCGGGCGGCATGCGGCGCCGCCTCGACATCGCGATGAGCCTCATCGCCCGGCCGGCCGTGCTGTTCCTCGACGAGCCCACCACCGGCCTCGACCCCCGAAGTCGCCTGGCGATGTGGGGCCTCATCGAGGAACTGGGGTCGGAAGGCACCACGACGTTCCTCACCACCCAGTATCTCGACGAAGCCGAAGCGCTGGCCGATCGCATCGTGGTCATCGACCGCGGTCACGTCATCGCCGAGGGCACCGCGGACGAGCTCAAGGACCGCATCGGCGGCGACCGCCTGGTGGTGACCATCGCGTCGATGGCCAACCTCGGTCCGGCCACCGAGGCCCTGGCACCTCTGGCGTCAGGTCGGATCGAGACCTCCACCGACGAACCCGTGCTCTACGTCCCCATCCAGACCGGCGGTGGCGTCATCCCCGACGCGATCCGGGCCCTCGATGCCTGCGGATGCCAGGTCGTCGACGTGGAGACGCGCCGACCCAGCCTCGACGACGTGTTCCTCACCCTCACCGGGGCATCGCCCGACGACTTCTCCCAGGGAGCCGCAGCCTCATGACCGCCGTGTCGCCCGATGCCGGCGCCTCGCAGGCCGGCGCCTCCCCTGTGGAGCGGCCGCCGGTGCCCACCGGCCCGAAGTGGATGTTCATCGACGCCTGGACCGAGGCCCGTCGTCACCTGCGGATCATCCCCCGCAACCCGGAGCTGCTGATCTTCGCGTCGGTGCAGCCCATCATGTTCGTGCTGTTGTTCGTGTACGTCTTCGGCGGCGCCATCGAGGTCGACGGATTCGACTCCTACAACCAGTTCCTGCTGCCGGGCATCTTCGCCCAGACGGTCACCTTCGGATCGGCGAGCACCGGCGTCGGTCTGGCCGACGACCTGAAGAAGGGCCTGGTGGACCGGTTGCGGTCACTGCCGATGGCCCAGAGTGCGGTGATCGTCGGGCGCACCATCGCCGACCTGGTGAAGAACTGCTTCACGTTCGCGATCATGCTGGCCATCGCCTTTGCGGTGGGCTTCCGCTTCGAAGGCGGCCTGGCAGCGGCGGTCCTGGCGACGTTCCTGCTGTTGTTGTTCAGCTACGCGCTCAGCTGGGTGCAGGCGATGATCGGCATGTCGGTCGGCTCGGTCGAGGCGGCCAACTCGGCGGGCTTCATCTGGATGTTCCCGATGACGTTCGTGTCGAGCGCCTTCGTCGACCCGGCGACGATGCCGGACTGGCTGCAGCCGATCGCCGAGAACAACCCGTTCACCATCATCACCAACGCCAGCCGCGCCCTCTACAACGGCCTGCCCGCGCAGAGCCTGGCGCTGCAGTCGTTGGCCTGGTCGACGGGCATCATCGTGGTGTTCGCCACCCTGAGCATCCGCAAGTTCCGCGCCACCAGCTCCCGCTGACCTGGCGGCGCTGCCGGGCGCTGACCGCCGTGTGTCGGCCGCCTCGCGGGTCCGTACCGGACGGCTCGACGGGCCGACGACGTCGGTTCATCCAAGGAGAGCGAGGTCCCGCCGGACGTAGCGAAGATGCGCCCATTCCTCCTCCAGGATCACGCGCACGCAATCACCGACGGTGGGATGCCAGTCCCCGTCGCCCCACGGGTTGTCGCGCTCCTCGGCGAGCAGTTCCGGCGTGGCCGTCGACAAGAAGTCGGTCACCAGCTGCTGACGCTCGGCCCGCACCACGAGGATCTCGTCGAACGCCGGCGCGTCCGAGCGAAAGATCGACATGTCGAAACCCATCTCGGCGGCGCCCGTGAAGATCAGGCCGATCTCGTGGAACGGATGCTCCATCCCCATGATCCCGCCGAGGAGCCACGCGTCGGTCGCCAGCACGAGGTGGCGCAGGGTCTGGGACAGCGACCACTCGTCCTCGACGTGGGCGTCCACCAGTTCCGAGGGAGTGGTCGTGACGGTCTCGTGCCACGCCGCCTGCGCCGCGACCCAACCCTCCCGGAGTCCCTCGGGCGTCTCCGCCTTCTGGAACTCGCGGCCGGGGAACTGTCGGTCGAGCTCGGCGTCGACGAGCGGCACCACGTCGATGCCGTTGACGACGAGGCTGCCGAAGAACAGGTCGTGGCTGTCGATGTCGAGACCGTCCACGTCCACGCTGCGCATCGTCACGCCGCTGACGTCGCAGGATCGCAAGGTGGCGCCCCTGAAGCTCGTCCCGACGAGGGCCGCCCCAGCGAAGTCGTCGCCTCCGGAAGAGTTGGTCATTCCCGCATTCTGCACGCGGACCGTGACAGCCGACAGCCCTCCAGCACACCGGAGACGAGCCGGCCCAGCAGAACCGCGCCCACACGGCCACAGCGCCCGGGCGGCAACCGTCGGCGCGCCGCGCCGCACCCGAGACGGCCGACGCACCCCGGCGGGTCACTTGGGCACCCCCTCAGCCGTCTCGGACCGACGCCGCTGCTGCGCAGCCCGCCGACACACGGCCGGCGACGTGCATCCGGAACCGAGCGTGAGACGACCGAACGAGGGGGATCCCGGCGCGAGCCCGCCCGAGACGAGCCGGCCCAGAAAATCAGCCCTGGCCGCCGCTGGTGTCCTTGACGCTGGCCTTGCCGGCGGAGATCCACGGCATCATGGCGCGCAGTTCCTTGCCGACCTTCTCGATGGGCATGTCGTGGCCGGCGGCCTCGAGCTCGTGGAACCGCTTGCGGCCACCACGGGACTCCGCCACCCATTCCTCGGCGAACTTGCCGCTCTGGATCTCTTCGAGGATGGTCTGCATCGTCTCGCGCACGTGGTCGTCGATGACGCGCGGGCCGCGGGTGAGGTCGCCATACTCGGCGGTGTCGGACACCGAGTAGCGCATACCGGCGATGCCCTCTTCGTACATGAGGTCGACGATGAGCTTGAGCTCGTGGAGGCACTCGAAGTACGCGATCTCGGGCTGGTAACCGGCGGCGACGAGGATGTCGAAACCCGACCGGACGAGCTCGGTGGTACCGCCGCACAGCACCACCTGCTCGCCGAACAGGTCGGTCTCGCACTCTTCGGTGAAGGTGGTCTCGATGACCCCGGCGCGGGCGCCGCCGATGGCGTCGGCATAGGCGAGGGCGAGGCCCTTGGCGTTGCCGGTGGCGTCGTTCTCGACGGCGATGAGGCACGGCACTCCGCCGCCTTCGACGTAGGTGCGGCGCACGAGGTGGCCGGGGCCCTTGGGGGCGATCATTGCGACGTCGACGTCGTCGGGCGGGGTGATGAGATCGAAGCGGATGTTGAAGCCGTGGCTGAACAGCACGGCATCGCCGGCGTTCAGGTGCGGGGCGATGTGCTCGTCGTAGATCGCGGCCTGCTCGGTGTCGGGCAGCAGGATCATGATGGCGTCGGCCCAGGCGGTGGCGTCGGCGATCGAGTGAACGGTGAGGCCCGCCTCCTGTGCCTTGGCGACCGAGGCGGAACCCTCACGCAGGCCGACGACGACGTCGATGCCCGATTCCTTGAGGTTGAGGGCGTGGGCGTGGCCCTGGGATCCGTAGCCGAGCACCGCGACCTTGCGGTCGGCGATCAGGGATCGGTCGGCGTCGGCTTCGTAGTAGATGTTGGCCACGGGAATCGCTTTCTGTCTTCGTCGGGATGACTTGGTTCGGGGAAGTGCAAGGGCAGTGCAGCGGCAGCGCTGCGCAGATCATGGCGTTCGGGCGCGCCCGAGGCTAGCCGGGCGCGCGGGCCGTCATTCCTTCGGCAGGCTCGCGAGGGCGACCTTGCCGGTGCGTTGGAACTCCTCGATGCCGAACGGTCGCAGCAGCGCCTCGAAGTCGTCGAGGCGGTTGGGCGAGCCCGACAGCGACACCATCATCGAGTCGAGGCCGACGTTGAGCACCCGGGCCTCGAAGATGCGCACGAGGTCCATGATCTGACCGCGCTGGTCGGCGGCGACGCCGACGGTGACGAGCATCAGCTCGCGCTCGACGGAGTCGCGCGGGTCGAGCTCGCGGATCTCGACGACGTTGATGAGCTTGTCGAGCTGCTTGACGATCTGTTCGAGCGGCGCGGACTCGACGTCGACGACGATGGTGATGCGGCTGAAGCGCTCGTTGTCCGTGGGAGCGACGGCGAGGGAGTCGATGTTGTAGCCGCGGCGTGCGAACAGCCCCGCCACCCGGGCGAGCACGCCCGGCTTGTTCTCGACCCGCACGACGAGCGTGTGGTAGCGGGTGTCGTACCCCTTGGCGCTCATTGCTGCCCCTTCCGTGTGCATTCCTTGCCAAATCTGGGACTCTGCGCGCATCTCCTGCGCGCCAAGTTCCAGATTTCGGCGGGCGCCGACGTGCCCACGCGGCTCATCGTTCCCGTCCCTGCTGGCTGGGGTCGACGATGACCTCGCTGTTGGTCGCGCCCGACGGCACCATCGGATACACCTTCTCGCTGGGTTCGGTGCGGAAGTCGATGACCACGGGGCGGTCGTCGACCTCGTTGGCCTTCTCGATGGCCGGGAGCACCTCGTCGGGGTCCTCGACCCGGATGCCGACACAACCCATCGACTCGGCCAGCATCTTGTAGTCGGGCAGATCCGACCCGAGCAGGACCTCGGAGTAGCGCTCCTCGTAGAACAGTTCCTGCCACTGGCGCACCATGCCCAGGTAGGCGTTGTTGAGGATCGCGATCTTGACCGGGATGTTCTCGACCCGGGCGGTGACGAGTTCCTGGTTGGTCATCTGGAAGCAGCCGTCGCCGTCGACGGCCCACACGGTGCGGTCGGGCATGCCGACCTTGGCGCCGATGGCGGCGGGCACGGCGAAGCCCATGGTGCCGAGGCCGCCGGAGTTGATCCAGGTGTAGGGGTGGTTGAAGTGCCAGTGCTGGCTGGCCCACATCTGATGCTGGCCGACGCCCGACGCGAGGATGGTGTCGTCGGGGGTGTTGTCGCGCAGCGTCTCGAGCACGAACTGGGGCTTGAGGCGCTCGCCGGGGGCCTGCTCGCCGTAGGTGAGCGGGAACCGCTCCTGCCAACCGCTGATGCGGCTGCGCCAGGCGCCACGGTCGGGCTGGACGGCGCTGCCACCCAGTTCCTGCACCGCCTTGATGAGCGCCTCGATGGTGAGCCGGACATCGCCACAGATGGCGACGTCGGGCCGGCGGACCTTGCCGAGCTCGGCCGGGTCGATGTCGGCGTGGATGATCTTCGCGTCGGGGGCGAACCCGGCGACCTTGCCGGTGACCCGGTCGTCGAAGCGGGCGCCGAGGGTGATGAGCAGGTCGGACTCCTGCAGCGCCGTGATGGCGGTGTAGTTGCCGTGCATGCCCGGCATGCCCAGGCACAGCGGGTGGTCGTCAGGGAAGCCGCCACGGTTCATCAGCGTGGTGACGACGTGGATGTCGAGCAGTTCGGCGAGCTCACGCAGCGCCTCGGCGGCGCGGGCCTTCAAGATGCCGCCGCCGGTGTAGAGCACGGGACGTTCCGACGCGAGGATCAGTTCGGCTGCGGCGCGCACCGCGGCCAGTTCGGGCTCGACCTGGGGGTGGTAGCCGGGCAGGTCGTGGCCGCTGGGGGTGTAGGCCTCGAACAGCGAACGCGGGTTGGTGGGATCGACGATGTCCTTCGGGAGATCGACCAGCACCGGGCCGGGCCGGCCGGTGGTGGCGATGTGGAAGGCGTCGTGGATGACCTGGGGGATGTCGGCGGCCTCGGTGACCAGGAAGTTGTGCTTCGTGACCGCCATGGTGATGCCGGTCGTGTCGCACTCCTGGAACGCGTCGGTGCCGATGGCCGCCGTGGACACCTGACCGGTGATGACCACCAGGGGCACCGAGTCGAGCATCGCGTCGGCGAGGGGCGTGACGATGTTGGTGGCCGCGGGCCCGCTGGTCACCATGGCAACGCCGGGGCGGCCCGTGGCGTGGGCGTAGCCCTCGGCCATGTGGCCGGCGCCTTGTTCGTGACGCACGAGGATGTGCCGGATCGAGGACTCGAGGAGCGGGTCGTACACCGGCAGGATCGCCCCGCCGGGCAGGCCGAAGATGACGTCGACGCCTTCGGCCTCGAGACTGTCCATCAGGGCTTTTCCACCGTTGGTCTGCATGGTCTTCACCTGGGTTGAATGGCTGGGTGGCTGGGGTAGGGAGAACGGGCGCCGGGCCGGGCGAGAGGGCCCGAAAACCGAAACGACCTCCCGTTGAGGGAGGTCAGCGCGCGCACCACGGATCGTGGTCGGGCGCTAGGTCGATACGAGCAGAATGGCCGGGACACGCATACGTGCACCAGTATGCCCCGACGGAGCCGAAATCGACAAGACGGACGCCCCGGCCACCAGCCGCCCGAGAAGGCACCCGTTGACCAGCGCCACACGAACCCACCACGATCGCACCCTCCCGACCGGATTCGCCCTGGTCGCCGCGGGTCGATTCGTCAGCAACGTCGGGGTCCGCAGCGTGTACCCGTTCCTGCCGACCATCGCCGACGGGTTGGGGGTCTCGCTCACCGCGCTGGGTGCGGCGCTGGCGCTGCGCGAGCTCGTCGGCATCACCACGCCGCTCTACGGCGGGCTCATCGACCGGTCGCATCTCGGCACCACGATGGCGTTCGGTCTGGCCCTCGTCGCCATTGCCGCCACCGGAGCGGCGGCGAGCTCCGGCGTGGTGCAGTTCACCATCGCGCTGGGTGTCATGTCGGTCGGCAAGAACGTCTTCGACGTCGCGGCGACGGCCTGGATCGCCCGGGGCGTGCCGTTCGTGGTGCGCGGCCGCGCCATCGGCATCATCGAGCTCACCTGGGCCGGTTCGTTCCTGATCGCGATGCCCATCCTGGCTCTCGTCATCCGGGCAGGAACGTGGCGTTCGGCGATGCTGTTGATCGCCCTCGCCGTGCTGCCCATCGCCGCAGCGACCCGGCGGGTGATCGTCGATGTCGCGGCCGACGTTCCGATGACGACGCCCGGTGCGGCAGCCCGGTTCGCCCTGCTGGCCGCTCCGGTCGGGGCGATGGCTGCGATCGGGATCGGCCATCAGGCGGTCCTGGTGAGCTTCGCCTCGTGGCTCGAGGACACCCACGGCTTCACCGTGGCGTCGCTCGGCCTGACGGCGTTCCTGCTGGGCACCGCCGAACTCGGCGGCACGCTGGGCTCGATCCGCTTCAGCGACCGCCTCGGCAAGCGCACCTGTGTGCTCATCGGGGGCGTCGCCATGCTCCCTGCGCTCGCGATCCTGCCCGCCGGCGGCAGTTCGGCGGTGCTGGCGATGGCCTTGCTGTGCATCGTGTTCGCGCTGTTCGAATTCACGTTCGTGTCGTTCCTGCCGCTGTTCTCCGAACTCGACCCCGGGGCCCGGGCGACGGTCATGGCCTGGGCGTTCGGGGCCTTCGGCGCCGGCCACGCCATCGGCGCCACCATCGGTGCCGGCCTCTACGAACAGGCCGGCATCGTGGGCACGGTCTCGCTGGCGGGTGCCGCGTTCGCCGTGGCGATGGCCATCGTGTTCACCAGGCTGGCGGAGCCGACGTGATGCGTGCGGTGTACCCGGGCACGTTCGATCCGCCGACGGTGGCCCACCTGGCCATCGTCGAGGCCGTCCTGTCCGCCTATCGACCCACGGCCCTGGACCTCGTGTTGTCGCGCCGGCCCATCTTGAAGGAGCACGTCGAGCGACCTCGGCTCGATCACCGCATCGAGGTCGTGGCGGCATCGGTCGCGCACCTCGATGCCGTGTCGGTCGCCGTCACGGAGCAGCGCCTCATCGCGGACATCGCCGCGGGCTACGACCTCGTCGTCATGGGTGCCGACAAGTGGCACCAGATCAACGACATCGTGTTCTACGACGACGACGCCCATCGCCGGCGGTGTCTGGATGCCCTGCCGACGGTGATCGTGGTGGGGCGCGGCGACGATCCTCTCCCCGAGGACGGGGCACGCCATCTGCACGTCGACATGCACACGGTGTCGTCCACCCGTGCCCGCCAGGGCGACCGGGCGGTCATGACCGACGCAGCGCGGGCCTTCGACGACGCCACCGGGGCCTGGAGCGACCCGGCCCGCTACGACGTCTGGGTGGCGCGCATGCGACCGTGAGTGGCGCCGCCCCGGCCACGACTATCGTGGTCGACCGTGCGTGTGCGGAGCTTTCTGGCGGGCGTGGTGGCGACCCTGGGTGTCGGCGCGGTCGCCGCAGTGGTTGGCGAGCGTCAGGTCATCCGTCGGCTCGAGCGCAGTCCCGTACCGGATGGCTGGGTGACTCCTCGCTTCCCCGACGGCGCCGAGGTCATGGTCCCCACCGATGACGGCGCCGAACTGATGGTCGCGCTCGCCGGCCCCGACGACGGTCCCCCGGTGATGCTGGTGCACGGGCTCACGTCCAACCATCACGACTGGGGCCCCGTCGCGCAACGCCTGGTCGCAGCCGGGCACCGGGTGATCGGCGTCAACCAGCGTGGCCACGGCGGATCGACCATCGGCAGCGATGGATTCGGCCCCGAACGCCAGGGCACCGACCTCGGCCAGGTGCTCGATGCACTGGACCTGCGCGGCGTCACCCTGGTGGGGCACTCGATGGGCGGCATCGCCGCACTGTCGCTGATGATCCTCGCTCCCGACAGCGGCGCCGCCCGCGTCCGGTCCCTGGTGCTGGTGGCGACGTTGGCGTCGACCACCGGTGTCGACCGGCGCAACGGCCTGAAGGTCGCCGGCCGCGACAACCGGGTCATCACCGAGCACCCCATCCACGGACGCGTCTTCGCCCGCGCCCTGTTCGGTGCCTCCCCGAGCGCGGCCATGGTCGACGATGCCCTGGCCTCGGCCGGGCGGTGTCCCGACGCCGCCCGCATCGGCGCATCGACCGGGCTGATCGGCTACGACGTGCGCTCCGGTCTGGGCGACATCACGATCCCCACCACGGTCGTGTGCGGCACCCGCGACCGGCTGACGCCGCTGTCGGAGAACAAACGCATCGCTGCTGCCATACCCGACGCCGAACTCGTCGTCGTTCCCGGCGCCGGCCACCTGCTCATCTGGGAAGAGCCCGACATCGTCGCGTCGGCGATCTCCGATCGGGTCGCCGCCGGCACCGTCCTGGAGATCGACTGAGCGCTCTCGGCTCGCGGTTGCGCCCCACTCCGACCGACCGCGAGATCGCCCGGCTCGCCATTCCGGCTCTGGGTGCGCTCGTCGCCGAGCCCCTCTACGTCCTGGCCGACACCGCAGTGGTCGGCAACATCGGGACCGCCGAACTCGCCGGCGTGGCCCTCGCCGGGCAGGCGCTGTTGACGTTCCACGCCATGATGATCTTCCTGGCGTACGGGACGACTGCTGCGGTCGCCCGCTTGCTGGGAGCCGGCAGGGAGCGCGACGGTGCGCTCCAGGCGGTGCAGAGCCTGTGGATCGCCACCGCTGCAGGCGTCGCCGGGGCCGTCCTGCTGTGGGTGACCACCGATCCGATCATCGCGCTGTTGGGCGGGAGTGGAGAGGACTCCGAGACCATCGCAGGGTTTGCGAGCACCTACCTGCGCATCAGCGTGTTCGGGCTGCCGGCGATGCTCATCATGTTGGCGTCCGTCGGCTACCTGCGGGGCCTCCAGGACACGGTGCGTCCGCTGATCGTGGCGGTGGCGACCGCCGTCGCCAACCTGGTGTTGGAGCTGGTGCTGGTGTTCGGCTTCGGGTACGGCGTCGGGGCGTCGGCACTGTCGACGGTGGTCGCGCAGTGGTCGGGGGCGTTGGTGATGCTCGCGTGGGTGGGTCGGGCCGTGCGCAGCCACGGCGTGTCGGTACGCCCACGGTGGGGGCTGATCGCCCGCCAGGCCGTCGTGGCCGGCGACCTGTTCCTGCGCACCGCGGCGCTGCGGGGCTCGTTCACCGTCGCGGTGGCGGCTGCGGCGCGGATCGGCACGGTGGATCTCGCCGCGCACGAGATCGTGTTCCAGCTGTGGTTCACCGTGGCGCTGGCCCTCGACGCCGTGGCCATCGCCGGCCAGGCGTTGATGGGTCGCTTCCTCGGCGCCGGCGACGTGGTGGGTGCACGCCGCGTGGGCAATCGGATGCTCGGCTGGGGCCTCGTCACGGGCATGGCGTTCACGCTGCTGTTGCTGGCGCTGCGACCGGTGCTGCCCGACGTCTTCAGCAACGACCCCGAGGTCATCGCCCTCGCCGGCTTCTTGATGATCCACCTCGCGCTGATGCAGCCGATCAACGGGCTGGTGTTCACCCTCGACGGCATCCTCATCGGTGCCGGCGACATGCGGTTCCTGGCCTGGGCGATGGTGGGCGCCGCGGCACTGTTCGTCCCGCTGGCGCTGGCCGTCCCCGCCCTCGACGCGGGGATCGGCTGGCTGTGGGGTGCCATCTGGCTGTTGATGATCGCCCGCGCCGTCGCGCTGTGGTTGCGCTACCGCAGCGACACGTGGCTGGTCACCGGCGTCAGGTGATCGGTGCCCCGTGGACGGGTAGCGTCGGCCTCGATGACGACGGCGATCACCTCCGAGCCCGGCACCAGCGGAACAGGGCGTGTCTTCAGTGGCTGGTGGGTGGTCGCGTCGGTGTTCGTGCTGTTCTGCGCCAACGCCGGGTTCGCGTTCTACGGACTCGCCGTCTATCTCGATGCCATCACCGCCGAGGCGGGCTTCTCGACCGGGTCGGTGTCGTTGGCGACCTCGATGTTCTTCGTCATCGGCGCGCTGGTCGGGCGCCTGGCCGCGGGCTGGATCGAGCGGGGCGACGTCCGGGTGATCGTCGCTGTCGGCGCCGTCGTCGGCGCCGCGTCGCTCGCGATGCTCGGCCAGATCACCACACCTGCCGGCCTGTACGTCACCTACGGGTTCTTCGCCGTCGGCTATGCGCTCTGCGGGCTGGTACCGGGCACGACCCTGGTCACCCGCTGGTTCCATGTCCGCCGGTCGCTCGCGCTTTCTGTCGCCTCGACGGGCCTGTCGGTCGGCGGCCTCCTCGTCACGCCGCTGGCCAGCCGCCTCATCGACCGCCGGGGTCTCGAGGACGCTGCGCCGATGCTGGCGGTGGCGTTCCTGGTGCTCAACGGTCTGGCCCTGCTGGCCATGTGGCCCCGGCCGGAGCTGCGTGGCGAGGTCCCCGACGGTCACCGCTTCCACGCCGCGGCCGGCACCGTCAGCGCCGCCCCCAGCGGCACCTCCTACGACGACGCCGTGCGGAGCCGCCTGTTCTGGACCATCACCATCGGCTTCGGCTGCATCCTCGGCGCCCAGGTCGGCGGCATCGCGCACCTGGCGAAGCTCGGCACCGAACGCATCGATCGACCGACCGGGGCGCTCGCCGTGTCGGTGCTCGCGCTGTCGAGTGTGGTGGGGCGCCTGATCGGCGGCTGGGTCGCCACCCGGGCGCCCCTGTCGGTCATGACCGTGACACTCGCGTTCTGGCAGGCGCTGACGCTCGCCTCGCTCGCATTCGCCGACGGTCGGGTCGCGCTGTTGGTGTCGGCGTCGCTGATGGGGGCATCGGTCGGGAACCTGCTGATGCTGCACGCCCTGACCGTGGCCGACACCTTCGGCGTCGTGGCCTATGCGCGCATCTTCGCCTACAGCCAGCTCCTCACCATCGGCGGCGTGGCGGTGGGGCCGTTCCTGTTGGGGGCACTGCACGACAGCGCCGACTATCAGGTGGCGTTCCTGGCGGGCGCCGCCCTGTCGGCCGCCGGCGCGACCGTCGCCGCATCGGGCTGGTTCGGCGCCGGCGCGCGCCAACGTGCCGCGGCTGCGTGAGACGCTGTCCCGATGCCCGAATCACCGACGCCACCCGAGATCCTTGCGTTCACCGAAGCCGACCGGCGAGGCCTCGTCGACCTGTGGCAGCGGTGCGAACTGACCCGGCCGTGGAACGACCCCGATCGCGACATCGATCGCAAGGTGGCCCACAGTGGCGGGCTGTTCGTCGCACTCGACGTCCCGACCGACGCGACGGCCGACGCGAGGGAGGTCATCGGCAGCGTGATGGCCGGCTACGACGGGCACCGGGGCTGGATCAACTACCTGGCCGTCGACCCCGCGTGGAGGGGATCGGGCCTCGGCAGGCGGCTGATGGTCGTGGCCGAGGAGTACCTCCGAGCCATCGGCGCGCCGAAGATCAACCTGCAGATCCGCGCCGAGAACCGGGACGCAGTGGCCTTCTACCACGCCATCGGTTTCGACACCGATGCCGTGGTGAGCATGGGCAAGCGCCTCGTCGACGACGAGGCGCCGCCCCAGGGCGGCTGACGGGCATCGTTTCGGGCCGGGTCACTCCTGGCCGGCGACCACCCCGCGTCTCAGGCGACCACACCGGCCTCGCGCAGCGCGGCGATCTCGTCGCCGAGGCCGAGCTCGCCCAGCACCTCGTCTGTGTGCTCGCCCAACGCCGGCGAACGACCGGTCAGCGTGGCCGGCGTGCCCGCGAACTGTGCGGGGTGGCGCGGCAGACGCGTCCGGCCGACGACGTGATGGTCGGATTCGACGAACAGGCCCATGGCCACGGCATGGGCGTCGCGGGTGAGCTGGTCGGGGGTGAGGATCATGGCGAAGGGCACCCGCTGGGCCTCGAAGCGTTCGGTGGCCTGCTCCATCGTCAGGTTCGCGGCCTTCGCGTAGACCATGTCCATGATGGGCGTCAGGACGTCGCGGTTCTGGATGCGCTCGGCGACCGTGGCGATGCGGGGGTCGTCCCAGCCGTCGACCTCGAGCGCCTTGCACATGCCGGCGAAGTCGTGGTCGGAGGTGGGCGTGACGATGCCCCAGCCGTCGAGGAACCGCATCGGCTGGAAGCCCGCGACGAAGCTCGAGTTCTGGCTGCCGTCGGATTCGAGGAGCACCTCGTTGGCGGCGGCGTCGGCCCACAGGAACGACACGACGGCATCGGTCATCGACAGCTCGACGTGCTGGCCGCCGCGTCCCTGGGAGCGGGCGAACAGCGCCGCGGTGATTGCCTGGGTGGCGAAGAGCGCCGTGACCTTGTCGGCGGCGGTCTGGTGCAGGAAGGCGGGCGTGCCGTGGTCGTGGTCGGCCTGGTTGGCGGCGAAGCCGGCATAGGCCTGGATGACGGTGTCGTAGGCGCTGCGGTCGCGGTAGGGGCCCTCGGTCCCGAAGCCCGACAGCGATGCGTAGACGACGTCGGGGTTGACGGCGGCGATGTCGTCGTAGCCGAGCCCGAGGCGGTCCATGACCCCGGGGCGGAAGTTCTGGATGACGACGTCGGCCTCGGCGGCGAGGCGGCGCACGATGTCGGCGCCGGCGGGCTGTTGCATGTCGACGGCGACGGAGCGCTTGCCCCGGTTGCACACCAGGTACAGCGAGCTCATCCCGTTGACGGCGACACCGACGTAGCGGGCGATGTCGCCGATACCGGGTCGCTCGACCTTGATGACCTCGGCGCCCTGGTCGGCCAGCAGCGCAGCGGCGTAGGGGCCCGTGAGGGCGATCGATATGTCGAGCACACGAATGCCCGCCATCGGTCCGTCGGTCATCTTGCCTCCCTGTTCTGGTCGGCGGCGAGATTACTGCATCGCCGAAATCTGGGACTTTGCGCGCACGTGCTGCGCGCAAAGTCCCAGATTTCGCAGGAACAGGGGGCCGGGGTCAGGGTCAGGGAGGGGCGATCACGGGGCGGGGTGTTCGACGGTGGTGATGATGACGCCGTCGACGCTGGCGTAGCGGCCCTCGAACACCTGGAGGCGCCGACCGTGCACCTCGGGGGCGTCGACCAGCACGTGGGCCGCGAATCGCCGGCCCTGCGGGTCGAGCTCGAGGCGGGCGTCGAGGAACCCCAGCCACTCCCCCGTCAGCGGGAACCACGCCTTGTACACGGCCTCCTTGGCGCTGAAGATCAGCCGGTCGACGGCCGTCACGCCGACGTCGTCGAGCCCCAGCAGGCGCTGCTCGTCGGGCCGGACGATGCGTCGTTCGACACCGTCGGGCAGGCGCTCGTCGGCCTCGGCGTCGATGCCGATCGACGCCACCTCGTCGGCTCGGGCGACCGCTGCGGCGACGTAGCCCTCGGTGTGGGTGATCGCCCCCACCACACCCGCCGGCCACAGGGGCTGGCGCCGCTCCCCCACCAGGATCGGCGCCGGTTCGAGCCCCAGGCCCTCGACCGCCAGGCGCGCGCAGCGCCGGCCCAGAACGAAGTCCCGGAACCGGCCCGGGGCCACCGAGGCCACCAGCGCACGCTCCTCGTCGAACAGCAACGAGTCGTCGACGAGCGCCGGGTCGCCACTGCGGGACTCCGACGGCCGGTTGTCGACCCCGACGACCGCGGGGCCGACCAGATCGGCGACACCGGTCGGGGGGATGCTCATCGCCTCACCGTGGCACAACGCCGACGGGTCGGCCACGCGTGGTTCGGCCTGGCACCGGTCGCCGGTGATCCGGTCGGCGACACGGTCGCCGGTGATCCGGTCGGCGTCACTGCTCGCAGATGCCGGGGTCGAGCTCGTCGACCAGGCCCGTCCAGGCCTCGTTGCCGACCTTGGTGACCGAGGCCTCGAGCGCGACCAACTCGTCGGGGCCGAGGCGGAACGACAGCATCTGCAAGATGATGCCTTCCTCGGGCATCCAGCTGAGCGTCCACGGGCCGTCGCCGTCGACGCCGATGTCGGCAACGACGCCGACCCCACCGTCGACGTCGACCCGGCGGCTCTCCGCAGCACGGAAGCGACCCGCCTCCAGCGAGGCCATGTCGCCCGAGACACCGAGCAGGGTCAGCTGGTCGGCGAGGTCCCCGTCGGCTTCACGGAACTGGTAGTCGACGCTGAAGAGGAACTGGGGGCGGCCCACCAGCAGGTAGAGGTCGCCGAGATCGAGCGGCTCGACGGGCAGGATCTCGGGGTCGATGGTGGCGACGGTGCCGTCGACGTCGACTCCCTCGGCAATGTCGACGAGGTCGGCGTCGTCGTCGTTGCGAACGGCGAGCTGCACGGTCGGGCCCTCGGGGAGCGTCCAGGTGAGCAATTGCCCGGCCTCGGCCGGCAGGGTGGCGAGCTGGAAGCCGTCCATCGCGCCGAGGCGGGCGTCGAGGCCGTCGACGGTGACCGCGGTGGTGTCGCCCAGCGGGAGCTGATCCAGGGGCTGCGCATCGAAGACCGCCACGCCGTAGAGCGGTCCGGCATAGGGATCGTCGGCCTCGGCGTCGGCGAAGACACGCAGGCTCGCGGACTCGTCCGAGCGCACGCTGAGCGCACTCGGCACCGTCACGGCACAGAGCTCGTAGCCCTCGGGCGGTAGCCCGATGGTGTAGCCGAAGGTCGACTCCGGGGTCTCGGTGCGCGCTGCGAGGTCGTCGGCCGGCGAGGTCAACCCACCCGAGGAGCACCCCGCGAGCACGAGCAGCGCAAGCGCCAGCAGCAGCACCAGGTCCGCCACCGACGGGTGGTTCTCAGGCATCGGCGCGCTGGCGCAGCAGGTCGTTGACGACCTTGCCGTCGGCCTGGCCCCGGGTGGCCTTCATGACCTTGCCCACGAAGAAGCCGCCGATCTTGGCGTCGCCCTCGCGGAACCGGGCCCACTCGTCGGGATGCTCGGCGATGAGGCCGTCGACCAACGTCTCGAGCTCGCTGGTGTCGACCGACTCGAACCCCAACGCATCCATCGCCGAGGCGACGTCGCCGCCGTGTTCGGCAAGATGGGCCAGCAGCGCCCGGGCCTGGTTGGACGACACCTCGCCGCCGGCCTCCCGTGCGATCAGCGCTGCGAAGGCCTCGGCACCGAGCGCGCCCGGCCCCTCGACCAGGTTGTTGGCCAGGTGCTTCGCCACCGCACCGGCCGGGGCGCCGGCGTCGACGACACCGATGGCGTAGTCGTCGTCGCCACGCTCGACCACCAGCGCCGCGTCGGCGGCCTCGACGCCGAGCTCCACCAGACGGCGGCGTCGTGCCGCGGGCAACGTCGGCATCGCCGCATCGATGGCGGCGATGGCCTCGGGCGTCGGCACCACCGGCAACAGGTCCGGCTCGGCGAAGTAGCGGTAGTCGTCCGCGTCCTCCTTGGAACGCCCCGACCGGGTGCGGCCGCCGGCCTCGTCCCAGTGACGGGTCTCCTGACGGGGCGCATCGCCGGCCTCGTAGAGCCCGATGTGGCGCTTGGCCTCGTATTCGATGGCACGGCCGATGGAGCGCACCGAGTTGACGTTCTTGATCTCACAGCGCGTGCGCAGCTCGTCGCTGCCCCGGGGGCGCACCGACACGTTGGCGTCGACACGCATCGAGCCCTCCTCCATCTTGGCGTCGGAGGTGCCGGTGGCCAGCAGGATGTCGCGCAGCTCGGTGACGTAGGCCTTGGCCTGGTCGATGGTGGCGATGTCGGGACCGCTGACGATCTCGACCAGCGGCACCCCGGCCCGGTTGTAGTCGACGAGGGAGTGGCTGGCGCTGCTGATGCGGCCGTCGCCCCCGATGTGGGTGGACTTGCCGGTGTCCTCTTCGATGTGGGCCCGCTCGATACGGATCACCGTGCCGTCGGGCAGCTCGAGCGACCCCTCGACGTTGGTGGGCTGGTCGTACTGGGTGACCTGATAGTCCTTGGGCATGTCCGGATAGAAGTAGTTCTTCCGGGCGAAGATCGACCCCTGCACCGCACAACCCAGGGCCCGACCGAGGGTCATGGCCAGCTCGACGGCGCGCTCGTTGATGACCGGCAGCGAACCGGGCAGACCGAGGCACACCGGGCAGACGTTGGTGTTGGGCTCGTCGCCGAACAGGTTGGGGCAGCCGCAGAACAGCTTGGTGGCGGTGTGGAGCTCGCAGTGGACCTCGAGACCGACTACCAGCTCCCATTCGTCGGGCAGTGCGGGTTCGTGGGCCCGGATGGTCTCGTCGACGCTCACGATGTCGCCTCCTCGCCGGCCGTGCCGGCCGCCATGGCGTTCTCGAGCACGGCCGCCACCCGGTACATCGCAGCATCGCCCATGGCCGGGGCCAGGATCTGAACCCCGATGGGCAGTCCGTCGTCACCGGCGCCGAAGGGCACCGAGATCGCCGGGTGCCCCGCCAGGTTCGACGGGATGGTGCACACGTCGTTGAGGTACATGGTCATCGGGTCGGCGGTCTTGTCGCCGAACGCGAACGCGGTGCACGGCGACGTGGGGCTCAGCAGGACGTCGACGTCGGCGTACACCCGGGCGAAGTCGTCGGCGATCAGGGTCCGGACCCGTTGCGCCTTGCCGTAGTACGCGTCGTAGTAGCCCGCCGACAGCGCGTAGGTGCCCAACATGATGCGGCGCTTGACCTCGTCGCCGAAGCCGGCGGTACGGGTGGCGGTGTTCATCTCGGCGACGTCGGCGCCGTCGACCCGCAGGCCGTAACGCACCCCGTCGTAGCGGCTCAGGTTGCTCGACGCCTCGGCCGGCGCCACCAGGTAGTAGGCCGACAGGCCGTAGATGGCCGACGGGACCGACACCTCGCTGACGATCGCGCCGGCGGCCGCCAGCGCATCGGCGGCGGCGCGGGTACGGGCCAGCACATCGGCGGCGATGCCCTCGATGGGGGCGGCTCCCCCGCCGGTCATCTCGGCGATGATCCCGACCCGTAGGCCCTCGATGCCCGTGCCCACGGCGTCGGTGGCGGCGTCGAGCTGGTGGGGGATGCTGGTGGAATCGCGGGGGTCGTGGCCGGCGATGACGTCGTGCAGCAGCGCCGCGTCGGCGACGGTGTGGGCGAACGGGCCGATCTGGTCGAGCGAGCTGGCGAAGGCCACGAGCCCGTAGCGGCTGACCGCCCCGTAGGTGGGCTTGGCGCCGACCACACCACACAGCGCGGCGGGCTGGCGGATGGAGCCACCCGTGTCGCTGCCGAGCGCCACCGCAGCGAAACCCGCGGCGACCGCAGCCGAACTGCCACCGCTGGAGCCGCCGGGGACCCGGTCGAGGTCGTGGGGGTTGCGGGTGGGCCCGAACGCGGAGTTCTCGGTGGAGCTGCCCATGGCGAACTCGTCCATGTTGGTCTTGCCGACGATGACGGCGTCGGCGGCCCGGAGCCGCTCGACGACGGTGGCGTCGTAGGGCGGGCGCCACCCGTCGAGGATCCGCGACGAGCACGTGGTGGGGATGCCCCGCGTGCACAGGTTGTCCTTCAGCGCCACCGGGACGCCTGCGAGCGGACCGACAGACTCGCCCGCGGCGACCCGGGCGTCGATGGCATCGGCTGCGGCGCGGGCCTCGTCGGCCAGCACGGTGACGAAGGCATGAACCTGGTCGTCGTGGGCGGCGATGCGGGCCAGGTGCTCGTCGACGATACTGCGGGCACTGCGGCGCCCGGCCGCGACGTCGGCGGCGATGGCGACGGCGGTGTCGGCCGCCTGGGCGATGAACGCCGGGCCGGCCATCAGGGCTCCTCGCCGAGGATGCGCGGGACCCGGAAGCGGCCCTCCTCGGGTGCGGGCGCCTGGGCGAGGACCTCGTCGCGGTCGAGGCTCGGGACGACCACGTCGGGTCGTGCGACGTTGACCAGGGCGATCGGGTGGGCCATAGGCTCGATGTCGCCGATGTCGAGGGCCTCGACGTCGGCGGCATGGTCCAAGATGTCGTCGAGCTGGTGGGTGAAGCGTTCGAGCTCGTCGTCGGTGAGCGCCAGCCGGGCCAGGCGGGCCACAGCCGCCACCTCGGCGGCAGAGATACGCGACGTGCCACCGGCGGGCGCGTCGGAGGTTGGCGCATCGGGGTCGGGCATGAGAGCTGATGCTAACGCCGCCATGGGTGCCCCCGGCGAGCCCCCGAGGGGGCCGCCCGAAGGGGTCGCCCGCTGCGCGAGGCTCGGCGGGGCGGGCCCCGACTACGATCACCGCCGGTGAGCACCTACGAGTTCCTGAGTCCCGAATGGATCGATGCGGCCATCGCCCTGCGCGACGAATACGCCGATCAGCTCCCCGAACCACCCGCAGTGGTCCGGATGAACCTCGTCATCACCGATGTCCCGCACGGGGAGACCCAGATCGCGGCATCGGTCGACACCGGCGACCACGGTCTGCTGCCGGTGCTGGGGCACCTCGAGAACCCCGAGCTCACCGTCACCCTCGAATACGACGTGGCCAAGGCCCTGTTCGTCGGCCAGGACCCCGAGGCCGTCGGCCAGGCGTTCTTCGGCGGCCGCATCCGCATCGACGGCGACATGAGCCGCATCTTCCTGCTGCAGTCGTTCCAGCCCACCGAGGATCAGAAGGCCCTCGCCGACGAGGTCAACGCCCGCCTCCTCGCCATGACCGCCTGAGGCGACGCAGGGGCGGCCCCGCCGCTCAACCCAGGGCCAGGTCGACGGCGGTCTCTGCGTGGATCCGGGCGGTCGGGAACCAGGCGGCGTCGACGTCGTCGGGACCGACGAGCAGCTCGATCTCGGTGCATCCGGCGATCACGCCCGTCGCTCCCCGGTCCACCAACTCGGCGATGACGTCGACGTAGGCAGACCGGGACTCCGGCCGGATGACGCCGCGCACCAGCTCGTCGTAGATGACGTCGTGGACGATCGTGCGCCCGGCGTCGTCGGGCACGACGACCTCGAGGCCCATGCGCTCGAGCCGGGACCGGTAGAAGTCCTGTTCCATCGTGTAGCGGGTGCCCAGCAGCGCCACGGTCTCCACATCTGCGGCGACGACGGCACGTCCGGTGGCGTCGGCCAGGTGCACGAAGCGGGCGTGATCGAGGGCAGCCTCGATGGCGTCGGCCACCACGTGCATCGTGTTGGTGCACAGCAGGATCAACTCGGCTCCGCAGCGTTCGAGCAGGGCGGCGTCGGCGGCCAACAGCGCCCCGGCACCTTCCCAGTCGCCGGCCTCCTGGAGGGCCTCGATGGCCGCGAAGTCGTAGCTGCGGACGATCAGATCGGCCGAGTGCGTTCCCCCGACACGGGCCCGCACCCCCTGGTTGATGATGCGCTCGTACTCGATCGAGCTCTCCCAGCTCATCCCGCCCAGCAACCCGATCCGTTTCATGGCCGCGCACCTTAGGGGGCTGGGCGGCTGGGCCGTGTCGACAGCGCTGTTCACCTCCCGTTCACGCAGGCGACGACTGGGGTACGGTCGCAGGCTTGACCACGACGGCCCGCTCCGCCCTCCCCGCCATCACCCGGCGGGCATGGTTGGTTCTCGCGCTCACCAGCGTCGGTCAGATGCTCACCACCTTCGCCGGGTCGGCCCTCAACGTCGGCTTCCCCGTCATCAGCGCGGACCTCGACGTCGAGCGGACGACGCTCGCCTGGACCATCTCTGGCTACGCCATCGCCGCCGCGGCACTCCTGCTCGCTGCCGGCCGGGCAGCCGACCGCATCGGCGGGCGACGGGTGTTCCTCGGCGGCCTGGGCCTGTTCACCCTCGGGTCGGTCCTGTGTGCGCTGACCCCGAACGTCGGCGTCCTCATCGGCGCCCGGGTCCTGCAGGGCATGGGCAGCGCCGCCATGATCCCGAGTTCGCTGTCCATCGCGCTGCACGAGTTTCCCCGCGAACGCCGATCGTTCGCCGTCGCGATCTGGGGCGCGGTCGCCGCGATCGCCGGGGCCTCCGGTGCACCCCTCGGGGCGCTGCTGATCGAGCTGGGTGACTGGCGGTTCGTGTTCGTACTCCTCGCCGTGCTGGGTCTGGCCACCATGGCGGCCAGCGTGCGCTATCTGCGCGATCCGCCGCTGCGTCCGTCAACCGGTCGGGTCGACCTCGTCAGCGGCCCGCTCGCCTCGGCGGCGGTCGGGCTGGTCATCGCCGCTCTGCTCCAGAGCGACAACTGGGGATGGACCGACCGCCGGGTCCTGGCAGCGCTGGCTGTGGCGCCGGTATTGCTCGCCATCGTCGTCGTGCGGTCGCGCACCCACCCGAACCCGCTGGTGGACCTGCGCCTGTTCCGCCACCGCAGCTTCGTCGTGGCGTCGTCGATGACGACCGTCTACAACGCGGCCACGGGCGGGTACTGGCTGGCCGCACCGCTGTTCCTGCAGACGGTGTGGGGCTGGAGCGTGCTGGCATCGGGCCTCGCCATCGCACCGGGCCCGCTGGTGCACCTGACCACCGCACGCTGGATGGGCCACCTGGCCGAAGCGGGATACCACCGCCTGCTCATGATCGGCGGCACCGCACTGACGGCCGCCGGGATCGGCAGCCTGGCGTTGTTCGTCACCGAGACCTCGAACTACTGGACCACCATCCTGCCCGCTGCGCTGGTGACCGGCCTCGGCGGCGCCATGGCCTGGCCGACGTTCACGTCGGCGGCGCTGCTGGACATCCCCGCCGACCAGTACGGCGAGGCCAACGGCGTCAACCTCACGATGCGCCAGCTCGGCGGCGCCATGGGGATCGCCGTGGTCATCACTGTCATCGGCAACCGCAGCGACGCCCAGCTGTCGTCGTTTCATGCCGCCTGGACGCTGCTGGCCGTCGCGCTGCTCATTGCGAGCGCGCTCCTGGCCTGGGCGTATCCCCGCCGCCGCGACGATCCCGACCGCACGCGGCTCGTCTGATCGTCCCGCAGTTCGTGGGGCGGCGCGACGTCAGCCGAACTCGCTGGTGACGATGCGGACGGGGAAGCCGAAGTCGACGGTGGTCCCCGCCGCCGGATCGGTGGCGATGACGCTGGTGTCGGGCGGTCCGTCGGTGTCGCCGATGGTGAGCCCCGCATTGCGCAGCGCTGCGGCGGCCGACGGTACGTCGAGGCCGATCACATCAGGGATGACGACGGGTTCGGGACCGAGCGAGACGGTGAGATCCACCGCAGAGTCTCGCGGCACCCGTCGCCCCGGGTTCGGCGAGACGGCGATGACGATGCCGGCGGGGACGGCGTTGTCGAAGGCCTCGAGCCGGTTGGCCTGCAGCGACTGGGAGGCCAACTGGGCCTGGGCCTCCTCGAAGGTCAGGCCGATGAGCGTCTCGGGGATCTGGCGCGGCCGGGGACCACGCGACACGACGAGATCGACCGCCTCGCCGGTGGGGAGCTCGGTGTCGGCGGTGGCGACCTCGACGACGACACCCGGAAGGGCCTGCTCGTCGAAGCGTTCCTCGGTGGCACCGAGCTCGAGGCCGGCGCCCATCAGGAACGCCTCGGCCTCCTCGAGGGTGAGCCCCACGAGGTTGGTGGGGACGGGCCTGAGCTCGTTGCCCTGTGACACGAAGTATTCGATGACGGCGTCCTGTTCGAGCTCGGTCCCCGCCGGCGGGTCGGTGGACACGATGGTGCCGGGCACGCTGTCGTCGAGGCGCACCAGGGCCTCGTCGAGCACCCAGAAGTCGCCGACCTGGGTCCGGAACTCCGCAGGGGTGAGGCCGACGGCGTCGGGTACCAGATCGGTGGCCACCTCGGTGCTGTCGAGCGCAAGCCAGGTCCCGACCCCGGCTCCCGCCAGCACCACCAGCGCGAGGAGCACCAGGGGCCACCGTCGCCGACGCCTGTCGTCGCCGGCCCGGCCGGTCGTCGCGGGCTCCGGGTCGCGACGCCGGCGACGCCGCCGGTCCTCGACGTCGGGCTCCGCGACCTCGGGCGCATCGGTGGCGCCGACGAGCATGGTCTGATCGCGGTTCGACGCGGCGATGGGGTCGAAGGCGATCGCGCCGACCAACGGCAGCGGCTCGGGACGCGGCATGTTCTCCGCAGCAGCCATGAGCGCGACGCTGAGCTCACCGGCAGCGGGGCGCTGCGCCGGATCGACCGCGCAGGCCCGCCCGACCGGCCCCCGCAACGCACCCAGGGCACCGTCGAGCGCGACCTCGGTGTCGACGCGGGCCATGAGCGTGGCGATGGGAGTGTCGGCGTCGAAGGGCAACTCGCCCGTGACGGCCTCGATGAGCACCAGGCCGAGCGAGTAGACATCGCTGGCCGGCTCGACCCGCTTGCCCTGGGCCTGTTCGGGCGAGGCGTAGCGGACGGTGCCGACCAGCTGCCCGCTGGGTTCGGTGGCCGACGCCTCGGCCAGGGCCTTGGCCAGGCCGAAGTCCGCGATCCGGACGTGGCCGTCGCCGTCGAAGAGGATGTTGGCCGGCTTGATGTCGCGCTGGACGACCCCACGGCGGTGCGCGAAATCGAGACCGCGGCTGGCTTCGAGGCCGATGAGCAGCGCCTGCGACGGGGTGATGGTGCCCTTGGCGTCGAGCATCGAACGGAGGCTCCCGCCCGAGAGGTACTCGGTGACGATGTAGGGCACCTCGTCCTCGCCCCAGTCGAACACCGACACGATGTGCTGATGGGTCAGCCCCGCAGCGACCTGGGCCTCGGCCCGGAAGCGCCGCAGGAAGACCTCGTCGTCGGCGAGATGGCGGTGCAGCACCTTGACCGCCACCTGGCGGCGCAGCTGGGTGTCGTCGGCGAGGTAGACCTCGCCGCTCGAACCGATGCCGATGAGCGCGACGAGCCGGTACCTGCCGCCGAGTACACGGCCGATGTGATCTGGGCCTCCGGACTCCGACATCGCCACGATGGTAGGGGCCACGGGCACGTCATCTGTGCCATTGCCACGATCGGGTCCGCTGCGCCGTCCGCCGGGACCTGGTGGGTGTGTCCCGAGCCACCCGACCGTGGACCGACCCCGTGCACGGTGCAGACTGGAGTCATGTCCGTGCTCGACCGTTTCAGTACCGCCCAGCGACGTGCCATCGAACGCTCGGTCCCATGGTTGTTGGCCGTGGCCGGGGCGGCGCTGTTCATCATCGGTTTCGCCATCACGACCACCGGTGAACCCGACCAGACGATCGTCACGTCGAACCCCGCCATCGAAGAACTCATCCCGGCGCCCGGGTCCGAGGTGCTGAGCCAGTCACAGGTGGGCATCGACCTCGTCGCCGGTTACACCGCCCAGCTCTTCATCAACGGCACGCCGATTCCCCTCGACGAGGTCAACGTCCTGCGCGACGTCGACGACCCCCAGACCAGCGCCGACCAGGCGGCCACGTTCGACACGACGCTGAACCGCTTCCTCTACCAGCCCCTGACAGGTCGAGCCGTGCCCGAACTGGTGGGCGGCGAGAACTGCGCCGTGGCGGAGTTCTGGCCCATCGCCGACCCCGAGGCCGTCGAACGCGTCGAATGGTGCTTCGCTGCCCTCTGATGGACGGCGCCGACCGGAGCCGGCCCCGAGCTACGAGGTGATCCCCAGGAGTTCCAGCAACGCAGCGGCGGCGTCGAGGGGGTTCTCCCCCACCAACAGGGCCGTGATCCCGATCTCGGTGGCCGCGGCCACGTTGCCCGGGTGGTCGTCGAGGAAGACCGCCTGATCCGGCGAGAGCCCACCGAGGCGCTCGAGAGCCAGGGCGAAGATGGCCGGGTCGGGCTTGCGGAACCCCACCTCGCTCGAGTCGACGACGTCGTCGAAGAGGCCGTCGGGAAGCAGCCCCCGCCAACGCGACGAGAACTCGACGATGTTGTTCGACAGCACTGCGTTGCGGCGCCCCGAGGCCCGGACCTGTTCGACCACGGCGAACATGGCCTCGCGGTGGACGCCGCCGTCGATGCCGCCCATGGTGGCGAAGAACCCCTGCAGGTCGAAGCCTTCGATCCCGGCCTCGGCCGCAAGGCGGGTGACGTCGCGGGCGGCATCGGCCAGGCTGAGTTCGCCGCGCTCGAGGCGGTGCCAGGGGTGATCGCCGTCGTCGAGGTGATAGCCGAGCACCAGGTCGACCAGCACGTCGCCGGTGGAGCCGAGGCCGGAGGCGTACTCGTCGAGGTGATGGAACGGCGACTGGGTGAAGACCCCGCCGAAGTCCCAGAGAACGGCTTCGATGCTGCTGGTCATGGTGCGGGCTCCTCGGACTCGGTTCCTGTGTCGCCTGCCGGGAGCTCACCGGTGGCGAGCAACGTCTCGAAGGCGGCCTCGTCGATGATGGGCACCCCGACCTCTTCTGCTTTGGTGATCTTCGAGCCCCCCGGCGACGCGCCGGCGACGACGGCGTAGGTCTTCTTCGAGACGCTCCCCGGCGAGGACCCGCCGCGTGCCTTGATGGCCGCAGCCGCCTGGTCACGCGAATAGCCGTCGAGGCTGCCGGTGACCACGACCGCCCGTCCGGCCAGGGTCTGGTCGACCGCCACCACCTCGGGTCCGACGAAGTTGACCTCGGCGGCACGGAGCTTCTCGATGAGCGCCCGGTTACGCGGGGTCCGGAACCAGTCGTACACGCTGCGGGCGATGATGGGCCCGAGGCCGTCGACAGCGACGAGATCGTCGAGTGAGGCATCCATGACCGCATCGAGGTGACCGAACGATCGGGCCAAGAGGTCCGCGGTGGTGGCGCCGACATGGTTGATGGACAGACCGAAGATGAGGTTGCCGAGCGGCCGCTGCCGGGACTCGTCGATGGCGCGGCGCAGATTGGCGACCGACGTCTCGCCGAAACCCTCGAGTTCGCCGATGCGGTCGAAGTCCAGGGTGTAGAGGTCGGCGACATCGCCCAGCAGGCCCAGGCCGACGAACAGGTCGATGCGCTGTTCGCCGAGGAACTCGATGTCCATGCACGAACGCTGCGCGAAGTGCTCGATGCGGCCCCGGACCTGGCGCGGGCAGTCGAAGTTGGCGCACCGGGTGCGGGCCTCGCCCTCGGGACGCACGAGCGGGACGCCGCACACCGGGCAGTCCTTCGGGAACTCCCATGCAGGCAGGCCGGGAGGACGCTCGGCGAGGACCGGTCCGACGACCTCGGGGATCACCTCGCCGGCGCGACGGACGATGACGCGATCGCCAGGCCGGACGTCCTTTTCGCGGACCTGGTCCTCGTTGTGCAGCGTGGCGGTGGTGACCGTGACGCCGCCGACGAACACCGGCTCGAGGCGGGCGAACGGTGTGGCCGAGCCCGCCGCACCGATGGAGACCTCGATGTCGAGCAGCGTGGTGACCTGCTCCTCGGGCGGCAGCTTGTAGGCGATGGCCCAGCGCGGCGCCCGAGCGGTGGAACCGAGCTCGCGTTGGTGCGCGAGGTCGTCGACCTTGACCACGATGCCGTCGAACTCGTAGTCGAGCTCGTGGCGGCGGGCGGTGTACTCGTTGACGTAGGCGACCACGCCCGG
>JBKAGO010000037.1:0-169809 GCA_046290435.1 Acidimicrobiales bacterium
GGGATCTCGACGGTGGCTTCGCCGCCATGCAAGGCGCGCAGATCGACGAGATCTGGCAGTACTACATCCGCGCCGAATACCTCGCCGACTGGGAAGCCGCCCGCCTCGTTCACGGCGACGACACCTGCGAGCTCCATTTGGCCCGCACCCCGGCACAACGCCGCGCTGACGCCCTCGTGCGGGTGTTCCAAGACGCCGCCAACTCCTCGTCGCCGACCGTGCCGGCGAGTTTCACCCACAGCGTCATCTGGTCAGCCGAAACCTTCGAGACCATGGTCCGGCGCCTCGCCGGCGACACCACAGCCGAACTCGATCCCGACACCTACCGGTGCGAAACCATCGACGGTGTCCCCCTCGACCCCACCGAGGCCATCGCCTGCGCCATGGTGCATGCGATACGGCGCATGATCGTCGACGCCAAAGGCACCGTCATCGACCTCGGCGAACGCCGCTTCTTCACCGGCGCAGCACGCGACGCCGCCAGAGCGGCCTCCCACCAATGCATCTTCATCGGCTGCTGCGTCCCCTCATCAGCGTGTGAGATCGACCACCTCACCGAACACTCCAGAGGCGGAAGAACCAACCCCGGCAACGGGGGGCCCGACTGCGGCATGCACAACCGATTCCGCCAGAAAGGCTTCACCGTCTACCGAGACGACCACGGCCACTGGCACACCCTGCGCCCCGACGGCACCGAAATCCCATGAACCACGCCCCCACACCGACACGCGCCCCGAGGCGAACCCGACGCGCCCGCTCGGCGTCACGGCGCGCCGGGCGCAGTTGTCGCGCGGGGCGCCGCACCGACGCGCACCCACCGTGCGCGTCGGTGGATGGGTCCGGGCTCGATCACACGCCAGACGCGACCCGTCGCGCCTCAGTGGTACATGAGGTACTCGTCGAGCTCCCAGTGGGTGACATGACCGCCGCCCTCGTCGGTGCGCACCGCGGCGATGTAGCGCTCCCACTCGGCGCGCTTGTTGACGACGAAGTTGGCCACCAGGTCGGCGCCCACTGCGTCGATCAGCGCCTGATCGGCCTCGAGATGGTCGAGTGCGACGCTCAGGCTCGGGGCCGAGCACACGTCGGTGTTGATCTCCTCGAAGCCGTCGGTGGTCAGCGGCTCGGGGCAGTCGAGCCCGTCGACGACACCCAGGCGGGCGCCCGACAGGATGGTCGCCACAGCGAGGTGGATGTTGGCCGCACCGTCGGAGAGCCGGTTCTCGATCCGGGTGCTCGAACCGCGGGCGCTGGGCACCCGGTTGCCGGCGCAGCGATGCTCGTGGCCCCAGTTGGCCCAGTACCCGTTGAGCTCGCCGGGCTGGAGGCGCCGGTAGGCGTTGACCGTCGGCGCGCACAGCGCGGTCATGGCCTGATGGTGCGCACACAAACCGGCGAGGCAGCCGTGGGCAAGCGCCGACAGGCCGTCGGGGCTCGCGTCGTCGAACATGACGTTGGCGCCCGATTCGTCGACGAACGAGAAGTTCACGTGCACGCCGCTGCCGCTGACGCCGGCGAAGGGCTTGCCCATGAACGTCATGTCGAGGCCGTGCTTCAGCGCGGTCTCGCGGGCCAACACCCGGAACAGGAACGCGTCGTCGGCGGCGCGCAGCGCATCGTCGTATTCGAGGGTGAGCTCGAACTGCGCCTCGTCGAACTCGGCGTTGATGGACTCGACCTTGAACCCGCTGGCCTCGGCGGTGCGGGAGATCTCGTCGATCAGCCCGATCGGGTCGGCGCCCCGCCCTGTGCCGTAGACCATCGACCGCGGCGTGTCCCACCGGCGCCAGCCCCCGGACCCGTCGGGCTGCAGGACGTAGGCCTCGAGCTCGATGCCGACCTTCGGGTACAGCCCCATCTCGGCCCAGGCGGCGATGGCCTGCTGCAGCGCGTGGCGCGCTGCGTAGGGGTAGGGCTCGCCCTCCATCGTCAGGTGCCCGACGGCGACGCCGGTGCGGTCGTCCTCCCAGCCGGGGCGGACCTCGGAGCGGTCGAAGGTCGACAGCACGTCTCGCAGACCCTCGAGCAAGTAGGCGCCCGGTGCCGGGACCATGCTGCGGTCGTATCCGAGCGCGAAGGTGCTCACGCAGTGATTGGTGCCCTGATCGGCGATCCTCGCCGGGAGGTACTTGCCTCGCGCCAGGCCCAGGTGATCGGGCCACAACACCCGGATGCGGTCGTAATCGGACATCGAGAATCCTCCGCTCGAATCAGGTCGTGCGACCGGGTCCAGGGCCGGTAGCCCGGAGATCGTCGCGCAGCTGGCCGTCGGCCACCACTACGTCGCCGTCGAGGGCCACCGTGCAGTGCCGCATCGGCAGGTCGAAGTGGCCCCGGCAGAAGCGTCCCGCCACCTCGTTGGCACCGGTGGAGTACAAGAAGTTGCCGGCAAAGGCCCGCAGTTCGGTGCCGTTGAGGTCGGCCTTGTCCCACATGGCGAGCGATTCCCACCGTGCGGCTTCGTTCATGCCCCAGCCGACATGGCTGACGGCATAGGCCTCGGGCTCGTCGAAGGCAGCCAGGTACGAGGCGAAGAGCTCGGCATCGAGGCCGTCGCCGTCGATGGCGGTGATGTGATCGTCGGCGATGGTCAGCTGCACCGGCTCGCGCAGGTACTGCTTGAAGGTGAGGTTGACGTCGCCGGGCGCCAGGACCAGCGTGCCCTCGACGCTGCCCGCTGCCGGGAATGCCAGCACGAGGCCACCCGGCCAGTGCGCGATGGAGCCCGGCTCGGTGCACCAGCCGTGCGAACCGGCCCGGAACGCGCCGTCCAGACGCACCGTGAGGTCGGTGCCGGCGGTGGAGGTGACCGTCATGATCGATGCGGCCTCGAGCAGGGCGACACCGCGGGCGACCCGATCGGCCAGCGCGGGCTCGTGGGGCCAGCGCTCGACGTTCTCGGGGTGCTCGTTGGAGATCATCAGCACACGGGCCCCGCCATCGAGGACGGCGCCGAGTTCGGGGGCGTGCAGGAGGCCCTCGACGGTGCAGTCGGCGACGAAGTCGGCCGCGGCCAGCGCCGCCAGGGCGCTGCGGTTGCCGCCGATGGCCAGCGATGCACCGGTCGAGCGGATGGGGAGCGGGCCGGGGTTGACCGGTGTCGTCAGGCGCACGTCGACGACCGACGCACCCAGCGTCTCGAGCGCCAGGCGGGCGGTGTCGACGACCTCGGGCCGGCTGGTGGTCTCGGACAACACCACGGCGACGTCGCCGGCACCGACTGCGCAGGCCATGAACTGCTCGGCGTAGCGCCGCACCCACCGCCACTGCGGACCGCTCATGCGGGGGCCTCGCCATCGGCCTCGGGGAAGAGCCCGGCACGGCCGAGCCGGTCGAGGCAGACCTCGACGCTCCACGGCAGCATCGTCGCCCCGCAGCGGGCATCGCGGTAGTGCTGCTCCAAGACATTGGGCCGCAGGATCGACCGTCCGCCGCACACCCGGATGGCCAGCGATGCGACCTCGGGTGCGCCTTCCATGGTGGTGACCATGGCGCTCCATGCACGGCGCACCTCCACCGGCGACGGATCGACGCCGCACTCGCCCAGGACCCGGTAGGTCAGTGCCTGGGCCCGCTCGTAGACCAGGTTCATCTCGGCCCAGCCGGCCTGCTTGACATGGTTGTCGCGCCGTGGTGGCGTGCCGTGCTCGCCGCGCAGGTAGGCGGCCGTGAAGTCGCAGATGGCCCGCATGAGGCCGAGATAGGCGAAGGACAACGTCATGTAGAAGTACGGCCAGCGCACGGCGGCCTGGTCGAACGCGCCCGGTGGGATCCATTCGTTGCCGGCCGGGACGAACACGTCGTCCATGACCAGGTTGCGCGAGTCGGTGCCGCGCATGCCGAGGGGATCCCAGTCACCGTCGATGGTGACGCCGTCGGCGTCGGCGGGCATGCCCAACAGCCGGATCCGGGGGTCGCCCTCGACCTGCACGATGACGTTGTGGATGTTCGCAGCACCGCTGAGCGACGCGAAGATCTTGCGCCCGCTGACCCGGTAGCCGCCGTCGACCGGCACCGCACGCGACCCGACACCGGCGGTGGCGCCCGGGGCGAGGCCCTCGGAGAACGGCTGGGAGTGGATGGTGCCGTGCTCGACGATGCCGGCGAACAGCTGGGCCCGGTTGGTGTGGAGCATGGCGCGGTGGTCGTCGTCGAAGTCGAGATCGTCGGCGATGACACCGGCCATCAGCGTCGTGGCGCAGTGCATGTTGAACGTCAGCGCCGTGGTGGCGCAGTGCCGCCCCAGCTCTTCGGCCACGAGCGCGTAGCCGACGAAGTCGGCGCCCAGTCCGCCGTGCTCGGTGGGGACACACAGCGCCAGCAGGCCCGCTTCGCGAAGGTCGTCCCAGTTCTCGCGCGGAAACGCCGCGGCCCGGTCGTAGCCCGCGGCGCGGGCCTCGAACGCGGGTCCGAGCGAGGCCATGGCCTCGACCAGCGCCATGCGCTCGGGCGTCTGGATGGGGTGCGCTCCCGCCGGAGCGGAGCGATCGGTGAGCGGAGCGACCACTGGGTTTGACCTCTCGTGTCTGGTGTCGCCGCACAGTGTCGCGGACCGGCTCGGCGTTTGGCGATCCGCCATCGCGGGAACGCGCGTCGATACGAGCGAACGCACTCGAAAGGAACCCATGGTTCTCGCAACGCCTCTGATCCTCCCCGCAGCTGCTCTCGCAGCACTGGCCCCTGCACCGACGCCTGCCGACGCGGCTCTCCCCCAGACACCCATGGCAATGGCTGCACTCCAGGACGACGCCCAGCCGACACCAGGAGACGACGCCACCGACGACGCGACCGAGTCCTCCGCAACCGACGAGGCAGACGAGGCGACAACCGAAGACTCCGTCACGGCCCGCGCCGATCAGGCCTCGGCCGACAACCCGCAGGTGCTGATGCGTGGCGACACGGGAACACTCGTGGCCTGGTGGCAGGACCGTCTCAACGACTGGCTCGTACTCTCTGATCGCGACGACCAGACCATCGCCGTCGACGGCATCTACGGCCCCAACACCGAAACCGCCACCCGCACCTTCCAAGACACCAACGACACCGTCGAAACCGACGGCATCGTCGACCCCATCGACCGCGTCGCCCTCCGCGACGCAATCGACGCCCTCGAGTCCGACGACACCGGCGAGAACGGTGCCACCGACCGGACCCTGACCCGCGGTGACGCAGGAACGCTGGTGGCGTGGTGGCAGGACCGTCTCAACGACTGGCTCGCCCTCTCCGGCCGCGACGACCAGACCATCGCCGTCGACGGCATCTACGGCCCCAACACCGAAACCGCCACCCGCACCTTCCAGGACACCAACGACACCGTCGAAACCGACGGCATCGTCGACCCCATCGACCGCGTCGCCCTCCGCGACGCAATCGACGCCCTGGAGACCGGCGCCGGCTGACCTGCAGCCCACCGCTGGGGTCACGGCTGGGGTCAAGTCGTACTTTCAACCAACTCTGGCTCGGCAGCCCCCAAGGGCCGTCCGCTCGGAGTTGGTTGAAAGTACGACTTGACCCCAGTCCTTCCGCGAGACTCGGACGGTGCACGTCGCCGACGAACCCGAGGCACGGATCCTCGGTCCGCAGTTCGCCCGGCTGGCGCTTCTGGCCGGCGTGTACTTCGTCGCCATGGGCGCGACGTTCCCGGTCATGCCCCGGTTCCTGCGCGACGAACTCGGCGCCACAGACACCGTCGTCGGTCTGGTCCTGGGATCGATGGCGGTCGGCGCCATCGCCGGCCGCCCGCTCGTCGGCCACATGGGCGACCGGCGGGGCCGAGCCATCTTGATGGTGGCCGGCGGCGTCGTGTCGGCGCTGTCGATGCTGGGGTTGCTGCTGTCCGACGCCACCGTCGTCGTGCTGCTCCTGCGGATCCTGCTGGGCGCCGGCCAGGGCGCCACGATGGTCGGCGCCACGACGATGGCCATCGACCTCGCCCCCGGGCATCGCAGCGGCGAGGCCACCAGCTACATCTTCGTCGCACTGCACCTCGGCACCGGCCTCGGGTCCCTGCTGGGCGAATGGGTGCTGCGCACCTGGTCGTTCGACGCCGTGTGGACCGTCAGCGCCGCGCTGATGGCCGCAACCAGCCTCATCGCGCTGACCCTGCCCAACGTCGTCGGCGACGACCACGCGTTGCACGTCGACGGCGGCCGCAACCGCCTGATGCACCCGCAGGCCATCGTCCCCGGCGCCATCCTCGGCGTCGGGATCCTCGGGTTCATCGGCTTCAACGCCTTCGTGCCTCTCTACGCCGACGAGATCGGCGTCGGCGACGTGGCCCCGTACTTCCTGGCGACGTCGCTGACCATCGTGCTCATCCGCAGCTTCGGTGCGCGCCTCCCCGACCGTCTGGGACCGCGGCTGGGCGGCACCATCGCACTCGTCGGTGTCACCGCCGGGCTGCTGGTGATCGGTGGATGGCGGACGGCCATCGGCCTCGCCGTCGGCTCGGTGGTGCTGGCCGCCGGCACGGCGATGCTGCTGCCGTCGCTGGTCAGCGCCGCCGTCGCCGGGGTCCCGGCGACGCAGCGCTCGTTCGCCCTGGCGACCTACACGCTGTTCCTCGAGATCTCGAACGCCTTCGGCGCCGTGCTCTTCGGCGGGGTGGCGGCGGTGTCGGACTACGGCACCGCCTACCTCGTGTCGGCGGGCCTGGCCGTCGTGTCGCTCGTGATGCTGCGCGCGCTCATCCCCGCCCGCACAGCCACCTGATCGCCGCTCGAGCGTCGATCCCGCCGCACGTCGTCACCCACATCCGTCGAATCGATCTGAGAGAATCTCCCGTCATGACCGATCTGTTCTCGGACCCCACCCGTTGGGGCGACATGGACACCTGGCGGCGCGACGTCGTGGCCCTCCACGCCGAAGGGCCCGTCCACCGCATCGAGGCCGAGGGGTACGACCCGTTCTGGGCGGTCATCGACCACGCCGCCGTGCACGAGATCGAACGCCGCCACGACGTGTTCACCAACGAACCCGAGGCGGTGCTCAGCCAACGGGCCCACATCGAGGCCCGCAAGGCCCAGGGCGGCGACATCAGGACGCTGATCCACATGGACCCGCCCGACCACGGCAAGTACCGGCGCCTCACCAACGACTGGTTCAAACCGGCCAGCATCCGGCGGATGAACGACCGCCTCGAAGAACTCAGCGCCGAGGCGGTGGCCGAACTCGAGGCCTACGGCGGGCGCTGTGACTTCGCCACCGACATCGCGCTGGCGTACCCGCTGCAGGTCATCCTGCGGATCCTCGGGCTACCCGAGGACGACTACCCGCGCATGCTGAAGCTCACCCAGGAGCTGTTCGGGGCCACCGACCCCGACCTGCGGCGCGAGAACATCAGCATCGACGACATCGCGGCGACGTTGCTGGACTTCTACGCGTACTTCAGCGAGCTCAGCGCCGACCGGCGGGCGAACCCGACCGACGACCTGGCGTCGCTGATCGCCAACGGCACCATCGACGACCAGCCGATGCCCGATCTCGAGACCATGGGCTACTACACCATCGTCGCCACGGCCGGCCACGACACGACGTCGGCGGCCATGGCCGTCGGCATGCACCAGCTGGCCACCCACCCCGACCAGCTGGCGTTGCTCCACGAGCGCCCCGAGCTCATCACCAACGCGGTCGAGGAGATGATCCGCATCGCCTCGCCGGTGCGCCACTTCATGCGCACCGCAGCCGTCGACACCGAGATCGCCGGTCAGGCCGTCGCCGCCGGCGACTGGGTGTACCTGTCGTACCTGGGCGCCAACCACGACCCGAAGGTGTTCGACGATCCCCTGCGCTTCGACGTCGCGCGCGCCAACGCCGACCGCCATGTCGCATTCGGCTACGGCATCCACTTCTGTCTGGGCGCGCAACTGGCCCGCATGGAGCTGCGGTCGTTGTTCTCCCACCTGATCCCGCGGCTGGCCTCGGTCGAACTCGACGGCGACCCCCGGTCGACCCAGGCGATCTTCGTCGGTGGGCCCAAGAGCCTGCCGATCCGCTACGAACTGCGCTGACCGTCTCGACCCCCTCGGCGCCGGACCGCACTGCGTGCGAACATGGGCGGCGTGGCCGCTTCCAGCGGCCACGGGCAACGCCATCGCGATCGATGCCGTGCCCCTGAACGCAAGGAGAAGGTGCCGACCCGTGCCACCCCGCCAGGGAACCCTCGACCGCCAGACCGTGCTCGACACCGCGACCGCCCAGGTGGACACCCACGGTGTCGACACGCTGACGGTCACCGCTGTGGCAAACGAGCTCGGTGTCACCCAACCGGCGTTGTACCGCCACGTCGAAGGCATCGATGATCTCTGGCGGGCGCTCGGGCTGGCGGGTCGCGAACAGCTCGCCGACGCCCTCGCCGAGTCCGCCATCGGCCGCTCGGGTCCCGAGGCGGTCCACGCCGTGGCGCACGCCTGGCGCGCCTTCGGTCGCCGGCACCCGGGCCTCTACGCCGCCACCGATCGGTTTCCGGTCGCCGGCGACGCCGAGCTCGAAGATGCCGTGGAGCGGGTGGTCGAGGTACTGGCGTCGAGCCTGCGGGGTTTCGGCCTCGGCGAGGACGCGCTCGTGCACGGCGCCCGCACCCTGCGCAGCGCGCTCCACGGGTTCGTGAGCTTCGAGATCGGCGACGGCCACCCGAGCCCGCACGATCCCGCCGAGACGTTCGAGCAGATGATCGACCTGCTCTGTCGCGGGTTCGAGGCCATGAGCGGTTCGGGGACCCGACCCGACCCGACCTGACCTGACGGGTCGAGGGACCACGCAGACCGGCCGGCCCCACAGTCCTCGGTCGACAGTCGACCGAGGTCGACGACATCGAGTAAAAGTATCTGACGGATCAGTTAATGTCTTTCACTGATGCTCAGCATGCACTGGTTCCTCCCCACCGGCGGTGACAGCCGCGACGTCCTGCCCGGCGACGATGACAGTGCTCGCGCTCCCAGTCACGACTACCTGACCTCGGTCGCGCTCGCAGCCGAGCGTGCCGGGTTCGAGGCCATGCTCACCCCGTGCGGCACCGGCTGCGAGGACGCCTGGATCGCCACCGCGTCGCTCATCGGACGCACCAGCCGCATCAAGTTCCTCGTCGCGTTCCGACCGGGCCTGCTGTCGCCGACCTTGGCCGCGCAGATGGCGTCGACCTACCAGCGCATGTCGGGCAACCGGATGATGGTCAACATCGTCACCGGCGCCGAACCGGCCGAACTGGCCCGCTTCGGCGACCACGCCGACAAGGCCACCCGCTACGAGCGCACCGCCGAGTTCATCTCGATCATGCGCGCGGCGTGGGGGCCCCGCCCCATCGACCACGTCGGCACCCACTACGCCGTCGAGGGGGCCACCACCCGCCAGACGCCCGACGTCGCGCCCGCCGTCTACTTCGGCGGCGCTTCCGACGACGCAAAGGCCGTCGCCGCCGCGCAGGCCGACGTGTTCCTGGTGTGGGGCGAACCGCCCGACGCCGCCGCCGCACAGATCGCCGATGTCGCCGCCCGCGCCGCCGAGCTCGACCGGGTCCTGCGCTACGGCATCCGCTTCCACGTCATCGCCCGTCCAACGGCCGACCAGGCATGGGCTGCAGCCGACGCCCTGCTCGCCGGAATCTCGCCCGAGGCGATCGCCTCCGCGGCGGCCGACTTCGCCACCACGATGAGCGAGGGCCAGCGCCGCATGGCGGCCCTGCACGGCAGCAGCACCGACCGCCTCGAGATCCACCCGAACGTGTGGGCCGGCATCGGCCTCGTGCGCGGCGGCGCCGGCACCGCCCTGGTGGGCAGCTACACCGAGATCGCCGACCGCATCGAGGAGTACCACCGCGCCGGCTTCGACGAGTTCATCCTGTCGGGCTACCCGCACCTCGAGGAGGCCATGTGGTTCGGCGAGGGCGTCATGCCCGAGCTCCGCCGCCGTGGTCTCGTCGGAGGTGAGGCCGAGGCCGCACCGGTCTTCTCGTTCCGCTGAGCGGCGGCGGCGCAGCCGACCCCAGATCGGGACCCCGAACGGGGCCGCGCGTCTGACTCGGGCGGTTCGGGCTGGCACCATGGGCGGTACGGACCTCGCCCGACCACCCGACGGAGCCCCGATGACCCACCCCCGCGCCGGCCTCCCCGCCGAACCCGACGACCTCATCGACATCGCAGCGGTCGTCACGGCCTACTACAGCCGCGAACCCGACATGTCCGACCCGGCCCAACGGGTCGCGTTCGGCACGTCGGGCCACCGGGGATCGAGCCTCGACGGCGCCTTCAACGATGCCCACATCGCCGCCACCACCCAGGCGATCTGCGAGTACCGGACCGCGGCGGGCATCGCCGGGCCGGTGTTCCTCGGGCGCGACACCCACGCCCTGTCGGAGCCGGCGTGGACGACGGCGCTCGAGGTCCTCGTGGCCAACGACGTCGAGGTCCGTATCGACGCCGACGGCCGCTACACCCCCACCCCGGCCATCTCCCACGCGGTGCTGGCCCACAACCGGGGCCGGACCGCTGCCGACGCGGGACGCGGCGACGGCATCGTCGTCACGCCATCGCACAACCCTCCCCGAGACGGGGGGTTCAAGTACAATCCACCCCACGGCGGACCGGCCGACACCGACGCCACCGACGCCATCGCTGCACGCGCCAACGAGTTGCTCGAGAGCGGCCTGCGGGCGATACCCCGGGTGCCGATCGCCCGGGCGCTGGCCGCCGACACCGTCGCCCGTTACGACTACCGCGACCGCTACGTCGCCGACCTGGGCTCCATGATCGACCTCGAGGCCATCGCGTCGGCGGGCGTGCGCATCGGCGCGGACCCGCTGGGCGGGGCCAGCGTCGACTACTGGGGCGCCATCGCCGAGACGCACGGTCTGGACCTCACGGTCGTCAACCCCGACGTCGATGCCACGTGGCGGTTCATGACCCTCGACGGCGACGGCAAGATCCGCATGGACTGCTCGTCGCCCAACGCCATGGCGTCGCTGATCGCCAACCGGGAGCGCTACGACGTCTCCACCGGCAACGACGCCGATGCCGACCGCCACGGCATCGTCACCCCCGACGGCGGGTTGATGAACCCCAACCACTTCCTGGCGGTGGCGATCGAGCACCTGTTCACCCACCGCGACGGGTGGCCGGAGGGGACCGCCATCGGCAAGACGCTCGTGTCGTCGGCGATGATCGACCGAGTGGCTGCGTCGCTCGGGCGGGACCTGCTCGAGGTACCGGTGGGGTTCAAGTGGTTCGTGCCGGGGCTGCTGGACGGGTCGATCGGCTTCGGCGGTGAGGAGTCCGCCGGGGCGTCGTTCCTTCGCACCGACGGAAGCACGTGGACCACCGACAAGGACGGGTTGGTGCTGTGCCTCCTGGCGGCCGAGATCATCGCAGTGACCGGGTCGAGCCCGAGCGAGCACTACCGGCGCCTGGCCGAACGGCACGGTGCCCCGGCCTATGCCCGCATCGACGCGCCGGCGACCCGGGAGCAGAAGGCGACGCTGAAGGCGTTGTCGCCCGATCAGGTGCGTGCCGACTCCCTGGCGGGCGACCCCATCGTGTCCGTCACCACCACGGCGCCGGGCAACGGTGCGGCCATCGGCGGGCTGAAGGTGTCGTCGGCCGACTCGTGGTTCGCGGCGCGCCCGTCGGGCACCGAGGACGTCTACAAGATCTACGCCGAGAGCTTCAGGGGAGCCGACCACCTGGTCGAGGTCCAGGCCGCCGCCCGAGAGCTGGTCAGCGCAGCCCTCGGGTAGCGGCCAGGTCGACGGGATCCTTCCCGGCGTCGGAGTTCTGGCGCCGAAAAACGTCGTCAGGGCAACGATTCTCGGCGCCACCCACGTCGGCCGTGGCGCCGCCCGACCTCAGGCGCTGAGCCAGCGGGCCAGATCGGTGGTGGTGACGATGCCGGCGATCTTGCCACCGTCCATCACGAGCACCGAGTGGATCGATCCGTCGGCGAGGGCCGCCGCGGCGTCGCGGACGGTGGCGTCGGGGGCCAGGGTGCGCAGGTCGACGCTCATGGCGTCGTCCATCGTGAACTGGTGATCGATGTAGGTGCGCAGCGCTCGGTCGTCGACGCCGTCGACGTCGTAGACCAGACGCAGGATGTCGCTGGTGGCCACCATGCCGACCGGCTCGTCGCCGTCGAGCACGGGCAGGTGATGGAACGGCGCATCGCGCAGGAGTCGATAGGCCTCCGAGATCGGATCAGAACGATCGATGGTGACCGGATCGGTGGTCATCACCTCGGCGATGGATGCACTGGGGTTCATGGACCGGAACCTAGGGCCGCAGGCGGAGCACCGCCCAGGGTCCGAAGTCCCGCCCCACAGGACCACTGCGACCGGGCCCGCACTTCGGGCAGGAGCGACAGCATGCAGGTCCCACCGTGGCATCGGTCATGGTTCTGGCGCCGAAACTCGTTGCCCTGGCAACGGTTTTCGGCGCCAGAACGCGACGACACGGCCGGCCTCAGCCGTCGGAGAGGGCCACGCCGTGGTCCCGCAGCGCGTCGTGAAGCGCCGACGCATCGGGCACGACGTTCGGTGCGCCGGCCTCCCGCAGCCGGGCCCCGAACGCGGGCGTGTGGTGCCCGCCGCCGGCGAATCCGATGACGGCCATGCCGGCGGCGACGGCCGCTGCCACCCCGTGGGGCGAGTCTTCGACGACCACACAGTCGTCGGGCGCATGGCCGCAGCAGCTCGCGGCGTGCAGGAACAGGTCGGGTGCGGGCTTGCCCCGGCTGACATCGGTGGCGCTGAAGCGTCGATCGTCGGGGAAGTGACCGAGCAGGCCCGTCCTGGCGAGCGAGGACGCGATGCGGGCGTGATCGCTGCTCGAGGCCAGGCAGATGGGCGAACCGATCCGCTCGAGCACGGCGGCGATGCCGGCCACGGGCTCCAGGCGCGTGCGCAGGGCCTCGAGCACCAGGTCGCGGCGCCGGTCCCAGAACGCCGCGTCGAGAGCGACCGAGAACTCGCGCTCGATGGCGGCGGCCATGTCGGCCTCGGAGAGCCCGACGTATCGGTCCACCACCCCTGCGGCGTCCATGCCGATGCCCGCGTCGGTCAACAACTCGGCTTCGATACCGACGACGAGCACCTCGGAGTCGACCAGGACCCCGTCGCAGTCGAACACCACCAGGGTGCTCATGCCGCGATCCCGACGCATCGGCGACGATCCTCACATCTGCGCGCGGCCGGGCGCGACAATGGCGCCATGACTGCTCTGCCACCGCCCGTCTCTGGCCACTTCGGCCTCGACCCCACGGCCGTGATGGGCCGCCGGATCGGCGCGTATCTGATCGACGCCGTGATCGCCTGGGCGGTGATGGCGGCGGTGTTCTGGTCGGTCAGCAACACGGTGCCCAACTCGCCGCTGATCTCGTGCACCGACGACGACGCACCCACCCTGTGTTTCGAGCTCGGCGACACCATCCGCTTCGCCGAGGGCGGCGATGCGAACATGGTGACCGTCTCGGGACTGGTGGTCTGGGCGATCTTCGGCATCGTCATCCAGGGTCTCACAGGAGGGACACCGGGCAAGCTCATGGTGGGCTTGCGGGTCATTCGCCAAGACGACGGCCGCCTCGCCGGCATCGGTCGCTGCGCCGCCCGTACGGTGCTGTGGCTGGTCGACGCATTTCCCTACATCCTCCCGCTCGTCGGCCTGATCACCGGCCTCGCCACCAAGGGCCACCGCCGCGTCGGCGACATGGCGGCGGGCACCCTGGTCGTGCGCGCCGACGCCGTGGGCACCCCGCCGATCGTGCCCGGGCTCACCGCTCCCGCCGCCGGCTGGTCGCCGCCGCTGCCTGCCGGCGGCCCGGGCGGCTGGGTACCCCCGACGGCGCCGCCGACCCAGGCCACGCCGGCGGACTTCGCCGACCCCTTCGCCCGGCCCGCCGGCCAGGTCTTCCCCGCGCCGGACCGCGAGGAGGTCCCCTACGGTGCGCCGCCTCCGTCGGGGCCGCCGGTCGCGAGCCCACCGCCGGTCGCCGCCCCACCACCGGCCGCCCCACCACCGGCGGCTGCGCCGGTGGCCACACCCCCGCCTCCGCCGCAGCCGCGTGACGATCAGCCTCGCTGGGACCCACAACGCAACGCCTACGTGTGGTTCGACCCGGCCCGGAACCAGTGGATGATCCACGACGCCGCAACCGACCAGTGGCTGCCGATGTGACACCGGCGACCACCCTCCCCCCGAAGGTGGGACGGTCGGGGAGCCAGGCGTAGCCTCGGCGGATCGACCCCGTACTACGCGAAGCCGTCCGAACCTCCACGCCGCTGTACGCGCCGGTGTTGCCGTTCGCGCTCGTGCTCGGCGTGGCCATCAACGACTCCGTCATGCCCACTGCGGTGGCGTGGTCGACATCGGTGTTGATCTTCGCGGGCGCCGCCCAGCTGGCCACCGTCAGCCTGGCCGGCACCACCACGTGGCTGGCGTTGGTGGCCACAGCGACGGTGATCAACCTGCGTCACGTCATGTACAGCGCCGCGATGGCCCCGCAGTTCCGGGGCCAGCCGAGGTGGTTCCGGATCTTCGGCCCCTTCGTGCTCATCGACCAGGTCTTCGCCCTCATGGCCGGGCGCACCGATCTCGACCGCGACACGTTCCGTCGCCTCTACGTCGCCACGGGCCTGTTCTTCTACATCTGCTGGAACGTGACCGTGGTGGTCGGCATGGTCGTCGGGGGCGCCATACCGGCGTCGTGGCGTCTCGATGTGGCTCCCGCGGTGATGTTCGCAGGGCTCGTGATCGTCGGCATCGTCCGGCGCGGCGCCGCCGTCGCCGCACTCGCCGCAGCCGCGGTCACCTTTGCGACACTCGGCCTGCCGAACAATCTCGGCCTGCTCGTCGGCGCGGTGGTGGGTATCGCCGCCGGCTACGTCGTCGACCGCAACGACAGCGAGCAGCCGAGCGATCGGGCGGCATCGTGAGCACGTTCGCCGCAGCCGGAGCGGTCATCACGGTGGCGGTGCTGACGTATGTGGCGCGGGCCGGGCTGATCCTGTTGCTGGCCGACCGCCCCGTGCGTCCTGCCATCGAGCGCGCACTGCGCAACGTGGGCCCGGCCGTGCTGGCCAGCCTGACCGTCACGCTGCTGGCGGGAGGCCGGGGCCACGCCGGTATCGAAGCCGTCGAGGTGATCGCGGTGGCCGTCGGCTGCGCCGTGGCCGCGTGGCGGCGGGATCTGATCCTGTCGCTGCTGGCGGGCATGGCGACGCTGTGGGTCCTGCTCGCCCTGACCTGAGTCCCGCAGACAGGGGCGCCCGGATGACCCCTCGTGCCGGTCGGATCAGGATCCGACGCCTGCGACGGTTGCCAGCAGCGCCTCGATGGCAACCGCACGGGCCGGGTCGGAGTCGAGGCCGCCCGCCGAGACGAGGGCCGCCATGTTGGCTCGCATCGCGGCCTCGCCGGGATGTCCGGCGACCGCAGACGGGGCCGGCGCCTCCCCCACTGCCGACGCGGTGAGGGTCGATGCTTCGAGGCGGTCGAGCTGGATGACCTCGGCGGCGAGCTCGGCGTCGGCGACCTGGCTGCGCAGCCGGTCGCGAGCTGCACGGTCCGCGTCGGCGTCGGCCTGGCGGCCCGTCGCCGCAACGGAGGCATCAGCGTGTTTCAACCGACGCCGGACCGCTCGCAGCGGGGCCACGACCTCGGTCTGCCATGCAGCGGTCTCGGCGACGATTCGTTCCACGGCCCCCGCGTCGATGACGCCGTGGTGTTCGCCTGCCCAGATGCACCACAACAGCGCGACCACATCCATCCCGTGACGGTCCTGCAGCTCCAGGCAGGCCTCCTGCACACCGGGGCGGTCGTAGGCGGCGAACGCCCACTCCCGCAGCGACGGCACCGGGTCGGTATCGGCGGTCACGTCGACTCGGGACCGCCGCCACTGTCGAGGACCACCTCGGTGTCGATGGCGGTGTCCTGGCCGACCTCGGCGGCTCGGGGCTCGCGCACCACGCCCTCCCATCGCCGGACGACCCCGGCGTCGATGCCGACGAGGTCGAGCACCCGGCCCACCGAGTGGTCGACGATGTCGTCGACGCTGGTGGGCCGGTTGTAGAACGCCGGGACCGGCGGCGCCAGGTGGATGCCCATCTGGGCCGCCTCGTGCAGCAGCCGGGTGTGGCCGACGTGGAGGGGCGTTTCGCGGGGCATCAGCACGAGTGGGCGGCGTTCCTTGAGCACGACGTCGGCCGCCCGGGTCAACAGGTTGTCGGAGTACGAGTTGACGATGGCCGACAGGGTCTTCATCGAGCACGGGGCGACGACCATGGCGTCGGCCCGGAACGAGCCGCTCGAGATCGACGCCGACACGTCGCGGAAGCCATGGACGACGTCGGCGAGCGCCTCGACCTCTCCCGGCCCTCGGTCGGTCTCGATGCCGATGTTGAGCCGCGCCGTGGGGCTCATGACCAGGTGCGTCTCGACATCGTCGATCGGTGCCAGCAACTCCAGCATCCGGATGCCGTAGACGACACCGCTCGCCCCGGAGATGCCGACGATGATGCGCATCAGCGGGCCGTGTCGCAACAGATGACGGTCATCGGCGGTCGGCGTCGAGCAGGCGGGCCGCCTCGGTGAGGTCGGCCGGTTCGATGACCGCAATGGCATCGCGCCCGAGGCGATGGACCTGGTCGTCAGCGGCGAGGCGAAGGGCCTGACGGTTCATGGCCTGCTCGAAGAGGGTGCGGGCGTAGCGGGCGTTGCCGAACCCCTCGTCGCGCTGCACGCGCCCGAAGATGGTCTCGAGGGCATCGGCTGCGCCCGGCCCGAGGCGATAGTCGGCGTCGGTGGCGAGCTTCTCGGTGATGGCGATGAGCTCGGTGGTGTCGTAGTCGTCGAAGACGATCTCACGAGAGAACCGCGACCGCAGACCCGGGTTGGACCGCAGGAACGATTCCATCAGCTTCGGATAGCCGGCCACGATCACCACCAGCTGGTTGCGATGGTCCTCCATGCGCTTGAGGAGGGTCTCGATGGCCTCGCCGCCGAAGTCGTTGCGCCCGAGGCCCTCGGGCGACAACGCATAGGCCTCGTCGATGAACAGCACACCGTCGAGCGCCCGGCGGACGGCCCGGTTGGTGCGGCTGGCGGTGTGGCCGACGTACTGGCCGACGAGCCCGGCCCGGTCGACCTCGACCAGGTGACCCCGGTTCAGCAGGCCGAGGGCGCCGTACATCTCGGCGAGCAGCCGCGCGACGGTGGTCTTGCCCGTACCCGGGTTGCCGAGGAACGCCAGGTGCTGGCTGGTGGGCACGTCGCTCATGCCGTGCTCACGGCGTCGCTGCTGCACCTGCAGGAAGGCGATCTGGGTACGGACCTGTTCCTTCACCGAAGCCAGGCCGACCAGCCCGTCGAGCTCGGCCTGGATGACCTCGAGCGGGCGCGGCGGGGCGGATTTGGGCTGCCCGAAGCGGTCGTCGAAGGCCGATTCGGCCGTGCGCCGTACCGTCTCGCCCGCCTGACGCAGCTTGTCACGCAGTTCGCCGGGTCCCTTGGCCATCCCTCGACGTTATCCGGCGTCGGTGCCGAGACCTTGGAGCCGCCCGGCTGGCGTGTCAGGTGTCGATGACTGCGCCGGACTCGTCGTGGAGGCGGATGGCGCGGCTGGGGCAGTTGCGTGCGGCCCGCAGGAGTTCCGCGTCGTCGGGCATGACGGCGTCGTCGCGCACGACGGCGAGCTCGTCGTCGTCGAACGCGAACACGTCGGCGAAGTCGGCGACGCACTTGCCCGAGCTCATGCACTCGTCGGTGTCGATGCTGACCCGGTAGCCCATCTCAGCCCTCCAGCTCGTACTGGACCGCGGCCCGCTGCGCGGCGATGGGTCGCAGCAGCTCGGTGATGACCTGCACGTGGTCGGGGTGGCTCGCATAGGCCTGGTAGCCGGCAACGTCGTCGAAGTCGACCACGGCCACGAAGTCGAAGTTGCCCTCGGCGACGCCTGCGTCGGTGCCGCAGGAGAGTGCGCGCACCGTCGGTACGACGGCGGACAGGCCCCGCACCGCCTCGATGGCGGCGCTGCGCTGTTCTGGGGTGGACTCCTCGGTCCACTTCATCATGACGACGTGTCGGAACACCACGGACTCCTGGGACTCGATCGACCGCTGACGGTAACGTAGACCGATGACCTCGCAGCTGTTGATCTCGGGCGGCAATGTCATCGACGGGACCGGTGCGGCTCCTCGACCGGCCGACGTGGCGGTCGACGACGGCCGGATCGTCGCCGTCGGACCCGACGCCGCCGCCGCCGTCGGGCAGGGCGCGACACGCATCGACGCCACGGGCCGCACCGTCATGCCCGGGCTGATCGACAGTCACGTGCACTGCACCTTCGACGACGTGCAGAGCAACGACGAGCTGTTCTTCCATCGCGAACCCACCATGGCAGCCCTGGTCGCCGCTCAGAACCTCCAGAAGATGCTGCTGGCGGGGGTGACGTCGTTCGTCGACCCCGACACCGCCCACGGCATCGGCCCGTCGCTGCGCGACGCCATCGAGGCCGGCGTCGTCGAGGGACCCCGCATGAAGACCGGCGTGCAGGCATTGCTGACCGCAGTCGGCGGCACCGCCGGCCGCCTCATCCCCGACCAGGGCACCGTTGGCTACGCGCAGATCGTCAACTCCGTCGACGAGGTCATCACCTGGACCCGCCGCCACGTCAAGCACGGCGGCGACTGGATCAAGATCCACGCCACCGGATCGGTGCCGGGTCGGCCCGGCGAGCTGCTGGTCTGGAGCCGCGACGAGCTGCGCGCGGCCTGCGATGCCGCCCACGAACTCGGCGTGCCGGTCATGGCGCACTGCCGTGGCGCCGACAGCGTGCTGGCCGCGGCCGAGTGCGGCGTCGACCTGATCCTGCATGCGTCGTTCATGGACGAAGCCGGCCTCGAGGCGGTGATCGAATCGGGCGCCACGCTGTGCCCCACCTTCACGTTCCTCGCCAACCTCGCCGACCACGGCGCCAAGGTCGGGGCGTCGCCGGGCATGGAGGACATCTTCCGCGGCGAGATCGCGGCCACGGCCAAGATGGTGCGCCGAGCGTACGACGCCGGGGTCCGGCTGGTCTGCGGTTCCGAGAGCGGCTTCGCGCTCACCCCCTATGGCCACTGGCATGCCCGCGAGCTCGAGGTGTTCGTCGACGCGCTGGGCATGAGCCCGCTCGAGGCCATCACGTGCGCCACCCGCAACGGTGCCTGGACGATGCACCTCGAAGACGAGCTCGGCACCGTCGAGACAGGCCGCCTCGCCGACCTGTTGGTCGTCGACGGCGACCCCAGCCGCGACATCACCGTCCTCGGCGACCGCGCCAACCTGAAGGCCGTCATCTGTCGGGGTCTCCCCGTCGACCTCGACCGCCCCTGGCCCAGCCACGGTCACATCCCCGGCTGGAAGGTCGGTAACTGGGCCGCCGAGATCCTCACCGCCGAACGCGCCCGCCACTGATGGCGGCGACGCCGCCGGTCACCCTCACCAGCTGGGCCGAGGTGCACGACGCCTTCCGGGCGAAGGATCTCCGTCAGGCCGGCTACACCGAGGGTGCGATCGTCATGGCCGACTGCCTGCTCGATCTGCACGGCCACGAGCATCGCGAGCGGCGTCGGATCGAGAACCGGCTGTTCCGACGCGACGTCTTCGCCCACTGGGAACACGAGGTACTCGGGGCCACCATCGCCGCGACGCTCGATCCGTTCGTGGCCGCCGGCGGCGGCGACCTCACCGTCATCGGCTACCGGTCGGCGATGAACCTCACCGCCACCATCGCCGGCGTCGACCACGACATCACCGACACCACGGCAACCGAGCGGCTCTACGGCATCGTCAAGACCTTCAGCGCGGGGGCCACCCTCGCCCACTCCACCCGAGACAAGGACGAGGTCCGCGCCGAGGTCCGCGCCGCGATGGACGCCTTTCACGACGAGCTCTACCTGTCGTCGCTCGAGCGCCGTCGTGCCCTCGTCGCCGAGGCCGACGGTGACGCCACAGCCGAGGCTGCGCTCCCCCACGACGTCCTCACCACCCTCGTCCGCCACCGGGAGCGGCTGGGCCTCACGCCCGAGGTGCAGTTCCGCGAGATCTGCTTCTACCTGCAGGCGGGGGCGCACTCGACGGCCAACGCCTTCGTGCACACCGTCGACGAGCTGCTCCGTCACGGCGAGACCCACCCCGACGATCTCGAGCGCGCCCGGCACGATCTCGGGTTCGTGCAGCGCTGCATGCACGAGTCGCTGCGGCTCGATCCGGCCAGTCCGGTGGCGGTGCGCACGGCGCTCGCCGATGTCGTCCTGGGCAGTGGTCGGGAGCTCCCCGCCGGCACCACGGTGGTGCTCGACCTCACCGCAGCCAACCGCGACCCGTCGGTCTTCGGCGACGACGCCGAGACGTTCCGGCCGCGCCGGGCAGTGCCCGAAGGCGTGCCGCCGTGGGGCGCGAGCTTCGGGGGCGGCACCCACGCCTGCATCGGCGCCGAGCTCGACGGCGGCCTCGAACCTCCCCGGATCTCGCCCACCGATGACCGGGCCGCCTCCGGCGCGACGGGCGGCGCTGCGGGTGACGTCGTCGGCGAGGATCACCTCTTCGGCACGGTGGCGGTGATGACGCACGCGTTCCTGGCCGCCGGCGGTCGCCAGGACCCGGCCGAGGCCCCGGCCCTCGACCCGACGTCGAGCCGCCGCCACTTCAGCAGCTACCCGGTGGTCTTCTAGCGATGCGATCGATCCAGGACATGTCCGTGCTCATCACCGGTGGGGGTTCGGGCCTCGGTGCCGGCGCTGCCGCCCACTTCGTCGAGCGTGGTGCGCTGGTGACCATCAGCGGGCGACGGGCCGAACCGCTGCAGGCCGTCGCCGACGAGCTGGGCGACCGGTGTCGTGCGGTGGTGGGCGACGTCACCGTCGCCGCCGACCGCACCCGCATGATCGCCGCCGCTGTCGACCACGGTGGGGGCCTCGACGCCCTGTTGAGCAACGCCGGCAACATGTATCGCGGCGACATCGACGCCCTCGACGAGCAACAGCTGCTCGAGGTCTTCCACACCAACGTGGTGGGCGGCATGATGCTCGTCGGCGAGTGTCGGCCCCACCTCCGTGCCAGCAGCGGGTGTGTGGTGTTCGTCGGCTCGGTGCACACCCAGCGGGCCTTTCCGGGAGCCTCGCCCTATGCCGCCACCAAGGGCGCGGTCGAAGCCCTCACGGGGGTGCTCGCCGCCGAGCTCGGCCCCGACGGCATCCGGGTCGGCTGCGTTCGGCCGGGAGCGGTGCTCACCGAGATCAACGTGCGGGCCGGACTGGGCACACCCGAGGAAGCCGCCGAACGACTCGCCTCGCTCGCGAGCGCCCACGCGCTGGGCCGCATCGGCACGGTCACCGAGATCGCCGAGGCGTTCGAGTACCTCGTGCGCGCCGAGTGGACCACCGGCGCCATCCTCACCGTCGACGGCGGCCTCGGCCTGGGCGTGACGAACGCGTAGTTTCTGGGCCGGCTCGTCTCTGTTCCTGGGCCGGCTCGTCTCCGGCGGGCACGCGCCGGGATCCCCCGCCGTCGGTCGTCTCACCACCGGTTCCCGATGCACGTCGCCGGCCGGTGTCGGCGTGCTGCGCAGCAGCGGCGACAGCGGAGGCGGCCGCGACCAAACCGTCGCGCGACCACACGAGGCCGCCTCCGGACAAGCGACCGCGCCGACCTGCCCCCGAGTGGGATGACCCCAGCGGTATCCCTGGGCCGGCTCGTCTCCGGCGGGCACGCGCCGGGACCCCCCGCCGTCAGTCGTCTCGCTCGAGACCGCGACCTGACCTGCACCGGGGTCGGCCGCCTTCCGGCGATCACCCGGTCTGGGGCACCAGGCCCGTCGGCCAGTCGCGGTCGGGATGCAGGAACGCCATCGGGTCCTGCGTGTCGCCCCAGTAGCCCATCGCGTAACCGGATCGGGAGTAGCCGGCAAGCTCGGCCAGCTCGTCGGGCAGGGTGCGGGCGACCTCGGGCGGACACGCCAGATACTGGTTCTCCTCCTGGCGCAGCCAACCGAGGCAATAGTCGACGTTGAGCGCTCGTCGATGGGCGTCGGTGGTGTTGGCGCCGCCGCCGTGGATGACGCTGCCGGTGTAGATCACGACCGAACCGACCGGCATCGTGGCCGCCACCGTCGGCGTGTGGTCGGCGCGCAGCACCTCCTTGGCCCGGTCGTCGTCCCAGTGGTTGCTGCCGGGGAGGACCCGGGTGGCGCCGTTGGCGACGGTGAAGTCGTCGAGCGCCCACAGCGTGCTGATCTCGACCTCGTAGCCGAGGGGGAACGGGAAGAAGTTCCACGCCCACTGGTCGCGATGGGGCATCTGTGCCGGTGCGTCCGGGCCGATGTCGATGACCTGGGTGAGGTGCAGCTGGTAGTTGGGTGCGTTCGGCCCGATGATGGCCTCGCAGACGCCGAGCACCGTCGGATGGGCGATGAGGCCGTGACTGGACGGCGAGCGGGCGATGACCGCACCGGCGCGGCGGGTCTGGTGCCCGCTGAAGTCGTCGGCGCCGGGGGCGCAGGCCTCGAGGTGGGGCGCCATCTCGTCGTTGACGGCGGCGATGAGCTCGGCCGGGACGAGACGCTCGACGATGGCAGCACCATCGGCGGCCACCGCCGCAGCGATCGACGCCACGTCGGCGTCGGCGGGGAACCGTTGCAGCTCCCGGAGCTGTTCGTCCGCCGTGCCGGCCTCGGGGCCGGCGGTGTCGGTGTCGCTCTCGGTGCTGTCGGTGTCGGTGGTCGTCATGGTCGGTCCCCAACCGGTCGGGGCCCGTCCGGTGCGAACCGGTCGGGCCGAGCGAGGATCAGCGGCGCCGATCCAGTCGCAACAGTCTGGTCGCGTTCGCGTTGAGCGTGTCGGCGAGATCGCCGAGATGGCCGAGGGTGCCCTTGTCCCAGCCACCGAAGTTCGTGCCGAACACCAGGCGCTCGGTGCCCAGCTGCTCGACGGCGAACGCGAACTCGGCGTCGCCGGTGACGTGGCAGTCGAACCACAGACGCCCGAGGGCGGCGTCGAACGCGCCCGCTTCGCGGATCCATTCCGGCGCCGACGGTCGACGCTCGGCGAGGGCCCGGAGCTTGGCCTTGTGCATGGCGGTCGACCCGCCACCGTGGGAGAGGCAGATGTCGAGGTCGGGATGGCGTCGGGTGACACCGCCGAAGGTCAGCATCGCGGCGGCGATGGTCTCCTCGTAGGAGAACTCGACGACGAGGTCGAGGTCGAAGCGGCGCATGCGGTCGTCGCGCAGGGGGCCGTCGAGACCCGACGGTGCGGGGTGCAGGAACAGCGGGACGTCGAGCTCGACGCAGGCCGCGTAGAACGGGTCGAGGCGGGCGTCGTCGAGGTGCATTCCGAAGTCGGTGCCGATGTAGCCGCCGACGAGGCCGAGGTCGGTGACGGCGCGGCGGAGCTCGACGATGGCGGCGTCGATGTCCTGCATGGGCAGCGAGGCGAAGCCGACGAAGCGGTCGGGGTGCCCGGCGACGACGGCGGCGAGCTCGTCGTTGTGGCGCCGGCAGTAGTCGACGGCGTTGGCGGCAGGGATGTGGTGGAGGTAGGTGAGGGGGTTGGGCGAGAGGGCCTGGAGCGTGATGCCGGCTTCGTCCATGGCCTCGAGCCGCAGCCCGACCTGCATGAAGAGCGAGGTGCGGTACGGGACGCCGTCGAGGCGCCAGTCGCCGACCCGGAACCAGGTGGTGCCGTCGGCGTGGGCGCCGAGCTCGGGGCCACAGACCGGCCCGGCGGCGCCGAGGGTGCCCTCGAGGACGATGTGGCCATGCACGTCGATCAGTCCCGTCATCGGTGCGCACCGTACCCGTGCGGGAGCGAGGTCATCGGACCGGCGCCGAAAACCGTCGCCAGAGCAACCAGTTTCGGCGCCAGAACCAATGGCCAACCGGACTGGCGCCGAAAACGGTCGCCAGAGCAACACGTTTCGGCGCCAGAACCATGACGCCCGGGACGCACTAGGTTGGCGGCCGCTTCGACACCGGAAGAACAACGAGGAGAACGCACACCATGGGCAGGCTCGACGGCAAGGTCGCACTCGTCACCGGCGGTGCCCGCGGCACCGGGGCCGACATTGCCCAGGTCTTCGTCGACGAGGGCGCCACCGTCGTCATCGCCGACGTCCTCGACGACCTCGGCGCCCAGACCGCCGCCGACCTCGGCGACGCCGCCTCGTTCCGCCACCTCGACGTCACCGACCCCGACGGCTGGACCGACGTCGTCGACGGCATCGTCGCCGACCACGGGCACCTCGACGTGCTCGTCAACAACGCCGCCGTCCTCGAGCTCGCCACCATCGCCGACACCAGCCCCGAGCGCGCCCAGCAGATCGTGAACATCAACCTGCTCGGCCCCTGGCTCGGCGTCCGGGCCGTCACCGAACCCATGAAGGCCGCGGGCGGCGGATCCATCGTCAACATCTCGTCGTCGGCCGGCGTCCACGGCGAGCACGGCGTCGTCATCTACAGCGCCACCAAGTGGGGCCTGCGGGGCCTCGCCAAGAGCGGTTCGCTCGAGCTCGGCCAGTTCGGCATCCGCATCAACTGCGTCTGCCCCAGTGGCGGCAGCATGGACATGGTCGCGCCCTACATGAATCAGCTCGCCGAGCGAATGAAGGCCGGCGAGGAGATCGACTTCACCGGCTCACCTCGGCGCCCCATGGGCCGCAACATCACCCTGCGCGAGATCGCCAACATGACCCTGTTCCTCGCGTCGGACGAGTCGTCGGGCTGCAACGGCGGCGACTTCGTCGTCGACGCCGGCTACACCGTCGGCCACGTCGAGCCCGGCGCACCAGGGGCCGCGCCCAACAAGGTCTTCAGGATCCGGGAGTAGCGCCGTGGCCACCGCTTCGCTGTCGGGCAAACGCCTCGTCGTCACGGGTTGCACCGGCCAGGTCGGCGGTGCTGTCGCCCGGGCCCTCGCCGCCGACAACGACGTCATCGGCATCGCCCGCTTCGCCGACGCCGACAAGCGCGCCGCACTCGAGACCGACGGCATCCGCTGTGTGCCGGTCGATCTCGCCAAGCCAGACCTCGCCGCCGTGCCCACCGACGTCGACCACGTCCTGCACTTCGCCGTCACGAAGTCGGGCCGCTGGCGGACCGACCTGGCCGCCAACGGCGAGGCGGTCGGCCATCTGATGGCGCACTTCGCCGGTGTCGAGAGCTTCCTGCACTGCTCGTCGACCGCCGTCTATGCACCCAACGGCGGCGAGCCGATGGCCGAGGACGACCCTCTCGGCGACCATCACCACGACATGATGCCCACCTACTCCATCGCGAAGATCGCAGCGGAGACCACGGCCCGCTTCGCGGCGGCGCACTTCGGCGTGCCCACCACCATCGCCCGGCTCAACGTGCCCTACGGCGACGAGGGCGGTTGGCCGTTCTTCCATCTCCTGATGCTGCGTGGCGCCATCCCCATACCGGTGCATCCCGATGGCAGCCGCTACAACCCCATCCACCACGACGACATCGTCGCCCATCTGCCGGCGCTGCTGGCTGCCGCGTCGACACCCGCCACCACGGTCAACTGGGCCGGCGACGACGTGGTGTCCATCGCCGACTGGGTCGCCCACATGGCCGCAGCCGCCGGGATCGACGAGCCCGACGGCGGCTTCGTGGTGGCGTCCGACACCGCCCTGCCGAGCGCAGCAATCGACACCACCCGCCAACACGAGATCATCGGCGGCTGCGCCGTCGACTGGCGCACCGGCCTGACCCGACTCGTCGAAGCCAACCCACCCGCCGCCCGACCCTGAGCACACCGCTGAGCCCCACCCAGCCGATCGGAGCACCCATGCACGTCGCCGATGTCCGAGCCGACCTCCTGGCCGAACACGAGGCCCTCGACACCATCGTCAGCGAGCTGACCGACGACCAGTGGGCGATCCCCACGGCGAGTCCCCGATGGTCGGTCGCCGACCAGATCGCGCATCTGGCCTTCTTCGACCGGTCCGCCGCCCTGGCGATCACCGATCCCGAAGGCTTCGCCACCCACCTCGGCGAGCTGCTCGGTGCCATGTCGCCGCGGCCCGCCTCCGGCGACGACCACGCCGGGGCCGACGACGGCGACGCCGGGGAACCCGCCGACGCGGACGCGGACGACGACCAGGCCGACACGGCAGCAGGCGTCGAGACCGAGGACCGGGGCGACCGGGCCACGTTGGGCGAGTTCCGGGCGATGACCCCATCCGAGCTGCTCGCCGCCTGGCGTACCCACCGCGCCACCCTGGCCGACGCCGCCGCAACGCTGGCCGACGACGACCGGGTCGCCTGGTATGGCCCGTCGATGGGAGCCAAGTCGTTCCTGACGGCCCGCCTCATGGAGACCTGGGCGCACGGCCAGGACATCGTCGACGCCGTCGGGGCCCACCGCCCTGCCACCGAACGGCTGCGTCACATCGCCCAGTTGGGGTTCATCACCCGCGGCTGGTCGTACCTGAACCGGGGCCTCGCGGTCCCGGCCGGAACCGTCCGCCTCGAGCTCACCGGCCCCGGCGGCGACACCTGGGTGTTCGGTCCCGACGACGCCGACGAGACCGTCTCCGGCGATGCCCTCGACTTCTGCCTGGTGGTCACCCAGCGTCGCCATCTCGACGACACGGCGCTGAGCGTCGGCGAGCTCGGCCGTGACTGGCTGGCGATCGCCCAGGCCTTCGCCGGTGCTGCCACCGACGGGCCTGCACCGCGCTGACCCCTGGTCCGGAGCCGGCGATTCAGGCCACGACCTCGAGGTCGACCTCGACCTCGACCTGACCCGGCCCGAGCCGAGCCGGGCACCCGGCGGCGTCCGGTTCAGTCGTCCTCGTCCTCCCACCGGTCCTCGTCGTCATCATCCTCGTCCTCCCACCGGTCCTCGTCGTCGTCATCATCGTCCTCCCACCGGTCCTCGTCGTCGTCATCATCGTCCTCCCACCGGTCGTCGTCCCACCCGTCACCGTCATCGGCGATCGGAGCCGGCGCCGGCGCCGGGGGAACAGGACGAGCGGGAGCAGCAGCAGCGGGCGGTGCGACGGGAGTGTCGACGTCACCGCTGCCCCAGGTCTCGTCAGCGGAAGCCGCCGGTGTCGGGCGCGCAGTCGGGCGCGCAGTCGGGACCGCAGGGCGGACGTCCTCGCCACCACCAGCGGGTCGCGAAGGACGCGACGGACGATCGGCGCCGGGAGCATCGCCGGGCGATGTCGCAGGACCCGCGGCCGGCGCCGGTGCCGGCGTCGACGCCGGGGGTGCATCGCTGCGATCGTCGCCGTCATCGGTACGGGTGTCCGACGGCGTCGGGAACGCGATCGTGAACCCCACCGGATCGAGCTGCGCCTCGGCCGCACCATCGGGGGAAGGCGCCGACGAGTCGCCGCTGCCGGAGGTCGTCGTCTGCTCACCATCGGCCGGTGTCGCCGGCTCGACAGCACGGCCGAGCACCGTGTCGTCGCTGGGTTCGGCAGCTGCGAGGAGGACGGGACGCAGCGGCGGGTCCGGCCACGACGAGGTCCCGCCTGGCAAGACGCCGCCCGCAAGGGCTGCGACACCGAGGCCGACCGTCGCGATCGGCGCCAACACCTGTGCGTTGAGCTTGATCTTCATGGCGACCACAGTCCTGTGACCGCATGAGCACAGCATGAGCGGCGCATGAGAACGCTCTCACGAATCGCCGACCGAGCCCACCGGCGAGGAGGAGAGGAAGCGCCAGAGCGGCTCCGACGCCCTGGGGTCAGCGGCCGAGCGGGGGGAGCTCGCGTTCGGGGTAGCCGCCATCGGGGAGCGCCGACATGAGGCCGTTGTTGATCAGGCCGCCGTCGACGTACAGCAGCTGTCCGGTGATGAACCGCGACGCGGGCGAGACCAGGAACACCACGGCGTTGCCCATGTCGTCGGGCGTGCCGACGATCGGCAGGGGCTGGTCGCCGAGGCCGTCGCCCACACCCTCGGCGTAGGTCTCGTCCCAGCCCTGGGTGCGGACCTGACCGGGAGCGATGGCGTTGAGCCGCACCTTCGGGCCCCACTCGTAGCTGAGCGTGCGGGTCAGCTCCATCACACCCGCCCGGGCGGCCGCGCTGTGGCCCAAGCCGGGGATGCCGCCGCCGATGGTCATCAGCACGTGGCAGATCGTGCCGCCGTTGCCATCGAGCATCCGGTCGCCGAACGCCTGGGTCATGTTCCAGGTGCCATGCAGGTTGAGGTCGATCACGGTCCGCCAGCCGTTTGGGCTGAAATCGCGGGCCTTCTGGGCGAAGTGACCACCCGCGTTGTTGACCAGGATGTCGACGTCGCCGTGGGCGTCGGCCAGCGCTGCGACGGATTCGAGATCGCGGATGTTGACCAGCGCCGTCGACACCCGGGCGCCCGTCTCGCGGCGGAGCTTGTCGGCTGCGTCGTCGAGCACTTCGGCGCGTCGGGCAGCGATGACCACGTCGGCCCCGGCGCGGGCGAGGCAGGTGGCGATACCGAAGCCGATACCGGTCCCGCCGCCGGTGACCAGCGCCGTCCGGCCGGCGAGCAAGTGAGGCGACCAGATGGGGGGTGAGGGTTCGGTCATGGGCGCGAAGGCTACAGAACCACGACCCGACACACGGGCTACGGTCCGGATCATGTCCGACCGACTCACGATCTTCCAGTACGCCTACTTCGTCGACGACGTGTTCGAGGCGGCCCAGCGATGGGCTGCGGTCAACGGCGCCGGCCCGTTCTTCGTCACCGAGCACCACAAGGCCGACCGGTTCACCTACCGGGGCACCGACGTCGAGGCCGACGTCACCTACGGCTTCGGCTACTCCGGCGACGTCCAGATCCAGCTCATCGCCCAGCACGACGACGCCCCGTCGATCTACCGCGACATGTACGCGCCGGGCGAGTTCGGCTTCCATCACGTCGCCAAGTACCCCGCAGACTACGACGGCGAGCGTCAGCGCCTGCTCGACGCCGGCTTCGAGCTGGCCTGCGAGCTCCATGCCAACGACATCGTCGCCGGCTACTTCGACACGCGCCCGGCCATCGGCTGCTTCACCGAGCTGCACTCCCAGACCGATCGCATCGGCGCCACCTTCGCCCGCTGGCATCAGGCGCACCTCGACTGGGACGGCACCGGCGACGCCGTCCGCACCCACGTCAGCGGCACCTGACCGCCACGACCGGCGTCGGCGTGCTCGTCGATGCCGGGCGGCGGCTACGGTCACCGGCGAGCACCGACGGGTAGCCCGCCGGTCGACATCACTCGCTGTGAAGGAGTACCCCCATGACCTATGACCTCGGTGTCTGGTACGCGCCCGAAGCCATGACCGCCGCCGACTCCGCGGTGTTCGCCGCCCGGGTCGAAGAGCTCGGCTACTCCACGCTGTGGTTGGGCGAGACCTTCGGCCGCGACCCCTTCGCCCAGGCTGCGTACCTGGGCCAGCACACCACCACCCTCAAGCTCGCCACCGGCATCGCGAACGTCTACAACCGCCACCCCGGTGTCATGTTGCAGGGCGCCAACACCGTGGCCGAACAGACCGGCGGCCGCATGATCCTCGGCCTCGGCGTGTCCAGCCCGGTCATCGTGTCGAAGATCCGCGGCATCGACTACGGCAAGCCCCTCACGTTCATGCGCCAGTGCCTCGACACCATGGAAGCCACCCGCTACACCGCCGTCCCCCCCGCCGAGCCCGTACCCGTCGTGCTCGCCGCACTCGGCCCCAAGATGCTCGAGCTCGCCGCCGAACGCACCGCGGGCGCACACCCCTACAACGTCACCCCCGAACACACCGCCTACGCCCGCGAGATCATGGGCCCCGACGCCGGCCTGTTCGTCGAACAGAAGGTGATGCTCACCGACGACGCCGACCAGGCCCGTGAGACCTCCGCCAAGGTCATGTCGTTCTACTCACGGGCCCCCGGCTACCGCGCCGCCTGGAACCGCCTCGGCTTCAGCGACGACGAGATCGACAACGCCGACCCCCGCTGGCTCGACGCCATGGTCGTGTGGGGCGACATCGACACCATCCGGGCCCGCCTCGACGAACACGGCGACGCCGGCGCGAACCACGTCTGCGTCCAGCCCCTCGACCCGGCGACGGGCATCGCCCGCCCCGACATGGCCGTCCTCGAGGCCCTCGCCGGCTGACCGTCGGGACCGGCGCTCGCGCACGGTCTCCCGGGGTGCTGCCCCGGGGCCGTGTGCGTTTGGTGACGGGCGTCCTCGTCAGCGCTCGCACTGACGAAGGCGGTCGTTGCCGGGGCCTCCGGCACAGCGATCGCGCCCGGGACCGCCGAAGATGCGGTCGTCGCCGCGCTGGCCGAACAGCTCGTCCGGACCGATGTTGCCGCGGAGCATGTCGTTGCCGGCACCACCGCGAGCCGTGTCGGCTCCCGGCCCACCGACGATACGGTCGTCGCCGCCCTGGCCACGGAGCCGATCCCCGCCGCTCTGGCCGATCAGCTGGTCCTGGCCGGGTCCGCCTCGCAGATCGTCGGCGCCACCGCCGCCGAAGACGATGTCGTCACCGGCCCCGGCCCGCACCGTGTCGTTGCCGGCCCCGGCGCACACCAAATCCTGACCGCGGCCTGCTGCGATTCGATCGGCTCCGCCGAGGGCGACGATCACGTCGTCGCCGAGGGTGCCGCCCAGCACGTCGGGGCCGTTGGTGCCGACGATCGTGGCCACCTGTCCCGCGCAACGGTGCGCCGAGTCGACGATGCGAATGGACAGATCGAACGCCGGGTCGTCGAAGTACTGGTACACGACACGCAGCCCGTCGGGCGTCACCAGCGGCGAGTAGAAGTCCGTCGAGTCGGCGTCGGGCGCGGTGTCGAGAACATGGCTGAGGCCGCCACCGGCGGGAACGCTGCGCAAGGTGAGCGGACCGCTGGGTTGCGCGGTCTCCACGGTGACGACACGAGTGCCGTCGGGGGTGAACAGCGCGTCGTTCGACTCGACGTCACCGACCGACGTGAGACGCACGCTGGCGCCGCCGGACGGGGGCACCGAGTACCACGCGTTGCTGCCGTCGACCTCGGCGTCGGCGCGGTAGATGACCCGGCTGTCGTCGGGGGCGATCGCGAAGTCCCTGACGTCGCCGTTGTCGACGAGCGATCGGCTGAGCCTCGTTCGGTCGGAGCCGACGAAACGCCGTACGAAGAGCTCGTTGACGCCGCTGGTGCGCAGGTCGCCCTCGAACACGACGCCGCTCGAGTCGCCCAACACATCGAAGTCACCAACGTCGCCGCCGGCGACGACGTCGCCGCTGAGCCCCGTGCGCACGCCACCGGAGACGAGATACAGCTCGTATTGCCCGACGACCTCGAGGTCGCCGCGGAACACGACGCCGTTGCCGTTGGGCAGGAACAACGGTGCTCCGAGAACCCCGCCGCCGGCGACGATGGCCCCGCTCGCAACCGCCGGCGCCTGGGTGCCATCGACGCGAACCAGGAACAGCTCATCGGTGCCGTCGGTGGCGACGTCGCCAACGACGGCGACGAGCGATCCGGTCGAGTTGATCGCAATGTCCACGACGTCGCCACCAGCGACGGGGTTGGCGAGACGCGTGCGAGGGCCGCCGGTGATCGGCGCCGCATACAGCGCGAACTCATCGGCATCGTCGTAGTCTGCGATGAACACCACCGTGGAACTGTCGGGTGTGATCGCGACGTTGCGAACCTGACGCCCCGCCGGGACGGGGCCACCGATCTGGACGGGCGCGCCACCCGCGATCGGTACGGCATGCAGCGTGGTGCCGTTGACGTCGTCGAAGCGCGTGAGCACGACCGTGGCACCGTCGGGCGAGAGGACGAACGCGAAGAACACCTCGGCTGCGGGCCCGGCGAGCGACGCCGTGAGGTCGACGGCGGGACCGCCGTCGAGAGGTCGGGCGACCACCATCTCCGGACCGGCGTCGGAGGCCCGATCGAGATGCACCAGGTGCAGACCGTCAGGCGTGATCTCCATCGACAGGAAGTTCTCGCCGGGACTCGGCAGATCCGGATCGAGCAGATCGGGGAACCCCGGCGGTCCGGCATGGCTCGGCGCCGCGAACGTGACGAGAGCGGCGAGCACGGCGAGCGCAACGAGCATCGAGGCCGACCCGGAGCGGCGAACGACGGCGCCGGCGTGGTGATGACGAGTGGACAAGCTTCCTCCTCGGCGAGGGAGACGAAACGGGCGATCGAGCGCCGGCAGCAGCCTGCCAGTCGCCCGTTTCGATACCCATGGTGTCAGACGTCGGGGATCAGCACCGGTTTGACGGCGCCGCCCGCCAGCGACGACGCCTCGGCCTCGTTGATGGCGCTCATCGGGAACTCCTCGATCAGGCGGTCGAAGGGGAACTCGCCGGCCTGCCACAGCTCGATCATGCGGGGGATGAAGGTCTTGGGGTCGACGCCGCCCTCGAGGATGCCGATGAGGGTCTTGCCGATCGGGGCCATGCCGTCGAGGACGATGTCGCCCTGCTGGATGCCGACCATGCCGCACACGCCGGTCATCCGTAGGCACCCGATGGCGCTGAGGATGACCGGCGGAAGGCCGGTGGTGTCGAAGCTGTAGTGGGCGCCACCCCCGCAGATGGCCATGATCTGGCCGACGATGTCGTCGCCGGCACCGTCGATGGCATGGGTGGCGCCGAGCTCGAGGGCCAGGGCCCGGCGGCTCTCGTGGAGATCGACGGCGATGATCGTGGTCGCGCCGGCGACCTTCGCTGCCATGACGGCAGACAGGCCGACGGCGCCGGTGCCGAACACCACGACCGAGGTGCCGGGCTGGACGTTCATCGCGACGAGGATCGATCCGGCGCCGGTCTGGATACCGCACCCCAGCGGGCCGAGCTTGGTGAGCGGCAGGCTCGGGTCGACCTTCACGACGTTGCGTTCGGTTGCCAGGCAATGGGTGGCGAAGCTCGACTGGCCGAACCAGCGCGACAGGATCTCTTTGCCCTCGCCGTCGGTGACGCCGGAAGAGCCGTCGAGGCGCCGGCCGAAGAGGTTCCGGGGCAGGAACGTGTCGCAGTACGCGGGCTGGCCGGCCAGGCAGTTGGCACAGGTACCGCACGAGTCGAACGACAGCACGACGTGATCGCCGACGGCCACCTCGGTGACGCCCTCGCCGACGGCCTCGATGACACCGGCGCCCTCGTGGCCGGTGATGACCGGCGGCGGCACGGGGCTCTCGGGCACCCTGGGCATGATGTCGGTGTGGCACATGCCGGCGCCGACGACACGGACCAGCACCTCGCCGGCACCGGGATCGGCCAACTCGACGGTCTCGATGGCGTAGGGGCCATCGGCGGCACGGAGGACAGCGGCTCGGATCTGCATGGGATGCCTCTCGGATCGGTGGGGAGATCGGGTCGAGGACAGCGTGGCACACCGGCGCCCCCGGGGCTCTACCTCAACGGTTCGCCGGGATCCGCACGGGCCGTGACCAACGGCCCGGCCCGGCATCGGACAATGCCCTGACCCGGCAGATGTAAACCCGGCCGGGTTCGAGACCGCGCACGACGGCTCGGCGTCCGGTGGTGCGGGCGCGTTCGACGTCGTCGCCGTTGCGTTCCCTGCAACGGATCACGTGTGCATCGACGGCCGATCCCCGTGCCGACGCAGGAGCGAACACCACCCGCACCCGTCGATCGAACGTGCGTGGCGTCCGCACGTTCTGTGGCCGCAGGGGGGTGACTCTCCCGGCCCGGATCTCGAGGGTGCGTGCCGAGAATGTGATGTTGCTCCCTTCGATCACGATGCCCGCAGGCGACGACGTCACCGACAGCGTCCCGGCTCCGGGGCCGGTGAAACCCGTGACGATCCCGGCGGAGCGGAGGCTCGCTGGATCATCGATGCCGTAGACCGTGGAGAGGAAACCGGCCGGGACCACATGGCGGATGAAACCTCGGAACACCGTGACCCCGTCGAGGCGGTATCGGCTGTTACCGAGCTCGAGGCGCACGAGCGGCTCGCCGGTCGTCGGATCGTTCACGATGGTCGGTAGCTCGGAGAGGTAGCTCACGTCGGTGAATATGTCGGTGCCGTCGAACGATGCCCGTTGGACAGGGTCGGCCCATGCACCGGCGTCGGAGAGATCGCCGCCGAGGTAGGCCTCCCATTCCCGCCCGGGGACAGCGGTGCAGACGACGGTGCCTGTATCGGACGAGCAGTCGTCGGTGGTCTGTTGGACCGGCGACGCTGTCACGGTGAGCGTCCCCGCTGTCGCATCACGCACGACACTGCCTGGCCTGCCGCGCACGAAAGCGATGCGGGGGTTCAGCGTGCCGACGTCGAAGGTGATCGTCCACACGTCGGCCAGCGCGGGGGCGCCGAGCTCGAGACCGGTGCCGGTGGATTCCACGTTCCACGACATACGGCGGGTGCCGCCGGGGAGGGTGAACGCACTGCCGAGGACCCGCCAGTTCGGGTCCGTCGACGTGACCGCCGCTCCGTTGCGTGTGGCCGACTCGATGCACGGTGCGGGTCCGGCGCTGCACCAAGGAACCGGATCGGACGGGATCAGGGTCTGTGCGCCCGCCGGGGCTTGCGCCGTAACGAACATCGCCGCCACGATCGCCAGCGTCGTCGCCAGCCCGGTGATCCGTCGCATGGTGTCGCTTCCTCGTCTCGCTCGTGACCCGATGGCTCGCTGCGGGGTTGTGAGCCCCTTTCACATGTCTAGCGTGCAACGCAGTGGAACGATGTTCACTCCTGCAGCGGGCGCTACTGTCCACCGGCGTGACCACCCCGGCCGATCTCGTCGACGAACTGCGACGCCTCATCGACGTCATCCGCATCACCGACCTCGAGGTCGCTGCCGGTCACGGCGTCGACCTCGGCGAGGTGACGGCCCGCATCGGAGCGATCCGGTCCGAGCTCGAACCCCACGTGGTCGACGACCTGCGGATGCAGCGGGGGCTCTACGCGCACGAGCACTTCACCAATCCGCCGGCCGTGCCGAACCTCGCCGACGTCGCCCCGCGGGACTTCTTCCCCTACAGCCCCGTCATCGGCGCGCTGAACCCGATCGCGCCCGACGTCCATCTCCGGGTCGAGGGCGATCAGGTCGTCGGGTCGGGCACCGTCAGCGCAGCACACAACGGCCCACCCGGCGGTGTGCACGGCGGCCACGTGGCAGCGCTGATGGACGAATTGCTGGGCGTCACCTGCATCGCGACCGGCACCGGCGGGTTCACCGGCACGCTCACCGTGCGCTACGAGAACCTCACGCCGCTCGACACCGAGCTGACGCTGCGGGGCTGGATCGACCGCATCGAGGGACGCAAGATCTTCGCCAAGGGCGAGATCCACGCCGGCGACATCCGTTGCGCCGTGGGCGAGGGCATCTTCATCCGACGCGCCGAGGCGCCGTGACCACCGCCGACGACCGCGCGCTCGCCGCCGGCCTGGCCGATGCCTGGGCGGCATGTCGCGACCGGTGTCTTGCCATCGGCCGATCGCTCACCGACACCGATGCTGCGGCGGTGGTGCCGTGCTGTCCGGACTGGACGCTCCACGACCTGTTCGCCCACATGGCCGGTGTCTCGGCCGACATCTGCACCGGCAACCTCGACGGCGTCACCACCGATGCCTGGACCGACGCCCAGGTCCGGGCCCGACGCCATTGCAGCCTCGCGGAGGTCTGCAGCGAGTGGGCCGAGCGCGGTGCCGACGTCGAGCGCATGGTCCGTACCGGCGGCCCGTTCCCGGCGCCGTTCTTCATCGACGCCTTCACCCACGAGTGGGATCTCCGCCACGCGGTCGGCGCCGCGGCGGCACCGGACCTGACGTTGCTGACGACAGCGCTGCCGCAACTGGTGACGTCGTGGGGCGCCGGGCTCGACCAGGCGGGCCTGGCGGCGGTCGAGCTCGCCCTGGGCGAGGAGACTGCGACGGTGGGTTCGGTGCTGCCCGCCGTCACGTTGCGTACCGACCCGTTCACCTTCGTCCGGGCCCGGATGGGGCGACGCAGCCGGGCCCAGATCGAGCGGCTCGGTTGGGGACCCGGGGTCGACGCCGGCCACGTCGATGCGCTTCTGGTGTTCGGCGTCGCCACGGTCGACATCGACGACCCTGCGTTGTCGTGATTCGGCTCGACGCCGCACCGCAACCGTCGCATCCGCACCGCCAGCCCGCTGTGCCCGTGCGACGCAGTGCGGGGCGGGGTCAGTGCAGGGCCCGCAGCCCGAACCAGGCGAACGCCAGCATCGCGAGCCCGCTGACGAACCACACGAGGTCGCGGTTGCGACGCACCGCCACCGCAGCGAGGAGCCACAGCACCGAGACGAGGACCACCTGGGCGAGCACCCCGGCATCGGTGCGCGGGAACAGCAGCTCGTTCATCGGGGCGTGATGCTCATGGGACGTGCGGCCATGCGACGTGCCGTCATCGGGCGCCGTACACGGGCGCCTCGGGGAAGAACGCTGCCCAGGCGAACCAGAACTCGTTGCGGTGGGTGACGATGTCGAGCTGCTCGCCCGCCAACGGGCCGTCGACGGCCACGCCGAGCAGCGACCAGGTGGTGCCGGTCTCGGCGTCGACGAAGCGGTCGTCGCCGACGTGGGCAAACGTCAGCACCTGATCCCCGACCCGACGGTCGTATGCGATTGCCGAACCGATCGCGTCGGACTGGGCGATCAGGTTGGCGTCGAGCGCGTCGGTGGTCGCGCCACCCCAGAACACCGCGACCGGGATCGACCCGACCTCGTCGTTGACGGCACGCTCGGCCTCGAGCGTCGCGAAGGGATACGCCTTCTCGAGGCGCTCGCCGTCGTCGACGTCGATGCTGACACCGACGACGCGAGAGAGCGCCGGGAAGCGGGGGTCGGGCTCGCCGTCGAACAGGAACGGGACCTCCGACGAGCTGTACCCGACGTAGGGGTTGGCGCCGTAGTCGATTCCGAAGCCGGTCTCGCGCGACAGCGACAGGGCGTCGGGGAAGTCCGCCGCAGCGTCGCCGTAGGACACGATGGCGGTGGGCACCGTCTCGAGGCGGACCCCGGCGTGGGTGCCGACGATCGCATCGCCGGTGACCTGCTGCCACAGGGTGGTGGTGGCGTCGTCCCACATGACGAGGTCGCTGTTGCGCAACAGGCCCGACACCCCGAGGCGCAGGACCTCGCCGTCGAGGCGCCGATCGAAGCTGATGGCGGTGTTGCACAACGGGCAGAACGTGACGGCGACGGGCACGTCGCCGAAGCGGTCGTTGACGATCTCGTGGCGGGTCAGGATCGACAGAGCGTAGAACCGCACCTCGCCGTCGAGCTGGACGAGTGCGCCGGGCTCGTTCTCGTCGAGCCAGTCGGCGGCGGCGATCGGCTCGAACCGGGGTGTGTCGATGGGCGGGATGGCGTCGCGAGGGTCGGTGCGGGGGATGCCCGCGAGGAGCTCCGACAGGTCGACGGTGCTGCGGGTCCAGTCGGTGGGCCACGGCTCGGTGGCGCTCGCGACCTGGTCGCGGAGCTGGGACCGAGGCTCGTCGCCGAGGTCGAGCAGTTCGACCTCGGCCGGGGTGGTGGCCCCGCCGGCCAGATCGAACGGAGCGTCGTTCTCGGTCGGCGACACGAGCTCCGCGGCGTCGGCGGCTTCAGCGTCCGCGCCAGCGGCGTCAGCGCCGTCGTCGACACCTTCGGCCGAGTCGTCGGAGGCAGCAGCGCCACCGACCTCGACGTCGGCGCCCTCGTCGCCGTCGGCACCACAGGCGGCAGCGATCAGGGCCCCAGCAAGGACGAACGAGACGAGACGCAGGACCGGCGTTCGGATCAGCATGGATCCCGAACCCGGTGGCGTCTCCCACTCTTCCCACTGGGGCGCGGAAACCGATGAGAGTCTGGAACCACCGCGCCCGGAACCACTGGGGTCAAGTCGTACTTTCAACCAACTCCGAAACCACCGAGGTCCCGAACCACTGGGGTCAAGTCGTACTTTCAACCAACTCGACCACGCTGCGGCCTCCAGGCTCGACGACCTGGAGTTGGTTGAAAGTACGACTTGACCCCTGGCTGCCCTGCCCCGGCCGAGTCGATCGGCCGGGGCAGGGGTCAGACGTCAACAGGAATGCGTCAGCCGGCGTTCTCGGCGGTGATCAGCTCGCCGGGGACGGTGATGACCTGATCGGCCGGGGCAGTGCCGCCGGAGCAGTCGGTGATGGCCGACACCGCGGCGCCGGCGATGCCGGGCCAGTCCTGGCGGACGGTGGCGATCCAGTTCTCGCCCTTGGCGACCTCGGCAGTGGCGAAGTCCTGGCCGTCGACACCGGTGACGACGACCTCGGGGCGGCCGGCGTCCTGGGTGGCCTGGAAGGCACCGAGCGCCGAGGCGTCCCATGCCGCCCACACGCCGTCGACCTCGCCCTCGGGGTACTTCGAGAGCAGGTCGAGCACGGTGGTCTTGGCGAAGCCGGTGGAGTCCGCGGGGTCGCCCTGGATGTCCTCGATGATCTCGATGCCGTTCTCCTCGAACAGCGCGCGGGCCGCTGCGCCACGGAGGCGGACCGGCTCGAACGGGTCGAAGTGGATGACGATGACCCGGCCACCCTCGCCGATGGCGTCGATCATCTGCTGGGCGCTGGTCTGGCCCAGGAAGTCGTTGTCGGAGGTGATGTTGGCGGTGATGCCGTCGACGGCACCGGCGTCGAGCCCGAAGACCGGGATGCCGGCCTCGGAGGTGGCGGCGAGGCCGGCACCGAACTCCTGGGGATCGCCCATACCGAGCACGACGGCGTCGGCGTCCTGGGCCAACGCGTTCTCGATCTCGCTGTTGACCGCAGCCAGGTCGCCGCCGGTGTCGACGAGGCTGACCTCGAAGCCGGCGGCCTCGGCGTCGGCCTGGAAGGCGTCGACGACCTCTTTGGTGGCGGGCTGATCGGAGTAGTACGGCGACACGATGGCGATCGAGGAGATCTCGTTGGCGCAGACGCCGGCGGCGGCCTCGTCGGTGCCGCCCTCTTCGGCCCCGTCTTCGGCAGCCGGCTCCTCGGTGGCAGTGGGCTCGGTCTCGTCGTCATCGCCGCAGCCGGCCGCGACGAGTGCGAACACAGCCAGGAGCGCGACGAGGAGTCGCCAGTTGGTGAACTTGGTCATGGATCCCTCCGGGTAGGTGCTTCGCCGCCCCGTGCGCGGGCCAGCGAATGAAACAGCCCAGCGATGTTAGGCACAATGTCGGCGAACGACGATTCGATTGCGAGATGTGCGCGTCGGCGCTCTGCGTCGGGCAGCGCGGCCTCGGCGTCGGTGGTCGTCGGGTCGGCTGCCACACCGATCGCAGGCCCGGCGGTCACGGCGGCGCCGACGACCGCTGCGTGAGCCGAATCGAGCGCCACCACAGCCACGCCGGTGACGTCGGCGATGGTCCGGCACAGCTGCCGAGACCGCGACCCGCCCCCGCAGACCCGCAGTGGATCGGCGTCGGGGGCGATCAGCTCGACCAGCATCCGTACTGCATGGGCCAGACCCTCCTGCACCGCGGCGGCGACCGTGGCCTGCCCGGTGGAGCGCCGCACACCCAGCAGCACGCCGGTGGCGTCGGGTGCGTCGTCGGGGGTGCGGACACCGTCGAGATGCGGCAGGAACACCACCCCGTCGGCTGCGGCCGGCCGGTCGGCCGATGCGGCCAGCCGGTCGAACGCCGCGTGGTCGATGCCGTCGAACAGCACCGCCCGTGCCCAGTCGAGGGCACCGCACGCCGTCGCCATCGGCGCCACATGGATCCAGTGCTCGTCGCCGAGGCCGGGCAACACGATGACCCCCGGCGCCGGGCGGGGCGCGGCCGCGGTGGCGGCCACCCAACCCGACGTGCCCAGGTAGGCATAGGCGGCGCCGACGGCGTCGCCCAGCACCCCCACCGTCGTGGCCACGGCGTCGCCGGGGGCCAGTACCACGGGAATGCCCTCGGCCAATCCGAGCGCGGCTGCCGCGTCTGCGGTCACGGGCCCGACGGGATCGCGCACCGGATGCACCGGTGCGAGCGGGCAGCCGGTCGCTGCGACAGCCGGTGCCCACCAGTCGCCGGCGCCGAGATCGAAGTAGCCGGTCGTGGCCGCCGTGGTCGGGTCGGTGCGGACGAGGCCCGTCAAGTGGGCGACGACGACCGAGTGGGCGCCGACGGCCACGACCTCGACGGTCTCGACGGTGTGCGGTTCGTGGGCCACGAGCCACCGCCACTTGGCGGCGACGTTGGTGGCGTCGGGTGCGGATCCGACGGCCGCCGCCCATGCTGGTCCGAGTTCGTCGACCAGCACCCGGTGCTCGGCTTCGGCGCGCACGTCGGAGTACAGGATGGCGGCGCGCACCGGTGCCAGGTCGGCGTCGAGCGTGACGAGGTCCTGCATCTGGCCCGTGACCGCGACCGCGGCGACGTCGAGCGTGCCGCCGACACGCACGTCGTCGCCCTCGAGCGCGGCGACCGCGACCCGCGTGGCCGTCCACCAGTCGGCCGGGTCCTGCTCGGCCCATCCCGGCGCCGGGGTGGCGAGTGCCAGCGGCGCCTCGGCAATGGCGACGACGCAGGCGCCGGCCGCGAGATCGACGATGGCGGCCTTGACGGCGGTGGTGCCGATGTCGAGCGCGAGGACGCGGGCCACGGCCTCAGCGCGCCGCGCGCAGGCGGCTGAGCGCCAGCGGCAGCACCGCCACCAGGATGGCGAAACCCAGGATGACGTCCTGGAGGTTGTCGTCGATCGAGGTGTAGTTGAGGCCGTTCTCGAGCACCCGCAACATGACGACACCGAGCAGCGTGCCCGGCAGGTTGGGCAGCCCGTTGCGGAACATCGCCATGCCGAGGAACACCGCGGCGATGGACTGCAGCATCCACGGTTCGGGTGCGGTGAGGTTGGCGGTGGCGTTGTTGGCGGACTGCAGGATGCCGGCGGCCGCGGCGGTGACCCCGCAGATGGCGAAGGCGATGAGGCGGGTGTTCTTGACGTTGATGCCGGAGTACCGGGCGGCGTCGGGGTTGCCGCCGACGGCGTACATCTTGCGTCCGAGCGGGGTCTGATCGAGCAGGAACCAGATGACGGCCGCTATGGCCAGCGCGATGAGGACCCGGTTGGGGATGCCCAGTACGTCGCCCCGTGCGATCTCGACGAAGTTGTTCTCGACCAGGTTGTAGACGGGCTTGCCGTCGACCCGGTAGCCGGCGAAGTTCGAGAACACGACCGAGGTGGCCAGCGTCGCGATGAAGGCGAGGATCCCCAGCCTCGACACCAGGAAGCCGTTGAAGGCACCGCCGATGAGCCCGATCACCAGGCCCAGCAGCACGGCGAGCAGCACGTTGGACGGATCGGTCGGGTCGCCATCGATCGTCGAGGTGGCCACCAGCACGCCGGTGGAGACCGATGCCAGCGCGGCGAGCCCACCGACCGACAGGTCGAACTCGCCGACGACCATCACCACGGTCTGGCCGGCGGCGACGATGGCCACGAACGCGACGGCGCCCAGCACGTTGTTGACGAGGTTCGTCTTCGAGAAGTAGCGGTCGCCGTAGAGCGCCGTGAAGTACAGGATCATCGACAACAACACCAGCGGCCCGGCGAAGGGGCGCAGCCGGGCCAGTTGCAGGCCGAGCGAACGCGAAGCCGCCGCAGGCAGGGGCCCGGGAGGCTCGGCGGTGGTGTCGTCGGTGGCGCGGTCGTCGGTGGCGGTCATTGCGTTCTCCCGTAGCACGCGTGCAGCAGCGCGGTCTCGGTGGCGGTGGTGGCGTCGAAGATGCCGGTGAGGTGACCCTCGTGCATCACGGCGATGCGGTGGGCCAGCCCGATGAGTTCCGGCAGTTCGGAGCTGACCATGATGACACTGGCGCCGGCCGCGGCGCGGTCCTCGATGAGGTGGTAGATCTGGCTCTTGGTGGCGACATCGACGCCGCGGGTGGGTTCGTCGAGCAGCAACAGGTTCGGGTCGAGCGCGAGGAACTTCGCCAGTACGACCTTCTGCTGGTTGCCGCCCGACAGGGTGAGGATCTGCTGACCCAGGTCGCGGTAGCGCAGGTCGAGATCGTCGGCCAGGCCGGTGGCGTGGTCGTTGGCGCGCCGGCGCGACATCACGACACCGGACCGGGCGTGGCGGGCCACGGTGGTGATGTTCGCGTTGCGTTCGATGCTGGCGGGGACCAGCCCGTCGGTGCGTCGTTCCTGGGGGACCATGGCCACACCGCGGCGGTGACCGGCCCGGATGTGGGACGGATCGAGGTCGTGTCCGCGCAGCACGACACGTCCGCCGAGGCGGGGTTGGGCGCCGGCGAGCAGGCGCAGGATCTCGCTGCGACCCGACCCGGCGAGCCCGGCGATACCGAACACCTCGCCCTCTGCGACCGTGAAGCTCACGCCGTCGACGGTGGGCCCGCGCAGCCCCTCGACCGACAGCACGGTCTCGCCCGGAATCGAGATGCGCGGCGGGAAGATCGCCTCGATGGGACGTCCCGCCATGTGGGTGATGAGCTGGTCGATGGTGACGTCGGCGACGTCGCCGGCGGCGACCAGCTGCCCGTTGCGCAGCACGGTGAAGGTGTCGCACACCTCGACGACCTCGGCCAGCCGATGCGAGACATAGAGGATCGAGACGCCACGGGCCCGCAACCGGTCCATCGCGGCGAACAGCAGCGTGGTCTCGGAGTCGGTGAGCGAGGCCGTCGGCTCGTCGAGGACGAGGAGGCGGCTGTCCTGGGAGAGGGCGCGGGCCAGGGCGGTCATCGTGCGCCCGACCGGGCTGAGCGACTCGACGTCGCGGCGCACGTCCATGGGGTGGCCCAGCTGGTCGAAGAGGTCCTCGGCGCGGCGGGCCAGTTCCCGCCAGCGGACCTTGCCGAAGCGGGTGGGGGTCTTCTGGCCGAGGAGCACGTTCTCGGCGACCGAGAGTCCGGGGACGATGGACAGCTCCTGGTGGAGGGTGGCGATACCCGCGGCCATCGCCTCACGCGGACCCGAGATGTCGGCCGGCTCGTCGTCGAGGCGGATCTCGGCGCGGTCGGGGCGGACCACGCCCGACAGGATCTTGATCAGGGTCGACTTGCCGGCGCCGTTCTCGCCCAGCAGGGCCCGGACCTCGCCGGGCGCGAGCGCGATGTCGACCCGGTCGAGCACGGTCACGCCGCCGTAGGACTTGGTCAACGCACGGGCGTCGAGTCGCAACGGGGCCTGGGAGGACATGGCCGGGTAGTTTCCTACACCTTCGACCGCTCACGCCAAGAGCAGGTCGTACCGCGCTGCCGACGGCTGCGCGGCCATGAGCCAGGGAGGGAGGATCCGGTGACCGTCTACTGCGGCATCGACGTGGGAACGCAGGGTTCGAAGGTGGGGCTGTACCGCGACGACGGCACCTGTGTCGCCGACGCCTACGCCGAGCACCTCTTCGACAACATCCGGCCCGGGTGGGTCGAGATGGATCCCGACCAGATCCTCGACGCTGTCGTCACCGCCTTCGCCGAAGCGGTGCACCGGGCAGGGATCGGCTCCGGCGACGTGGCGGCGATCGCGATGTCGGGCATCTTGTGCGGACCGGTGTTCGTCGACGAGGACTGGCGACCGGTCCGGCCGATCATCCCGTTCCTCGACGTGCGCGCCACCGACGAGGTCGCCTGGCTGGCCAACGAGATCGAGCCGCGCTGGGTCACCGAGTCGGCCAACGCTGCGCTCGACACCTACGTCATGCCTGCGGTGTACGAGTGGGTCCGCCGTCACGAACCCGACGTCTGCGCCCGCATCGCCAAGATCCTGTCGTTGGCCCCCTACATCGGGGGCTGCCTCGCCGGTCTGCGCGCCAAGGACGCCTACACCGACCCGTCGCACCTGTCGGGCTGGATCATCGGCTGGAACGCGGCGACGGGGCGGATCTCGGAGGCCCAGCTCGACGACCTCGGCATCGACGCAGCCCTGGCGCCCACCGTGCACGCACCCTGGGAGGTCGCCGGGCACCTGAGTGCCCCGATGGCCGAGCGCATCGGGATCTCGCCCGGTGTTCCCATCTGTGCCGGGGCCGGCGACGTCATGCAGTCGAACCTCGGGGCGGGGCTCACCCGGCCGGGCCTGGCCACCGACGTCGCAGGCACGGCCTCGATCCTGACGGTCGGTGTCACCGAGCCCTCGCCGGCCATCACCGCCGTGCCCGGGATGCTGTATTCGCTGGGGACCATCCCGGGGCAGGCCCTCTACTGGGGTTACGTCAAGGCCGGCGGGTTGTCGCTGCGCTGGTTCCGCGACGAGATCCTCGGCCGCCACGGCGACGACGCCCTGTACGTCGACAACGATGCGCTGGCCGCGGCGGTCGCGCCGGGCAGCGACGGCGTGCTCTTCACGCCCTATCTCTCGGGCGGCAACCCCGACAACCCGCACGCCGCCGGCACCTGGTTGGGCATGACGATGGCCACCGGCATGGGCACGTTGTGGCGTTCGATGCTCGAGTCGATCGCCTACGAGTACGCGGACTTCCTCGACGTGTTCGCCGCCAACGGCGCACCGGTGCGCGAGGTGCTGGCCGTCGGCGGCGGGGCCCGCAGCGCCGTCTGGAACCAGATCAAGGCCGATGCCGTGGGCCTGCCCTGGCGGGTGCCGTCACGTCAGGACGGCGCCATCCTCGCCAACGCCGCGCTGGCGATGCGCGCCGTCGGGACCGTCGACGACCTGGCGGCGACCATCGGCGGCTGGGTGGGCGAGGGTGCCGTCTCGGTACCCGACCCGGCCGCGGTCGACGCCTACGGGCGGGTGCGCACCACCCGCGCCGCGTTGTTGGACGGGCCGCTCCCCGAACTGTTCGCTACCTTGGCACCGTTGCGCTCGCAGGCCTGAGCCGACGCCGAGCACCCATCCGGCCGAGCGGCGACAGCCGCCGCCGACCCGACACGACCGGGAGAACCGACACACCATGACCACCCTCGTCATCCAACCCGACACCGATCCCGACACCGTCGAGCTCCGCACCAGCGACACCGACGTCATCGCCGAGCAGCTGGCCGCGTGCGGCGTGCGCTTCGAGCAGTGGGCCGCCGGTGCCGAACTGCCGGCGGGCGCCGACAGCGACGCGGTGCTGGCCGCGTATGCCGACGACGTGGCCCGCCTGGCCGACGAGGGCTACGACACCGTGGACGTCGTCCGCCTGGTACCCGACGACACCGACCCGGAGTGGCCCGCCAGGGCGGCGGGGGCGCGGTCGACGTTCCTGTCCGAGCACACCCACGACGACGACGAGGTCCGCTTCTTCGTCGAGGGCAGCGGCGCCTTCTACCTGCGCATCGACGGCCGGATCCTGGCCGTGATCTGCGAGGCCGGCGATCTGTTGTCGGTCCCGGCGGGCACCACCCACTGGTTCGACATGGGCACGCGTCCACACTTCGCGGCGATCCGCTTCTTCCGGATCCCCGAGGGCTGGGTGGGCAACTTCACCGGCGACGACATCGCCACGCGCTTCCCCACCTTCGACCAGCTCGTCGGCGCAGGAACGCCGTGAGCGGAGCGGGGGCCTCCCGGCCCGGCCGCCAGGCCAAGAGGGAGAAACAGTGAGCATCGAGGCCGTCGTCCTCGACATCGAGGGCACCACGTCGTCCACCGGTTTCGTGCACGGGACGCTCTATCCGTACAGCCGGGCCCGGTTCCGCACCTGGATCGAGGCCCACCTGGACCGGGCCGACGTCGCCGCGCAGGTGGCGGCGGTCCGGACGCTGGCCACCGAACCCGACGCCGACCTCGACCGGGTGGTCTGGTGGCTCGAGACGTGGCTGTCGGCCGATCAGAAGGTCACGCCGCTCAAGGCGTTCCAGGGTTGGATCTGGGCCGAGGGCTTCGCCGCGGGCGACCTCACCTCGCACTTCTTCGACGACGCCATCCCCCACATCCGCGGCTGGCACGCCGAGGGGCGCCGGCTGTTCATCTTCTCGTCGGGGTCGGTCAGCGCGCAGCACGCCTGGTTCGGCAACACCCCCGACGGAGATCTGCTCCCGCTGTTCTCGGGTCACTTCGACACCGAGAACACCGGCCCGAAGAAGGAACGCGGGTCCTACGCGAAGATCACCGCCGCCATCGGCCATGCGCCCGAGGCGACGGTGTTCCTGTCGGATCTGGTGAGCGAGCTCGACGCGGCGCGGGCCGCCGGTTGGCACACCATCGGCGTGCGCCGGGTGGGCGACGAGTACTACGACCAGGGTGTCGGCGATCACCCGGCCGTGCACTCCTTCGACGAGATCGACCTGTCGGGCGACGCTCCCGTCGTCGGCTGAGCCGACCCGGTCCCGTCCAGCGTGTCCGGTCCCGTCATCGATCGCGATCCGACGGCGTTCGACCGCCGCTACGACATCGTGGTCGTGGGCGCCGGCATCACCGGCGTGCAGATCGCCCGAGAGCTCGCCACCCGGCGACGCTCGGTGCTGCTCGTCGACCGCGACGACCTCGGAGCGGGCACCAGCTCGGCCACCACCAAGTACATCCACGGCGGCATCCGCTACCTGGAGCAGTACGACGTCGCAGTGGTGCGCGAGAGCCTGCGCGAGCGCCGCATCCTGGCGCTCGCGGCGCCGCATCTGGTCCGCCAGACACCGTTCGTCCTGCCGGTGTGGTCGTGGTCGAAGCCGGGGCGCACGCTGCTGACAGCAGGGGCTGCGGCGTATCACGCGCTGGCGTTCGACCGGAACCGCAAGGCCCCCGACGACCTGCGGATCGGTCGGCCACACTGGATCGATCGCGACGGCACGCTGGCCGCCGTGCCATGGCTCGACCCCACGGAGCTGCGTGGTGCGGTGGTCGTCACCGACACGCTCAACGTCCACCCCGAGCGCCTGCTGCTGGCGCTCGCGCTCGATGCCGTCTCCGCCGGGGCGACGATCCGCACCCACTGCCGGGTGGTCGGCATCGATCTGCATCATCTGTCGGCCGGGGTCGGATCCAGCGAGGCGGGTGCGGCAGTGCGCGGCGTGGAGATCGTCGACGAGGTCAGCGGTGCCCGCCATCGGGTCCGCGCCGACACGGTCGTCAACGCCGCGGGGCCCTGGATGGGCGAAGTCCTGGCTGCGACCGGCCGCAGTGTCGGACCGGCAGTGCGCCCTTCGAAGGGCGTGCACCTGTTGACCCGCCCGATGGACGCCGAGGTCACCAGCGCGGTCATGGCCCGGGCGCGCAACGGGCGTCACGTGGTGGTGTCGCCGTGGCAGGGCCGGTCGTTCATCGGCCCCACCGACACCCCGGTCAGCGGCGCTCCCGACGATGTCGCGCCCGGTCCCGACGATGTCGACGAGCTGCTGACCATCGTGAACTCGTGTCGGGCGCCGGACCGCCAGGTCGGCCTCGACGATGTCGACGACGTCACGGTCGGGATCCGCCCACTGGTCGCCGACGACGACGCAGGCGACGACACCGACAGCTACCGGTCGAGCCGACGCCATCACGTCCACGATCACTCCGGCGACGGCATCAGCGGGCTGTGGTCGATCAGTGGCGGCAAGTGGACGACGGGTCGGGCCATCGCCGAGGACGTCGTCGCCCAGGTCGTCGGCCCGGGCGGATCCCGGACACGCCGGCGGCCCGTCCATGGCGCGGCGGGGTGGGCGGCCGATCCCGACGAGGTGTTCGCGCTGGCGATGGCTGCGCATCCGCAGTTGGCGATGGCGCCCGAGACCCGCGAGCACCTCGGCCGCCTGTACGGCACCCGCTGCGGCACGGTCCTCGACCTGGTGGCCGACGATCCGTCGCTGGGCGAACGGGTCTCGACGCGCCCGGGCTGTCTCGACATCGCCGCCCAGGTGGTCGTCGCCGTGCGCGACGAGGGCGCGGTGACCCTGTCCGACATCGTCGACCGGCGCCTGGTGATCGGCACCCTGGGCCTGGTCACCGATGACGAGTTGCGTCGCGTCGCCGAACTCGCTGCGCCCCTGCGGGGCTGGGCCGACCATGGCCGCGGCGTTGCTGCTGCCGAGTCGGTGCGCCGGAGTGAGCGTCGCCGCCGGTGGACGCGCCCGACCTGAGAGGTCACCAACGCATGGGACCCTCCTGAGGTGCCGTGGGTGCAGGCACCCCCACCGGCTCGCTGCCTCGCACCATCGACTCGCCGCACGCAATGGCAGACACTCGGGCCATGGCAGATCTGCGAGCATCGAGCGAGACCCATCGGACCATCGACCCGAGCCGGCTCGGGACCGCTACCGGGGATACGTGCCCACGACCGGGGACTCGCGTCGCCGTGGTACTGGTGGCGGCTCTCGTGGTGGCGTTGCTGGCGCTGGCGCCCACCAGCGCCTCGGCCGGCGACGCCGGTCCGATCCCCGGCGGCGGCAACGCCGTCCCGGTGGGCATCGGGGACTTCGACGGCGACGGGAGGCAGGAGGCCGCGCTGATCGTCCCCGGACGCAGCACGGTGATCCTCGTCGACGTGCTGACGCTGCAGCACGAGGTCCGTGCGGTGGCCGGCGGCGGTGGTCTGATCGGCGACGACGAGCCGGTGGGCGTGGCCGACATCGACGGCGATGGTCGCGACGACCTCGTCACCACGAGGTTCCTCGTCGACGTCTGGTACCGCGGCCTGCGCAACGGCACGTTCGGGCGCGCGGTCGTCCTGGGCACCGGCGGCAGCACGGGCGACCTCAAGACCGTCGGTTCGCTCGACGGGTTCGACGAGCCCGAGATCCTGGCGTCGCTCGCCCCGAGCGGCATCTCCGGCCAGCCGCTCCGCTTCCGGGGCATCGCCGGCGAGCTGGCAGACATCGAAACCGACACCGGCATGGCGCGGTTCATGGTCGCCGGCCGGTTCGAGCCCGACGACCGCGAACAACTCCGCCTGCTGGTCTCGCGCGGCGGTTCGGACTCGGCGTTCGTCGGCTTCCGCAAGGAGGGGACCTCGATCCGCGGCGACGTCCTCTCCGACTTCACCTGGACGCTGTCGCAGACCCGCAGCGTCGTGCCGGGCGACATCGACGGCGACGGCCTCGACGACCTCGTGGTGCGGCGCACCGACGACAGCACGTTGTGGGTGTTCCTCAACGACGGCACCGGCGACTTCGCCATCCGCCGCGTGCCCACCGCAGACGACCTCGTCACCGAATCGACGGTCATCGTCGGCGCGACCGACATCAACGGCGACGGCTTCGACGACGTCGTGGCGGTCGATGGTGCGGTGCCGTTCCGGATCTGGGGAGACGCCACCGACCTCCTGGTTCCCGACCGACCGGTGACCTCGGTCCGGCGCTGCGCGGGCCGCTCGGTCACCGTGGAGGTCCGCTTCGGCGAGCAGCCCACCGACGGCGACGACGTCATCCTCGGCACGCCCGGCGACGACGTGATCGACGCCCTGGGCGGCAACGACATCGTCTGTGCGCTCGGCGGCGACGACATCGTGCGGGGCGCCCGCGGCAACGACATCCTCATCGGCGGCCGCGGCAACGACGTCCTCCTCGGCAATGGCGGCCGCGACCGGCTCCGGGGCGGACCCGGCGACGACCGCCTGGTCGGCGGCTTCGGCCCCGATCGCCTGGTGGGCAACCGAGGCGACAACACCTGCATCGGCGGCCCGGGCCGCGATCGCCTCCTCAGAGGCTGCTGAGCCGCCCGCACTGCGAAATCTGGAGATCTGGGTCGCCGAGCGTGCACCAGATCTCCAGATTTCGACGGAGCGCCAGGGGTCGCCACCATGCGCGGCTACCGTCCCGGCGATGAGCCGCACCGCGTTGGTCATCGGGGGGACGGGGCCCACCGGGCCCCACATCGTCGCCGGGCTCGAGGCCCGCGGGTTCGCCGTCACGATCCTGCACACCGGACGCCACGAGATCGCCGAACTCGATCATCTCCCCCACCTCCACGGCGACGTGCGCTCCACCGAGGGCCTGACCGAGGCCCTCGGTGCCACGACCTGGGACGTCGTCATCGCCACCTACGGACGGCTGCGCTCTGTCGCCGAGGTGCTCGCCGGCCGCTGCGGGCAGCTGATCTCGGTGGGCGGTGTCCCCGCCTACCGGGGCTACTTCGACGCCGGCCGGTGGGACCCGCCGGGACTGCCCGTTCCCACCGCCGAGGACGCGCCCCGGTCCGACACCGACGACGACGGCAAGAGCTACCGCATCGCCCGCACCGAGGACCATCTGTTCGCCCACCACCCCGACGCCACGCACTTCCGCTACCCGTTCGTCTACGGACCCCGCCAGCTGGCACCGCGGGAGTGGAGCATCGTGCGCCGCATCCGCGACGGCAGGCCCTTCATCGTCGTGCCCGACGGCGGGCTGACGCTGGTGACCTTCGGCTACACCGAGAACCTCGCCCACGCCGTGCTGTTGGCCGTCGACAACGACGCCGCCCGCGGCGAGGCCTTCAACTGCGGCGACGAGGAGTGCCTCACGCTGCGCCAGGTCGTCGAACTCGTCAGCGCCGAGCTCGACCACCGGTGGGAGATCGTGTCGATGCCGGCCCCCCTCGCCGTCCCGGCCCGGCCGCTGATGATGGCCGACCGCACCACCCACCGGGTCATGGACCTCACGAAGGCGAAGACGTTGCTCGGCTACACCGACGTCGTGCCGGCCCGAACCGCCATCCGCTCGACCGCCCGCTGGTTGTTCGACAATCCGCCCGAGCCCGGCAGCATCGAGGAGAAGGTGCTCGAGGACCCCTTCGACTACCCCGCCGAAGACGCCCTGGTGGCATCGTGGCGTGCGGCCCTCGGCACGGTCGAGGTCCCGGCATTCGCCGTCGAACCCGGCCCCGGCCTGGCCTACGGCGGCCCCGGCACCAACTACACCCGCCCCGACACCCGCATCTGACGCACTGCGCCGAGAGCCGCATCAGGCCCGTCGGCCGACGGCTCCGGGCCTCGCCGTCGGGTCACGTCGTCGGCCCGCTTCGACCCGCTTCGGCCTGCGGACGACGGTCATCCGGAGATTTCTCGGATGGCCTGCAACACTTCGGGCACCTGGATCGCCGTTGGGGGTGATGGAGGAGATGCGAGCCACGACCGCAACGGTCGCCGACCAGACCCGAGCACTCGAAGCCCTGTACCGGGCCGAGTACACCGGGATGGTTCGACTCGCCTACACCCTCGTGGGCAGCAACGCCGAGGCCGAAGACCTCGTGCAGGACAGTTTCGTCGAGGTCTCTCGGCGCCTGCACGAGATCCGCAAGCCCGGCGCATACCTGCGCACCGCCGTCGTCAGCCGATGCCGATCCGCTCTGCGGCGGCGCCGGGTGATCGACCTGCACCCACCGGAACCACCCGCGGGCCTGGCCAGCGATGCGGGTGAGCTCTGGGACGTGCTGAACCGGCTGCCGGAGGACCAACGCATCGCCGTGGTCCTGCGGTATTACGGGGGCTATCGGGCCTCGGAGATCGCGAAGATCCTCGAGATGCCCGGTGCGACCGTCCGGTCGCACCTGCGACGAGGACTCGCCGCCATGCGAAAGGAGCTGGACCAATGAAGCGCTTCACCGACCGTGTGGCACGCGACCTGGGCCAGATCGCCGATCGCGCCGCTCCATCACCAACGGCCTGGGAAGAGATCCGCCGGCGGATCGACGAGCAGACCGACGAACCCACGATGGAGGTCATCATGCTCGATCCCGACAAGCGCCCGTCCCACAACCGCCCCAAGCCCTGGCTGATGGTCACCGCCGCAGCTGCTGCGGTGCTGATCATCGTCGGCATCGTCGTCGCCGCATCCGGCGGGGACGACGATCCGGAGGACCCGAACCGGGTCACCGCCGTCGACCCCGAACCCACGGCGCCCGACACCGACCCGACCTCCGAAGGCGAACCGGCCGAGGGCGATAACGGCGAGGACGCGGTGGCCGAGAACCCGGCCACCGTGGCCGACGAACCGCTCGCCACCCAGGGCTCGATCGACGGCAGCTGTCTCTTCGGTCCCGCCCGCCCAAATCCCGCCACCGAGCGCGACGAAGCGGACCAGGACTGCAAGTTCGACCCGGCTGACAACCCGCCCTTCGCCGAGACAGGGGACTGGACCCTGGCCATCGACCTCGCAGAAGCAACCGAGCTCGCCACTGCGCTCATCGGCGGCGGACCCGATGGCTTCGCCTACGCCGGCTACCTCTACGGCCCAGCCTTCTTCGTCGGGATCCTCCCCGGTGCCGATGCCTACGAGGGCGAGACCGTCTACGTAGCCGGCAACTCTCCCGGCGACGGCACCGTGCCCTTCCACTGGCACATCGGCGACGGCCCCTTCCCGGCACCCGAGGCCGGACCCGACGAGGAGGTCGCCGAGATCTCCTTCGAGTGTGTGCTCACCGCCCTGGACGACGACGGCTCGGTCGCCACCTTCGAACAGAGCTGCACCTACGACGGCGACGATCCCCGCTTCGTGCCCGAACCCGAGACCTTCACCCTCCTCCTCGATCGAGGTGACCCGCTCCTCGAGGCGACTCCAGGCCTGCAGTTCGCCTCGGCCGTCTCGGACGACCAGACCCTGCGCAACGGCATCTTGGACACCGAGTCGGTCATCCGGTGGCGGGGTGTCCGTGCCGGGACCGGCGACTTCGAGGGTCGACTCGTCGACGAGATCGCCTGGGGCATGGACGACGACACCGGCGTCACCAGCGGCACGATCTGGATGACCGTCCGGGCACCCGGCCAGTAGCGGCCGCCAGGAAGACGACCGCCCGGGCCGATGCACGGAGCGGTGCAGCGATCGGCTGCGTCGGCGGGGCTCGCCGGCGCAGCCGGTTCGCGTCATGGGACTCACCGACTGCGCCGACGCGCGCTGTTCGCCGGATCCGGGCCTGCCGGCTACCTCTCCGGCTCGCTGCGCTCGGGGTGTCGTTCGGGTTTCAGATGGAAGCCAGTGTGGCGGCGCGACCGTCGGCGGTCTGGGCCTGGATCACGAAGAAGGCGGCCTCGCGGGCAAGTCGCTGCGCCGGGTGTGCGAGATCCATGCCCCGTCCGCCGACTGCTGCGAGCAGGGCCGTGGCGCAACGCTGCGCCAGGGCGATGCAGGCTGCCCGGTGTCGTGCCCCGTCGGCGACGGTCGCGGCGCCGCTCGCCAGCGCCACCGGCAGGTCGTCGAAGGCGGCAGCACGCTCGTCGCACTCGACGGCCAGCCGGGCGGCGGTCTCGGCGGCCTGCGGATCTTCGAACTCGCCGAGGAGGCGCACGCAGCGTTGCGCGATGCCGAGCGTCGCCGGGGTACCGGGCGCGCTCCGCAGTCGGTCCGCTTCGCGCCACTCGCCGACGGGTTGGATCAGTCCGACCTGGCGGTCGGGCACCACACACCCTTCGAGGCGCAACATCATCGTGCCGGTGGCGCCGAACACCGGGAGCTCGAGGGGATTGGCCTCGATGCCGGCAGCGTCGGCTTCGAGCACACCCCAGACCACGTCGCCGTCGTCGGTCTCGGCGGCGACGGTGAAGCGGTCGGCGATCCCCCACGACGTCGTCCACGGCGAGAAGCCGTCGAACCGCCAACCACCGTCGATGCGGGTCGCGACGATGGCAGGCGTACCACTGCGACGCAGGTGAGCGAACGCGACGCCGGCAACGGACGTACCTGCGCACAGCGGACCGAGCAACTCCTCCACGAGCGAGCTGTTGTCGCTGGTGCGCAGGATCTGAACGGTCATGTGGTGCTGCACCCACACGAAGAACGTCGCGCCGCAGCCGCCGCCGAGGGCAGCGGCCACCCGCCAGAACTCGCGAGGCCCGAGTGCGAGGCCGCCGGCGGACGCAGGACCCACGGCGCCGAAGAGCCCGGCGTCGGCGAGTGCCCGGAGATGGCCGTCGGGAACACGTTCGGCCCGGTCGACCTGCTGTGCCGAGGGAAAGAGGACCTCGTCGGCCAACCGGCGGGCCGACGCGAGCGCCTCTTCGACCTCGCTGGTGCCGGTCATCGCCTCTCCCTCGGGTACGTCTCGGCCGGTGCGTGCAGATCGACGGCGGCGTCGACAGCTGGGACGTGCACGGTCAGCGTCGCCGAGTTCGCAGCATACGTTCGGCGACCTCCACGTCGCCTGGCCGGCCGGTGACGGCAAGCCCGGCGACGGCACCGACCTGGTCCGCTTCGAGCTTGTTCTGGCTCAGCTTCCGCTTCGCGTCGATGCCGGTGACGGTGATCCGCCGGGCTTTCCCGCACCCGAGGTGCCCGGCGCTCGCTGGTGATGCAGTATGATGCGAGGTGATGCGGACGACCATCGATCTCGACGACACACTCCATGCCGAGGCGCTCGCCGAGGCACGGCGGTCCCGCACGACGGTGAGCGCGGTCGTCAACGAGGCCCTGCGCAAGGCGCTCCGCCCTGTCGCTCCGGTGGAGCCCGACCCACTGACGGGACTGGGAGTGGTCGACCTCGGTCATCCGGTGACCTCAGAGGATGTCGCCGATGTCCTCGACGACTGATGCAGTCCTGCTCGATGCCAACGTCCTGATCGCGCTGACGGTGCGCAATCACGAGCATCACGATCGGGCACGGGACTGGCTCGGCGGCACCCGCATGTTCGCCACCTGTCCGTCTACCCAGGGCTCGTTGGCTCGCTACCTCGTGCGCGTTGCGAGCACCGATCACGCAATGGCCGCACTCGAGTTGCTCGAGCAGAACCCACGCCACGAGTTCTGGCCCGACGAGCTCGCCTACACCCCCGAGTCCCTCGCCGGAGTCGTCGGCCACCGCCGGGTGACCGACGCATACCTCGCCGCGTCGGCGGTGAAGCGAGGCTCCGAGGTGGCCACGTTCGACCGTGGTCTCGCTGCGCTCCGGCCGGCAGCCACACTCCTGATCGGCTGACACCCCGGCACTCTGCTCGACACGCCGAGGGCAGGGGTCAAGTCGTACTTTCAACCAACTCGGAACGCGGCGGCCTCCAGGCTCGACGACCTGGAGTTGGTTGAAAGTACGACTTGACCCCAGTGGTTTCAGAGCCGTGCGCACCGGCGGCTGTGGCAGGATCGGCGCCATGTCAGCCACCAACCGCCGTGTCCTGCTCGCCCGCCGCCCGGAAGGGCAGGCGACGCCCGACTGTTTCGACGTCGTCGACGAGGAGCCGGCCGAGCTCGAGGACGGGCAGATCCGGGTGGCGGTCGAGTACATCTCGGTCGACGCGGGGACTCGCACCATGCTGCGCGGCGAGGGGTTCCATCAACAGGTCGGGCTCGGCCAGACGATCCGTGCCGGGGGCGTCGGACGCATCGTCGAGTCCGCGGCCGATGGTTGGGACGTCGGCCAGGCCGTCCGGGGCGGCCTCGGCGCGCAGACCATCGCCACCGTCTCCCCGTCGGTGGTCGAGAAGGTGGCCGACACCGGCGGGTCGTTGTCGCGGTACCTCGGCGCTCTCGGTGGATCCACCGGGGTGACCGCCTGGGTCGGCGTTCGCCAGGTCGCCAAACCCACCGCCGGCGAGACGTTCGTCGTGTCTGCCGCGGCCGGCGCCGTCGGCTCGATCGCCGGCCAGATAGCCAAGCTCGACGGTGCCCGGGTCATCGGCATCGCCGGCGGCCCGGCGAAGACCGCCTTCCTCGTCGACGAGCTCGGCTTCGACGCCGCCATCGACTACAAGGCCGACGACGTCACCGCCCGGTTGCGCGAGCTGGCACCCGACGGCGTCGACGTGTTCTTCGACAACGTGGGCGGACCGGTGCTCGACGCCGTGCTCGACAACCTGGCGATGCGTGCCCGTGTGATCATCTGTGGCGCCGTGTCGCAGTACGACCACATGGACGACGTCACCGGACCGTCGCTGTACCTCCGGCTCGCCGAGCGGCAGGCCTCGATGGAGGGCTTCGCCTACTTCCACTTCCCGGAGTGTTTCGAGGCCGCCCTCGCCGACCTGACGCGGTGGCTCGACGACGGCACCATCGTGATGGCCGAACACGTCCTCGACGGCATCGACCGCTACCCCGAGGCGCTCGCCTTCATGTTCGACGGCGGCAACATCGGCAAACTCCTCGTGCGCGCCTCCGGCTGACCGGACTGGCTTGCGCGGGGTCAGCTCTCGCCGACGATGTCGTCGGGGGTGAAGCTGCCCGACGCCGGGCGCACGAACACACCGTGGCTCGGTTCGGCGTAGCCCTTCCATGCGTAGGGGTCCTCGCCGACCACCGGGACCACGGTGCGGTAGTCCTCGGTGCCGACGTCGATGCCCTTGGTGGTCATCCACGGCAGCAGCGACGTGGCGCTCATGTAGTGGTTGACCAGCGCCCGCCGCGTGCGGTCGGAGCGGTTCCGCATCGAGCGATGCAGCAGATAGCCGTTGAAGAACACCACGTCGCCGGTCGAAACCGGCACCGCGACGGCGTCGGTGTCGTCGAACCCGTACGACTCGTCGGTGGGGTCGAACTCGTCGGGGCGGCCGTGGGGCCGGGTGGGCCACAGGTACCCACGCCGGTGCGAGCCCGGAAGCACCCACAGGCAGCCGTTGGCGAGGTCGGCGTCGTCGAGGGCGATCCACGCCCCCACCAACGACCGGTCACGCGTGGGGATGAACCGCTCGTCCTGGTGCCAGGCCTGGCCCGGCAGTCCCGGCGGCTTGAGGAACAGCATCGACTGCATGGCCTTGACGCCGCCGTCCCAGTGCGCCAGGTGCGCCCCGCAGATCTCGCCGAGGATCTCGGCGATGCCGGGGTGGACGATCAGGTCCGCGGCCACGTCGCTGACCCAGTGCGGGAAGTGCACCGCCAACACCGACGCCAGCCGTTCGGCGTCGGATGCGCCGGGCGGCGCTGCGGGCAGGTTGGTGACCGGGTAGTCACCTCGGGCGAACCGCACCGCGTCGGCTCGGGCTGCTTCGACGAGGTCGGGTTCGACCAGTCCCGGTGCCACCAGGTAGCCGTCGTCGACGAAGCTCCGGGCCTGCTCCGACAGTTTCGCCGCCACGGTCTCCCCTAGAGCTTCGAGATGATCTCGGCCGCGTGCTCTTTGGTCTTGGGCCGCTTGAACACGTGAGCGACCACGCCGTCGGCGTCGATCAGGAACGTCGTCCGCTGCAGGCCCATGAAGGTCTTGCCGTAGTTGGTCTTCTCGCCCCACACGCCGTACGCCCCGATGATGCTGCGATCGGGATCGGCAATCAGGGCGAAGGGCAGATCGTGCTTGGCGGCGAACTTCTCGTGGCTGGCATCGGTGTCCGGGGACACGCCGATGACGGTGATGTCGTGCTCCGCGAGCTCGGCCATGTGGTCACGCAGGTTGCATGCCTGTGCGGTGCAGCCCGGCGTGTTGTCCTTCGGGTAGAAGTACAGCGCCACCCGCCCGCCACGCAGGTCCGACAAGGTGATGGTGTCGCCAGCGGTGGTGGTGGCCGTGAAGTCAGGGGCCTCGACACCGGCCTCGAGCGGGCTGGGTTTGTCTGCCATGACGTGACCGCTCAGCGGCGCCGGGCCGTCTTGGCCTCGGCGCGCTTGGTCGGGTCCAGCCGCATCCACAGGAAGGTGACGACGACCGCGCCGAGGATGGAGCCGATGATGCCGCTGGGGCGCAGCGACAGGCCGTCGCCGAAGATGACGCTGAGCAACAGGCCCCCGACGAAGCTGCCGCCGACGCCGGCGACGAGGGCCATACCCCAGTCGAGCGAGGTCCCGGACCGGCCGAGGATCATCTGGGCGATGGCGCCGACGGCCATGCCGGCTACGAGGATTCCGATGATGAGCACGGCGTCACGTTAGTGCCGTGCCGGCGGATGTGACAGAAGCGGCCGGTTCACTCACGACGCCCTCGTCCTGTGCGACCGCATCGCCGTACAGCAGCGTCATCGCGATGGCGGCTGCCGGAGCCACAATGGCGTAGACCAGGGTGATCAACGCCGAGAACAGCCAGAGCGGCAGGCCCGTGAACACCACGAGTATCAGCAGGCCGATACCCCAGCCGGCGAGGGTGACGAGCCCGTTGATCGCGACGACCACGGCCGCCGTGTGCCACCAACGGCCCCGGACCAGCGCCGAACTCCGAGCCAACGCCCCCCGGCCGTCTTCACCTTCGACGACCACCACATGGGGCATGAACTGGTACCGCACGAGTTGGCGGATCGCCCACGGGGTACCGACGATCGTGACCAACAGGCCGATCACGATCGCGTACGACCGTGCCAGTCCGACGAGCAAGGGACGACGCACCGCCCACGCCCGTTCGGCCGCCGCCATCGGCGCCGCGCCTTCGGCTGCTTCGTCGGCGGTCCCGTCGGCGGTCTCGATCGCGGTGAGGTACGTCGCCACCATGGCGTTGACGGCGACGAATGCCGCAGCGTTCGCGAAGCCGCCGATCAACAACGCGATGAGCAGGCCAATGCCGCTGTCGGTGCCGGCGAGGTCGAGGACCTCGCGGATCAGCGGCAACGCGGCGACGAGGCCGGCGAGGATGCCGATCACCACGGCGGTGGGCAGGTAGATGAGCCCCAACGCCACCATCGCCACCGGCCTGCGCCGGTACATGCCGGCGGCTGCCCGCAGGATCTGCCCCGCCCGTCGGCGCCCCACGATGGGAAGCGTGTCGACGGCCCCCCAGTTGGTTCGTCTGGCCAACCACAGCGCCGCGAACGCCACGGCGCCGACGCCGATGACCACCCGGATGGGCGAGGCGGTGTAACGCAGGTACAGGCCCGATCCCCATTCGACGACGTCGCAGAACGACGACACCACCGCGGCGCCGGCCGAGTCACCCCCCGGGATGACGACGCTTCCAGGGCGCAGCTCCTCCTGCCAGCTGACGGGACGTGTCCAACGCTCCTTGGAGAGCAGGCCGGTCGGTCCATTGAACGGGCCGGGCTGGCGTTCGCCCCAGCGCCCCTCGTAGCCGAGCCACGCATGGGGGTCATCGGCGCTCGACACCGAGGCGGGGAGCAGGACCACGTCGGGGTCGAGGCGCTCCGACGGCCCATCGGTGGTGTCGCAGCCGAATCCCTCCGATGCCCCTCTGCCCAGGTACACCGCCGACCCGAAGTAGCTGGCATGTGACCCCGCCGAGGGGTACACGACGGGCCGGGGCCCCTCACGTTCGAGCTTCCCGGAGGTCCACGCGGCGGTCTCGCCGCCTTCGTGCTGTGCGTAGCCGACCTCGACCGGCTCCGCTGCGAGCGCCTCCTCGATGGTCGACGCCTCGAAGATCAGCTGGATGCCCTCCCAGTCGCTCTCGTGGGTGTTGTTCCAGTCGTTGTAGTACCAGTACAGCCAGTACTGGAGCGCCAGCGTGTCGGGGTGGCCCTCCTCCTGGACGATGTGGGCGTACACCACCGGGCCGGTGTCGGACGAGAAGCGCTCGAAGTCGGTCTCGTAGAGGCAGCCCGGGTCGAGGCTCGAACCCGGGAAGTCGAGGAAGACTCCCTCTCCGAGCCCGAACAGGTCGGCTGCGCCCGGTGCCCGCATCAGCACGGGGTCGCCCGAGCCGACCTGACGCAGCACCACTTCCGGATTGTCGAGCACGATGTCGACCGCCGTGGGGGCGTACGGTTCGCCGTCGGCATCGCAGGGCCCGTCCTGGGCCTTGATCATCACGATCGGCGCGTGGCGTTCGGCGAGTTCGCGTGCGGCGTCCGGCTGTTCGCGTGCGAGATCCTGGGCCGAGCCGGGAGCGACGCCGACCGTCAGCGCCAACGTGACGACGACCACCAGGGTCAGGATGCGACCTGCGGCGGGCCGCTTCGATTGGGATTGCGCCACGGCCCTGCCTCCGCCTCACCCGTCATCGCCGGCTGCGATCGGCCAGAAACTACTCCCGGTGCCCTGCGGCAGCCAGGAGCATCGGCTGTGTAGGTCCCCTCGCCCCGCCTGCAGTACGGTTCCCGCTTCATGGGCGGGTCTCGAACGGTGAGGTGGCATCGGGTGATGTCGCCGAGGTCCGCTGTGGGGTCCTCGCTGGCCACCAAGCTGGCGGTCGTCGTGGTACTGGTCAGCGTCGTGTCGCTCGCCGCGGCCACCGTCGTCGGGGTGACGAGCGGCCGATCTCTCGGACGCGACCTCTTCGAAGGGCAGCTCCTCACCGAACGGTCGTCGAGCGCCTTCGACGTCGAGCTCCACATGGCCGGTCTCGCCCAACTCACGGGGGCACTGGCCGCGAGCCCCGAGGCGGCACGGGCGATCGGGGCCTTCGATGCCGGCCTCGACGAACTCGACGCCTCGCTGGGCGAGCCGCCCGGGGACGAAGTCGCAGCCGTCACCGCCGCCCTGGTGGCATCCACCTTCGATCCGCTCCTGGCGGCCGGCCGCAACCCCGACCTCGGCGACATCGTCCCCGACGATCCTGCAGCACTCCACCTGCAGTACCGGTACGTCGTCGACATCGGTGCCATCGACCGACCGAGCGATGTCGACGATGCCCTCGACGGCAGCGACTGGTCCGACACCCATGCCCGCTACCACCCGGCCTATCGGACCGTCGTCGACCACGGGGCGGTCGTCGATCTCTACCTGATCGAACCGGATGACGCCAGGATCGTCTACTCGGTGGCCAAGGGTCCCGACCTCGCGACCAGCCTCGACACCGGCCCCTTCAGCGGATCGCTGGTGGCGGCCGCCGTGGGCACCGCCCGCTCGGGCGAACCCGGCAGCGTCGTCATCGGCGACCTCGGCTTCTACGACCCCACCATCGTCCGACCGGTCGGGGCGTTGGCGGCTCCCGTCTTCGACGGTGACGAACTCGCCGGCATCGTCGTGGTGTTGTACGACGGAACCGTCCTCACCGACATCCTCACCGCTCGTTCCAACGTCGAAGACCTCGACGGCTCCGGCGACGGCGACGACGTCGGGTCCTATCTCATCGGCGCCGACGGACTCCTTCGCACCGAGATCCCACGGTTCGCAAGCGACACCGCGGCCGCGCTCGACCTCGCCACCGAGGCCGGGGCCATCACCGCCGACGAACGCCGACAGGTCGAGGACGCCGGCACCGCGGTGCTGGCCGTCGGGGCCCCCGACGCCACCGTGGCCGACGCGCTGAGCGGCAGCACCGACGTCATCGAACGGACGACGCTCGACGGATCCACGGTCTTCGCCTCCGCTGCGCCGCTCGCGGTACCCGGCGTCGAGTGGTTCGTGATCTCCGAGGTCGACGCCGCAGAGGCCACCGACCCGCTCGACCGCTTCGAGGACATCCTGGTCGCCGGCGCAGCAGCGTTCATCATCGCCCTCACCTTCTGGGCCGTCGCCTGGGCCAATCGCATCGTCGGCCCGGTCCGGGCCATCAGCGACCGCGTCGCAGCCCTCGACCCGAACCTGGCTCCCGTCGAGGTCCCGAGCCGCAGCCCGACCGAGTTCCATCAGCTCGCAGCGAGCTTCGCGTCGATGCGCGCGTCGTTGATCGAGCAGCGGGACCGTCTCGCAGCCGCACGGGCCGAGCGCCTGGCGTTGATGCGGCGCATGCTGCCTCGCGACGTCGCCGACCGCATCGCCGCAGGCGAACCCCAGGAGCTCGAGCAGATCCCGCAGGCCACCGTCGTGGTGGTCATCGTGGCGGGGCTCGGCGACCTCGTCCGATCAGGCGATCAGGGCGCCAGTCAGGCCCTCGTCGGGCACCTCCACGCCCAGCTCGACGAGGTGGGATTGGTCCACGGTGTCGACCGCGTCAAGATCATCGGCGACGCCTACTTCGGCGTGTGCGGCCACGACCGGCTCTACATCGACCATGGGCCGCGGGTCGTCTCGTTCGCCGTCGACGCCCGCGACGCGGTACGCGAGGCGGGTCGGCGTTCGTCGGTCGACGTCGACGTCGCCGTCGCCATCAACACCGGCCCCGTCACCGTCGGGATGACCGGCGGCGAGCGCCTCGTCTACGACGTGTTCGGCGAGACGGTGTCGGTCGCTCACCAACTGGCGCGATTGGCTCCGACGGGCGACATCGTCGTGTCCGACGCCACCCGTCGGCTGCTCCCGTCCTCGACGGTGGTGCACCCTGTCACCGAGGGCGACCAGACCGTGTGGCGCATCGACATCGATGCCTCCGAGGTGGTCGCGCCATGATCGTCGCCGACGCGAGCACCGCCTGGGCCGCCGTCGTGGTGGTCGCCGTCCCCGTGGCGATCATCGTCGCCTCCGAGATCGACGAGCGCCTCCGTCAGAACGAGTCCCGCTTCCGTCCCGTCATCGGCGGCTTGCGGTTGGCGGTCCTTCCCTTCCTCGCGTTGTGGGCGCTGCTGGTGCCCGTGCTGGCGATAGACCCGGGCTCGGTCGGGGCACGGTTCGCCGCGACCGGCCTGGTGCTCACCGTCGCACTGGTTCTGTCCCGCCTGATCCGCATCGTCATCGACGACCTGCGCCACCGCCCACGCGCCGAGGGCCGCCGACCGCTGCCCCAACTTCTGCTGGCGATGCCTCGGCTGGCCGTGGTCCTGGTCACGGCGTGGCTGCTCGTGGGCACGGTCTGGGGCGTCGACCTCTCGGCGGCGCTGACCGCGTTGGGGGTGACGTCGCTGGTCATATCGTTCGCGCTGCAGGGCACCCTGAGCGGTCTGGCATCGGGCATGTTGTTGTTGAGCGACCAGCCGTTCAAGCCCGGCGACTGGATCCGTTCCGGCGACGTCGAGGGCAAGGTCATCGACATCAACTGGCGGACCACGAGCATCCGCGACCGCAACGCCGACATGCACGTGGTCCCGAACAGCGCCCTGGCCGAGGCCGCCATCATCAACTACTCGGCGCCCGAACCCCTCCACCGCATTGTCTTCTCGTTGCAGGTCGCCTTCGTCAACCCACCGACGCTCGCCAAGGCGATGCTGCTCGATGCCGCGAGGTCGACACCAGGCGTCCTCAGCGACCCGCCGCCGGTGGTTCGCGTCACCCAGGTCGACGACCCGTTGATGGGCTACGACGTCCAGCTCTGGGTCGACGACTACGCCATCGTGCCCCGGGTCAAGTCCGACTTCGCGTCGCTGGTCTGGTACCAGTCGCACCGCCACGATGTCCCGCTCCCGAGCCCTGCGCAGGACCTGTTCCTGTGGGACGGGGTGGCCAACGCCGAAGCCGGCAAGCCGAGCGAGGCCGACACCAGGCAGGCGCTGCTCGGCGCGCCATTGCTGGCGACACTGCCAGAAGAGGAACTCGATCTGCTGGTGCGGGCGGGACGCCAGGAACGATTCGCGGTCGGCGAGGTCCTCCTCGACACCCGGCGACCCGTCGGCGACTTCGTGGTCATCGCCGATGGCCGCGCTGCAATCGCACTCGTCGGCGACGACGGCGAATCGGTCGTCAGCGAACTCTCCGCCGGCGAGACCGTCGGCTTCCTCGAGGCCGCCCCGGGTGGGCAGCCCGTGGTGGTGCGGGCCCTGAGCGACTGCGACACGGTGATGCTCGACGGCTCGGTCGTCGGTGAGGTCGGCAGCCGCAACCGCGAGGTCGCCGTCGCGTTCAACCGGATCGCGACGATGCGTGCCCGACGCATCGACCGGGTGGCGCGTCAGCGACCCGACTCCCCCGCCGAACCTGGCGAGGCGGCGCCATGAACCGCACCATCGACGAAGGTACCGATCCCGACGCCGGGCCTGGCACCGACCCCACGGACGAAGCGACCACACCACCCTCTTCCGGGCGGAGCCGCACCAGGCGCCCGACGCTTCGACGCCAGCTCGCGCTCACGCTCGTCGGCGTTTCGGCCCTGTCGATCCTGTTGGTGGGCGGGTTGAACTTCGTCGCGGCCAACGACCTGCTCGTCGACGGGACAACGGACAGCCTGGTGCGCGTCGGCGAGGCCCGCGCCCAGAGCATCGAGCTCGGTGCCGGTCTGATCCTCGAGGAGGTGGCCGTCGCCGGGGCCGATCCTGCGCTCGCCGCAGCGCTCGAGGAACTCGCCGCAGCCTTTGCGAGCACCGACGATCCCCTCGATGCCGGTGCCACCGCAGAGCTCGAGGACTGGTACCGCAGCGAGGTCACCGAGCCCCTCGAGGCCATCGGGCTGCCTTCGGTCCCGGTGGACGGTGTCCTCCCGCAGAACGCCACCGCGCGCTACCTCCAGTACCACTACACCGTCAGCGACGACTTCGATGGGCGGCGAGCCGTCGACGACGCCGGCGACGGCTCGCCCTACAGCGCAGCCCACGCCACCCATCACCGCTACCTACGGTCGCTCGCCGACACCTTCGGATTCACGGATCTGCTCTTGATCGACGCGTCCACCGATCAGATCGTCTACTCGACCGAGAAGCGCATCGATTTCGGGACCGACCTGCGCACCGGGCCGTTCCAGTCCACCCTGCTCGCGCAGACCGCGCTCGAACGTGTGCCCCGGGTGCGGGTCGGCGAGGCCGTGCTCGCCGACTTCGCCATCTACATCCCCGGCGGCGGCCGCTCGGTGCTGTTCGCAGCGGTGGCGGTGCGCAGCGGCAGCGAGGTCATCGGCACGCTCGCAGTCCAGGTCCCGGTCGATGCGCTCAACGGCCTGACCACCGCGGGGGGCCGGTGGGAGGCCGTCGGCCTCGGCGCCGGGGAGAGCTATGTCGTGGGCGCCGACCGCGTCCTGCGCAGCGAGCGACGCGGGTGGCTCGAGGACCCCGAGGGCTATCTCGAGGCGCTCGACGCCGACGAGGCCGTCGAAGACCTCATCCGGGCGTTCGGTTCGCCGGTGGGGCTCCAGGTCGTCGACTCCGAGGCGGTGGAAGAAGCGCTGGCCGGATCGGTCTTCGACGAACCCACCACCAACGATCTCGGACGGTCGACGTTCACCTACGCACGTGCGGTCGAGATCGCCGGCGTGCCGTGGGTCGTCGTCGTCGACGTCCCGCTGAACCAGGCCCGCGAACCCCTGTACGACTACCTGCGCCGGTTGGCGATCGTCTTCGCGATCGTCCTGCCGATCGCTGCGATCGTGGGCTTCTGGCTCGCCAGCCGTCTGGCCCGCCCGATCCCCGGGGTCGTGTCGGGTGCACAGGCGATCGCGGAGGGCGACCGCGACCCACACCTGCCCCACACCGCCAGAGACGAGTTCGGTGATCTGAGCCGTCGCCTCCGGGCCATGGCCGCCGAACTGGGCCGCCGGGAGGCCGCACTCGAAGAGGAGTACGAGCGCACCCGCCGGATGCTCCTGGCCGTTCTTCCCGCACGCATCGTCAACGACGACGGAACCCTGGCAGACGACGATCCGCTGTCGGACACCGCCACCGTCGTCGCCGCCACGTTCCACGTCGAGGGCATCGACGACGACGACGAGGAGCTGTCGAGCATCGTCGACGACGCAGCGCGGCTCGCCGAAGCCCTGGCCGAGGAGCGCGACATCGAGCGGGTGCTCGCAGGCGCCGACCGCTACCTGTTCATCGCGGGGCTGGGTCAGCCCTCCGACGGGGCCGACGAGGCGATCGACTTCGCCGCGGCGCTCGCCGCCATGCTCCACGGCTTCGAAGCCGACCACCACGGCGTCGAGATCCGGCCGCGCATCGGTATCGCCACCGGCCCCGTGGCGACGGGTGTCCTCCAGGAATCGAGCCTGTCGTTCGGAGCATGGGGCGAACCCGTCCGCCGGGCGCTCGCCATCGGCGCCCTCGCAGTCTCCGACGAGGTCCTGGTCGACGTGTCGACCGCAGAACTCATCGACACGGGTCGGCACCGGCTGGCACCCACCGACGAGGTCATCGACCTCCTCGGCCGCCCCATGGTCCTGTTCGCCGTCGCCGACGGTCCCGCCGACGATGGCTCCGCCGGCGCCGACGAGGACACCGACAGATGACCGGACCACCCGCCGAGGGATCCACGACGTTGACCTGGGTCGGGCACTCGAGTGTCCTCATCGACACCGGGCGCGAGCGGATCCTCACCGACCCGCTGCTCACCGACCGCGTCGCGCATCTCCGCCGCCGCGCCGGCAACATCACCGACGACCACGGCGACGTCGACTTCGCCGTGATCTCCCATGCCCACATGGATCACCTGCACCTGCCATCGTTGCGGCGGCTCTCACCCCGGGCCGAGCTCGTGGTGCCGACAGGGACCGGGAAGCTGGCGCAACGCAGCCGCCGGACTGTGCGAGCCGACGTCCGCGTCGGCGATCGCGTCGACGTCGGCGCGACCACCATCGAGGTCACCGAAGCCGTCCACAAGCACGGCCGGGGCCCACACAGCCGGGTCCGTGCCCAACCGGTCGGATTCGTCATGGACACCGACGCGACGCGGGTCTACTTCGCCGGTGACACCGACCTCTTCGATGCCATGGCCGACCTCGGCCCCATCGATGTCGCCCTGGTCCCGATCTGGGGATGGGGCGCGAGCATCGGCGTCGGCCACCTCGACCCGGCTCGCGCGGCTCGCGCCACTGCCTTGATCGCACCCCGCTTCGTCGTTCCCATCCACTGGGGCACATTCGCCCCCGAGGACGCACGGCGCGGCGCACCGGGCTGGCTCGACCGACCGCTGGCGCGGTTCGCCGACGAGCTCGATGCCGTCGGCTTGGGCGATCGGCTCCTCGCGCTCGAACCGGGCGGTTCCGCCCGGGTCGGGTCGGCGCCGGACCGCGGCCCCGCCGCCGGCGAGCCCGGCGAAGACTGACATCAGGTGATCGAGAGCCTGCTCGACCGCCTCGCGGATCTCGATGCGGTCTGGCTGTACGTGCTGGCCTTCGTGCTCCCGTTCGGCGAGACCGTTGCGCTGCTCGATGCCATCGTGCCCGGTGAGATCGGCCTGGTGCTGCTCGGCGCCGCCGCAGCACGGGCCGAGGTCTCGTTGGTGGCGATCATCGCCATCGGGTCGCTGGGTGCATTCGCCGGCGACTCGGTGAGCTGGTACGTCGGCCACCGCTGGGGCACGAGCCTCGTGACCCGGTGGAATCCGGTGCGTCAACGCCTGGAGGGCCCGCTCGTCAGCGCCGAGCGGCACTTCGATCGCTACGGCGGTCGAACGGTCTTCCTCGGCCGCTTCGTCGGGGCGCTGCGTGCGATCGTCCCGCTGGTGGCCGGCACGGCCGGTATGCCCTATCGTCACTTCGTTCCTTGGAACGCCATGGCCTCCGTCGCCTGGGTCAGCACCGTCGTGGTGCTGGGCGCAGTCTTCGGAGAGGTCGTCGCCGACGTCGTCGACCGCTTCGGGCTGGTGCTCACGGGACTCGTCGTCATGGTGGGAGCGATGCTGGTGGTGCGACATCGTCGCCGCGCCGGTGCGAGCGACAGGAGCAATGCCACATGAGCCCCGATCTGTTGGTGTTCACCATCGTCGTGTTGTTGCGGCTGGGCGTGCCGCTGCTGATCCCGCGCTTTCCCGTCCCGGCGATCGTGTTCTGCCTGGTGATCGACGCTGCCGACCAGACGATCTTCCAGCAGTACACCGATCTGAACCTCGACAGCTACCAGAGCTACGACAAGGCGCTGGACATCTACTACCTGACGATCGCCTATCTGGCGGTCATCAGGAACTGGACCGACCCGTTCGCGCTGCGCACCGCACAGTTCCTCTGGTACTACCGCCTCGTCGGGGTGCTGGTGTTCGAGACCACCGGAGCACGCTTCGTGCTGTTGTTGTTCCCGAACACCTTCGAGTACTTCTTCATCGCCTACGAGGCGGTGCGCATGCGCTGGAACCCGGACCGCTTGCGCGAACGCCAGGTCCTCGCCATGGCCGCATTCATCTGGGTGTTCATCAAGCTGCCCCAGGAGTGGTGGATCCACGTTGCGCAGAACGACTTCACCGACTTCATGAAAGAAGACGTGTTCGGCGTGTCCGCCGACGCGTCGTGGGGTTCTGCGATCGGTGAGAACCTGTGGTTCGTGGTGTTGATGGGCGTCGCCGCAGCCGGCGCGGTGGTCGCCGTCCGCTCCGTGCGTCCGAAGCTGCCGCCACCGGACTGGGGTTTCACCATCGACGTCGACCGGACCATCGACCGTGTACGCGTCGTCGCGCCGCCCGAACCCGCATGGCACCCGGTGCTCAGCTGGTACATGACCGAGAAGGTGCTGCTGGTCTCGGCGGTCACCGCGATCTTCGCGATGGTGATCCCGAACAACGAGGTGTCGGTGCTGGGCGTGATCGGTCCCGTCGCCTTCGTGATCTTGTTCAACTCCTTCGCCGGGAGCTTCGTCAACCGACGCGGGCACACAGCGGCGTCGATCTGGGCGGCGGCAGCCTTCAGCTGGGTGGTCAACCTGGTGGCGGCACTGGTGTTCATCTGGCTCGTCCGCAACGCCGACGAACGGATCAACGAGTTCGCATTGCTGTTCTACGTCACTCTGCTCACCCTGATCGTCGCACTGTTCGACTGGTTCCACCGTCGCGGCCCTGCCGCTGCGCTGCGCCGGGACGCCGACGGCCAGGTCACAGCAGCGGCCGCCTGAGTCGACTCCCCCGGAGCGACATGCCGATCGCCCGGCAGTCTCCTATGGTCGCAGCGTGCCCGGGCTCACGCGGATACTGCCGGCGGTCGTCGCCGCCATGGCCCTGCTCGCCGCCGCGTGCGGTGGCGGGACGGATTCCACCGTCATCGGCGCCGACGGCGCATCGCATGACCGCGGCGCGGAGCCGCCAGTCGGATTCGAGCTCGCCGGGGGAGGCGATGTATCGGTGCGACCGGCGTCGGGCCAGGTCACCGAACGGACCCGACGGCTGCCGGTCGAGGCACAGATCATGGTCGACCAGTTCGGCTACCTGCCCGACATGACCAAGGTCGCGGTGCTCGCCGATCCCGTCCGTGGCGCCAATGCCGACGTCCGGTTCGTTCCGGGACGGCGCTATCAGGTGCGCGATGCGGCCACCGGCGAGATCGTCCACCGGGGCCGACCAGTCCAGTGGCGCGACGGGCGGGTCGACCCCCGCGCCGGCGACCGCGGCTGGTGGTACGACTTCTCCGAGGTCACCACGCCCGGCTCGTACTACGTGGTCGACGTCGGGCGTCGGGTCCGCAGCGCCACCTTCGAGATCGGTCCCGACGTCTACCACGACGTCCTCGACGCTGCGCTGAAGGCCTTCTGGTTCAACCGCGCGAACGTCGTCCACCAACGCCGATTCGCCGGCCCGTGGCGTGGCGGCGCCGTCGCGGCGGGGCCCCGCCAGGACGGTGCAGCGAGGTCGGTCGATCGACGCGGCCCGGCCACTGCGCTCGACCTGCGCGGCGGGTGGTTCGATGCCGGCGACACGACCAAGTACGTGACGTTCGCGATGAGTGCCGTCCACCAGCTCCTGACCGCCTGGGAGCGCCACCCCGACGCCTTCGACGACGCGGTGGGCATACCCGAGTCGGGCAACGGCCGGCCCGACATCGTCGACGAGGTGATGGTCGAGCTCCGCTGGCTCGAGACCATGCAACGACCCAGCGGCGGCGTCCTCACCAAGGTCGGGTGGATCGACTACGACGGCGTCACGCCGCCCCAGCGCGACCGGCGGCCCCGCTTCTACGAGGAGGTGTGCTCGTCGTCGACCATCGCTGCGGCCGGCATGTTCGCCCACGGCGCCCTGGCGTTGAACGAGATCGCCCCGGCCGCAACCGCACGTTGGGCGGATCGCGCCATCCGGGCCTGGGACTGGTATCGGTCCAATCCGATCCGCACCGACTGCGACCCCCAGATCGTCACCTCCGGCGACGCGGACCTCTCCGCCGCCGAGCAGGACCGCGCCGCCACCATGGCCGCCATCTACCTGTTCGCGCTGACCGGCGAGCAGCGATTCGCCGACGCCGTCGCCGAGGGCGTCACCCGGATGCGTCCGTGGGTCGAGACGGCATGGAACCGCTACGAGGGCGAACAGGCCGACGCGCTGGTCTTCTACCTGGGGCTACCCGACGCCGACCCCGACGTCGTGCGCGTCATCGAGGAGCGACTGGCGTTCGTGGCCGGCAACCCCGCTGTCCACGGCGAAGCCCCCCGGCGGTCGCTGTACCGCGCCCCCATGACGCGGGCGAGCCTCCACTGGGGAAGCAACAAGGTCGTTCTCGACATCGGGACCGGCAACGCCGTACTCGCCGAACTCGGCGTCGACCCGGATCGGACCGACTCGTTCCGCCGGCGCGCCGCAGCTCAGCTGCACATGATCCACGGTGTGAACCCGCTGGGCCTCGTCTACCTGTCGAACATGGCGGGCCATGGTGCGGAGCGGTCCGTCGACGAGATCTACCACTTCCGATTCGGCGACGGCACCCGCTTCGACGGCGCATCGTCCGGTGTCGGCCCGCCGCCCGGCTACGTCGTCGGCGGCCCGAATGCGCGCTATTCCGGACAGGCCCGTCCACCACGGGGCGAGCCGCCGCTGAAGGCCTACCGCGACTTCAACACCGACAGCCTCGCCGCGGTCTCCTGGGAGGTCTCGGAGCCGTCGATCTCGTACCAGGCGTCCTACATCAGGCTGCTCGCTGCGCTGATCGCACCCGCATGACGTAGCGTCGCCGCGTTGCGATCAGCGGGGAACGCTGCCGATCTCGCGGCCCGACAGCTCAGCGAGACCGAGATCGCCCGGGGCGACCGGCCTCCCGTACAGGTAACCCTGGAGGCCGTCGCTGCCGAGCTCGGACAGGCGAGCCGCCTGCTCCTCGGTCTCGATGCCCTCTGCGGTGATCCGCACCCCGAGCGCGTGTCCGGTGTCGATGATCAACTTCACCAACGAGTCCGAGGCCCGGTCCCCGACGAAGCTCCGGTCGATCTTCAACACATCGACGGGGAGCCCCTCGAGCTGCGCCAACGAGGTGTACCCGGTCCCGAAGTCGTCGATGGCGATCGTCACGCCCTCGGCACGGAGCAGGCCGAGCTTCTCCGCCGCATCGTCCAGATCGCGCAGCAACGACGCCTCGGACAGCTCCAGCACCAGCAGGGAACCGGGCACGCCGTGGCGACGGAGTGGCACCAAGACGTTGTCGACGAAGGCGTCGCGTGCGAGATGTCGAGCCGACATGTTGACGGCAACGGCCACGCCGTCCATCGCCTCGGAGCCCTCGTCGGCCTGCCAGGCCGCCAGCTGCGCAGCGACCCGCTCGAGTACCCAACAGTCGATGTCGACGATGAGGTCGCTCCGTTCGGCGAAGCCGACGAAACCCTCGGCACCGACCAGACCGTGACCGGGGCGTTCCCAGCGCACCAGGGCCTCGAATCCGGCGAGGCGTCCGGAGAAGGGCGCCACGACGGGCTGGTAGTGCACGGTCAACTCGTCCTCGTCGATGGCGCGACGAAGCGCTATCTCCATCGAGATCTGTTCGCTCAGCCCGGCACGCAGCTCGTCGTCGCACAGCTCGATGCGATTCCGACCCTGCTGCTTCGCCTTGTACACGGCGAGGTCGGCGTCGCGGAGCACCTCGTCGGGGGTCAGGTCGGAATCCCCGCTGATGGCCACCCCGATGGATGCGTGGACCTGCAGCATGACCTCGCCGACCTGGATGGGTCGACTCGCCGCGTGGCGGAGCCGCTCGGCCAGTTCCATCGCGGCGGCGACATCCGCGACGGGTTCGGCGATGACGAGGAACTCGTCGCCGCCGAGACGCCCGACGTGATCGCCTTCGCGCACCGCCTCCTGGAGACGCTGGGCGATGGCACAGAGCACGGCGTCACCCGCGGGGTGACCATGCAGGTCGTTGATGTCCTTGAAGCCATCGAGGTCGAGGAAGAGCACGGCCACGGCATGGCCGGAGCGACGGGCCCTGGCCAGGCTGTCGTTGAGCTGGTCCAGGGATGCGCTGCGGTTGGCGAGTTGGGTGAGCCCGTCGTGCGCGGCCTCGTGGGCGAGCTGGGTCCCGAGGAGTTCCCGGTCCGACAGCGACGCCGCCAAGGTGCGCACCGCAGCCTGGAGCGATGCGCCGAGCGTGCCGGTCGGTTCCTGCTCGAGCACCGGGTCGTCGAGTGCGCCCGCGGCGAGCGCCGTCGCCTGCCGTTCTGCTATCACCAGGTGCGCAGTCGCCTCGTCGAGGGCGCGAGCCGCCTCCCGAACCTCGTAGGGCCCGGCGACGCGGGCCACGCCCGAGAGGTCGCCGTCTCTCAGACGACGCACGTCGGCGGCGAGGCCGAGCAACGGCCGCCCGATGAATCGGGCGAGCGCGACGCCGAACAGCAACGAGAGCACGATCACGACGGCGAGCGCGATCTGCGCGTTGCGGGCATCGGCTGCGGCTGCCTCGCCGACCGAGGCGGCCGCATCGCCGACGTCGGCACCGGCTGCGGCGACGAGGTCGAGGTGGAGCTGCGACGAGATCCGGCCCGCCCGGAACGCCTCGACGATCTCGTCGGCACGCAGGAGGAGCACCACCGCTGACGGATCGCTCCCGGGGAGCCCGTTCGCGACTGCGTCGGTGAAGAGCTCCGCAACGGCCCGTTCGAAACGGGCGACATCAGAGGATGCGTCGACGCGACTGATCGCCTCTCCGGCTCGCGAGTCGGGGGCAGCGATGCGTCGTATGCGGTCGCGCGATTGGTTGTAGAGATCCAGTTGACCAGACGCGGACCGTAACTCGCCGAGACCCACGTCCTCGCCGGAGAACTGGACGCCGAAGTAGCTCCACAGCTGCACGGCGACCGCACCCCTGGCCGCCGACGCGGCATCCATCACCCGCAACGTCGTGACGAGGGAACCGCCCCCGGGCACGTCGCCACCACGAGCGATCAACCGATCGAGCAATCGGTCGGTGCGGCGCCCGACCTCGTCGTCGAGCGCCCCGTAGCGTCGGCTCAATTCGGGCAGGTCCGCCTCGTCATCCTGCCGAATCTCGGACAGCCGCTCCGCAAGTCCCGGCAGAGCCGTCACTACGACCAGTTCGTCCACCTCGGCTCTGGCGAGTGCTCCTTCGGCCACCAGGTCGATACCGCTTCGCTCGGCAACCAGCTCGACCGTGAGACCGAGGTCGTGTACGCCGCGTTCGGCCAGCGCCCAGCTGCGTTCGTCGATCAGAGCCGATCGAAGGTCGTTCAGCGCGACGAGTTCGACCGTTTCCCGTTGGACCTGCCGGGCCTGATCACGCGCAGCAGTACGGGACGTGAGCTCTCCTCCGGCGAACCAGGCCGATCCGACCAGCGGAAGCACGGTCATCCAGGCCAGCAGAAGGACCACACGCGGCCCCCTTCGGCTGAGGCGACTCGGTCCCTCGGCGTGCACCGACGCCGCTGCGCGCACCTCCCGACGCCTGTCGAGCAAGGATGCAGACCGCAACGACACCATCACGCAGCAATCGGTCAAGGGTCTGCCACATCAAGGCCGACCGCCATCATTCGGGGCATGCGGATGGCCGCAGCTCGGCGGGTCCCGGCCTCTCGGCTCCTGCGCTGGTCCGCTGCGCTCGCGGGCCGCACGCTCGTTCTGCTGTCGCCGGTGGCATCGGCGGCGATGTCGGCCATGATTGCGACCATGGCATTCGACGCCGACGAAGCGGCTGCGATCATGCGGGCCGCCGCGGGCATCGCTCCCGGCGAGGTGCCGCCACGTCGTTTCGGCGCGGACTGGTTCCGCGAGCAGCCTGCGTGGCTCTCGATGGCCACCGTCGCGGACCGTCTCGTGCGCGATCCCGGCTTCGACCCCTCGACCGCCCTCGAGGTCGCCGCCGAACTGCTCGTCCACACCGATCCCGACGACGAGGTCGCGAAACTCATCGAGGTCGGTTTCGTCGAAGCCATGATCTGTGTCGCCTCCCACGGCGACGGCACCGACGGCGACCGCATCGTGCGGCAGTGCCCGGTGGAGCTGTGGCGCATCTGGCACCGCCGCCGCGAGCGGCTCGAGGCGCTCAGCGAGCAACGATTCGCGCACACCGACCCGCCCCGGGCGCTCGACGACGCCGACGAGGCCGTCGCGATGGTGGCGCGCTGCACCACCTACCGTGCCGAGTCCGGCCGCTACGTCGTGCTCGCCGAGCTCATCTCGGCCGACCGGCCGAGCCCGTGGCCGCTGCGCCACCCGGTGCTCGTCGGCGTTGCGTTCGCGGCGGTGTTGGCGACGATGCTGCTGCTGTCGATGCTGCGTGGCGCCTGACACTCCACCAACCGCCCGCGAACGCGGCATCAGCGGCCTGCGCCTCCCGAGCCTCCGGCCGGCTCAGGCCTGCGTGGCACCCGCGTCGCCCGGATCGGACCCGAGGTGCGGGTGCGTCCGCCCGAACCGGCGCCGATGGACGACACCGGCCACGAACCCGATCGGTATGGGCAACCAGAACGAGACGAGCCGGTACAACAGCACCGCACCCACGGCGTCACCGGCCGACACCCCGGCGAGCGCGAGCGTGCCCGTCAGCCCCGCCTCGACGAACCCGAGCCCGCCCGGGGTGACCGGCACCATGCCCAGCAGCGACGACGCGGTGAACGCCAGGAGCACGAGTGACGGCCGGGCGTCGGCCCCCAGCGCGGCGATCGCCATGAGCAGCGTCAGATAGTCGAACAGCGCCCGCCCGACCGAGTACCCGGCAGCTCGGAGCCATGCGGTGCCGAGGCTGGTGCGCAACGAATCGCGCTCGCGGAGCAGGACCTCGGCGGTGGCCTTGACGGGGGCAGCGACCCGAGGCAGGCGACGGCGTGCCGCGTCGATGGCCGCACCCACGGCCGACAGCACACCGTCGCCGGTGAAGACCACCGCCACCAGCACGAACAGCGCGATGAACAGGGCCCCGCCGAACAACGCCGCGTTCAACAGCGAGCGCGGCGCCGGCGCGCCGAACACCAGCGCCGGCAGCGCGACCAGGGGCATCGCGAGCGTCGTGCCGAGCTGCAACAGCCCGGCAGCGGCCAACCCCGAGGTGGCGTTGGCCGTCGAGACCCCGGCGCTGCGCAGGAGCCGGAACTGCACGGCAGCGCCGGTCGCCGCCGCACCGGGGATGACCCGCCCGGCGGCGTTGCCGGCGAGCTGGGAGGTGACGACCGCGAACCAGGCGTCGGTGCGCAGCACCAGCCGTTGGAGGGCCCACACGAACCAGAACGAAACGACCTGGCACGCAGCGACCAGCGCCAGCCAACCGGGCTGCAGCGACGACACCCGATCCCACGACGAGAACACCTCGAGCAGGGCCGGGGCCAACAGGTACATGGCGCCGCCGAGCACGACCAGCGACAGGCCCTGGGATGCGAAGCGACGGGCCACAGGCCGCGTCAGCCCGTGGTGATCGTGGGCTTCCGCGTCCCCGCCGGCACCGCTCGGTTCCGGCTCTGCCATCTTCGCCGTCCCCCCGGGATCGATTCGGCAGGGTTGCACAACGCCGGCCCACGTCGCATTTGACGTTAGCGCGCCGATGGGCCCATGCTCTGCACGGTCGACGGGCGGTGGGCCCGGCGCAGTGCGGGAGGTTGAAACTCGATGATGGTGTTCGCAGCAGAGTTCGGTACCGGTCAGGTCCTCTGGTCGATCTTCTGGTTCTTCTTGTTCTTCATGTTCATCTGGCTGGTGATCTCGGTCTTCGGCGACATCATCCGCAGCGACGACATGGGCGGCGTGGCCAAGGCGGTGTGGGTGGCACTCATCGTGTTCCTCCCCTACCTGGGTGTCTTCGCGTACCTCGTCGTGCGCGGCGGCAAGATGGGCGAGCGTCAGCTCGCCGCAGCCAGGGCACAGGAGCAGGCCGTGGCGTCCTACATCCGCGAGACCGCCGGCGGCGGCACCAGCACTGCCGACCAGCTCGCCACCCTGGCCGAGCTCCACACCTCCGGCAAGCTCGACGACGCCGAATACGCCACTGCGAAGGCCCGGGTCATCAGCGCCTGAGCCTGCCCCGGGCCCGCGGTGGGCCCGGAACGCACCACTCGCGGGCGCAAAGCGGGCAGGGCACACGAACGCCCTGCCCCGCAGCTCCTCACCGGACGGAGGTTCGGACATGAACGACGTCGTGCTCGCGCTGCTGGCCATCGCCATCGGCGCGCTGTTCTGTTTCCGCGGGTACCTGACGATGCGCATCGTCATCCCCATCTGGGGTGCCTTCACCGGCTTCGCGCTCGGTGCGGGTCTCGTCGCCGGCGCCACCGGCGACGGGCTCCTCGCAAACTTCGGGGCGTGGGCGGCAGGCGTCGGCCTGGCGCTCGTGTTCGGCCTGTTGGCCTACGCCTACTACGAGATCTCGATCATCATCGGGATGGCCGCAGTCGGCTTTGCGCTCGGCTCGACACTCATGGTCGGCCTGAACGTCGAATGGACGTGGCTCATCGTGCTCGTCGGCGTCCTCGTGGCGACCCTGCTGGCGGTGGTCGCCGTCGTCGGGTCGCTGCCGATGCTGTTGCTCACGATCCTGTCGGCGCTGGCCGGTTCGTCGGCCATGGTCGGCGGCGTGATGCTGTTGACGGGTGCCTTCGACGGCGACGATCTCACCCGATCCGGCGTGGTCGAACGTATCGACGAATCCCCGGCCTGGTGGCTCCTCTACTTCGTCCTGGCCATCGTCGGGGTGGCATCGCAGATGCGCACCCTCGAGTCGATGCAGGCCACCCTGCGCGAGCAGTGGGAGGCATCGGGCGGCCGCGAACTGACCAGCCGCTGAGCCTCAGTCCCCCGGAGGCGACCGTCGGGCCGGGAGACTCGGCGGGGGCCATCTCCGCCGTCGAGCCGACCGGTCAGGCGGTCACGCCGAGCACCCGTTGCTTGGCGGCTGCGTACTCGCTGTCGGTGAGTTCGCCGGCGTCGTGCAGCATCCGGAGCGACTCGAGCTGGGTGCCGACGGTGTCGGAACCCGCGGCTGAGACCGTCGGGACCACGGGGCGTGCCCGGAACCTGCCACGGAACCGATCGACGAGCGCGTCGATCCGCTCATCGGGGAACTCGTGGAGGGTGCGGCGCCGAATGGCGACGACGGCGCCGATGATCAACCCGAGCAACGTCAGGCCGGTGGCCCAACCCTCGAAGGCCCGCCCCGGACTCCACCACAGCAGCGCGACGATGGCCACGGCGGTGGCGCCTGCCACTGCGCCGGCGGTCGCGTTGAAGAACGGCGCCAGGTTCCGCCGCAGCGCGACAGCGCCGGGCCGGTCGCCCATCGCCGACGCGAACGCCAGGATCACCAGGCCATAGATCAGGCCCGACCACGCGATCTGGCGCAGCAATCCGGTCATCACCGCCGCCACCACGTTCGCTGCCGGCTCGCCCCGGGGGTCCTCGACGATCGCATCGATGGCGATGCGGGTCGACACCGCTCGGGCGATCAGCACGAACACGGCGGCGCCGACGAGGCCCAGACCGACGTTGCGCAGCGCTCGGATCCGGTCGCGGGCGAGGAACACCCCGAGCGCGTAGAGGGCCACCACGACGAGCAGGACGAACCACGACAGGAAGTCGAGCACCCGGACCGCCGCCTGGGCCGTCTCGAGCTGGTCGGACTCGATCAGCGTGACACGCCCGGCCTCGGCGGGCAGGCGGTCGACCAGGCCCTCGGACAAGCCCAGGTCGGCGGCGACCACACGGACGAGATCGCCCAGCTCCAGGGTGACGGCTCCGTCGGTGGCCGAGACGCCGGTTCGGGTCTCGTCACGCAAGATGTTGACGATCGACTGGTGAGCGACCCGATTGGCCGTGACCCACGTGGCCCGGAAGCGATCGGATGCGACCAGCCGTTGGGTGGCCTCGGTGGCGGGTCCCCGCAGCGCCGCCGACAACGGGCCGGCGAGCCCATCGAAATCCTCGGGCAGGATCGACGAGAACTCACCCTGGATGTCGAGCGCCGTGTAGATCTCGTCGACGACGAACACGGCCAGCGCGTCGGTGACGGCTGGATCCTCGAGCAACTGCGCGCTCTGCTCGACCCACTCGTCGGTGTCGAGGGCCTGGGCACGCACCCAGGTGGTCGACGCGGCGACGACGGCGAGCAGTGTCGCCGATGCGATGCAGAGCGCGGGCAGAAGACGGCGCACCCGCGACGGGCTGAGACCCTCGGCCATGAAATCCCACCTCTTCATCGGCTCGGTCGGAATCGGGACGCTAGCAGGCTGCGTCGGTCTCCTAGACGCCGAGCTGCACGGCGATGGCACCGCTGTCGATGGCTTCGGCGTGGGCTCTGTGATCCGCCTCGGTGCGGTCCGCGTAGGCGTCGGCGAACTGCTGGATGGCACGGTCGAAAGCGTCGCTGTCACCGAGGTAGCCGGCGATGATCGCCGGGTCGGTGCTGCGGGCATGCCCGAGGGCGAGGGCGGCGCCACACGTGCCCGCGTACTGGAGCAACATCTCGGGGGTCATGCGGTCGACGTCGGCCGAGCCCTTCCCGTCCCAGAGCTGACGGAAGTAGAAGTCGAAGCCGGCATCGTCGTCGGATCGCTCGAAGCGCGACCACCCGAGGAGGATGTCGCCGGCGGATTGCATCAACCGTTGGCCATGCACGACGCGTTCGCCCGACTGGGCGAACTCGCTCGGGCCGAGGTGGGCTTCGAGCACCGAGGCCGTGGCTTCCTTGAACTGCATGAACAGCGGGTGCCCCTCGCCGCTCTGGAGCAGGACGATGAAGCACCGGGTGCCGACGCTGCCGACGCCGACCACCTTGTGGGCCATGTCGACGATGCGGTAGCGATCGAGGACCGCTCGGCGTTCGGGCGCCAACGACTCCCGGTACCGCTCGAGGAAGTCGAGGATGCGCTCCATCGGGACGGCTCCCTCCCAGCGCTCGAAGTGCTCGATGGCCGGCGGATCGTCGACGATCCTGCGTCGGCCGTCGATCACCTCGGTCAGCTTGCCGAAGGCCCGCACGTGGTCCTTGCGGATGGCCCGGGCGACGACCTTGGCGGCCCTCTTGCGAGTGGCTCCGCCGCGGAGGGAGTCGATGGCGGCGTCGGCCTCGATGCGCTCGTAGTGCAGGGCGATCGGTTCTCGTAGCGAGCAGGCCGCCATCCGCTCGCGGTACCCACGGACGCCGGCGCGGGTCGCCCTCCTGGCCTGCTTGTCGGTGAGGCCGAGCTGGCGGGCTGCGACGGTGATGCTCGCGGCGAGACGCTTGACGTCCCATTCGAAGGGCCCCGGCAGCGTCTCGTCGAAATCGTTGCAGTCGAACACGAGGCGCCGGTCGGGTCCCATGAAGACCCCGAAGTTCGACAGGTGCGCGTCGCCGCAGAGCTGCACCGTCAGGCCGGTGGAGGCCGTCGTCGCGAGGTCGGCGGCCATCACCGCGGCGGCACCCCGGTAGAAGGTGAACGGTGTCATGCACATGCGGCCATGACGGATGGGGACCAGATCCTGGCGCCGCATCCGGTCCTGGGCCGCCAGGATGGCGACCGGGTCGCGGCCAGCGCGGGCGAGCGATACCTCGGCGTGGCCCTGCAGAGCCACGACCTCCCGATGGGCCCGCCCCCGTTCGATTCGCTCGTCATGGGTGCCGATGGGAGCACGTGCGATCTGGTGGATGCCCACGGGGATCTCCGGGTGTTCGAGCGGTTCCGAGGACGCAGTCTGCACCAGATCCGCTGCGCGCGACGCCCGACCCCAGCACCCGGCCGCAGCGCCCGGCCACAGCGTCGGCGCCGAGACGGCAACGAGGGGTCGTCGGGTCAGGACCGCCGGCCGGGCAACACCACGAGCTCACCGTCGATGCGGCGCACGGTCAACGGCGTGGCGTACACCTTCGACAGCAACTCGGCATCGAGGACCGTCTCGACGGGACCGCTCGCGACGATCGTCCCCGCGTCGATGAGCACGAGACGATCGGCGAAGCGGGCCGCGGTGGTGAGATCGTGCATCGCGGCGACGACCGTGAGGTTCTCGCTGCGGCGGAGGTCGTCGACCAGCTCGAGCACGGCGACCTGATGGCCGAGGTCGAGCGCACTGGTGGGCTCGTCGAGCAGCATCACCGGCGCCTGTTGCGCCAGGGCCCGCGCGATCACGGTCCGCTGGGCCTCACCGCCGGAGAGCTCGGTGACCATGCGGTCGGCGAAGCCCAACAGGCCCAGGCGACGCAGGACGGAGTCGACGATCATCCGATCTCGAGCGGACTCGCGCTCGAGCCACCGCAGATGGGCGGTTCGGCCGAGGAGGACGTATTCGCCGACCGTCATCCCGACGGGAAGCACCGGCGACTGCGGCACCATCGCCACCTCGCCCGGCCCGGGCCGGCGGCCGTCGCCGACGACGATGTCGCCCCGATGGGCGAGGACGCCGGCGATGCACCGCAGCAGGGTCGACTTGCCGGCACCGTTCGGGCCGATCAGCGCGGTCCACTCCCCGGAGGCGACGGTGAGATCGACCCCGGCGATGACCTCCCGCCGGCCGTAACCGGCGCTGACCCGAGTGCACGACAGCGCGGGCGGTGTCGGCAGCGGCGCCAGGGCGTCGGCGACCGGGCCGGCGGTCACGACCGGCGCGGGCTCGGCCGTGGCGGCGGCGTCGACGGGCGTGGCCGCGAGGTCGCTCACAGCGACGCTCCCCGGCCGCGCCACAAGATGAACGCGAAGAACGGTGCCCCGACGAACGCCGTGATGACCCCGACCGGCAGCTCGGCCGGCGCCGTGAGCGTCCGGGCGCCGATGTCGACGAACGCGAGGAAGGTCGCACCCACCAGCGCCGAGAGCGGCACGACGATCCGGTAGCTGTGACCGAACAACAGGCGCACGATGTGGGGGACCACCAGGCCGACGAACGCGATCAACCCACTCACCGACACCGCGGCCGCGGTCAACAGCGACGCGGCGACGATGACGATCAGCCGCGTGCGAGCCGGATCGAGCCCGAGCGCCCGAGCCTCGTCGTCGCCGACGCGGAGCACGTCGAGATGCCTGCGCAACGCCATCAACACCCCGCCACACAGCACCAGATAGGGCCCGAGGATCCACACCTGATCCCAGCCAGTGGTGCCCAGCTGACCGAACAACCACGACAGGACCTCGCGCGACCTCGTCTCGTCGAGCTGCTGGAGCGCATAGGTCTGCGCCGCCGAGAACAACGCCGCCATCGCCACACCACCGAGCAGCAGCGTGGCCGGAGACGTCCAGCCACCCCTGGCGATGGCCGTCGAGGCCGACACCGCCACGACGGCGCCGACGAAGGCTGCCGCAGGCACCGCGCCGACCGGGCCCCAGCCGATGTCGAGGCCGAACCCCAACGCCAGCACCGCGCCGAACCCGGCGCCCGCCGAGACTCCCAGCAGGTAGGGGTCGGCGAGCGGGTTGCGGAACACGCCCTGGTACGACGCGCCCGCCATACCGAGCGAGCCGCCTACCAGCATGCCGAGCACCAGCCGGGGCAGCCGGATCTGGAACAGGATGGCCTCCTGGCGGGCGCTCAGCGACGAGTCGACCGATACCAGCGGCAGGCGGTCGAGCAGCGATGCGAACACCCCGCCGATCGGCAGGCCCGCCGCGCCGCTGGCGGCGCTGACGAGCCCGACGGCCACGAGGGCGAGGACGCCCAGCACCACCGCGGGACGCGGCAACCGGAACGCGGTCGCGACGGCCGGGTCGATCTCGGTGGCGGGTACGGCGGTCACGAGCGGATCGTTCTCATCCTGCCGGAACGGCGGCTGCAGCTGCCATGGCGTCGGCGACCGCGGTCACGAACTGCGGGAGCCGGGGACCCCAGCGCGATGCGATGTCGGCGTCGACGCTGACGATGGCGTCGTCGACGACGGCGGTGATGTCGCCCCAGCCGGGGCGGGCGGCGACGTCGGCGGCGGTGTAGCCGATCTCGTCGGTGATGACGATGATCTCGGGGTCGGCCTCGACGATGGCCTCCTCTGTGAGTTGGGGGAAGCCGGTGCGGTCGGGGTCGCCGGCATCGGCGATGTTGGTGGCGCCGAGTTCGGCGTAGATCGAACCGATGAAACCGAAGCTGCTGGCCGAGAAGTACGTGTCGTCGAGCTCGTGATAGATCCGGACCTCGGCGTCGGGCGCCGCAGCGAACGCCGCAGCCATCTCGTCACGCATGGTCGCTATGACATCGGCCGTCTCGTCGACGCGGCCGACGGCGACGCCGAGATCGGCGATCAGGGGGTACCCGCTCTCGATGTCGACCGGAGCGGCACTGACCAGAACGGGGACGCCGGCCGCAGTTAGTCCGGCAACGAGATCGTTGGCGTCGTTCGCGATGACCACGAGATCGGGCTCGAATCCCAGGACGGCTTCGACGTTGGGGTCGAAACCCGACAGGTCGGTCACCGGCGCCTCGGGCGGGTAGGTCGAGAACTCGTCGGCGGCGACGACCTGGTCGCCGGCACCGATGGCGAACAACATCTCGGTGGCCGTCGGCGACAACGAGACGATGCGCTCGGGGCGGGCCTCGAGCGTGAACGAACCCGCAGCGGATTCGATGGTGACGGGGAAGCCGCCGCCTGCGCCGTCGGCGGCTTCGTCACCGGCCCCTGCGTCCGACGCGTCGGCGGGTGCCTCCGAGGTTGGTTGCTCTGCGTCGGTGTCGGCTTCGTCGTCGCCGCAGGCTGCGAGCAGCGCGACGAAGACGGCCAGGGCGAGCAACAGGTTCTTGATGGGCATCCGGTCCTCCTGTGGGTCGAGGAACGGAAGCTCGGGCGGCCGCGTGCGACCGTCTCGAACCAACCCCAAGTCCTCGAGGGTTCTGTGGTTCTTCACGGCAGGAGGATCGACCGGACTCGCCGACGGCACGGGCCGTCGACATCACCGTTGCGGGACAGTGCCGGAATCGCACCGGACTTCGTCCCCCACCGCGCCGCGAGCGTAGCAACGATTCGGTCGACCCGGGTCCGACGCGGGGACGAACGCAGCGAACAACCCAGCGGCCCGGGCGACCGGTGAGGCGAGCCGGGCGGCGCGTTCCTCGCGGGTCAGCTCGGGGGTCGGTGATCGCCCCCGAGACGTTCGGGGTCCATCGGTTCCGCGTCGGGGCCCGCAGGCCGATCGGCGAGCTCGTAGTACTCGTCGCTCTCGGTGGGTTCGGGCTGGTCGCCGGGCACCTCATGGGTGGTGAAGTCCTCGGGGTGGTTGCGCTGGAACAGGAACCATCCCAGGGCGGCGACACCCAGGGCCGCAGCCAGGATCAGCACGATGAATGCGAACACGCTCATTGGAGACCTCCCGATTGCCTCTCCGGCTGCCTACCCGCCGAGGTCGCGCAGCACACCTGGCACCGGCCGAGCGGAGGCCTCCGGGCGTCAGCCCTGCTGGGGGCGACCCCCGACGGGGTCGCGCACGTCGACCGCGTCGTCGGCAGGGACGGCCGGGCCCGTCGGCGGGGCGGGGGGCGGCGGCACAGGCGGTGTGACGGCGCCGGTTCCGCCCTGGGGACCGACCGGAGGCGGCAGCGGCGCCGGCTGGTCGGCGCCGCCCTGGTCGAGCCGGAACGGCGGGTAGGTGTCGGTCATCAGCGCGGCGTAGGCGACGACGCGGGCGACCCACCGGTTGAGCCCGATGATGAGGTCGAACAGGCCGGCGGGATACCGCCCACCCACCAGCAGCGTCACCGCTGCGATGAGCGACAGGATGCCGAGGAGGCCGCCGGTGCCCACCGCCTCGGCGCCGTCGTTGGTCGACACCCAGGTGAACGACCCCAGCACGACGCCGAGCACCAGGTAGTGCGGGATGGCGAGCAGCCACCACTTGACCAGCACGAGCCCCCGCGACAGACGCTCGGGACGAGCGATGGTCAGCGTCACCGGATAGTCGGGCTCCTCGCCCAGGCTGAACGGCGGGTACCGGTCGGTGCCGAGCCCGCCGGTGGTGGCGTAGAAGGCGACCCGCCAGCTCCAGCGCAGCACACCGAGGTTGAAGTCGAAGATCCCCCGGGGATAGCGGCCCGTGAACAGGATCGCCACGCCCGCCACGAAGGTCAGCACCACGAAGGCGATCCACAGGAACGCCAGCACGATGAAGTGGGGGATGGCGAGGAACCACTTCACGAGCCACTGCCAGCGCGACAACCCGGGGTCGATCATGGCGTCGAGGCGCACCGGCGACGGCGGATGCCGCGTGGGTTCGACCCCGGCCCAGATCGGCTCGCCGGTGTCGGCTGCGGGAGCCGCAGGAACGGTGCCGTCGCGCCCCGGGCGGCCCGTCGCACCGACCACGATGAGCACGATGGCGCCGATGGTGAGCACCACCCCGATGCCCGTCAGCACGAGCGCGAGAGGGAGGAGGAAACCGGCCCGGATGCCGACATTCACGTCGGCGGCGACACCGGGTGTGGCATCGGCGTTCATCACCACGACCGACCAGCGACCGGATTCGGCCTCCCATTCGAGTTCCTGGGTGCCCGGTCCGGTGGCATTCGCCGCCCAGAAGTCCTGCTCGGTCGGGGGCGCGACCGTCGTGCCCCCGGCGCGCCGGCGGTAGACGGGCTCGAAACCGTCGTCGAGTTCCACGACGCGGTCGTGTGCCACGCCGTCGAGCCATGCCTCGACCTCGGCCTCGGGTCCGATGCCCACGAAGACGTCTCGGGTCGCGTCGGCGCCGGTGACCCGGAGACGGACGTCGGCGTCGATCGAGTCGAGGACCCAGTCGGGCGAACCCGGCTCGGCGGCGAAAGCGATGTCCTCGGCGGTGATGGCCACGGTCTCGGTGTCGAGCCGGTCGAGGGTGGCCGAGAAGTAGCCGTCGTCGTCGCGGCCGACGGCGTAGGCGACACCCAGGGCGCCCCCGCCGATCAGGAGGGCGAGCGCCGGAAGGATGAGGAGGCTTCCGACGACGAGCGAGACGATCCTGCCTGGCCGCATGGCGGTTCCTTTCGTCGACCCCGGTCACGGGACACGACGCCGACGCACGGTCGGCGGCGCAGACCCTGTCCTGCATCGTCGATCCGGCTCGTCGGGCAGGCAAGGGCCGAACGTCATGCGTCGCCGCCGGAGCGCCGAACAGGGCCGGCCGATCGGAGCCCATCCTCAACGCCGGATCAACCGTCGATGTGCAGGGCCGTTCGTCACTGGTCGGTGCCAGAGCCCACCCGTAGCGTCCCCACAGTTGCCGTGTCACCTCACCGACACGGTCCAGGAGGCGATGGGCGATGAGGCAGACGAACGTACGCAGGTGGGCCGCGCTGCTCACGATGACGCTGGCTCTCGCCGCGGCGATGGCGGGTGCAGGAGCGGTCGGAGCGCAGGAGACCGATGACGGCGGCTTGCAATTGCCGCCGCTGGCCGAAACGGTCGAGGGCGAGGTCAGGTGCGACGACAAACCGCCGCCGGTTCCCGAGCCCGAGCCGACCCCGGAGGTGTGTGAGCATCCCAAACCCACGCCGACGGTGGCACCGACCCCGGAGCCGACCACCGAGCCCACCACCGAGCCCACCACCGAACCCACCCCGGAGCCGACACCCGAACCCACCACCGAACCCACCACCGAACCCACCACCGAGCCGATACCCGAACCCACCACCGAACCCACCGCCGAACCGATCGTGCTGCCCGCACAAGCGACCCCGACACCGACCGAGCCGCCGCCCGTTGCCACCCCCGACAGCGGAGCCGGTCCGAGCGGCGGCCAACCCGACGAGCTGGCTCGCACCGGCCCGCCACGCAGCACCGGCCTGATCGTCCTCGGGCTCACGGCGACGGCCGGAGGGATGATGGTGTTGGCAACCCGCCGGCGCTTCGATTCCCGCTGACTCCGCCTCTGCGGTCTGACCCGGCGCCGCCTCGGTGGCGACGGGTCGGGCGGCCTGGCGACATGCGGTGCCCGTGAACCGAACGACCAGGTCGATCCGACAGCCCGGCCATGAACGACGCAACTGCTCTGGTACCCCGGGCCTCCTCCGGGGACACCGCCACCGGCTCGGCTCCGCTCGCGGAGACGGTGCACGAACCGAAGCAGCACGAAGGGCGAGCACGGCGGTTCGCCATGAGGGCCGCGCAGCTCGCAGTCGTCGCCGCGGCGATCGGAGTGTCGTTCCTGATCGATCGCTCCGTCTTCGTCGGCGTCGTGGTGCTGTTCCTGATCGTCGTGCCGTTCGAGAAGCTGTACCCCCGTCGACGCGGCCAACGGATCCGCCGGCCGCTGGTCACGACCGACATCGGGTTCGCGCTGGCCGGACCGCTGCTGACCTTCGTGGGACTCGTGGCGATCGCACTCATCGGTGGACTCAGCCTCTTCTGGCTGCCGGGCCTGGCCGCCCGGCCGTTGGTCGCGATGATTCCGACGGCGCTGCTGCCCATCGTGGGTTTCGTGTTGTTCGACCTGTTCTCGTACTGGACGCACCGCTTCGCACACGAGGTGCCGTTCATGTGGCGGTTCCACGCGGTGCACCATTCCCCCGAGCACATGGACTGGGTGAGCGGCTTCCGTGTGCATCCCTTCGACGGCGTCGTCATCGCCCCCCCGTTCTTCTTCCTGCTCGGCGCAGGTTTCGGCGCAGAGCTGGCCGGCCTGCTGGCGGTCTTCCAGATCGTGCTCGGCATCTTCTTCCACGCCAACGTGCGGGTGCGTTGGCGGCTGCTCGATCGCGTGGCGGCGAACCCGGAGTTCCATCACTGGCACCACTCGAGCGAGCCCGACGCCGTCGGCCACAACTACGGCGCGGCCCTGCCGTGGTGGGACCAGATCTTCGGGACGTTCTTCATGCCCGCCCACTCCTCCGGTCGCCGCCCGCAGCAGTACGGGGTGACGGAGCCCCTCCCGCCGCATCTGCTCGGCCACCTCGCCTACCCCTGCCGGGGCTGGCGATCACACCTGTGGCTGTGGCGGCACCCGGTCCTCGCGGTGCGCACACTCGCCGTCGCGACCCGCAACCTGCTCGTCGACATCCGGCGTTCGTTGCTGCGCCCGACGCACTCGGTGCGCCGCGAACACGTTGCAGGCTCGTGGTCGACGAACGCCTCGCTGCTCGGGCCCGACGCCGTCGCCATGCCGACGAAGAAGCGGCTGCCGCAGCACGGTGTCGTCCGGTTCTGAGACGAAACCGTCTCGGCGGCGGGGCCTCGGCCTGTCCGCTGAGGTCCCGAGATGACACGGAGCGCTTTCGTGCAACGGGCCCCGGGCCGCTTCGGCGCCGGGGCGCTCCGGCTACGCTCCTGTAACCATGAAAGCGCTTACATACGCTGACCTGGTCTCGGACGCCATCGATGCGGTCATCTTCGACCTCGACGGGGTCATCACCGACACGGCCGGCGTCCACACCCATGCGTGGAAGCGCCTCTTCGACGACATGCTGCGCGAGCGGGCGGCCGCCACCGGCGAGCCGTTCGTCGAGTTCACCGAACAGGACTATCTCGATCACGTCGACGGCAAGCCCCGCTACGACGGTGTGCGGTCGTTCCTGGCCTCACGTGGCATCGAACTGCCCGAGGGCAGCCCCGACGATCCTCCCGACGCCAAGACGGTGTGCGGGCTCGGCAACCGCAAGAACCGCCACTTCCGCGAGACCCTCGAGGCCGAGGGTCCCGAGGTGTTCGAGTCCTCGGTGACCCTCGTCGAGGCGCTGCGCGACCACGGCGTCAAGACCGGTTGCGTGTCGTCGTCGAAGAACTGCCGTTTCGTCCTGGCCACCGTCGAGCTCCTCGACCACTTCGACGAGATCCTCGACGGCAACGACGCCGCCGAGCGCGGCCTGCCCGGCAAACCCGCCCCCGACACCTACCTCGACGCCGCCCGACGCCTCGGCACCAGCCCCGGGCGCTCGGTGATGGTCGAAGACGCCATCTCCGGCGTCGCCTCGGGCGCCGCCGGCGGCTTCGCCCACGTCGTCGGCGTCGACCGCGGCGCCGGGCACCAGGCGCTGTACGACAACGGGGCAACCATCGTCGTCGACGACCTCGCCGAACTGCTGCCCACCGAGACCGATCGATGACGGCCCTGGGCAACACGCTGCGCGTCGAGCGCGACGGTTGGCTCCTCGTCGAGTCGGGCTGGAACGCCGACCGGGCAGTGGCGATCGGGTCGAACTTCTCCTCTGGCAACGGCTACCTCGGCTACCGCGGCACCGCACCCGAACAGGGCGCCGCCGACTACATGGCGTTGGTGGTCACCGACACCTACGACTGCGCCGATGGTCACTGGACCGAGCTCGCGACGGTGCCCAATCCCTTGTTCGTCGCCGCCGCCGTCGATGGTGTGCCGCTCGCCATGGCCTCCGCAGCCGACGTCGAGCGCTCCCTCGACCTCGCCGACGGGCGTGTCGGCGGACGGTTCTCCCACGCCCTGCCCGGCGGCAGCGTCGACGTCTCCTACGAGCGTCTCGCGAGCTACGACCGACTCCACGTCCTCGCCCAGCGCTGGACGCTGCACGCATCCACCGACGTCGTCGTCGACCTAGAAGCCGGCATCGACACCGACATCTGGAGCCTCAATGGCCGACACCTCCCCGACATCGCGCTGGCGCCCGACGGCGACACCCTGGTGGCATCGGCCACCACGGTGGAGAGCGGCATCGACATCGTCGTCGCGGCGCGGACGGTCCTGACGGGCGGCACCCCCACCGGCGCAGCCGACGGGCCGGTCGTCGACGGCGACCGGCTGGTCACCCGGACGAGCATCGCGGTCGCGGCCGGCACGTCGCTCATCGTCGACAGCATCGCCGCAGTGGTGACCTCCAACGACACGGCCGACCCTCGGTCGGGTGCGCTCGACCACGTCGCCGTCGCCGCAGCCGACGGCTACGACGCGCTGCTCGATGCGAGCCGCACGCACTGGGACCGCATCTGGTCGGCGAGCGACGTCGAGATCGACGGCGACGTCGTCGATCAGGCCTGCCTGCGCTTCAGCCTCTACCACAACCGCATCTGCACGCCGGCCCACACCGACCATCTGCCGGTCGGCGCCCGGGGCCTGTCGTGTCAGGCCTACCAGGGGTCGGCGTTCTGGGATCAAGAGGTCTACAACCTCCCTGCGTTCCTGTTCACCGAACCCGAGATCGCCCGATCGATCCTGATCTACCGCCATCGCACCCTCGACGGCGCCCGCCGCAAGGCCGCCCGCCTCGGCTACGACGGCGCGTACTACGCCTGGATCTCGGGGCTCACCGGCGACGAGTTGTGCCCGGACGTGTTCTTCACCGACGTGCTCACCGGTCGGCCGATCCGTAATCACTTCAACGTGTGGCAGATGCACGTCGCCCCCGATGTCGTCACCACCCTCGAGCGCTATGTCGAGGTCACCGGCGATGTCGAACTGCTCGTCGACCACGGCGCCGAGATCGCGTTCGAGGTGGCCCGGTTCCTGCGTTCGTTCGTCCGCTACGACGATTGGCGCGGCGTGTACCACTGCATTCGTCTGCTCGGACCCGACGAGTGGCACGAGAACGTCGACGACAACGCGTTCACCAACCACCAGACCGCGGCCGCGCTGCGGTTCGCCGTCGCCACCCACGAACGGCTCGCAGCCGAGCACCCCGACGCCCTGGCCGCGCTGGCAGAGCGGATCGGGCTGCACGACGACGAGGTCGACGGGTGGCGTCGGGTGCGCGACCACATCGTGTTGCCCGAACCGGGCGACGACGGACTCATCGAACAGTTCGCGGGCTTCTTCGACCTCGAGGACATCACCCCCGCCGAGCTACGCACCCGTCTGCTGCACCCCCAGGAGTACTGGGGTTGGCCCAACGGCATCGCGGTGCACACCCAGGTGTCGAAACAGGCCGACATCGCCATGTTGTTGTGGCTGCACCGGGAGCGCTTCGACGACGACACGGCGCTGGCCAACTACACGTACTACGAGCCCCGCTGCTCCCACGACTCGTCGCTGAGCCACGCTGCGCACGGCATGGTCGCCGTCGGCATCGGCGACGCCGAGCGGGCACACGCCCACTTCCGGCGCACCGCCACGGTCGACCTGTTGAACACCCAGCACGCGGTCGTGGGCGGCACCTTCATCGGCGGGATCCACACCGCGGCCTGCGGCGGCACCGCGCAGCTCGCCGTGCAGGGCTTCGGCGGCCTGTCGTTCGCCGACGGCCGGCTGCGGATCGATCCCCTGCTGCCGTCGGCCTGGACGGGCCTGCGCTATCCGATCACCTGGCGCGGCGCCCGCCTGACCGTGAACATCACCCGCGCCGAGGAGGCCACGGCGGTGACCATCGAAGCCGCCGCCGCCAACCCGGCGTCGGTCGAGTTGGACGTCCTGGGCCGCCCTGTCGCCGTGCCCCCCGGCGCCGCCGTCACCGTCGGCTGACCACTGGGCTGACCAACCACTGGGGTCAAGTCGTACTTTCAACCAACTCCGAACCGACGAGCCCACCAGGCCTTCGGACCTCGAGTTGGTTGAAAGTACGACTTGACCCCTGCAGACCGAACCGATGAGCCCACCAGGCCTTCGGACCTCGAGTTGGTTGAAAGTACGACTTGACCCCTGCAGTTCCGACCCCTGCAGTTCCGAGACCCTGCCCTCCCCGCGCTAGCCGAAGGTGACGCGGACCACGGCAGCTTGTTCGACGCTGCCGTCGCGGGCGCTGAGGGTCTTGAACACCACGGCGCCCGAACCCTCGCCCGGGTTGTCCCACTCGAGCTCGTCGTCGAAGGGTGCCATCTCGGTGCCGCCGCCGGTGACGAAGCCCTCGAAGAGGGGATCGTCCTCGCCGTCGGCGCGGATGTCGATGTTGACGGTGCCCTCGAAGGCCAGTGCCGAACCCTCGACCTCGAGCGGGCTGGTGATCTCGTCGAGTGCGTCGGGTTCGTCGACCTCGATGTTCTCGGTGGCCGAACCGAGCACCCACCAGGTGTCGTCGGGGCCGAGCTGGCGGACGAACACCGTCGTGACCGGCCCGCTGTCGTCGGAGGTGATCTCGATCTCGCCCGACCGGGAGTCGCCCTGCATGAACTCGCCGACCACCGGATCGGTGAAGCCCACGAAATCAGTGGCGAAGCCGCGTGCTGCGGCCACCGGCTCGGTGTAGCGGACACCGCTGTCGAACCACGGCCACACCGCGGAGGCGTACACCTCGGGGTCGACCGGTGGCGGCTCGGGCGTGGCGGTCGGCTCGGGCTCGGGCGTCGCCGTCGGCTCGGGAGTGGGCGTGGCCACCGGCGTGGGCGTCGGGTCGGGTTCGGCGGTCGGCTCCTCGGTCGGCTCCGGGGTGGCCGTCTCCTCCGGTGTGGGTGTCTCCTCCGGGGTCTCGGTGACCTCGGGCGTGGCATCGGTGGCCACGTCGTCGCCGTCGTCGTCGTCGCCCCCGGCGAGCAGTGCGATCGCCAGCACGACGATCAGCACCACGACACCACCGGCGATGGCCGCCGCCCACGACGGCACCGAGTCCCAGAAGCTCCCATCGTCCTCGCCGTCACCGGGGCCGCCACCACCGGGCGGCGGACCACCGGGTCCGCCGGGCTGGTCGGGTCCACCAGGACCGGGCGGCTCCTGCGGTGTGTACTGGGGCAGCCGCTGCGTGGCGTCCATCGGCGGATTCGCGTCGAACGGCCGCTCGGGGTTGACGGGATCGCTCATGTCGTGTCTTCTCCTGATGCATGCATTCGGGCACGCTCGTGGCGAGCATCGACCGACGCCACCCATCGTGGCAGAGGCGAAGGGCCCGCTCGTGTGGAACGCACGGATCGGGCCCACCCTGCGAGCGCCCACAACAGACGCATGGTGCGCCTGTCGAGGACTGCGCCCGTCGAGGCCGCACCAGTGGTGGCGCTTGCGCCGGTGGCGCGTCGGCGGGATGCTGCTACCCATGTCGCCGCCTCCCGACACCACCCGCGTCGATTTCCACTTCGACGTCATGTGCCCGTACGCCTACCAGACCTCACGCTGGATCCGGAACGTGCGCCGCCAGAACGGCATCGACATCGCGTGGCGGTTCTTCTCACTGGAGGAGATCAACCGCGTCGAGGGCAAGAAGCACCCGTGGGAGCGGCCCTGGTCCTACGGCTGGTCGATGATGCGCATCGGCGCCCTGCTCCGGCGCACCAGCATGGACGACCTCGACCGCTGGTACGAACGGGCCGGCCGGGCGCTCCACGAGGAGGGCCACAAGCCCCACGAACCCGCCGTCGCCCGCCACCTGTTGGCCGAGCTCGGCCTGTCGCCCGATCTCGTCGACGAGGCCATCGCCGACGAGACCACCCACGACGAGGTGCGCGCCGAACACGACCGGGTCGTCGCCGCCGGTGGGTTCGGTGTGCCCACGTTGTTCTTCGGCGACCAGTGCCTGTTCGGTCCCGTCCTGATCGACCCGCCCGACGGCGACGCGGCGCTGCGGCTGTGGTCGGCGGTGGCGGCCTGGGCGGAGTTCCCGCACCTCTACGAGCTCCAGCGCCCCAAGACCCGCGCCGACGAGCACGCGATAACCGAGACGTTCCGGCCCTACCTCGAAGCCCGCGACTGGGTCAGCATCGACCGCGGCGTCGAGATCGGTTTCGGCGCCGACGGCTTCGAGATCGCGGGCACGGCCGACACCATCAGCGAACGACGGAAAGGCACCCCATGACCGACACCCACCCCACAGCCACCGGCACCGGCACAGACCCCGCTGTCACGAACCTCTTCGTCTGCTGGGATTCCCTCGACGGGCTCTTCGCCTCGCTCGACGGCGCCGAGTGGGACACACCGTCGCTGTGTCCGGACTGGACGGTGCGCCAGACGCTGGTCCATCTGGCCTCGATCGAGGCGATGCTCGCCGGCAAGGGTGCCCGGTCGTTCGGCGAGAACCTGCCCTTCGGTGAGGCCCTCGCCGCCGCCGAGGAACTCGAGACGCTCGACCCGCCCGCGCTGCTGGCGCGATGGGCCGACATCACCGCGGTCCGGCGCGAGGAGTTGGCCGCCATGTCGGCCGAGGACCTGGCCCACCCGTCGGTCACCCCGGTCGGCCCCGCAACCTACGGTCGCTTCATGGCGGTGCGGGTGTTCGACTGCTGGGTGCACGAACAGGACGTGCGCGTGCCGCTGGGCAGGCCCGGTCACGAGGGTGGGCCCGCGGCCGAGATGGCCATCGACGAGATCGCCGGATCGCTGGGCTACATCGTCGGAAAGAAGATCGGCCTCGGCGACGGCCAGGCCATCACCTTCGAGTTGACCGGTCCGGTCACGCGCACGATGCACGTCGCCGTCGACGGCCGTGCCGCCGTGATCGACGAACTCGACGACCCGACGGTCACCCTCACCGCCGACTCCACCACCTTCGCCCTGCTGGCCTGCGGGCGCATCGACCCCCAGGGACCCATCGACGACGGCCGCATCACCTGGTCCGGCGACACCGAGATCGGCGACCGAGCCGCCCGCTCCCTCCGCTTCACCATGTGAGCCATGTGCGAAGCCAGACGTCGGGCATCGGGCCATGCGGCGGGCCGTTCAGTCCCGCGCGGGTGCGCCGTGGCGGCCGGCTCCGGCGGCGAAGCGTCGAGCACCTGCGGTGGTCTCGCCCGAGCGGACCACGGCCCGACCCAGCATCGCCTCGTTGGCGAGCGCTTCGCCGAGATCCATCGACCACTGCTCATACGACGACCGCCGGTCGGCGCGTAGGCACACCTGCGGCAACGCAGCCAGCTGCTCGGCCAGCACGATTGCCTCGTCGAGCGCTGCGCCGGGCGCCACCACCCGGTTGGCCAGCCCGATGCGCTCGGACTCCTCTGCACCGACCTCGCGCCCGGTGAGGATCAGGTCGAGCGCCCGCGAATGCCCGATCAAGCGGGTCAGCCGGATGGTGCCACCGTCGACGAGCGGTACGCCCCAGCGGCGGCAGAACACCCCGAAGGCGGCGTCGGCGGCCATGACCCGCAGGTCGCACCACACCGCCAGCTCCAGGCCGCCGGCCACGGCGTAGCCCTCGACTGCGGCGATGACCGGCTTGTCGAGCAGCAGCCGGGTGGGTCCCATCGGCCCGATCGAACCGACGATCTCGTCGGGTCCGAGCCCGGTGATCTTGTTGCCCCGCTCGGTCGCAACCGCCTTGAGATCGGCCCCGGCACAGAACGTGCCATCGGCGCCGGTCAGCACGGCAACCGAGAGCACATCGTCTGCGTCGAACGCGACGAAGGCCTCGTACAGCGCCTCGGCGGTGGGCCCGTCGACCGCATTGCGGGCGGCGGGCCGGTCGATGGTGACGATCCGCACCGGCCCCCGGTCCTCGACATGCACCGTCATGATCGCCCCCTGTCGGCCAGGGCGGCTCGGGCATCGTCGATCGCGGCCACGACGAGATCGGGGTCGTCAGGCGGATCGATCTGCAACACGATGCGGTCGAACCGGCTGGCCTCGTCGAGATCGATCACCACCACCCGGTCGGCCCGGTACACCCGCCACCACTGACGCTTCGCCGTGCGGCCGTGGAAGTAGCCGACCGCAGCCATACGGGGGAACCCCAGCCCGGCCGCTCGCATCCAGAGATCGGCCTTGGCTTCCGATGTCGGCCGTACCTTCGCCGACACGATCCGTCCCGTCGGTAGCTCGAGGCGGCTGCGCAGACCCCAGAACCGGTCGGCTCCGGTCACGTTCACGTCGAGTGCTGTCGAATCGACACGCACTTCCAGGCCCATCGCTGTCCACCTCCACGGCGATCATGTACTGTTGGAGAACCGCCTCGGGCAGTATCGCCGCACTGCTCCGCAAGCGACAGTGCCGTTGGCCCCGTGGTCCGGGCCCACCGGATCAGGGCCGTTCTCCCAGCTTCGTCACACCAGCCCGTACCGACGCGCCCATGCCTGCAGATCACTCGGCGGGGTAGGTCCGCAGCTCGATCCGGTGACCGTCGGGATCGCGCAGGTACCCCCCGAGACCGCGCCCCCGGGCGCCCGAGATCATCGTCGGCTCGCGCTCGAACAGGTCACCGTGCTCGGCCATGAACCGGTCGAAGGCCGCGGCATCGACCACGAAGGCGACGTGATCCACGCCGCCGGAGCGGCCCGCGTCCGCGTCCGGCGTGCCCGGCAACAGATCGATGATGAACCCGTCGTTCACCCGCACCGAGGCGAACGGGCGGGTGCCGGCGGCGAGCTCGGCGAGTTGTTCGGTCTCGAGCCCGAAGAGGTCCCGGTACCAGGCAGCAGTCGCCGCCGGATCGGACACCACGAAGACGACATGGTCGATGGCATGGAACATGGCAGCACCTCCGCCGTTGACGGTAGCTGTCCGCCCGGCCACGGCTCGCGTCGTCAGATCGCCCGGGCGACTGCCGCCGCCTGGTGGATGGCGGGCAGGATGCCGTTGGTGCCGGTGACGTCACCGACGAGGTGCGTCGTCCACGGGCCGTCCATGTCCTCGAGGTACTCGGGCAGCTCACGGTTGGGGTGGTTGTAGCCCACCAGCACCACGGTGGCCGCGGGCACGCTGCGCACCCGCTCGGTGAACGGCACGCCGATGATGACCTCGTCGGGGGTGATGCCCTGCAGGTAGTGGCCGCCGATGAAGTCGAAATCGCCCGACCACAACCGCTCACGGGCCGCTTCGACGGTGGCCGGCGGATACGGCAGCGTGGCGCCGATGCCGTCGTGGCGGCCGATCATCGTGACCGAAACGCCGGCCTGCAGCAGGGCGTCGGCGACCGAGATGGCCTCGAACGTGCCGGTGTCGTCGAACACCACTGCCGGTCCGACGATCTGCGCCCGTCCGCCGAAACCGAAGACGTCCCAGCTGGTGTAGACGTGGCCGAGGTCGTGACCGGCGATGGGAGCGATCGGGGTCGCCAGCTGGAACCCGTCGCGGCGCGGCGCGCTGCCGGTTGCGACGACGACCTCGTCGGGGGCGATCTCGGCGACGACGTCGGGATCGACCATCGAGTTGAGCGTGATGGTGACGCCCAGGCGTTCGATCTCGCCGGCGAGCCACTCGGTGATGGCGCCGATGTCGGAGCGGTGCGGCGCCGTGGCCGCGATGGCGACCTGGCCACCCAGATGGCGGGTGGCCTCGTGCAGGTGCACCTCGTGACCACGCAGGGCCGCGGTCCGGGCGGCTTCGAGACCGGCCGGACCGCCACCGACCACCAGCACCCGCTTGGCCACCGGCGCCGGGCCCTCGGGCTCGAACGACACCTTCTGCTCCTGGGCCGCGGCGACGTTGACGACACAACCGAGGCGACCCGTGGTCATCAGCTGGCCGACACAACCGATGTTGGAGCCGATGCAGGGGCGGATGAACGCCTCGTCGCCTCGCTGCGCCTTGTTCACGAGCTCGGGATCGGCGATGAGCGCCCGCACCATCGACACCAGATCCGCCGCACCGGAGGCGACGATGTGCTCGGCGTGATCGAGGGTCATGATCCGCCCCACCACGATGGTGGGCTTGGTGACCACCCGGGTGATGGCCTCGTTGGCGGGCATCTCGTGGCCCAGTGGATCGTCCATCGGCGACAGCAGTTTGTGGAACCGCCAGTACGAGCCCATGTGCAACGACACGTAGTCGACCAGCGGCTCGACGATGCGCGCGATCTCGGCGTTGTCGCCCGGTGTGAGCCCGCCGGGGATGTACTCCTCGTTGGGGAGGCGGATGCCGACACAGAACTCGTCGCCGACCTCGGCACGGATGGCCTCGAGGATCTCCATCAGGAACCGCATGCGGTTCTCGAGTGACCCGCCGTACTCGTCGTCGCGCACGTTGGTGGCCGGCGACAGGAACTGCTCGATCAGATAGCCGCTGGAGGCGTGCAGGTCCACGCCGTCGAGCCCGCCCGCCTTGCAGCGCCGGGCCGCAGCGGCGAAAGCGTCGACCATCTCGGCGATCCGGCTGCGGGTCATCGCCATCGGGATGCCGCCGACCATGGGGTTCGGGATGGCCGACGCCGAGATCTGGAACGCCGACTTCTTCGGCTTGGTAGCCGAACCGGGATGGTAGATCTGCGCCAGGATCGCCATGCCGTGACGGTGCATGCGGTCGCTGAGCTCGCGGTAGAACGGCACGATGTCGTCGCTGTAGAGTGGCAGCAGGCTGGGAGCGTCGGCGTGCACACCGGTGGCCTCGAGCGTGCTGAGCCCCACCCCACCGGCGGCGCGGGCCTCGTGGTAGGCGATGAGGTGGCCGCCGCCGAGCGCCGTGCCGTGCGCCGAGCGCACGATGCGGTTCTTCACCCGCAGCGGACCCAGGTCGATGGGTTGGAAGAGATGGTCGTAGGCCATGGGGTTCCTTCGGGTCAGGTGCCGATGGGGCGGCCGACTGCGGGGCGGTCGACGTCGCCCTGGCGGAACAGGTCGGCGGCGATGCCCATGCGCTCGCCCGCGGGTTCGGTGCGGTCGCCCTCGTGGACACAGATGCGTGCGCTGATGCGCCACTCGTCGCCGCGTCGTTCGTAGGTGTCGAGGTAGCGGCCGAACCAGACGTCGAGTTCGCCGGTGGGTCGCTGCAGGTAGCTGATGTTGTAGATCTCGCCGCGGGCGTGGACGCCGTCGTCGTCGAGCTCGACGAGGTGGTTGGTGATGACGTGCATGGTGAACGTCCAGCGCTTGTGCGATTCCATGCAGTGGTCGACGAACTCGTGGGCGTTGCCGACGAAGGTGCCGTGGTCGTCGGTGGCGTCGGGCCAGTACGCCGAGCGCATGACGTCGCCGTCGAGGCGGTCGACGCCGTGGCAGTACCGCCGGGCCGCGTCGCGGCAGGCCTCGATGGCACACAGTTGTTCGGGTGTGGGCGGCGTCGGCATGTGCAGAGACCTCCGGTCGGCGGGTGGCCACACTAAGGCACGGGACGCTCGGGCCGCGGCCCGGTGCGCGACACTGCGGCATGGCTCGATGCGCATTTCTCGGACTCGGCACGATGGGCTACCCCATGGCGGGGCACCTCGTCGCGGCGGGACACGACGTGACCGTCTTCAACCGAACCGCGGCGACCGCCGAGCGGTGGGTGGCCGAACACGATGGTCGCGCCGCGGCGACACCGGCGGCTGCGGCGGCCGGCGCCGAGGTCGTGTTCGTGTGCGTCGGTGCCGACGACGACGTCCGCCAGGTGCTGCTCGGTCCCGACGGTGCGCTCGGCGCGCTCGAGGCCGGTGCGGTCGTGATCGACCACACGACCGCGTCGGCCGCACTGGCCGAGGAGCTCGCCGAGACCTGCGGCGCCAGGGGCATCGGGTTCGTCGACGCGCCGATCTCCGGCGGCCAGGTCGGCGCCCAGAACGGGGCACTGAGCATCATGTGTGGCGGCGCCCCGGAGCACTTCGACGTCGCCGCCCCGGTCATGGACGCCTACGCCAAGTCGATGACCCTGGTGGGGCCGGCCGGTTCGGGCCAGCGCACCAAGATGGTCAACCAGATCCTGTGCGCCGGGGCGATCCAGGGCGCAGCGGAGGCCCTGGCGTTCGGGCGCCGCGCCGGGCTCGACATGACCAAGGTGCTCGCCGCGGTCACCCAGGGGGCTGCGGCGTCGTGGTACCTGAACAACCGTGGCGAGACGATGCTGGCCGACGAGTTCGACTTCGGTTTCGCCGTCGACTGGATGGCCAAGGACCTCGGTCTCGTGGCCGACGAGGCTCGCGCCCTGCACGCCGACGTGCCACTCACGGAGCTGACCACGTCGTTCCTCCGGCGTGCGCAGGAGGCGGGCGACAACCGTTGCGACGCCACGGCCATCATCCGCCGCTACCCGTCCGACGACGAGGCCGCCCCCGAAGATCCCGACGCACCGCCGCCTGCCTGAGGCCGACCGGGTCGATCGACCCATGGGTCGGCTCCCGATCTGGGTCGAACATCCCAACGGCGGCAGCTGTTCGACCCGGTTCGCTGCACACAGCCCGGAACCCATCCGATGAGAACACCGTCCCCCGGACGTATCGGAGAGAAGGTTGGGCCGAACAACGAGCAGTCGCCGGCTCGGTCGCCACCCTGCGTGGGGCCTCGTCGCTGCGGTCGGCATGACACTGTTCGTTCTCGGGAGCCTCGACGAGGCAGCGGTCGGCCAGCCGACGGGCCGGGAGGACCTCACCCCTGAACTCCCGGATCTGCTCGATGAGCCGCTTCCGGTCGACGCGGCGATGACCGACATTCCCACGACCGTCTCGATCGTGCAGCGAAACGCCGACATCGGCTTCGACCAGTTGGGTGAGGTGCTCGACGACCCGACCTCCTGGGCGGACAAGGACGGTCGCATCTTCATCGTCGAGCCGCCCCCCCCCCGCCTCCGGGAGACGGCCCCGAGCTCGACGACCCCGCCTACGCCGAGGGCGCCATCGCCCAGTCCCCGAGTGCCGACGACCCCGTCCTGGCGGCAACCTACCCGCACTCCATGGCCTTCGAACTCGAGAGCCGTCCCGGCTCCGCGCGGGTGATCTACCTCGACTTCGACGGCGAGACCATCAGCGGCACCGGGTGGAACGAGAACTTCACCGAAGACGGCGCAGCCTTCTATGCCGACCCCTACGACACCGACGGATCGCCGGGCACCTTCAGCGACGCCGAGCGGGCCGTCGTGCAGAACGTCTGGCGTCGGGTGGCCGAGGACTTCGCACCGTTCGACGTGAACGTCACGACCAAGGATCCGGGCCTGGCCGCAATCGAGCGCACGGGGCCGGGCGATCAGCAGTTCGGCACCCGCGTGCTCATCTCGAACACGATGACCTTCTTCTCGGATTGCGGCTGCGGCGGCGTTGCCTACGTCGGGGTGTTCGACTTCACTTCGACGCACTCCTACTACCAACCGGCCTGGGTGTTCCAGCGAGGAGTCGGCTCGGGGTCCAAGGGCATCGCCGAGGCCGCGTCGCACGAAGCGGGCCACAACCTCGGCCTGGCCCATGACGGGACCAGCTCGAGTGCGTACTACAACGGACACGAGGCATGGGCGCCGATCATGGGCGTCGGCTACCACCAGCCCATCACCCAGTGGTCACGGGGCGAGTACGCCGGCGCGAACAACGCCCAGGACGACTACGCAGTGATGCAGGCGAATGGTCTCCCGCTTCTCGCAGACGACCACGGGAACACCACCGGCACCGCCACCGCGCTCCCGGCCGGACCGGTCGACATCGCAGGTGTCGTCTCGACGCCCGCCGACGTCGACATCTTCGCGTTCAGCACCACCGGCGGCACGGTGTCGCTCACCGCGAGTCCTGCGGCGGTGTCGCCCAACCTCGACATCGCGCTCGAACTGCTCGACAACACCGGAACCGTGGTCGCGACGGCAGATCCGCCATCGGCACTGGTGAACTCCGACGTCGCGTCCGGGCTCGGCGCCTCGATCTCGGTCGACCTGGCCGCCGGCACCTACTTCTTGATGGTCGACGGGACCGGCACTGGTGACCCCCTCGGCCTCGGCTACACCGACTACGGCAGCCTGGGGCGGTACGCGATCACCGGTGAGATCCCGAACGACGGATCGGCCACCCCGCTGCCGCCGGCCGCGGTCGTCGATGTCGCTGCGACATCGGGAACTGCGCCGCTGACGGTGATCCTCGACGGATCGTCGTCGACCGACAGCGACGGCACGATCGTCGCCTATTCCTGGGACCTCGGTGACGGCAACGGCGCCGCAGGGCCCCTCGTGACCCACACGTACACGAGTCCCGGGGTGTTCACCGCAACGCTGACCGTCACCGACGACGACGGCCTGACTGCGACCGCCACGGAGACCATCACCGTCGACAGCGGAGCGGAGCCGGAAGCCGAGTCCGAGCCCGAGACGCGATCGGAACCCGAACCATCGGTCGACATAACCGAGGTGACGATGGGCGGATCGACGGCGAGAGCCGGCGCAACGGCGCTGGCGACCGTGCGGGTCGCGGACGAGAACGCCCTCGCCGTCGACGGCGTCTCGGTGAGCGGCGTCTTCTCGCTGACCGGCCGCGACGGGACGACCCGCATCCTCGGAACCGTCGACGGGACCACGGGCTCCGACGGCACCTATGCGGTCCGCAGCCCGACGGTGGCCGACACACTGCGCAACGAGGTCTTCTCGTTCTGTGTCACCCAGGTCACGCCACCCGCCGGGATCGGCTACGACCCGAACCTCAGCGCTGCGCCCGCGTGCGCGACCTGGGCCCACGACCGGGCGCCGATCTACTGCCGAGGCACGCTCGCCACGATCGTCGGCAGTGGCATCATCCGCGGCACGGCCGGCTCCGACGTCATCGTGGGCAGCGGCCGACGCGACATCATCCGAGGCTTCGGCGGCGACGACCTGATCTGTGGTCGTGGCGGCAACGACGTCCTGTTCGGACACGGTGGGGCCGACGAGCTCTTCGGCGACAGGGGCCGCGACCGCCTCGTCGGCGGAGCAGGGCCCGATCGCCTCATCGGCGGGCCCCAACGTGACCGTCTCGTGAGCGACCGCGCCGACGTACTCGTCAGATCACGCAACGATAGGGTCGTCCGACGCAGCATGCGCTGACGGAGAACTGCGCTTCAGGACGAACAACGGGCAGACCGACGCGCTGCCTGCCCACTGTTCGTCGTGCGGACAGGGCTCTCGCCCTGCCCGCACAGCGCTCGAACGTCAGCGGCTGTTGAAGATCACGTGGACCTGGCCGGCGTCGACCACGCCGCCCTTGTCCTCGAAGGGAACGCCGACGATCAACTCGGGGCCGTCGTCGCCGTTGGTGTCGCCGACTGCCAGGGCTTCGCCGAAACGGTCACCCGTCTGGGGCAGACCGAAGACCGGGCGTCGCTGGTTGTAGTACTCGGCGCCGGCGATCACCACACCGCTGGAATCGCTCCCGAAGACGATCGCTCCGCCGGCCTCGTTCCGTGCACCGAGCCCCTCGCCGGGAATCCCGACGACCAGGTTGTCGACACCGTCGAGATCGGTGTCGCCCGCGGCGACGGCCCAACCGAACTGATCGCCGGCCTCCAACAGGCCGGGAACAGGGCCTGCCTGGCTGAACAACTGACTCTCGCCACCGGCCAGGCTTCGGGTACTGCCGTAGGTCACGTTCACCGCTCCCGTGCCGGCCTCACCTCGTAGGCCCTCTCCGGGGACCCCGGCCGCCAGGTCGACGATGCCGTCACCGTCGAGATCGGCGGCGACGAGCGACCGCCCGAACCAGTCGCCGGGCTCGGGGATACCGGGCACGGCGCCGCGTTGGCTGACGAAGAAGTTCCCCGCCACGGCAATTCCGTCAGGGCTGCCACCGATGATGTTGACCTTGCCCGCGTCAGCGCGACCGCGGATGTCCTCGAAGGGGATCCCGACCGCGAGGTCGTCGTCGCCGTCACCGTCGAAATCACCGGCCGCGAGCGCGTATCCGTAGCGGTCGCCGTCCTGGGGAATCCCGGCGATGCGTCCGAACTGGTTGAGGATGCGAGCCCGTTGACTCGTGATGCCGGTGGGCGAACCGTAGAGCACGTCCACGGCACCGGCGTCGGTGGCGTTGCGGCGGAGGATGTCCTCGCCGGGCTTACCCACGGCGAGGTCGTCATAGCCGTCGGCATCGAAATCACCGACGGCGAGCGCCCAACCGAACAGGTCACCGTCGTTGGGGGCGCCGCGCAGGTCCGCCTCGGTGATCGAGGCGAACCCCAGGTCGGTGAGGCCGGCCGCCGATCCGTACACGATGTTGACGGCTCCGGCATCGGTGTTCCCGGAGTGATCCTCATAGGGGACGCCCACGGCGACGTCGTCGAAGCCGTCGGCATTGAAGTCGCCGACCGCCACGGCGTGCCCGAACCGGTCGCCCTGCTCGCCCTCTCCCGCTGCGTCGCCGAACAAGGTGTTCTGGCTGACGAACGTCGACGCTGCGGGAACGGGACCATCGGGCGAGCCCGGGATGCTGCGGATGCTGCCGCCAACAGTGCCGTCCCCCGGGATACCCACCACGATGTCGCCGTAGCCATCGGCGTCGAAGTCGCCGTGGTCGATCGCAGCAGCGAGGTTGTCGTCGGGTTGGATGGTGCCTGCGCCGAGGTCGGCGTTGTCGAAGGCCACGTTGTCGGCGACCTCGAGCTGCGCTGCGGCCGGCGCGACCATTGCTGCGAAGGTGGCCCCGGCGGTCACGGCGCCCGCAACGATCCAGGACGGGGATCGCCGCCGGCGGCGACGCGGCGTCGAACTGCCGACGGAGGGATTCTGCGGACTACCTCGGTGGTGGCGGCTGGAGCGCAACAGCATGGGCTTCTCCTCGGGTCGATTCGGCAGCGGCCACGCCGGGCGGCCGCCACCGGTCGCCTACCCGGGCGGCGCGGTCCGAAAACGCGAGGGTTCAGCGTGGGAGGAGGACGAACAAGACCGCGACGAGCAGCACGACCGCGCACGCGGCCGAAGGGGTCGGCGCTGCGACGGCGGTGGAGGCCGACGGATCAGGCCGGCAGCGGATCCGGCGACCGCCGGATGGCCACGAGCGCCTCTCGGGCAGCGAGCACCACGAAGAACTGCAACACGCTGAGGCCGGCGATGGTCGCTCCCCCTGCAGTGCCGTGGTGGAAGCTGATCAGGAGGCCGGCGAACACCGAGAGCGAGCCGAGCGCCATCGAGGTGACCATGATCGCCGGTACGCGGTGGACGAGCAGCGACGCAGTGGCGGGCGGACCGACGAGGAGACCGAACACCAACAACGTGCCGATGGCCTGGAAGCTGGCGACGATGCTGAGCGCGAGCAGCGCGAGCAGCGCGGTCTGGGCGAGCTTCGGGCGCATGCCGAGCGTCTGGGCCTTCGCTCGGTTGAAGGTGAGCGCGAGGAACGGCCGGTAGAGCACCACCGTGCTGACGAGCACCACCGCTGTCGCCACGAGCTGCGATCGGATGTCGCCGGCGGTGACACCGAGGACGTCGCCGAACAACAGCGCGGTGACCTCGGTGGTGAAGGACTGCGAGCGCGAGACGATGACGACCCCGAGCGAGAGCATCCCCACGAACAGCAACCCGATGGCGGTGTCCTCGCGCACCACGGTGCGCGCCGACACCACGCTGACAAGGCCGCTCATGATGATCGCTGCGACGAATGCCCCGACCACCGGGCTGAAGCCCCAGAGCACGGCCAGCGCGATGCCGGGGATGACGCCGTGGGCCAGCGCATCACCGAGGAACGCGAGGCCCCGCAGAACGACCCATGTGCCGACGAGCGAGGTGGCGACGACCGCGATGAGGCTGCCGATCAGCGCCCGTTGCATGAAGGCCGGCTCGAAGGCGTCGAGGATCAGATCCATCGGTGCCGGTCTAGCAGGTTGTCGTCGGAGCCGTCAGCTGCCCAGGGCGGCGGCGATGCGCTCCGCGTTGGTCCGCACCATCTCGACGTAGGTGCCCCCGTCGGAGTCCGGCGCGCCGAGCGACCCCGAGAAGAGCTCCACGACCTCGACGTCGCCGACCTCCGATGCAAGCGTTTCGGCGAGCTGGCTCGAGGTGGTCGTCTCGGCGAAGACGGCGGGCACGCCGAGCTCACCGATGGTCGCTGCCAACTCGGCCAGATCTCGGGCGCTGGCGCTGGCCAACGTGCTGCCGCCGGGGATGATGGTCCCGAGGACCTCGAAGTCGTAGCGGTCGGCGAAGTAGCCGAAGGCGTCGTGGTTGGTCACCAGCAGTCGCTGCTCTTCGGGCACACCGGCGAGGATCTCCTCGACCTCGGCGTCGAGCGCCTCCAGCTCTGCGACGTAGGCCGTGGCGTTGGCCTCGAGTGCCTCGGCGTCGACGCCGTCGATCGTGTCGATCAGGAAGTCGACGATGCCCTCGACGGCGAGGGCCATGCGAGCCGGGTCGGTGAAGAAGTGGGGATCGTCGCCCTCGTGTGCATGGTCGTGCTCGTCGTCGCCGTGCTCATCGTCGCTGTGCTCATCGTCGCCGTGCTCGTCGCCATGATCATGCTCGTCATCGCCGTGCTCGTCGCCATGATCATGCTCGTCATCGCCGTGCTCATCGCCGTGCTCATCGCCGTGCTCATCGCCGTGCTCATCGCCGCCGTGATCATGCTCGTCATCGCCATGCTCGTCATCGCCGTGCTCGTCGTCGCCGTGCTCGTCGCCGTGCTCGTCGCCGTGCTCGTCGCCATGATCATGCTCGTCATCGCCGTGCTCATCGTCGCCGTGATCGTGGCTGTGCCCGCCCTCGCCGAACTCGATGGTCGACACCGGACCGATGGCCTCATGGGTGGGAACGCCGTCGTCGATGGCGGCATCGATGACGTCGAGCAGGCCTTCTTCGAACGCACCGCCGTTGACGATCAACGCATCCGCGCTCTGCATCTGGTCGACCTGCTGCGCCGATGCCTGGAAGTCGTGTGGATCTGCCCCCACCGGCATGATCACGATGGTCTCGAACTCGCCGCCTCCGAGCTCGGCGACCACGTCGCCCAAGATGTTGGTCGTGACGACCACCGTCGGGAGTTCGTCGGAGGTCTCGGCGACGGGCTCTTCTTCGGCAGCATCGGCATCGGCATCGGCATCGGCCTCGTCGCCGGTCTCCGACTCGGCAGCAGCCTCGGACTCCGAATCCGACTCGGCAGCGGCGTCGTCGGATTGGGTGGCGGTCGTCTCGGTGTCGTCGTCGCCGCAGGCAGCCAGCACGAGGGCCAGGGTCGCCAGGATCGCCAGGAGAAGTCGGCTGGTTGAACGCATGATCATCCTCGGATTGAGAACCATTTGCATCTGCACGCTAGGGCCGGAAGACTCCCTACGGCAACCCGAACGAGAATCACTATCGAAAGCGACCGGGGATGACCCCAACCACCCGTGCACCGGACCGCATCGCCGGTCAGTCTCGTAGCCTTGCGCCGGTGACGTCTGTGATCCGAGTCGAGCATCTCGAGGTCCGCTACGGGCGCGAGATCGCACTCACGGGCGTCGATCTCGACATCGAAGCGGGAACCTCCCTGGCGGTGATCGGGCCCAACGGGTCGGGCAAGTCCACGCTGCTCAACGCCCTGGCCGGCGTCGTCCCCCGCGACCACGGCACGATCCGCATCGACGGCCCGGTGGCACTCGTCCTACAGTCGACCGACGTCGACCGCAGCCTGCCCATCACCGTGCGCGAGACCGTCGCGCTGGCGCGCTACCCCACCCTCGGTCTCCTACGCCGGTTCGGCGCCGCCGACCGGGCCGCGGTCGCCCACGCGCTCGAGCGCGTGGGCATGGCCGATCTCGCCGGCCGGCAGTTCCACGATCTCTCCGGTGGGCAGCGCCAGCGGGTGCTGTTCGCCCAGGGTCTCGCCCAAGAGGCCGAGATCCTGCTGCTGGACGAGCCGGTGACCGGGCTCGATCTCGTCTCGCGCTCGATCATCCTCGACATCATCGACGAGGAGGTCGCGGCCGGACACACCGTGGTGATGACCACACACGACCTCGAAGACGCACGGCGGTGCTCGGAGGTCCTGATCCTCGACACCGCGCCCGTCGTCCTCGCTCCGCCCACCGAAGCGCTGACCGCACCCCATCTGCGCAAGGCCTTCGGCGGCCGCACGTTGCAGATCGGCGATGCGTTGTTCCTCGACGATCCGCATCACTCGCACTGACCGCCGTCGCCTCGAGGCCACAAGGGCCTGAGCCGCTCAGCGGCACCGCGGCAAGCCACCCAGCGGGCGCCGCCTCAGCCCACGTCGGATCGGGTGGAGGCGAAGCGGCGGAGCCGGAGGCTGTTGGCCACGACGCTGACCGACGAGAACGCCATGGCCGCACCGGCCAGCATCGGGCTCAAGAACCCGGCTGCGGCCACAGGGATGGCCGCGGTGTTGTAGGCGAATGCCCAGAACAGGTTCTGGGCGATCGTGCGGTAGGTACGCCGGGACAACGCGATTGCGTCGACGACCCCGCCGAGATCGGCCCGCGTGAGGGTGAGGTCGCTGGACTCGATGGCCACGTCGGTGCCCGTGCCGATGGCGACGCCGAGGTCCGCCTGCACCAGCGCCGGGGCGTCGTTGACGCCGTCGCCGACCATCGCGACGATCTCGCCCTGGCCCTGCAGCCGTTCGATCTCGCGGAGCTTGTCCTCGGGGAGGACCTCGGCGATGACCCGGTCGATGCCGACCTCGGCGGCGATGGCTTGGGCAGTGCGAGCGTTGTCGCCGGTGATCATCGTCACCGTGAGGCCGAGTCCGTGCAGCGCGGCGACGGTGGCGGCGGCGTCGTCCTTGAGGGTGTCGGCCACGGCGAGGACGCCGCGGATGGCGCCGTCCCAGCCGGCGAAGACGGCGGTTCGGCCGAGATGCTCGAGCTCGACGGCCCGGCGGTCGAGCTCGTCGGGGAGCGCAAGGCCCGCCTCTGCGGCGAGTTCTCGTCGCCCGACCCAGACACGGGTGTCGTCGACGTCGGCACGGATGCCGTGGCCGACGATCGTGGTGAACCCGGTGACCGCCGGCAGCGACCCCACCCGCTCGCGGGCGGCCTCGGCGATGGCCTGACCGATGGGGTGTTCGCTGTCGGCCTCGACGGCGCCTGCCCGTGTCAGCAGCTCGCGCTCGTCGACATCGTCGGCGGTGATGACGTCGGTGAGGGCCATGGCGCCGCGGGTGAGGGTCCCGGTCTTGTCGAAGACCACCGTGGTGATCTTTCCGGCTCGTTCGAGGACCTCGACCGATTTGATGAGGATGCCGAGCTGGGCGCCCCGCCCCGTGCCGACCATGATGGCCACCGGCGTCGCGAGGCCCAGCGCGCAGGGGCAGGCGACGATGAGCACGGCGACCGCCGCGTAGATGCCGTCGCCGACGTCGCCTCCGATGACGGCCCAGCCGACGAACGTGGCCAGAGCGATGACGATGACGACCGGCACGAACACCGCCGAGATGCGGTCGGCCAGGCGCTGGGCTGCGGACTTGCCGGTCTGGGCCGCCTCGACGATGTCGACGATCCGGGCCAGGGCGGTATCGGCGCCGACCCTCGTGGCACGCACGGTGAGCACGCCGGAGGTGTTGACCGTGGCGCCGGCGACGCGGTCGCCCTGGGCCTTGTCGACGGGCAGCGACTCGCCGGTGAGCATCGATTCGTCGACAGCGCTGGCGCCGTCGACGACCTCGCCGTCGACGGGGACCTTCTCGCCCGGACGCACCTTGACGACGTCGCCGACGACGACGGACTCGACGGGCACCATGGTCTCGACCCCGTCGCGGACGAGGCGGGCCTCCTTCGCCCCCAACTCCGCCAGGGCCCGGATGGCCTTGCCGGCCCGGCCCTTGGCACTGGCCTCGAGGTACCGCCCGAGGCAGATGAAGAACATGATGATGACCGCGGCCTCGAAGTACAGCTCCATGCCGTCGGTGAGGAGTTGGTAGACGCTGAAGGTGAACGCCGACAGCGTCCCGAGCGCGATGAGCGTGTCCATGTTGGCGCTGCGGTGGCGGGTCTGGCGGGCAGCGCCGGCCAGGATCGGCCAGCCGACGTAGAACTGCACCGGGATCGCCGCGGCGAACTGGAGCCAGCGCAGCCACGTGTTGTGCATGGCCAGGTCGTGGTACAGCATCGTCGACGCCATGAAGACGGCGATGGGCAACGCGAACAGGGTCCGTCGGCGCCAGGTCCGCTGGAGTTCGGCCTCGGCCAGGTCGGCCCGTTCGGCGCGTTCGGCGGGGGTGAGGGGCGCCTCGGCGGCGGTGTCGTCGGTGGGCACCTCGGTCTGCAGGACATAGCCGGCCCGCTCGACGACGGCCGCGAGTTCGGCGACGTCGACGCCGGGCTCGGCTTCGATGTGGGCACGCCCGGTGGCGTAGTTGACCTCGGCGTTGTGGACGCCTTCCTGCTTGGACAGGACTCGTTGGACCCTCGCGGCACACGACCCGCAGGTCATGCCCTCGACGGCGGCATCGATGACGAGATCCGATGGGTGGGTTGTGGACACGGGCACCTCCTCGATCCGACGCATCCGCGAACGGGGGCCACGGCTGCGACATCTCCCATGCTAGAGATTCCAGTGCACTGGAAGGTCAAGGGGTTTCGGTCACACCACCGGACCCAGCACCGGACCCACCACCGGATCCACCACCGACGATGACCTGGCAACGCTGGGCGTCGGTGCAGGTCTCCGGGTCGAGCCCGGCCGCCCGGTCCGCCAGCTCGGCGAGCTCGTGCCGTTGGCGCCGCATCGCCTCGATCTGGGCATCGATGGCGTCGAGGTGACGCAGCAGCAGCTCGCGGGTGTGGGCGCAGCTCTGGCCGCCGGCGTCCTTGATCTCGAGGATCGACCGGATCTCGGCCAGGGTGAGCCCACTGGCCTGGGCCTGCTTGACGAACCGGAGTCGCTCCACGACATCGACGCCGTAGTCGCGATAACCCGACTGCGTGCGGCCGGGTTCGGGCACGAGACCGATCGACTCGTAGTAGCGGATGGTCTTGGTCGTCAGTCCGACCTCGTCGGCGAGCTCACCGATCCTCATGACCGATCACGGTACCGCGCCCATGGCAACCGCTCGGCTCGGACCCTGCCGAGTCCCAGCGCACACGAGAGCACGCAACAACAACACCGCCGCCGGCGTCGGCGTCGGCGTCGGCGATGTACAACACCCGTTGCATGACGTGCAACGGGCGTTGTACATTGCGGCGACAGGCCGCGTCGTCGGGCCCGACCGTGGGTCCGGGCAGGGGGAACCAATGAACGATCTCGAACCACCGATCGGCGTGGGGCACGTTCCGGGCTGGGACCGCTCGGCCGACGTGCTCGTGCTGGGCCTCGGCGTCGCCGGCGTGTGCGCCGCGCTCGAGGCCCATCGATCGGACGCGGACGTGCTGGTGATCGAACGTGCCAGCGCCGGCGGCGGCGCGAGCGCCACCTCCGAGGGCATCTTCTACCTGGGCGGCGGTACATCGCTGCAACGGGACCTCGCCGTCGAGGACTCCCCTGACGACATGTACGCCTTCATGCGGGCGTCCACCACCACACCCGACGACGACATGTTGCGGCTGTTCTGCGACGAGAGCCCTGCACACTTCGACTGGCTCGAGGCCCAGGGCGTGCCGTTCGAGCGCAAGGCGTTCATCGGCAAGGCCGTTGCGGTCAACACCGGCGAAGGCCTGCTCAGCACCGGCAACGAGAAGGTGTGGCCGTTCCGCGACATCGCGAAGCCGGCGATGCGCGGCCATCAGACACGGGCGCATCCGGGCGAGCGCGGCGGCATCCACGCCATGAACGCGCTCCTGGCCACCTTCGCCGCCGAGGGCATCGACGCCATGTACGACACCCGCGTCGTGGGCTTCGTGGTCGACGAGACCGGACGCGTCGTCGGCGCCAAGGTGCGTCACGCCGGCGAGGACCGCTGGGTCGAGGGGCGCCGCGGCGTGATCCTCGCGACGGGCAGCTTCAACCTCAACGACGAGATGACCTCGGCCAACCTCCCGGTCATCGGTAAGTACGGCACCCCGCTGGGCATCGAGACCAACGACGGAGCGGGCGTGCTACTGGGCGAATCGGTCGGGGTCGACACCCAGGGCATGGACGGCGTGATCGCCACGGCGTCGATCTACCCGCCGGCGGACAACATCAAGGGCATCGTCGTCAACAGCCTGGGCCGGCGGTTCGTGGCCGAGGACTCCTACCACGGGCGCCTCGCCTGGTTCGTCGAACGCCAGCCCGATCACCGGGCCTGGCTCATCCTCGACGAGGAGATCTTCGGGTACCCCACCAAGGGCTCGCACACGATGGTCGGCGGGTTCGAGACCATCGCGGAGCTGGAACAGGAGCTCGACATGCCCGCGGGATCGGTGGCCGGGACGCTGGCGGAGTACAACCGCGATGTCGCCGACGGCATCGACCGCCAGTTCCGCAAGCACCCGGACTGGCTGAAGGCCCTCGAGCCGCCGTTCGTGGCGTTCGACATCTCGATCACCAGCTCGGACTACCACTACATCTCCCTCGGCGGCCTCCACGCCGACACCTACGGGCGGGCCCTCGACGCCTCGGGCCAACCGGTCCCGGGCCTGTACGCGGTGGGCGCATGCGCCGCCCACTTCCCCCAGAACGGCGCCGAGTACGCCAGCGGCATGAGCCTCGGCCCCGGATCGTTCTTCGGCCGCCGCGCCGGCCGCCACGCGGCCCTGGGCGGCGGCGAGCTCGCCTGACCCCTCCGACACCAGAGCGGTGCACGGCCGCCGCGGGCCAGCCGCGCGTCGTTTCGAGAAGGGTCAGCCAGGTCGGGCGGCAGCGAGGAAGCCGTCGACGACCGCGTCGGCGAGGCGCGAGTCGAGCGGCACCATGTCGGTCAGCAGCGCGAACAGCAGCGGGCCGAACAGTTGGGCGGCCGCGATGTCGGAGGTGACGTGGTCGGCGACGGCGCCTTCGTGCCGCCCCCGCTCGAGCACGACCTCGAGCGCGTCGGTCTGGCGCCGATTCACGCCGGCCGCGATCTCCGCGATGCCGGCCTCGTGATGCTTGAGCATGAGCAGGGCGGGCAGCATCCGCTGCCATCGGGGGTCGGAGAGGTCGGCGACGACGTAGGCCACGACATCGCGCAGGGCCTGCTCGAACGACGCATCCTCCGACGGTGGCGGCAGGTCGGGCGCAGAGCATTCGATGACGGCGACGAGCAGGTCGTCGCGGGAATCCCAGTGCCGGTAGATGGTGGTCTTCGCCACACCGGAGCGCGCCACCACCGCATCGACGGTGACCGCGCCGGGCCCACCCTCGACGAGCAGGTCGGTCGCCGCCGCCAGAACGGCGGCTCGACTGCGGGCAACGCGCGCATCCATGGAACTCCGACGATAGCGGCCACCCCTCGAGCCCCGTTGGGCACGACGTGACCGACTTCACGTGTGGATCGGCAAGATAACGCTACGCTACCGTTTCGTAGCTACGCTACGGTTTCGTATTGTTTCCCCCTCGCCTCATGCCCACAGGAGCCCCCGTGACCCTCAGCTCGCCCCCGGCAGCCACCTCGGCACCGCCCGACCATGCTCCCGAGCTCGCCGACCCCCGACGCCTCCGGGCGATCCTCTTCGCCATGTGCACGGCGCTGGTCGCCGTCATCGCCTCGGTGTCGGGCCTGAACGTCGCCCAACAGCAGATGGCGCTCGACCTCGGCGCCTCCCAGAGCACGGTGCTGTGGATCATCAACGGCTACACGGTCGCTCTCGCCGCACTCCTGCTGCCCATCGGCGCCATCGGCGACCGCTGGGGCCGACGGCGCGTCCTGCTCGCCGGCCTCTTCGTGTTCGCCGCCGCGAACACCGTCGCCGGCCTGTCGAGCGGCGCGAGCTCGGTGCTCGTGGCCCGAATCGTGGCCGGTGCCGGCGCCGCGATGATCATGCCTGTCACCCTCTCGGTCATCACGTCGAGCTTCCCGGCCGATCGCCGGGGCCGGGCCATCGGTGTCTGGGCCGGCTTCGCCGGTGCCGGCGGGATCATCGGACTGTTCGTTTCGTCGGCCATCGTCGACACCACCGATTGGCGCTGGGTGTTCGCCCTCCCCGTCGGCCTTGCCGTCGTCGCCGGCATCGTCGCGATCCGGACGGTGCCGGACTCCCGAGAGGCACACGAGGGCCGCTTCGACACCGTCGGCTCGATCCTGTCGGCGCTCGCCATCGGTGGCCTCGTCCTGGGCATCCACGAAGGACCCGAGATCGGCTGGGCCGACCCCATCACCCTCGCCGCACTGATCATCGGAAGCCTGGCACTGGTGGGGTTCTTCGTCCTCGAGCGCCGCGCCGACCATCCGCTACTCGACGTGCGGGTGTTCGCCGACCGGGGGCTCGCCGCCGGTTCGGTGACGTTGCTGTTGGTGTTCGCGGTGATGTTCGGTCTGTTCCTGGTGATCGTCCAGTACCTCCAGGCCGTGCTCGGCTGGTCGGCACTGCGGTCGGCCACGGGCCTGCTCCCGATGGCCGCGGCGATGATGCCGCTGTCGACCGTCTCTCCGATCCTGGCCCAGCGGATCGGCAGCCGTCGTGTTCTACTCCTCGGCACCTCGCTGTTCACCACGGGCCTCGTGATGCTCGCCCTGATGACCTCGGTCGATGCCGGCTACCTGGGTGTCCTTCCCGGCCTGGTGGTGATCGGCGTCGGGATGGGCCTGGCGATGACACCGTCGACGACAGCCATCACCGAGGCGTTGCCCGCAGAGAAGCAGGGCGTCGCCTCGGCCCTGAACGACACCGTCCGAGAGGTCGGCGGCGCCGTCGGCATCGCACTGATCGGCTCGGTGCTCAACGCCGGCTACCGGAGCGAGGTCACCGCCGCCACCGAGGGCCTGCCACCCGAGCTCGCCGAGCCGGTCACCGACGGCATCGGCGGGGCGCTGGCGGTCGCGGGCTCGCTCGGCCCCGACGGCGCATCACTGGTGGACGCCGCCCGTGACGCATTCGTGTTCGGCTGGGGCCAGGCGATGTGGGTCGGCGCTGCGATGGCGGCCGTCTCGGTGTTGTACCTGTTGGCGCGTGCCCCTGGACCGCGATCACCGGAGGCATAGGCCGCAGCCGCGCACCGAATACCCCTTGCGCGTCGGCCGTCCCACCGCTACGGTCGAACATCTGTTCGCAGCGGGTGGGGGCCGGGTTTCCGGCGAGGCGCCGTCGGGAACAGACCACCGAGTCGCGTCGTCACATGCAAGACGGCGACGACCCGACCGACAACCGACGACAGCACCTGCGGCGACCGTTCCGGTCGCCGTCCCTGACCACGAGGCAGCCATGTCCGCACCCTTCCGAACCGAACCGACCCCGATCCACCAGGGTCGCCCGGTCCATCCCTCCCTCTTGGCCCCGACCCGACCGACCCTCGTCGAGATCGGCGAGGAGCCGCCGGTGGGCACCGAGCGCCGCCTGCCCGGCGGGGCTGCCCTGCTCGAGCGACGCCCCACCGCCGTCGTCGCCGAGCTCGCGCTCGTCGGCGAGGTCGATGCCTTCGATCGCGGGGCCGTCATCGATGCCTGCACGGCAGTGGGGCTCGAGGGCGCCCGCCACCTGCGCATCGATGGTTCCGAGCTCGCGTTCGTCGACCTGCGCATCCTCGAGGCACTGGCCAAGGTCGCCCTGCACTTCCACCGCCACGGGGGCTCGTTCGAGCTCACGGGACTGCGCGAGCCATTCGCCTCGATGTGGGCCGACATCGACCCCGACGCGGCCGTACCCGCAGCGACCCCGCAGGGCCGACTCGACGACCGCGTCGTCGCCCTGCGCGGCCCGGATCTCGCCGCGGCGTCCCGGGGTTCGGCGGCCCCGGCGCCGCCGCAGACACCGATGCCGGCACTGCGCGTCGTCCCCGACCTCGGGGCGGACCGCGAAGATTCCCGGTCATGTCCGGCTTGAGGACACGAGACGAGCGCGCCGGTTCGGCCGCCGATCAGGCCGCGTCGGCCGACCGAGCCGCGAGCACCGCGCCGACGTTGCCCTCGAGCCACTCGACGAGCTCGGCCAGCATCCGAGCGACCTCACGGCCGGGATCGCTCAGCTCGTAGGCCACCCGCACGGGCGGGCCCTCGTCGACCGTGCGACGCACGAAACCGTCGGAGGCCAGCTGCTTGAGGGTCTGGGACAGCATCTTGTCGCTGACGCCCATGATGGTGGACGACAGCTCGCTGAAGCGCAGCGGTCGGCCCAGCAGCAGCACGAGGACCAGCACGCCCCAACGGCTCGTCACGTGATCGAGCAGCGCCCGCGACGGGCACTCGGGCGCATACACATCGCCGCGCCGCGCCTGGTCCTCGAGCTGACGGCGGATGTCGGCACCGGGCTCGACGGCGCGGTCATCGACGTCCACAGGGTCCAGTGCTGTTTCCGAGCGAGCGGCAGAGGGTTTCGTCGGCGGCATCTCGGTAGCTTACCCAGAAGTAGGGACTAACTGACAGATAGTGCTTCTACGGTCATCGGTGTCACTCCCCCACTCGAATCAGGAGCACCACCGTGATCGTCGTCACTGCAGCATCGGGCAACCTCGGACGACTCGTCGTCGACGAGCTCGTCACCCTCGCCGGATCCGACCAGGTCGTCGCCGCCGCCCGCTCGACCGACAAGCTGGCGGACCTCGCCGAGCGCGGCGTCGAGGTCCGCCACCTCGACTACGACGAGCCCGCCTCCATCGAAGCCGCTCTGGAAGGCGCCGAGCAGGTGCTGCTGATCTCGAGCAGCGAGATCGGCCGCCGCGTCGCCCAACACGGCGCCGTCATCGACGCAGCCGTCGCCGCCGGCGTCGAGCACCTCGCCTACACCTCCATCCTGCGAGCCGACACCTCGACGCTGTTCGCCGCAGGCGAACACCAGGCCACCGAGGAACTGCTTGCGCAGGCACCTCTCACCACCACCCGACTGCGGCACGGCTGGTACATCGAGAACTACACCGAGAACCTGGCACCCGTGCTGGCGCACGGTGCCGTGATCGGATCCGCCGGCGAGGGCCGCATCGCGGCGGCCACCCGCGCCGACCTCGCCGCCGCCGACGCCGCAGTGCTCGCCGACCCGGCGCACCGGGGCGGCACCTTCGAGCTCGGCGGCGCCTCGTTCTCGCTGGCCGAGTACGCCGCACTGGTGGCCGCGGCGACCGGACGAGAGATCCCCTACGTCGAGCTGCCGTCGGCCGAGCTGCGTGCCGCCCTGGTGGGCGGCGGGGTTCCCGAGCCGATGGCCGACTTCCTCGTCGACGCCGACCTCGGCATCGCCCGCGGCGAGCTCGACGCCGACTCCGCCGAGCTGAGGTCACTGGCCGGCCGGCCGCTCACGACCATCGCCGACGCCGTGACCACTGCGCTCGCCTGAGGGCTACGACCTCAGCCGGTCCCGTCGGCGGCGAGCAACTGATCGAGACGCAGGCGCACCACGCCTCGCAGCTCGGCCATCAGGCGCTCACCCTCGGCGGGACCGACAGCGATCGCCAGGCGGGCCGCCGTGCCGGCGAGGTGTGTGAACAGGAACGCCACGTCGCGCAACTGATCGTGGTCGGCCGCCGCGGCGAACGGGACCAGTGCGTCGTAGAGCACCCCGGCGTTGGCCCTGCTGTCCTCGACATCGAGCTGCTGGAGCTCCTTGTCGGACTGTGTCGCCGCCCACAGGTCGCGGATGTCGGGCTCGGACACGAAGAGTGCGTGATAGGCGGCCAGCAGGTCGTCGACCCGGTCGATCGCCTCGTCGCGGCCGCCGAGATCGGCGAGGCCGGCTGCGAGCACCTGACGGACCCGGACCATGAAGCGCACCGCGAGCTCGCGCAGGATGGCCGCCTTGTCGGGGAAGTACTGGTACACCGACCCGATAGGGACCCCGGCGCGGGCTGCGACGTCGCTCATCCGCATGGCATCGCTGCCCGCCTCGACGACGAGCCCGTGGGCCGCGGCGAGGATGGCGTCGACCCGGTCCCGCGAGCGCTGCTGACGCGGGACCCGCCGCATGCTCGTGGTCGGGGCGCGTACGACCTCGATCGGCGCGGCCGCGTCGATCGGTTCAGCCCCGTCGGGGCGAACTGCCCTCGCTGGTCTTGACCCCATCGCAGCGAGACCTTACCCTGCACCAGAACATGAGGACTCCTCATGTTCGAGGTCCGGGTCGCCAACGGTGCGACCAGCGACGACGACGAGGAGGAGGCCCCAGTGGGCGATGCAGTGGAGAACGACACCGACCGACCGGACCGGGTCTGCGTCGTCGGAGCCGGCCCGTCGGGCCTGGCGCTGGCCAGGGCGCTGCTGCACGCCGGCATCGACTTCGACGTCCACGAGCGCCACACCGACGTCGGCGGCATCTGGGATCAGGCGAATCCGGGATCGCCCGTCTACGACTCGGCGCACTTCATCTCGTCCAAGAAGCAGTCGCACTACCACGACTTCTGGATGCCCGACGACTATCCGGACTACCCGTCGCACCACCAGATCCTGGCCTACATCCAGGCCTTCGCCGACACCTACGGGCTGCGCTCCCACATCCGTTTCGGCAACGGCGTCGTCGCCACCGAACGCGTCGACGACGGCTGGCTCGTCACCACCGCCGACGGCCGGCAGCGCCGCTACCGCGAGCTCGTGTGCGCCACAGGCACCACCTGGGCTCCGTCGATGCCGGACTATCCCGGCACGTTCACCGGCGAGATCCGGCACTCGTCCACCTATCGCTCCCCCGCCGAGATGGCCGGCAGGCGGGTGCTGATCATCGGCGCCGGCAACTCCGGCGTCGACATCGCCTGCGACGCCGCCCGCTCCGCCGACCACGCCGCCATCAGCATGCGACGCGGCTACCACTTCATCCCCAAGCACCTGTTCGGCATCCCCGCCGACCACTTCGCCGCCTCCGGTCCCCACATGCCGATGTGGATCACCCAGCGGGTGTTCGGAGCAATGCTGCGGGTCATGAACGGCGACCTCACCCGGCTCGGGCTGAAGAAGCCCGACCACCGGATCTTCGAGTCCCACCCCATCCTCAACACCCAGCTGCTGCACCACCTGTCCCACGGCGACATCGGGGCTCGACCCGACGTCGCCCGGTTCGACGGCACCACGGTGCACTTCACCGACGGCACCAGCGACGAGTTCGATCTCGTGCTGTGCGCCACCGGCTATCGCTGGGACATCCCCTATGTCGATCCGTCCCACTTCACCTGGAAGGGCAACCGGCCCGACCTCTACCTCAATCTGATCAGCAGGGACGACCCGACGCTGTACGCGCTGGGCTTCATGGAGACCAATGGCGGCGCCTACAAGCTCTTCGACGAGATGGCCGACCTGATCGCGCGAACCATCGGCGCCCGGCGCGTCGGCGGCGTCGCCTCGGGGCGCATCGACCGGCTGGCGACCGACGATCGCCCCGACCTCAGCGGCGGCATCCGTTTCGTCGGTTCGGACCGCCACTCGGCCTATGTCGAGATCACGGCCTATCGCCGATACCTGGCCAAGCTGCGCGACGAACTCGGCTGGCCGACCCTCACCGATGGGGTGTTCGACCACCTCCGCACAGACGCCACCTTCGTCGGGGCCCCGGGATCGGACCGGCGCGTACCGGCCTGATCGGCCCGTCGCCGGGGCACGAGGCCATGGCCCTATCCTCGGCGGACCGACCCACGAGACCCCGGAGTGCCCGCCTTGGCCGAGTTCCACCTCTTCGCTGCCGGGCCCCGCCCGGTCGCGCCGTTCTCGCACGCGGTCGAGTCCGACGGGTGGGTGCTGCTGACCGGGCAGATGCCCACCGATCCCGCGGCCCCCGACGCCCCGCTGCCCGAGGGCATCGAGGCCCAGACCGACCGGGTGCTCACCAACCTCGAACTCGTCCTCGGCGAGCTCGACCTCGACCTCTCCCACGTCCTGCAGTGCCGGGCGTACCTCACCGAGTTCGAGCGGGACTACGCCGCCTTCAACGAGACCTACCAGCGTTGGTTCCCAGCAGACCGGCGCCCGGCGCGTACCACCGTCGGCGTCACCGCCCTCGCGGTGGGCGCCCTCGTCGAGATCGACTGCATCGCCCGCCGCCCCGGTAGCGCCGGCAGCGGACCGCTCGTCGCGGCCGGGGACGCCACCGGCTGACGATCCTGCTCGTCGGATCAGCCCGCGGGGAACACCTCGACCATCACGGCGTCGTCGTCTGCCAGGGTGGTCCGGACGTCGACATCGGCGCGTGGGGCCACGTCGGGGCAGTGGCGGGCCATGGCCTCTTCGAGCGCGGACCGGACCGCAGCGGCCACCGCGGGCGCGTCGACGGCATCGCATTCGACGACCACCGAGTCGTGGACGGTCTGGACGGGCACCGCGCCGGGGTGGGAGCGCAGGCGCCGGTCGAGGTCGGCGAAGGCATCGAGCATGATGTCGGCCACCGCGCCCTGCACCGGGGCGTTGCGCCAGGCGTTGACCAGGGCGCTCACCCGACCCCGAGCGGCGCGGTCGAGGATGGCGAACGCCGCCGTCTCCCCGGCGCCGGTCACCATCCGGTCGATGTAGGCACGGCGCAGCGGCCGATCGTCGAACGCCCGCTCGATGTCCGCGCCGGCGGCATCGGGCCCGCCGGGCAACACGACACCGAACTCGCGCTCGACGGCGCGGCGGACCTCGATCATCGCCGGCTGCGAGGAACGCACCGCCTCGCTGATCGCCGCCAGGAACAGCCGATCGACGTGCACGTCGAAGTGCTGGCAGCGACCCGCGGGCGTGCGGCTGACCATCGTGAACGGGCGGCCGTCGCCGAGCAGCGCCACCGGGGCCTGATACCCGAGCAGCCATGCGACCTCGGCACACAGCTCGTCGGGGTCGGCGCCGAAGCGGTCGGGGTGCGCCTCGGCGATCTCGGTGGCATCGGGCCAACGCCCGAGTGACGGGCGGAGCTCGCGCCGCAGCGCCGCTACGGCGCCGAACCCGCGGGCCAGGCGCAGGGTGAGCGGCCAGTCGATGCGTCCCGTGGTGTCGCAGTACGCCCGGATCTCGGCCACACGCGCATCGGTCCACGCCGTCGTGCCCGGATAGGTGCGGCGGTGGCGGTCGAGCAGTCCGGCGGCCTCGTCGACGGTTGTCGGTGTGCCCTCGGCGGTGAGGGTCCGCGCCAGCGCGTTGGCGCCGGACCCATAGGCGATGCCGAAGTTGAGCGCCTTCGCGATCCGGCGCAGCCGGGTGAAGCGCTCGGATTCGCCGACACGGAGGGCTTCCATGTCGACGCCGAACATCGCAGCAGCGGTGGCGACGTGGAGGTCCTGGCCCGCGGCGAACGCCGACCGCAACGCGCGATCGTCGCCGATCTGGGCAAGGACTCGCAGCTCGGCCTGGCTGAGGTCGGCGTGCACGAACACCCGCTCGGCGTCCGGGGGCCGGACGTGGGGGAGCATCCGCGGGCTGAGGTTCTGGGCGTTGGGGTTGCGGCTGGCGAGGCGACCGGTGTTGGTGCCCACCACCTGCAGGTACTGGGAGTGCAGCCGCCCGTCGTCGTGGAGGTGGTCGTGGATGGACTCGCCGTAGGTGTCGAGGATCTTCGCGTGGGTGCGGTAGTCGAGGATCGCCTCGCAGAGCTCGCCGCCGATCTCGCGCAGGACCGGCGCCCGCATCGGGTCGGCGTCGTCGAGATCGCGTTCGACGCCGTGGCGTTCGCGGGTCCAGCGATGCACGTGGTCGCGGGCGTGACGGTTGAGCGCCGCCCGCACATGACGATCGGACCCGGGGTTCCATGTCGGTTCGACCACCTCGTCGAACAGGCTTCCCTGCCCGCCGCCGGTCAGCTCGGCGAGCCGGCCGAGGGCGTCACGTCGGCGTCGGGCGATGTCGTCGAGTTCGGCGGACCAGCCATCCCAGTCGAAGGGCAGCCCGGTGCGCTCCATCCGGTCGAGGAACGGTCGTGCCCCCATCTCGAGCTCGGCGACCCGCTCGAGACCGACCGCTGCCAACCGCTCGCGCAGGACGTCGGCCACCCACAGGGTCTCGACGGCGTCGGCGGCGGCGTAGCGGACCTGTTCGGCGGAGAGGTCGTCGTCGGCGGTGAACGAGACCTGCACGGTGCCCTTGCCCTCGGCGCGGATGCCGAGCAGGTTCTCGGTGGCCCATGCCAGACCGTGGTACCAACCGAACCCGCTGCGACCCTGGTGCAGGAGCGCGTCGGCCAGCTGGGCGTCCCACCATCGCAGGTGCGGTGTGGTGTCGGTGGTGCCCCATACGGCGGCGTCGAGGACGCGGGCATCGAAGCTCGCGTTCCATGCATCGGCGCACACGCCGCCCAGCAGCGGTGCGAGCAACGGGGGGTCGACGTCACGCGCGTCGACCACGAAGGCCTCCTCGGTGCCGGCGGCGTCGCGGGTTGCCACCGACATCACCCGGAGGCGTCCACGTGCGGGCCCGTCGATGGGGACCTCGGTGTCGATGGCGACGCGTTCGGCGGACCGCAGCGCCCGTTCGAGCGCGGGTAGCGTCGCAGGGTCGTCGATCAGCAGCGCCGGGACCGACATCGGGTCGCGGGGGCTCGTCGACCCGTTGTCGGCACGCGGCTGCATCCGTCGAGTGTCGCGCACCACCGGTGACGGTCCCGCTTCTGGTCGCGCAGCGGCCGCGGCGGAGGCAGTACCCGCCGACCGGTGGTCAGAGACCGACGAGCGCCGAGAGCCGGCGTTCCTCCTCGCCTGCCCTGGTGATGATGTCGACCAGGGTGTCGGTGCCGAGCGTCATCCACCGTGGCATACAGAGCGATACGCGTGCCGCCACCTCTTCGACGGGCACGGCCGAGGTGCCGAGCGCCGCGGATGGGAAGACGAGCAGGTCGGCGACGGTGATCAGGTGTTCGACGCGTTCGACGCTCGACGCGGGCTCGCCGTCGATGCGGTCGTGATGGCGTCGCACTGCTTCGACGACGAGCTCGGGGATGCCCCAGCTCTCGCAGGCGAGGGCACCGAGGTCGGCGTGGTTCAGGCCACAGATCTCGTTCTCGACGGCGATCAGCTCGTCCGGGGTGGCCCAGCTTCCCTCGTCGATGCGTCGCAGGTCGGCGGGGGCGTGCTGGAACATGACGAACCGGCCGACGTCGTGGATCAGGCCGGCGGCATAGGCGGCTTCGGGTGTCACATCCGGGGGCCGGATGGCGGCGGTCAGCGCCCGCGCCACGATCGCCACCTGGATCGAGTGCCGCCACAGGGAGCGGTCCCAGGAATCGCGGGGCACGAAGACGCTGGTGACCCCCAGGGTGAGGACGAGGTCGGTTGCACCCAGCGACCCCACACGGGTGACCGCAGCCGGGATACTGACCACCGGCGACGCCGGGGCGCTGACGGCCGAGTTCGCGTAGGCGAGGAGCCGGGTGGAGAAGTTGGGCTCGGCTTCGATCAGCTCGCTGACCCGGTCGGCGTGATCGTCATCGGCGGGGTCGAGTGCGAGCAGGCGGCTGACGACGCCCGGGAGCACGGGGAGATCGTCCAGGTGTCGCGCGAGCTTGCTCCGCAGGTCCACCGCCATGATCGCCTCCCCATCGTCGGCCACCGACGCACCACCGCAGAGCGCCACGTTCCCATCGACGCACAGAGCCCACTCTGAAGCTCTTTGTGGACTGAGACGAGGTGGGTCAGCGCTCCTTCTCGTCGAGCCAGTAGTGGGCTCGGGCGATTGTCTCCTCTTCGGGGATCAGCGGACATCGCGTGCAGTAGGAGATCCACGGGCCGTTCGCCCACGGCCGCGGGTCGTCCTCGTCGGGTTCGTACGGGGCGAGGTAGGCCAGGCAGCACGCCGAGGTCCGCACCAGGCGACGGCGCCCGTCGGGGCGGTCGAGGTCGAGGAGGACGGCGCGCTGAGCGAGGGGGGATCCGGCCCGGGCACGTTCCATGATGACGAGCTCGGCCGACAGCCGGTCCGGGTCCGGATCGACGTAGTCCGGTCCGACCCCGTTGAACGTGCCGACGACGTGGGCCCACAGGCCCCGCCGCCCGAGCGACACCTGCGTCCGGACCAGCTCGACGAGGGGCTCGAGTGCAACGACGGCCTGCCCGACGAGGTGCCGGTAGGCGGCTTCGACGTCGCCCTCGTCGTCGCCGACGGGTTCGATCTGCGTGTCGGTCGGCCACCACACCCGGGTCGGGTCGTCGTCGTCGCCGAAGAGGTCGACACGGGCCCTGGTGACGTCGACGGTGATCAGCTTGCGGGCCTCACGGACGGCGACGAGTTGGGGGTGGAACAGCGCCCACGCCACCGTGCCGATGACCCCGGGAGCGCCGCCCGGGTCGCCGGGCCGGAGCTGATCCCACCACTGGAGTACCCGGTCGATCCCGGCCCCGTCGTCGGCGACGAGGTCGGCCAGGGTCATCGCCCCGTCGGACCAGGAACCCGGGTGGGCCGCATCGATGGTCAACCACGGCGCGAACCGGCCGAGCGACGAGCGAGCAACGTCGATCGCGTCGTCGAGGTGATCCATCGATGCGGCTCCCGGACGCATCAGGTGTCGATCGTGCGGTCGACGGCGGCGTCGGTCAGCAACGGCTCGAGGACGTCGAGGAGGTTCTGGAGCTTCGACCAGCCCGAACCGACCGTCTGGGTGGCGTCCACCCGGGCCCACTGACCGGCGGCGACCGCCGGATGGGCCAGGAACAGCGGCGACTCGACGAGGGCATCGATCGAGACGTCGGGCGCCTCGAGCCCACCGAAGTCGTAGACCACCACGAAGTCGGCGATGTGCTCGGGGAAGGTCTCGATGCTGTTCTCGGAGTCGATCTGCCACGCATCGGTGCGCGTGACCCCCAGGTCGTCGAAGACCTGCCTGGTCGCCTGACCCCCGTCGGTGTACCAGAACGTCGCGCCGCTGTCCCAGGAGGTGACCATGGCCAAGGTGATCTCGCCGGGATCGCCGATCGCGGCGATGACCTCGGCGATCCGATCGTCGTATTCGGCCTGCAGCTCGGCGGCCCGGTCGGTGCGATCGACCACCGCGGCCCACTGCATGAGACCCTCGACGAGTGGCTGGCCGCTGTGGTCGACACGGACCACGGGGGCGATCTCGAGGAGCTGGTCGTACTGCTCCTCGCCGGCACCGGCGTCGGTGACGATGAGGTCGGGACGTCGGGCAGCGACCGCCTCGAGGTTCGGTTCGCGGAACGAGCCGAGCCATTCGACGCCGGTGGTGTCGAAGTCGTCGAGGCGCCGGAAGAAGCCCTCGCCGTCCTCGGTGATGTCGCCGTGCGACGCCACCGGCACGACGCCGAGCTCGATGAGCGGCAACAGCGAGTTCTGGTCGCTGATCGCGACGATGCGCTGCGGTTCCGCCGGGATCTCGACGGGCCCGTCCAGTGTCTCGACGGTCCTGGTCGCGGCCGCATCACCGCCGGCCCCCGATCCGTCGTCCGACTCGTCTTCGGCCTCTTCGGACGCGTCGGCCTCTTCGGACGCGTCGGCCTGTTCGGACGCGGATTCCGTGCCGGTTCCGACATCATCGTCATCGCCGCCGCATGCCGCCGCCAGGAGGGCCGCAGCGAACAGCGCCGCCAGGAGCGTGAGCCATCGATGCCGCCGCTCCGTGCCGTTCGTTGCCCAGGTGGTCATGGATTCTGTCCTTCTGTTGTTTTCGGGTCGGGTGCTCTTCGGGCCTGGTGCTCTTCTGGTCTGCTGCTCTTGCGGTCGCAACGTGTGCGCAGCGGCCGTGTCACCGCACATGGGATCAGACCTGGGCGTTTCGGCCGCCCAGCTCGTGGACAGCGGCTCAGCTGTCGATGGAGCGGTCGAGGTCGGGGTCGGTCAGGAGTGGCTCGAGGACGTCGATGAGGTTGTCGAGCTTCGACCAGCCCGAGCCGACCGTCTGGGTGGCGTCCACCCGGGCCCACTGACCTGCGGCGACCGCCGGATGGGCCAGGAACAACGGCGACTCGACGAACTGGTCGATCTCGCCATCGGGGTCCTCGGCGCCGCCGAAGTCGTAGACCACCACGTAGTCGGCGACGTGTTCGGGGAAGGTCTCGATGCTGAACTCGCCGGCGGGGTCACGGAGGTCGGGTCCGTCGAGACCGAGGTCGCCGACGACCTGGCCCGTCGCCTGGCTGCCGTCTTCGTAGTAGAAGATCGACCCTCCGTCATAGGCCGAGACCACGGCGATCGTGATCTCGGCCGGGTCGCCGATCGCCTCGACGAGCGCCGCGATGCGGGCGTCGTAGGCGGCCCGGAACTCCGCACCCTGCTCGCTCCTGCCGACCAGGTCGGCCCACTGGGCGAGGGCGTCGACGAGGGGCTGGTCGAAGGGGTCGATCCGGGCCACCGGCGCGATCGCGAGGAGCTGGTCGAGCTGATCCGACCCTGCGAAGGGATCGGTGACGATGAGGTCCGGGCGCTGCTCGGCCACCGCCTCGAGATTCGGCTCCCGGAAATTGCCGATCCAGGTGATCGCACTGGTGTCGAAGTCGTCGACCCGGCGGAAGATGCTCTGACCATCGCCGTCCTGGTCACCGGCGGAGGCGACGGGGACCACCCCCAGCTCGAGCAGCGGGAGCAACGCGTTCTGATCCTGCATGGCGACGATGCGCTGGGGATCGGCCGGCACCTCGACCGGCCCGTCGACGGTCTCGACCGTCCGGGTCTCGCCGACTGCGGCCGACTCGTCGCCGCTCGTGTCCTCGGCGTCGGCCTCCTCGCCGGCGCCGGCTTCCTCTTCTGCTTCGTCGGCGCCGGCCTCCTCTTCTTCGTCGGTGGCGGCGGCTTCGCCGGCGTCCGCTTCGGCAGTCTCGACGCCTTCTGCGGCTTCGGTCGTCGACGCGGTTGCGGCGTCCGATTCGGAATCGTCGTCGCCGCAGGCGGCGGTCAACAACGCCAGCGCAGCGAAGAGGGCCGCCAGGGCGCGAAGGCGGAAGCGGCGCGAAGCCGACGTGTGGATGAGGGTCTGGGTCATGCCGTTTCGTCCGGAGTAGGGGATTGGACCGTGCGGATAATAAGCGCCCCTAATACAGGGAGGCAACCAACTCAATCCCTTTCCATACGGAGGACCATCTACCGCATGCTCGTCAGCAGCTCATCGCATCGGACCTGTCGTCCAGACGAGGATCTCCGCCCCCTCGGAACCTGCGGTGAACGCGAGCGCACCCGCACCGGTGAGACGGGCGGCGTCGCCAGTGTCCAGCGGGCCTGCCGGCTCGAGCTCCCCGCTCCCCCGGGCGACGAAGAGGTGCGCGAACGCAGCGTCGGGGACCTCGACCCGCTCGCCTGCTCCGAGTCGGGCGGCCCACAGCACCGCGTCGCGCTGGTGGATGGCAACGGCGCCCTCGTGCCCCTGACCCGATGCCACCGGGACCAGCCCGCCGCCGGCCAAGCGGTCGGCGATGTCGCGCTGCTCGTAGCCGGGATCGATGCCCTGGGTGTCGGGCACCACCCACATCTGGATGAAGTGCACCTCGTCGGTGCCGCTGGCGTTCTTCTCCGAGTGCCAGATGCCGCGCCCGGCACTCATGCGCTGGGCCAGACCGGGATGGATGATGCCACGGTTGCCCTCCGAGTCGGCGTGTTCGAGCTCGCCGCCGAGGACCCACGTGACGATCTCCATGTCGCGATGGGGGTGGGTGTCGAAGCCGGCACCACCGGCCACGCGATCGTCGTTGAGGACCATCAGCTGGCCATGGTGGGTGTTGTCCGGCGAGTAGTGGCGGCTGAAGCTGAACGAGTGCTTCGAGTCGAGCCAACCGGCCCGGGTGTGGAAGCGATCGGCGGAACGGCGGATGTCGATGGTCGGAGTCATGGGGCATTGAACCCTCGCACCCTCGGCATTATTTCCGAACGGAAATAGCTAGAGATCGCGCGGATTGGTGTACTCGCTCGGATCCGGACCCGTCGCTTCCCGCTCTTGTTCGCTGCGCTCACGGGCCGCTCGGGCCACGGCCGAGCGGTCAGGCTCGGCTGGCGCCTCGCCTATCCGCTAGCCTCTTAGGCTCCGGCCATGGACGAAGCGAGCGTGGTGGACATCTGGGAGCGGCTCGTCCGCTTCCACCGGGTCGCCACCACCGTCATGGACGCAAACCTCCGGGCCACCTTCGGTCACTCGCTCGACGACTACGACGTCCTGCACCAGATCCACGAGCACGGCGCGCCGATCCGCATGGGCGATCTCGCCGAGCGGCTGCTGGTCGCCAACAGCTCCTGCAACCGCATCGTGGGGCGCCTGGTCGACGTCGGCCTCCTCACCCGCACATACGGCACCGACGATCGGCGCGTGGTGCAGGTGCAGCTCACCGCCGCCGGCAAGGCGCTCCACCGGCGCATGGCCGCCGTCCACACCCGTGATATCCGCCGCCTCGTGGGTTCGGTTCTTCATGACAGCGATCGGGTGCACCTCGACCGAGCACTCCGACGGCTCCTGGAGCACGGCACCTCCGATGGAAAGCCGTGACCGCCAGCCTCGACGTCGAGCGCGACACGTCTCGAACTCGAAGCAGACATGAGAGAGTTCTCACATGCGGCTCATGTTCGGCTCAGCAAGTGACCCCAAGGTGGCCCGGATGAGGATCCGACGGTGAACGCCGCCATCCGGGCCGCTCTGCTGATCGCCGTCGTGCTGATCGTTGCCGCGACGACCGCGGGCGCCATCGGCTGGGCCGCCGGCGATGACGAACCCCCGCTGCCCGAACCTGTCGTGCTCGATGCGACCACATCGACCGCGCCACCACCGACACCGCCGCCGGCAGGCCGTTCGATCGAGGTGCGTCCGCAACCGGACCGCTTCGGGGAACCAGCGGCGACGCCTGCGGCGACACCGACGGCGACAGCGACACCCACCGCGTCGCCGCCTCCCACGGCGACCCCCGTCCCGCCGCCACCCCGGGCGACGGCGGCACCTGCGCTCGATCCGCCACCGACGGCAACCCCTCGGCCGCCTCGCGCCCCACGTCCCCCTGCGCAGCGACCACCCGCAACGCCGATCCCCGCACCGCCGCCTCCCTCTGATGACGACGGCGACGACGGGAACGGCGACGACGACAGCGACTGGAACGGCGACGACGACAGCGACTGGAGCGACGGCGACGACGACTGGAGCGACGGCGACGACGACTGGAGCGACGGCGACGGCGACGGCGACGGCGACGACGACTGGAGCGACGACGGCGACGACGGGGACGACGGGGACGACGGGGACGACGACTGATGGGCTCGGGCTGGGCCGGGCTGGGTTCTCGGCTGTCCCGGCCCCTGTCGTCGGCGCGAGCACGTGTGCTCTTCGGCGCCCTCGTCCTGCTCGCAGTCACGATCGCCGTATCGATCTTCGTCGACCGGACCGTCCTGCTGTCGCGCCTCGACGACCGGATCGACTCCGAACTGTCCCAGGAGGTGGACGAGTTCCGCCGGCTCGTCGGCGGCGTCGATCCCGAGACGGGCGAACCGTTCGGCTCGAACCTCCCGGCGATCTTCGACACCTACCTCGAGCGCAACGTCCCCGGAGAGGACGAGGTCTTGCTGACCATCGTCGACGGCGACCCCTACGCCCGCAGCGCCAACGCCCCCTACCCCATCGAGGATCTGGAGCAGCTGGTGGAGGCATGGGCGACCGCGCCCTCGCCACAGCTGCGGACCGACGAGACCCCCGTCGGCAGCCTCCGGTCGCTCACGGTTCCGGTGGCGAGCGACACCGGCGAGGTACTCGGCACCTTCGTGGTGGCCCGATTCCCAGCCGGCGAGCGCGCCGAGGTCGACGAGGCCGTGCGGGTGGCGGCGACGGTCGGTACCGCGGCGTTCGTCGTCGCCGCGCTGCTGGCCTGGGCGATCGCCGGGAGGGTGCTCGCCCCGCTGCGCAATCTCGCCGATGCCGCCGCCGAGATCGACGAACGCGACCTGAGCCACCGCATCGACGTCAAGGGCTCCGGCGAGATCGCCGAACTCGGCCACCGGTTCAACGCGATGGTGGACCGTGTCGAGAACGCCTTCGCCACCCAACGGGCCTTCCTCGACGACGCCGGTCACGAGCTGCGGACCCCCATCACCGTGCTGCAGGGCCACCTCGAGCTCGTCGAACCCGACGGACCGCTCCCCGGCGACACACGGGCACTGCTGCTCGACGAGCTCGACCGGATGAACCGCATCGTCGAGGACCTCCTGATCATCGCCACGTCCGACCGGCCCGACTTCGTGAAGGCGGCTCCGGTCGACATCGCCGACCTGACGATGGACATCGTCGACAAGGCCCGACCCCTGGCGCAGCGGGACTGGCAAGTCGCAGCCGACGCCGTGATGGTCGCCGACCTCGACCGTCAGCGGATCGTGCAGGCGTGGATGAACCTGGCCCGCAACGCGGCGCAGCACACCACCGACGGCGACACGATCACCGTGTTCTCGCGCACCCGCGGCCGGGTGCTCGAGATCGGCGTCGCCGACACCGGCGAGGGCGTCCCGACGACCGACCGCGAGCGGATCTTCGAGCGGTTCGCCCGCGGCGCCTCGTCGAGGCGGACCGACGCCGACGGAGCCGGCCTCGGCCTGGCCATCACCCATGCCATCGCCGTCGCCCACGGCGGGACCGTCCGCCTCGACGACACCCCCGGCGGTGGCGCCACGTTCACGATCGAGCTCCCGCTCGCCCCACCATCCACTCCCGCTCCCACCCCACCGGAGGATTCCCCATGGCCCGCATCTTGATCGTCGAGGACGAAGACCGCATCGTCTCGTTCCTCTCGAAAGGACTCGAGGCCAATGGCCACAGCACGATGGCCGTGGGCGACGGGATCACGGCGGCGGCCGTCGCCCGCAGCGACGACTTCGACCTGATGATCCTCGACCTGGGCCTGCCCGGTCAGGACGGTTTCGCCGTCCTGGCCGAGATTCGACGCCGCGGCGAACGGCTGCCGGTCATCGTTCTCACCGCACGCGACCAGACCACCGACACCGTGGCAGGTTTCGAGGCCGGCGCCGACGACTACGTCACCAAGCCGTTCCGCTTCGAGGAGCTCCTCGCCCGTGTCCGGGCCCGCCTGCGCGACCAGGGCAGCGCCGAGAGCACCATCCTCGAGGCCGGCTCGTGCCTGCTCGACCTCCGACGCCGCACCGCGCGCATCGGCGACCGCATGGTCGAGCTGTCAGCACGGGAGTTCGCGCTGGCCGAGACCTTCTTCCGCCACCCCGGACAGGTCCTGTCACGAGAGCAGCTCCTGTCGATGGTCTGGGGCTACGACTTCGAGCCGGGATCGAACATCGTCGAGGTCTACGTGGGGTATCTCCGCAAGAAGCTCGGTACGGACCTCATCGAGACCGTCCGGGGTATGGGCTACAGGCTGAACGTCGGCGCTTCCGCAACCGCCTGATCGCCCGAACCCACCTCCGGCGGGGCGCGAGATGCGCCGGCCACGTCGGCACGTCCGGCATCCGAGGACCTGCTTGCCGAAATCAGTTAGGTGTGCCTACTCTGCAGCAATGGCCTCACCACACCGGCGTTGGAGAGCAATCGCAATAGCCGCCGCGCTCCTGGCCGGTTGCGGTGGCGCCGATGCCACCGCCGACACCGCGAGCAGCGACGGGATCGCCACCGAGACACCCATCGCCACCACCGAAGGGGCTGCGGAGGCCACCGCCACCGAGACACCGACCGCCACCGCCGAACCCGCCGAGAACGGCCCGCAACTCCCCGTGACCCTCGTCGACGACACCGGCACAGAGGTCAGGGTCGAATCGATCGAGCGGATCCTTCCCGTCGACGGCGACCTCGCCGAGGTCGTCTTCGCCCTCGGTCTCGGCGATCGCGTCGTGGCCACGGACCTCTCGGCCACCTACCCGCCCGAGGCCGCAGCACTACCCCAGATCGGCTACCAGCGGGCACTGAGCGCAGAACCCATCGCTTCGGTCGAACCCACGGTCGTGCTGGCCACCGACCTCGCCGGCCCGCCAGAGACCATCGACGCCCTCAGGACTCTCGGCATCCCCGTGGTGGTCATCGAACGTGACCCGTCGATGGAGGGACCCGGCGACAAGATCCGCGCCGTCGCCGAAGCGCTCGGCATCGCCCCGACCGGCGCCGAGCTCGCCGCGACGGTCGACGCCGAGATCGCAGCTGCGTCGTCCGGCGTCTCGACAGCCGACCCCGTCCGTGTCGCCGTGCTCTATCTCCGCGGCGAGAACGTCCAGATCATCTTCGGGGCCGAGACCTCGGTCGACGCGCTCCTCGGCACCGTCGGCGCGGTCAACGTCGGCGCCGAACTCGGCATCGTCGACACCGGTCAGATCACCGCCGAGTCGCTTCTCGCTGCGGCGCCCGACGTCATCATCGTCACCACGACGGGACTCGAGTCGGTCGGCGGCATCGACGGCCTGCTCGCGATACCCGGTGTCGCCGAGACCCCGGCCGGCCGGGAGCGACGAGTCCTCGTCTACGAGGACCAGTTCCTGCTCGGCAGCGGCCCCCGCACGGGCGAGCTCGTCAGCGAGCTCGCCCGAGATCTGTCCACTCCACCCCCGAAGGAAGACTCTTGATGCAACCCCGTGCAACCCTCCTGCGGCTCTTCGCCCTACTCCTTGCCCTCGCCCTGGTGGGCGCCGCGTGCGGCGACGACGGCGACGAAACCGCCACAGCCGACGATGCCACCGGATCCGCAGTGGCCGCCGGCGAACCCGCCGACACCGAGTCCGAGGATGCGGCGGCCGACACCGAATCCGATGCCGAGGCAGCCGATGCCGGGCAGACGGACCCCGATGCCGGAGCCGACAGCGCGTTCCCGGTGACCATCCCCCACGCCTTCGGCGAGACGGTCATCGACGCCGAACCCACACGGGTCGTGGCGTGGGGTTGGGCGAGCGCCGACGCGGCCATCGCCATGGACGTGATCCCCGTCGCCATCCCGTTCCAGGGCTACGGCGGCGACGAGGAAGGGGTCCTGCCATGGATCCGCGAAGCGGTCGACGCCGCGGGCGTCGAAATGCCCATCGTGTTGCCCGACGTGCCCGGCGGCGAGTCACCACCGTTCGAGGCCATCGCCGCCGCCGACCCGGACCTCATCCTGGCCGTGTACTCCGGCATCACCGAAGAGGACTACGAGCTCCTGAGCGAGATCGCCCCCACCGTCGCCTATCCCGAAGCCGCCTGGTCGACCGAGTGGCGCGACACCATCGAGATCGTCGGCGCGAGCCTCGGCCGGCCCGAGGCGGCCGAGGAGGTCCTGGCCGACATCGACACCCGCATCGCCGAGGCCGCGGCTGCCCACCCCGAGTTCGCAGGCGTCACCGTCGCCCAGGTCTGGGACACCGGCGACATCTTCTACGTCTATGAGCCCGCTGATGCCCGGGTGGCTTTCACCACCGACCTGGGCTTCGAGGTGGCGCCGAGCGTGACCGATCTCGGCACCGACGAGTCGACGTTCTTCTTCACCCTCAGCCACGAACGGCTCGGCGAGCTCGACAGCGATCTGCTCATCGCCTACGCCGACACCGAAGAGGGCATGCAGACGTTCCTCGACTCGGCGCCCGCGCAGCTGATGGACCAGGTGACCGAGGGCCGCGTGGCCGCGGTGATCGGCACCGAGTTCATCGCCTCGGTGTCGCCGCCCACGGCGCTGTCGCTGGTGTGGGGCCTCGACGAATACGTCGCGATCCTGGCCGACGCAGTCGCCGGCGCATCGGCGGCACCGGCCGGCGACGCAGCCGCAGGGGCAGGCGGGGGCGAGACCGAAGCCGCTGCGGCCGCATGGTCGGTGGTGTTCGACTCGACGACCAGCTTCGAGGACAAGGCTCCTCATCTCGAAGACGCCGACGCCCTGGCCTCGACCATCGAGGCCTACACCGAGGCCGGATCGATGATGGGCGGCATCTCGCTGGCCCCGACCGACGTGACCGTCGAGGGTGACACCGCCACGATCACCTACGACGTGCTGTTCGGCGAGAATCCGGCATACGGCGACCAGACGGGCGAGATGACCCTCGTCGATGGCGTCTGGACCGTATCCCGGGACGAATTCTGCGGCTTCATGGCCTCGGCCCGGAACCCTTGCACCTGAGCCATGGCCCACCCGATGATCCCGGCGTTCGCGGCACCCGACCGACGCCACACCGACGAGACCGCGAGAACCTGTGTCGTCGAGACCGACGCCTCCGCGATCCCCGACGGGTGTGTCGGTAGTGCCGGGATGCCGATCCCGGCGGAGATCGGCGCCGAGCGGTTCGAGCCGGTGACGGCCCAACTGCTCGGGGCGTTGGGATGGCCCCACGGGGGATTCGACCCGTGGGGCCGGGCTCAGGTCGATTCGGTGCCGCCGAGCTCCCACACTGCGTTGTCGTAGTAGGCGGCCAGGTCGGCATCGATCGCCTCGGCGGCGCCGTGGGCGCCGACGGCTTCGGCGAGGATCTCGCCGCCCGACGGGATCGCCTCGGGCCAGCTCTCCTGGTCCCAGAGCCGGGCCCGGCGCAGCGCGGCGCCGCAGTGCAGGTAGCACTGCTCCACGGCGATCACCACGGCGACGCGCGGAACCCGTCCGTCGAGCTCGCATGCGGCCCGCACGGTCTCGTCGTCGGTGACGACGGCCGTGCCGTTCACCCGCACCGTCTCCTCGGCGCCGGGCACGAAGAAGATCAACCCGACGGCCGGGTTGGCCCGGAGGTTCGCATAGGAGTCGAGCCGGTTGTTGCCGACCAGGTCGCCGAAGGCGAGCGTCGACGGGCCGAGCACCCTGACGAAACCGGGCGGCCCGCCGCGCGGCGACGCATCGAGCCCCGAGCCGTCGCCCGTAGCCATGACGAGCAACGGCGACTGGGCGATGAAGGCCGCGGCGGCCGGGCCCACATGGTCGACGACCTTGTCCATGGCCCCTTTCGCAGGCTCCCGATAGAGGGTGCGCAGATCGGGGGAGGGCAGGTCGGCCACCGACACGGCGTCGGCCCTCGGTAGCTCGTCGGCGGTCATGGTGTCGGATCCTTTCGTCGTGCGCACTGCCTGCCGATCTCGTCGCCGGCATCAGCATCAGCATCAGCGTGCAGTACGCGATGGTAGGGGAACCTTACAATCCCGCGCCTCCTAAGCTCGCGCGATGGACAGCTCGACAGGGGCCGAGCCGACGGATGTGCCGACGACACGACTTCGTCGTTGCGGTGAAGTCGGCGCGGCATGCGCTCGGATCGTGAGCCGATCATGACCAACCGCCGGCCGAACATCGTGTTCGTGTTGACCGACGACCATGGCGCCCACGCCATCAGCGCCTACGGGTCGGTGATCAACCAGACGCCGCGCATCGACGAGATCGCCGCCACCGGCCGGCGCTTCGACAACTGCTTCGTCACCAACTCGCTGTGCACGCCGTCGCGGGCCGCGATCCTCACCGGCACCTACAGCCACGTCAACGGGGTGTATTCGCTGTTCACGCCGATCGACGCGTCGCAGCCGACGTTCGTGTCGGCGCTGCGCGAGGCGGGCTATCGCACCGCCATGATCGGCAAGTGGCACATGGGCCACGGCGAGGGGCACGACCCGCAGGGCTTCGACCACTGGGAGGTCCTCCCCGGCCAGGGCGACTACTGGAACCCCACGTTCATCGGCGCCGAGGGTCGGCGTGTCATCGAGGGCTACGCCACCGACATCATCACCGACCTGGCCATCGCCTGGGTCGAGGCGCTCGACGGCGACGACCCCTGGTGCGTGCTCGTGTGGCACAAGGCGCCCCATCGCCCGTGGGAGCCCAAGCCCGAACACCGCGCCCTCTACGAGGACCCGCGGCCGGTGCCTGCCACGTTCTGGGACGAGCACTCGAACCGCAGCGCGTCGGTGCGCCGCACGGCGATGCGCGTCGCCGATCACCTGAACCTCGAGGACCTGAAGGAGCCCCCGCCCGAGGGGCTGTCGTACGAGGACCAGGCGCTGTGGAAGTACCAGCGGTACATGCGTGACTACCTGGCGTGTGTGCACTCCGTCGACGACAACGTCGGACGCCTGCTCGACTGGCTCGACCAGCGTGGCGACCGCGACGACACGATGGTCGTGTACTCGTCCGATCAGGGCTTCTTCCTGGGCGACCACGGGTGGTTCGACAAGCGGCTGATGTTCGAGGAGTCGCTGCGGATGCCGTTCGTGTTGTCGTACCCCCGCCGGGTCGCACCGGGCGATCCGGTCGACGCCATCGTCAGCAACGTCGACATGGCCCAGACGATCCTCGACGCCGCAGGTGTCGAACCCCACGACCGCATGCAGGGCCGCAGCTTCTGGCCCGAACTGGCGGCCGGCGAGCCCGCGACCGACCCGGCCGCCGGCGTCTACTACCGGTACTGGGAGAACGACGACTGGATCCACAAGGCCCCGGCCCACTACGGCTGGCGCACCGAGCGCTACAAGCTCATCTACTACTACAACGACGGTTTCGGCCTGCCCTTCACCGGCCCGTTCACCTACGCGCCCGAATGGGAGCTGTACGACCTGGCCACCGACCCCGACGAGCTGGTCGACGTGTACGACGACCCGGCCTACGCAGAGGTGCGCGAACAGCTGAAGGCGGCGATGTGGCGCGAGCAGTCCCGCCTCGGCGATGCGCCGCACCCCAGCCAGCCGGTACCGCCCGGTTGCGAGGACGTCGAGGTCGCCACGATGGGAAAGCTGCCGCGCTACCGCTGGCTGAACATGGGCCCCATGGGCTGACGCGGACCCTGCTCCTCGCGCTTGCGCGTCGGCGACGGCGATGGTTGCGGGTCGATCAGGACGGGTAGGCACGTGCCATGGGAGCGAGAGGTGTCGCCATCGTCGGGGCCGCCGCAGCGGCGATCGCCGCGTACGAGCAGCGGGTGAAGCCGTGGCAGGAGAGCTGGGGCGCGAGCGACGAAGAGCTGGCGATGGTGCTGCCCGGCGACGAGCATCTCGCCGAGCCCGCCGACCAGACGACCCGGGCGATCACCATCGACGCACCGCGCGAGGCCGTGTGGCCGTGGCTGGTGCAGATGGGCGCGGACCGGGCCGGCTTCTACACCTACGACGCACTCGAGAACGCGTTCGGTCTCGGCATCCACAGCGCCGACGACATCGTCGAGGGGTGGCAGGATCTCGCGGTCGGCGACATCGTCTACGGCGACCGCCGCCGCACCGGCGGCTGGATCGTGGTCGAACTCCGCCCGGCCGAGTCGCTGGTGATGATGGTCGCGAACCTCGAGCAGGGCCGTCCGTTGCGTCGCGACGAGCAGCTCGGATGGGAGTTCCTCTGGAACTTCGCGCTCCTCGACACGCCCGACGGTGCCACGCGCCTGGTTGTGCGCGAACGGGTGGCGTTCGACAGCACCCGGACCCGCTTGGCGATGGCCCCGGTGGGGCTGACCAGCTTCGTGATGACGCGCGGCATGCTGCGTGGGATCAAGGCGCGGGTCGAGTCGCACCGGCCGCAGGTCATCGACCTGCGCAAGCTGCGAGCAGCGCTCGTGCCGGTCCCTTGACGCTTCCGGCCGTCTGACTGCACAGCCTGACACCAACCGCTGGGGTCTCGCCGGCCTCCTGTCGACGCTGCCTCGACCGACCTCCGCTGCGGGCCGGTTCAGTGCATGGCCGGCTCGTCGTACAGGAGACGCCGGAGCGCGGATCGCGATGCCAGCAGGGCCACCACGAGGCCGGTCACGGAGATGAACCCACCCAGGCTGACCGAATCGCCGAAGACCAGGTCGACCAGTTCGAGGACGACCAGCTTGCTCCCGGCAGCGACGCCCCACAACGACAGCGCGGCGACGATGCGCCCTCGCCTGGTGGTCGCCGACCGGAACCGCTTCACGACCCTTGCCTTGAGGAGGATGACCAGCTCCAACGAGACCTTGAGCAGGACGGCGGTGAGCAGCGAGAGGCTGAAGCCTTCGCTGATGACCGATGGCACGTACTCGATCGCGAGGTTGAGGACGACCACGTAGACGAAGACGTCGATGACATCGGCCGGGCGGGCGCGCATCCACCTCCGCACGGGGCCGCGTGGATGACGGGCCTCGCCGTCGGCGTGGGGTTCCAGCTCGGTCGACACGGACAGATCTTGACCGAAACCGCGAACCGCTGGGGTGGGTTCCGGATGACCGGGACCGAGTCGCACGCTCCGCCAACTCGTACCGGCCTCCCAGGTCCGAAGGCTGGAGGTCCGCGAACCGCTGGGGTCAAGTCGTACTTTCAACCAACTCGGCACGCGGCGGCCTCCCGGCTCGACGACCCGGAGTTGGTTGAAAGTACGACTTGACCCCAGCCATGCCCTGCCCAGCCGCCACCACGGTCGGGGCCGCGTTCCGCCGTCGGCCCGACCTCCGTCAACCCATGGCGCGGCGGACGTAGCGGTCGAAGTGGGGGATGGCGAACTCGACCCAGCCGTAGCGGGGCGAATAGACGACGCCCTCGCCGAGGAGCCGGTCGCGCAGCGCGCCCACCTGGCTGGTGGTCCTGTCCATGGCCTTGGCGACCTCGCCGCTGCGGTGCGGGCCCGGTCCGAGGGATGCGAGCGCCTCCACGTACGCGACCTCCGAGGCCGGGATGCGTGCGATGCGCGCCGCGAAGAACGAGGAGTCGAGCGCGTGGTCGGCGTGCGGTGCGGCCCGGTCGACGTCGGCGGCGGAGATCGGCTCGTCGACCGCGACGTTCCAGGTGTGGAAGGCCCAGGTCTGCACGAAGAAGGGGAATCCGTCGGAGCGGTCGACGATGGCCTCGATGGCGTCGGGCGCCCACGTCACCCCCATCGCGGTCGCCGGATCGGCGACGGCCCGCCCGACCTGATCCGGCGTCAGGGCGCCGAGGTCGGCAACGGTGAACATCCGCTCGGCATAGGTCGCGGCCTTGGCGACATCGCCCACCAGATCGGGAAGCCCGGCGAGCACGCACGCCAGCGGCAGTGCGTCCTGCCCACAGCGGTGGACGCCGGCCAGGAGTCGGCGCAGGTCGTCGCGGCCGAGCATCTGCGCCTCGTCGAGGGCGATCATGACCCCGATGTCGTGGTCGGCCGCAGCGATGGCCACATCGACGACGACGTCGGCGAGGGACTCGCGGTCCGGCGTGACGGCGCCCCGCTCGAGGGAGACGCCCGAGCCCGCAAGCGTCAGCGAGACCGATTCGATCGACCGCATCGCCCGCCCCACCTTGGTCCCTCCGTCGAGGTCCTCGAGGATCCGACGCATCTGACGGAGGAGACTGCGAAGGGTGTCGTCGCCGCCGACAGCCTCGAGACGCACGACGCGGTAGCCCGCGTGCTGCCCAACGGATGCAAGCGTCCCGAGCAGGACGGTCTTGCCGACCCCCCGCAGCCCGGTGATGAGCTGATGCTGACTCGCCCTCCCGATCCGTAGCCGCTGGAGCGCGATGTCCACGCCTTCGATGACCGCGTCGCGACCGACCAACGCCGGCGGCGGGGTCCCCGCACCGGGCGCGTACGGATTCGCAACCGGATCGTAGAGTTCTATCGACATGCCGTGAGTTTAACAGTTATCGTTAAACCATGGGCAAAGGGGGCATACTCCCGCTCAGGACGCCGACGTCCCTGCAGATCGGGTCAGGCCCCGCAGCGACAACCACCCGAACACGGCGGTGATCGCCAGCGTCCAGGCGAGGGCGCCCGCCAGCGGCCACAGGATCTCGCCGCCACCGGAGAGGCGTTGCAGCATCAGCATCATCAGCGACGACGGCGACGCTTCCACCACCGGCTGCACCCAACCGGGGAAGGCCTCGACGGGAACCATGCCGTGGGAGAGGAACAACAGGATCAGGAACAGCGCCGACACCGGCGGGACCACCGCCTCCATCGACGAGCCCCGGGTCGCCAGGGCGAAGCCGATCCAACCGAAGCAGGCACCACACACGGTTGCCACGACGAAGAACGCCAGGGCACGCCCCACGCCCGCCTCGAAGCGGAACCCGAACGCGAACCCCAGGGCCACGAGGCAGATCGCCGTGACGAGCACCCGCACGTGCTCCGATGCCGAGCGGGCGAGCAGCAGTGCGGTGAAGCCCCGGGTGCCGTCACCGCCGCCCACGGGCGCGAGGCGGAGCCGGTCGAAGAACCCGCTGCGCCGGTCCTCGAAGAGGCCACCCACCGCGCCGAGCGACCCGAACGCCGCGCCGCTGATGACCAGCGCCGGCGTGATGCGCTGGACGTAGGACTGGCCGTCGACAGCCTCGACCGCACTGCCGAACACGGCCAGCAGGACCATCAGCAGCACCGCCGGGAAGACGACGGACTGCACGGTCGTGGCCGGTGTGGCGCGGGCTCGCAGGAGGTCGCGCCGGGCGAGCGTACGGGTGGCGGCGAAGACGGAGACGCCCGACGGCGGAGCGGTGGCCGCTGCGGCTCCGGCGTCCACGGCGGTCATGTCGACCTCCCGGCGGCCCACGCTGCGAGGGGGACGAAGACGATCGCGAGGCCGATCATCCACCCGACCCACCAGGTGAAGGGTTCGAGCGTCGGACCGCCCACGACGAGGGCCCGCAGCAGATCGATGGTGCGGGTGACGGGTTGGTGTTCGACGAAGCCCTGGAGCCAGCCGGGGAAGTCCTCGACGGGGGCGAAGCCGTTGGAGAGCATGAGCAGCGGCAGGTAGGGCACGCTGGCGATCGACGCGGCGGCGTCGGGGGTCGCGGCGCGGAGGCCGATCATGCCCATGCCGACCGACACGACGGCGGCGAACACCAGCGCCACGAGCACGAAGCCCACGACGGCGGGCACACCGGCACGGAATCGCAGGCCGGCGATGACACCCACGATCACCAGCACCACGACCGAGACCGTGGCCCGGCTGACGTCGCCGACGCTGCGGGCCAGGATCGGTGCGGCCCCGTGGATCGGCAGCGAGCGGAAGCGGCCCGACATGCCGGCGACGCGGTCGGCGGCCACGTAGTACGCCGAGGCCATGGCGGTGAAGAACATCGCCTGCACGACCACCGTCGCCGGCAGCAACTGGGCGTAGTCGAAGCCCCGGGCCGTCATGATGCGCCGCATCACCAGGTTGAACAGCACGAAGAACACGATCGGGAAGACGATCGCGCCGACGATCGAGGCCGGGTTGCGGGTCCATCCCGAGACGGCGCGAGCGCCGAGAACCGACACGTCGCGCCGCAGGTTCGGGCGGGTCGTCGCCGGTGGCGCCGTCACGCCGTCGACGGTGGTGGTGGCGGCAGTGGCGTCGCCCGGCGTCATCGGGCACCGCCGGTGAGCGCCAGGAACACCTCGTCGAGTGTCGGGGGGCGGACCCCGGCGTCGGCGATGGCGATGCCTGCGCCGCGCAGCGCCTCGATGCCGGCGGTGAGCGCTGCCAGGCCGTCGGCCGCGGCGATGGTGAGCCGGCCCTGGTCGGCGTCGACGGTGACCTCGCCGAGGAGCGCCACTGCGGCGGCTGCGGCATCGAGATGGCTGACGTCGAGCACTGCGATCGAGCACGCCGCTCCGCCTGCGGCCCGCTTGAGCTCGGCCGGGGTGCCGTCGGCGATGACCCGACCCTGGTCGATGACGACGATGGCATCGGCGAGCTGGTCGGCCTCTTCGAGGTACTGGGTGGTGAGCACGATGGTCATGCCGTCCGCTCGCAGCCGCCGCACGACGTCCCACAGATCGGCGCGGCTGCGCGGGTCGAGCCCGGTGGTGGGTTCGTCGAGGAAGAGGATCTCGGGTTCGACGACGAGGCTGCACGAGATGTCGAGGCGGCGGCGCATGCCGCCCGAATAGTCGCCGACACGACGGGCGGCGGCGTCGACGAGCCCGAAGGCCTCGAGCAGCTCGTCGGCACGCCGGATGGCCGTCGCCTTGTCGAGACCACGCAGCCGGCCGAACAACACGAGGTTCTCCAGACCGCTGAGCTGTTCGTCGACCGCGGCGAACTGACCGGTCATCGATATGGCCCGACGGACGAGGTGGCCGGCGGTGGTGACGTCGTGGCCGGCGACGCGGACGGTGCCCGAGTCGGGCCGCAGCAGGGTCGCGAGCACGTTGACGGTCGTGGTCTTGCCTGCGCCGTTGGGGCCGAGCAGCCCGAGCACCTGACCGCGGCCGACGTCGAACGAGAGCGCGTCGACCGCGGTGGTCTCGCCGAACCGCTTGACGAGGCCATCGACCTCGATCGCCGCCAGCGTGGTCATGAGAGATCCCGTGCAGTCATAAGAGGTATACCTAACACATTGGTTGTACGCCGTGCAACAGTGTCGTGCCGAGGGAGACGCATCACCTCGAGAGATAGCGTGCCCCCATGCCAGCGAAGGGCTCGAGCAAGGGCCACTCCCCGGAGTCACTCACCGAGCTCGCCGTGGCCATGACGCGCGAGGTCGGCCTCGACGGTCTGACCGTGCGGGCGCTGGCCCGGCAGGCCGACGTGTTCCCCGCCGTCGTGTATCACCACCTCGGCGACCTCGAGGCAGTGCGCCACGCCGTCGCCGACGCAGTCGTCGGCACCATCGAACTGCCCACGGCGCCCACGGCGCCGGACCGGTGGCGCGCATGGCTCGTCGAGGCAGCCGAGCAGGGCTACCGGACGCTGTCGGCCTACCAGGGCGTCTACCCCTTCATCGCCCGGTCGGGACCGTCACGACCGAACCAGGTGCGCGTCATCGACACCGTGATGCAGGTCCTGCTCGATGCCGGGCTCGACGACGAGGACGCGGCCTACTGCTACAACGCATTCATCTCCCACGTGGGGGGCTCGGCCGACCTCGCCGCCCTCTTCGACCTCCTGGTTCCCGGCGGGGGTGAGGTCAGGGCCGACTTCGAGCAGCGTCTCCGCAATGTCGCAGCGCTGTACCCCGGCGTCGCTGCGGCCCTCCCTCATTTCGTGGCCTGGGACCACGGCCGGGCGTTCCGGTACACGCTGGATCTGTTGCTCGATGGCATCACCGCCCGTATCGGGCGCTGACCTCGAGGAACCGCTGCTCCTTACCCAGATCAGTTAGGCGAACTTTACTACCGGGCACGGTTCGTGCTAGAAGTCAGGGCTACGACACGCGCCGTCCGAGCGCGTCGACCCCCAGATGACGCGACCCGCTCAGAGAACACCGTGACCCCTGTTGCCAACACGCAGGCCGCGCAGGCCTGCCGAGCACCGATCCGCACCCCGGCGCCGCATCGGCCGATCCGATGACCGCCTCGCTCCTGCGCGTTCTCGCCCCGGCCATCATCGCCCTGGCCGTCCTCCTCGCCGGCTGCGGCGGATCCGACAGCGGCGCCGACTCGACCGACGCCACCCAGGCCGCCGACGCAACCGGGGCCGCCGACGAATCGACGAGCGAACGCGCCGACGCGGACCCCGCGACCGAGGACACCGGGGCCGAGCAAACCGACGACGAGCAAACCGGGACCGAGGACACCGGCGACGAGAGCTCCGCCGAGCCCGCCGGCACCGACCACGGGCGCGTCGTCGCCATCGGCGAAGAGTTCCTGCTCGCCGATCTCCTGGCGTTGGGCGTCGTGCCCGTCGCCAGCTCGGCCACCGTTCCCGACGCCGGCTTCAGTGGTATCGACGCCGCCGCCACCGAAGGCATCGAGGTCCTGCCCATGGTGGGACTGAGCATCGAACAGGTCGCAGCGTTGCAGCCCGACACCGTCGTCACGATCGAGTTCGTGGTCGACCAGATCGGCGCCGACATCGCCGAGGGCCTCGGCAACCTCGTCGTCGTGCCCGATGGGCTGTCCACCGAGGACCAGATCGCCACCCTCGGCGAGCTGCTCGACCGCGAGGCCGAGGCCGCCGCCGTCCTCGACGATCTCGAGCAGGCCCGCACCGATGCCGCCGACGCGATCGGCGACGGCTGCGTCGTGTCGCTCGCATCGATCTTCCCGGGACCGTCGGTGGCCGCCTGGGTCGAAGCGATCGGTCCGCTCCCACGCGGTGTCGTCGACGCCGGTTGCACGCTCGACCCCGACGTGTCCGCGGCCGACGCCGACTCCAACGGCCGAGCGTTCCTCTCACTCGAGGAGCTCGAGCTGCTCGACGCGCCGACCATCGTGCTGCTGCAGTCCTCGGCCGTCGAAGGCGAGGACGACGCTGTCACCGACATCGCCGCCAATCCGCTGTGGCAGACCCTGCCGGCCGTCCAGGCCGATCGGGTCATCGTCCTCGACCGCCTCGGCTACCCGGGTGTCAGCGGTCAGATCCGCTTCCTCGCCGAGCTGACCGCAGCCATCGGCTGAACACACCTACGAGCCCGCCATCCATCGTGACCACGACCGACACCGGCGCAACCACGAGCCAACCCGTCGATGCCGCGAGCGGCGCCACGGGCGCCTCGTCCAGCGGGCCACCAGGTACCAGGCGTTCCGGCTCGCAGGTGTACCGCAGCTCGATCCGGCGACGACTGATCGGCGTCGTACTGCTCGCGGGCGCGCTGGTGGTGTGCGCGCTGTTCTCCATCGCCGTCGGGGCCAAGCCGATCCCGATCGGCACCGTCATCGATGCGGTGTTCGCCTACGACACCGAGGTCACCGACCATCTGATCGTGCGGGAGCTGCGTGCGCCCCGGACGCTCACCGGCATCGCCGTCGGCGCCGCGCTCGGCGTCGCCGGCGCACTCATGCAAGGCGTCACCCGCAACCCCCTCGCCGACCCGGGCCTGCTGGGTGTCAACGCCGGCGCCGCGTTCGCCGTGGTCCTGGCCATCTGGGCCTTCGGGCTGACCTCGATCGACTCCCTCGTCTGGTTCGCGTTCGTCGGCGCGGGCATCGCCTCGGTCGTCGTCTACGCGCTCGGGTCCATGGGCCGGGGCGGAGCCACGCCCATCCGCCTGGCGCTCGCCGGGGCCGCGCTGTCGGCGTTGCTCGGTTCGCTCACCGGTGCGGTGACGCTGCTCGACCAGGCCACCCTCGACCAGTTCCGGTTCTGGGCGGTCGGCTCGCTCGCCGGCCGGGACCTCGACGTCGTCACCCAGATGACCCCCTTCGTCGTGGTCGGACTCCTGGTCGCCATCGCGGTCACCCGGCCCCTCAACGCCCTGGCACTGGGCGAGGACGCCGCCCGCGCCCTCGGCACCCGCGTCGGGGCCACCCGGTTCGCGGCGGCCATCGCGGTCACCCTGCTGTGCGGCGCAGCGGTCGCAGCCACCGGACCGATCGGGTTCGTGGGGCTCGTGGTCCCCCACGCGGTGCGGGCGTGGTTCGGTCCCGATCAGCGCTGGCTGGTTCCGGCGTGCGGGCTCGCCGGGCCGGTCCTGTTGCTCGCCTGTGACATCGTCGGACGGATCATCGCCCGTCCCGGCGAGGTGCAGGTCGGCATCATGACCGCCGCCATCGGCGGCCCGGCCTTCGTCATCCTCGTGCGCCGCACCCGGATGGCCCAGCTGTGAACCCCACCCCCACCGTCGCACCCCCGAGAGACCCTGCAGGCCCGATCACCCCCGCCCCGGCGACCCGCGCCGTGCTGCCGGGCCGGACGCTGCGCAACCGCTGGTTCTCGGTCCGCATCCGACCCCGAGCCCTGTCGGTGTGTTCGCTGCTGGCTGCTGCGGTCGCAGTGGTCGGCGCCTGGTCCATCAGCGTCGGCGACTTCCCCATCCCGATGACCGACGTCATCGCCACGTTGTTCGGGCAAGGCTCCGAGGACGCCGACTTCATCGTGCGCACCCTGCGCCTGCCCCGGGTCCTGAACGGGATCCTTGTCGGCGCAGCGTTCGGGATGGCTGGCGCGATCTTCCAGTCGCTCGCCCGCAACCCGCTCGGGTCGCCCGACATCATCGGGTTCGACTCCGGTGCCGCCCTCGGCGCGGTGATCGTCATCGTCTCGTTCGGGGGCACGAGCGCCCAGGTCGCCGTCGGCGCCGTCGGCGGAGGGCTCGTCACGGCGCTCGCCGTGTTCTTCTTCGCCTGGCAACGCGGCGTCAAGGCCCACCGCCTGGTCCTCGTCGGCATCGGCATCGGGTTCGCCGCCGCATCGGTCGTCGACTACCTCATCACCCGGGCCGAGATCAACGACGTGCAACGCGCCGCCGTGTGGCTGACGGGTTCGCTCAACGGCAGCACCTGGAGCGACGTCCGCACCGCGGCCATCGCGCTCGCCGTCCTCGGGCCCATCGCGGTGCTGTGCCAGCGGTGGCTCGACCGACTCGAGCTCGGAGACGACGCCGCCGCCGGCCTCGGCGTGCCCGTCACCCGGGCCAAGCTCGCCATCGTGGTGGTCGGCGTGGGCCTGTCGTCGCTGGCGGTCGCCGCGGCCGGACCGGTCGGGTTCGTCGCATTCGTCGCCGGCCCCATCGCCCGGCGCCTCGTGCGCTCGCCGGGCGCGTGCATCGTCCCGGCAGCGTTCGTCGGTGCCCTCGTCGTGGTCGCCGCCGACCTCGCCGCCCGGCGTGTCCTCGCGCCCACCGAACTGCCGGTGGGGATCATGACCTCGATCATCGGCGCCCCCTACCTGCTGTGGCTGCTGACCCGCCAGATCCGTACCGGAGGGCTCTGAGATGCTCGACACCAACAACTCGACCGCGCCGCTCCCCACACGACGGAACCCGCCCGCCGTCGCTGTGATCGACGAGGCCCGCCTGCGCGCCGAGGGCGTGCGCCTGGCGTACGACGGCCGTGTCGTGGTCGAGGAGTTGTCGCTCGCCATCCCCGACGGGCGCATCACCGCCATCGTCGGGCCCAACGCATGCGGCAAGTCGACGCTCCTGCGTGCGCTGTCGCGGCTGCTGCGGCCCCAGTCGGGTGCGGTCGTGCTCGACGGCGAACAGATCCACCGCCTGGCCACCAAAGAGGTCGCCCGCCGCCTGGGCCTGCTCCCCCAGTCGCCCATCGCACCCGAGGGCATCCTGGTCGGCGATCTCGTCGCCCGGGGCCGGACCCCGCACCAGAAGCTGTTCCAGCAGTGGTCCGACGCCGACGAGTCCGCCGTGTTCGACGCGCTCGAGGCCACCGGCACGACCGACCTCGCCGACCGCGCCGTCGACGAGTTGTCGGGCGGGCAACGCCAGCGGGTGTGGATCGCCATGGCCATCGCCCAGCAGACCGAACTGTTGCTGCTCGACGAGCCCACCACGTTCCTCGACATCGCGCACCAGATCGAGGTCCTCGACCTCACAGCTCGGCTCAACCGCGACGAGAACCGCACCGTCGTGGTCGTGCTGCACGACCTCAACCTCGCCTGCCGCTACGCCCACCACGTCGTCGCCATGCGTGAAGGAGTCATCGTGGCCGCCGGCGACCCCGCCGAGGTCATCACCGCCGAGACCGTCGCCGCCGTGTTCGGCCTGGACTGCCTCGTCATCGAGGACCCCGTCAGCGGCACGCCTCTCGTCGTTCCCCGCGGTGTCGCCGCCCGGCCCGCGGTGCCCGACACCGACCTGCCCGACACCGACCTGCCCGACAGCGACCGGCCCGACGCCGACCTGTCATGAGCGAGGGCCCGCGGCCGGCGCAGCGCTCGCCGGGTCGGGTGCTGGTGGGGCTCATGGCCGACCAGCGCCGTGTCCTGACCCAGGGCATCGCCGGCGGCCTGGTGTGGCAGGCCGCCGGGATCGGCGTCCCGGTCCTGCTGGGTTGGATCATCGACAGTGGCATTCGCGCCGAGGACAGCCGGGTGGTGTGGTGGGGCGCCACGGCGATCGTGGCCATCGCCGTCGTCGAGGCAGTGGGCACCGCCATCCGTCACCGGTCGGCGTGCACCGCCGACGAGCGCGGCAAGGTCGCCCTGCGAGACGCGTTGGTCGCGGCGGTCGTCGCCGACGACCGCGGCCCCACCGCCGAGCTCTCGCCGGGCGAGCTGCTCGGGCGCTCCACCGGCGACGTCGACGAGCTCGGCGGGTTCCTCGACTCCGTGTCGCACACGGTGTCCTACGCCCTGTCGGTCCCGGCGGTGGTAGTGATCCTCGCGTTCGTGGACTGGCCGCTCGCCGTCGTGATCGCGCTGATGATCCCGGCCCTGGTGGCCATCATGTGGCGGTACTCGGTGGTCTGGCAGGAGCGCAGCATCGCTGTGCGCGAAGCGTTCGATGCCGCAACCGGTGCGGGCGAGGAGTTGATCGAGGGCTTCCGGGTCACCGCGGGGCTGGGTATCGGCCAGGAGATGGCCGACCGCTACACCTCCCGGTCGGCCGTGCTGCGCGACGCCTCGATCCGGCGCGGCCGGCTCTGGCTCGCCTTCGAGCCCTTCGTCGAGGGCCTGTCGATGGTGGCGGTGACGGTGGTGATGTGGCTCGGTGGCCTGCGGGTCATCGACGGCCATCTCGAGGTCGGCCAGCTCGTCACTGCGATGGGCCTGGCCCTCTTCCTGACCTGGCCCGTACGCACGCTGGGCGAGCGGATCGTGACGATCCAGACCGCGCTCGCGTCGGCGGCGCGCCTGATCGACCTGCTGGACCACCCCGTCGACGACGCCGACGACGCCGCCGCGCCGGCGCCCGCCGGGGTCACGTTCCCGCTGGGCGTCTCGCTGCGCGACCTCATGGTCGAGCGGGCCGGATCGATCGTCCTGCGGGTACCGGATCTCGATCTCCCCGCGCAGGCGATGGTGCAGATCTCGGGGCCCACCGGCTCGGGCAAGTCGACGCTGTTGGACGTCGTGGCCGGCGAGCTCGACGCCACCGTCGGGTCCGTCCACCTCGGCGGCGTGGCCGTCAGCGACTGGGCGCCGACGGCGCGCCGCCGTGCGGTGCTGGTCGCCGGGCCGGCGCCGTTCCTGTTCGCCGGCACCATCGCGGACAACGTCCGCTTCGGAGCTCCCGACGCGTCCGACGCCGAGGTCCGCGCCGCGCTGGCGGTGGCCGATGCACTGGAGTTCGTCGACGCCCTACCCGAGGGGATCGAGACCGTCCTGGGCGAGCGGGGCATCACGTTGTCGGGTGGGCAACGGCAACGCATCGGGCTGGCACGCGCACTCGCCGCCGAGCCCGCGGTCCTCGCGCTCGACGGCGCCGTCTCGGCCGTCGATCCCGACCGCGAGCGCGCCATCCTCGACGCCATCCGTCGCCGACGGGCCGATCGGCTCACCCTCGTCGTCTCCACCAATCCCACCATCGACGACCTCATCGACGACCACGTGGTCGTCGCCGCCGACGGGCGGGTCGTCGCAACCCGCTCGTGAGGGCACGATGAGCACCAACGGATCCCAGCCGACCGCCGAAGACGGCGATCCGATCCCCCTGGTGCCCGGCGCGGGTTGGGCGTTGCTGCGCTCGGTGATGGCTCGCCAACGGCGGCGCTTCGGCGCGGTGCTGCTCATCGTCGGCGTGTCGGCGCTGACGACCGCTGTTGTACCGACGCTGATCCAGCGGGCCATCGACGACGGCGCCCTGGGCGGCGATCGCGACGCATTGCGTACGGTGGTGCTCTGGTTCGGCGTCGTCACCGCCGTCGGTGCGGTGGTGCACGGGCTGCGGATCTGGTTGGTGACCCTCATCGGCCAGCATGCGCTGCACGACATCCGCGAGCGGGCCGGCACTGCGCTCGAGTCGCTCCCCGTCGGACGGTTCGAGCGTCTCCGCCGGGGCGACCTCGTCGCCCGCATGACCGGCGACGTCGAGCGCCTCGAGAATGCGCTGAGCGACGGGGTCCCGTTCATCCTGGGTGCGATGGTGGCGACCGTCGCCGGCGCCGTCGGCATGGCCATCGTCTCGCCGACGCTGACCCTGATCGGCCTCGTGGTCGTGGTGCCGTTACTGGCGGCCACCCGGTGGCTCTCGGCGCGCAGTTCGACGGTGTACCCGCGAGCCCGCCGGGTGAACGGGGCGATGGTCGCCGAACTCGCCGAGACCATCGAGGGCGCGCAGGAGATCCGGGCCTACGGGCGGGCTCGGCAGCGGCGGGTACGGTTCGGCGGCGTCAACCGGGCGGCGGGCGAGGCCAGCCTCGACGGCATGCGCATGCGGGTGCGCTTCTACTCGGCGATCACGATGTTCCAGGCCGTGGCGACGGCGCTGGTCGTGATCGTGGGCGGCGTCCTGGCCATCGACGGTCAGGAGTCGGTGGGCGTGGTCGCTGCGGCCATCATCGCCCTGACTCGGATCTACGACCCGCTCGTCGAGCTGATCACCTACTGGGACACCATCCAGTCGACTCGCGCTTCGCTCGACCGGGTGGCCTCGGTCGTGGCGCTGCACGACGAGCGGCCACCCGGACACGTGGGCGCGGTCGAGACCGTCGGTGGTCCGGGCGACGACGGTCGGGGCGGCGTCGACCTGACCGGGGTCGGGTTCGCGTACGTGGCCGGCCGGCCCGTCGTCGAGGGCCTCGACCTGTATCTCGCCCCCGGCACGACCACGGCGCTCGTCGGCGCGACCGGGGCCGGCAAGTCGACCATCGCCCGGATCGTCTCCGGGCTGGCCCGCCCCGACGTCGGGTCGTGCCGCATCGACGGGCAGGTCGTCGCCGATCTCGCCCCCGCCGAGCGGCGCCGCCTGGTGGTCGCCGTGCTGCAGGAGGGCTTCTGCATCGACGCCTCGGTCGCCGACAACGTCCGGCTGGCCCTGCCCACGGCGACCGACGCGATGGTGGCCGATGCGCTCGAGGCCACCGGCGGCGACTGGTGGCGGCGCCTCCCCGACGGCATGGCCACGCCCGCCGGAACGGGGGGCGCGAACCTGTCGGCCGGTCAGCGCCAGCTGATCGCCTTGGCCCGCATCGCCCTGATCGACCCGTTGGTGATCCTGCTCGACGAGGCCACCAGCCTGCTCGACCCCGAGACCGAAGCGACTGTCGCCGAGGCCCTGGAGCGGCTCTTCTCTGGCCGGACGGTCCTGATCATCGCCCATCGGCGCGCCACCGCAGCCCGTTGCGCGCGGGTCGTGCACCTCGACGGCGGCCGGGTGGTCGCCGACGGGCCCCCGTCGGAGGTCCTGGGCGGCGTCGACGCGAGCTGATCCGGGCCACAGCCGCGATCGCTGGAATCAGCAACCTTTTTCTCTTGCATTAGGCATGCCTTACATCTACTGTCTGCCTGCCACGAGACGTTGCAGGAGAACGCCCCATGACGACGACAGCCGACTTCGATGCCACGACCCGCAACCAGGCCGAAGCCGTCCTCGACCACATCAATGCGGGCCATGGCGACACCTTGCTGCTCGTCGCCCGCCACCTTGCTCGCAGCGCCGGCGTGGCCGCGCCGCTCGACGCCGAGATCGTCACCATCGACCCCCTCGGTGCCGACATCACGGTACAGACCGGCAGCGGCCCGGCGGCGCTGCGACTCTCCTTCGCCGCCCCGGCCGCCACGGTGGCCGAGATCCAGCAAGCGTTCATCGGTCGCCTCATCGAGGCCCGCGAGGCTGCCCCCGACGAGCCGCCGACGTCGCTCGAACGCGAGCTCGCCGACACCGTGACGATCCCCACCAGGCTGGGTCGGCTCAGCCGGCGCGTGCAGCTGACCCCCAACATCGTCGAGATGACCCTCTCGGACCTGGCGGACCTCCCCGCGTTCGGCGGCGACGAGTTCTCGTACCTGGTCGTCACCAACGACGGATCGGCGTTCCCCGCGGGCTGGTCGATGAACGACTACCGCGAACGCGCCGACGACCACCCCATCATCGGCGCCTACTACACCACCCGACGGAGCCGCCCCGATGCCGGCGAGCTCGACATCTGGGTCGTGCTGCACGACCACCCCACCGGTGTGGCAGCCGTCTTGCAGACAGCGGAACTCGGCACCGAGATCGCCGTCTGGGGGCCGCGGCAGGGCTACGAGATCCCCGCCGATGCCCGGTCGGCCGTGCTCGTCGCCGACGAGACCGGCATCCCGGCCGTGGCTGCGCTCGTCGAGTCGGCGCCGGACACCACCCGGCTCACCGCAGTCCTCGAGACCGTCGACGCCGACCATCGCGCGCCACTGCCGGATCATCCGTTGCTGTCGGTGACCTGGGTCCACCGTGGTAGCGAGCCCGCAGGCCACACCAACCGCCTGCTCGACGCCGTGCGCGAGCTCGCTCCCGACGCGGCACCCGACAGCGCGTTCGGCGCCGCAGAGTCACGCCACATCAGCGCCGTCCGCCGCCACGTCCGCAACGAGCTCGGTCTGCCCGCGGATCGCGTCCTGATGACCGGTTACTGGCGCCGCCAGACCGACTGAGCACTTCGCTCCCCCACGCCCTCCCCCCACCACAGGAGACCACACCCTCATGAACAAGACTTCTGCGCGCCCGCGGCGATGGGCGACCTGGCTGCTCGCGCTCGCTCTGGTCGGTTCGGTGCTCGCCGCATGCGGCGACGACGACACCGCTGCGGAACCGGCGGACGACGCCACCGACACCGCGGCCGGCACCGAGACCGAGACCGAGACCCCGGCCGAGGACGCCGAGCCGCCCGGGGACGAGACCGAGGTGGCCGAGGAGACCGCCCCGGCCGAGGACCCGCCGGCGACCACCGAAACCGACGATGACAGCACCGCCGCAGCCGCCGGCGCGTTCCCGCTGACCCTCGAGCAGCCGTCGGGCGCAGTCACCATCGAGGTCGCACCGGAGCGGATCTACGTCGTCGACGCGTGGGCGCTCGACCTGGTGACGGCGCTCGGCATCGTTCCGGTCGGGGCGGCGACCTTCAGCCCGCCACCCTCTTACATCGAGCCCGGTGAGTTCGACCTGTCCACCGTGACCATCATCGACGGCGGACTGAACGCCGAGGCGATCGCCGCCACCCAACCGGACCTCATCATCGACGCGTCGGGGTTCTTCACCCAGGCCGACACGTCGCTCCTCGAGACCCTCTCGGGCATCGCACCCGTCCTCGGCCCGCCCGGCGACTACCTCACCACCGGCTGGCGTGAGCGCATGCTCCACGTCGCCGCCGCGGTCGGTCGCACCGCCGAGGCCGAGGCGCTGATCGCCGACGCCGAAGGCCGCCTCACCGAGATCCGCTCGGAGTTCCCCGAGCTCGACGGCGCGGCGGTGACCTTCGCCCAGTACCTGGCCGAGACGACGACGTTCAACGCGGTCGCCGGCGACGAGGACTTCACCCGCGCCTACCTGAACGCCGAGTTCGGGCTCACGACGCCCGAGCCGCAGCTCGCCGCGTTCGAGTCCGGCGAGTTCGAGATGATCGGCGGCGTGCTCGTCGTCTCGCTCGAGCGGGTCGACCTCGTCGTCCACGGCGCCGACGCGGCGATCGTGTTCGTGTTCGGCGATCCCGCGGCTCTCGACAGCCAGCCGGTGTGGACGAACCTGCCCCTGGTCGCCGACGGCGGTGCCATAGCCGTCGACCTCGAAGGCGTGTTCGCGCTGCGCACCCCGAGCCCCGCGGCCATCGAATACACCGCCACCGAACTCATGCCAGCGCTCGCTGCTGCCATCACCGGCAGCTGAGCCGAGAGCGTGGCCCGGGTCGTCGCCAACCCCTCCACAGCGACCCGGGCCCGAATCCGCCGAGACCATGAACCAAGGAGATCAACCCATGACCACGCTCACCGCACCCACCCCGCTCCCGGTCACCACCCGACCGATCGCCTTCGCCCGGCCACTCACCGCACGCGAACGACAGATCATCGAGGACATCACCCGCCGCGAGTTCATCATCGGCGGCACCACCCTCGCGGCCCTGATCGCCGCCGCCGGCTGCGGCGACGACGACAACGGGGCATCCGGCGACGCTTCAGCGACCCGTCCGGTCGACACGCCATGGGGAACCGTCGAGATCCCGGTCTCGCCCAAGCGGATCGTCGCCACCGACTTCCCGACGGCGCAGAGCCTGCTGTTGATGGGTGCACCCGTCGTGGGATTCGGCGGATCGGAGGCACTGTTGGACATCCCCGTGCTCGACCAGTACGTCGACGCCGACATCATCGCGAGCCTGCAGTTCGTCGGCTCGGCCCGGGAGCTGAACCTGGAGCTGCTCGCGACCCTCGAGCCCGACGTCATCATCGGCCAGTCCGACTTCTTGGAGGAACAACGCGAACCGTTGCAGGAGATCGCGCCCGTTGCGGTCTATCCCGCCACATTCGCCGACGGCACCGAGGACTGGACGCAGTACCACCGCACGGTCGGCGAGATCCTCGGCCTCGAGAACGAGATGCAGGAGGTGTTGGACACCTACGACGCGACGATCCGACAGCTGCGGGCCGATCTCGGCGATCGAACCGACGCACGCGTGCGCATCGCGATTCTCTACACCGATTACGCAGCGATCTACAGCGCGACGTCGCACACGGGGAACGTTCTCGACGACCTCGGCCTCGAGGTGACGCTCCCGGAGGAGCTCGAGAGCGCACCGGTGCAGATCAACCACGAGATCTCCCTAGAGAACATCGAACTGCTCGACGAGGAGCACCTCGTGGTCCTCACGAGCGTGGCCGACGCCGACACCGAACTCGCCCCGTACCGCGACACCGCCCTGTGGAGCGGCTTGACGGCCGTGGAGAACGACCGCGTGCTGATCGCCGAGCCTGCGACGTGGTTCGGCGGCGGCATCGGCGCCTTCCAGATCCTCGCCGACGTCCGCACCCTGCTGGAGAGGTGACACCGCCGGTCTACGCCGGCGGCTGAGCCGAGAGCGTGGCCCGGGTCGCCGAAAACCCCTCACAGCGACCCGGGCCCCGGCGCGACCGGCGTCCCGATCCGGCACGGTCGGGCGCACATGCCAGGGGCTGGGGATGCGCCACCCCTACGAGCAGGTCGAACTCGTCAACGCCGACGTCCTGTTCGTCAGGGCCCCGAACTCGAGGGCGGCGAGAAGATCGTCACGCTCGAGATCGCGGTAGTCCTCGAGGACCTCGTCGATCGTCATCCCCGCTGCCAACAGCTCCAACAGCATCTCGACCGGGTAGCGCAGCCCGCGGATCGTCGGCTTGCCATGGCAGATCGCCGGGTCCGTCGTGATCCGCTCCAGACGCGTCATCGCCGTATTGTACGCCGACTTCCCGATCCCCTCGGCCCAGACGGCAACGGCGGGACTCATCCGACCGCTGCCCTACCCGGCATTGCAGAGGCGCAGCGCTCGGCGCGAGCAACACCCTCGAAGCCGGAGCTCGCGGCACCTACGCTCGTGCCATGAGCGAACCGATCACCTACACCGCAGAGCACGCCGGCATCTGCGTCAGCGACATGGACGCGTCGATGCGTTTCTACTGCGAGGGCCTGGGCTTCGAGGCGGCCGAACGCTACGACCTCGACAGCACGCTGATGCCGGGCCTCGACCGGACCCTCGAGGTCGACGGCCCGGTGACGGTGATCTCCCAGATGATCGTGTCCGGCGGGATGAAGATCGAGCTGCTCGCCTACCCCGGCAGGGCGGCCGAGGGCACACCATCGCAGAGCCGCGGGTTGCGTGGACTCACCCACCTGTCGTTCACCGTCGCCGAGGTCGACACCGCTGCGGCCCGCCTCGTCGAGTACGGGGGCACGATCCTCCCCGACACCCGCTCCGACGTCGGCGTCGTGCTGCTGTTCCTGACCGATCCCGATGGCACCCGCATCGAGCTCATGGGCGGCCCCGGCTGAGCCTGACGCGCATCGAGTTCATGGGCGGCCCCGGCCGAGCCACGCCCGACCACGGCGACGCCTTGCGCAGCACGAGCCCTCGCACCTCCGACAGCTTCCGATCTGCGGGGTGGATCAGACGTCGGCTTCCTGGTCGGCGATCCACTGGTTCTTGACCTGGCGCCAGGCCTCGTCGTCGTGGCCCCGACGCCAGTACGGCGAGATCGATGCCGCCTCGCGGTCGATGCCCCGCTCGGCGATCAGGTGACGGCGCACGGCCCGCACCTCGGCGGCCTCGCCGTGCACGAAGACGTCGACCCGGCCGGCCGGCCAGTCGAGCGCCGCGACCGCATCGACCAACAGATCCCCCGGCTGCTCGGCACCGGAGCGGTGGAGCCAGACGAGGTCGAGGCCGTCGACTGCGGGCATGGCGATCTCGTGGTCGGCGGAGTCGACGACGGCGAGGACGACGGAGCGCTTGCCGGGTGGCACGACCTCGAGGGACGCAGCGATGGCGGGTAGGGCCGACTCGTCGCCGGCGAACAGGTACCAGTCCGCTTCGGGGTCGGGCCAGTAGCCGCCGCTCGGGCCGAGCACCTGCAGCCGATCGCCGGCCTGTGCGCGCTGAGCCCAGCGACCGGCGAACCCGACGTCGCCGTGGGCGACGAAGTCGATGGTGAGCCTGCCGCGCTCGGCGTCCCATGCCCGCACGGTGTAGCGGCGGCCGCGGGGCCGGTGGGCCGGCTCGAGGGCGCGGGCCTCGTCGACGTCGAAGGGCACGCCGTAGGGCGCGCCGTCGGGCACGAAGAGCGCGTTGACGTACTGGTCGGTGAACGGCGTGGGTTCGAACCTGGCGAGCCCCTCGCCGTCGAACACGATGCGCACCATGCACGGGCTCAGCCACTCCGTCTCGACGACGGTTCCGTAGTTCTCCATCGGACCTCCCATGCCCTGTTCTACCGACCGGCGCCGATCGACCCCGGAGAACAGAGTGTAGATCATACTTGCATCATTCCATTAGGTATGCCTACTATCTGCCTGGCGGCGCATCCCGGACCAGCGAGCTCGATCGGACGACACACCGATCGGTCCGAGGATCCCCCCTGCGAGCGCACGGCAACGGATCGGGCCCTGCGCTATGGCAGGACGAACGCCCCGGCGTCCTGGTTGGTGACGCCGGGGCGTTCGGCGTCCCACGGGACGAACGCCGAAATCTGGAGATCTGGGTCCTCGTGGACGACCAAGATCTCCAGATTTCGCAGAGTGATCAGGTCACCTCGCCCGACCGGCGGCCAGGCCTCCGATCGCCAGGTCGACGAGGTCGTCGATCGCCGCCTGTCGTTCGTTGCCCGGCGGGTAGCGCAGGACCACCTGGTGCACGGCGGCGTCGACGGCGGCCATGAGGAGAGCGGCCCGCCGCAGAGGCTGATCGCCACCGCTGCCGGTGCGTTCGAGGTGGGCCGCGACGGCCTCGATCACCAGGAAGGCGAGCGCCTCGAACTGCGCGACGAGCTCCGGTGTTCGGGGCGCCTCGGCGTGCAGCAGTGCGTGGAGCCGTGACGAGTCGTTCTGCTCGACGGCGAGCTCGATGAGCGATCGGGCCACGACCTCGATGGGCGGCCGGTCGCTCTCGAGGCGTCGGAGCCGTTCCTCGAACGCCGGCATCGCCTCGGCGAGGTGGCGTTCGGCCAGCGCGACGAGCAGTGCGTCCTTGTTCGGGAAGTACTGGTAGAGCGAGCCCACCGACACGCCGGCGGCCTCGGCGATGTGGTTGGTGGTCGTGGCGTGGTAGCCGCGCTCGTCGAAGATGCGAGCAGCGGCCACGCAGATGCGCTCGACGGTCTCGACCGAGCGCCGCTGGACGGGGCGTTTGCGGGGCGATGCCGCCCGTGCCGCCGACGTCATCGGGGTCGCCGAATGCGAGTTGACATGATGCGAGCATTGCTCGTATTCGTGGTGTATGTCCAGTACCGATGCATCTCCCGCCACCGTCTCCCGCTCCGATGCCTCCCCCGATGGAGGCCGCGGCACGGTCGTGGTCGGGACCACCCTCGACGCCCCGCCCGCCGCCATCTGGCAGGCCGTCAATACGCCGGCTGCGTTCCGGTTCGTCACGCAGGGCCTGGTCAGCCTCGACGGAGTTGACGCGATCGACACGTGGGGCCCCGGCGCCACCGTCGCCGGCAGGCTCCGAGTCCTCGGGGTGCCGTTCTCGCGGCACCGGATCACCGTCGAGTCGATCGACGACGACCGCCGGGCGCTGCAGAGCGACGAGGCCGGCGGCCCCATTCGCTCGTGGCGCCACCTGATCACCGTCGACGAGGTCCCGGGCGATCCCGACCGCTGCCGCTACACCGACCGCATCGAGATCGACGCCGGGATCCTGACCCCCGGCATCGCTGCGTTCGCCCACGTCTTCTACCGCACCCGCCAGCGTCGCTGGCGCAGCCTCGCTCCGGTCCTGGCGGCCGTTCACGACGACGCAGGACAGGACGACCCGGCGCCATCCGGCGACGCCGGGCGATAACCTCGCCTCCTGCCCGGATTCGGGTACACCTCACCCTGGAGGAACCCGCCGGCACCGGATGCAAGCCCTCCGTGCCCGGTCGGTCCGCCACCAGGACTACGTCGACGGTTTGCGATAGCCCGCAACGGTCGTTAGGGTCTCCTAACTATGAACAGACTTTCACCCCTACACCTATTGGCAGTTCTGCTGACCGCTGCACTGGTCCTCAGTGCATGCGGCGGCGACGACGACGAATCGGCCGACGGCGCGTCAGACGACGCCGAACAGGTCACCATCTACACCGGCCGCCACTACGGCATCGAGCCGGTCTTCGAGGAGTTCACCGCCGACACCGGCATCGAAGTCCGCTTCACCACGGGCAACGACCCCGAGCTGCGCGAGCGGCTGATCGCCGAGGGTGCCAACACCCCCGCCGACGTCGTCATGACTGCCGACGCCGCCAACATCGAACTCGCCGCCGAGGCCGGCATCCTCGCCAGCATCGACAGCGAGGTGCTCACCGACACCATCCCCGCCGAGCTCCGCAGCCCCGACAACGAGTGGTTCACGCTCAGCCAGCGGGCCCGGGTCATCATCGCCAGCACCGAGCGCGTCGACGACCCGCCCACCAGCTACGCAGCGGTCGGCGATCCCGAGTGGCAGGGCCGGCTCTGTCTGCGGCCGAGCACGCACCCCTACACCCAGTCGCTCGTGGCCAGCCTGATCATCGCCGAGGGCGAGGAGCGCGCCACCGAGATCGTCCAGTCCTGGGTCGACAACAACCCGCTGTACATCAACAGCGACACCGACATGTACCTGGCGGTCGCTGAGGGCGAGTGTGACATCGCCCTGGCGAACACCTACTACCTGGGCCGCCTCCTCACCGAGGATCCCGAGTTCCCCGTGCAGATCGTGTGGCCCGAACAGGACGGCCGCGGCGCACACGTCAACGTCAGCACCGCCGCCGTCACGGCGAACGCCCCGAACCCCGAGGCCGCCCAGGCCCTGATCGAGTGGCTCGCCACCGAGGGGCAGAAGCAGTTCACCGACGTCAACTTCGAGTTCCCGGCCGACCCGGAGGTCGAGCCCGACCCGATCGTCGTCGGATTCGGCGAGTTCACCGCCGATCTGGATGCCATCCTCCAGCTCGGCGCCAACCAGCCCGCAGCCGTCGAGATCCTCAGCGCCACCGGCTACGAGTGACCCCGACCGAATGACCGACCTGATCGCCGACGCCGCAGACCTCACCCCCGATCACCGGGGAGCGGCAGTGACGCACCCTTCCGGGGCGTCGGCGATCGCTCAACACATCCGTTCCTGGGCGACGGCGACGATCTCATCGTCCGCCGCCGTCTCGGTTCCCGTGCTCGTGATCGTCTGGTCGATCGTCCAGCCCGACACCGAGGTGTGGCGACAGCTGTGGGAGACACGGCTGCCGGGCATGCTGCGCGAGACCGCCATCCTGCTCGTCACGGTCGTCGCAGGCACCCTGGTCCTCGGCACCTCGCTCGCCTGGATCGTCACCGCCTACCGGTTCCCCGGTAGTCGCCTCCTCGGGTGGCTGCTCGTGACACCCCTCGCCATTCCCGGCTACGTGCTCGGATTCGTGTGGCTCGACACCCTCCAGGAACCCCTCGGCGCCCGGGCCGTCCGCTCCATCTGGCTCTGCGCGCTCACCCTCACCCTCACCCTGTATCCCTACGTGTACCTGTTCGCCCGGGCCGCCTTCCGCGAGCAGTCCCAGCGCTCGATCGACGTGGCCCGCAGCCTGGGCTGCAGCCGCATGCGGGCGTTCTGGCGGGTGGTGCTGCCGATGGCGCGCCCGTCGCTGGCCGGTGGCGCCGCCCTCGTTGGGATGGAGGTGCTCACCGACGTCGGCACCGTGCGGCTCTTCAACGTGTCGACGATCGCCGACGGTGTGCTCCGCGTCTGGTTCGGGACCGGCAACCGCAACGCGGCTGCGGAGCTGGCCGTGCTGTTGATCGCCATCGCCGTCGTCCTCATCACCGTCGAACGGCTCGCCCGGAGGCGGGCCCGGTTCACCCAGGCCGGATCCCGCAACGTCATGCAGGCCGAGCCGCTGCGCGGCACACGCGCCGTCGCTGCGTCGGCGTTCGGCTGGGGCATCTTCGCCATCGCCATCGCATTGCCCGTCTACCGCCTCATCACCTGGGCCTTCGAAGCGCAGCGCACCAACCAGACCGTCACGGTCGCCGGCGATGTCGGCTTCCACCTCACGGCGTCGCTGCGTGTCGCGGGCGCAGCGACGCTCGCCTGCCTGGGCCTCGGCCTGCTCCTCGCCGTCGGGCTCGACCGGCGGCGACGCAGCGGCATGTTCCTCGCGCGCCTGGCGACCCTCGGTTACGCCGTGCCCGGTCCCGTCGTCGCCATCGGTGTGCTCGTCACCCTCGCGGCCCTCGACCGCCAGGACTGGTTACCCACCGACGTCCTCCTGGTGGGGTCCTTCGTCGGTCTCGTCTACGCGCTGGTCGTGCGATTCCTCGCCGTCGCCTTCCAGGGCATCGACGCGAGCCTCGGCAAGGTGTCACCTTCGGTGGTTGCGAGCGCCCGGACCCTCGGGGCGGGCCGGTTCCGTGTCGCGACCCGGATCGAGTTGCCGCTCGCCGGCGCCGGCATCATCGCAGCGTCGGTGCTCGTGGCGATCGACACCCTCAAGGAACTACCGGTGACGCTGCTGCTGCGACCATTCGGCACCGACACGCTCCCCATCTGGGTGTGGCAGGCGACCTCCGAGAGCCTGTGGGTCCAGGCGGCTGTCCCGTCACTCGCCATCGTCGCCCTCGGCATGGTGCTCGTCGTGGTGCTGCTCTGGACGCTCGAACACGGGGCGGAGGCGACGTCGTGACCCGACCCGCAGCATCCGACCAGGTCTCGACCGGCCCCGAAGATGGCCCGGAATCGGGCGGCGCTACGCTGCACGCTCCGATGGAGCCCACACCCGCACCCCCCGGCGTCGCGCTGTCGGTCGACGGCGTCACCCGCCACGTCGCCGGGCGCGATGTCGTCGACCGGGTGTCGTTCGACGTCGCCGACGGCGAGCTCGTCGTCATCGTCGGACCCAGCGGCTGCGGCAAGTCCACCCTGTTGCGCACGATCGCCGGCCTCGACCCGGCAGCCGCCGGCCGGGTCGTGCTCGGCGGCACCGACGTCACCACCCTGGCGCCGGAGAAACGTCGCATCGGCCTTGTCTTCCAGGACCATGCGCTGTTCCCCCACCGCCGCGTCGACCAGAACATCGCATTCGGGCTGACCCACCTCGACCGAGCAGCGCGGGCACATCGCGTCGAGGAGCTCCTCGAGCTCATCCGCCTGCCCGGGGTCGGCCGACGCTACCCCCACGAGCTCTCCGGCGGCGAGCAGCAACGCATCGCCCTGGCGCGTGCGCTCGCCCCCGAACCCACCGTCGTGCTGCTCGACGAACCCTTCGCAAGCCTCGACCCGTCACTTCGCGACGACGTCCGCAGCCACGTCGTTCAGGCATTGCGGCTACGCAACGCCGCCGCGGTGCTGGTCACCCACGATGCCGAGGAAGCGTTGACGCTCGGCGATCGTGTGGCAGTCATGTCCGAGGGGCGGATGCTGCAGATCGATCGACCCGAACAGATCTACGAACAACCCCACGACCGGTTCGTCGCAACGTTCCTGGGCGAGGCATCGTTCCTGCCCGATCCCGACGAACCCTCCATGGCGATCATGGCGCGACCGCACGACCTGTCATTGGTCGCCGGCGGTGGCGACCGGGTCGAGGCACGGCGCTATCTCGGCGCGGCCTGGCGGTACACGGTACGCCGCTCCGACGGCGTGACCGTCGGCGTCGACATGGCCGGCGGCCTCGGCATCGAACCGCTCGATGTCGGCGATGCGTGCTCTGTCGTGGTCGATGCGGGCCACCCGCTGCATCGGCTCCCCGCCTGACCCACCGGCCGGCGACGCCCTGAACCGGGGCGAGCAACACTGGCCGGTCGGGCCGAGCGAATCGCCGGACCCGTCGTGGTGGCCGGGTCAGCGGGCTCGTTCGATGTGGCGGGCGACGAGGTTCTCGAGCATCTCCTGGCGACCCGACACACCCGCGGGTTCGGCCGCGGTGTGCTGGCGCCGGTGGAGCTCGTCGAGGGTGACGTCGCCGGCGAGGATCCGGCTGCCGAGTTCGCCGTCCCAGGCTGCATAGCGTTTGGCGCGGAAGGCGTCGAGATCGCCGCCCTCGATGATCGACGCAGCAGCGAGCAGCGCCCGCGCCATGGTGTCCATGCCGCCGATGTGGGCGTGGAAGAGGTCGTCGCGGGCGATCGACTGGCGCCGCAGCTTGGCGTCGAAGTTGAGCCCACCGCTGCCGAAGCCCCCGCCACGGAGGATCTCGACCATGGCGGGGGTCATCTGCTCGACCGACACGGGGAACCGGTCGACGTCCCAGCCGAGGCGATCGTCGCCAGCGTTGGCGTCGATCGAGCCGAAGATGCCGGCGTCGATCGCCACTGCGACCTCGTGGGCGAAGTCGTACCCGGCGAGGGTGGCGTGATTGACCTCGATGTTGACCTGCACCTCTTCGTCCAGATCGAAGCGCTGCAGGAAGGCGTGGACCGTCGCGACATCGTGGTCGTACTGGTGCTTGGTGGGCTCGAAGGGCTTCGGCTCGATGAGGATCGCGCCGTCGAACCCGATGTCGTGCTTGTGGTCGACCACCATCGTCAGGAACCGTGCCAGTTGCTCCTGTTCGCGCGCGAGGTCGGTGTTGAGCAGGGTCTCGTAGCCCTCGCGTCCGCCCCACAACACGTAGTTGTGGCCGCCGAGGCGATGGGTGACCTCCATGCAGTGCGCCACCTGCGCCGCGGCGTACGCGAACACCTCGGGGTCGGGGTTGGTCGCCGCGCCCGCCATGTAGCGGGGATGGGCGAACAGCTTCGCCGTGCCCCACAACAACTCGACACCGGTGCGCTCCTGGTGTGCTGCGGCCGCATCGGCCATGCGGTCGAGGTTCGCGGCCGTCTCGGCGAACGTCGATCCCTCGGGCGCGATGTCGAGATCGTGGAACGTCCAGAACGGCACCGTGAGCTTCTCGAAGAACTCGAACGCCGCCTCCATCTTCTGCTCGGCCGCTGCGATCGGGTCGAGCCCCGATGCCAGCCACGGGCGGTCGAGGGTGCCGTCGCCGAAGATGTCGAAGCCGTTCCAGTTGAACGAGTGCCAGTAGCAGGTGGCGAAGCGCAGCTGATCGCGCATCGTCGCACCGGCGACCACACGGTCGGCGTCGTACCAGCGAAAGCCCAGGGCGTCGTCACTGTCGGGTCCGACATGGGCGATGGGCTCGGGAACAGTGGTGAAGAACTCGCTCATCGGGTCGTTCCTGGGATCGGTGCAGTCGAAGATGTGGGCGTCGGCGAACGCGCCGGCCCTGCGAGCACGACGGGAACGCCGCCTCGCCTGCACACAGTAGGTGCCGAGCAACCCGCCGGTGAGCGCCGAGGTATCTCGGCCTCGACGCGCCGAGGTATCTCGGCCTCGACGCGCCGGACCCCCATCTCGGGGATACTGCGGGAATGCCTGCGCCCACCTCCGAGCCGTCGGCCGCCCCGGCCTGGCGGCTGTTGGCGCCGCTCTATCTGCTGACCGCGCTCGGAGCTGCGGGCTACGGCGCCATCTTCACCCTCGCAGCGGCGTTCCGTGACGAGTTCGGGTTCAGCGACACCGGGGTCGGGCTGATCGTCTCGGTGGGCTTCGCGTCGGGGTTCGTCACCCAGGTGGCGCTGTCGCGTATCGCAGATCGCGGGCATGCCCTGGCCCTCATCCGTGTCGGCATCGCGCTCCTGCTGACGTCGATGATCGTGATGGCGACCGGCACCGAGCTGTGGCACTTCGTGATCGGACGGGCGCTGCTCGGCATGGGCAGCGGGATGATCATCCCCGGCGCTCGCCGGGTGGCGATCAACCTCGACCCCGAACGCATGGGCGCCAACCTCGGGATGCTCGGCTCGTTCCAGCTGTCGGGCTTCATCGCAGGGCCGGCTCTCGCTGCGGTTCTGAACGAGTTCATCGGGTTGCGGGCCCCGTTCATCGCCATGGCCGCTCTCACCGGCGCCGCGGCGCTGCTCACCGGTCGGCTCCCCGCCGACACCGGTGCGCGCACCACCGAGAAGCGGATCATGACGGCGCTGCTGCGACTGCCCAGGATCCGGGCGGCGATGTGCATGACCACCGCCTTCTTCGTCATGGTCGGCACGTGGGAGTCGCTGTGGGCGGTGATGCTCACCGACCTGGGCTCGCCCACCTGGGTGATCGGCTTCACGCTGAGCATCACGTCGCTGCCGATGATCGCGCTCGGTCCCCGCGCCGGGCGCCTCGCCCAGGAACGCGGCGCCCTGAAGGTCGCCGCGGCGGGCCTGCTCATCACGGTTCCGTGCATGGCCGGCTACGGCCTGTTCACCAGCGTGGCCCTGCTGGTGGTGCTGTCGCTGGTCCAGTCGATCGGCGACGCCTTCGCCGCCCCGGCGTCACGCGTGGCCGCCGCGGTGGCCAGCCCGCCCGACCAGCACGCGTCGGCCCAGGGCCTGCTCGGCGCCACCGAGGTGTTGGTCGCCGGCCTGGTGGCACTGCCGGCAGCGGCGTCCTACCAGCACTTCGGCGCCGGTCCGACCTGGGCGGGCGCGGCCGTGGTGATGATCGGGTTCATGACCGCCGGCCTGATCATCGACCATCGCGCCACCCGGGGCGCAGCGCCCGAGGGGCCGGTCACTCCTCTCCCGGCCGCACCCGCAGGCACGGCTTGAACTCAGCGGCGGCTGCCGAACCGTCGTCGGTGGCGCCGCAGCGGACCTGACGGGTTCACCAGATGACATCGATGTCGTACTGGGCGACGAGACCGTCGACGCTGACGATCGTCATCGCTCCCTGTTGGGCCTGAGCGACGAGAAGGCGATCGAACGGGTCGCTGTGCAGCCGCGGCAGGTCCTCGAGCGCGCCGATGTGGTTCGCTGCGATCGGGAGCGGGCGAAGCCCCGAACGAGGCACGTAGTGCTCGAACCACTCGACGGCCCTGCGATCGAGGTCACCGAGCTTGCCGGTACTGCGCTTGATCGCCATCTCCCACAACGACACGTGCGATGCGTAGACCTCGGCCCCCTCGGACGTGAGGGCGTCGTGCGCATCGTCGCCGAGCCGCGCCGGAGCCTGCACCACCCAGATCAGAGCGTGCGTGTCGAGCAGCAACCTCACGAAGGTGTGACCGGTCCGTCGAGCATCTCGGCGATCTCGTCGTCGCTCCAGCGGAGGTCCTCCGCGCTGGGAACGCCAACACTTGGCCGGACGCCGAGGCCGAGCACGACCCCGGTCGGGCGCGGCGGCACGAGACGGGCCACCACCCGCCCGTGCTTGGTGATCTCGACCTCCTCGCCGGTCTCGGCGAGCTCGGCGATCACACGCGACAGGTGATCCTTCACTTCGTGGATGGCCATGGTCACCGTCATGACGGAAAGGCTACGTCATTCGGGCCAGAATGTCTGGCCAATTCTTGCTCGACCTGCGCCCTGACCTCTACTGCAGGCGCAGTAGAGCAAGAGCCTGCGTCAGGAGGATTCGCCGGGCGGGCGAGCCGTTCACGATGGGTCCATGATCCACGTCGAACACCTCACCAAGACCTACGGCGACACCCGGGCCGTCGACGACCTGTCGTTCGAGGTCCGGCCCGGCATCGTCACCGGGTTCCTCGGCCCCAACGGTGCCGGCAAGTCCACCACCATGCGCATGATCCTCGGGCTCGACCGACCCACTGCAGGGCGGGCGACGGTCAACGGCAGGGTCCTGGCCGACCACGGCGCGCCGCTCACCCAGATCGGGTCGCTGCTGGAGGCCAAGGCCATCCATCCCAAGCGCTCGGCCCGCAACCACCTCCGGGCGCTGGCCGCCACCACCGGGATCGGCGACCGCCGTGTCGACGAGGTCCTCGACATCGTGGGCCTCACCGAGGTGGCCGACCGCATCGCCGGCGGGTTCTCGCTGGGCATGGGGCAGCGGCTGGGCATCGCGTCGGCGCTGCTGGGCGATCCGGCCACGATCATGCTCGACGAGCCGGTCAACGGCCTCGACCCCGAGGGCATCCTGTGGATCCGCAACCTGCTCAAGCGCCTCGCCGCCGAGGGCCGCACGGTCCTGGTGTCGTCGCACCTGATGAGCGAGATGGCGTTGACCGCCGAGCACTTCGTGATCATCGGCCGGGGCCGACTGATCGCCGACGTCTCGGCTGCCGAGCTCGCCGCGATGTCGTCGGGCGACCGGGTGTTCGTCCGCACGCCCGACGGGCCGTTGCTGCGCCGGATCCTCGCCGCCGAGGGTGTCGAGGTGGCCAATGCACCCGCCACAACCGACGGCTACGACGTCACCGGCATCGACGCCGGCGACATCGGCCGCCGAGCCGCTGCGGCCGGGCTCGTGCTCTTCGAGCTCACGCCGGTGTCGGCGAACCTCGAGTCGACCTTCATGGCGCTCACCCACGACGCCGTCCAGTACCAGGCCCACAGCGACACCTCCGCTGCTTCGGACCCCGACCCCACGATTCCCGACCCCACGTTCCCCCGTCCGACCCACACCGACCGAAAGGCAGCCTGACATGACCGCAACGACCCTCCCCTCCGGCCTCCCCTCCCCCGTACCTTCCGCCATCTCGTCTCGCTCGTCTGCCGTCGATGACCCCGACGGGCGCCGGGTCACCCAGCGCTCGGTCTGCCGGGCCGAGTGGATCAAATTCGTCTCGGTGCGCTCCAACGTGCGTGCCCTCGTCGGCGCCGGCCTGGTACTGCTGGTCTTCGGGACGCTGTTCGCGTCGCTGGCCGGCAGCGACGAGGCCCTGCCGCCCAACGCAGCGGGGGCCACCGACTCGCTGTCGATGACCTTCGCCGGCATGAACCTGAGCCAGCTCGTTCTCGGCGTGTTGGGTGCGGTGTTCGTCGCCGGCGAGTACACGACCGGCATGATCCGCACGATGTTCACCGCCGTCGCCGACCGGGTGTCGGTGCTGCGGGCCAAGGCCATCGTGCTCGGATTCGGCAGCTGGCTGGTGATGACGGTGGCGTCGGTCGTCGTGTTCTTCGCAGGCCAGGCTGTCTACGCCGGCGACGGCGCCACCTATGCCCTCACCGACGACGGCGTCCTGCGTGCCGTGCTCGGCGGCGGCGTCTACGGCGCCGGCATCGCCCTCATGGGCCTGGCCCTCGGATTCCTGCTGCGCTCGACGGCAGCGGCGATCGGCACCCTGGTGGCCACGCTGATGGTGGCGCCCGGGCTCATCGGACTGCTGCCCGACGCCTTCAGCGACACCGTCGGCAAGTACCTGCCGAGCAACGCCGGCCAGGCGTTCCTGTCGGTCTCACCGAACGAGACGCTCCTCTCCCCCGCTGCCGGGTTCGCCGTGTTCACCGTGTGGGCTGTCGGGCTGCTGGCGGCCGCGGTCGTCGTGCTCCGGCGACGCGACGCCTGATGGCGCCATCGATCCTGGAGACCTCGACGCTGACGGCGTCGACCGAGCGGGGCGACGCCCTCCGGTACCGTGGGGCGATGGCCGACACGCAACCTGCGACGAGCACTGCGTCGCAGAGCCCGTGGGCCGTCGCCCCACGGTCGCATCTGGTCGACGCCGGCTTGGTCCTCCTGACGTTCGTGCCGGCAGCGGCGAGTCCGTTCCTGGAGGAGCAAGGCCTCGGCGGGTTCGATGTGCTGGCAGCGATCGTCGCCGCAGCGCTGATCCTGGCTCGCCGGCGATGGCCGGTCCAGGCCCTCGGCATCGGCCTGGTCGGGGTCATCGCAGCCACGGCGATCGCCGGGCGACCGACCGCTCTGCTGCCCGCCACGGTCGTCCTGTTGTTCAACATGGCCGCCCGGACCGACCGGGCCACGAGCATCCGGGTCGGCATCGCCGGGGTCGCTGCCATGCTGACGTCGGCGTTGATCCTGGCCTCCAACGGGTTCCTCGGGCCCGAGCTGCTGGCCGGCGTGGCCTGGCCGGCGCTGGCCGTCGCCGCCGGCGACGCAGTCCGGAGCCGGCGCGAGGCCATCGACGCCGCCGAGGAACGGGCCGCCCGCGCCGAGGCGACCAGGGAAGAGGAGGCCCGGCGACGCGTCGCCGAGGAACGCTGCACATCGCCCGCGAACTCCACGACGTGGTGGCGCACCACATCGCCGTCATCAACGTCCAGGCCGGCGTGGCCGCACACCTGCTGCACACCAGCCCCGACGGCGCCGAGACCGCGCTGGCAACGGTGCGGTCATCGGCGCACGACGTGCTCGACGAGCTCGCCGGCATCCTCGGCGTGCTCCGGGCCGGCGACGACGACAGCGCGTCGACCCATCCCACGCCCACTGTCGAGGACCTCCCCGCGCTGGTCGACTCGTTCGCGCAGGCCGGCCTCGACGTCACCTTCGAGACGGCCGGCGAGGCCCATCCCACCGGCGACGTGGCCGCCATCGCGGTGTACCGCACCGTGCAGGAGGCCCTCACCAACGCGCACAAGCACGGTGCCGGCGCAGCACGGGTGCGGCTCGAGAACCGGCCCGACGAGCTGGAGCTGACCGTCACCAACCCGGTCGGCGCCGCGGTGGCCGCGACGTCGGGTTACGGCCTGGTGGGCATGCGCGAGCGGGTGCAGGCCGCCGGCGGGTCGCTCGACACCGGCACTCGTCCCGACGGCACCTTCGTCGTGCACGTGTGCTTTCCCCGCACCCGTCGCCAGGAGCAGTCGTGACCATCCGGGTCGTGCTGGCCGACGACCAGGCCCTCATCCGTGCCGGGTTCAAGATGCTGATCGACGCCGCCTCCGACCTGACCGTGGTGGGCGAGGCGGGCGACGGCGACGAGGCGGTCCGGGTCGTGCGCGACACCCGTGCCGACGTCGTGCTGATGGACATCCGCATGCCCGGCACCGACGGCATCGAGGCCACCCGGCGCATCACCGGCGACGACGATCTGGCGGGGGTGAAGGTGATCGTGCTCACCACCTTCGAGATCGACGAGCACGTCGTCGACGCCATCCGGGCCGGCGCATCGGGGTTCGTCGGCAAGGGCATCGAGCCTGCCGACCTGCTCGACGCCATCCGTGTGGTCGCCGAGGGCGAGGCGTTGCTGTCGCCCCACGCCACCCGGGCGATGCTCGCCGCGTTCGCGCAGGATCAGGCCGCGCCCGGCCGGCCGCCGGTGGACGACACGGTCCTCGACGTGCTGACGCCCCGGGAGCGTGAGGTGACCGCGCTGGTGGCCCATGGCCTCACCAACGACGAGATCGCCGAGCGGCTGTACCTGTCGCCCCTCACGGCCAAGACCCACGCCAACCGGGCGATGATGAAGCTCGGTGTGCGCGACCGCGCCCAGCTGGTGGTGCTGGCCTACCAGACCGGCCTCGTCCGCCCCGGCGACCCGTAGGCGGTCGCTCCGAGCCGATCAGGTCGGGGGGTCGAGCCAGCTGCCGGCGAGGTCGGCCAGCGGCACTGCGGTGACCGTGTCCGACAGCGGATAGCGGTCGGGACCGGGGTGGATCACATAGACGTGACGGAGCCCGAGATCGGCTATGGCGTTGCGGATCGACGGCGTGACCGATGGGGTCGACGTGCGTTTCACCTCCACCCCGATGGGATGCCCGTCGTGGACGAAGAGCAGATCCAGCTCGGCTCCGGCATGGGTGGCCCAGAAGTAGAGCGGAACCTCGGGCATGCCGGCGGCGAGCTGCTCGATGACGAAGCCCTCCCAGCTGGCGCCGACCTTCGGGTGGTCGAGCAGCGCTGACTCGGTGCCGATGCCGAGCAGCGTGTGCAGCAGACCGGAGTCGCGCACGTAGACCTTGGGCGATCGGACCAGCCGCTTCCCGACATTGGCGAACCAGGGCTGCAGCTGGCGGATCATCAGGGCATCGGTCAGCGCGTCGAGGTACCGACGGACCGCCGGCTGGGAGATGGCGAGCGCCCGAGCCAGCTCGGCTCCGTTCCAGGTCTGTGCGTGATAGTGGGCGACCATCGTCCAGAAGCGGCGCATCTGCGCCGCCGGCACCCGGACGCCGAGCTCGGCGAGGTCGCGTGTCAGGAACGTGCGGACATAGTTCTCCCGCCAGGCGATCGAGTCGGTGTCGTCACGCTGGGTGAACGATGCCGGGAGGCCGCCCCGCATCCAGAGCTCCGGGGCCGCATCGACGCCCACGTCGGCCAGGCGGAACCCACCGAGCTCGACGATCTCGACCCTCCCGGCGAGCGACTCCGACGCCAGCCCGACGAGGTCGGGCGAGGCGCTGCCGAGGACGAGGAAGCGGGCGGGCACCTCGGGGCGATCGGCGAGCACCCGGAGCACGGGGAACAGGCCCGGGGCATGTTGGGCCTCGTCGATGATCACGAGGCCGGTCAGGTCCTCGAGCGCGAGCAGCGGATCGGCCAGGCGGCTCTGGTGGCGGGGATTCTCCAGATCGAAGAAGGTCGACGACGTATGGTCGGATGCGATCGCACGCGCCAGCGTCGACTTGCCGGCCTGTCGGGGTCCCACCAGCAGCACGACCGGCGCGCGCCGCAAGGCAACGGCGAGACGTTCCTCGTCGGCGGGCCGATCGATCATGCCAAGGATTATACCTTGAAATCCTAACGTCTATCGATCGATATTCGAGGTAAGCCGCCTAGCCCTGCCGAAGCCAGGGAGGGCACCGGGAGCTCAGTCTTCGTCCCGCAGTGGGGCTGGGACGGGCAGGTCGGTTGCGTCGAGCACGAACAGTGATCCGGGGATGCCCTCGAGCAGGCAGGCACGGATCTCGGCGAGAGGATCGGCGGCCTCCGAGTCGAAAGGCGCGTAAGGCGGACTGGTTCCGGCGATGACCTGGCCGGGGACTGGGCCGGGGGCGAGGCTCTGGAAGACGAAGGGCTGGGTGTCGGCCACCAGCTCCAGTCGATCGGGCGGCCCCACGAGCGTCGTGGCGCCGCTTCCGTCGGACCGATCCGTGTTGGCTGCCACGACGATGCGACCGTCGGGCAATGCCTCGACGGCGAACGCGCGATCGTGCCGTTCCAGGTCGTTGATCGCCGGGGATGGCGCTGCCTCCCAGCGGCGTCCGTCCTCGCTGGTCCACACGGCAACGTCGACGTCGCCGGAGAGTTGCTGCCCGTCGCCGGCGAATGTGGACGAAGCCGAGACGTCGCCGCCCGAGTTGTGGCCACCCACGGCAACGAATCCCTCCGGCGTCGCCACGACGTCGGCCATCGAGCTCTGGCTCAGGTCGGTGTCGCCTCGGTCGGTCTCCGCAGACGCCCAGGTCAGGCCGCCGTCGGTGGAGTGCCAGGCAGCCATGTCGCCGGCGAACCCGGGGTCATCGGTCGAGCCCACCGCAACCGTCATGCCGTCCGACGAGGAGAGGCCGTTCACTTCGGCGCCATCGGGGAGCACGCCGGTTGCGACCGGGGTCCACGTCGATCCGTCGGGCGAGTGCCACAGCCGCGGCCGGACCTCGGCCGAGACCTGCGGGTCGGTCACCAGGGCGCCGGCGAGAACGAAGCCGGACTCGGTGGCCACGACTTCATCGAGGGAAACCCCCACACCGGGGCCCCGGTCGGCATCGCCGATCGGGAGGCCGCCATCGAGGCGTTGCCAGACGCCATCGGCCCCACGGCGCCACAACGCCTCCGTCACGTCCCACGTCGGCACCTCGGCGTCGTCGACACCTGACGGCTCCCCCGTCCCCATGCTGGTGCGGCCCGTCATGGCGCTGCCCGCAGCGACCACGACGCCGTCGAAGGTGGCCACCGACGAGATCTTTGCCAAGACCGCGACCCCTTCGTCGAGATCGTCGGCGATCGTGCCGAACACTTCGTCGTCGATGCGTTCCCAGGTGCGGCCGTCGGCCGATTGCCAGACTGCGGCGATCGACTGGTTCGGTGCCCCGAACTGACCGACGGCCAGCAGGCCGTCGCCATCGGCGATCACCCCCGTTACGAGGGTCTGCCCCGGGAACGCGATGGTGGACATCGGGTCGAACTCCGACGGCAACGCCACATCGGCGACGCCGAAGACCTCCGGGTCGTCGGCCAGCACCCGCCACGGTCCCCCGGCCACCAGCTCGCCCAGCTGGCCCGGCTCGCCTGGGGGCGTCACGGCGGTGGCGTCGAGGTCGGTGCTCCCGCCATCGTCGCCGAGTGTCGTGATCGCCACGGCACCGCCGGCGATCACCACGACCGCCGCGGCCGCAGCGAGGAGCCGGCGGGGAGCCCGTCGGCGACGCGACGACAACGGAACCGGCGCTTCGGCGTCGACCGGCATCGGCGCCGGGCCCGGATTCCCCCGCACCTCCGGCACCGGGTTCGACCACTCGAGCATCTCCAAGTCGTTCACGGCTCCCGCTCCATCTGTTCGGACTCGCCCATACTCTCGGCCAGGCGACGACGTGCCCGATGCAGCCACACCGACGTCGCCCCCGCGGTGATCCCCAGCACCTCACCGATCTCCCGAGGCGCCAACCCCTCCCACGCCGCCAGCAACAACAGCTCGCGGTCGTCGTCGGACAACACCTGCAGCGCGC
>JBKAGO010000038.1:0-164759 GCA_046290435.1 Acidimicrobiales bacterium
AGAAGGGCGGTTCCCTCGATCGTAGCGACGGGGTGTGACACTCTCGCCGAGGCGGACGCGTCCGATGATCACACCCGAAACCGCAAAACCCCAGGTCAGCGACGCGTCCGCGGACGCGTGGGCCGCCGCCCTTCGCCCCACTATCTCGACTGCTGCACCGGGCACGCCCGCGTCGCTCTGAGGACGCGAGGCGATTGTCGTTACAGTCGCGAGCGTGGTGAGGGTCAGACCGTTCGAGCTGCTCGGAGTCGCTTCGCTGCACGACGGCGACTTCGCATGCGGCGCCGACGCGTTCCTCGCGCCGACGTCGATCCTGAGCGGGAGCCTCGAGGAACGCGTCGCAATTCTTGCCCGACTGCTCCAAGGCCTCTTCCGATCTGGGCTCGAGGCAGGCATACGAGACATCACCATCGAGTACGACTCGACCTACGACGACCTCGCCGCGCTCGCCGGGTCGTGGCCATCAGCCCAGCGAACCGTCCGAGACATCTGGCTCCGCACATAGCGCGGGCCGTCTGGGTTGTGCCGGGTCAGCGACGACGTTTGGCCCTGCCGCGCCGGGGGAACTGCGCCGAGCATTCACCCTGCGGGCCTTGCGTTCCGGTGACGGTCCGCTAGGGTTGCCGCTAATCCCGACCCAGACAGTCGGGATTCCTTCGCAGTCCATCCCAGGAGCACGACCATGGCCATCCGCCTCGGCGACACCGCCCCCGACTTCACCGCTGACACCACCGAGGGTCCCATCAGCTTCCACGAGTGGAAGAAGGACTCCTGGGCGGTGCTGTTCAGCCACCCCAAGGACTTCACCCCGGTCTGCACCACCGAGCTCGGCTACACCGCGAAGCTCAAGGACGAGTTCGACCGGCGCAACGTCAAAGCCATCGGCCTGTCGGTGGATCCGATCGAGGACCACCACGCCTGGATGGGCGACATCGAGGCCACCCAGGGCACCGCCGTCAACTTCCCGATGATCGCCGACCCCGACCGCACCGTCGCCGACCTCTACGACATGATCCACCCCAACGCCGACAACACCCTCACGGTGCGCTCGGTCTTCGTCGTCGATCCGAACAACAAGGTGCGCCTCACGTTGACGTACCCGGCAAGCACCGGCCGCAACTTCGACGAGATCCTGCGGGTCATCGACTCGCTGCAGCTCACCGACGGATACAAGGTCGCCACGCCGGTCAACTGGACCCAGGGCGACGACGTCATCATCGTGCCGGCGGTGTCCAACGACGAGGCCGCCGAACTCTTCCCCGACGGCTGGGACGAGCAGCGCCCCTACCTCCGGGTGGTCAAGCAGCCGGGCTGATCCGCCCACGGCGGGTCCCCATCGCGGGGGACCCGCCGTCACCTCCACGGCGGACGACCGCCACGACCGGCGCGGGTACCGTGATCCAGATGAACCCGCCGCGCCGGACCAGCGCCGGCCTCGCGCCGAACTCCGCCTACGGACGCTTCATCGCCACCGCGACTGCCTGGTTCGAACGCCGACCGCTGCTCGCTGACACCCTGTTCGCATCCTTGCTGGCCGCACTGGCCGTCGCCGGGCTCGTGTCGGCGACGCCTTCGGGGTCCAAGCAGGAAGCGGACCTGGCCGGTCTCGCATTGGCCGCGACGTCGCATCTGGCCTTGGCGCTGCGCCGACGGCGTCCCGTAGCCGTGCTGGCTCTCGTCGCCGTCACGACCTGGATGTTCTGGGTCAACGACTACGCGACGAACTTCGACGCGGCGATGCTGATCGCGATCTATTCGGTCATGGCCAACGAGCCCAACCGGCGCAAGGCCTGGACCGCTGCAGGCGCACTCATCGGCCTGTCGGCCACCGTGATTCTGTCGGGCATCATCAGTGACGTCGAGGACATCGGCTTCGGTTCCCTCGCCGCCATCGTCACGGTGTTGTCGGTGGCGACTGCCATCGGCGACAGCATGTGGAACCGTCGTGCCTACCTGGCAGAGGTCGAGGCCCGCGCGGAGCTCGCCGAGTCCGAACGTCGACGAGATGCCCAGCGAGCGGTCGTCGACGAGCGCACCCGCATCGCACGCGAGCTCCACGATGTCGTGGCTCATTCGATGAGCGTCATGGTGGTCCAGGCCGGCGCCGCCCGACGGATGCTGGCGATCGATCCCGACCGTGCCGCCGACGCCCTGCGGACCATCGAGACCACCGGGCGCGAGTCGATGCACGAGATGCGGCGCATCGTCGGCGTCCTTCGCAGCGACGATCAGCACAGCCTCGAGCCCCAACCCGACCTGCGCGACATCGACGACCTCGTCGCCCGCTGCAGGGAGGCGGGCATGGACATCGAACTGCGGCGCAACGGAACGATCGACGTCGTACCCGCGGGCCTGTCCCTGACGGCGTACCGCATCGTGCAGGAGGCGCTCACCAACGTGTTCAAACACGCCGGGCCGGCATCGGCGGTGGTCGCAATCAGCGCGGACGACCACATCCTCGCGCTGGAGATCGTGGACGACGGCCGGGGCGCATCCACCGCGCTCGACGAGCGCGACGCCGGCCACGGTCTGGTCGGTATGCGCGAGCGCATCGTGCTCTACGGCGGGACGCTGACCGTCGGACCGCGCCGCGACGGCGGCTTCGCCGTCACCGCGGAGCTCCCGCTGTCGAGCACCGCGCCGTCGACGGCCGATGCCGAGTCGACCGTATGACCCTGCGGGTGGCTGTGGTCGACGACCAGGCCCTCATGCGGGCCGGGTTCTCGATGATCCTCGACGCCGAGCCCGACATCGAGGTGGTCGGCGAGGCGGCCAACGGCAGCGAAGCCGTCGAGCTGTGTCGCCGCCTGCAGCCCGACGTCGTCCTGATGGACATACGGATGCCCGAGCTCGACGGCATCGCGGCCACCCGGCGATGCACCGAGGCCGACGACATCGACACCCGGGTGTTGATCCTCACCACCTTCGACCTCGACGAGTACGTGTTCGAGGCGGTGCGTGCCGGCGCCAGCGGGTTCCTCCTCAAGGACGCCCCACCGGAGGACCTCGTCGCCGCCATCCGGGTGATCGCCGCAGGTGAGGCGCTCCTGGCGCCTTCGGTCACCCGCCGTCTCATCGAAGCCTTCGCCGCCCAACAGCCCGGTGACGCTGCGCCGCCTGCCAGCCTCGACGGCCTCACCGACCGGGAGCTCGACGTGTTGCGCCTCATGGCGCGGGGGTTGTCGAACGCCGAGATCGCCGCATCGCTGGTCGTCGGCGAGGCGACGGTGAAGACCCACGTCAGCCGGGTCCTGATGAAACTGGGAGTGCGCGATCGTGTGCAGGCGGTCGTGGCCGCGTACGAGAGCGGCCTGGTCCGCCCCGCCGGCTGACGCACACCCGCCCAAGAGGCTCAGGGGCCCGTCGGGGACCGCTCAGGGTCTTCACCGATGGCGGAGCGCGGTTCGGTGATCCACCGTGGGAAGGAGCCGACGATCAGCCCGCGGGTGGACGCCGTCGGCACCCGATCGGCCTACCGTGACGACGAACAACGAGGAGACCCCCATGACGATTTCCCCCGACGCACCGGAAGCACCTCCGGCTGCAGGCGTGGCCGCCCGAGCCACGGGCGCCACCAAGATCTACGGTTCCGGTGACACCGAGGTCCGCGCCCTCGACGGCGTGGACATCTCCTTCGACACCGGCCGATTCACTGCGATCATGGGCCCGTCGGGGTCGGGCAAGTCGACGCTCATGCACTGCATGGCCGGACTCGACGAGCTCACCGCCGGGCAGGTGCACATCGGCGCCATCGACCTCACCACCCTCTCCGAGCGCAACCTCACGCTGCTTCGACGCGAACGGGTCGGCTTCATCTTCCAGGCCTACAACCTCATCGCCACGCTCACCGCGATGGAGAACATCACGCTGCCGATGTCCCTGGCGGGTACCTCCCCGGACAAGGCCTGGCTCGACCAGGTCGTGTCGACCGTCGGCCTGTCCGACCGCATCGGCCACCGCCCCAACGAGCTCTCCGGCGGCCAGCAACAGCGCGTCGCCGTGGCCCGTGCGCTGGCCAGCCGGCCCGAGATCATCTTCGCCGACGAGCCCACCGGCAACCTCGACAGCCGCACCGGCGCCGAGATCCTCGACTTCATGCGCCGCGCCGTACGCGAGCTGGGCCAGACCATCGTCATGGTCACCCACGACCCCGTCGCCGCCGGCTACGCCGACCGCGTCGTCTTCCTCGCCGATGGTCGCATCGTCGACGAGATGCTCGAACCCACCAGCGAAGCCGTCTTCGACCGCATGAAGACCCTGGGCGACTGAGCACCCCCATGACCCTCTTCAAGCTCGCCCTGCGCGGCGTGCGGGCCAGGCCCGGACGCTTCCTGCTCACCTCGCTCGCCGTTCTCGTCGGCGTCGCGCTCACCTCCGCCGTCTTCGTCTTCACCGACAGCCTCCGCGAGACCTTCGGCGATCTGAGCCAGGACATCGAGTCCGGCTACGACGTCGCCGTCCGCTCCGAGATCCCCTTCGGCGAGCGTGAGAACGCCGCGCCGGTCCCGATCGACGTCCGCCAGATCCTCGAGGGCATCGACGGCATCGCCCGCGTCCAGCCACGCATTCTCGACTTCGGCGTGCTCCCGAAGGACGCCGACGGCGAACCGATCACCGGTAACGGCCCCAGCATCGGCGTCAACTGGGACGAGGCAACCGCAGACCCGACGCTGTTCCTGAACGAGGGCAGGCCACCGGCCACCAGCTCGGAGTTCGCGATCGAAGCGATCATCGCCGCCGAGAACGACCTCGTCATCGGCGAGACCTACTCGGTCCAGACGCGGGCCGGCACCGCCGACTACACGCTGGTGGGAACGCTCAACTTCGCCGATCCCGAGGAGACCGCCATCGCCGGCGCAGTACTCGTCGCGTTCGAGACCGAGACGGCGACACAGATACTGAACGAGGGGGTCGGCTACGACGACATCACGGTCACCTTCGCCGAGGGTGCCGACGCCGACAGCGTGTCGGCGGCCATCGGATCGGCGATCCCCGCCGGGCTCGAGGTCGTCCCGGTCGAAGACGTCGCCGCCGAGCAGGCCGCGGACTTCAACGAGTTCATCGACATCTTCCGCACGATCCTGCTGGTGTTCGCCTTCGTGATCCTGCTGGTCGCGGCATTCATCATCTACAACGTCTTCTCGATCGTCGTCGGCCAGCGCATCCAGGAGATCGGACTGCTCCGGGCCCTGGGCGCCACGGGCAAGCAGGTCACGCAGTCGATCGCACTCGAGGCGTTCCTCGTCGGCGTGTTCGCCACCGTGGTCGGCGTGTTGTTGGGCCTGCCCATCGCGGCCGGGCTGCAGGCACTGCTCGCGGCGTTGGACTTCGGGCCCGACAACCTGTCCACCCCGTTGCGGCCCACGACGATCGTCGTCGGCGCGTTCCTCGGCATCGGCCTCACCATGGCAGCGGCCATCTGGCCGGCCCTGCGTGCCCGGCAGGTGTCACCGATGGCGGCGCTACGCGCCGACGTGCAGCCCGAGCACCGAACGCTCCCCAACCCGGTCCTGGGCACGATCCTGACCCTCGCCGGCATCCTGGCCGTCGTGCTCGGCTTCGTGTTCGACGAGTACCTGTTGCTGCTGATCCTCACCGTCGTCGCCTCGATCCTGATCTACCTGGGGACGATGCGGCTCAACGACCGGTACGGACGGTTCTCGCTCATCGCGATGGCTGCCGTGCTCGTCGTGATCGCCATGACGGCGAACCTGCGGGCCTCGATGCTGCTGGCGCTGCTGGGTGCGTCGGCGCTCACGGCGTTCCTCGGGCTCAACCTCGTCAGCCCCGCCTTCGCCACGCCCGCGGCGCGGTTCCTCGGCGCTCCCATCGGGCGCCTGGGCGTGCCGGGCCGGCTCGCACGCGAGAACGCCGGCCGCAACCCGCAGCGGACGGCCACGGCGGCATCGGCGCTGATGATCGGCCTCGCGCTCGTCACCACCGTCGCCGTGGTGGCGGCGTCGTTCAAGGCGACGTTCGCCGACGTCCTGAACGAATCGGTGTCGGCGGACCTCATCGTGTTGGGCGACACCAACGGTCCGCCCGGCACCGGTGGCTTCAGCCCCGAGGTGGCGGCCACCATCGCCGGACTCCCCGAGATCGCGTCGGTCCTGTCGGTGCAGTTCCTGTCCTCGCAGTTCGCCACCGTGGTCGATGGCGACGCCCGCAGCGCATACGCCACCGAGCTCGCCACCGTCGAAGAGCACTTCGACCCCGAGATCGTCGACATCGACCCTGCGCTGTTCGGGTCGAACGCGGTGCTGTTGCACACCGACGAGGCCGACGGCCTCGGAGTCGAGGTCGGGTCGACCTTCGAGATCGAACTCGTCGACCGCTCCACCACCGAGCTCACCGTCGCCGGCATCTTCGACAACCTGGCCATCTTCGACACGGGCTGGGTCGTCGACTCGGAACTCCTCCGCAGCTCGACCACCACCGTGGCGCCCCAGGACCTGTTCGTCACCGCCATCGAGGCCGACGGGGTCGAGACCGCCGACGCCAAGGTCGCGGTCGAAGACGCCATCGTCGCCTTCGCGCAGCTCGACACGTTCACCAAGGACGAGTTCCAGGCCGAACAGGAGCGCCAGATCGACCAGACCCTCACCGTCGTCAACGTCCTGCTCTTCGTGTCGGTGGTCCTCGCCCTGCTCGGTGTGGCCATCACCTTGGCTCTGTCGGTCTTCGAGCGAACCCGCGAGATCGGCCTGACCCGAGCGGTCGGAGGCACCCGCCGTCAGGTCAAGCGCATGGTGCGTGGCGAGGGCGTCATCGTCGCCCTGTTCGGCGGTGTGCTCGGCGTGGGCCTCGGCGTGGTCTTCGGCGCAGCGTGCGTCCAGATCATTCCCGACGACTTCGTCAGCACCTTGTCGATCCCGTGGGGGTCGATGATCACCTACATGATCGTCGCTGCCGTCGCCGGGCTCATCGCTGCGTACTTCCCGGCACGGCGGGCGGCGAAGCTCAACGTCTTGGAGGCCATCAGCTACGAGTGATCGGGACCGCTGACGGTCTGGTCGGGATGGGGTAGCCCCGCCCGGGCACCCCACCCCGACGACCGACCCCCGAATGCGGCCGCGAGGCCGCCGGGGACACCGGTTGCGATCAGGCCTCGTCGAAGATGTCGTCGGTCAGGCGCTGCATCACATAGCCGCCATGGGGATCGAAGCGGTAGTCCTCGAACTGCTTGAAGAACTCGAGGTGGACGTTCGCGGGCCCCTCGCGGTTCTTCTCGATCGAGAACACGATCTGGTTCTGCGCCGACTCGAAGAGATGCGGGTCATAGGCCAGGTGCGTCTTCGACAACGCCGTCTGCTTCTCGTTCATCGCGATCGCCAGGTCGACCTCGTGGGCGAGCAGCGCACTGCCGCGCAGATGCTCGAGACGGAGCCGGCGGTGGCCCAATCCGTCGGCGCTGACCGCTGCCGCTGCCACCACGCACACGTCGTGGGTCATTGCGGTCTCCTTCAGGCTCTCGGCGACGGTGAGCACCCGGTCGCTGTCGTCCTTGGCTCCCTTGACGGGGACCTTCTGGAGGTAGTCGACGACGAGCACCCCACCGGGTCCCACCCAGTCGGCGGCGAGATCCGCCAGTTCGTGTGGACCGGTGTGATAGCCCGACACCCGCTGCAGGAGCAGCCGGTCGGCGTAGTCATCGATCGAGTCGTACGCCTGACGGATCACCGAGCGCACCAGCGGATCGTCGGACACCGAACCCGACCGCACCGAGTCGCGGATGACGCGGGTGACACTGCGCCGGTCCTCCTCTGGGAGATGCCGGCTGCGGGTCCCGATCTCGGAGGTCAGCAGGCGACCGAGCAGGTTGGCCTCGCTCAGTTCGTAGCTCGCGAACACGACGCGGTGACCGGCGACGGCGAAGCTCCTGGCCCATTGCACCAACGCGATGGTCTTGCCGACACCGGGCTTGCCGCCGAGCAGTACCAGATCCTGCGGGGCGAAGCCGCCGCCGAGCACGTCGTCGAGCGGATCGAAAGAGGTCGCGAGCCGCTGGTCGACACCCGGCATGGCGTTGCGCCGGTGGATGATGCCGGCCAGCACGTCGCGAGACGTCCGTGGCTTGGCGCTGACGATGCCGGAGCGGACGCTCTCGGGCACCGAGGCCGGCACCGAGGCCGGCACCGAGGCCGGCACCGACGGGGGCATCGGGGGCGCAGCAGCGACGGGAGCCGACGCCGCATGGGCGGGAACGGGAGCCGGGGTCGCCCCGACCCAGGGCGCGTCGAGGGCGGCGCCTTGCATCGCCTCCGGCATCAGGCCAGGCCGCCGGACATGAGACGGAACGCCGCAGGCCCGATGATGACGGTGAACAGCGCCGGCAGGATGCACAGAACCAGCGGCAACACGAGCTTGATCGGCAGCGACAGCGCCTTCTCCTCGGCCCGCACGCGGCGCTTCTGGCGCATCTCCTCCGCCTGGACGCGCAGGACCGTCGCCAGCGGCATGCCGTGCTTGTCGGCCTGGGTCAGCGCCAACACGAAGTGCTTGAGATCGCCGGACTCGCTGCGGCCCGTGACCCGCTCGAAGGCTTCTTCACGCGACATGCCGAGCTGGCGGTCCTGCATCATGCGACCGAACTCCTCGGCCAGCGGTCCCTCGTTCTCACGGGCCACGCGGGCGAGGGCGGCGTCGAATCCCAGACCGGCCTCGACACCGATCGTCATCTGATCGAGGACGTCTGGCAGTTCCTTTTCGATCAACTTCGCCCGGTCCTTGGCCCGACGGTCCAGGCTCATGTCCGGCAGCAGGTAGGAACCTGCGGCGATCAGGCCCGACATGATGATCTGACGCAACGAGAAGTTGGACATCAACAGCCAGATGGCCAGGAGCGAACCACCCAACGCGAAGCCGAGCTTGGTCGCGAGCAGACGCTCGACGGTCCACGTCGATGCCATGCCGGCCACATTGATGCGGCGTTCCATCTCCTCGATGGCCCCGGTCGGCGTGAACCGGCGCATCTTGCCGGCCACACCGTTGATCATCGGCGCCAACAGACGATCCGACGTCCGCGTCTGCAACTTCATGTCGCGCAGCGACACCGGACCGGTCGGCCGCAGTCGGTTCGACGACCCCGCTGAGCTGAGGCGGTCGGGACCGGCGATGCCGATCACCGCGATCGGTATGGCGAGCACGATCGCGAACGCGGCGAGGTAGATCTCGATGCCCATCAGGCCGTCTCCCCGTCGAGGGTGGTGGTGTGGTGTCGATCCATCAGAACTCCACGTTGACGAGCTTCTTCAACCACGCCCCGCCGACGAGCAACAACATGACCGCGAAACCGACCACGAACTTGCCTGCGGTCTGGTCGGTCATCGATGCCATGTATTCCGGGTTCGAGATCTGCACCCAGATCGCGACCAGGACGGGCATCGCGAACAGGATCATCGCGGAGACCTTGCCTTCGGCCGACAGCGCACGGACCTGGTCGCGGAGGCGGTTGCGGTCGCGGATGGTCTCGCCCACGTTGTCGAGGATCTCGGCGAGGTCACCACCGAGCTCACGGTTGATCGAGATTGCTCGCACCACCCAGATGAAGTCCTCGCTGCCGGTGCGTTCGGCGATGTCGTAGAGCGATTCGACCATGTCGCGTCCGATCCGCGACTCCGAGACCGCACGGCCGAACTCCTCGGCGGTCGGTGAGGCGGACTGGCTGGCGACGGTGTCGAGAGCCTCTGCGATGCCGTGACCTGCACGAAGGCTGCCGGCGATCATCATCAGCGTGTCGCCGAGCTGTTCGGCGAACTGGCGCTGACGCTTCGACAGCTTGCGGTTGAGGATCATCCGTCCGCCGAGCCCGCCGACCAACAGACCGATGAGGCCCTGGAGGGGACCCATCATCACGAAGCCCAGCGCAGCGAACCCGAGCGCACCACCCATCGAGGCGACGATGAACTCGCCGGGCCGCATGTCCATGCCGGCCTTTTCGAGCTTGGCGTCGAGCGCGCCTCGGCTCGACTGTTTGTCGAGGACCCGCTCGGCGACCGAGCTGGCCCGATCGGCGATCGACGACAGGCCGCTGCGACGCGTGGCACCCGCGGACTGACGGGTCATGTTCAGCCGCTCGAGCGCCGAGGGACCCTTGGGCTCCACCGACATGGCGATGAACAGTGCCGCCCCGACCGCCAGGAACAGCACGCCGCCGCCGAGATACAGCGCAGCCGACGACTGGAGGAACCCGGTGTCGGGTGCCACGACGACGGTCGGTTCGGCGATGGTGATGACCGGTGGCGCAACGGCCTGACCATCTGACGTCGACGGTGCCTCGACACCGAGATCCACCTGATCCGCCGCGGTGGCCAGCACCCCGCCGGCTTCGACCGACAGCACGACCGACGCGGTGCCGGTCGAACGCGACTCGTAGGTGATCCGGTACTGGTTGGTCAAGCGGCTGGCGATCGCCGCGTAGACGCCGGTGAGCGACTGGCTGTCGCTCGCAGCGACGACCTGCCCATCGACTCTCCCGGCCAGGTCACGGATGTCGCGGAAGTCGGCCTCCTCGGACTCGAGGGTGATTGCGTAGAGCGAGGCACCACTCGTGTCGAGCGCGCCGGCGGCTTCTCGCAGCGTTGCCGTGCTCGCCGTGTCCGTACCATCGGACAAGACCACCACGAAGCGGCGGCTGTCACCGGGCCCGAAAGCCTGTGATGCCGCGACCAGCGCGTCGTACAGAGCCGTCTCACCGCCGGCCTCGAGGCCGGCGATCGCATTGTTGGTCTCGCGGCGGGTCGCGTCGAACCCGGCTGCGGTCTCGACGACGGCACCGAAACCGATGACGGCGACGCGGGTCTCGGGATCGAGTGCAGCCACGAAGTCGGCAGCCGCTGCGGTGGCGGCGTCGATCGGCGCACCCGCCATGCTGCCGGAGGTGTCGATGACCACGACGACCTCGATGGTGTCACGGAGTTTGGCGACGTCGACGAAGCGCAGGCTCCCGTTCTCGGTCAGACCGAACGAATCGCGGCTGAGCTCGCCGGCGAGCGCCGGAGGAACCGCAGCCACGAGCCGCACCTCGGGAAACGCCGAGACATCGCTCTCGAGAATCTGGATGGTGCGATCACCGTCGTCGACGGCTCCGGCGTCGATACCGGCAGCGGCCTGTTCGGATGTGGGTTCGCCCGGCGCATCGGGAGTCTCGGCCACTTGGCCTTCGACGGTCTCGTCGGCCTGCACCTCGACGGTCTCCTCCACCGGTATCTCGACCGTCTCGCCACCATCGCCGGTAGCCGAGTCCGGTCGATCCTGCGCTCCGGCGGGCGCCAACATGACGACCGATACGGCCAGACCCGCCAGCAACCCCAGGAGTCGGCGTCGCCGGCCCAGCGCCGTCGGGTCGGAGGCCACCACGGTCACCGCCGTCCGAAGGGGTCGTTTGCGATCGCGAACATCTCCGCGGGCAGCTCGACGCCGTGATCGGCGAGGCGTTCGGTGAACATGGGGCGCACACCGGTGGCCTCGAGGCCGCCGGCGAACTTGCCATCTGGCGTGAAGCCGGCCGAGAAGTCGAACTTGAACAGGTCGGCCATCGTGATGCGATCGCCTTCCATACCGACCACCTCGGTGATCTGGGTGACGCGGCGGCTGCCGTCGCGCAGACGTGACAGCTGCACGATCATGTCGACCGCCGAGGCCACCTGCTCACGGATGGCCCGGACGGGCAGATCCATGCCGGCCATGAGCACCATCGTTTCGATACGGGACAAGGTGTCGCGAGCGTTGTTCGCGTGCACCGTCGAGAGCGAACCCTCGTGACCGGTGTTCATGGCCTGCAACATGTCCAGCGTCTCGCCGCCACGGCACTCGCCGACGACGATGCGGTCGGGGCGCATACGCAGGGAGTTCTTCACGAGATCGCGGATCTCGACCGCTCCCTTGCCCTCGACGTTCGGCGGCCTGGTCTCCAGGGTGATGACGTGGCGCTGACGGAGCTGGAGCTCGACGGAGTCCTCGATGGTCACGATGCGCTCGTCGTCGGGGATGAAACCCGACAACAGGTTCAGCATCGTGGTCTTGCCGGTGCCGGTACCACCCGAGACGATGATGTTGAGACGCCCCAGCACGCACGCCTCGAGGAACTCACCCGTCTGGCGCGTGAACGCACCCTTTTCGACGAGGTCCTCGACCGTCAGCTTCTTCTTCGCGAACTTACGAATGGTCAGAGCCGGGCCGCGCACGGCAAGCGGCGGGATGATGGCATTGACACGAGAGCCGTCGGGCAGACGGGCGTCGCACATGGGAGACGACTCGTCGATGCGGCGCCCGACCTTGGACACGATCCGCTCGATCACCCGACGCAGATGGTCGTTCGACACGAACCGGGCGTCGGTCAGGACCAGCTTGCCGCCTCGTTCGATGTAGATCGCATCATCGCCGTTGACCATGACCTCCGACACCGACGGATCAGCGAGGAACTGCTCCATCGGGCCGTAGCCCAAGATGTCGTCGCGCACCGCCGTGACCAGACGCTGACGTTCCTCGGGGCTCAACGGCGTCGATTCGGACTTGATCGCCTCGTCGAGCTCCTGGGCCACGAGGGTCTGCAGCTGCTCCTGGCTCATCGACGAGTCGTACAGACGCGAGCCGAGGCGACGGAACAGCTGCTCCTGAGCCCGCGTCTTCAGGATCTGCATCGGGTCGAGGGCGCGGTGAACCGGCTCGTCGTCGTCATCGATGCGTTCGGCGGGAGCAACCGGGGTGGGCTGCGCGGGAAGGTTGCCGTCCTGGCCCGCCTGGCGAAGCATGGCTCCGAGCTTCATCGCTTCCCTCTCTTTCGCCGGCCACGCGCATCGTCGGGCTTGTCGGGCAGGAACACGTCGACCAGCTCCTGCAGTGCACGCGCCGCAGGATCCTTCGGAGCGCTGATCACGATCGGGCTCCCCTGGTTGGTGGACAACACGACCTGGCGAGAGCTCGGCACCTCGACCCCGGCCTGCAGGCCGACGGTCTCCTCGATGTCGCTGGTCCGCAGACCGACGCGCGTGCCCGCACGGTTGACGACGAAGTGTCGGGCCTGGCGCGTCATGCCGATGGTGTCGAGCGTCTCCACCTGACGACGCATCGCCTTCACGCTCGGAACCTCCGAGGAGGTGACCAACACCAGGTCGGTCGAGAACTCCATCGAGGTGATGGCGTGATCGTCGATCCCCGACGCCGTGTCGATGACCACGTAGTCGAAGATCCCGACGAGCAGGTCCAGGATCGCCTTGACCTGCTGGGTGTTGATCTCGGCGGCATCGACGAGCGACTGCGGCGGCCCCAACAGGAACAACCCACTCGGATGCGGCGTCAGGAACACCTTGAGCGTCGTCGCATCGAGGACCGACGCGTTGAGCGCAGCATCGGCGAGGGTCTGTTCCGGCTCCAGATTGAGCGTCGCGCCACAGTCACCGAACTGGATGTCCATGTCGACGAGAACGACCTGACCCGGGAACTCCTCGTTGAGCCCCTGCGCCAGGTTGGTGGCGACAACCGTCTTGCCACTGCCGCCCTTGGCCGACAGCACGGTGATCACCCGATTCGTGGGGTGCGACTCCTCGTTGGCCGGGCGCGACGTCCGCAACCGAGCGGCGGCGCCCAGCAGGCGGTCGACCGCTTCACGGATCTGGTCGGCTGCCGCATTCGGCGGCACGACCTCACGCACGCCGAGACGCATCGCCCCCATCAACAGATCGGGTGTAGCCGGCGCGATGATCAGGCGTCCGACCTCGGGCTGCTCACGATCGAATGCGCCCGCCCACTCGAGGGCCACCGCCTCGGGCACCGTCGGCCCGATGATGACGATGTCGGGAACCGGGTGGATCGTGGACTGCACGACATCGATCGGCTGCGCATCCCGCCATCCCGGGTCCCACTTGCGCGAGATCTCCACACCGCTACCCACCAGACCCTGGAGGAACGGAACGAAGCTCTCTTCTGGCGTCAGCAGGAGAATCATCGGATCAGTCCCGGAAGATGTTCTCGATGGTGACGATGCCCGTCGCCCCGACATCGTCGGGGGTCTGCTGTGCGAGATAGAGCGTGCCGTACTGAGTGGCGAACACGAGACGCTCGACGTCGTTCGGCTCGAGCGCGAACGTCACGATGAAGTTCGATGCCGGCGCCAGGACGACCTCGCCCGACGCATCATCCGCGAAGGTCGGAGCCGTATCGGCCTGGACCTCGATGACCAGTGCATTCTCGATGAGCGTCCGCGTGGCCTGACCACCGCCACCGGCCTGATCCGTGCTGTCGGGCACGGCGACGACCTGGTCGTCGACCGTGACCGTTCCCTGGGCGCTGCCCGTGTAGTTGGCGAACGAGGCGATGATCGCCACCGTGTCACCGACGTCGATGATGCCACCCAGGGCACTCACCGCGTCGAGACGCACCGGAACCTCGAGCATGCCGTCCGGAACCGCAACACGGCGACGGGGAAGATCCTCGCGGCGATCGGCTTCGACCTGTTCGGGCGCCACGAAGCGTGCGGCGATCAGCTGCTCGCCCGGCACCAGGTCGACCGCCGTGGCCAGTTCGGCCACCTCGGCCAGATCGGTGATCGCACCAACGGCCCTTGCCTGGAGCGGGACCTGGATGACCTCGACGAACTGGGCGATGTCCTCGGACTTCGTGCCCTGGGGCACGGTGGCGTCAGCCCGAACCTGCAGCACCGCCACGAGCTCCTGGCCGGCCACGGCCCGCTCCTCGGCGCTCTGCACGAAGCCCACCAGGACTATCGTCCCCACCCCGGCGAGTAGTACCGCCGCGACGAGCGCAATCACTCTTCGTCTCATGTGCTTCCTCTCCGGGGACGGCCACGTCGCAGCGGCCAAAGTGCATCCGTGGGCTCAATCGGCACCCATCGCCCCGAGTTGAGTCATGCGGCCTGCCATATGAGTAGGTGTGCTCATTGCTGTTCTTCATTGGCCGGCTCGTCTTTGCTGGGCCGGCTCGTCTCCGGCGGGCTCGCGCCGGGATCCACCGGGTTTCGGTCGTCGCACGCTCGATCCCGGGCGCACGTCGCCGGCCGGGTGTCGGCGGGCTGCGCAGCAGCGGCTCGGGCCGAGACGGCTCGGGGGTGCCCAAGCGACGCACCGGGATACCCAGCCGTCTCGGGAACGGCTCGAGCGCCGACCTCCCCTCGGCCGCCGCTGCCCTGCTCTTGTTGCTGGGCCGGCTCGGCCTCGCTCGGCTCTCCCAGGCCTGGTCAGCCCTGGACACGCGGTCCTTCTGGGCCGGCTCGTCTCCGGCGGGCTCGCGCCGGGATCCTCCGGGGTGTGGTCGTCGCACGCTCGATCCCGGACGCACGTCGCCGGCCGGTGTCGGCGGGCTGCGCAGCAGCGGCGACACGCCGAGACGGCACGGGGGTACCCAAGAGGCCAGACGGGGTGCCCAGCCGTCTCGGGATCGGCTCGAGCGCCGACCTTCCCTCGGCCGCCGCTGCCTTGCTGGCTCTCGCTGGGCCGCTGCGGCGTTGCTGGCTCTCGCTCTTCCAGGCCGTCGCGGCCTTGCTGGGCTCTCCCGGGCCGCCGCTGCCCGGCAGGAGACGCCGAAGATCCACGGAAGCCTGGGGGCCGCCAACGAGGGGGGCTGGGGGGACGGCCTCCGGCGGTCCCTCCAGCGTCTGCCGAGCTACTTGCTCGGTCGGCAGACGCAGAACAGCGCGGCGTCAGCCGCTCCGATCATGCTCGGGTGAACGGAGAGACCGAGCGCAGCGAGGGCGAGTAACCGCGGGCGGCGCAGCCCAACCCCGAGCCGCGGCGGGACGCGTGAGGGCGAAAACCCGGCAGAGCCGGGTCCTCCGAAGAGGACCCGGCTCTGACGGGTGGAGGTCGTGCCTCCGGCCGCTGCAACGATCAGGAGGGGATGTTGTTGGCGACCTTCTGGAAGTTGTCGTTGACCTTGGTGCCGAGGGTGGCAACGACGCCGATGATGATGGCGGCGATGAGTGCCACGATCAGGCCGTACTCGACGGCGGTGGCGCCACGCTCTTCTTCGCGCATGGCGGCGAAAGCGCTGGTCAGCTTGACGTAGGTGTTGAGCATGGTGTCCATTGGTGGGAAGCCCCTTTTTCAGTGTGTGTCGGGTTGCATTGCGGTATTGCTTCGGGCCTTCACGCTGTCGGCAGCCGCCGGCTCCCTTTGAGGAATCGATCTGCGTCGATCGATGCTCTCTCGAGGACTCCCCGCGGCTGGCGACGAACCGTCACACACCGCGGCGGATTGGCAGAAACCCGCCTGTGCGAACCTCACAGACGTGTTCGACCCTTGTTGTCAACACCGGATCGCTCCGGCGATGGAACAGCAATCGGAGCCGGGTTGGGCGATGTGAGCCGCCTCTGTGGAGTTGGGTCGAACGGCTCAGCGGCATCGGCGAGCCGCTGGGTGAAGCACCCCGGAAGCACCGGAATCGCATGATCCATCGGCTCGGGGGTTGCGCGGCCGGGGCGCTTCGCGGCTAGTGGAACAGACGTCTCCGGGCGTGCTTCGGGACAGTCGTTTCTCCAGGTCTCCGGGCTGTCAACGCAGCGCTGGGGTCGCCGCGCTGCCGGCGGGCCGCAGGACGAGGCCCTTGTAGCCGCGTACGAATCCGGCGGCGAGCATGGCCTCTGCGGCGGGTGCTTCGGGGGCTGCGGCACCGTCGATGCGGGCGATCTCGAGGGGACCGAGGCGCCCGCTGTGCACCGACTCGACGACGGCGTCGACCCAGCGGTCGGTGACGACGTCGTCGAAGGTGACGATGCTGCGACCGCCGCGTTCGACGAACACGGCCGGAATGCCGCCGACCAGGACGAGGTGAGCGCCCGCGCTTCGTGAGGGGCGTCCCGGCGACGACGGCCAGTTGAGCGAGGCGCCGTAGGGCTGGGCGGGGTCGGTCGCTGCCAGCAGCGTGACGGTGTCGAGCCCGGATTCGCGTTGGTCCCGCAGCCGGTCGACGGCGCCGGCCAGGGCGAACTGGGCGGCGCCGAGGCCGGCGACGAAGTAGCCGCGGCGGACCTTGCCCTGTTCCTCGAGCGCCTTGAAGACCGGGTAGATGCCGGCGAACCCGCCGGGTAGGCCTTCGGCGAGGACGGCTTCGCGGGGCACGACGCCGTAGCGTTCGAGCAGCTGCATGGCCCGGGCGTGAGCGGCGATGGTCGGGTCGACCTCGGGTCCTGTCAGCGAGGACACGAGCGACCATCGCCCAGCTGCCGACGGCGGTCCGACCCGGCGGAGCTGTCCCGGTCGCGGGCGGCCCGATCGGCGTCGCTGGCTCGCACCGGTGCCCGCCAGCCGGGACCGCAGCGCCCCGAGGGAGTCGTTGGTCACCAGTCCCGCCCAGACGAGATCCCAGAGCGCGGCGAGTGCCGCCGCCTCGTCGATGTGACCGACGGCGCTGGTGACGGCCTGATGCAGTTCCGGCCAGAACGAGGCCCCGCCGCTTCCGAGATGGTCGAGGATGGCCCGGTGGTCGGGTCCGTCGGGCGCCTCCTCGGCGGTGGGAGCGACGAGCGCGAGGTGATCGCGGAAGACCAACCGGACCCGACCGTCTCGGGTGCCGAGCGCTCCGGCACCGGTCCAGACCACTTCGCCGCTCGTGCACAGCTCGTCGAGCATCGAAGGCCGGTAGTCCTCGACGCGGGAGGCGAGCACGTCGGTCTCGAGTGAGGATGCAACGAGTGGGGTCCCCTCGAGCACGGTGAGGGCCTCGGCGACCGCATCGGTTCCCCGGCGGTTCCGTCCGACGCCCTGCCAGAGCGGTAGGAAGCGTGCGTACGCATCGGGGTCGACCGGCTCGACCTCGTGACGCAGCGCCGCCAGCGACCGCCGTCGCAGCCGGCGCAGGACGTCTTCGTCGCACCACTCGCGCTCGCTGCCACCGGGGCGGAACTCGCCCGCGGTCACGAGCGCTTCGGTCTGGAGGTCGACCAGCACCGCGTGCACCCGGTCGACGCCGAGTCCCAGCCAGCCGGCGACCTCTCGTTCGGTGAAGGGTCCGTGGGTTCTGGCGTAGCGGGCGACCAGGTCGTGGACGGGACGCTCGACGGGTTCGGTGAAGGCGGCGGGGAGACCGGGCGGGAGCGCGACCCCGAGAGCGTCGCGCAGGCGGGCGGCGTCCTCGACGGCGGCCCAACGGCGGGTCCCGGCGATGGTGACCTCGATGGCACGGCGCTCGGCGGCGAGCACCGAGAGCCAGGCGTCGAGCTGGTCGTCATCGGTGACCCGGACGGCGAGTGAGTCACGGTCGAGAGGTCCGAGCACCCGGAGCAGGTCGTGCACCTCGTCGGCGGTGCGGGCGCGGCGGCCATCGGCGATGCGCTGCAGCTCGAGCTCGAGGTCGGCGAGCACGTCGGCGCCGATGAGCTCACGCAGTTCCTCGGCACCGAGCAGGTCGCGGAGCAGGTCGCGGTCGAGCGACAGGGCCGTGGCCCGGCGTTCCGCGAGGGGTGCATCGCCTTCGTACATGTAGACGGCGATCCACCCGAACACCAGCGACTGGGCGAACGGCGACGCGCGAGGCGTGTCGACCGGCACGACCCGGACCACCCGGCGGGCCACGTCGGCCAGCAGCGCCTTCAGGCCCGGGAGATCGAAGACGTCGTTGAGGCACTCGCGGGTGGTCTCGAGCAGCACCGGGAACTCGGGGTGGTCGGAGGCGACCGCCAACAGGTCGGCCGCGCGTTGGCGTTGCTGCCACAGCGGCGTGCGCTGGTCGGGGCGCCGCCGCGGCAACAGCAACGAGCGGGCAGCGCACTCGCGGAACCGGGCGCTGAACATCGCCGTCGACGGGAGCTGCGCGATCACGAGATCCTCGATCGCAGCCGGGTCGGGCAGCAGCGCGTCGAGGGGGATGTCGTCGATGGCCTCGGGCAGCCGGATGACGATGCCGTCGTCGCTCCACATGAGTTCGACGTCGCGGCCGAGCAGCTCGTCGAGCGTCGAGCGCAGCGCAATGGCCCACGGGGCGTGCACCTGTGCACCGAACGGCGACAGGATGCAGATGCGCCAGTCGCCGATCTCGTCGGGGAACCGTTCGACGACGATGGTGCGGTCGTCGGGCAGCACGCCGGTGGCCTCGATCTGTTCGTCGAGGTAGCCGATGACGTTGTCGGCGGCCATCTCGTCGAGGCAGTAGTCGCCGACGAGACGCTCGTGCAGGTCCTTGCCGCGGGCGTTGCGGAGGAACTCGCCGACCGCCTGACCGAGCTCGAAGGGCCGTCCCGGCCCGTCACCGTGCCAGAACGGCATCTTGCCGGGTTCGCCGGGGGCCGGGGTGACGATGACGCGCTCGAAGGTGATGTCCTCGATGCGCCAGGTGCTGGCCCCGAGCAGGAACGTCTCGCCGGGGCGGCTCTCGTAGACCATCTCCTCGTCGAGCTCGCCGACACGGGTGCCGTCGGGGAGGAACACGCCGAACAGGCCGCGATCTGGGATGGTGCCGCCGCTGGTGACGGCGAGCCGCTGGGCACCGGCGCGGGCGCGCACGGTGTCCTCGATGCGATCCCAGACGACGCGGGGGCGTAGCTCGGCGAAGGCCTCCGAGGGGTAGCGGCCCGACAACAGGTCGAGCACGTTGGCGAACACCTCGTCGGACAGCTCGGCGAAGTTCGCCGAGCGCCGCACCAGCGTCCGCAGCGCCGGGACCGACCAGTCCTCCATGGCCGTCATGGCGACGATCTGCTGGGCCAGGACGTCGAGAGGATTGCGGGGGATGTGCGTCTCCTCGATGGCGCCGCGGCGCATCTGGCGCGCGACGACCGTGGCCTCGATCAGGTCGCTGCGGTGCTTGGGGAACAGCTTGCCCTTGCTGGTCTCGCCCACCTGGTGGCCGGCGCGCCCGACGCGCTGGAGCCCGCTGGCGACCGAGCGCGGCGACTCGACCTGCACGACGAGGTCGACGGCGCCCATGTCGATGCCGAGCTCCAGCGAGCTGGTGCACACCAGCGCCGCCAGATCGCCCTGTTTGAGGCGGTCCTCGATCTCGAGGCGCTTCTGGCGGCTCAGCGAGCCGTGGTGGGCGCGGACGAGGTCGACCGGGGGCGGCGGCAGGCCGTGGGTGCGGGCAAGCTCCTCGGCGCGCTCGTCCGGGGCGAGGGCCTCGAGACGTTCGCGTTCGCGGTCGGTGGCCTCCAACTCGTTGAGGCGAATGGCCAGGCGCTCGGCGAGCCGGCGGGAGTTGACGAACACCAGGGTCGAGCGATGCGAACGGATGAGCTCCAGCAGGCGTGGGTGCATCGCCGGCCAGATGGATCGCCGGACCGGACCGGCGCCCAGGGGGCCGCTGGTGGGCTCGTCGATGACCTCACCCATCGCTCCCATGTCTGCGACGGGGACGACGACCTCGAGGTCGAGGTCGGGCGCCGCGCCGGCGTCGACGATGGTCACGGGGCGGGGTCCGGTTGCCGTGTGGCCACCGAGGAAGCGGGCGATCTCGGCCAGGGGCCGTTGCGTGGCAGAGAGGCCGATGCGTTGGGGTTCGACCTCGCAGATCTCGGCGAGGCGTTCGAGGGTGAGCGACAGGTGTGCGCCGCGTTTGGTGGCGGCCATCGCGTGGATCTCGTCGATGATGACGTGGGTGACCGACCGCAGGGTCTCCCGTGCCCGCGACGTGAGCATCAGATAGAGCGATTCGGGCGTGGTGATGAGCACATCGGGCGGGTTGCGGACGAGCTTGCGCCGCTGGTCGGCGGGGGTGTCGCCACTGCGGATGGCCACCGAGACCGGCTGGATGGTCTGGCCGAGCCGTTCGGCCGCGAGCTGCACGCCGCGCAGCGGCGACTGCAGGTTCTTCTCGACGTCGACGGCCAGAGCCCGCAGCGGCGAGATGTAGAGCACGCGGGTGCGCGCCGAGGGCTCGGCCGGTGGCTCCGAGGTCATGATGGCGTCGAGTGCCCAGAAGAACGCGGCCAGGGTCTTGCCCGATCCGGTCGGGGCGAGGACGAGGGTGTGATCGCCGGCCGCGATGGCGGGCCACGCACCCGCCTGCGCTGCGGTGGGTTCGGCAAAGGTGGTCGTGAACCAGGCGCGTGCCGGGGCCGAGAATCCGACGAGTGGGTCCACGGCGCAAACGGTACCCGTCAGGGCGGTGACCGAACCGGGCCGTAGGACGCCTCACCGGGCAGTGGCCGCGGGGGAAGTTGCCGCCGGAGCGGAGGCCGGATGGTGGGCCGCCCGACGCCACCATCCGACCGCTGTCCCGTTCGACCAGTCGACACCGCCGTGTGTCGACTGTGGCGATGGTCGTTCGGTTCCGCCTTGGGGTCCGCCGCCCAGCGGGCAAGGTAAGGGCCGCGGCATCCGCTGGGGTGGCGATCGGCGCTCGAACCGGGGGAAAGGCTGGGAAGCGCTGGGAAGACCTCGAGAAGATTCCCCCGAACGACGGTCAGTCAACAGTTGGTGCCGAGGCCTGGCGAAGTCAGGGGCAGGTGTGGTCAGCGGAGGGCGTGCTCAGGGACAGGTGGCGTTCGGTCCGGCAGGGAAGGCCCCCACCACCCAGCCCGGCGTCTCTGGTTCGATCAGCGCGTCGGCACCGCCCAGGCAGGCCCAGGTCTCGCCGTCGGGGATCCAGCGCCGCCGTCCCTGGTCGTCGATCCAGTAGGCGGTGTCGTCGTACAGACGGAGGATGCCCTCGCTGCGGCGGGGCAGGGCGGCGACGGCCGCCGCGATCTCGTCGGCGTCGACGAGGTCCAGGCTGATGGTGCCGTCGTCGCCGAGCTCGCCGTAGCCGCCGGACCACTCCTGGCCCGGCCGGCCATCGAAGAAGTTGACGTCGGCCATGGGCAGCCCGAGTGCACCGTCGGCGCCGCCGAGTTCGTTCCAGACCGCGATCCCCTCGACCGGCACCCAGTGGGCCGGCCCCCCGAGGTAGTGCGCCACCATCGCCCCGCCGCCCGAGAGCAGCAGCAGCGGATGGGGCGAGTCGTAGTCGGTGCCGACGGGCAGCCCGCCGAGTGTCTGGAGGTTGCCCCCGCCGGACCGCTCGTAGTGGAAGAACATGGCCTCGTCGATCCAGACGGCGACGTCCCCGACGGGATCGGCCAGGATGCGACCCACCGGTAGCTCTCCCCCGGCGAACTCCTGATACCAGAGCTGATCCCAGAGCTCGACGGTCCGCAATGGGCACCCGAGGGCATCGAATCCACCGGCGACCGCGTAGGTGCCGGCGACGAGCGCCTCGAGGCCATCGGGCAGGGCGACCGGGTTCATCGAGCCGCCGAGCGGCACGTCGCAGCCCTCGACCGGCACGCTCTCGAGGACATCCAGGGTCCGGTCGGGAGCCTCGGGCTCGTCCTCGGGCATCGTCGCCGGGGCCCCATCGGCACCCGCGATCGCACTCTCGTCGCTGCCCATCGCAGCGCCTCCGGCAGGGACCGGCTCGGCAACCTCGTCGCCGTTCGAGGCGAACACCGCGATGGCTGCGACGGCAGCAACGACCGCGAGCAGTGCAGCGGCCAGACCGACCAGCACGCGGCCGGACCGCCTGGCCTCGGCGGGGGCGATGCCGGGCTCGGTCGGGCTCGGCGACGCCACACGGTCGTTCGACGCATCCGACGCCGCAGGCGCTGCGGCGTCGCGGGAACCGTCTCCGGAATCGGCGGGCGGTTCGACGTCGACCATCGGCGACCCCACGGCCGTGGCATCGGCCGGGCCGGCGATCGCCGCCTCGAAGATGGCTTCGGCCAGCAGCGCGAGCAGCACGTCATAGTGGCTGTCGGGGCGGTCGCTTCCCGAACGACGGCGGAAGGTGTCGTAGCGGAAGCCCAGTTCGGCGCCCGCCAGGGTCATCCGCTCGGTCAGGTTGCGCTGCCACCGGTCGTCGTCGTCGGCGAACAACAGCACCACTGCCGCGGCTTCTCGCCTCGGCAACGTCTTGGTGGCCTGCACGACGAGGGCATGCACAGCGTCGAGATCACCGGCCCCGAGACCGGTCTCGGCCAGGGCCTCGAGCGCCGGCAACGATCCGGGCGTGACGGCGAGCGGCGAACGAGCACGCGCCAGGACTCGCAACTCTTCACAGAGCGCTGCGAGCGGCCCGTCGATCTCTCTCGCCGTCAATCCTCGTCCGCTCCCACTCACAACCGCCGTCGGAGCTTCAGGGTACCCAGACGACACCGAAGCGGGCGTCACGGCGCCGCCGTGGGCGGCTGTGCCGCAGGCGGCCGCTCAGCGACCGGCGGTGACAGGTCGGCGGAGCGCGTCGGGGAGCTCGTCGGCGTGCACGATGGTGAGCCGGCGTGTCGCCCGGGTGAGCGCCACGTAGAGCGCCCGCAGGCCGTTGCGCTCGTCGGACACGATGCGTGCCGGCTCGACGACGATCGCGGCGTCGAGCTCGAGGCCCTTGACCATCGCAACCGGCACCAGCGTGACACTGCTGTGCAGTGCGCCTTCGTAGATCCGGCCGTGATCGATACCCGACGCGTGCAGCGACGCCGAGACCGCCTCGACGTGGGCGTCGGGGGTGATGATCGCCAGGTTGCCGTTGCCGATGGCCTCGAGTTCGGGCCCGACGACCGCAGCGACGGTGGCGGCCAACCGGGCCGGCGTCTCGACTGCGACGAAACGGGGCTCATCGCCGTCGGTACGCACCGAACGCGGCGGCGCCAGCTGCGGCGCGGCGACCCGCAACACCCGGGCCGCGACATCCATCGTCGGCTGCGGCAGCCGGTAGCCGATGGTCAGCTCGCGCATCTGCGCGGGCCGTCGCTGCGGGAGTTCGTCGAGCACCTCGGACCAGTCGTCGTGCGCCCAGGCGCCGGTGGCCTGCGCGATGTCGCCGACCAGGGTCATGGACCCGTTGAGGGAGCGACGGGCGAGCATCCGCAGCTGCATCGGCGACAGGTCCTGGGCCTCGTCGACGACGATGTGCCCATAGGTGCGGATCTCGTCCTCACGCTTGTGGCGCGGCCGGGGGCCGAGCACGGCCCGGGCCTCGTCGAGGACGGGCACGTCGTGCACCGTCCAGGTGACCTCGCTGACGTGGGTACTGCGAGCGCGATGCAACAGGCTGCGGCGACGACGGCTGAGCAGTCCTCTCGTCGCGCTGTGCACCAGCGCCGGTGAACCGTAGAGATCGTGCACGAGGTGCTCGGCGGTCAGCGTGGGCCACATCCAGTCGAGCGCCATGCGGATCTCGAGCGAACGCCCGATGCGCTCCTCCACCTCGGCGACCTCGAGCTCCTCGCGGGCGCTGGCCGCGAGACGTTCGATCACCGAACGGCGCACGAAGGCCCGCGCTGCGTTGTGCTTGTTGAAGCGACGGCGGGCTTCGGTGACGATGCGGGCGCTGTCCTCGACCGTGAGGCGCAGCCGCTGCAGGCCGTACCCCAGGACCAGGTCCTCGCGCAGGGGCCGCTGACGATCGCGCACCGCGTTGCGGAGCACCAGCGACATGACCGGATCGCCCTTGACCGACGCGACGTCTTCGGTGTCGAGCCCCCGCACCCGCACTCGAGGGATCAGGTCGCTCAGCACCGCCAGCTGGACACCGGCTTCGCCGAGGGAGGGCAGCACCTGTTCGATGTAGGTGAGGAACACCCGGTTCGGGCCGATCACCAGCACGCCCTGCCCCTGGAGCGGGAACCGGTGCGTGTAGAGCAGATAGGCGGCGCGATGGAGCGCGACGACGGTCTTTCCGGTGCCGGGTCCGCCCTGGACGACCACGATGCCCGGCAGCGGCGCACGGATGATCTCGTCCTGTTCGCCCTGGATGGTGGCGATGATGTCGCCGAGGCGGCCGGTGCGGGCCTGCTCCATCGTCAGCGCGAGGGTGGCGGCACCCTTGACCGCAACGGGCTCGCCATCGGCGACGGCGCCGTCGCCGAAGTACTCGTCCTCGATGCCGAGCAGCGTCCGGCTCCGTGAGGCGAAGTGGCGGCGGCGGGCCAGACCCATCGGATCGCTGACGGTCGCGCGGTAGAAGGGCTCGGCCACCGGGGCCCGCCAGTCGACGGTGATGGGCTCCTGATCGTCACCCCAGACCGCCACACGCCCGATGTAGAACGTCTCGCCGGCGCGCTCGGCGCCGAGGTCGAGGCGCCCGAAGACCAACGAGGCGTCGCCGATGTCGAGTTCTGCAACCCGACTGTTGACCGACTCGACGATGACATCGCGCTCGAAGCGGGCCTGATGTGTGCCCCCGGCGCCCGACTCGACCACGGCGTGGAGCTTTCGGGCGCGGTCCGATGCCGACGCGAGCGTGTCGTACGCATGGTCGATGTAGTTCTGCTCGGCCTCGAACTCGGGATGGATCGCCATAGCCTCCGACGCCGGTGATGCACCGGCCTCCGGGCCCGATGCGGGATTCGGGCCTCGTGCTTCTGCGCCCTGCGGACACGCCGTGGGGGACGTCAAAGTCTATCGGCCGCCACGTCGGCTTCTTCAGGGCCCGGTGGCCTCACCGATCTCGACGAGCGCGTCGCGCAGCGCCAGACGGAGACGGCGGGCCATGGCCGGATCGAGATGCGCGGCGAGCCCGGTGCCGGGGCGGCCGACCTCCTCGACCGTCAGCACCACACGCGGCTCGGCGTCGTCGTAGTCGTCCGCGATGGCGACGGCCCACGACACCGGGACCAGGTCGAGTTCCTCCCAGCCGGGGGGCATGTCGGCGGCGGAGGCGGGATGGTCGTCGATCGAGCGGCGCATGGGGCGAGTCAACCACGCAGCCAGTGGGTTCCGACAGGCGGGACCGCCCCGGCGGCCCCGACTGCGGCCTGACGGGCCGTCAGATACCATCGCGGAACAGCACCAGGGGGAACCATGACACTTGCCGACATCGACCTTTGGGACATGGACGCGTTCCAGCGCCAGGAGCACCACGAGTTCCTGGCGCGACTGCGTGAGACCGACCCGGGCATTCACTGGGTCGACGAGGGCGAGATGGGGCCGGGCTTCTGGGCCATCACCCGCCTCGCCCACCTCAAGGAGATCAACCGCCAGGCCACGCTGTTCTCGTCGAACGCCGGCGGCACCCAGATGCAGGAACCCCAACCCGACAGCGCCGTCGACTCGTTCCAGCGCGACAACCTCATGCTGTCGATGGATCCGCCACGCCACACCCGGTACCGCAAGCTGGTCAACCGCGGCTTCACGCCCCGCATGATCTCGCTGCTCGACGACTACCTCGAGAACCGCACCGCGATGATCCTCGACCGCGTCTGCGAGAAGGGCACGGCGGACTTCGTCACCGACATCGCCGCCGAACTACCCCTGCAGGCCATCGCCGAGATGATGGGCATCCCCCTCGAGGACCGCCAGAAGATCTTCGAGTGGACCAACAAGATGATCGGCACCGACGACCCCGACTTCGTCACCAGCCACGACGAGATCGGCGCCGCGTTCGGCGAGCTCTACACCTACTCCCACGCCCTGCAGCAGGAGCGTCGGGACAAGCCCGCCGACGACATCATCACCACCCTGCTCAACGCCGACATCGACGGCGAACAGTTGAACGAGACCGAGTTCGACATGTTCTTCCTGTTGCTGTGTGTGGCCGGCAACGAGACGACCCGCAACTCGATCACCCGGGGCATGCACGCCTTCTTCGAGTTCCCGGATCAGTGGGAGCTCTTCCGCTCCGACCCCGAAGCCCACATGGACACCATGATCGAAGAAGTCGTGCGCTGGGCCACGCCGGTGCTCAACTTCCGGCGTCAGTGCATGGAGGACTACGAGATCGGCGGCGTGCAGATGAAGGCCGGCGACAAGGTCGTCATGTGGCACATCGCCGCCAACCGCGACCCCCGGGCCTTCGACGACCCGTGGACGTTCGACATCACGCGCCATCCCAACGACCACGTCGGTTTCGGCGGCGGCGGTCCCCATTTCTGCCTGGGCGCCAACCTCGCCCGGATGGAGATCCGCCTGATGTTCCGCGAGCTCGCGAAGCGGCTCCCCGACCTGGCGCTCGACGGCGAGCCGTCGTACCTGCGGTCGAACTTCATCGGCGGCGTGAAGTCGATGCCGGTGCGGTTCACGCCCACCCCGTCGCTGGGCACCGAGCCCATGGATCGGCTGGGTTCGGCTGCCGGCGTGTCCGGCGATCACGGCTACGGCGCCCGCGACTGATCCGTCAGGCAATACTGTTGGCCGGGTGACCGCCGACCTTTCCCAGAGTTCGTTCCTGCGCGCCTGTCGCTGCGAGACCCCCGATCGTGTGCCGGTCTGGTTCATGCGCCAGGCCGGGCGCTCGTTGCCCGAGTACCGGGCGATCCGGGGAAGCGGCAGCATCCTCGACGCCATCAAGATCCCGGACCTCTCCACCGAGATCACCCTGCAGCCGGTGCGCCGCTACGGCGTCGACGCGGCGATCCTGTACTCCGACATCGTCGTGCCGGTGCACGCCATCGGTTTCGGTGTCGACATCGTGCCGGGTGTCGGTCCGGTGACCGAACGACCCTTCGAGGGCCCCGCCGACCTCGAGCGCCTGCGCCCGCTCGACCCCGAGGCCGACACGCCCTATGTCATCGAGACCGTCCGGTCCCTTGTGGCCGAACTCGACGTGCCGCTCATCGGGTTCGCGGGAGCGCCGTTCACCGTTGCGAGCTACCTGATCGAGGGCGGCCCGTCGCGCACCTATCACAAGACCAAGGCCCTGATGCTGGGCGACCCGGCGCTGTGGTCGTTGCTCATGGAGCGTCTCACCGACATCGCGTTCGCGTCGCTCGCCAGCCAGATCGCGGCGGGCGCGTCGGCCGTGCAGGTCTTCGACTCCTGGGCGGGAGCACTCAGCCCACCCCAGTACGAGCGCTATGTCCTGCCCTGGGCCCAGCACCTGTTCGAGCAGCTGGCCGCCTTCGGTGTGCCCCGGATCCACTTCGGGGTCACCACCGGCGAGCTGCTCGAACTCATGCGCGACGCCGGCGCCGATGTCGTCGGGGTCGACTGGCGGGTGCCGCTCGACGTCGCACGCGATCGCCTGGGACCCGACGTCGCCCTGCAGGGCAACCTCGACCCGGCCGTGCTGGGTGCACCATGGCCGGCGGTCGAAGCCGAGGTGCTCGACGTGTTAGCCCGCAACGGCGGCCATCCCGGGCACATCTTCAACCTGGGTCACGGCGTCACGCCCGACATCGACCCGGAGGTCCTCGAGCGCGTCGTCGAGACCGTGCACGCCCACCCGGTGGAGGCAGTGTCGTCGTGACGGCCCAGGTCATCCGTTCTGGCGCCGAAACGCGTCGCCCTGGCAACGATTTTCGGCGCCAGAGGCGATGCCCGTGACGGTCGCCATCGTCGGAGGCGGGATCACCGGTCTCGTCACCGCCCACACCCTGCAGACCCAGGGTGTCGACGTCATCGTCTTCGAGGCGGCCGACCGCGTCGGGGGCAAGATCCTCACCACCGAGGTCGCCGGCGTGCGCGTCGACGCCGGCCCCGACGCCTTCCTGGTACGCGAGAAGCACATGACCGACCTCGCCGCCGAGCTCCATCTCGACAACGCGCTCGTCGCTCCCGTCGCCGGGCAGGCGTCGCTGTGGCTCGACGGTGCCCTGCGGCCGCTGCCGCGCCGCCAGTACCTCGGTGTCCCCCTGGATCTCGACGAGCTCGCCGAGGCCGGGCTGATCTCGGCCGCCGGGCTCGCCCGCGCCCGCCAGGACCTCGACGACACGCCGCAGCCAGCCATCACCACCACCACCACCGACGACGACGACGACGACGACGACCGTATCGATCACGAACCCGACGACCAGACCGTCGGCGAGCTCATCCGGCGTCATCTGGGCGACGAGATCATGGATGCGCTGGTCGCACCGCTCATCGGGGGCATCAACGCCGGCGACCCCGACCAGTTGAGCCTCGCGGCCGGCCTTCCCCAGCTGGCGGCCGCAGCCGACCACGACCCGAGCCTCATCCGGTCGATCCGACACCACCTCGCCGACCAGGCCCGTCCCGCCGATGCGCCGGTGTTCCTGACGCACCCCGACGGGCTCGGACGCGTGGTCGACACCCTCGCCCTGCGGCTCGGAACCGCCGTGCGCACCCACACCCCGGTGCGCGCCATCACCCCGACCGGCATCGGCTGGCGGGTGCACGCCGACGGGCACCCTCCCTTCGACGCCGACGCCGTCGTGCTCGCCACCCCCGCCTTCGCAGCGGCCGACCTCGTGCGCACGGTGTCGGCCGACGCCGCAGCGCTGCTCGACGGCATCCGCTATGCGTCGGTGGTCATGGTGACGTTCGCCTTCCCGGCACGGTCGATGCCCGCCTTCGCCGGCAGCGGGTTCCTGGTGCCCCGCGAGGCCGGGCTGACCATGACCGCATGCTCGTGGGCATCCACGAAATGGGCGCACCTCGCCGAGCAGGACCTGGTCTTCTTGCGGGTCTCGGCCGGCCACGCCGACGACGAATCGGCGCTGGAACTCGACGACGACCAGCTGGTCGCAACGTTGCTGGCCGAGCTGGCCTCGACGGCCGGCGTCGACGCCGTCCCGGTCGAAACCCGCATCACCCGGTGGCCGTCGTCGTTCCCCCAGTACCGCCCCGGCCACCTCGATCGGGTCGAGGCCATCGACGAGAGCCTCGCCGAGGAGGCGCCGGGCCTGTTCGTCGCCGGCGCGGCCTATCGCGGGCTGGGGCTCCCGGCCTGCGCCCAGCAGGGACGGGTGGCGGCGCTTCGGGTGCGGGCCCACCTCGGGCGACACGACAACGCTGCCGACCAGCCGAACCAACCAGCGCCGGAATCGACCAGGAATGGCGCCGACCCACCAGCGGGTTGACCACGAGCCGCTCCGGCACCCGAGACGAGGAATCCATGCGTATCGAAGTCACCGACGACGCCGCCAAGCTCCTGCGCAAGCGCGGCGGCACCATGACCGTCGACTACATCCGCCCCACCGGTTGAGGCAAGGTCGCAGAGGTGTCGGTCGACACCAACGTCAAGGGCAAGAACCTCCAGCCGTACCGCCGGGTGACCAGCGACATCGAGGGCGTCCGCGTGCTCGTCACGCCGAACCTCGTCGGTCTGGCCTCGCGGATGGTCATCACCACCGGCGGCGGGCTCCGCAAGAAGCTGACCGTCGAGCTGTCCCGGGAAGCCGCGGGCGGAGACGACGCCTGCTCGATCTGATCGCCGCCCCGGGCTTCGCACCCGGAGCCACCGCAGCTGCCGGACCCGACGCCACCGCGCCGGATCGCCGGCCCCTCATCAGAAGACGGTGTAGCCGCCGTCGACGGTGAGTTCCTGGCCGGTGTGGAAGGTCAGCGTCGGGTCGGCGAGGAAGGCCCCGATCTCGCGGAACTCCGACGGATCGGCCCAGCGCCGCACGGGCGTCCGGCGGGTGGTGACCTCGCGGAACCGGTCGTTCTCGAAAGCGGGGGTGGCCATCTCGGTGACGGTCCACCCCGGCAGCAGGGCGTTGACGCGGACCTGGTGACGGGCGAGCCCGACGGCCAGCGCCCGGACCAGGCCCACCACCGCCGTCTTCGCGGTGCCATAGGCCTCGTTGCCCGCGGCCCCGTGGATCGCCGATGTCGACGACACGCCGACGAGGCTGCCGCCTTCGCCCTGGGCGACCAGCCGGCGGGCCGCCTCCTGGAGGCAGAGGAACACGCCGTCGAGATTGACAGCCATGACGGCACGCCACTCGTCGAGCGTGACGTCGAGGAACGAGGCCCCCGTGCCGCCGCGACCGGCGTTGGCGAACAGGCCGTCGATGCGGCCCGCGCCGGCGATCGTGGCGTCCATGGTCTCGACCACCTGAGCCTGATCGCTCACGTCGCACTCGAAGGCGACGGCGGCCGCCGCGCCCCGGGCATGGAGGCGTTCGATCGCCTCGGCGTTCTTGTCGGAGTTGCGGCCCCACACCACCGGTGTCCCACCGGCATCGGCGATGCCCTCGGCCATGCCGAGGCCTATGCCCCCGTTGCCGCCCGTCACCACGAAGACCTTGCCGTCGAGTCGCACCATGGACGGCGAGCCTAGAGCTTCGAGGGGGCGCGGATTGGCGTACTCGCTCGGATCCGGACGCGTCGTTTCCCGCTCTTGTTCGTTGCGCTCACGGGCCCCTCGGTGGTTGCGCCGGGCCGAGGAGCAATTCGGGGCGGGGCCTGCCAGCATTGGCGCCCGTGAACGCCGCACGCGCCCGCTCGATCCTCGCTCCCCCCGCCGCCGGTGCGCTGCTCGCGTTCTCCATGCCGCCGTGGGGCTGGTGGCCGCTCGCGTTCGTGGCCTTCGCGCTCCTCGACCGCCTGATCGCCGGACGTCCCGCCCGGTCGCGCGCCGCCATCGGCTGCGGGTTCGCCCTCGGGTGGCTCTTCCCCGCCACGTTCTGGATGATCGACCTCACGCTGCCCGGCTACTTCGCGCAGGGCTTCATCTTCATGGCGTTCTTCGGGCTCGCCACCCTGGCCGTCCCGTCGGGCCGGTGGCGCTGGCTCGCCCTGCCCGCCGCCTTCGTGCTCGTCGAGGCGCTCCGCTGGCGTTGGCCGTTCGGCGGGGTGCCACTGGCCACCCTGCCGATGAGCCAGTCCGACGCCCCCCTGGGGCTCACCGTCCGCATCCTCGGTCCGCTCCTGCTCGCCGCGCTCGTCGTCGCCGCCGGTATGGGCCTCTCCGCACTGTGGGAACGCCGCCACGCGACCGGGGCCGCGATCCTCGTCGGCGTCGTCCTCGTCGGTGTGCTGGCCCGGGTGGCGCCGAGCGGCGAGGTCATCGAGACCATCGACGTCGCCATCGTGCAGGGCGGCGGTCCGCAGGGCACCCGGGCGATCAACACCAACGCACGCGATGTGTTCGATCGCCACATGGCGGCCTCCGAGCTCGTCGAGACCCCCGTCGACGTGGTCATGTGGCCCGAAGACGTCGTCAACGTCACCACTCTCGTCGAGGGCACCCAGGAGTGGACCGAACTCCAACAACTCGCCCGAGACCTCGACGCCTGGCTGATCGCCGGCATCTTCGAGCGCCTCGACCCCACGACCAACGCCAACGCATCGGTGGCGTTCACGCCCGAGGGCGAGGCCGTGTCGCGCTACGACAAGGTGCGCCTGGTCCCCTTCGGCGAATTCGTCCCGCTGCGCAGCCTGATCGAGCCCCTCGCCCCGGCCTACCTGCCGGCCCGCGACACCCGTCCCGGCACCGGTCCCGCACAGCTCGAGATCGAGATCGACGGCCGTCCCGTCACCATGGGCGTGGCGATCTCGTGGGAGATCTTCTTCGAGGACCGCGCCCGCGCCGCCATGGGCAACGACGCCGAGATCCTGCTCAATCCGACCAACGGCTCGAGCTACTGGCTGACGATCCTGCAGTCCCAGCAGGTCGCGTCGTCGCGGCTCCGTGCAATGGAGACCGGCAAGTGGGTGCTCCAGGCCGCCCCGACCGGCTTCAGCGCGGTGGTCAGCCCCGAAGGCGAGGTGTTGCAGCGCACCGCGGTGAGCGAGCAGGCCGTCCTCGCCGACACCGTGGAGCTGCGCAGCGGCTCGACCCTCGCCACCCGGCTCGGGCCGACGCCGATGCTGCTCGTCGCAGCTGCCGCCATCGCCGCAGCGTGGGCGATGAGCCGCCGCAGCACGATTGGCGACGACCGGACGGACCGGGAGGACCAGCCTGTGGCGGCAGCAGCGACACGCACCGGCGCCGCGGTGCCTTCAGTGGTCGATCTCGACCAGCAGGGTGACGGGACCGTCGTTGACGAGCTCGACGGCCATGTCGGCGCGGAAACGGCCGGTGGCGACGGTGAGTCCCGTGTCCCGTAGCGCCTCGACGAGCTGATCGATCAGGGGCTCGGCCACCTCGGGCGCCGCGGCAGCGGTCCACGACGGGCGACGACCCTTGCGGGCATCGCCGTACAGAGTGAACTGCGACACCACCAGCACCTCGCCGCCGGTGTCGAGGACCGAGCGGTTCATCACCCCGTCGTCGTCGTCGAAGATCCGCAGGTTGGCGAGTTTGGTCGCCATGGGACCGATGACGCCGGTGTCGTCGTCGTGGGTGACACCGACCAGGACGCACAAGCCCGGACCGATCGCACCCACCACGACATCGTCGACGGTCACCGACGCTCGCCGGACCCGCTGCACCAGAGCTCGCATCGGGTCGGTCTATCGCCGCCCGGCGCCGGTCGCACGTCGACTCCGGGCGACCGCCGGGCTGGGACGGCCCGCTGCGCCCGGGCCGCCCGGTCGCCGTTGGCCCTACCGGCCGGTATCTTCTACTCTCGATTGCCCCCGACGGGAGGCGCCCCGACGGGGAGGACCCGAACGCCATGTCCGACATTGCGCCTGCCGGCGTTGCAACGGCGAGCATCAGCGACGCAGAGACGCCGCTCCGCATCGCGATGCTGGCGTACCGCGGAAAGCCCCACGTCGGCGGCCAGGGAGTCTACGTCCGAGAGATGAGCAAGGCACTCGCCGAGCTCGGCCATCACGTCGAGGTCTTCGGCGGCCCGCCCTACCCCGATCTCGATCCCCGCGTGCCGCTGCACCGCTTCCCGAGCCTCGAGATCTACAACGACCACTACCCCGGTCGCATCCCCGGTTTCTGGGAGATCCACGACCTGCCCGACCTCGTCGAGCTCGGCTCGTTCATGACCGGCAACTTCTCCGAACCGATCGCGTTCTCCCTACGGGCATACCGGGCGCTGGCCGACCGGCCCGGCGATTTCGATCTCGTCATCGACAACGGCTGCCTCGGCTACGGCGACATCGCCATCCAGCGCAAGCTCGGTCTGCCCGTGCTCGGCGTCATCCACCACCCCATCACCGTCGACCGGCGTCTCGAGCTCGACGGTGCCCGCACCGCTCTCGAACGGTTCGGTAAACGCCGTTGGTATGCGTTCTGCCGGATGCAGACGCGGGTGTGCCGCCACATCCGTCGCATCGTCACGGTCTCCGAATCGTCGCGGCGCGACATAGCCACCGATCACGAGGTCGATCTCGACCGCATCGCCGTGGTGCCCATCGGCATCGACACCGAGGCCTTCGCTCCCCGGCCCCACATCGCCAAGGTCCCGGGCCGCATCGTGTCCACAGCGAGCGCCGACGTCCCGCTCAAGGGCCAGCGGTTCCTCCTCGAGGCCCTGGCCAAGGTCCGCCCCGAGATCCCCGGCGTCCACCTCGAGCTCGTCGGCCGCCAGCGCGAAGGCTCGACCACCGCCGACACGTTGGCCCGACTCGGCCTAGACGACATCGTGTCGTTCAACCACGGCATCAGCTACGACGCCCTGATCGACCTGATCGCCTCGGCCGAGGTCGCGATCGTCCCGTCGCTCTACGAGGGCTTCTCCATCCCCGCCATCGAGGCGATGTCCTGCGGTGCGGCGCTCATCTCCACCGATGGTGGCGCCCTGCCCGAGGTCACCGGTCCCCATCTCGAGACGTGCCTGCAGGTGCCTGCGGGCGACAGCGACGCCCTGGCCGAACAGATCAAGTTCGCGTTCGCGAACCCCGACGTCCGCGAGCGCATCGGTGCCGCGGCCCGCCAACGGGTCATCGACACCTGGAGCTGGAAGACCTCGGGGCAACAGACCGCTGCGCTGTGCCGGGAGTTGTTGGCCGACTGGCACGGCGACGCCGATCGATGACCAGCCACGACGCTGGGGAGAACCACCGATGCTGACCGTCGACTACCAACGCCTCGAGCTCGAGCCCGGCCACCTGGTCCTCGACCTGGGATGCGGGTTCGGTCGCCACGCCTACGAGGTCCTGCGCCGCGGTGGCCGCGTCGTCGCCTGCGACATGGCGATGCCCGAGCTCAACGAGATCCGCGCCACCTGCGCGGCGATGGTCGACGACGGCGAGATCACCGTCGATGCCATCGCGATGGCGACTGCAGGCGATGCCACCCGGCTCCCGTTCGCCGACGCCAGCTTCGACCGCATCATCGCCAGCGAGGTCCTCGAGCACGTACCCGACGACTCCTCGGCCATGGCCGAGCTCGCCCGGGTCCTCAAGCCCGGCGGCATCATCGCCGCCACGGTGCCGGCGTTCCTGCCCGAGCGGATCTGCTGGGCTCTGTCGGACGAGTACCACGCCCCCACCGAAGTCGGTGGCCACGTTCGCATCTACACCCGTGCCGAGCTCGAGGTGAAGATGCGTATGGCCGAGCTCGACCCCATCGACTATCACCGGGCCCACGCGCTGCATTCGCCGTACTGGTGGCTGCGCTGCGCCGTCGGGACCAAGAACACCGAGAATCCCCTGGTCAAGGCGTACCTGCGGTTGTTGACCTGGGACATCGTCGAGGCGCCCGCGGCCACCCGTATCGCCGAGAAGGCACTGAGCCCGGTCCTCGGCAAGAGCGCCGTCTTCTACGCTCGCAAGCCAGGAGAATCCATCGATGCCGCTGCCTGAGCTCCCCGGAATCATCACCGCCGCCGACGTCACCGAGACCGCAGAGGCCATCGCCGACTGGCAGCTGAACTCGGGGATGATCCCGTGGTACCCCGGTGGGCACGCCGACGTCTGGAATCACGTCGAGGCGGCCATGGCGCTCGACATCGCAGGCCTGCACGACGCCGCCTCCCGCGGCTACCAGTGGCTGGTCGACACCCAGCGCCCCGACGGCGCCTGGCATCAGTACTACCTGGCCGACCGGATCGAGCAGGACAAGCTCGACGCCAACTGCGTCGCCTACAGCGCGGCGGGGGTATGGCATCACTGGCTGCTCACCGGCGACCGGGGATTCCTCGAGACGATGTGGCCGGTGGTCGATGCCGCCATCGAGTTCGTCCTGGATCTCCAGACCCCACGCGGCGAGATCCGTTGGGCCCGCCACGCCGATGGCACGCCGTGGACGTTCGCGCTGCTCACCGGCTCGTCGAGCATGGTGCACAGCCTGCGGTGCGCCGTGGCGATCGCCACCGAACTGGGCCACGAACGCCCCGATTGGGAGCTCGGCGCCGCGCGCCTGGGTCATGTCATCCGCACCGAGCCCGATGCGTTCGCCCCCAAACATCGCTGGGCGATGGACTGGTACTACCCGGTACTGACCGGGGTGCTACGCGACGAAGCCGGTCGGGCCCGCCTCGCATCACGGGCCGCCGAGTTCGAGCTCGAGGACAAGGGCGTGCGCTGCGTGTCGGATCGCCCGTGGGTGACCACCGCCGAGACCTGCGAGTGTGCCATCGCCTATCTGGGCGTCGGCGATCGTGACAAGGCGCTGGCCCTGGTCGAGGCCATTGCTCCCAATCGCTGCGACGACGGCCACTACGTCACCGGCGTCGTGTTCCCCCAGGGGGTCACGTTCCCCGAGGACGAACGTTCGACCTACTCCGACGCCGCCGTGGTACTGGCAGTGGATGCCCTGTCGGGTGCGACGGCGGCGTCAGCGCTGTTCGTCGACCACGACAGCCTCCCCGAGCTCATCGACCTGACGGTCGACGAGCACAGCGAACACTCCGCCCGCAACCTCGACTGAGCCCGTTCTCGTCATGGCCATCCACCTCTGCGGTGGATGAGCATGACGAGATCGGGGTCAGCGCGCCGAGCGGAGGATCTCGAGAGCTTTGTCGGCGTGGCTCATCATGTCGGTCTCGGACTTGATGGCCCCGAGCAGGCGACGATCCGCTCCGATCACGAACGTCATCCGCTTGTTCGGGATGGGTCCGAGCCGTTTCGCCCCGAACTGGGCGGCGACGGTTCGGCTCGGGTCGGACAACAACGGGAACCCGAGGCTGTTGGTCTCGTCGAAGGTGCGTTGCCGATCCACCGGATCGGCGCTGATCCCCACTCGCTGCGCACCGAGTTCTGCGAACTCGGCGGCCAGGTCACGGAAATGACAGCTCTCCTTCGTTCAACCAGGAGTCATGGCCTTCGGGTAGAAGAACAGCACGACCGGACCGGACTCGACCAGGTCGGTCAAGGTGACGGTGGCGCCGTGCTGATCGGTGGCCGAGAAGTCGGCCACCTCGTCGCCGATGTTCATCCGGGCTCCTCCTGACGATGGTGGCCGCCCATCGTGGCACGGAAACCGGCGCCCGGCGGGGTTCAGCAGGCTGGGTGTGCTGCGGTGCGGCGCAGCAGTCGCAACGAGCCAACGGCGCCCACCTCCACGAACGCCCCCGACGCCAGCGCCCGCTGGTGGATCTCGAACGGCGGCCGGCCCCCATCGGCGGGGTCGGGGAAGACGTCGTGGATGGCCAGCGTGCCACCCTCGACCACCTTGGGCACCCACGTCTCGTAGTCCCGGTGCGCGGGTTCGGTGCCGTGACCGCCGTCGATGAACAGCATGGCGAGTGGCGTCGCCCAGCACCCACCGACCGTCGGCGAGTCCCCCACGACGGCGACGACCACGCCTTCGAGACCCGCGTCGAAGATCGTGCGCCGGAAGTGCGGCAGGGTATCCATACGGCCGGTATCGGGATCGACCAGGTCGGGTTCGTGCCATTCCCAGCCGGCCTGGTTCTCCTCGGAGCCCCGATGGTGGTCGAGGGCGAACACGACCCGCCCGGTCTCGAGCGCCGCGGCCCCCATGTAGACCGAGGACTTCCCGCAGTAGCTGCCGATCTCGAGGATCGGGCCATCGACGGTCAGCGCCGCCACGGCGTCGTGGAGGCCGAGCCCTTCGTCGTCGGGCATGAAGCCCCGGGCGGCTCGGGCGTGGGCCAACAGTTCGGGTTGCACGACGATGGAGGATATGCCCGACGGACGGTATCGGCGGGCGAAACCGCTGGTCGCCTCCCGGCGATGAGCCCTCGGCGGTCCGCGGTCAGGCGACGGATTCGACGCGACCGACGGCTTCGTCGGCGAACAGGACCCGATCGAGGATCACGTACTTGGCGAGCCAGAGGCTGCCGAACGCCGAGAGGTTCGCTGCGTTTATCATCAGCCATGCGTCGGTATACCGACTGACGACCGCGACGAGCACGGTCGACAGGACCAGCCCCAGCACCGCCATGCCCCAGAACGGCACGATCTCGGCTCGGACCGAGTGGCCGCCGCTCTTGCCCCAGACCCAGGCACGATTGAGCAGGTAACTGGGAACGGTGCCGATCATGACGGCGAGCACGTTGGCGGAGGTGGCGCCGAGGCCCATCGCTTCGTAGAACATGAACAGCAGCGTCTGACCGACGATGACCCCGATGACCGAGACCCCCGCATAGCGCATCAGACGCCTGCCGTGTTGTTCGATGAGTTTCGTCAGCATCGTCGGTTCGCCCTTCGGCCGTGCCTTGTACCGATCGGCATCGGCGCCGTGGAATCAAATCGCAACGCAACCCATCCCCCACCAGGAGACACCGTGGCGCAACGAGCCCCAGTATCGCAACCAATGGCACCCCGATGCGCATCGGGGTCGATCGACCGACCCCCGCCGTCGCGTCGACGCCTCGGGGCGCGTGCCGCTGCCGCGGGGCTGCTGGTGGCGGTGCTGGCCGCATGCGGCGGCGAGGACGGCCCGGACTTCGCCGACGCTGCGTCCACGACGCCCCCGGTCGTCGAATCGGCCACGGTCGAGCCGCCTGAGCCTGCGACACCCCCGCCCTCGGTCCCACCGGCCGACTTCACCGTTGCGTTGACCCCCGTCCTCGAGATCGAGGAACCGGTCGATCTCATCGTGCACCCCGTCACCGACGAGGTCTTCGTCGCATCACGGACGGGTGTCATCGCCCGGGTCGACCTCGACGCCGGCGAGGTCGTCGAGGAGCTCGTCGACCTCGGCGGGCGCCTCGCGAGCGATTGGGTCGAGCAGGGCGTGCTGGGCATCGAGTTCTCCCCCGATGGCGACAAGCTCTACGTCAACTTCACCGACAGCGACGGCACCAGCGTGATCGGCATGTGGGACACCGATGGCACCACCATCGATCTCGAGAGCGGGCGCACCCTCCTGCGGGTCGATCAGCCTGCCGGCAACCACAACGGCGGCGACCTCGAGTTCGGGCCCGACGGGCTGCTCTACATCACGCTGGGCGACGGGGGCGGCGCCGACGACGAGTTCGAGAACGGCCAGGACACCTCCACGCTGCTGGGTTCGATCCTGCGCATCGACCCCGACGGCGGCGAGCCCTACGCCATCCCGGCAGCGAACCCGTTCGTCGACGGCGGAGGCGCCCCCGAGATCTATCTGATGGGCGCCCGCAACCCGTGGCGGATCGATTTCGACGAGGCCACCGGCGACCTCTGGATCGCCGATGTGGGCCAGGACGCGGTCGAGGAGATCAACGTCGTGCCCGCAGGCAGCGCCGATGCGGTCAACCTCGGTTGGCCGCTGGTCGAGGGTTCGGTGCCCTTCAGCGGGACCGGGCCTCCCGAGGACGGCTATCTCGGTCCGATCGTCGAGTACGGCCACGACGAGGGCTGCTCCATCACCGGCGGTGTCGTGTACCGCGGCAACGCGATCCCCGAACTCGACGGCGTGTACCTGTTCGCCGACTACTGCACCGCCGAGTTGTGGGGAGTCGTCGGCACCGGCGAGACGGGCCCCGCCGAGCGCATCGACCTGGGTGTGGGTACCGGGCCGGCGCCCGCAGCGTTCGCCGAGGGCCCCGGCGGCGAGGTCTACGTCCTGTCGCTCGAGGACCAGATCTCGCGCATCGACCCTGCCTGACGCAGTCGGCTCCCTCCTGGGCCGACACCTCGGGACCGGCAGCACCGCCGGCGCGGCATGGGGCCGACAGCCCCGCCGGTGGTCTGCCCGACATCGGGGGCCGACCCGGTTGCCATAGCTTGTGCAATCGACGATCGTCCCCTGACAGACCTGCGAGAGTGAGCCCGAGATGTACACCGAGACCCGGCGACGCGTCTGCCGTTTCGGCGCTGCCGCGGCTGCGTTGACCGCGCTTGCAGTCGTGGCGAGCGCGTGCGGAGGAGGCGACGAAGTCGTCCTCGGGACCGAGCTCGACGTCGGCATCGCGACCCCCGAGATCGCCGCGACGACCGACGACGTGGCCCAGGACCCTGCAGACTCCGAAGAAGACGCCACGGCGGGAGACGCCACTGCCGAGGACACCGAGTCGCCGACCGAGGACACCGAGCGGCCGTCCGAGGACACCGACCCGGCGCCCGAGCCCGCGGAGCCGTCGGCCGAGCCCACCCCCGAGCCGACGGTTCCGCCCGTGGTGCCCGTGTCGGTGCCGGATTCGGTGTCGGTCCAGCTCACGAAGATGACCGACGTGCGTGCCCCGCTGGCGCTCGTCACCCGCAGCGGGTCACCACTGCTCTACGTGGCCACCAAGGACGGTCTCGTCATCGCCATCGAGGTCCTCGAGCAGAGCGGGTCGGTGGTCGAAACCGTCATCGACGTCAGCAGTCAGGTCCTCCAGGGTGACGAGCAGGGATTGTTGGGGCTGACCTTCTCGCCCGACGGCACCCGGATGTACCTGAACTACACGAACCTCGACGGCGACACCGAGATCGTCGAGTACCGGATGAACGGCGAGATCGCCGATCCGTCCACCCAGCGTCTGGTCCTGGCGATCGACCAGCCGGGCATCTATCACAACGGCGGCCACCTGGCGTTCGGGCCCGACGGGTATCTCTACATCGGCATGGGTGACGGCAACAGCGACGTGGCCGAGAACTCCCAGGATCCGACCGACCTCCTCGGCGACGTGCTGCGTATCGATCCCCTCGGAGGCGAGCCCTACGCGATCCCTGGAGACAATCCGTTCGCCGAGCGCGGCGGAGCGCCGGAGATCTACCTCACCGGGGTGCGCAATCCCTGGAAGTTCTCCTTCGATCGCGCCACCGGCGATCTGTGGATTGCCGATGTCGGCCTGAGCACGTCCGAAGAGGTGACGGTCCTCTATGCAAGTGAGGGCCGTGGGCGCGGCGCCAACCTCGGCTGGCCGCTGGTCGAGGGCTCGGTGCCGTTCCTCGGTTCGGGGCCACCCGTCGACAACTATGTCGCGCCCATCTACGAGTACGGCCGCTCCGGCGGCTGTTCCATCTCCGGTGGCGTCGTGTACCGGGGGGCGGCCATACCGGAGCTGTACGGGTCGTTCGTGTACGGCGACTTCTGCACAGCGCAACTGCGGGCCTTCGCGAGCAGCGAGGAGCAGGGTCCACTCGGATCGTTCGATCTCGGCGTCGGCTACGACTACGGCGTCGTCGCCGTCGCCGAGGGGCCCGACGGCGAACTCTACGTCGCCAGCTTCACCAACGAGATCCACCGCATCGACCCCGCCTGAGCCACCAGCGCTCCGGCTCGGACCACCGAGCCCCGACTCGCGCCCAGGGTGGCAAGCCCGGGTCCGACGCACTAGGGTCCCGACCTGGTCTCGGCGCGGGCGGCGACGAGGGGCAGGGCTCGAGGTGAACCACAACTCCAGACGCCACCGGCGCTACGTCGCGTGTGTTCACGCTGCATCGGGTCACCCCGGCCTCATGGCCCGGGTCGATCCGACCCGACCAATGGACCCAACGTGGTCAACCAGGGCTCGATCGGCGCCGATGGGTTCCTCGTGAAGCGCCACCATCGCGACCACCCAGCCGTTCCTTCGCGCCGACGCCCCGTGGCTGCGCTGATCAGCACCATCGCCATGGTGGCGTCGCTGTTCACGTTCGCAGCGCCTCCCTCAGCGGCACAGGCCTCCTGTTTCGGGCGCACCGTCACGATCTTCGCCGTGCCCGGCGTCCCCACGGTCGGGACCGCCGGCGACGACGTCATCATGGGCACGAGCGGCAACGACGTGATCCGCGGCCGCGGCGGGAACGATCGGATCTGCGGGCTCGGGGGGGCCGACCGGATCATCGGCGGCGCCGGTCACGACCGGATCTCCGGCGGCGCCGGAGATGACACCCTCATCGGCGGCGGCGGCCGCGATCGCATCATCGGCGACGCAGGCGACGACACCGTGCGGGGCGGTCCCGGCCGAGACATCCTGCGCGGCGGCCCCGGCAACGACACCATCATCGGTCAGGCGGGCGTCGACGTCATGAACGGCAACGCCGGCGGCGACGTCTGCAGGACCGAACGCAGAACGGACCGGGTCCGGCGCTGCAGCATCGAGCGTTCGGACGTCTCCGAGGAGGTCGCGCAGCTCGAAGCCCGCATGCTGGCGCAGGTCAACCAGCTGCGCCGCAGCGTCGGTGTCGCACCCCTGCGGATCAGCTCCCCGATGAGCGATGTGGCACGGCGGTGGTCGGCCGGCCTGCCGTCGGACTTCGAGCACAATCCGTCCGTCGGTGCACAGATCCCCAGCGGGTGGCGACTCTGGGCCGAGAACATCGGCTATCGCGTCGACCCGTACGCCGGTCCGCTGGCCACGATGGAAACCGTGCACGAGGGGCTCATCGCCAGTCCCGGCCACTACGCCAACCTCGTGCACCCCGAACTCACCCACGTGGGGATCGGTATCCACATCCAGGGCGACGGCGTCTACGTCACCCAGGTCTTCGCCCGCTACTGATCCGGGCCGGAGCTCAGTCCGTCTCCGCCTCATCGACGTCCACCTCGACCTCCACCTCGACGTCATCGAGGTCGGGATGGAGGATCACGCTGTACTGCATACGGTTCTCGTTGCCGAGACCGGTGACGTCGGTGGCGACCACCTCGACCCGACGGCCTTCCTTTGCGTACTCGGTTCGGAACGCGCCCTCGGGCCGCTCCACCGGAGCGACCAGCTGGTTCCAACCGGCCTGGTCGAGCAGTTCGGCCATCTGGTCGATGGCACGGGCAGCGACCATCTGGTTGATGGTGTAGGTGGCGGCCATGACCTCGTCGTCTTGGACATCGATGGGGCCGATCTGCTCGCTGCCGTCGATCAGCGGGATGTCCCCGAAGTCGCCCTGGCCGAAGGTCTCGGTCCCCACCTGCGGCTGCGCCGGCGGCTCCTCGGCCTCACCCTCGGCGGTGACGTTGATCTCTGAATCGCCCGGGTCGTCCTGCGCCGTGATGTCCTCGGAGTCGCTCTCTGCACATGCAGCGGCCAACAGGATGAGCGCCATGGCGCCGACGATCACGAGTATTCGGAGGCTCCTATGGCGGCCACCGCGTCGCCGGCCGCCGCAGGGTGAGGCGCGCCGTCGATCTCGGTCGTCTGGAGCGTGTGTGTCCATGTCGGTTGACTACCTCTGCACGGTCGAGGTGAAACGCCCGTGCCGGATCCGCTGCGACACGCGGCCCCGACCAGAGATCCGAGCGCGCCTCAACTGGGCGGGGGCGGAACGTCCGGTGTGGGCGGCACCGTCGGGTCGGGCCGTGGGGCAGGGGGTGGGTCCTGAGGGCCATCGGCATCTTCGTCGGGCATGATGTCGGTGTGCGGCGTCGGGATGATCTCGGTCTCGGGGGTCTCCGGCGGCGGCCGATGTGGTGGTGGAACCGGCGGCGGGTCCTCACCCGCTCGCTGGGCACTCAAGGGGGGAGTTCCGTCGATCAACGGCGAGGTCTCCGGGTCGGCATCACCGCTGTGATGCTCGTGACCGCCGCCATGTTCGTGACCCCTGTGATGTTCGTGGTCCGATGTCGTATGCATGGCACCTCCCGGGTGGCTCGCCACGTCGGCCTACCCGACGGCACCGGGGACCCAAACCTGGCCGTGGATGCGCCGTTCGGCTCGTGTCCGCGTCTCTCGCTCTCGTTCGGAGTTTCGGCCTCCACCGGAGGGGACATGCTCCCCGGGAGAACGACGGAGTGAGGCCGAGGAGACCGCGATGGGCCGGCAAGGCAGCAGGCGACCGAGCATCAACACCAGCGCCGACGCGGTGCTGCGACGACTCGACCAGGAATTCACCACCGACCCATCCGGGGCTCGTGACTTCGCGCGCGCCCACCTGAGGCCAATCGCCGTCGGGGCGATCATCGCCGGAGCGGCCCTGGTGGCAGCGGCTCTGCTCGCCCCGATCATCGTGGCCGTGTTCGGCGGTCTGGTCGTCGCCACCGGTGTGGCGATGGCGACGCGCTTCGAAGACGAGGACCGGGTCACCGGCATCGACCGGCTACGGCGACGGTGCAGGCGGCGGATCGGCCGCGTCGTGCGCCGTCGCAGGCATCGCAGGCATCGCAGCAAGGCGCCCACGGCGCCGATCGGTTGTCGGGTGGCGCCCTGGCTGTTTCCCGATCCCCGCAAGCGGGATGGCTGAACCTCGGCTCGTCCTCGCGCACGTCGACGGGAATGGCAGGGTTTGGCGCCCGGGTACAGGGGGCATGCCTGCGCCGACGGCGCACCGATCCGCCGTCGTCCAGCCACCGACCGACGGAGCCTCCTCATGACCCTGCTCGACGAAACCCTCACGACAGCCGCTGATCTCGGCCGAGCCGCTGCGAGCCAGGCAACCGGAGCGGCGAACCTCGCCGGCAGAGGCATCTCCGACGTCGCTCATCAGGGCCAGGCGGTTTTCGACGATCTCGGCGACACGGTCACCGGCCCGGACCGCAATGTCGGCCGGCGCATCATGATGCTGGCCGCCGTCGCGGCGATCGCCGGCATCGTCATCTGGCGCAAGCAGCGATCCGACCGCCACGATGAGCCCGAGCAGAACCAGACACCCGAGACGTCTGGCACGGGCACGACGCCCGGCGCTGCGGCCACCCCGGACGTGGCGATGAGCCCCAACGTCGACGTGGCGGCGCGCACCGACGCGAGCCGCTGACCGGCACTCGCTGCGCCCGACCGGCGTTTGCCGGTTCGCCCTTCAGGAAAGGTCCAGACCCATGACGGTCACCCTCGATGCTCCGAGCCTCATCAACGACGCCACTCCCCCGGTGGTGCGTATCGGCGACGAACGGTCCCGCAACCTGCGGAACCTGAACCTCGGTGCCGGTGTGCTCCACCTGATCTCGGGACTGGCGATGATCGTGCTCGGCAACGACTTCTCGTTGCCCGTCACGGCCTTCGACGCCGAGGGGCCACCGGGCACCCCGATCAGCGAGGGGTCGCTCGAGGTCCTCTTCGACGTGCCCCTCGCGCCCATGACCGCCGCCTTCGCCTTCTTGTCGGCGTTCTTCCACTTCCTCGTGGCTTCGCCCCTCGGCGCCGGCACCTATCGGCGCGAGCTGAGCGCCGGTCGGAATCGGTTTCGCTGGGTCGAGTACTCGCTGTCGGCGTCGCTGATGATCCTGTTGATCCTGTTGCTCGGCGGCGCGAACGACATCGCCGCACTGATCACCGCAGGCTTCGTGAACGCCTCGATGATCCTGTTCGGCTGGATCATGGAGATGGTCAACCGCCCCGACCGCAGAGTCTGGTGGACACCGTTCTGGTTCGGGTGCATCGCCGGCATCGCACCGTGGGTCGCGTTCGTGACCTACCTGTGGTTCAACGTCGCCAACGGCGACGAGGGTCCGCCGGCGTTCGTGTACGGCATCCTCGTCAGCATCTTCATCCTGTTCAACTGCTTCGCCGTGAACCAGTGGCTGCAGTACCGCGCCGTCGGGCCGTGGTCGGACTACGTCTTCGGCGAGAAGGTCTACATCGGCTTGAGTTTCGTGGCCAAGACCGCCTTGGCCTGGCAGGTGTTCGCGAACGTCCTGATCGACTGACCACCGTCGAAGCCCGGCCGACCGATGGCCCCCCATTCCCGACAGGAGTCCTCCATGAGATCCCAGCAACCGACCAGAGCAACCGAGAACACAGCAACCGAGAACACAGCAACCGAGAACACAGCCGATCCGCCCGGGCCGACGGCGCCGCCACCGAAGACCGAGACGAAGCGAAGAAGTCGCGACGATTCGCACGGCGACGTGGGTTCGCCGCGGCGGGCGCCTCGACGGGCATCTGTCCACCGCGGCTCGCGCCACGCCGCCGAACGGCTGATATGACATGGCGCTCATCGCGATCCTCGCCGCCGACGACTTCGAAGACGTCGAACTCACGACGCCGAGGGCGTCGCTGCTCGAGGCCGGGCATGCCGTGGATGTGATCGGCGCCGAAGCCGGCGACGGCATCGTCGGCAAGCAGGGCACCCGTATCAGCACCGACCGAGCCATCGCCGAAGCGGACCCCGCTGAGTACGACGCCCTCGTCCTCCCGGGTGGCTATTCCCCCGATCACCTCCGCACCGATCCGGCCATGGTCGGCTTCGTCGCCGCCATGGCCGCCGCCGGCAAGCCGGTTGCGGCGATCTGCCATGCCCCGTGGCTGTTGATCGAGGCCGATCTCGTCGCCGATCGAACCCTGACATCGTGGCCGTCGCTGCGCACCGATCTGGCCAATGCCGGCGCCGAATGGGTGGACGAGGAGTTGGTCGTGGACGACAACCTGATCACCTCACGCAACCCCGGCGACATCCCGGTGTTCGTCGAGGCCATCCTCCACAGCATCGGCTCCCCCGCCCGCTGAACACCAGCCGGCGACGGTGCCGAACCGGTCGCCCGTGGCCCGCACCGCGCCCCTGTTTCGGCGAGGAACGAGCCGAAGCGAACCCGTTTCGGCAGCGAGTGTCCTGCCTATCCGCTGAGCTCCTGAGAGAACGCGTACCGGTACACGTTGGTCTCTCGGGCCTCGAAGCCGATGCGCTGATAGAGACGGTTGGCCGCTTCGCGCGTCGGACGCGAGGTCAGGTCGACCGTCGTGGCACCGGCCTCCCGGGCGATCTCGAGGGCACGCTCGTTGAGCAGCTGCCCGACACCTTTGCCGCGGGCGGCGTCATCGACCACCACGTCTTCGATCCAGGCGCGCAGGCCGGTCGGGATCCTGAACATCGCAAGGGTGAGCGAACCCAGGATGGTGCCGTCGCCGTCGCGGGCGATCAGCAGCGTCGAGGCCTGCGATCCCACGATCGCGCCGAGCGTTCCCGCCGACGGCGGCGGATTCGACGACGACAGTTGGGGGATGAGTCGTTCGAACGCTGCGACGATCTCGTCGTCGACCTCGGTGACCTCGCTGATGGTGACCATGGCCGGAGCGTAACTGCTCGACCGGCGCCGCTGCGGTTTCGCCTCCCGGGTCGAAGGGCGCGCGGTCCGGGGCCGGAGGTGTCGCCCGGTAGGCTCGACATCGATGACTGCCGATCACCTCCGCCGGCTCTTCTCGCCCGATGTGCGCGCACCCATCGTCCTCGCCGCCTTCGAGGGCTGGAACGATGCCGGCGATGCGGCGTCGTGGGCGGTGCGCCACCTAGGCGAGCGTTGGGGTGCCGAGCCATTCGCGGAGATCGATCCCGAGGTGTTCTTCGATTTCTCCACCACCCGCCCGATGGTCGAGTTGACCGACGAGGGGCGGGTGCTGCGCTGGCCGACCACCACGGTCAGCGTGGTCACCGACCCGGTGCCGTTGGTACTGGTGCAGGGCATCGAGCCCCAGTTGCAGTGGCGCACCTACGTCGAGCAGGTCCTGGCGATCACCCGGGAGGTCGGTGCGTCCATGCTCGTGACCGTCGGTGCTCTCCTGGCCGAGGTACCCCACACCCGGCCGGTGATGGTCTACGGATCCAGCGAGGACGATGCGCTCGGTGCCCGCCTCGAGCTCGAGCCGTCCACCTACGAGGGCCCGACGGGCATCGTCGGCATCTTGAACGCGGCGGCCCAGGAGGCCGGCATCGCGACGGTGTCGTTGTGGGCAGCGGTGCCGAACTACGTGTCGGGGGCGGCGTCGCCCAAGGCAACGCTCGCGCTCGTCGAACGCATACGCGAGGTCTTGTCGACGCCCATTCCGACAACCGATCTCGAGATCGCCGCCAGCGCCTACGAACGGCAGATCACCGAGCTCGTCAGCGAGGACGACGACACGGCGGCCTACATCGCCAGCCTCGAGGAGGCCTTCGACGAGGGTCCCGAGGAGCCCGACCCCCAGGCACTCGTCGAAGAGGTCGAACGGTTCCTGCGCGATCAGTGACGCGGCTCCGGAGCCACCTCCGGTTCAGTCCGGGAAAGCCCAGGCGATCACGTCGTCGATGAGGTCGGGACCGCTGGGCTCGTTGAACACCTCGTGGCCCAGCCCTGGCAACAGGCGGCGCTCGACGCCGGGGAGCCGGCCGAGGGATTCGCTGGCCGATGCCTTCACCAGTCGATCGTCGGATCCGTGCAGCACCAGCGTCGGCGTGGTGAGTCGATCGTGGCGGCCGCGGACGAACTCGGTGGCCGCTGCCATCTGGGCGGCGAGGCGCACCGTGAGTTTGGTGTACACCAGCGGATCGGCGTCGTAGTGGCGCCCGACGCGGGGATCGGTGGCGAGGTCCTCGCTGGAGAACGGTGTGGAGATCTCCACCCGCGGCGTGATGCGCGCCGCCACTTTCGCGGCCGCCTCGGTGACCGCCGATGCGTCGAGCGCCAGCGCCGGGGCCGACAGCACCAGCCGGTCGGGCTGCGGGCGTCCCGAGACCGCGTGGCAGGCGGAGATCAGTCCGCCGAGCGAGTGCCCGATGATCACGGTGGGGAGAGCGAGCGTGCGCAGCTCGGCCAGCTGATCCTCGAGATCGTCGACGTAGCGGGAGAACCGGTCGACATCGGCGCGTCGACCGCCGGATTCGCCGAACCCACGGTGGTCGTAGGAGACCGTTGCGATCCCTGCGTCACGGAGCTGGCGACCGACGTGTTCGTAGCGGCCGCTGTGTTCGCCGAGCCCGTGCACCACCAGCGCCGCACCCCGGGGCTCGGGAGGCATCCAGCGTCGACGGAGCTGGGTCACTCCGTCGCGGGTGACACCGAAGTCGACCTGCGCTGTCGACTCCAGGTCGGGATCGAAGCCGAGCGACCCGGTCATCGCTCGACCGGCCCGTCGTCGGCGTCGTCTGCGCTGGGCGCGTCGTCGCGCCAGGTGGGTCGACGCGGCCGATCGAAGGCGACGTCGATGGGCTCGCCCCGCACTGCGGCGAAGGCATGGTCGACCCATTGTTCGAGCCCGGCGATGGGTTCGGGGAGCGCGTCCTGGGCGAAGAACCCCAGATCGGTGACCTCGAGCGGGTGCCCGCGCAGCTCGCCGCCGACCACCCGGCACTGGAACACCAGCGAGTACAGCGGCATCCGGGTGAATCCCTGGCGGAGACCGTCGACGACCGAGATGAGGCGGACGACCTCGACTTCGATGCCGGTCTCCTCGGCGACTTCCTTCTCGGCGACCTCGGCCGCGGAGTAGCCGACGTCGGCCCACCCCGTCGGGAACAACCAGACCCCCGAGTCCGAGCGCTTGATCAGCAGGATCTCGCCGTCGTCGTTGCCGACGATGGCGCCGATGGCCAGTTTCGGCGTGACGTAGCCGGGAATCCCCTCCCCGACGCTCTCGAGCCACTCCTCGACCCGGCGCGACGCCACGGGTCGGTCGCCGGCGCAGGCACGGATCTCCCCGGCGATGTGCAGGATCTCCTCGAAGCGCTCGCGCTCGTAGATGCTGTCGGTGAAGCCGAGGCCGGTCCTGGCGATACCGGCGAGGGCCTCGGCCCACCGCACGAGATCCTGCTCAGCAGCCACGGAATCGCCCCGGTCCCCGACCGGCTCGCGCCGGCACCATCACGATCGACATCGCGACGACGGTACCCGCACCGGTGGGCTCACCGCATGGACGAACAGCCGCGAGCCGCTTGGCGTCAGCGCGCAGCGAGGGCCAGATCGAGTGCGTGCAGCACCGCTCGCTGGATCTCGGCACAATGCTCGGGATCGTCGACCTTGCGGCCGCTGCGATCGAGGACGTAGAAGGAGTCGACGACGTCTTCGCCGAGGGTCTGGATCTTTGCCGTGGCGATGTCGAGGTCGCACTGGCTGAGCGCCCGCGTGACGAAGTAAAGCAGCCCGATGCCGTTGCGCGAGGCCACCTCGACCACCGTCGCAGCCGACGACGACTCGTTGTCGATGGTCACCGACGTCTCGACGATGGGCTGGGGCTGGCGGGGCCCGGCGCTCGCCGCATAGGTGCGGATGCGCTCGTCGATGCGGGCCGCGAGTGCGAGCCGGCCGTGCACGGCCCGATCGACCGAGCGGCACACGCGATCCCAGTCGATGGGCGTGTCGAAGCTGTTCTCGACGCGGAAGACGGCGAGGGCGATGCCGAACTCACTGTGCGCTGCCGCCTGGAGGACATCGAGGCCGCTGAGGGTCATGGCACCGGCGATGCGGCTGAACACGCCGGGTCGATCGATGACCATCGCCGTCAACAGCCCGCCCTCGCCGCGGATGTAGGTGGTGCCGCGGCGCATCCGGGCGCGGTCCTCGTCGGAGGGGAAGTTGCGGGGCAGCTCGCCGGCGTCGCCGCCCTCGAGCACGAACGCCGCCCGGTTCGAGAGGTCGCGGACCAGCCCGGCCTTCCACGCAGACCAGGCCGATGGCCCGGTGGCGATCGAGTCGGCCTCGGTGAGCGCCTCGAGCAGTCGGAGCACGCTGACGCTGCCGGCTGCGTCGGCGACCGTATGGATGGTGTCGTCGTCGTCGAGGTCGCGCCGCGTCGCCGCGTCGGGCAACAGCAGGTGGTGTTCGCACATACGCACGAGGATGTCGGTGTCGGCTTCGTCGAACCCCATGCGCTTTGCGATGGCCGGGATCATCGCCATCCCGACCTCGGTGTGGTCGCCGGGATAGCCCTTGCCGATGTCGTGCAGGAGCGCGCCGACGACCAGCAGGTCGGGGCGGTCGACCTGGCCCGTGAGCTTGGCGGCCTCGGCCGCGGCCTCCCAGAGATGCCGGTCGACCGTGAACCGGTGGTAGGCGTTGCGTTGGGGACGGGACCGGTTCGGGTCCCATTCGGGAATGAACGGCACGAACAGGCCCAGTTGATCGAGCGTCTCGACCACCGGGATCGCATCGTGCCCGGCCCGCAGGAGATCCACGAACAGCTCGCGCACCCGGGGAGTCCAGGGATCGGGCACGACCATGTCGGCGCGCTCGAGAGCGGCGATGGTCTCGGGGCTGAGGCGCGCGTCGTGGGTGGCGGCGGCGACTGCGGCGGTGAGCACGACCTCGGCGGTCACGACGGCGTCCGGGTCGATGTCGACCCGCTCGTCGCAGACGCTGACGTGCGCCCCGGCCGGGGTACGGGTCGGGCGACGGAGCCGGCGACGCTTGCGGCGGAGCGCGTCGAGGAGCTGGACCCAGACCTCGTCGCTGTGCCATGCGATTCGTCGGGCGGCGCCGGCGACGTCGGCCATCATCACGTCGGCATCGGCGTAGGGCAGGGCGCGTGCCGTGGCGTCTTGTTGTTCGAGCAGCAGTCGATCGCCGGGGCGCCCGGCGGCACGATGCAGCTCGACGCGAGCCGCCAGCAGGATCTCGTAGGGCTCGACGAGCTCGGTCTCCTCGAGGGTGCCGGTGCCCCGGTCGGCCAGGAACGCCCATTCGAGGGTCTGGACGTCGCGGAGTCCGCCGCGGCCGGACTTGAGGTCTGGTTCGAGCATGAATGCGACCTCGCCAACGCGACGGTGGCGTGCCCGGACGGTCTCGTCGAGGCGCGGCAGCCAGGTCCGGGCCTGGGCCCGCCATGCCTCACTGGCCTGATCGGCGAGGCGGGCCGCGAGGTCGGCGTTGCCTGCGACCAGTCGTGTGCTGAGCAACGCCGTGGCGGTCTCGAGGTCGTCGGAGGCGAGGTCGAGCGCTTCGCGCACGGTCCGCACGGCGTGGCCGAGTTTCGCGCCCTCGTCCCACAACGGATACCAGAGTGCGCCGGCGACGGACTCGATGTCGTCGACGCCCTCGTGGAGCAACAGGAGGTCGAGGTCGCTGTGCGGACACAGCTCGCCGCGCCCGTAGCCGCCGACCGCGACGAGAGCGACGTCGTCGCGATGGCCGACGGTGTCGGTGTAGAGGGCGGCCAACCAGGCGTCGACCGCATCGCTCAGGGCCGCGGCGAACGCACTGCCGGCGAGGCTGTGGTCTGCGATGACGCTGGCTCGGGTGGCGCTCAACGACATGGACGGTTTCTCCGGTTCTGTTCCGCTGCCTTCAACGACACCGCGTCACTGTACGGCCGGCACGATTCGCCGAAGGAACGCTGCGTTCAGATCCACGTCAGACTGGTCCCACGATCGTGTCAGGCGGTGGGGGACGATGGGCTGACAGACGAAAGACGCCGCCATCGTCACCGCGCTGTTTCCGTCGCGTGTATGCGGCCCGCTGCGATACTGGCCGGATGGACACCGGCGCAGACATCGAACCCGTCGACGGCCCCGACGAGGTGCGCGAGGACTGCCGCCACTACTCGAGCCGGACGCTCCCCACCGGCGAGACGGTGCAACGCTGCCGGCTCGGAGCCAACACCGAGGCCCCGTTCACCTGCCCGGTGGACTGCCTCTTCTTCGAGCCCCGGGCGATCTCCGACACCGGCTGGAGGACCTGAGAATCCCGAGCGCGGTGTCGTCGGACGCCACGAGACGCACCGCCATCGTGCCTGGCGCCGAAACTCGTCGCCAGAGCGACGGTTTTCGGCGCCGGAACGGATGACCGCTGGGTCAGCGCAGCCCCTCGTCACGGCGACGTTGTAGATGGATGCTCGCCTTGGCGGCGCCCCAGACGATGCCGGCCTGATGCACGTCCTCGCCGAGGTCGGCGAAGGTCGCCGGCGTCACGTCGAACGGGTCGTTCGGGAACGCCCATCGGACCGTGTCGGGACGAGGCACCGGACGCGCCCCTGCACCGTGCAGTACCGCGACCGGGAACCGGGCGGCATCGCGCAACACCGTGAGCGGCGTCGACCGCTGGGCGTCGATGTCGGTCGCCAGCAGCGCCCCGAGCCGGCGCTCGACGAACGCAGCCGCATCGGTGGCCGCCCGCTCGACGGCCTCGTGCTCGACCTCCAGTCCCTGCGCGCCAGCCACGCGGGCGACGCTGGCACGAACCCAGTTCGGGGTGGCTGCGACTGCAGCCGACAGGAGTTCGCTGGCTACGGTCTCGATGTCGACGTCCGATGGCGGCGTCACGACGGTCCTCTGCGATCGAAGAACAGGCCACCCTGCCGCGAACGACAGCGACGAGAGCGAGGCGACCATGTGGGAACGACCGAAGCGTATCGAGCCCGGTCCCGGCCAGGAGTCGGTCTGGGACTATCCCCGGCCCCCGGCGCTGGAGCCGGTACCCAAACGGATCCGCGTCGAGTTCGCCGGACAGTTGATCGCCGCCACCGACGCCGCGTATCGGGTATGCGAGACCAGCCATGCGCCCGCCTACTACCTGCCCATGGCCGACATCGACGACGTGCTCGTCGGCGTCGAAGGTGCGTCGTTCTGCGAGTGGAAGGGCGTCGCCTCGTACTACGACGTCGTCGTCGGCGATCGCACGGCATCCCGCGCCGCCTGGACCTACCACGAGCCCACCGCCCGGTTCGCTCCCATCGTCGACCACGTCGCCTTCTACGCCGGCATGATGGATCGCTGCTGGGTCGGCGACGAGGAGGTCTCGCCCATGGACGGCGACTTCTACGGCGGCTGGATCACCCCCGACCTGGTCGGGCCGTTCAAGGGCGCACCCGGCACCCGCCACTGGTAGGCGCCCACCCCGACCGGCGGACGGACGTCGACGCGACCGCCACGTGACGTTCATGTGACCGACGCCTCAATTTCCGCTGCAGGTGACCCGTGAGTAGCCTCTGGCGGATGTCGAGACGGATCGGGTTGGCGTGGGCGCTCGTCGCTGCGATCGTGCTCGCGATCGTCGCCCCCGCTGCGATCGCAGTCGCCCAGGACGATGCCGCCGATCTCGAGCTGCGCGGCACCGTCCGCGCCGGTCGCGATGTCGTCCCGGACATCCCCATCGCCGTTGCGCTACCCGACGGCGAGACCATCGGCGAGACGGCGGCCGACGCCGAGGGCCGCTGGTCCGTCCCGCTCCCGGGGCCCGGCACCTACGTCGTCTCGATCGACACCGCAGCCTTTCCCGAGGGCATCGCGCTCCAGCCCGGAGCGCCCGCCGAGCAGTCCATCGAGGTCACCGACCGTTCGCAGTCGGTGACCTTCCGACTCCAGTCCGGAGCGACCAGCGCGGTCGTGGCCCAACAGAACGACTTCGAGCGCATCCTCAACCGGTTCGTCAGCGGCATCAAGGTCGGCCTGCTTGTCGCCATGGCTGCCGTCGGCCTGTCGTTGATCTTCGGCGTCACCGGCCTGGTCAACTTCGCACACTCCGAGCTCGTGGCCTTCGGCGCCGTCACCGCCTTCGCTCTCGAGGCCTGGACGCCGTTGCCGTTCCTGCTGGTCGTCGTGCTGGCGGTGATGATCGGCGGCCTGCTCGGGTTCACCCTCGAATCCGGGCTGTTCGGGCCGTTGCGGCGCCGGAAGATGAACACCATCTCGCTGATGGTCGTGTCGATCGGCCTCGCGTTCGTGCTGCGCTACCTGATCCTGATCTACTTCGGGAGCCGCCAGAGGACCTACGAGGCGTTCCGGATCCAGACCAACTTCGACATCGGCCCCGTGTCCTTGCCCCCCAAGGACTACTGGATCATGCTGACGGCGATCGTCGTGCTGGTCGGTGTCGGTCTGATGCTCCAGAAGACCAAGCTCGGTACAGCGATGCGCGCCGTGGCCGACAACCCGCCGCTGGCCAAATCGTCGGGTATCGACGTCGACCGGACGATCCTGTCGGTCTGGATCATGGGTGCCGCCCTCGCTGCGCTGGGCGGCATCTTGTTGGGCCTGACCCAGACCGTCGAATGGCAGATGGGCGAGCGAATCCTGTTGCTGATCTTCGCCGCAGTCACCCTCGGCGGGCTGGGCACCGCCTATGGCGCCATGGTCGGCGGTCTGGCCATCGGCATCGCCAGCGAGGTGTCGGTCGAGTGGCTCGACAACGACCTCAAGTTCCTCGTCGCGTTGGTGGCGTTGATCCTGATCCTGCTGGTCCGACCCCAGGGCATCCTCGGCGTCCGGGAGCGATTCGGATGAACACCTTGGCCGCGTTCGACATCGGCAAGCTCTTCGGCGACTCCATACGCGCCGGTATCGGCGTCAACGGAGCGGTGTTCGCACTGGCCGCGGTGGGACTCAATCTGCACTACGGCTTCACGGGGCTGTTGAACTTCGGGATGGTTGCCTTCATGGCTGCCGGCGCCTACGGCATGGCCATCTTGTTCACCCAGGGGTGGCTCGGTGGATCGATCATCATGGGAATGGCGGCCGGCATCACCTTCGCCATCGCACTGGCGATGATGGTCGGCCTGCCGGCGCTGCGCCTGCGCGCCGACTACCTGGCCATCACCACCATCGCCATCGGCGAGGTCCTGCGCATCTCGTTCCGTTCCCAGCGGCTCTTCGACCTCACCGGCGGCCCGTTCGGCCTGCCGAGCATCGAGGACCGCAACGCCGGCGTCAGCCTGTCCGACCGGGTCGGCCGAGACTGGAACCCACTCTTCGATGTCGCCGACCCGGGCCAGACCTACGGGTTCTGGCGCCTCACGTTCGACGCGAAGACGCTCTGGATCATGATCATCGGATGGACGTTGGTGGTTCTGGCGTCGTTGTTGATCTGGTCGCTCATCCAGTCCCCGTGGGGGCGTGTGCTGAAGGCGATCCGCGAGGACGAGGACGCCGCGCGCGCGATGGGCAAGAACGTCTACGCGTACAAGCTGCAGAGCCTCGCGCTCGGCGGCGTCATCGGCGCATTGGCCGGCATCGTCGACACCCTCGACACCGGTTTCGTGCAATCCGAGCAGTTCAGACCCCAGACCACCTTCTTCATCTGGACCGTGCTGATCCTCGGCGGCGCCGCGTCGAAGTGGGGCCCGGCGCTGGGGGCGGTGGTCTTCTGGTTCGTGCTGATCTTCGTCGAAGAACTGCTGCGCCAGTTGGTCGACAACGACTGGATCCCCGACGCCATCATCGATTCGTCCAACATCGCTGCGGTGCGACTGGTCCTGATGGGCGTGATGTTGATCGCGCTGATGGTCTGGCGACCACAGGGCATGCTGGGCAAGAAGGAAGAGGTGCTCATCGATGCCCGATGAGCACGCTCCCGAGTCTGCGCTCGAGGCCGGCCGCGAGCTGCGCGGACCGCAGACACCGGCCGCCATCGCCGCCCGCGAGGCGGTCCGCTCGGCCGATCCCGTCCCTGGTTCGTCCAAGCCCGACCCGATCCTCACCGTCGATGGCCTGGTCCGCCGCTTCGGAGGACTCACCGCCGTCGACGTCGGCCACCTCGAGGTCCAGCGCGGCGTCATCACCGCCTTCATCGGCCCCAACGGCGCCGGCAAGACGACGCTGTTCAACCTGATCACCGGGTTCGACACGCCCGACGAGGGTTCCTGGAGCTTCCAAGGTCAGCCCCTCGCCGGCAAGCCGCCCCATGCCATCGCGAAGTCCGGCATGGTACGGACCTTCCAGCTGACGAAGTCGCTGGCGAAGATGAGCGTCATCGACAACATGAAGCTCGGTGCGCAGGGCCAGGTCGGCGAATCGCTGCTGCAGGCCCTGATCCCGGCCCGCTGGCGCTCCCAGGAACGCGAGATCGAGGAGCGCGCCGAGGAGCTGCTGCGCCGCTTCAACCTCATCCACATGCGCGACGAGTACGCCGCCACCATGTCGGGAGGCCAGCGCAAGCTGCTCGAGATGGCTCGTGCGTTGATGGCCGAGCCCGACCTCATCCTGCTCGACGAGCCCATGGCCGGCGTCAACCCGGCGCTGGTGCAGTCGTTGCTCGGCCACGTCGAGGCCTTGCGCGACGAAGGGGTCAGCGTGCTGTTCATCGAGCACGACATGGACGTCATCATGGGGATCTCCGACTGGATCGTCGTGCTCGGCGAAGGTCGGCTCCTGGCCGAGGGCACGCCCGACGACGTCGCCCAGAACCCGATGGTCATCGATGCCTACCTGGGCACCTCGTTCGCGCAGGAGAATCACGATGGCTGACGCATCCACGGAGACGGTCCTCGTCGCCGAAGACCTGGTGGCCGGCTACCTCCCCGGCGTCGACATCCTGACCGGCTGCAACTTCCAGCTCAGCCAGGGCGAGCTCGTCGGCATCATCGGCCCCAACGGCGCGGGCAAGTCCACGCTGCTCAAGTCGATGTTCGGTCTGGTGCCCGTGCGGGGCGGCGCGGTCCGGCTCCGTGGTGACGACATCACCAACCTTCCCGCACACGAACTGGTCCGCAAGGGCGTGGGCTTCGTACCCCAGACAGAGAACGTCTTCCCGTCGCTGACCATCATCGAGAACCTCGAGATGGGCGCGTACCAGCTGTCGGGCGACATCGTCGGCGAACGCATCGAGGGCATCATCGAGCTCTTCCCCCGGTTGGGCGAACGCGCCGGCAACCGTGCCGGGCTGCTGTCCGGCGGCGAACGCCAGATGCTGGCGATGGGCCGCGCGCTGATGATGGAGCCCGCGGTGCTGTTGCTCGACGAGCCCTCGGCCGGGCTGTCGCCTGCCTACCAGGGCGAGGTGTTCGAGAACGTGTCGGCCATCAACGCCACCGGCGTGTCGATCGTGATGGTCGAACAGAACGCCCATCGCTGCCTGGCCATTGCCGACCGCGGGTACGTGCTCGATCAGGGCAAGAACGCCTACGACGGCACCGGCGACGACCTCCTCAACGACCCCAAGGTCATCGAGCTCTACCTCGGCACCCTCGCCCGACGAGGCGGCTGACCCGGCCGACGGGGCTGGCCCGTCGAGCGGCTTCTCACCCAAAACGGCCCGAGGGCCCCGGCCGGAGCCGGGACCCTCGTCAGATGCCGTGATCGTCGAGATCAGGATGCAGCGTTGAAGGTGACCTGCTCGAGGACCTGCTGCACGCCATCGGCGTCGTAGTCGTAGACGTCGTACACGCCGACGCTGGGCTCGCCCACATCGAGGAACTCGATGAGGCCGGAAGCCCCGTCGTAGTCGATGTCGGCGCCACCGGCCAGCAGTTCGGAGCACTCGGCAAAGCTGCCGCACTTCTCGCCACCGGTGGTCACGCCGACCATCTCGGCCTGGATGTCGCCCGGCTCGTTGGAGCCGGCAGCCTGGGCGGCCAAGGCGATGATGATCGCACAGTCATAGGCCTGCGCCGAGAAGATGGCGTCGACGCCGGGGGCGTAGGTCTCGAAGTTGGCCGGGAAGTCCGCAGCGCCGCTCTCGGGAGCAGCCGAGGGCTGCGTGCCCTTGATGCCCGCAGCGATGCTGGGGTTGGACTCGTCGATGGCCGCACCCAGCTCACCGGTGGCCATGCCGTCGGTGATGTAGATCTGGATGGCGTCGGGACCGACACCCTGCTCGATCATCGTCTGGATGATGGAAATGCCCTCTTCGAAGGCGACCAGGACCACAGCGTCGGGGCCGGCGCCGACCACGCTGGTGACGACGTCGTCGAAGCTGGTGGCGTTGGGGTCGTAGGGGGTGTCATAGACCACGGTGCCGCCGCCGGCTTCGATCGCGGGCACGAAGAACTCGTTGAAGCCCACGCCGTAGTCGTCGGAGCGAGACACGACCGCGATGTTCGAGAAGCCGTCACCGAGCACGACGTCGGCCAGAGCCGGAGCCTGGAGGTCGTCGGAGGGAGCGGTCCGGAAGTAGAAGCCGTCGTCACCGTCGGTGCCGAGGCCCGCTGCGGTGTTCGAGGGCGAGCACTGCACGACCGGGGCCGAGGTGATCTTGTCGATGACCGAGCCGGTGATGCCAGATGCCGCGGCACCGACGATGGCGTCGACGCCCTCGGAGCCGAGCAGGCGGTCGACGGTGGTGTTGGCGATGTCGGGATCGGTGCCGGAGTCGCCCTCGGTGAGGGCGATGGGAGCACCGTTGACGCCGCCGGCTGCGTTGATGTCACAGACCGCCATGCTGACCGCTTCGATCATCGGGGGGCCGAGGAACGCCAGCTGGCCCGTTGCGGGCAGCAACGTGCCGAGGTTGAGGCCGTCGCCGGCGACACCGCAGTCCTCACCGGGGCCGTAGGCGGCCTCGGTCATGTCACCCTCGTCGGCGGGCTCTTCCTCCGCGGGCTCTTCCTCCGCAGGCTCTTCCTCCGCGGGCTCTTCTTCTGCGGGCTCTTCTTCCGCAGGCTCTTCCTCCGCTGGTTCCTCGGCATCCTGTTCGGTTGCCGTGGGTTCTTCGTCGTCGTCACCACAGGCGGCCGCGATCAGCCCGAAGGCCAAGAAGATCGCGAGCAGCCGCATAAGGGTCTTGCTCATGGGTTGTTTCCCTCCACAGGAGAACCGGGTCCGGTCGGACCCCTTTCGGGCACCGGAGTGCTTGGCACGAAAGGCTATTGCATCTGTCCGGTGAACTCACGGCAGAGCGCAGATGGCGTTCACATGCGCACGAGAGGAGCATGGCCGGCGCTGCGCCGGGCCGTTGTGCCCTGCCCGACAGGATCGGGGTTGGCGACAGTTGACTCGTGGGTGCCCGTTGGCTCGTCTACGCGACGCTCGGCGTCATGCTCCTCGTGGCCGCGCTGCTCTCCGACGGAACACCGGTCCGGTCGGCCGACCCGTCGGGCCCCGGCACCGCCGATGACCTCGTCACCCTCGTCGACTGGGGGCTCGAACGGTTCACGCGCTCAGGCCTCGCGGAGCCCACGCTTGTCGGCGCCACGGTGGTCCCCGACGGCAACGGCGACGAACGCATCGGATGGGTGGCGATGACCGACCAGGGGGCGGTCATCTCACTCGATGACGACCTACGGATCTGTTGCGCCGGTTTCCGAGGCATCGCGATCCTGTGCGACGAGGCGAAGCGCTGCATGCTCCACGAGCTGTCCCACGTGTGGATCGACCAGAACGTCGACGCAGACGCACGTGAGAAGTTCATGGCCCACACCGGCGCCACGGTCTGGGACGACCCAGCGGTCCCCTGGCATGCGCGTGGCGTCGAGCAGGCGGCGGAAACGCTGGCCTGGGGCCTCATGTCCGAGCCCACGGCCGCACCGACGTGCCCGGACAGCGCCTGCCTCCGGCGCTCCGCCGGCTTCTCCATCCTCACCGGTCGGACACCCGATGTCGATTGTGAACGCTGCGCTTCCCTACCCGGCGTTCCGGTCGAGATGCCGATCACCGGCGATCCCCGTTGATAGGGGCGGGGACGGGGACCCCTCAGTCGATGGGCGGTGCGATCCGGTCGAGGACCTCGCCCAACTCGGCGACCATGCCGGCGTAGAACGGTCCGAACTCGGCGTACTCCGCCGACGCCTCGTCGAAGCGCATCGTGTAGACGACGTCCTTGAGATCGTCAGGATGCACGCAGAACAGCGTGACGCCCCACTCGTAGTCGTCGATGCCGGTGGAGCCGGTGATGACCTGGAGCACCCGTCCGGCGAACTTGCGTCCCGAGGCGCCGTGTTCGTACATGAGCTCCTTGCGGCGGTCGAACTCCAACGTGAACCAGTTCTGGTCGACGTTGCGGCGCTTGCTCATCGGGTAGAAGCACCAGGCCGTCTTGTCCTCGGGCGGCAGCTGCGGATACAGCCGGGCGTTGCGCATCTCGTCGGGGACTCCGGCGGCGTACTCGGAGATCTCGGTGAGCGACACGTAGCTGTCCACCAGCTCGAGGCCCGACGCAACCAGCCCTGACTGCAGATCCCGGAGGCGCCACCAGTCCGACGACAGCGCCATGATGGCGAGGTCGGCCTTGTGGCCGAGGATGGCCACGGCGATGACCTGGTCGCCGCCCTCGCGGGCAGCAGCGACGACGGATTCGGCCGCGGCCCGGTCCGAGAACGGTCCCGCCTTGAAGAACAGGTGCACAACACCGAGACCGGAGGTCGGAGACAGGGGCGAGGTCATGAGGGCAGTGTAGGAACCACGGGGTCAGACCCCGCTTTCCCGCTTTCTCCGAGCATCGGGCATCGGGCATCGGGCATCGGGCATCGGGCATCGGGCATCGGGCATCGAGGTTCGAACACAAGGGAGAAGCGGGAAAGCGGGAAAGCGGGGTCTGACCCCACGCGGTTCTCATTCGACGTAGAGGTTCATCCCGCCATCGCGGGCGAAGCCGGCCAGGGTGAGGTTCGCCGCAGTGGCGACCTCGACGGCCAACGACGACGGAGCGCTCACCGACACCACTGCCGCGAAACCGGCCGCCCACGCCTTCTGCACCATCTCGAACGATGCCCGCCCGGACACGAACAGCGCGAGCGCCGATGCCGGCAGGGCGCCGTCGAGCAGCAGACGGCCGACGACCTTGTCGACCGCGTTGTGGCGACCGATGTCCTCCCGGACGACCAGCACCCGCCCGTCTGCGTCGATCGCCGCAGCGGCGTGGACGCCGCCGGTCGCGGCGAACAACGCCTGGTTGGGTGCGACGAGCTCGGGAGCGTTCGCCAAGACGTCGAGTGGGAACGGCGGATCACGCCTCGGCAATGGGCTGAGTCGAGCAGCCAACTCCCCGATGGCCTCGCTGCCGCAGACGCCGCAGGCGCTCGAGGTGGCGCCCAGTCGTGGTGTGGGCACGGGCGCCCGCCCGCCGGTCTCGACCGTCACCACGTTGAAATCGGTGTCGACCGGGGCACCGGTTCCGCAGTAGCGCAGCCCCGTGACCGGCACACCGGCGAGGATGCCCTCGGAGTGACAGAACCCGACGGCCAGCTCGAAGTCGTGGCCGGGAGTCCGCATGGTGGTGGCCACCAGGCTGTCGTCGAGGTGGATGGTCAACGGTTCCTCGACGATGACCTCGTCGGGCCGGCGCCGTTTGTGGTCGTCGCGGTACTCCCACGCCAGGATGCGAGCCGTCCGACCCCGTCTCGCTGCCATGGGCGGCGCTCAGCGCTCGAGCGATGCGACGAGGTGGCGGTGCATCGGCTGCCCGACGGCCGCCATGTCCACTTCGTAGTCGAGACGATCGCCGTCGACGACGACCCGGCGCCGGACCTCGTCGACCCGCTTGGCCGATCGGGTGGTGACCACCTGGTTCGACGCCATGGTCAGCGATGTCGCCGTGATGGCGACGTCGTGCAGCTCCACGATGCCGCTGGGCTGCACCACCACGAACTCGGCGGTTTCCGCGTCGACCGGCCGCAGGTAACCGGTCTCGGCGTGGAGCGGCGCGCCGGTCGCCGCGTCGCTGGTGCGCTGCGCGTAGGCGATGAACGCCTTGCCGACATGGCTGAACGTCACCACCTCGAGATAGTCGAAGGCCTCGATGGTCGGGTAGTCGCCGTGACCGCGCCCGCGCCACGAACCGAGGAGGAACGCGAGCGGCGCAAGGTCGGGGTGCAGCGGTGGGGCATCGGCCATGGCCACCATCCTGGCCGAAGGCCGGTGCAGACGCACGCTGGGCCACCGATGTTCGAGACGGCACCACGGACCGACGTCCGGACGCGACGAAGGGGCGCCCCCGAGGGGGCACCCCTTCGTTCGTGACCGTTCGGTGCGGGTCGGACCGGACTCAGAAGTCCATGTCGGGCATGCCGCCGCCGGCGCCGCCCTCGGGCGAGTCGGCGATGACGCACTCGGTGGTGAGGAACAGCGCTGCGATCGAGCCTGCGTTCTGCAGAGCCGACCGGGTGACCTTCGCGGCATCGATGATGCCGGCCGCGACCAGGTCCTCGTACTCGCCGGTGCCGGCGTTGAGGCCGAAGCTGCCCTCGAGGTTGCGGACACGCTCCACGATGACGCCGCCTTCGAGGCCGGCGTTGACCGCGATCTGGGTCAGCGGAGCCTCCAGTGCCTTGGCCACGATGCGGGCGCCGGTGGCCTCGTCGTCGAGCTTCAGGCCGGCGGCCGTCTCGAGAACGGCGGCCTGCGCACGCAACAGCGTGACGCCGCCACCGGCGACGACACCCTCTTCGATCGCAGCCTTGGTGGTGCTGACCGCGTCTTCGATGCGGTGCTTCTTCTCCTTGAGCTCCACCTCGGTGGCGGCGCCGACCTTGAGGATCGCGACACCGCCGGACAGCTTGGCGAGACGCTCCTGGAGCTTCTCCCGGTCGTAGTCGGAGTCGGTGTTGTCGATCTCGGCCTTGATCTGGGCGATGCGGCCATCGACGTCGGCGCGGCTGCCCGCACCTTCGATGATGGTGGTCTCGTCCTTGGTGATGACGACCTTGCGGGCCTGGCCGAGAAGATCGAGCGTGGTGTTCTCGAGCTTGAGGCCGACCTCTTCGGAGATGACCTGGCCGCCGGTGAGGATCGCCATGTCCTGGAGCATCGCCTTGCGGCGGTCGCCGAAGCCCGGAGCCTTGACCGAGGTCGAGGCGAACGTGCCGCGGATCTTGTTGACGACCAGGGTGGCGAGGGCTTCGCCCTCGACGTCCTCGGCGATGATCAGCAGCGGCTTGCCGGCCTGCATGACCTTTTCGAGAACGGGTACGACGTCGCGCACCGCGGAGATCTTCGAACCGACGAGCAGGATGTAGGGGTCGTCGAGGACGGCTTCCATGCGCTCGGCGTCGGTGACGAAGTACGGGGAGATGTAGCCCTTGTCGAAGCGCATGCCCTCGACGAAGTCCATGTCCATCCCGAAGGTCTGGGACTCCTCGACGGTGATGACGCCGTCCTTGCCCACCTTGTCGATGGCCTCGGAGATCTTCTGGCCGATCTCGGGATCGGCGGCGGAGATGGAGGCGACGTTGGCGATCTGGGCCTTGTTGGAGGACACGTCGGTGGCCTGGCCGCGGATGGCCTCGACGGCGGCGTCGACGCCGGCCTCGATGCCCTTCTTCAGCGACATGGGGTTGGCGCCGGCGGCTACGTTGCGGAGGCCCTCACGGACCATCGCCCAGGCGAGGACCGTGGCGGTGGTGGTTCCGTCGCCGGCCACGTCGTCGGTCTTCTTGGCGACCTCTTTGACCAGCTCGGCGCCGATCTTCTCGTAGGGGTCCTCGAGCTCGATCTCCTTGGCGATGGACACACCATCGTTGGTGATCGTGGGGGCTCCCCACTTCTTGTCGAGCACCACGTTTCGGCCTTTGGGGCCGAGGGTGACCCGGACTGCGTCGGCGAGCTTGTTCATGCCCGCTTCGAGCCCGCGCCGAGCCTCTTCGTCGAACGAGATGATCTTGGCCATTTGGAGTCGTGCCTCCCTGAGGTGACTGAGTGCGTCTTGGATCGGGTCCCGCGATCGGGGCCCGGCATGCCCGGATGTCGAGCGTGCCGACGAACCCGGTCGTTGGCACTCTCGTATCGAGACTGCTAAATGCTACTGACGCAGCTCAGGGATTCACAATGGGCGCCGGTGAAATCTCGGTTCGCCCTTGCCGGGGCGATCAGCCGCCGGCCACCGCGGGAACGATCGACAGCGTCTCGCCATCGGCCACGGGGGTGTCGAGACCCTCCATGAAGCGGACGTCGTCGTCGGACACGAACACGTTGACGAAGCGCCGCAACGAGCCCTCCTCGTCGAGGAGCCGGTCGGCGAAGCCGGGGTGCGCGCCGTCGAGGGCAGCGAGCACCTCGCGCACGGTGCCGGGTTCGGCGCTGACCTCTGACGCTCCGGCGGTGAGGGTCCGCAACGTGGTCGGGATACGAATGGTGACTGCCATGGTCGGAATTGTAGGGGCGCCGATCGCTGTTCGGCGCCGGGCCGGCCGCCGCCTCGTCTCGCGCAGGAGCGGTGGTCAGAGATCGAGTCGGTCGAGCAGCGCCTCGGTTGCGGCGACGACCCCGGCCGATGGATCGGTGAAGGCGGCCGCATCGCCGACGGTGTCGGCCAACGAGACGACCGGGAGCTGGTCCTCGACGAGGGGATCGACCGAACCCACCACCGCGGCGACCGGTGTGGCGAAGTCAGCGGCGATCTCGGCCACGCCGCCGACGACCTTGCCGTCGAAGCTCGTCGGGTCGAGACGGCCCTCGCCGGTGATGACGAGGTCGGCGCTCTCGATCTGGCCGTCCAGGTCGCAGGCATCGGCAACGACGCTGAAGCCATCGACCAGTTCGGCGCCGATGGCGGCGAGGCCCCCGGCCAGGCCACCGGCAGCACCGGCCCCGACGAGCTCGGACACGTCGACGCCGTACTCGTCGAGGTACACCTGCACCAGACGTTCGAGGCGACGCTGCAACAGGGCCACCGCCGCCTCGCCTGCACCCTTCTGGGGCCCGAACACGGTGGCGGCATCGACGAATCGAGTGCGCACGTCGCACGCGACGACCAGCTCGACGCCTCGAAGTCGCTGCACGGGATGCAGAGCCTGCACCGCACCCCATCCGCCATCGGTGGTGGCAGAGCCACCGACACCGACCACGATCCGACGCGCTCCCCGGCCGACCGCGGCATCGATGAGCTCGCCCGTGCCGACCGTGCTGGCCGCCAGGGCATCGTTGTTCTCGGCGCCACCGACGAGCGCCAGACCCGAGGCCTGGGCCATCTCGATCACCGCGACGTCGCGTCGCCACCGCCACGACGCGACCACGGGATCGCCGAGCGGACCCGTGACCGTGGACGTGCGGTTCGCGCCGCCCAACGCGGCGAGCGTCCCGTCGCCGCCGTCGGCGAGGGGTTGGGTCGTCACCCGATGCCCCCGGGCGCGGCACACGCCGGCGATCAACTCGGCCACGACGTCGGCCGTCAGCGTTCCCTTGAACTTGTCGGGAGCGACGAGGATGTCCATGTGCAGGTCCCACCGGCGGGCGGCGGGCCGGACCGACGATCCATGGCCCGTGCCCGGCGACCTCAGGCCGCGGGTACCAAGTTGGCGCCGACCACGACGAGGAGGTTCGCCCGGCCGAGGTCGTCGACCGGCGGCGTCTCGGGCATCTGCGCCACCGATGTCTCGTCCAGGCCGAGCAGGCCTGCGACGGCGATGGCGTCGGGTCGGTAGCCCTGGCCGAAGTACACGACCGACGGGGCGGCCGCGTCGGCTCCCTGGGTGGTGGTGTTGGTCGGGGTCAGCGTGGCGTACCCCTCGGCGGTGAGGGTGTTGGTGACCGTGCCTGCGAGGCCACCGACGGTGGTGTCGTTGGCAACGAGTACCCGGACCTCGGCCGGCGGCTTGACCTGTCCCCCGGGCGTTCCTTCGCCGGCGGAACCGTCGGCCGCGGGCGTATCGGCGGTGCCGTCCTCGGCCGTGCCATCCTCGGCCGTGCCATCCTCGGCCGTGCCATCCTCGGCCGTGCCATCCTCGGCGGTGCCATCCTCGGCCGGCGTTTCCGTCGTGCTGTCATCGGCGGCCGACGCGTCGGCGCTGCCGTCGTCAGCCGGGACATCGGTGCCGCCATCGTCGCTCGGTGCGGCGGTGGGGCTGGGATCGCCGGTGGCGACCGTCGGGTCGTCGAAGCCGCGGCCGAGGATGATGACCCCGAGCAGCACGGCGAAGACAGCGAGTACGACGCCACGCGTTGCGCTGTTCATGACATGACCGCCTGGGCGGCGGTACGGGTTTCACGCATGGCTTGCCTCCGTGTCAACGGGCGGGCGGCTGGGTGGCCGACGCCCCGAAGCGTGCTCGACGACGCTGAGAACGCAACCGCTGGAGCCGACGCACCACCATCGGGTCGTAGGCCGCAGCGTCCGGCAAGTCTATGAGCTGATTGAGCAGCTGGTAGTAGCGCGTCGTCGACAGCGCGAACCGCTCGCGGATCGCGGCCTCTTTGGAGCCTTCGATCTGCCACCAGGTTCGTTCGAAATCGATGATCGCGCGCTGGCGCTCACTCAGTGCCACGGCGCCAGCGTGGCCGCTGGGGGCACGCGATTCAAGCACCCTCGGTGATCGGCGGTCACCGTATGGGGTCGGGCGAGGGCGAGCCGGGTGTCGGGATCGAACCGACGACATCCTCTTTACAAGAGAGGTGCTCTACCAACTGAGCTAACCCGGCGCGGCGTGCAGTCTATCTGCGACCGCGTTTGCTCTGATCGACGCAGCGGCCGATCGGGCGGGCTCAGGTGGCCCGCCGGCGTGCCACCTCGAAGCATGCGACGGCCGCTGCGGCCCCGACGTTGAGCGATGCGAGCGGGCCCTGCAGCGGGATGGTGACGACAAGGTCGCAGCGCTCGCGAGCCAGCCGGGAGAGACCCCGCCCCTCGGCCCCGAGCACCAACGCCACCGGAGCGTCCGAGACCGCCATGTCGTAGACACTCGTGTCGGCGACGGCATCGAGTCCGACCGACCACACCCCCCGGGAGGCCAGATCGCCGAGCGCGGCCGGAATACCCGACACGGTCGCCACGGGCAGGTGTTCGATGGCACCGGCTGCGGCCTTGGTGACCGTGGGCGTTATGCGGGCCGAGCGATGGCGCGGCAGCACTACGCCGGTCACGCCCGCACAGATGCCGGTGCGCAGCATCGCACCCAGGTTGCCGGGGTCGGTGATGCCGTCGAGGACGAGCAGGAAGGGCACACCCTCGCTGCGGGCGAGCAGGTCGTCGAGATCGAGGTCGGGCAGCGGGTCGGCGCGGGCCATGACGCCCTGGGACGACTCGGTCTTGGTGATGGACTCGAACTTCGTGCGGCTGAGCTCGGTGATCCCGACGCGGGCCTCGGCGGCGAGCTCGCGGATCTCGTCGACGATGGGAGCGGGGTCGAGGTCGGCGGCCATGAAGACCTCGCGCACACGGCGCCGCCCGGCGAGCAACAGCTCGCGAACGGCATGGCGGCCCTCGACCTGGTCGCCGCCGGGACCCTTCTGCCGCTCCTCGCGTCCGTCGCCTCGCCGTCCGGGCCCACCGGGGGAAGGACGCCCCGACCGTGGCGCCGGGGACGCTCCCCGCCGGGATCCGCCGGCTCTTCTGGGCCCGCCGGCGTCGCCTCGGCTCGGGCCGCCGCGACTCCCCTTGCCGCCGGAGCGACCGCCGCCTCCGCGTCGCGGGCCCGATCCACCACGTCCGTCACCACGACCAGCGTTCATCTCTGCTCCAGGAGTGCGGTGGCCCAACAGGCCACCCCGTCGATCGCGCCGAGACCTTCGGTGCGTTTGCCCTTGATCGTCACCGGAGCGCCGACGACACCGGACAGGCGCGCCTGCATCTCGTCACGGCGCGGGGCGAGCTTGGGGGCATCGGCGACGACGACGCAGTCGATGTTGACCGTGCGCCATCCGGCGTCGCCGACTGCCGCCACGACGCGAGCCAACAGTTGGCAGCTGTCGGCTCCCGCGAAGGACGGATCGTCGTCGGGGAACCAGGCGCCGATGTCGCCGAGACCGGTGGGCCCGAGCAGGGCGTCTGCGCATGCGTGGGCCACGACGTCGGCGTCGGAGTGACCGGTGAGCGATCGGGGCAGATCGAACACCACGCCCGCCAGGACGAGGGGTCGGTCGGGATCGTCGCCCCAGGGGTGAGCGTCGAAACCCTGCCCGATACGGAGCGAGGTCATGGCAACCACGGCGTGCGTCGGCGCCCGTCGGTCGCCGGGCCGGTTGTCAGGTCATGCATCGTCGGAGTCTTCCAGGTACGAACGGGCCACGACCAGATCGACGGGTCGGGTGATCTTCAGATTGGTGGTCTCGCCCTCGACGAGGGTGACCGCGGCACCGAGGGCCTCGGCGAGCGCGGCGTCGTCGGTGGCCTCGGCGCCCTCGGCATGGGCCGCACGCAGGACGTCCCCGCGGAAGCCCTGGGGCGTCTGCACGGCGCGCAGACCGTCGCGATCGACGACGCCCCCGGCGACCGCGCGGATGGTGTCGACCACTGCGACGACCGGAATCACGACGCCGGCGCCCCCGGCGATGGCGTCGATGACACGCCGATACAGCTCCGCCGACGCGAGGGGACGGGCGCCGTCGTGGACCAGGATCACCGATGCGGTGGCGGGCACGGCGGCGAGCCCCGCTCGCACCGACGCCGATCTCGTGGCACCGCCGGCGACGAAGCGGAGCTCGGGCGGATGCTCGCGGGTGAGCAACGGCGAGTCGGCGCCGACGACGACCACCACCCCGTCACCGGCGCTCATGGCGACGGTGATCGACCGGTCGAGGACGGTGCCGTGGGGAGGGTCGATGACCACTCCGAGCTTGTCGCCGCCGAAACGCTGTGCGGTCCCGGCGGCGACGATGATGGTCCAGATCCCGTGCGGATCGGCGATCGTCATCTCGTCCGGGCCCTGTGGATCGCCGGATCGGGGTCTGTAATCGCTGCGGCATCGGTCACAGCACTAGTGTGGCAGCGTCATGGTGGACTCCAGTCTGATCGCGTCGGCGAGCCTGTTCGAAGGTCTCGATCCGGCCCACATCGAACCCATAGCTGCAGCGTCGGAGCGACGCGAGCTTCGTCGCGGCGACGTCTTGTTCAACGAAGGCGACGCGCCCGACGACCTCTACATCGTCGTCGAGGGCCGCATCGCCATCTCGAACCGCTCGCCCGACGGCCGCGAGTCGGTGGTCGCACTGATGGAATCGGGCGATCTCTTCGGCGAGATGGGCCTGTTCGGCGGCGGCGGCCGCTCCGCCGGCGCCCGGGCACTCGAACGATCGATCGTCGTGGTGGTGCCGTACGCGCCCGTGCGCGGCCTCTACGAGACCAACCCCGAGCTGTTGTGGCGGGTGGTCGACATGTTGTCGACGCGGCTGCGCTCGATGGACTCGGCGCTCGCCGATTCGGTGTTCCTCGACGTCACGGGCCGCACCGCCAAACGGTTGCTCGAGATCGCCGGCGACGGCGACAGCTTCGAACTCCCCATCACCCAGGAGGAACTCGCCGGGATGGTGGGGGCCTCGCGCGAACGCGTCAACAAGGCCATTGCGTCGTTCATCCGGCTCGGCTGGCTCGACCAGCGCGACCGCACCTACGTCATCACCAACCGCCAACAGCTCGAGATCCGCGCCCGCTGATCGGCGCCGGAGGCGACGAACCGACGCCATCGCGAGGCGACCGACAGCCGACGCCGCCGGTCACGCCACCGCGGTCATCGCCGGACCGATCCCCGAGCGGGTCAACGCCTCGGTGATGGTGCCGGCCCGCACCAGCTCGAGGCGGCGATCGCCCGAAGGCGTCGATGCCGGAACCAGCGCGCGGGTGAAGCCCAGCCGTGCTGCCTCGTCGAGACGGCGATCGATCTGGCTGACCTGTCGGATCTCGCCGGCCAACCCGACCTCGCCGACCACGACGAGGTCATCGGCGACCGGCCGTTCGAGCATCGACGACGCCACCGCCAGGACCACACCGAGGTCGACGCCCGGCTCGGTGACCCGGACCCCGCCGACGACCGACACGTAGGCCTCCGCGCCGAGGACCGGCACCCCGCACCGGCGTTCGAGCACCGCCAACAACAACGCGAGGCGGTTGCTCTCGATCCCCTGCGCTGCCCGGCGCGGCGCCACCGCCTTGGTGGGCACCACGAGCGCCTGGAGCTCGACCAGCAGGGGTCGATGCCCGTCGACGACCGGGACCACGACCGATCCGGTGGCCCCGGCGCGGCGATCGCCGAGGAAGATCCCGCTCGGATCCGCCACGCCGACGAGGCCGGCGGCGGTCATCTCCATCACGCCGGGCTCGCCGGTGGCGCCGAAGCGATGCTTGACCGCCCGCAGGAACCGCAGGCCCTGGTGCCGGTCGCCCTCGAACGACAGCACCGTGTCGACCAGATGTTCGAGGGTGCGCGGCCCGGCGAGGGTGCCCTCTTTGGTGACGTGACCGACCAGGACCGTGGCCATCGAATGCGCCTTGGCGAGCTCGAGCAGTGCCTGCGCGCATTCGCGCACCTGGGTGACCGACCCCGGCACCGACGACACCTGCGGCGATGACACGGTCTGGATGGAATCGACGAGCAGCACGTGGGGCTCGAGGCGCCGGACCTCGTCGACCACCGCCGGCAGCGACGTCTCGGCCTGCACCCACACCTCGGTCAGGGCGAGGCCGAGCCGGTCGGCACGTCGCCGCAACTGCGGGGCGGACTCCTCGGCAGAGACGTACATGACGCGTCGTCCCTGGGCGCTGACCGCATCGGCGAGCTGCAACAACAACGTCGACTTGCCGATGCCGGGTTCGCCGCCCAGCAAGGTGACCGAACCCGGCACGAGCCCGCCGCCGAGCGCCCGGTCGAACTCGCCGATCCCGGTGGCGGCCGCATCGTCGTCGGCGCCGGACACATCGCCGAACCGCACCGCCAGGCCACCCGACCACCCGCGTGCCTCCCCAGCCGGAGCAGCCGCCGCCGAGGCCTCGGCCAGCGTCGCCCACTCCTGGCACGACGGGCACTGCCCCGCCCACTTGGGGGCCTCGGCCCCACAGGCACTGCATCGGTAGACCACTCTGGCTCGGCTCATGGACGACAGTGTGGCGCAGGGGTGTGACGGTCCCGGCAGGCAACGTCGAGGACCGGTGTAACCGTCGGCTTCGAACTCTGTCTCGTGTCCCGTGCACCGACCGGCGGTGCGCACGACAAGAAGGAGTTTCCCATGAGCGACCGCACCGAAGGCGTGCTCTTGAACCGTGAGGACGGCGTGTTCTTCGTTCCCGAAGACCAGCTCGCCCAGTTCCGTGTTCCCGATGAGGCTGCCGAGGAGATCCGCGCAAAGGCCGGCGACGACGAAGTCAGTGGCTTCCGAAGCGACAAGCTCCGCGCCGGCGAGCTGCGTCCCAACATCAGGGAGATCAAGTGGGGCTTCGATGGCCCGATCAAGCTCGGCAACACCTACTCCCTCGCCCCGACGGTCAAGTAGCAACAGTCCGATGGCGACTTCGCTGACGGTGGGGGCCCCGACGGGCTCCCACCGTCGACGCGCAGTATCACGAAGCGACGCGACGCTCGGCAGTCTCGATGACGTCCTACCTCGCTACGACGGGTCCGCCCGGTTCGAAACCGACGTCGTGGCACCTCCCATCGACGCTCTACCGGACATCGACGAAGCGACGATGGCGCAGCTGTTCTCGATCGGCGCTGCCAGCGTGCCGTCTGCCCTCCCGACGCCGGTACTCCAGAGCTGGCGGCGCGAGGTCGCCGGCCTTGCGGCCTCCGGAGCCCACCCCCGAGTCGCCGGGGTGCGCTATCAGGGGATGTTCCTCGCGGGCTCGATCCGCGCGGCCATGCCGATCACCCACGCGGTCCTGGCCGCATGTCAACGCAGCGTGCTCGACCACGGGTTGGCGATGCAGGAGCCCAGCATGCTGCGCCAGTTGTTCACCCACGTCCTGCTGCAGCGCTACGCCCCGGGAGCAGGGTTGCCTGCCCATTTCGACGGCATGTTCCCTCACCCTCCGCACGAGGAACCCGATGACGCAGCGCGTGTCGCCGCCAACCGCGCCTACTTCGGGCTCTCGTTCATCTGGACGATCGAGGGCGCCGGCCAGTTCACCGTGCATGACCGATCCTGTTGGGACCGTCCGATCGACTCCACCGTGACCGAGCCCGGTTCGGTGACCATCACCCTCAACGCCCCGATCGACCCCGCCAGCGACCCGGCGCTGTTCGCTGAACGGTTCCCGGTTCACAGCGTCACGAACATCTGCGGTGACCGGACACGCACCATCATGTCGTTCGACATGAAGGTGCCCCATGACGGGTTCGGCTTCGATCGCATCGTCCGCGAGTGGTTCGACGAGGCCGGCCGAACGCTCCAGCGCTGAATCCGTCGTCGCGGGCGTCAGTCGTCTCCGCGCCCTCGGCGCACGGACGCCAGACCTTCGAGCAGCAGTACCCGAGCCAATTCATGACGGCCGGTTGCGTCGAGCGGCAAGGATCCGACCCGAAACGTTCGCCTCTCTGCCACCCACCGCAGCGCCGGGCCGGCCTCGGTCGGACCGGTGACGTGGCCCCCTGCGACGTGGATACCGGCTCCGGATGGCCCGATCCGGACGACCGGGCCGAGCCCGGCTCGCATCTCGAGAACAGTGTCGTCGTGGATCACGGGCGGCTCGATGATCTGACGGATTCGTCCCGACATCGGTGCAGGGAGGTCGCCCAGGATCCCGACGAGCACTTCGGTCAGTGCATCGTCGCCCGACGACGCCGGCAGGCGGTCGAGTAGACGTTCGAGGTGCGTCTCGACCGCAGAGCTGGTCGACGACTCGGGGTCGTGGAGCGGTACCGCTCTGCGCAACTCGACGTCGTCGGCCGCCGCACGACGCAGCAGGGCGTCGAGGATGTCGATCCAACAGATCGGCTGGGTGCCCACGGTGACGTGCAGCGATGCCTCGGGCCCGGAGGACCCCCGGTGGATCCAACCGCGCGGCAGGAACAGAACGTCGCCTGGCTCCAGCACGACGGTGAGCGGCGGACCGAGGGTCATCTGCGGTTCGGAGTCCCCGGCGGGCTGCCCCCACGGCAACTCCGTCCGGGGTTCGTGGATCTCCCACACCTTCGTCCCCTCGATCTGCACGAAGAACACGTCGGCTGTGTCGTGGTGCGCGGGAAAGGCGGTGGCTCCGGGTGGCGTGAGGAAGAGGTTGGCGCTGACCGGTTGCCGGAGGCCGGCCTCGACGCCTGCACAGAGCGCAGCGATCGGCGGCCAGCTCCGGCGGAGATGGCGCACCACGATCGACTTGCCGGCCGCCAGCGCTGCGTAGACACCTGCCGGCGAGACCTGGCCGGTGCGATCCACCGGCAGCGAGCCACGGGTCGTCACCCCATCGATGGTCGTCGCGGTCGCTACTGCGCCGTGCGCGCTGTCGTCGGGGGCGTCGCGTGGGGTCGCGGCGATGACCGCCTCGAGGTCGTCGATGCCGACCAGCTCGGCATGTGCGTCAGGACGCCCACGTCTGACATGGAGCGGCTGACGCTCCCAGTGCGAGGCGAAGAAGTCGACGACGTCGACGGGATCGAGCAGGTCTGCCAGGTCACGCACGAGCGCACGCTCGATCGTGTTCGATCGCCGACAGAACCGACGACGACCAGTCGTCGATGGAGCTGTGGCGGGCTGCGGGGTCCTCGGCCAGGCCCGGTCCGAACACGCTCTGCCAGTGTGCGGGCATCGATGCGATGACCGCTGACCGCTGGATGGCCTCGGGCGGAGCGGCTCGCGCCATCGCGCCCCACAGGGTCGCCGAGGCTCCGAACACGTCGGTCGCGACGCCGGCGGGCCGGCCGGCGGCGATCTCCGGTGCCCGCCATCTCGGGGTGCCGAACTCGAGCCATGGCCGTTCGGCGCCGGCGGGAGTGAACGACACCGACGGGTCGGCGATCACCAACCGTTCGCCGGCTGCGATGAGCCCGGCGCCGTCGTCGAACGCACCGGTCACCAACAGATTGCCGGGCGTGACATCGAGGTGGTGCATGCCCGCGTCGTGGAACGAACGGATTGCCGCGGCGAGGTCGACCGTCAGGCGACGGAGTCCCTCGGGCGTTGTCGGTCGATCGGAGATCCGCTCGGCCAAGGATCCACCCTCGGCCAGCGCAAGGACCAGGAAGGGCCGGCCATCGTCGATACCCCTCGCGAAGAGCCCGACGACGTGTCGTGATGCGGCGCGGCGCAGCATGGCAGCCTCCAACCAGAAACGTCGACGGACCCAGGAGTCGTGGCTGCGCCGTCCGCGAGCGATCTTCACGGCCACCTCACGGCCGTCGCTGCGACGGATCGCAGCATGAACGTCGGCGAGACCTCCGCGTCCCAGCCGTCGACCGATGATGTAGGGCGCCAGCGTCTGCAAGGGTCAGAAGCGCATTCCCTTGGGCGGCGGTGGAGGCGAGTACTCGAGGTACTCGATCCATGCGCCGGAGCCCGCCTTGGGTCCGATCGACCCCTCGAAGCCCCAGCTCAGCGTGCGCGCACCCGGCACCGGTCGCGCCGCGAAGCCGGAAACCTCGCCTTCACCTGCCAGTGCACCCCCGACGCGTTCGGCATCGATGGCGTCGAGCTCGAACTCGCCCAGCCGCTCCTCGGGGACCCAGAAGACACGGTCACCCCGGCGAAACAGCACGCCGGCCTCTCGATCGTCACTCATCACGAACTCCTCGGTCTGTCCCGGTCGCCGAGGACCGGCAGCGACGCCGTGTCGCTGCGTACACCGGACGCAGCACGTTCCCCGTGGTTACGTCGCCAGGGGATCGCTACGAGCGAAGCGCCCGCCGGCCGGACGCCTCGGTGTAACCGTCGGGCGTCGGGGTGGTCTGGGAGGTGTCGCATCGAGGACCGGTGCGCGCTTCGGAGAGGAGACGCTCGATGAGCGAGGTGGCAACAGCGTCAGCCGGGCCGCTGGCGGGCCGGACCGGTGTGAGCCGGGTCGTGCCTGGTTCGCGCAGGATCGTCGAACCCGAACAGACCCTGGCCAACATCCGACCGCTTTGCGACGATGCCGGGATCACTCGAATTGCCGACGTCACGGGCCTCGACACGATCGGCATCCCGGTCGCGCTCGCCGTCCGTCCCAACGCCCGCTCGCTGTCGGTCTCCCAGGGCAAGGGTCTGTCCCTCACCGCAGCGAAGGTATCGGCGGCCATGGAGTCACTGGAGCTGCACCATGCCGAGCACATCGACAGCCGCCCGGTCATCGCCTCTGCCTCCGAACTCCGCCGACGGGGCGCCCGCATCGCCGACCCCGAGGCGCTGGCGAAACGGGTCGGCTCCCGGTACCACGACCATCTACGGATCCCCTGGTTGTCCGGGTACGGCCTCTGCAGCGGCGCCGAGACGTTGGTACCGATGGAGATGGTCGACATGGACTGCGTCCGGCCCCGCCCTTACACAACGCACGTCTTCTACGGCGGGTCCAATGGTCTGGCGTCGGGAAACAACCTCGCCGAGGCCACGGCACACTCGCTCTGCGAGCTCGTCGAACGCGACGCAGCTGCGCTCTGGTGGCACCGTGGTGCACGAGCGCAGGCCGACACCCGCATCGACCCGGCTTCGATCACCGACCCCGATTCCCGCGGACTCCTCGACCGATTCGACCGGGCAGGGGTCGACGTCGCCATCTGGGACCTCACGAGCGACCTCGGGATCCCGACGATCCGCAGCCTCGTCGTCGACCGTTCGCCCTTCGAAGGCCGGCGCCTGATGGTCACCGGTGGGCAGGGCTGCCATCTCGATGCCGCAGTGGCATTGCGACGATCGCTGACCGAAGCAGCCCAGGCGCGGCTGACGGCGATCACCGCATCACGGGACGACATCTCCCGCCAGAGCATCGAACAGGCCGCCGATGCTCGCGTCGCAGCCACCGCACGACGCGAGCTCTTCGCCGATGCAGCAGCGCCGACGCGAGCATTCACGGACATCCCCAGCCGGTGGAACGAGACCCTCGACGAGGACATCACGCTCCTCCTCCACGCCATCACCGAAGCGGGCCTCGCCGAGCCAGTGATCGTCGATCTCAGCCGACCGGGCACCGGCATCGCCGTCGTCAAGGCCGTCGGCCCCGGCCTCGAACCCAATCCCGCCGAGGCAGTCCTCGCCGGGCGACGGTTGCGCCGGGCCCTGCAGGAGGTCGCGTCGTGACCGTCATCGCCTTCGTCGGGCCGTCGCTCTGCGCGCAGGATGCAGCGACGGCCTGTCCCGGTGTCGAGGTGCGTCCTCCCGCATCTCGTGGCGACATCCTCCGCGCGGCTGAGGAGGCATCGGTCATCGCGATCGTGGACGGTTACTACGAGCACCTTCCGTCGGTCTGGCACAAAGAGGTACTCCACGCGCTCGCACGCGGGTGCCATGTAGTCGGCGGTGGGTCGATGGGCGCCATCCGGGCCGCTGAGCTCGCGCCGTTCGGGATGGTTGGCGTCGGCCGCATCTACGGCCGGTTCGCCGACGGCACCTACGGCGACGCAGACGTGTCGCTCGCTCACGGCCCCGGACCCGACTACCGCTCGTCATCGGAGCCGTTCGCCAACGTGCACGCCACGGTCGAGGCCGCCACGGGGAACGACATCATCACCGCCGACACCGAGGCGAGGCTCCTCGATGCCGCCCGTGCGCTCTTCTACGCCGACCGCACCTACGACGCGATCGTTCGTCGAGCGCGTGCGCTGGCGCCCGACGACCGTTTTCTCGGCGACGAGCTCGACCGCTTCTCCTCGTGGTGGCCGACCAATGCCATCGACCAGAAGCGGCTCGACGCCGTCGCGGTCCTCCGCCACGCTGCCGGTCTCGTCGACGTTCCCGCTCCGGAGCGGGAGTTCGTGCTCGCCGAGACCCACTTCTTCCAGGCCATGGTCCGCGAAGAAGCCGCCATCGGCCACAACGATTCGGTGGATCGCCACGCACACCCGATCCTCGAAGAAGTCCGCCTTCGACCCGAGTTGCACGCCACCGCTCACGCGGCGGCCCTCACCGACGCCCTCGCCGAGGATGTCGCTCGCTCACACGGAGTGGTCCTCACCCAGCACTTGCTCGACGAGGCCTCCGACCGGATTCGTCGACGACTCGGGCTCGGCGACGTCGCCGACCTCGAACGTTGGCTCGCCGACAATGGACTCGGCTGGGACGACTACGCAGAGCTGGCGCGTCGACGGGCGCTCATCGAGTGGGCGGTCGACCATGTCGCGCGTGGCGGACTCGACGAGCAGGCCACCATCGACTGGCTGCGGCTCTCGGGACGCTACGAGAGCCTGGCCGAACGGAGTCGTACCAAGGCGGCGACCCTGCGCGCCGCCGGTCTCGACGAGGCAGGGGCGAGCGACCATCTGGCGAGCGACCAGGAAGCGCTCGAGTGGTGGCGATCATCGTTGGCTGCAGACCTCGGATCGGTCGACCCGCTGACCGCAACCGGCTTTGCGTCCTTGGAGGAGCTGGCCCGAGCCGCCCGCCGCGAGCGGTCGTACCTCGAACTCCAGGGGCGACTGCCGTGAGCCGGCTCGCGCACGACGCCGGGGAGTCGGCCATCGATGAGCACCCACCACGTGTCGGGCGCTACGAGCTCGGCCGGGCGATCGCCGCGGGAGGACTCGCAACGGTGTTCCACGCCCGGGACCCGCTCACCCAAGCCGACGTCGCGGTCAAGCTCGCGACGCAGCGTCCCGATCGCGCCGCCAGAGCACGCGATCGTCTGCGGCACGAGGGACGTATGCTGCGCCGCTTCGGCTCTCCCTCGATCCTCTCCCTCCTCGACGAAGGAGAGGACGGCCTTTCCTACCTGGTGCTCGAGCTGGCAGTGGGGTCGCTCTCGCACCGGCTGGAGGCCGGTGTGCCGCGGGATCCGTGGACAGTGGCGAGAATCGTCGACCAGGTCACCGACGCGGTCACCGTCGTGCATGCGCATGGCATCGCCCACTGCGACGTGCACCCGGGCAATCTCATGATCGTTCGGAGTGCACGGACGCCGGATCATGGGCAGCCGGCCGCCCTCCTCGAACCGGATGAGCGGCTCGTTCTCGGCGACTTCGACATCGCAGTGGACATTGCCGACGCGCAGCGTCTCGCCCGGCGGCCGTTCGGTACACCGCGGTTCCGCGCTCCCGAGCAGATCGCAGCGGACGGGTCGATCTCCGTCGCGACGGACACGTATGCGTTGGGCGCCCTCACCTGGGCCCTCGTCGCAGGTACCTCGCCGCCTTTCCCCGACGAGATCCACGACGCAACCGCCGTTGTTCCCCCGTGGTGGGCAACCGTGCTGCGCATCGCCATGGCGACGGACCCCGAGCAGCGCTTTCCCAGCGCCGCAGCGTGGCGAGAAGCAGTCCGCGAAGCCCTCGACACCGACCTCGACCAGGCTGGCCATGACCCGCTGCGGTGATTTCGCATCGCTCATCGCGCCCACTGATGTCGCCTCGTTCATGAAGAGGCACTGGGAGCGCGCACCGCTCTTCGTGGAGCGCAACGAGCCGAACTTCCATCAGGGACTCTTCGGCCTGCCCGATGTCGAGCCTGCCGTGGCCGCCGCCGTCGGGAGCCCGACTCCTGCGGTTCAGGCGGTTCGCTCGATCGACGGGGTGACCACGCATCGCGAGCTACGGACCGACGCGTCGGGCCGCACGATCGTGGCGTCGGTCCACGAAGCGTACGCAGACGGGCACACGGTGATCGTGAATCATGTCAACCGCACCAACGTCGCCGTCGCCGGCCTCTGCGCAGAAGTGGAGCGGGTCCTGCAGCATCCCGTCGGCTGCAATCTCTTCCTCACGCCCGCCGACGCCTGCGGGTTCGTGCCGCACTACGACGCCATGGACACCTTTTTCCTACAGATCCACGGGACGAAACGTTGGCTTGTCTGGCCGCCGGTGATCCAGCTCCCGATGGGCGAGCGGTTCGACAAACCCGACCCCGAGACCCTGGGCCCGCCGCTCCTGGAAGTCGATCTCGGACCCGGCGACATGCTCTTCCTCCCGCGGGGCTGGGTCCATCACGGTCGGACGGCGAGCTCAGCATCGCTCCACCTGACGCTCGGGGTCCGGGTCACCCGATGGGCCGAGCTGCTGATCGAGCAGATCCGACGCGCAGCTGCCGATGACAGCCGCCTGCGGGAGGCGGTGCCCTTCGGCGCCACGTCGCCCTTGGCCTACGACGCGATCGACAGGCAGGGGCGGCAGCTACTCGCGTCGGTCGCCGCCACCGCCGACCCGGCGGCGATCGGCGCCCTGCTCGATCAGCGAATCGCCGGTAGGCCGGGCCCACTCACCCCGCACTTCGCCGTCATCGACGGCGCACACGAGCTCACCCTCACCACCGAGGTCTGCCGGCGGAGCGGCTTGGCGCCGGTCGTCACGACCCGCGACGGCCGGGCCCTGCTGCGCTTCGCGGGAAGTTCGGTGACCGGCCCGCGCGAGGCGCTCGATGCGTTCCTCGCCGTGGCCGAACGCACGAGGTTCGTTCCTGCGTCGCTGCCGGGCCTACCGGACGAGGCGCGAATCGATCTGGTGCGACGCCTGATCCACGAGGGGCTCCTCACCACCGTCGACGGTGGCCCCCCGCCTCAGCTCTCGTAGCCGAAGGCTTCGAAATCGAGCTTCCAGCGTTCGGCGACGAACGCCCGTGTCTGACGATCGAAGAGGTCGGCACGGTCACGGTGGCAGCTGGCATTGCGGTGGGGCAGCTCGATCGGGCCACAGCCAATGCGCTCGAGCACCGCGGCGAAGTCCTCCTCGATTCGTTCGTGGTGCCCCACGAAATCGATCAACGCACAGCCGTTGCGATCATGGGTGTAGTCACGCTGGAGCACATCGGGCCGCTCTGCGTGGAGTCGCACCCACGACGCAAAGGAGCCTGCAGCGACGGTGTCGGCGTACTGGGGATGGAAGGGGTGTTCCATCAGATAGGTCCACCAGGACGCCAGGTGATCGTAGGGGTGCCGGACGAACGCGAAGACGAACAGGTCTTCGACGCTCAGCTCCGGCAGCGCCGACGAGAGATCCCGTGCGCGCAGGTGCTTCGTGCTGCGCAGCCGTTCGACGAGGCGTGGGGACTGGAGATGCACGAGCGCATCGGTGATGCTCGTCCCGCCCGACTTCGGCACATGGAGGAACACGAACCGGTGAGACTCCGACACCAGCGTCATGGGCCCGTCGCCTGCTCGGCAGCAGCGAAGGCGCCCGCCGCCTCGAGCGCGACGCCCAACGCCTCCGCGTCGATCCGGCCGATCGGCTCGGATGCATGCTGCAGATCCGCCGATACGACCACCAGGCCTCTCGTGTCATCCACGCCGAGCATCGGCGCCAGCGACGGGACCTCTTCCCAGACCATGTTCGACGATTCGATCCCCCACCGCCGAACGGTTTCCATGGCCACGCCGAGGTCACCGCCGGAGCCGACACCGACGAGCTGCACCCGATGTCGGTGTGCACGTGCGAAGCGCTCGATCAGCGTCACAGCGCCGACGTCCTCGGAGTCCGATCCGACCCCCCAGAACCACAAGAGAACAGGGCGGTCGCGTAGCGCGACGTCTGCCAGCGTCGTGGTCGATCCGTCCTCGAGTGCGAACAGCGCGCCGAACGGTTGGTTCGGATGGCCGATCTCACCGCCGGTGACGCTGAAGACGAGTTGGCGCCATGGCGCGTCGGGGTATCGGCGGGCCGCCTCGCCCGAACCGACCACCAACTCCTCGTCGAAGCGCCGACCGTTGGCGATGACCCAGTCGAGCTCGTGACCGTGGGCCTGCACCGCAGCGTCGTAGCGTTCGAGGAACCGGCGGACGGCATCGGGGTCGAGCGTCTCGTCCAACGAGAGTTTGATCAGGCCGAGCAGCGGGGCGACCACGACCGACAGTTCCGTCGAGGTCAGCTTGTCGAGGGCGTCCCGGAAGTGATTCGCCATGGACCGCCCGACGCTGGCATCGACGCCCGGTTACAGCCGGCGCTCGTGGCGGTCCGCTCGATCGAACCTACCGAGGGCGCGGACGAACCGGCTGCCACGGTTGCGAGCGTGCAGATCAGTCGGCCGGGAACGACGCTCGCGGCGGCTGCGCTCAGCGGGTGAAGAACAGTTGGAGCTCGATCGGGCCGCGGTCCTCGGCGGAGAGGACGATCGGGGCGGTGGGCACGCTCACGCCGTAGTCGGCGAACACGACCTCGAGCTGGCCGACGACCACGATGGTGTCGCCGACGTACTGCGCTTGGAGAGGGAACACCACCGACTGGGTCACACCCTTGACGGTCAGCTCACCAGGCGCATCGACGATGATCGGCTCGCCGGCCAGCGCCGCCTCGCCGAGTTCGACCGGCGCGCCGAGCGTGAACGTCGCGGTCGGATGGGTGGCCGTGTCGAGCGCCTCCCGCACCGCACCGTCGCGCCGGCTGTCATCGGTGGTGATCGCTGACATGTCGGCCTCGATCGCCACGGCGGTGAGCGTCGATCCGTCGATGGTCATCGTTCCGCTCACCACGGGGGTGCGACCGACCGCATCGACGGCACCGATGCCTGCCAGTTCCTCCGCGACACGAAAGCCGACGAAGGTGCCCGTCGAGTCCTCGTAGCTGAACTCGCCGATCGTGGTGTCGACACCCCAGGTGCCCGACAGGTCGCCGCCGGCGGCCGGAGTCTCGGCGGGTGTCGTGTCCTCGGTCGTGGCCGACGACCCGGTGGCGTCTCCTTCGGTGGTTGCGTCTGCTTCGGTGGTGGCGGGTTCTGCCGGGGCGTCCGTGTCGGCCGGCTCCGTTGCGGTGTCGTCGTCCAGGACCTGGGCGGCTGCGGCCTCCAGGTTCACCTCGTCGGGGGCGTCGTCCTGGAAGAACCACCAGAGGAACGCGGCGATGGCCACGACGACGAGCAGGGCGATGGCGGCCACGACGCGAATCGTCCGGCGCTTCGTGGTAGGTGGGGATACCTCAGGGGATCGTGTGGCGGTCACGTCGTGCTCCTCGGGGGGATGGGGGACTCGGGAGCACTCAACCGGGCGAACCTGGCATTTTGCTGTGAACTCGCGCAGTGATCCCCCAGCATCGTCGGTGCCGGCTCCCAGCGAACTCACAGCGAGGGCTGTCACACTGGCCGACGTGGCCAGCCAGCACCTGCTCATCGTCGACGACGAGGACAACCTCCGGTCGATGCTCTCCGCCGCACTCCAGCATCACGGCTTCCGGGTCACCACCGCCGAGAACGGCCGGGTCGCGCTCGATCTCATCGCAAAGGAGCAACCCGATCTCGTGCTGCTCGACGTGATGATGCCCGACCTCGACGGCTTCGAGGTCTGCCGCCGGCTACGACAGGAGGGTCACCGCACCCCCGTGCTGTTCCTCACCGCCCGCGACGCCACCGAGGACAAGGTGCGCGGCTTGACCCTCGGCGGGGACGACTACCTCCAGAAGCCCTTCAGCCTCGACGAACTCGTCGCCCGCGCCGAAGCGGTCCTGCGGCGCACGAGCACCGCCGACGCCGGCGCCACCATCCACACGTGCGCCGACCTGGTGATGGACGACGACGCGCACCGCGTGCAGCGAGCGGGCGAGGACGTGTCGCTCTCGCCCACCGAGTACAACCTGCTCCGGTACCTGCTCGTCAACCAGGGCCGTGCGCTGTCGAAGGCACAGATCCTCGATCACGTGTGGAACTACGACTTCGGCGGTGACGGCGGCGTGGTCGAGACCTACATCGGCTACCTCCGCAAGAAGGTCGACCACGTCGACCCCCGGTTGATCCACACGATCCGCGGGATCGGATACACACTGCGCGAGCAGTGATCCGAGGGTCCTCCATGTCGCTGCGTGCCCGCCTCCTCGCCGGTATGGCCTTCGTCGCCGTCGTCCTGCTGGCGGTCGTGGTGCTGACCACCCGCAGCACCCGGACCGAGCTGATCGGCCAGATCGACGATCGGCTGCTGCTGCTCGCAGGGAGCGACGGTGACGGCCGATTCCCGTATCCGAAGAGCGACGGCGGGACACCGACGGCCCCGACGGCGGGCGAGGGTGGGCGCTACGAAGTCGAGCGACTGAGCGACCTCTACGAGGGCTACTTCGACGCCGATGGCCGGCTCACCACCGTCTTCCGCCCGAACCTGCCGGGCGCCGACCAGATCGGTCCGCCGGTCTGCAGCTTCGGCGACGCGCCGGAGTATGGCGCCCGTCTCCTGACCACCAGCGCCGACGGCAGCGACATCACCTATCGCACGTTGATCACGAGCCCCGACGAGTTGGGTCGTGTCCGCGTGATCGCCGTCCCGATCGACGATCTGCAGCAGACGATCGACCGTCTGATGCTCGTCCAGCTCGTGGGCTCGGGAGCCATCCTCGTCGCGCTCGGCCTCGTCGGATGGTGGGTCGTCCACCTCGGCATCCGGCCGGTGAAGGAGATGACCGCCGCGGCGACCCGCATCGCCGACGGCGACCTCACCGTCCGTGTCCCCGAGGGAAGCCACGGCACCGAATCGGGCGAGTTGGCCGGGGCACTCAACCGAATGCTCGGCACGATCGACAGCGCGCTCGACGAACGAGCCCGGTCGGAGCAGCGGCTGCGCCGCTTCGTCGCCGATGCATCGCACGAGCTCCGCACCCCGCTCACCACGATCCGCGGGTACGCCGAGCTGTACCGCATGGGCGGCATCGCCGGCGGGGCCGACCTCGAGGACGCGATGCGCCGGACCGAGGAAGAGGCGGCGCGCATGGGCCGCCTCGTCGAGGACATGCTCGTGCTGGCCAAGTTGGACGAGGAGCGTCCGCTCGACCTGCGCCCCGTCGACATCGTGGCCCTGGCCCGCGACATCGCCGCCGACGCCAGGGCCGGTGCCCCCCACCGTTCGATCGCGTTCGAGACGACGATCGACGCTGCGATGGTGAACGGCGACGAGGACCGGCTGCGCCAGGTGCTCGGCAACGTCGTCTCGAACGCGATCGTCCACACCGACAGCGACGTGCCGGTCGTGGTCCGTGTCACCAGGGAGTCGTCGGACGAGCCGGGCGCGCCGGGCGCCGTCATCGTGATCCACGTCGTCGATCGCGGGTCCGGCATGTCGGCCGAGGTCGCAGCCCGGGTGACCGAACGGTTCTTCCGGGCCGACCCGGCGCGCTCACGTCATCGGGGCGGCAGCGGCCTGGGCCTGTCGATCGTCGACGCGGCGGTCGCTGCCCACGGCGGGTCGGTCGAGATCGAGAGCGCAGACGGCGAGGGCACGACCGTCCGGCTCGTCCTTCCCGCAGCAGGCCCCTGACGCAGTGTGCACACCGGCACGGTCTGCACCGATCATCCGGGCACTCCCCCTCCCACACCCGACCACGAGGACACACCCCCATGTCGACCGACTCCTGCCACGACACCCATGAACACGACCCGGACGACCTCACAGAGCGTGGACTCGCGTTCGATCTCCAGACGATGTCCCGGCGCCGTTTGCTCGCCGTCCTCGGCGGCGGTGCAGGCGCCTTGGCCCTGACAGCGTGTACTGGCACCTCGACATCGGCATCCGGGACGCCCGGCACCGACACGACCACGACGCCGCCGAGCGCAACCCCCACGGCATCAGCCGGCAGTGGGGACACGACAGGCGGCGCAGCCGATCCGACCGCCGCGCCGACTGCCGGTCCGACCAGTGCGCCGGCCCCGACGAGCACCGAGGCCACCGCCGCCGCGACCGTCACCGAGGAGATTCCCGACGAGACCGCAGGCCCGTTCCCGGGAAACGGATCGAACGGTCCCGACGTGCTGTCGGAGCAGGACGTCGTGCGCTCCGACATCACCCGCAGCATCGGGAGCGCGAGCGGAGTCGCAGAGGGCGTCCCGCTGACGTTCACGATGGCGATCATCGACGTCGCATCGAAGACGCCACTCGTCGGCGGCGCCGTCTACGCATGGCACTGCGACGCCCTCGGCCGGTACTCGATGTACTCAGATGGCGTGACCGAGGAGAACTACCTCCGGGGCGTCGTCGAAGCCGACGCCAACGGCAACGCGACGTTCCGGTCGGTGTTCCCCGGGTGCTATCCGGGCCGTTGGCCTCACATCCACTTCGAGGTGTACGAGAGCGTCGCCGCGGCAACCGGTGGCGCCGACCCGCTCAAGACGTCGCAGCTCGCCTTCCCCCGGGCTGCCTGCGAGGCGGTGTACACCGACACCCGCTACCCGGGGAGCGCCGACGAGCTCGCCGAGCTCTCACTCGCATCCGACGGTGTGTTCCGTGACGACCAGGCGGTCGCCCAGCTCGCCGTCACAACGGGCGACGCCACCACCGGCGTGGCCGCCACCCTGGGCGTCGGGGTCTGACCCGCCGGCAGGGACGGTACCCGATGGGAGAGGGACGACTCCGGCTTCTCAGGCCTTGCGGCTCGACCCGCGACCGGCGCCCGCGGGCTCCGGTGCGGCGCGTCGGCGGAAGAAGTCGCCGAACTTGGTGATGACGGCATGGCCGGGTTCGGCACCCTCTGGCGGTTTGTGGCGGGCGAACCACGCCGTCATCGTCCCGAGCGTGCGGGCCGTGTCGAGCGCCGGGATCTGCCCGTCGACCACCACCATCGAGAAGTACGGGACGCCGGTGATACGCCGCAGCGCCTCGTAGGCCGCCGGGTCGGGCTTGCGGACCCCGATCTCGGAGCTGACGACCCACGGCGTCACCCCGGACAGGCCGTGGAGATCCCGCAGCTGATGCGACCAGTCCGCCAGATCGTTGGTGACCACGGCGACGGGCACCCCGCGGCGGTGCATCTCACGCAGGAACTCCTTCGCGCCGTGCTGCAACCTGATGCCGGCGAGCAGTTCGGCGTCGAGCTGCGCGGCATCGCCGACCACCCCACACGCCTCCCAGAACGCCGGAGAGCGCATGCGCCCGAGCGTTGCCTGGCGGTGGAGCTCGATGATCTCGTCGTTCGACAGGGGCGACCCGTGGGCCTTCACGAACGGCACGACCCGTTCCAGCGGATCGGGCGACATCCGGAAGAGGACCTCGTGGACGTCGAGCACCATCATCTGCATCTGTGGACGGGGCTGTTGCGACGGCGCGCCCGCCGCGGCCTCGGCTGGGCCGCCCGGCACCCGCGACCGCAGCCGCGCCGGGCGCTTCTCGGGGGCCATGCCGGCGTAGCGCCGATCGAGCAGATAGTTGATCGCCACCAGCAGCAGCGAGAGCGCGAACAACGCGATCAGGGCCCAGCGGACCCAGCCGAGCAGCTGCGCGACCCGGTTCTCGTCGATGGCCTCTGCCTCGATCTCGAGGGTCTCGCCCAGTGGGATCTCGAATCGTTCCGCTTCGCCGAAGGGCAGGTCGACGACCACCCGGGTGGTGACGGCGTCTTCGGGAGCGATCGTCTGGTCGGCGGCCAGGGCCTCGAGATCGATGCCGATCGGCCCGACCCCCAGTGTCTCGACCAGTTCGGGGTCGGTGAACACCGCGAGCCCGTCGGTGAGATCGACCGTGCCCTCGAGCGCGAACCTCGTCGTGGTGTTGGTCGCTTCTCGCTCGATGGCGAAGTCACGCAGCACCGCGCCGGGACCGAAGAGCTCGTCCAGGACGCCCTGGAGTTCGTCGGCGGCACCGAAGTCCTTCTGCACACGGATCCACTCGCGGCCATCGTCGAGAATCTCGGGCGGCCCGACCGTCCAGCCCGCATCGACGAGATCGGAGGTGACGAGCAGCTCCGACAGCGCCGGCACCTCGACCCGCGCAGCGTCGTCGAGGCCGATGCCGGCGATCACCGTGCCGCTGCCGTCTTCGGCGACGTCGATCTCGATCTCGATCTGCGCGGTGCACGCCGACGCGACGACGAAGACCGCCATCACGAGCGCGAACAAACGCCATCTGCGAAACGTCACGGCTCGCATCGTAACGGCGCCGGGCTCGCCCGAACGCGACCCCGCCCGCCGCAACGGGTGCGGCGGGCGGGGTCGGCGGCGATGGCGCCTCAGCTCAGTCGGCGGCGGCGAGCTCTTCGACCGGTGGAGGCTCGAAGCCCTCGATGGCGGCGAAGCTGATCTGCTTCTCGCCCGGCTTGTCGGGGTCGGGCTCGGTGTCGACCATGATGGTCTCACCGGCGCGGAATTCCTTCCACAACAGGCGCTCCGAGAGCGGATCCTCGACGAGCCGCTGGATGGCACGACGCAGCGGCCGGGCCCCCAACGTGGGGTCGTAGCCCTTGTCGGCGAGATGGTGCTTGGCCTCGACGCTGACCTCGAGACCCATGCCCTGGGCCTCGAGCTGCACGGCGACACGGGCCAGCATCAGATCGACGATCTGGGTGACCTCGGCCTTGGACAGCTCGTGGAAGACGATGACGTCGTCGATGCGGTTCAGGAACTCGGGGCGGAAGTGCTCCTTGAGCGCCTCGTTGACCTTTTCCTTCATCCGCTCGTACGTGACGGCCTCGTCGGTCTTGGAGAAGCCCAGGTTGGCCTTGCGCAGGTCGCGGGTGCCGAGGTTCGACGTCATGATCAGCACGGTGTTGCGGAAGTCGACGGATCGACCCTGGCTGTCGGTGAGACGACCTTCTTCGAGGATCTGCAGGAGCGTGTTGAACACGTCCGGATGGGCCTTTTCGATCTCGTCGAACAGCACGACCGAGAACGGCTTGCGCCGGACGGCCTCGGTGAGCTGGCCGCCCTCCTCGTAGCCGACATAGCCGGGGGGCGAACCCACCAGGCGGCTGACCGTGTGCTTCTCCATGTACTCGGACATGTCGAGGCTGATCAGTGCGGCCTCGTCGCCGAAGAGGAACTCGGCGAGGGTCTTGGCGAGCTCGGTCTTGCCCACGCCCGATGGGCCCAGGAAGATGAACGAACCGGACGGACGCTTGGGGTCCTTCAGGCCGGCGCGGGTGCGCCGGATGGCCTGGCTGACGGCCTTGATGGAGTCCTCCTGGCCGATGACCCGACGGTGGAGCTCGTCTTCCATGCGCAGCAGCTTGGCGGTCTCCTCCTCGGTCAGCTTGTAGACCGGGATGCCCGTCCACACCGAGAGGACCTCGGCGATGGCTTCCTCGTCGACCTCGTCGAAGAGATCGACGCCGGAGGCCTTCATCTCGACCTCCATGGTCTCGCGCTTGGCGAGCAGCTCCTTCTCGCGGTCACGCAGTCGGCCGGCCTCTTCGAAGTCCTGGGACTCGACGGCCTCCTTCTTCTTCTGGGTGACCTGGGAGATCTCGTTCTCGATCTCCTTGAAGTCCGGCGGTGTCTCCATGCGCTTGAGGCGCAGACGCGAGCCGGCCTCGTCGATGAGGTCGATGGCCTTGTCGGGCAGGTGCCGATCGGAGATGTAGCGGTCGGCCAGATTGGCCGCGGCGACGAGCGCCTGATCGGTGATGGTCACCCGATGGTGGGACTCGTAGCGGTCACGCAGGCCCTTGAGGATCTCGATGGTGTGAGCCACCGAGGGCTCTTCCACGATGATCTTCTGGAAGCGGCGCTCGAGCGCTGCGTCCTTTTCGAGGTGCTTGCGGTACTCGTCGAGGGTGGTGGCCCCGATGGTCTGGAGCTCACCACGGGCGAGCATTGGCTTGAGGATCGACGCGGCGTCGATGGCGCCCTCGGCGGCACCGGCACCCACCAGGGTGTGGAGCTCGTCGATGAACAAGATGATGTCGCCGCGGGTCTTGATCTCCTTGAGCACCTTCTTGAGGCGCTCTTCGAAGTCGCCGCGGTACCGGCTGCCGGCCACGAGCGCTCCGAGATCCAACGTGTAGAGCTGCTTGTTCTGGAGCGGCTCGGGAACCTCGTTGGCGGCGATGGCCTGGGCCAGGCCCTCGACGATGGCGGTCTTGCCGACACCGGGCTCGCCCACGAGCACGGGGTTGTTCTTCGTGCGCCGTGACAGCACCTGCATGACACGCTCGGCCTCGCGGCTGCGCCCGATGACCGGGTCGAGCTTCTTCTCGCGGGCGAGCTGGGTGAGGTTGCGGCCGAACTGGTCGAGGACGAGCGAGCCCGTCGCCGAGTCGCCGCTGCCGCCACCAGTGGTGGCTGCGGGGCTGTCGCCGCCACCGGCTGCCGATCCGCTCTGGCCACCGGGACCCGAGTAGCCCGACAGCAGCTGGATGACCTGCTGGCGGACCCGGGACAGGTCGGCGCCCAACTTGACCAGCACCTGGGCTGCGACGCCCTCTCCCTCACGGATGAGGCCGAGGAGGATGTGCTCGGTGCCGATGTAGTTGTGGCCGAGCTGCAGCGCTTCGCGCAAGGACAGCTCGAGGACCTTCTTGGCCCGGGGGGTGAAGGGAATGTGGCCGCTGGGCGAGGATCCGCCCTGGCCGATGATCTCCTCGACCTGGTCGCGCACCGCCTCGAGAGAGATCCCGAGGGACTCGAGGGCCTTCGCGGCCACGCCTTCTCCCTCGTGGATCAGCCCGAGAAGGATGTGTTCGGTGCCGATGTAGTTGTGGTTGAGCAGGCGGGCTTCCTCCTGCGCAAGCACCACCACTCGACGGGCTCTGTCAGTAAATCTCTCGAACAACGGTTCTGCCTCCCGCGAGAGTCGTGGATGTGGAGTGTACCCAGCGCCTGCGAGAGCGACGGGTCGGACTGACCCCGATCGCCGGCCACGTGCGTTCCGGTTCTTCCATCGGCGCAACCAACGCAGATGTGACCGGAATGCTTCCATCGTCACTGGATTCCACGCCGTTCCGAGCGCCCCCGTAAGCTCGAACCCATGGCCTTGGCGAGCCCGCTGTCCATTCTTCCCACGATGCAGGCCGATCTGGCGCGCCTCGAGGAGCGCCTGCGGGCGTCGGTCATCGCCGATGACGACCACCTGACCGAGATCGCAGGGCATCTCATCGCAGCCGGCGGCAAGCGTGTCCGGCCCGGTTTCGCGATCGCTGCGGGTGGCACATGCCACGTCGAGGCCGTTTCGGCCCGCGACGCGGTGATCGACGGTGGCGTCGCCGTGGAGCTCGTCCACATCGGTTCCCTCTATCACGACGATGTCATGGACGAGGCCACCACCCGCCGCAACGTCGACTCGGTCAATGCCCGCTGGGGCAACCTCCGGGCCATCCTCGCCGGCGATTTCCTCCTGGCCCGGGCATCGGAGATCGCTGCATCGCTCGGCACCGAGGTCGCCGGCCTGCTGGCCGCCACCATCGGCCGGCTGTGCGAAGGCCAGATCCTCGAGCTGCGCGACACTCACTCGGTCGAGCGCACCGAAGCCGACTACGAGCGCTCGATCGCCGGCAAGACCGCATCGCTGCTGTCGACCGCCTGCCGGATCGGCGGCATCTGTGGCGACATACCCCGCGCCGACATCGATGCCCTCACCGAGTTCGGCCACGCCTACGGTATGGCGTTCCAGGTCGTCGACGACATCTTGGACATCGTCGCCACCGACGCCCAGCTCGGAAAACCCGCCGGCAACGATCTCCTCGAGGGCGTCTACAGCCTCCCGGTGCTGCGTGCCCTCCACAGTCCCGTCGGCGCCGAACTGACCGAACTGCTCGGTCCCGACATCACGCTGGCACAACGGGACCGGGCGCGCGAGCTGGTCCGCTCCAGCGGCGGGGTCGAAGAGGCCCTCGACGTCGCCCGTTCGTGGGCCGACAAGGCGGGGTCGGTGCTCACGTCGTTGCCGCCGTCGCCCGCCACCGCGGCGTTGCGTGCGGCCGCCGACCACCTGATCCGAAGAGCGGCCGATCCGCTGAGCTGAGGCGACGCCACGTCCCCGGCCGCTCGCTCCGGGCTCAGGCCTCGGGACGCAGCGTCGGGAACAGCACCACGTCGCGGATGGTGTGGACGTCGGCCAGCAGCATCACCAGCCGGTCGATGCCGATCCCGATACCGCCAGTGGGCGGCAATCCGTACTCGAGGGCCCGCACGTAGTCGTCGTCGACGACCATCGCCTCGTGGTCCCCGGCGTCCTTCTGGGTGGTCTGGTCCTCGAAACGGGCCCGTTGTTCGACCGGGTCGACCAGCTCCGAGAAGCCGTTGAGCAGCTCACGACCGGCGACGATGCCCTCGAAGCGTTCGGTCATCCCCGGATCGGAGCGGTGCTCCCGAGACAGCGGCGACACCTCTTTGGGGTACTCGGTCACGAAGCACGGGCCCCAGAGGTCGGGCTCGACGGTCTTCTCGTAGAGCTCGAGAATCAACTTGCCCGGCCCGTAGGCGTCCTTGTACGGAACCTCGAAGCGGTCGCAGATGGCTCGGAGTTCGTCGATCGGCATGTCGAGCGCCACGTCGACGCCGGCGTGTTCGGCGATGAGCTCGATGAGGGTGGCCCGCCGCCACGGTGTCGTGAGGTCGACCTCGCGGTCGCCGTAGGTGATGACGGCCGATCCGGTCAGCTCGATGGCGAGATGCTCGATGAGGTGTTCGGCGAGCTCCATGATGTCGGTCCAGTCCGCATACGCCTGGTAGAGCTCGAGCATCGTGAACTCGGGGTTGTGGCGCGTGGAGATCCCCTCGTTGCGGAACACCCGGGCGATCTCGAACACCCGTTCGAATCCACCGACCACGAGACGTTTGAGGTACAGCTCGGGGGCGATCCGCAGGTAGAGGTCGGCGTCGAGCGCGTTGTGGTGGGTCGTGAAGGGCCGGGCCAGTGCACCGCCGGGTATGGGGTGGAAGACCGGGGTCTCGACCTCCATGAAGTCGCGGTCCTCGAGCCAGCGCCGAGTGAGGGTGAGAGCACGGCTGCGGAGCTTGAACGTGGCCCGGGCCTCGTCGGTGACCCAGAGGTCGACGTAGCGCTGGCGGTAGCGCAGGTCGGGGTCGGTGATGCCGTGCCACTTGTCGGGGAAGCTGCGCTGGGCCGGTGCCAGCAGCGTCCATTCCTCGACCTTGACCGACAGCTCGCCCTTGCGGGTCTTCATGACCTCGCCGCGCACACCGATCCAGTCGCCGAGCGACAGCCCCACGAACCCTTCGAAGTCCGGCGTGACCTTCGACGGGGCGAACAGCTGGATGCGCCCGGTCGAGTCGGCCAGCACACCGAAGGCGAGCTTGCCCTGGTCGCGGCGCAACATGAGCCGCCCGGCAACGGTCACCCGATCGCCCGTCTCGACGCCGTCCTCGATGGCGTCGTAGCGGGTGCGGATGGCCCCTGTGGAGGTGTCGGGATCGAATCGGTACGGAGTGCTCATGAGCCGCCCAGTGTCGCAGCAAGCCGGCCTCAGCGCCGACCTATATCCAGGCCGATGTCCAGAACAGGCGCGGAGTTGGTCATGCGGCCCACCGAGATCATGTCGACGCCGGTTCCTGCGTAGGCGGCGATGGTGTCGAGGTCGATGCCTCCGGATGCCTCGAGCAGGGGCCGGCGGCCGGCGCCGACGATCGTCTCGACGGCGGCGACCGCGCGACGGATCTCGTCGGGGCTCATGTTGTCCAGCAGGATCGCATCGGCACCCGCCCGGGTGGCCTCTTCGACCTGGTCGAGGCGGTCGGCCTCGACCTCGATGGTGCGGCCGGGCCACTGGTCGCGTGCGCGGGCCACGGCGTCGGCGATGGTGGTGCCGACGAGGTGGTTGTCCTTGAACATCAACCACTCCGACAGGTTGCCGCGATGGTTGCGCCCTCCGCCGGCGCGGACCGCGGCCTTCTCGAGTGCCCGGAGGCCGGGAGTGGTCTTTCGAGTGTCCCAGACACGGGCGGGTCCACCGGCCGCAGCGGCATCGACGTAGGTGCGGACCAGTGTCGCGATGCCCGAGAGATGACCCAGGAAGTTGAGCGCTGTCCGCTCGGCGGTGAGGACGGTGGTCAGCGCACCCGAGACCTCGCCGATGACCTGGCCGGGTTCGAGCGCGTCACCGTCGGCCGCGAACCACCGGAGCTCGACTTCGGGGTCGACCTGCACGAAGGTCTCGTCCGCACACAGCCTTCCTGCGAGGATGCCCGGCTGGCGGGCCACGAACGACGCCACCGCCGTTGCGTCCGGCGGAAGCAGCCGGGAGGTCAGATCGCCCAGCGGCGTGAGGTCCTCGGCAAGGGCGCGGGCGACTACTTCGGTGACCGCATCGAGCGGGGGTTCGAACACACGTGACATCGTCCCAGCCTGCACCATCGCGGTCGTCGGCGCCCACGAGGCGGACGGGTTCGATTCCGCCATCCGTTCAGGGTGCGACGAGCAGTTCGACCTCGAGGACCTCGATGGTCCATTCGTCGCCTTCTCGATCGCGTTCGGGATCGACCGCCGCCGACAACGGATGGCCCAGATCCGTGTCGAACTCGACTGCGAGGACATCGCCACCCAGGTCGTCTTCGACCACATCGATCGCCTCGAGGAGCGAGTCGACCCAGTACACGGGCGCATCCTCGAGGCGTGGATCGCCGGGCTCGTAGTCGGCGATGACCCCGTCGAGGAAGGTCACCGTCGCCGGTCCGATGCCGTTGAGGCGGTACGTGATGCGGTGATCTGGCGATCCGTTGGAACGCCAACGCTCCTGGGCCGCGTCGACGCCGACGTCCTCGCTGATGTCGAGACCTCGCGTCGCGGTCATCAGGACGACGATGGCGATGAACGGCACCATCAGCATGAGCACCGATCGAGTGCCCCTGCCGGGCCGGGAGCGGGCCATCGCCATCATGGATGCTTCATCGGCCGTCGCCGGCGGCGCATGAGGCCGTCGGCCGGCCCCGGCCTCGCTATTCGTCGCCCGGCCGCAGGGCGATGTCGTAGCCGAGGGCAGACGCGAGTACGAGGCGTCGCAGCGGATCCTCGACGCGGCGGCGGACCTCGATGACGAAGTCGTCGTCGGGACCCAGCAGCGCCGAGGTCACCCGCTCGAACGAGCGCGACACGTGGGCCACCTCGTCGCCGTGTTCGTCGGTGAACGCAACGTCCCATTCGTCGTGACGGGGATCGATGCCGCCGACCCGGACGTCGCCGACCATGCATGCGAACCGCGACGACCCGAACACGTTCTCCTGTTGCACGGTGCCCAGCGGCCGGCCCCGCTCGTCGGCGACGACGATCTGGGAACGCACCAGGGTGGCGGGGCGGGTCAATTGCATCAGCAGTGCGCCGCTCATGTCGATGATGTCGAGCCGTTGGGTCACGAAGCTGTCGGCGCTGGTGAAGACGCGCATCGCACGCCGGGCGGCGCTCTGGCGGACGCGCCGGATCGCGCCGACCTGGGCCCCCGCACCGTCGTAGATGCCGAATTCGTCATCGCCGTCGCCGGCCCACGGCGAGCGGTGTACCACCAGCAGCGACGAATCGAGGACGGGATGGGTGCCGTCGGCGCCGTCCGGGGCGAGTTGGGCGGCGCCGGTGGGCATGGTGTCGGTCAGCTGGGTGCCCCGGTCGTCGGCGACGTGGTCGGTCCAGGATCGACCGTCCCAATAGCGCATGCGGTAGCGACCCCAGGGGTCGGCGTGCCATCCGGGTGGTGGCAGCACATCGCCGTTCACGGCGACAGGGGGCCCGGGCCGTGGGCGGCGCAGTTGTCGATGAGCCGGGCCCGACCGACCGAGGCGGACACCAGGAGCCGGGTCGCGTCGTCGATGGTCTCGACCGACTGCAGCGATGCCCCGTCGGCGACGGCGGCGTAGTCGAGCTGCGCGAGCTCCTCGGCGGCGATGGTCTCGGCGAGCAGGGCCCGGATCTGCGCGGCGCGATGCTCGCCTGCGGCGATCGCCTCGACGGCGGCCTGCAGCGCCCGGGACAGGACCCGGGCTGCGATGCGTTCGGCGGGATCGAGGTAGGCGTTGCGGCTCGACATCGCGAGGCCGTCGGGTTCGCGCACGATGGGGCAACCGACCACCGTCACCGGGAACGACAGGTCGGTGGCCATGGTGGCGATCACCCGGAGCTGTTGCCAGTCCTTCTCGCCGAAGTACGCGTGGCAGGGTCCGGCGATGTTGAACAACTTGGCGACGACGGTGGCCACGCCGGCGAAGTGGGTGGGCCGGGATTCGCCCTCGAACGGTGCGGCGACATCGGCCACCGTGACCGTCGTGGAGATCGGCCGGGGGTACATCTCTTCGACCGACGGGACGAGCAACACGTCGACGCCCGCTGCGTCGCAGCGGAGCCGGTCCCGCTCGAGGTCCCTGGGGTAGGCGGCCAGGTCCTCGTCGGGGGCGAACTGCAGTGGATTGACGAAGATGGTGGTCATGACGACGTCGGTGTCACGCCGGGCCGCCTCCATCAACGAGACGTGACCGTCGTGGAGGAACCCCATGGTCGGGACGAGGCCGACGCGATCGCCGCGCCGGCGGGCGCTGTCGAGCAGCGAGCGAGCCTCAGCGATGGTGGTGACGGTCTGCATCGGATGCCAACCTCCTGGCCTCGTCGACGAGGGCACCATAGAGCGCTCGTTCGGCGGTCGGCAGCGCATCGAGATGCCGGGCGATGGTCTCGTCGTCGCCCCGTGCCGCAGGCCCGGTGAGCGCGGCTTTCGCGCCCAGTCGCTCGACGTTGTCGACGCTGGCGCGGGTGAGGGCGAGGTAGGCCTCGGCCGGCACCCCGATGGCGGCGGCGAGACGCTCGACCTGGCCGAGCAGCGCGACGACGTGATTGGACGCCACGCAGGCCGCAGCGTGGTAGACGGCCCGGTCGGCGTCTGCGACCTCGAGCGCCCGCCCACCGAGCGCGTCGACGATTTCCTGCGCGATGGCATCGCCGGCCACTGCGAACCAGCCACCGCTGCGGAGGCGTTCGGCGCCCACCTCGGCGTCGGGCAGCGACATCAGGGGATGCGCCGCGGCCCGCCGCCGGTGCGGTGCGAGCACGTCGAGACCGAGCGAACCGGCGACGTGTGCGACCACCGCATCGGAGGGATCGATGGCAGCGGCGACCGACGCGATGGCGGCATCCGGCGTGCAGATCAACACGACGTCGACGCCTTCGCCCGCCCCGGCGGGGTCGTCGTCACGACCGAGTGCCGCGGCGATCTCCCAGCCCACAGAAGCGAGCGCTGCGGCGAACGCGCCCCCGGCGCGCCCGAAACCGACGATGCGAACGACCGGCACCAGTGGAGCTCGGCGCCGCGGCGATCAGGCCGCCAGCCGCTCCGCAGCCGCGACCAAGCCGCGACCGACGGGACCGAGCTGGCGCTGGGTGATGTGCTCGACGGCGGTGATCGCCCGCGGCGGCGCCTCGATGAGGCCCGCCCAGATCAGATACCCGGCCACGAATCCGCAGACCCGGTCGCCGAGCTCCTCGTGGTGGACGACGACACGCTTGCCCGAGCGGAGGAGCTCGTCGAGCGCCGTGTAGGACGGCCCGAGCGACCTCTCGCCGGCGTCTCCCGGGGCGATGGGCCAGTGCCGGTAGGGCATCTGTTGTTCGTCGTAGTTGTGCAGGTTGTGGGGCGAATCGATGAGCGACGCCACCCAGTCGAAGTCCTGCTGGCGGATCCAGATGATCTCTTCCATCCGCCGCACCCGCCGGTGCTGGGCCCCGTACCCTCCAGGCCGCTCGCATATGGCCAGAGAGTCCTTGACGATCCAGTGGAAGTGTCGGGGTTCGATCCCTTCGGCCCACTTCCCCCGCAAGGCCGGCTGCGCCACTGAAGACTCCATAACGTGTTCACTCGTCGGTCGCGGTCCTCCGGTGGTTGCCACCGGGTTTCGGGCGATCCTACGCGTCGTGGCGCCCCTATCGGTGCAAGTTTCGGCGGTATTCCTCGGGAAGTGCCCGGGGAGTGCGACCTGCCGAGCCGATCACCGGGGACGCAGGAGCCGCATCGGTGGCTCGGGCGTCGCCGGCCGCTGACGCGACGGGCGTGGGCGCAGCGCTCGGGAGGGCGCCGAGGCCGGCGCCGGGCAGGCGGATCTCGCGCTGCCAGGGCTCGACGTCGGCGAAGATGACGGCGAGGTCGTCCCGGCCGAGGGTCTCGTGCTCGAGCAGTGCCTCGGCGAGGGCGTCGAGGGTCTCCCAGTGGGCCACCAGGATGGCTCGGGCCTCGTCGTAGGCCTCACGGACGAGGCGGTCGACCTCGCTGTCGACCGAGGCGGTCTGGCCGGCCGAGGTGGCGGATTCGCTGCTGAAGTCCTTACCGAGGAACGGTTCGCCGGACTCCTTGCCGAAGCGACGGGGCCCGAGGGTCCGGCTCATGCCGTACTCGGCCACCATGGCCTGGGCCAGGTCGGTCACCCGCGAGATGTCGTCGGCGGCGCCGGTGGTGGGATCGCCGAAGATCATCTCCTCGGCGACCCGGCCGCCGAGCAGCATCGCCAGGTCGTCCTCGAGCTGGGACCGGGTACGCAGGTAACGGTCGTTCTCGGGCAGGGCGAGGGTCCAGCCGAGGGCACGGCCTCGGGCGATGATCGAGACCTTGTGGATGGGGTCGGTGTGGGCCAGCACGTGCCCGACCAGCGCGTGGCCGGCCTCGTGGTAGGCGATGACCCGACGTTCGGCGTCGCCGAGCACGCGGGTCTTGCGTTGGGGGCCCGCCATGACACGGTCGACGGCCTCGTCGATCAGGTCCATGGTGATGGCGGGGCGGCGATGACGGGCCGCCAGCAGGGCGGCCTCGTTGGCGAGGTTCGCGAGGTCGGCGCCGGTGAAGCCGGGGGTGCGCCGGGCGACGGTCTCGACCTCGACGGACTCGTCGGTGGGCTTGGCCGCCAGGTGGACCCCGAGGATCGACACGCGACCCTCGTAGTCGGGACGGTCGACGGTGATCTGGCGGTCGAATCGGCCCGGGCGCAGCAGTGCCGGATCCAGGATGTCGGGCCGGTTGGTGGCGGCGATCATGATGACGCCGCTGGTGGGATCGAAGCCGTCCATCTCGACGAGCATCTGGTTGAGCGTCTGCTCGCGCTCGTCGTGACCGCCGCCCATCCCCGCACCGCGGTGGCGACCGACGGCGTCGATCTCGTCGACGAAGATGATGGCCGGGGCCTCTTCCTTGGCCTGGGCGAACAGGTCCCGCACCCGGGAGGCGCCGACGCCGACGAACATCTCGACGAAGTCGGATCCCGAGATCGAGAAGAAGGGCACGCCGGCTTCACCGGCAACGGCACGGGCGAGCAGGGTCTTGCCGGTCCCGGGCGGGCCGTACAGCAGCACGCCCTTGGGGATCTTGGCGCCCATGGCGTAGAAGCGGGCGGGGTCCGACAGGAATTCCTTGATCTCGCGGAGTTCCTCGACGGCCTCGTCGGCGCCGGCGACGTCGGCGAAGGTGACCGTCGGCATGTCCTTGGCGAGCTTGCGGGCGTTGGTCTTGCCGAACTGTCCCGACCCGCGACCGAGGCCGGTCATCTTGATGACCAGCACGAAGAGTGCGACCAGCAACAGGATCGGCAGGACCGCGAAAAGCAGCGACATCCAGAACGACCCGCCGCCTTCGCGGCTGACCTCGATCTCGACGTCGGGATCGACGCTGCGGATCTGCGCGATGAGCTCGTCGCCCTCGCCGGCGAGGAACGACGTCTCGAAGGTGGTGCCGTCGTCCCGGATCGCCCGGATGACGAACGGGCCTTCGACCATCTCGATCGATTCGATGCTGCCGGTGGCCAACACCTCGTCGAAAGCGGTGCGGGAGAGCTGCTCGGACGGGACTGGTTCGTCGCCCATTGGCCAGAACGCGAACCCGACCACGAGGGCGAGCACGAGAGCGAACCACACGAAGGGCGACTTGCGGGTTCGGTTCATCATGCGGTCAACCGTACGGGTGACCGGTGACGCGCCGGAATCCCTCGTACGGACCCTTCGACGACGGCGTCGGCCACTTGTGGTGAGCGTGCGTCACGATCCGTGACATTCAGTCGGCGCATGGGCCGAACGACCCGGCGGCCAGCGGGCGGTGGGCGGTCAGGACCACCGCGCCCCGCGCTGTACCCCGCGCCGACGTCCGCGTCGGGGCGTCAGGCCCTGGGATCAGTCCGTCGGGTACCGGGCGACGTGGGGGAGGTTTCGGTACTTCTCGGCGACGTCGAGGCCGTAGCCGACGACGAAGTCCGGCGGGATCTCGAAACCGATGTAGCGCAGATCGGTGTCGGCGGCCTGGCGACCGGCCCGCACGAACAGTGCGCACACCGACAGCGACGCCGGTTGGCGCGCATTGAGGTTGCGGCGGAGGTAGTTGAGGGTGAGGCCACTGTCGACGATGTCCTCGACCAGCACCACATGGCGATCGACCAGATCGATGTCGAGATCCTTCACGATGCGGACCACGCCGCTCGTACGGGTGGAGTTGCCGTAGGACGACACCGCCATGAAGTCGACCTCGAGCGGCAGGTCGATGGCGCGGCTCAGGTCGGCCATGAAGACGTAGGCGCCCTTGAGAACACACACCAGCAGCGGCTCGAGGCCTTCGTAGTCGCGGGTGATGTCGGCGCCGAGCTCGGCGACACGGTCGGCGATGGCCGAGGCGCTGATGAGCTCGTCGCCCGGAGGACGGACCGGTTCGTGCACGGGCGCCCATCGTATTGGCCGACGAGCCGACATCGGGCCCTGTCGGCCGATGGCCCGGCCTCGACCTGGCGCGCGGTCGGGCCGAAGACCCCGGGAGCGACGGTCAGCCGGCCGGGGCCGACCCGGCCGGGGGTGCGACCAGGCGGAGGCGTCCGGTCGTGCGCTCGACCCGCCAACCCGATCCGACGTCGGTGGCGCGGATGTCGAGCGCGGCGACGGCGAGGACCCGATCGACCGCGGCGAGGTCGGGAGGATGTGGGCTCCCCCAGGCGCTGCGAATCCAGGTGCGGATGGCCTCACGCGCCACCGCACGCGGCGCAGCGCGCAGCGCTGCGGTATCGGTGGGATCGAGCGATGCCGCGGCGCACACGAGGACCTCCGCTGTGTCCCGGAACAGTTCACCCTGGCGGACCAGGACCGGCACGAGATCTCGATCGGCGACATCGGCGAGCAGCGGGAGGACCTCGTGGCGGATGCGGTTCCGCCGATGACGGGGATCGTCGTTGCTGGAGTCGTGGACGGGTCCGAGGCCGACGGCTCGGCAGACCGCCTCGGTCTCGTGACGGCGCAGACCGAGGATCGGTCGCTGGACCGATGGGCGAATCCCACCCATGCCGGCGGGCCCCGAACCCCGCAACAGCGCGAGCAGGATGGTCTCGGCCTGGTCGTCGGCGGTGTGACCGGTGCAGACACCGGGCGGCAGCACCCCGTAGCGCGCATCACGGGCACGCGCTTCGAGGTTGGGGCCCGGACCCACCTCGACCGACAGGGAGGTGAAGCGCGCACCGAACCGATCGGCCGCAGCGGCGACGACCTCGGCTTCGGCACCCGAACCCGGACGCAGACCGTGATCGACGTGGATGGCATGCACCACACAACCGGCGTGGACGCCGAGCACCAGCAGTGCCAGCGAATCGGCTCCGCCGGACACCGCGCAGTCGATCGCCGAACCGGGAGCGGGGAAGGTGCACCGCTCGATCAGTGCGTCGACTGCGGCCATCGGCGGCGTCGACCCGGGCACTCAGCTCGCGCCGGTGGCGACCGCCATGTCGGCCGAGTCGGCGCTGATGCGGTCGATCCAGTCCTGGGGGGTGCGGATCTCGTCCATGGTGGGGAGGTTCTCGGGGCGCTCCCACGCACGCTCGACGAGTTCGGTGCCACCGACGGCCTCGACGGCCTCGATGAAGGATTCGCCGGCCTGGTACTGGTTCATCTTGGCCTCGAGGCCGATGACCTTCTGGAGAACCCGAGAGATGCCACGTGCGGAGTTGCGCCGTGCCCGCAGCGTCGACGCGAATCGCTCGGCGCTCGGGATCAGATGGGCGCCGGCCCGATCCATCGTGATGTCGCCGTGACCCTCGAGCAGGCTCATCATCCCCGAGACCCGGTTGAGGACCTCACGCTGTTCGGGAGTGGCCAAGAGCGCCGGCAGGCCACCGTCGGCCATCGGGTCCTCGCCCTCGCGGCGGGCTTCGAGGATGCGCTTGACGGCGTCCTTGAGGATCTCGGGATCGGGATCGACGGCGTCGAGCGTCTCGTTGACCAGCGACAGGAAGTGTTCGCGCAGCCACGGCACCCCCGTGAACTGTGCCCGGTGGGTGACCTCGTGCAGTGCGATCCAGAGGCGGAACTCCTCGGGAGGGAAAGCGTGCTTCTTCTCGAGGGCCATGATGTTGGGGCCCACGTAGTAGACGATGTCCTGATCCTCGGGGTTCTCGTCCTCGATGATCAACAGGTCGTACTGGCCGAGAACCCGCGACGACATCCAGCCGAGGAGTACGCCGACCTCGACCCCGCCGGCCCGGCTGGTGAACGAGCTCATCCGGGCGCGCGTCATCTTCTCGCCGAACTTGTCGGTGACGGGGCGCAGCAGGCGCTGGAACGAATCGATGTTGGCGCCGATCCACATGGGGCGATCCGCGACGCGGGCGCGTGCTTCGCCGCTGAGGGAGTGGAGACCGGTCTCTGTGGCGACGAGCTCTTCGGCCTGAGCGGTGAACCGTTCGAAGTCCGGGGCCAGGGTGTCGTAGTGGGCACCGGGCTTCGCGCCGGTTCGGTCCGCTATGCGGGTGGCGACACGCTGGGCCAGGTCCCAGTCGACGGGGCCCGTCACGCTGCTAGCGCCGCCGCTGCGAGCGCGGCGGATAGCGGGGAGCGACGACCTTGACGATGTAGCCGGCGACGACTGCGAGCACGGCCAGGATCACCGTGGGCGTGAGCACCACTGCGATCCAGAAATGCCACTCGGGGGCAGCAAAGACATGCATGGCCGGTCACTGTAGACGCTCGGGGCGGGTACATGACACGTCGGGGCCGCAGCGCTAGAGGTCGTTGACGTCGATCTCGCCGAGATCGACGCGACGCAAGGTGTCGCTGATGCGCAGTTGCAGCGACAGCGGGGCTGTCTCGATGGACTGTTCGAGCATGGCCGCCTTGTAACGCATCTGGAGATCGATACGGGACACGCAGGGTAGGCAGTGGCCGAGCTCCTGACGGGCGGCATCGACGCGGGCCGGGTCCGGCCTGCCCTCGAGGATCTGCGACATCAGGCTCTGGGAGTGTTCGCAGCGTTCGGGGATGCCGGGGCATCCACCCCGTGCGGCACCCAGTGTGAGATCCCGGGCCCTGCGACCGAAGTCGGGACCTTCGGAGCCCATCGGCAATCCATCGGCGTTCATCGTCATCTCAGGTCATCCCTCCACGCCGGCGCACACGGCGGCTGCGGCGTTTCCGTTGTCCGATCCGGCGGAGTGATCATCGTCGGGAGAAGCGGTGTGGCCTTCGTCCGCCGAGTTCGCGCCGGTCGGTTCGGTGTCGTCGACGGCGTCGAGGAATCCTCGACGCCGGCCGAAGTCACCCAACTGCTCGAGGAGGCGTTTTCTTCCCCGATGCAGCCGCGACATGACGGTTCCGATGGGAACATCGAGGATCTCGGCGATCTCCTTGTAGGAGAAACCCTCGACATCGGCGAGCAGGACGGCGTCGCGGTACTGCTCGGGTAACGCCTCGATGGCGTCTTTGACCTCGCCCTCGGTGAGGTGGTCGAACAGTACGTCCTCGGCGCTGCGCCCGAGGCGGGAGGTCTCGGCGTCGCCGAGGCGGCGGTACATGTAGAAGTCCTCGACGTCGCCCAGGTCGCGCTCGTCGGGCCGCCGTTGCTTCTTGCGGTAGGAGTTGATGTAGGCGTTGGTGAGGATGCGGAACAGCCAGGCGCGCAGGTTGGTGCCCTCCTCGAAACCGCCGAAGCCGCGGTAGCCGCGCAAGTAGGTCTCCTGCACCAGGTCCTCGGCGTCGGCGCGGTTGCGGGTCATCCGCATCGCGTGCGCGAAGAGCTGGTCCATGTAGGGCATCGCCTGCTCTGCGAACGTCGCCTGATCAGCCATCGGGCCACCCTATCCCTGCGCACCGACAGCGTCGGATCGGCCCCGGGGTCGATCCGACGATCCGAGGTCCACGCCTGAGCCACCAGGCAGCCGGCGGACGTTCTATCGTTGCCCGCGGTGGGTGGCCGACCGGGAGGACGACGGTGAGCGGTAGCGGAGGATGGCCCGGCGGACCGGATCCCACCCGGCGCATCGAACCCGGGGGGCATCAGCCTCAGGGCGGAACGGATTCGGCGGGCACGGCGGCGTCAGCCTCGGGCCCCGAGCCGTGGAATCCCGTGGCGATCGCCGCCGCGATCGTGGTGCTGATCGGGCTGGTGGTGGCCGTCGTGGCCTTCACCGGCGCGGACGATCAGGACGTGACCACGGCGGCGGGAGCCGACGACAGCGGCGATGACGACGCAGCGGACCGCAGCGACGAGGACGACGGCAGCGACGACGCCCCCGCCGATCCCGAGCCCACCACGGAGCCCTCACCGACGCCGGAGCCCACCGCCGAACCGACGTTGGAGCCACGCGTGGCCCCCAGCGTCGACGATCTCGCCCGGTCGGTCGTGCAGGTCCAGTTGCTCCTGGGCGACCAGATCACCTGCACCGGCAGCGGCACCATCGTCGAAGCCGACGGCACCGTCCTGACCAACAGCCACGTCATCGCGCAGTCGCCGTTCTGCCCGCACGACCGCATCGGCGTCGCCATCACCGATCGCCCCGAACAGCCCCCCGTGCTGGCGTTCGAGGCCGAGCTGTTGGTCGACGACGCCGAGCTCGACCTCGCCGTCATCCGTATCGCTCGCACGCTCGACGGCGAGCCGGTCACGCAGGAGTTCCCGGTCGTCGAAATCGGCGACTCCGACACGCTCTCGCTGGGCGATCGCCTGCGGGTCATCGGCTATCCCGGCATCGGCGGCGAGACGATCACCTTCACCGAGGGCACCATCTCGGGCTTCGTGTCGGTGCCCGGCATCGGCGACCGCAGCTGGCTGAAGACCGACGCCACCATCTCCGGTGGTAACAGCGGCGGCCTCGCCGTCGATGGGGAGGGCTTCCTGGTCGGCATTCCCACCATCGTCGGCACTGGCGACGGTCTCATCACCGACTGCCGTGTCGTCAACGACACCAACGGCGACGGCCGCATCGACCAGACCGACAACTGCGTCCCCGTCGGCGGGTTCATCAACGGCATCCGTCCCGTCAACCTCGCCGAGGACGTCCTGACCGCAGCGGCCACGGCGACCCCCATTCAGCCGGCGGAGCCGATGGTCGCCGAGCCCATGGCCGCCGAACGCCCCGTCGCCACCGACGGCGTGTGGAGCCTGTCGACCACCGATGGCATCCCGGACGCACCGGTCACGGTGGTACAGGCCGGCGTGCCCCAGCTCTGCCTCAGCTGGGACTTCGAGGCGGTCCCGCCCGGAGCGCCGGTCGAGATCGTGTGGTTGATCGACGGGACCCCGGAACCGGATGCCGGTTTCGTCGGCGTCAACGAGGGCCAGGAGACCGGCGGGTTCTTCTCGTGCATCACCAACGATGCCGGCCTGGCCGGCGGGATCTACGAGGTGGGCTGGTTCGTGGACGACGAGCCCGTCTTCGCCGACGGGATCTACGTCGGCGGCAACCGCACGCCCATCACCCTGACCGTGCTGAACGCGACGGACACGGCGCTGTGTGTGGTGCAGTTCGCCCCGAGCGGGACGATCACCTTCGGCCTCAACCGCATCGCAGCCCCGATCCCGCCCGGCGGGACCTTCGACGTCGTGTTGGCGTCGGGGCGCTACGACGGCCGGGTGATCGACTGCGACGGCGCCCTGCTCATCGAGGACACCGAGGGCGCCGACATCGACACGGATTCGACCCTGACCGTTTCGTAGGAGCCGAGGGCTCCTGGTCGGAGCCCGCCCGCGTCAGCCGGCGAAGTAGTCGCTGGTTCCCTTGGCGTGCACTGCGTCGGCGAGGCGGGCGAGGGCGTGCACATAGGCGGCTTCCCGATAGCTGAAGCTGCGCTCGTCGGCGAGGTCGAAGACGGCCTTGGCCTCGCGGCGCATGATCTCGGCGAGGCGGTGGTGGACCTCGTCGAGGGTCCAGGCGAACCCGTTGCGGTTCTGGACCCACTCGAAGTACGAGACGGTGACACCGCCCGCGTTGGCCAGGATGTCGGGCACGAGCGCGATGCCTCGTTCGTCGAGGATCGCATCGCCATCGGGGGTGACGGGGCCGTTCGCGACCTCCACCACGGTGCGGGCCCGCACCCGGGCGGCGTTGTCCGCGTGGATCTGGTTCTCGAGCGCGGCCGGCACCAGGATGTCGACGTCGAGTTCGAGGAGTTCGTCGTTGGTGATCTGTTCGGCGTCGACCATCTCGCACACCGTGCCCTCGCAGTACACGGCCTGCAGGCGACGGCTGTCGTTCTTGGCATGCACGATGCTCGGGACGTCGAAGCCCTCGGGGCGGTGGATGCCGCCCTGGGAATCGCTGACGGCGACCACCCGGTAGCCATCGGCGTGCAGCAGCAACGCGATGTGCTGGCCGCCGTTGCCGAACCCCTGCACGGCGACCGTCATCGTCGAGGGGTCCCAGCCGTTGCGCTCCTCCAGCACCTTGACGCAGTGGTAGGCCCCGCGACCCGTGGCGTCGTCACGCCCGAGGCTGCCCCCCAGGGCGATGGGTTTGCCGGTGAACACGCCGGGTTCGTGGCGCCGGGTGATCTTGGCGTACTCGTCGGTCATCCAGCCCATGACCATGGCGTTCGTGTAGACGTCGGGCGCGGGGATGTCGAGCTCGGGACCGATGTGGTCGGCGATGCGGTCGACGAAGCTGCGGCTCAGACGTTCGAGCTCGAGGCGTGACAGCGACTTGGGATCGACGGTGACGCCGCCCTTGCCGCCGCCGTAGGGAATGCCGACCACTGCACACTTGAGGGTCATCCACAACGCCAGCGCCTTCACCTCGGAGAGGTCGACCTGGGGGTGGTAGCGGATCCCGCCCTTGGTGGGGCCGCGCAGATCGTTGTGCCGTACCCGGTAACCGGTGAACACCGACAGCGAGCCGTCGTCGCGCCGCACCGGTACGGCGACCTCGAGCGCGGCCTTGGGATGGCGCAGCACCTCGAGGACCTCGTCGTGCAGATCGGCGCGCTCGGCGATCTGGTGGAGACGTTCGAGAGCGGACTCGTAGAGGTCGGCGTGTTCCATCGGATGTGCCTTTCGAGCCGGTGCGACGCCCGGCCGATCTCAGCGGACGTGATGCTCGTGGTAGGTGAAGGACCGATCGCCGAGGAAGACCTCGGCGCCGTTGGACATGACGACCTTCTCGCCGCTGGCCAGGCGGCGCGGGGTCTGGCCGGGCCCTTCGCGCAGGTACGTGCCGTTGGCGGTGTCGAGATCGCTGATGAGCACGTCCCAGTCGCGCATCTCCAACAAGATGTGGCGTCGGGAGATCTTGAGCTCGTCGTCGGTGAGCGTCAGCGGGGCCGCCTGCTCGCTGTCGACCAGGTCGTCGATCCGCGGATCCCGACCGGCGACGGTGGTCCACTGCATCGAGTAGGTGGAGCCGTCGTCGAAGGTCAACACCCCCAGCGGGGGACGATCGCCCTGGACGAGCACCTTGGTCTCGCTGGCACCCATCTTCACCCCGGTGCGGCTGCAGAACCGGGCCTCGGGATGGTTGAAGAACCCGCGGGGAGACAGCACACCCAGGACCTTGACCGGTTGCGCATAGGGCGGCATGTCGTCGGTGGGGGTGACCGGTGCGGCATCGGGAGCCGGCGGCTCTGCCGGCATCTCGGGGATCGGCGTCCGGCCGGAGAGATCGACCGGACCCGTGAGCGAGATGAGCTGGTATCGGTCGGGCGAGACCGGGCCGTCGGCGCCGGGTGCGGCCCCGGGCGGCGGTGGAGGCGGCGCGGCCGACGCCGCCACGGGTGGTGGAGGCGGCGGTGCGGCGACCGGCGGCGGGGGTGGCGGCGGCACCTGCGCAGCGGGTGGGGGCGGTGGCGGTGCGGCTGCCGGCTCGGCGAAGGGCGGTGCCGGCACCGCAGCAGCAGGCGGGGCGGTGGGGTCCGCGGGGCGGAGGTGGCGGCCGGCGGCGGTGGCGCGCCGCAGGCGGCGGCGGTGGCGGCGCAGATCCGCGGCGGCGGCGGTGGCGGCGCAGCATCCGCAGGCGGCGGCGGTGGCGGCGCAGCATCCGCAGGCGGCGGCGGTGGCGGCGCAGCATCCGCAGGCGGCGGCACGGGGGCCGGCTCGGCAGCGGGAGCCGGCTCGGGTGGGGGTGGGACCACCGCCGGCGTCGCAACGACGGGCTCGGGCTCGGCCGGGGCAGGAGCGACATCGACCTGCGGCGCGGGGATGGGGGGCGCGGGCGTCGCCTCGGGCTCGACGTCGCCAGCGGCAGCGTCGTCCGGCGCCTCGTCGACCGACACGGGATCTGCGGCGGCGCCCGGTGATGCAGCGCCGTTGCCGGCGCCGGCGACGACGATGCCGGCACCCTCCACGGCGCCACCGTCGAACGACACCCAACCCGGCACGGTGGCGTCGGGCGTTCCGGACAACACGATTGCCGTGAGATCGTCGGCCATGTAGCGGCCCGACAGACCCATGATCGATCCCGCCGCAGACTGCGCCCGACCGGACACGACGACGTCGACGGCGCCCACGGCGAAGGCATCGGCACCACCGGGGAAGAAGTCGACGACCGCAGCCGCGTCCAGAGCGCGCCGGAGGAACATGCCTGCGAGGCCGCGGATGCGTTCCTCGCGGGCGTCGGTGGCGAGCAACGTCGCGGTCTCGGCGACGACCTCTCCGGTGGGCGATCCGAGCAGCACGATGGTGTCGCCGCGACGCAGGACCGCGCCGTCGCCGGCAACGATCCCGATGCGGGTGGATTCGGCTGTCATCAGATCAGACCTCCTGCCTGCTCGAGCTCTTCGGCGAACGCCAGCGCCGACGGGTGCCGCTGGCCTCGTTGGGGCGCGAGCGCCCGTTCGATGACCGCCCGCACCGCCGGTGCGACATCGTCGCTGATGACGGGATCGGTGTGCAGGACATGGCGGAACGCGTCGAGCACCGACCCCTGCGGGATCTCGCCGTAGCACCCGGCTCCGGTCAGCCCCACATGGAGCGTGATCGCCAGGGACCAGACATCGGAGGTCCGCATGGCGCGCTCGCCGTAGACGATGTCGGGCTCCATGAACTCGATCGAACCAATGGGCCCGACACCGGTGGTGGTCATCCCGGGCGCCCACACCTGGGCCAGGCCGAGATCGGCCAGATACCCGCGTCCGTCCTCGAGCATGATGTTCTCCGGCTTGATGTCACGGTGCACGACGCCGACCTCGTGCAGCGCATGGGCGCCGCGGGCAGCGTCGGCGACGGCCCGGATGACGGTCGCGGCGTCGAGACCGCCGTTGTGCCCCAGCGACTGCTGGGGGTAGAAGCGCATCACGTAGAACAACCGACCGTCCTGCTGGCCCGCGTCGTAGAGCGTGACGAGGTGGGGCGACTGCACCGACGAGAAGACCTGGAGCTCGGTGGCCAGACGCGTGAAGTCTGCGTCGGTGGCGTTGTGCTCGAGCAGCTTGAGGGCGACGAACTCGGCGTCGAGACCCAGGCGCTGGGGCGGGCGAGCCCGGTGGAAGACGCCGTGGTTGCCCCGCCCGATGACGTCGACGAGCTCGTAGTCCGCTATCCAGCTCACGTCTTCTCCTCTGGGCGGCGGCCCTGGTCGAGTTGCTCACGGAACTCGGGACCGGCGTCGAGCCGGCTCCGAGTGAAGGGCTGGGACAGATCGACCGGCGGCAGTCCCAGCAGTTGGCGTCGGTATTCCTTGCAGGCCCACAGGCCGGAGATGACGACGATGGCCCCGACGATCGAATAGACGATGAGGGCGGGGTCGGGATCGATGATGAGGCCCTCGAGGAAGACGACGGTGCTGATCGTCTCGAGCAGCGCCAACGCGATGACGAACCGGACGAGCTGGCGGTCGGTGGCCAGGGAACTGACCCACGATCCGAGCGGCGCACCGAACGCGACCACCGGTGCTGCGGCGAGCCAGAGGCCGAAGAGGTCGTAGCGACCTGCATCGAGGCCTGGACCGGCGCCGAACACGGCGGTGCCGTCCGCCGCAACCGTCACCGATTCGCCTCCGATGGCGGTCACGAGGCCGTCGGTGATCGTGATGTCGAGTTGACCGTCGATCAAGCCGTAGAGCACGAAGCCGAGGACCGAGATGCTCGCCATGATGATCACGCTCGTCGGCACCCCGACGCGCGGCGTGATGCCGATGATCACAACGATCGCCAGGTACCCGATGACGTCGGCGCCGGAACCGGTGAGCGATGAGGCCACGCCACCGAACAGCCCGGCGAGTGCGATGGCGCCCACCACCCGTGGGCCCGATATCGACAGCCGTTCGATGCGCTCGAGCAACTGCACCCGGTAGCCGAGATAGACGATGACTGCCATCGCTGCGACGAGCAGGGTGAACGTGACCTTGACATAGGGACCCGGCAGGCGAACGGGCCAGAACGGCACGTCGCCACGCCCGAGCAACAACGCACTCACGAGGAATCCGACGAAGGCTGCGGGAACGGCGATTCCGATCGCCCGCCACTCGACCGTTCGCTTGTTCACAATGATCGAGAGTGCCGCCGCGACCATACCCACGGTCTGGATGCACAACGAGAACGATCGCGCCACCGGCGTGTCGATGTCGAGCACCTTGGTGAAGACGGGGAATGCGACCGCGCCCCCGCCCTGGGGGGTCGACCCCGCCACGAAGCTGCCGAACACCATCGTCAGCGCAGAAGCCCATTGCTCGCCCACTCGGCCCCAATGGCCACGTGCGGTCACGAAGATCAGCCAGACGATCAGAACCGTGAAGGAGATCCCCAGCGCTCGACGGGCACGGGTCTTCGCCGTCGCCGTGCGATGCGACCTCCCGGCATCGACGATCGCCGAGAAGTCCGGCGTTTCGGGGCGGCCCGGGTCATGTGCCCGTTCGCCGTCATCGCGAGTCACAGGAGTCGACCTCCTCGGAAGCGCCACCGCAGGCTGAGGACGCGCATTGGGCCGTTGGCCACCAGCCAGACGAGGATCCAGGTGGTGGCGAACATGATGACGAAGGCGACACCCGGGACATCGCCGACGTCCCAGGGCAGGCCCGCCCGGAGGACGAGGTAGACGACGATGCCCTCGTTGATGCCGGTGAGCAGACCGAACAGGGTCGGCCAGTCCTTCTCCCACCGGAACTGTTGGAGGCCGTGGTAGATGAACTCCCAGACGATGCCGATCACGGCGACGAGGACGAGCGCCGCATAGCCGAGGGAGTAGACGTCACCCAGCTCGACGCCGTCGGGCGTCAGGGGCAGCACGATGGGGCTGATGATCAGCATCCACACGACGCCCACCGTGGCGAGCAGGAAGAGCCGGGTCTGGATACGGCCGAGCAGTGTCGGGGTCATGGCGTCTTGTTCCTCATCCACTTCCACCATTGCGATACCGACCGGGCGGTCCCGATCTTCTTGCACAGCCCCTGGGCGGCGAGATCATCTGCGATACGCAGCGCGGCGTACTGGAGGCCGAGGAAGCTGTCCACGCCTGCGTAGTAGCCGCCGAGCGTCATGGCTCCCGAGGCGTACATACGGCCCTCGCCATTGGCGGTGCCGCGGATCTCGAAGTGGCGCTCGACATCGAGGCGGCCCTTGGGGTTCTTGCCGACACCGCTGTGGGTCAACAGGTCCGCCATCAGGCGATGGTCTTCCAGCCGTGCCAGCAAGCCGGTGCCGTCGATGATGAACTGCGCATCGATGCTGTGGATGTCGCCGGCCTTGGACCGGATGGTGGTGGTGATGCCGCTGCCATCGGGCGACGGATCGACGGACTCGACCTCGCCGATGGCCTGGGAGTAGAAGCCGTCGCGGCGCCCTCGGATGATCTGTTCCTTCCACGAGCGTCTGGGTGCGGTGTTGGTGCCGCCCATGCTGTCGAGAAAGCGGGCCCGCTCGTCGCCTTCGAGCTGTTCCATCTTGAAGCGGAGCTGTCCGCCCCAGGCGGCCTTGGCGAAGTTGAAGCCCTGGTAGGCGAACCCGTTGGCTCCCGGTCGACGGAAGGTCGCCTTGTCTCCCTGTGGGCCGTCGACGTAGTTGCGGAAGAGATGCACGATGCGGGTCTGCGCACCGGCGTCGATGTCGTCGATGAGGCGCTGCAGGATCCGTGAACCAACGATGCCGTTGCCACGAACGAGCACGGTGCACGGACGCCGCTGACACTCCTCGTACACGTGGTCGTGGGGCTCGTATGAGTTCACGACCCGGGTGTAGTCCCCGGTCCGCTCCCGGTACTCCTGCAGATCGGGCAGGAAGGCCACTCCGGGATAGCCGATGGCGATGTGTACGAAGTTGGTCCGGTACGCCACCCGCTTGGGCCCGGTCCCTCGCGGTTCGGGCGTCTGAACGACGAAGTAGCCGCCGCCGGCACGCTTGCGGACCATGCGGGCGTACCCGAGCCGCAGCATCTCGTTCCAGCCGAGACGGGCGATCTCACGCTCGACCGACTCGTAGACCTGGCCCGCCTTGGGCGTGTAGTAGTCGGTGAGGATCGGCTCGGTGGCCACGTTCCACAGCGGCTTGAAGGATTTGTCCTGCACCGCTTCGCGCACCGCGTAGCTCGGGAAGCCCCAGATGTTGTCCATGACCGATCCCGAGTCCGAGCGCAGCCGCTCGTGACGAGGGATCTGGGAGTTGCGTGCGAGGTACTCATAGGTCGCGTAGGGGATGGCGTTGTCGCCGAGCACCCTGATGCGATCGGTGGACATACCCGCCGATCGGAGGAACTCGACCAGGGCAAGCGACCCGAGCCCTCCGCCGATCGACACGATGGCGATGTCCTGCACCGGGATCCCGGCGTTGGCCAGGTCGGCATCGGTCCACACCGACGTGTTGATGAGGTGATCGGTGAGATCGCCTCCCCCACCTCCAGCGGGCGCCTGCTGGCCCCCGATGGCACCGTAGTGCCGCGTCTGATCACTCATTTCGACCCCGCTCCCCGCGATAGCGGTCCGACACTAACCCACGACGGGACGGGCACGAAATGGGTCTGGTCTCGGGAACGGGCGCGCCACATATCGTCACCGGACGTCGCTCACCGACGGGCGTTACAGGCCAGGTCGATCGACCGCTCGCACGCGGACGCCGGCGTGGACGGCCCGGTAGATGCCCAGGTACTGCTCGCCCGGGACGCGCCAGGACCAGTCGTGGTTCATCGCCCGCCGCTGCATCGCCAGGCGGCGGCGAGGGTTGCGCCAGCCGCGCACAGCCCGGTGCATCGCGTCGACCACCGATGCGGTCTCGGCGTGCAGCGCGACGAACCCGGTGCCGCGACCGCTGCTGCGATCTCCGTCGACCACGGTGTCGGCCAGCCCGCCCACAGCGGTCACCACTGGCAGGGTGCCGCACGCCATGGCCTGCATCTGGGTGAGACCGCAGGGCTCGAAGCGGCTGGGCATCAGCAACAGATCGCTCCCTGCGACCAGGAGATGGGCGAAGTCCTCGTCGTAGCCGGGAAGGAACCGGACCTCCCCAGGCCACGCTGCGGACGCCTGCTCGGCTGCGGCGATGAGCGAGGGATCGCCCGAGCCGTGCATCACCAGCGAGGCTGGTGCCCCGGCGAGGAAGGGCAACAGGTTGCACACCAGATCGATGCCCTTCTGGTGCACGAACCGGCTGACGACCGCTATGACGGGTCCGGCGTCGTGATCGAGGTCGACCTCGTGGAGCAGTTCCTTGCGGCACAGCTCCTTGCCGGAGAGGTCCTTGAGCGAGAAGTTCACCGGCAGGAGCGGATCGACCGCGGGGTTCCAGCGCGCCATGTCGATGCCGTTGCGGATGCCGACGAGGCGGTCGCCGCGCTGGGCCAGGTCACGTTCGAGCCCGAAGCCGCCGCCTGGACGAACGATCTCGGCGGCGTGGCCCGGGCTCACGGCGACGACGCGGCTGCAGAGCCGGATGGCGCCCGCCAAGGGGTTGCACGCCCCATGGTGGGCGAACGCCGCGGCCTGCCCGCCGAGGACGGCGAGCCACCCGGGGTCGCACCACCCCTGATGCGCGAGGTTGTGGACCCCGAGCACACAGCGATGTGGTGGCAACCATGCGGCTGCCATCGCTGTGTGCCAGTCGTTGAGATGAACGACGTCGGGGTCGATGCGTCGCGCCATCGCGGCCACTGCCACCGAGAAGTGGGCGAACCGTCGGTCGTTGTCGGACCAACCCTGGCCGGTGGCCGGGTCGACGTAGGGTCCGGGCCGTTCGATGCCCTCGACGGAGATCGCGTGGATGTCTCCCGTGCCGGGGCGGTGCGCCGAGCGCACCCGGGCGACGCCGCCGGCCCAGTCGGCGATGTCGATCTGCCAGCTGGCGTCGTGCGCGAAGTCGACGGGATAGTCGGGCACGACGATCGTCACCTGCACGCCGAGATCACACAGCGCGGACGCGAGGCCGCTGACGGCCTCGCCCAGGCCGCCGACCTTCACCAGCGGGTCGAATTCGGCGGTGGCGATGAGCACGTGCAGCGGCATCGTCGGCTCCGGAGCGGTGGTCGGTTCGTCACCAGAGTTCCTAGCAACCTGACCGGACCGCGACAGGGCACGAAGACCCCCTTTCACGAGCCCGAAACCAGAATTCGCTTCCCGTTCACCCCGGAGGTGACCGACCGCTCCCGACAGGTGAATGCGAGGGGCCGACGACGACACGCCCCGCGCTGGAGCCCGAGGAGCGGCTTCGCTCAGTCGGCCGAAGCCGCTCGTGCCTCGCCCGCGCTGAAGACGGCGCGCAGGTCTTCGAGGCCGGCCGGCAACTCGATCGGAGGGTCGGGCAGCTGCTCGACGCCGCGGGCTTCGAGGATGGCGGCCATGACCTCGGGCTCGTCGCTCCACGAGCGGGGGTCGCCCATCATGACCTCGTAGAGCTCGACGCCCTCCGGGCCGGCGACGAATGGTCCGAAGGCTGCCCCGAACGGCAGCTCGATGTGGGTGCCGGGGCCACAGCGGACGTCGCCGCAGGTGAACTCGCCCGACAGCACGGTGAGGACGTGGGGGCTGTAGTGGCCGTGGCGGCGGACGATCATGCCCGGGTCCCAGCGGGCGAACAGCGCGAGGTACAGGGGCTCGACCGAGAAGGCGACCCAACGTTCCCACACGTGGGACTCCGACCCATCGGGGTTGCGTTGGCTGCGCACCGCGATCCAGGGCACGTCGTTGTCGCCACCGGGAGCGATGATGCTGTGCTCGGCGCCGTCGATGCGTGGGCTGGCTCCGGTCATGGCCGCCTCAGCTCGTGATGCCGAAGCGGTGCAGGCCGTAGGCCTCGATGGCGTTGCCGCGCAGCACCTTGGCGCAGTCTGTGGCGTTCATGCCGACCGCGGCGAACATGTCGTGCGCGACCTTGCGCGAGTGCGGGAAGGTCCCGTCGGAGTGCGGGTAGTCGGTCTCGAACAGGATCTGATCGATGCCGACGTCGTCGCGCTGCTTCAGTCCGACGAGGTCGTCGAAGATGCAGCCGTACACGCGGCCCTTCACGATCTCGCTGGGGAGCAGGCCGTCGCCGCCGACACCGCCACGACCTTCGCGGTAGACCGAGTCCATGCGCTCGAGCTGGAACGGCATCCAGCCGACCTGGCTCTCGGCGAACGCGATCTTGATCCCGGGGAAGCGGGCCAACGAACCCGAGAACACCCAGTCGACCAGCGACGCCTCGGCGTTCTGGGCGTAGAGCGACATCGATGCGGCCAGCGGTGCGTCGGGCGAGGTGGTGGGCATGGACGACGACGATCCGATGTGCATCGACACGGTGGTGTCGGTCTCCTGGCAGGCGTCCCACAACACGTCCCACTCGCCGGAGTACATGGTGGCGCAGCCGAGCTTGGAGGGGTTCTCGGAGAACGCGATGGCGTAGCTGCCCTTGTCGGCGCAGCGGCGCACCTCGGCCGCGGCGAGCGCCGGGTCCCACAGCGGGATCAGCGTGAGGGGGATGAGCCGACCGGCGCCGGCGCCGGCGCACCAGTCGTCGATGATCCAGTCGTTGTAGATCTGCAGGCACGCGAGCGCCAGCTCCTTGTCGTCGCGCTCGAGGAAACCCTGCCCGGCGAAGCGGGGAAAGATGTTGGGGTAGTTGATGGCCGCCTCGACATGGTTGAGCGTCATGTCCTCGAGGCGGGCCGCCTGGTCGTAGGTGCCGGGGCGGAAGTCCTCGTAGACCGCGGCGACGTTGCGCTGCTCTTCGCGGGGGATGCCGGCCGGGCCGTGGAGCAGGCCCGTGGGGACGACGGCGTCCTCGAAGAGCCACACGTCGCACAGCTGTCCGTCGTCGGCGCCACGGGTGAAGCCGTAGTGACCGCCGGAGAACTCGAGGCGGATCTTGTCCTGCACGACCCGCGGGCCGCGGTCGCGAAGGGACGCCGGCAGCTCGCGCTGCCAGAGGTCCTTGGGTTCCATGACGTGATCATCGACCGAGATGATGAGTGGGAGGTCTTCTTCGGCGGGAGTGGCGTCGGCGTTCACGGTGCGATTGTCGCACCGAACCGAACGGTCCTCAATGGCAGCGCCGCCGAGCAGTGGCCGACGTGGATCGCACCCGGGCAGGTTCCGATGGCGCAGGTCAGGGCAGGCGGGCCAGCAGGTTCCGGTCGGTGACGGTCTGGGACGAGCGCGCCAGGACCAGCTCCGCCAGCGTGACGGCCCGCTCCTGGTCGGTGTCGCAGAAGCCACCGATGATGATGGGGTAGGCCATGATCCACAGCACGGCGATGTCGTAGTCGTCGCGGGCCTGCTCCAGCGTGTAGCCCTCGACACCCGACGCCGTGAGTGCATCGCGGTAGTACGCGATGAGCTCCTCCTCGCACTGGCGGCGGATGTCGGTGTCCATGCTCTGGCTCAGCATGTACGCGAGGTCCTGCATCGGGTTCGAGATCATGATCGCCTGCCAGTCGATGAGCACGATGGGGTGCTGATCGGCCTGCTGGGCGAACATCACGTTGTCGAGCCGGACGTCGCCGTGGACGAGCGTCTGGGTGCGCTCCCCCATCATCCGGTGCAGGTCTCGCAGCGAGTCGACGAACCGGGGCAGTGCCTCGAGGACGTCGGGCGTGATGGCGTGCGGGAACAGCTCGCGGCATCGCTCCCAGGTCATGTCGACGCTCGGGACGAACGAATCCACATAGCTCGCGTCGATGCGCATCGTGTCGGCGAGCAGCGGCTGGTCGGTCCGGCCCCAGAACCCGGCGGTGAGCGGCGTGAACGAATCGATGATCGCCTTCGCCTCTTCGGCGTCGATGCCGAGGATCTGGTCGCCGGCGCGGTAGGCCTTGAGATCTTCGAGGACGACGGCGTTGTCGCCGGTGGCCGGGTCGATCGCGGCGAAGTAGCAACGCGGGAGCGGCATCTCGATCTGCGGCGCGATGTTGTCGAAGAAGTCGATCTCGCGGCCGTACATGTTGGTGTTCATCGCGACGGCCCGGTTGACCTCGACCGGCGTGGCGAACTTGATGACCACCGTGTCGGGTGCGCTCGCGCCGGCGCCGCTGTACTCGAGGGCGACACGTACGACGAGGCCGAGCAGGCTGATGCCCTCGCCGATCACCTCGGTCTCGAAGCCGACGACCTCGGTGGCGCTGTCGAGGTCGCCGGCGCCCCGCAGCATCGAGGTGAGCCATTGCGCGGTGATCTCGTCGGGGTGTGCCGGAAAGTCGTTCATCGTGGGTCCTTCGCCGATCGCTGTCGGGCGAAGTCTGCCACTCACGCCGGGCGCGTGACGGCGGTCACCGTGCGTCGGTGTGCCGGACCGGCTCGGCCCGGCTCGGGTCGAGGACCGGAGAGGTCAGCGAACCCGTCTCGTCGTCTCACAGGCGCGGGCGCGGTCACGTCCGGGACCGCCGTTGCAGGTGTCGCGGCCCGGGCCGCCATGGAGCAGATCGCGGCCCGGTCCGCCGTGGAGGACGTCGCGGCCCGCGTTGGCGAAGATGCGGTCGTTGCCTCCGAGGCCGAAGATGCGATCGTTGCCCGGTCCGCCACGGATCGTGTCGCGTCCCGGACTGCCACAGATGATGTCGTTGCCACCGCGGCCGATGATCGTCACGCCACCACGGTTGCGGGTGACGATCACGTCGTCGCCGCGGGTGCCCACGATGCGCTTGCGGTTCGGGCCACCCACGATGGTCGCCTCACGGCCCCGACACAGCGGCACCGGAGCAGGCTCCGCGACCGGGGTGGGGTCGGGCGCGACCGTCGGGGTCGGATCGGGTGTCGGATCGGGCGTCGGGGTCGGTGGAGGTGTCACAGCACGGGCGAGCAGCGGGATGTCGACCGCAGGGAGGGCGTCGCCCATCTCCCCTCCGGCGTCGCCTCGGCTATCGATGTCGCCATAGCCGAGCTGGCCGTTGCTGTTGCCTCCCCAGCACCTGAGGGACCCATCGTCGAGCAACGCGCACGCGTGATTCCCCCCGGCGGTGATGGCGGCAACGCTGCGATCGCCGCCGAGGTCGACCGGCAGGAGGGCGTCACCCATCTCCCCGGTTTGATCGCCGCGGTGCTCGACGTCGCCGGCGCCCAGCTGACCGGTGGTGTTACGGCCCCAACACTTGGTCGTGGCGTCATCGAGCAGGGCACAGGTGAAGAAGACACCGGCGGTGATGGCAGTGGCGGTCCGACCGGGGCCGAGGTCGACCGGCGCGAGACCGTCGCCCATCTCACCGACTTGATCGCCACGGTGGAACGTGTCGCCGTAGCCGAGCTGACCGTAGAGGTTGTCGCCCCAGCACTTGAGGCTGCCGTCGTCGAGGAGCGCGCACGTGTGAGCGATCCCAGCTGCGATGGCGGTGGCGGTCCGGTCGGGGCCGAGATCGACCGGCAGGAGATTGGCGCCCATCTCACCGGGAGCGTCGCCACGGTGGAGGGTGTCGCCGTAGCCCAGCTGACCGCTGGCGTTGTTGCCCCAGCACTTGACGCTGCCGTCGTCGAGGAGCGCGCACGTGTGGACACCGCCGGCCGTGATGGCCGTGGCGGTCCGGTCGGGGCCGAGGTCGACCGGCAGGAGATCGGCGCCCATCTCCCCGACTTGATCGCCACGGTGGAACGTGTCGCCGATGCCGAGCCGGCCGCGGCCGTTGTTGCCCCAGCACTTGACGCTGCCGTCGTCGAGGAGCGCGCACGTGTGATCGTCTCCGGCCGCGATGGCGGTGGCGGTCAGGCCTGGACCGACGTCGACGAGGCGCATGTTGCGGCCCATCTCGTCGAGGCCATCACCGACGTCGTCGGTGTCTCCGTAACCGAGTTCACCGAATGCGTTGGCTCCCCAACAGCGGACTTCGCCGTCGTCGTCGATGGCACAGGTGTGGCCCCCACCGGCGGTGATCGAACGGAACGCGAGGGGCGCGCCGGGGGCCTCGTTGCCGTCCGCACCGGCGGGAGCGACCAGGGGCGGTCCGAAGGCGGAGATCAGGACTACGAGGGCAGCGGCTGCCGCGCACGCCAACGCCACCCGGCGGTGCTTGGCGGCGGGGGGCGATGGCGGGGGCATGGTCTCGTGCTCCTCTGCGGGTCGCTCGGCGAACCGTCACCACGGCCGCCGCCCCGTCCATCGGCGCGGCGGGCGCAGACATGAGCGGCTGTCGATCCGGGTGTGGCCGGGCCAGAGGAGGCGGCGCGCACCGTGCCCGCGTGCCGTCGAGGACGCACACGCACAGCGCTGGCAGTGAGGAGAGCACGAGCGGCCTGCGGGCGGCCGCTACCGAGCCCGCTAGAGGATGCTCGTGCCCGACTTGGACTTCTTGTCCTTCTTCGCCTGACGCTTCTCTTTGGGTGTCTTGGAAGCGGCGGTCTTGGCGGCTCTGCCGCCCTTGTCCTTGCCTGCCATGGTGGCTCCTCGGTGCCCGACCGATAGCCGGGCTCGGACCACTCTCCCACACGACGGCGCCCGTGCTGCCGCGAGACGCTGCGGCTCGGCGCCTCGCAAGCGAGGCGAAGCGACCCCTCAGGAGCGCCGGAAGCGCTGGATCGGGATGTGCGCAGCCATCGCCGATCCGGCCGGGCCGTTGAGCATCTGGGCCCGCAGGTTGCGGCGGTGGAACAGGACCAGCAGCGCCTCGTCGTGGCGGCCCTGATCGGCGTCGGCGCGGACGAAGCGGTCGAGGTCGGCCTCGCCGTCGAACCAGTCGGCGGGCCGGCGGCCGAGCAGTTGGTGCAGGTCGTCGAGGTCGGCCTCGATGAGCTGATCGCCGATCTCGTCGACACGCATGAGGTGCCTTGCGAGCCGGAAAGCGCCGCGGGTGCGATAGGCGAGCACGTCGTTGCCGGTGTCGGCGGCGTCGGTGCCGACCGCACGCAGCGTGTCGACCAGATGGGCGTGCGCCGAGCTCACCCGGGTGCGAGCGGGATCTGGCATCTCGACGTGGGGGAGCTCGACGTCCAGGCGGTCGGCGAGGGCCTCGGTGAAATAGAGATTGGTCTCGTTGCACCACTGGAGGTTGGTGGTGAGGTCCGAGCCGGGCACGGGATCGCGCAACGCATGCGAGAAGGCCAGCTGGTTGGAGAGCGTGAACACGATGTGGTGCAACTCGACGGCATCGAGGTCGACCGGCTCGCCGGTCAGGTCCGCGTAGCGGTCGTAGAGGCTGGCGAAGTCGCCGTAGCCCATGATGCTGTCGCGCATACGCCAACCGGCGAGGTCCATCATCGGGTCGCCGAGGTGACCGAGCTCGAGGTCCAAGATGGCGACGAGGTGACCGCCGTCGTGATGGAACTGGCCCGAGTCCCACACCACCGGCGCCTCTCGGCCGCGACTGCGCGGCGGGTTGCGAGCGATCCAGCCGAGCGCGAACTCGAGGAACGGATCGGGGTGGCGTTGCTGGGCCCGGTAGTTGGTGATGTAGCGGTCGAGCCCGACGGTGCCCGATGCCTCGGGGGTATCGGCCCGGGCGATGCCAGTCTCGGCGAATGGCCCGACGGGTAGGGCGTGCATCGCAGCCAGGGCCTGCAGGTACTCGTCGACGACCCGGCGGCGGTCGCCATCGTCGGTACCTTCGAAGTGGTACTGCCCAGGCACCCGGTCCATCACGTATGCGGCCGGCTCGTCGATCCAGCCGTGAACCTCCGGAACCGCTACGCCATGGTCGTGCAGCAGTTGTTGGAAGCGCATCTCGTGCGCGAGCGGGAACGTGAGATCCATGTCGATGCGGTCGCCGCGCACGCACAATTCGTGCGGGGCCCCGTCGCGCTCGACCGTGGCGAACCACACGGGACGCCACCGGGGCTGGCGGGTCAGCGCGAGGACTTCTCCCCCGAAGGTCGTCTCCAGCCATCGTCCGACCGTCGAGATCGCTGCGTCGTCATCCACGGCCGAGAGTCTGACATCGCTGTCGGTCCGATACCCGTACGGCGGCCGCGGATGGTGCATGATTTCGCATCATGCATGCGCCCACCTTCTCACCTCGGGTCCCACTACGTCACCGGCTGCGACGCGGGCTCGGCCTCTTCCTCGTGATCGCCTCGACCATGGCCGCCCTGACCGTGGTTCCTGCGTCGGCGGATCCCGACGCTCCCGAGGCAGTCCGGAGGCTCCGGGCCGAACCCGATGCAGGGGCCGTGACCCTGCGTTGGCGGGCGCCGGTCGACGCCGCCGACCATGACATCCGCAACTACCGGGTCCGCTACCGCGGCGTCGTCGCCGCCCACCCTGCGGCGTCGGCCGGGCCCGCCGTCGCCCGGGTGGTCGGGGGCGAGACCATCGCCCTACGGCAAGCACCCTGGCAGGTGGCCCTGCTCTTCACCGGCGCAACCGGCATCGACGCCCAGTTCTGCGGTGGGTCGGTGATCCACCCCCGATGGGTCCTCACCGCCGCGCACTGTGTCAGCGACCGAGGGGAGACGGTGGCCGCAGCCGACATCCGCATCGGCGACGGCGTCACCGACCTCGAACGGATACGACCGCGACGCCGAATCGCCGTCGAACGGATCATCGTGCACCCCGACTGGCTCGACGGCGAGCGGGTCGATCTGGCGCTGATCGAACTCGCCAGGCCGGTCCGCTTCACCGACCCCATCGCGCTGGACCGCCGTCGGGTCACCCCGAGCGGTATGGAGGGATGGGTGTCGGGTTGGGGATCGACCGCCGCGGATCTTGCCGGCGGAACGCAGGAACCCTCGTACCCGCGATTCCTGCAGGGAGGGACCGTCGAGGTGCTCGCGGGGCCGGGCGAGCCATGCGGCCGCTACCGCAGCATCTATGACGAGACCGAACACATCTGCGCAGCCGATCCGGGCGTCGTCGACACCTGTCAGGGCGACAGCGGCGGGCCGCTGGCGTTGCTGCGCAACGACCAGTGGGTTCTCAGCGGAGTCTCCAGCTTCGGTGTGGGTTGCGGACGACCGGCGTTCCCGGGTGTCTACGCACGGGTGGCGACACACGTTCGGTGGATCACCCGATTCGTCGACGATCTGCGCTGGCAGTCCGAGCGCACGACCCGTCGATCGGTGGTCATCGACGACCTGGCCGATGGCCTCACGTATCGCTTCCGGGTGGCCGCCCGCACCCCGTCGGGTTTCGGTGCGTCGTCGACGATCGAGGCCACGCCCGGCACCTGACGCTGCCGGCAGCCCCACCGGCAGCGGGAGCGACGAGGCAGGCGCGGGCGCGCCGGGTCAGGATCCGTGCTGGTAGCGGCGGTGCCTGATGCGCCACCCGCCGGCGGTGCGCACGACGTCGTCGTCGTAGCGGCCGTAGAAGACCGTGGTGGGCTCACGCGGGTTCGACGGCCCGACGGGGTACACGCCGCGCGAGCGCAGGTGCACGACCACGCCGTCGCCGGCGGGGTCATCTGCGACCGACGCGATGTAGACGTTGGTCATGAGGTGCGCGCCGGGATGCACGTCGGGGCGGCCCATGAACTCCATGATCGCGTCCATACCCTCGAGGCGGATACCGCCGATCATCTCCCAGACAGCGTCGTCGGTGAAGACATCGCGCAACTCCTCGGGGTGGAGCTGGTCGAGCGCATCGGCGTAGCGCCCCGGGAGTTCCATGATGTCGAGTCGGTCGTCGGTGGTGAGCTGCACGTCGGCGACACTAGTGCGACAGCTCGCTCTGCGGCTCCGGCGGCTGGTGTGCCGGCCACCTGCAGAGCGGAGGTGTGCGTCGACCGATGACCGGCACAACGCGGTCTTTCCCCCGCCGGACGCGCCCGAACCCTCTGGGGATTCCGGCGGGCGCAATCTCCCCGAACCAGCGGAGCGCAACGATCTGTTCGCTCCTCACGCCGAGAGGTTTGGGCGCGCCGGTGGCGGGATAGGCCGCGCGCATGGCACAGAAGATCGGTTCGTGGTGGCTCGACGTCCAGGGCCGCTTCGACGAATGCATGGTCGCTCTCGACGACGACATCGACGAGACGTCGGGGCTCGCCGTTCCGTAACCGCACGCGCGCCGCGGTGGCCGGCGATCAGCCGAGTATCGAGCGGACAGCGAAGAAGAAGCTCGGTCGTCCCGCATCTCCCCGGCGAGCAGCCACTCCAGCACGAGCCGACGCATCCGTCCCGTTCCTCGGAGGGGCTCTGCGCACGCGGCGAGGGTGACGGCATGGAACGGGCACGCCGGGTCCTTGGCGTCTTGCGCAGTGGGCGAAGCGGCGACGATCGCCAGTTCGAGGTCGCATAGCGCCTCGGAAACGAAGATCCGTCGGACAGCGTCGTCAGCCGGCCGAGCGCCGGTGTCGACCGTCAGTTCGGTGACGAGACACCAGCTCCCGGTGCCCCGCGGTCCAGCGGAGTCGAGGGGCGGTATCTCGATGCCGATCTCGACCGAGCATCCGATCTGCGGCTTCGACAAGCGAGCGGTCCCGACGTTGCCCCCGCCCCAGCCTCCGAGTGAGGAGACCTTCCAGCCTCGACTCCGCAGGAGAGCTTCGGTCTTGCTCGCTCGCAGCGGCGTCTCGGTGATCGCCGCGCATCATTCGTCGTAGGTTTCGCGGAAGACCTGGGGGGCGGCCTGGTCGATCCGGTTCCGGAAGACGACGTCGCGCAGCGCCGATACCTCGGCTGCATCGGCGAACAGGGCCCGAGAAGTCGTCGGGCTTCGCTGCTCCATTGATCGTTGACTGTCGCGGAAACGAGGGCCTGGAGACGTCGTCGGGTTGCGCTGCTCCAGTGATCGTTGGCTGTCCTGGCCGCCACGATCTGGAGCGTGAGTTCCGCTCTGTCCACCACGTCGAGCGATTCGATGGCTCGGATCACCATCGGCGCGATGACCTCGGCTCGACCGGCGTAGTTGTCGACGATCACCTGCAGCAATGCTCGGACGTCGGCGGGGGACCAGGCACTGGTGTCGCTGCACGCGTCGAGGATCGCTTCGGCGACCTCGGCGAGGAGGCCGGGGTCAGTGCCACCGATCTCGCGTCCGAGTGCGGCGAGGTCCTGGTGCCAGGCGACGGAGGCCAACGCCAACTGTGTCGCCCGCAGCTCGGAGCCGGTGAGCGTTCGCAGCGTTCCCGCGAGCGCAGCGACACCGGTCTGGCGCACAGAGCAGATGGCCTCGAGGACGGGCGACGGGAATTGGTGGAAGGTCACGGTCGGGTCCTCGCGAGCATCAGAAGTCCGACGCCCCCACCTGCTGAACAGAGCTGCGAATGCCGCATCAACCCCCTGTCGGCACGTGCCGTGGCTGACGTTCGGCACCGCAACGCCGCCGGATCGGCCCTGGCAACATCGCCGCCTGCAGTAGACGGCAGCGCTCACGCCCCCGGCGGCTGCTGCGCCGTGGAGCTCACCCACCGATGGGAGCACCCGAACGCCGTGCCGAACCCGCTTCACGCCTGCACACTTCGATCGAGAGATGCCGACATCCCATGTCACCGTGGACCACCACATCATGGGTGGCGTCCCCTGCGTGACCGGGACACGCATCCCGGTGGCCGCGATCGTGTCGATGCTCGCCGAAGGCAACTCGATCGAAGACATCGCCGCTGACTTCGACCAGCTCACCATCGAGAGCATCAGAGCAGCAATCCACTACGCAGCAGACGCCGTCCGCGAACGCGAACTGCCGCTCACGTCCGGAGCGTGAAGCTCCTCATCGACGAATGCCTGCGGGCCGATCTGGCCTCTGCGCTCCGCGGCGCCGGATTCGACGCAGTCCACGTCACCGAGATCACCTCTGGCCGGGAGCACCGACGCAGCACTCATGGAAACAGCACGGTCCGAGGGCCGCACCGTCGTGTCCGCCGACACCGACTTCGGCGAACTGCTCGCCCGAACACACCAGACCGATCCCAGCGTGATCCTGTTCCGACGCCACCCCCACGACACCGCATCGATGCTCCGATCACTCACCGCAGCGATCGCCGCCATCGAGTCCGACCTCCACGATGGGGCGATCGCAGTCATCGGCCGTGACCGCCTTCGCACCCGCCGGTTACCCATCGGCGGCGCCTGAACCGCCCGCAGGACAGCGCTCCGCCCAGCGACTCGCCACAGCGCACTGCCCCCGGCACACCATGCGGCCTCGGATCCGGCAACGTCACCCCTCGGATGCACTCTGTCCCGAACCCCGACGAAGACGGGTCACAGATCGGGCGACCGGGAAGGCAATGAATCGCTCTCACCACAGCGACATCGCCGCATCACGCAGACCACAGATGCTGCACCGGGGCGACGTGGATGCGGTCCTCGACGGTGTAGGACCGCTCGCCGAGATACAGAGCGACGCCGGCAAGGAACCGGTCTCCCAACACCGAACGGAGCTTTCGCAACGGCGCCAGTGCCGTGCCCGCCATCCGCTGGGCGGCCTTCACCTCGAACGCAACAATGCCACCGTCGAGTGCCTCGACGACGAGGTCGACCTCGTCGCCATCGCGAGTACGCCAATGCCCCACGCCAGCAACACCGTCGAGCCATGACGCCTGCTTGAGCAACTCACCGACGACGAACGTCTCCAAGAGGTGACCGAATTCGGTCAACGCAGTCGGGTCCCGCTCCGCGAGCTTCGCCGAACTCAATCTCAGGAGCCGCGCCGCTACCGCCGAGTCGACGAGATGGATCTTCGGGCGTGCGGCGCTGCGAGCCGTCAGCGTCGTTCCCCACGCGGGAAGACGTTGCACCAGGAACACCGCTTCGAGAAGCCGCAGATAGCTGTCAGCGGTCCGTTCGCTGATCTCGAGATCCTGCGCTGCACGGGCGACATTGAGAACCTGAGCCGTCTGACCGGCGAGACGCTCGAGCAGACGCGGCAACGCCGCGGCCTGCTCGATACGGGACAGCTCTCCGACGTCGCGCTCGAGCGTCAGCCGTATGTAGTCGTCGAACCAGCGAGCCGCACCAGCCGACGTCTGCCTCGCGAGCGGAATCGGGAAGCCGCCGGCAACGACTCGCTCGATGTACTCGTCTCGATCGATCGACGCCGTTCGTCCCACGATGTCAGAGATCCGTCCGTCCAACACGTTCTCGAGGAACGACTCGGTCGTCGATCCGATCTCGCCTTGGGAGAGCGGGAACACCGGCATTCGATGAAGGCGGCCGGTCAATGCCTGCGCAGCTGCGGGCAGCGACTCGTGACGTGCCGAGCCCGTCAGGATGAACCGACCGGGCCGTCCGTCACGGTTCAACTCCGCCTTGATCGCATCCAGCACGAGTGGAACATGCTGGTACTCATCGATACACACCGGCCTCGATTGGCACACGAAGGTCGCCGGATCTGCAGCGACAGCCTCTCGAGTCGCGACATCATCGAGATCCAGCACCGCTGCATCAACTGCGACAGCCAGCTCCCTGAGCAGCGTCGACTTCCCCACCGAGCGCGGCCCTTGCAGTAGCAACACCGGTTCTTCCGAGAAGCGCTCGAGCGCAACGCGGCTCAAGCGCCGACCGACCAGCCCCTCCAGACGCCGCACCATCGGAAGAGCCTAGCTATCTGCGGAACTGGAGGCACCGACGCTGCGGAAACGGAGCACCGATCACTGCGGAAACGGAGGAAGACAAGACGCTCTGATGCGCTCTGTCCCAGGCACCGACAACGACGGGCCACAGATTGCACGACCAGGCAGGCAATCAATCGCTCTGGAACCCGGCGCACGGCTGCCAGCCCGCCCCAGCAGCACGAACCACCAGGTCAGCGGATTGCGAGCCCGAGGGGAGAATCGAACTCCCGACCTATTCATTACGAGTGAATTGCTCTGCCGACTGAGCTACTCGGGCGCAGTCGACCACGCTATCAATCCCACGCGGGACCCGGCGCCGCTTTCCCTCCGGGGTGGCGGCCCACGACGGCCGGTCGGGCCAGCGGCCATCGTTCTGGCGCCGAAACTCGTCGCCCTGGCGACGGTTTTCGGCGCCAGAACCAATGACCTACCGGAACACGGGCCTCAGGTCGGGCCCAACCGCAGGAACATGGCCTGCAACAGCAACGCCTCGTTGGGGTTGCGCAGCAGCGCCTCGGACGCATCCCTGATGACATCGAGGGCCGCACGATCGGCGCGCCGGGGCTCGGCCACCAGACGATCCCGATACACCCGGGCCAGCGTCGCCAGACCGAACCGCAGCTCGTCGCTGCGGAACCGCCGCACCTCACGTTTGTGCTGGGCCTCGAGATCCTTGCGGCCCGACCCCCTCGTCCCCAGCTGCTCCTCGCGCGCCGCCAGCGCCTCGACCTCGCGCACGTGGCGCTCGTCGATCGGGGCCTGCGCGGCATCGATCGCGGCCCGGAGCTCGTCGACGACCGTCGCCGCCGCAGCCCCCGATCCGTCGAGGCGGCCCGGCGCCGCGCTCCACAGCCGGTGGCGCTCGCCCACGCCCGGATCGCGCAGCAGATCCTCCGCACGACGCAGGTCGCCGCCGGCGGCGAGAGCCAGCATGTCGGCCTGGGCCGCGTCGGCTCCGCTGGCGACCAGCCACCCGGCCACGGCCGCGTGCGCGACCGCCTGGAAGCGGATCGTCACGCACCGCGACGCGATGGTGATCTGCTCGTCGGGGATCTCCTCGGCCAGCAACACGATGATCGTCGACTCGGGCGGCTCCTCGAGCGTCTTCAGCAGCCGACCCACCACCGTGGCATTGGCGGTGTGGAACCGGTCGGCGACGATGACCTTGCGAGGCCCCTCGACCGGCGACCGCGAGGCCTCGGTGATGAGGCGCCCCACCTCCTCGTCGCGGTACTGCGCGCCCGTCGGCTCGATACGGACGAGGTCGGCGTAGCCGTCGTGATCGATCAGCCGCCGGGCCCGCTCGGCGGCCTCGTCGTCGAGATCACGGGCGATGACGTCGGCGCAGAACGCCTTCGCCGCAGCCCAGCGACCCGACCCGTGCGGACCGACGAACAGATATGCGTGCACCGGCGCGGCGGCGGAAGCCTGCAGCTCGCGCACGGCGTCGTCCTGGCCGATCACCGCCGCCCAGCCACCCGGTCCGGCCGAGCCGCCGAGATCGACGCTGCCGCCGAGGGTCGTCGCTCCGTCGCTCATCGTGGCCCCCGCCGACGGTTGGCGCAGCTCACGAGTGCACCGTCGCCCGCCACTCGTCGATGACGGCATCGACGTGGGCGCCGACGGCCTCCACATCGCCGGAACCGTCGACGATGCGCCAGCGCCCCGGGTCGGCCGCAGCCAGCTCGAGATACCCGATGCGCACCCGATCGTGGAACGCCGCGTCTTCGCGCTCGAAGCGGTCGCGCTCGCCGGCCAGACGTTCCAACGCCACCGGCACCGGCACGTCGATCAGCACCGTCAACGACGGCTCGAGCCCCGCCGTGGCGAACGCCGACAGAGAGGCCACCTCGGCCACGTCGAGGCCACTGCCATAACCCTGGTAGGCCAGCGACGACGCCGTGAAGCGGTCGGTGACCACATCGTTGCCCGCCGCGAGCGCAGGGCGGATGACCTCGGCGGTGTGCTGGGCGCGGGCCGCGGCGATGATCAGGGCCTCGGCTCGCAGGTCGACCTCGCCGGCAGGGTCGAGGACCAACGACCGCAACGTCTCCCCCAACGCCGTCCCGCCGGGCTCGCGCGTGAACACCGCGCCCAGGCGCGCCGCGACCCGGCGCGCCTGTGTTGTCTTACCGCTGGCATCGCCTCCTTCGAAGGCGACGAAGCGTCCGGTCATGTGTGGGCCTCATGGGTCGTCGGTGCGGGCCTGCCATCGTCGCGCAACTCGCCGCGCACCGACGCCCAAGCCAACATTCCGGCCCCCACGATGATCAGCGCCGCCAGCCACAACGTGAGGCGAACGCCGGGGATGAACACCTCGACGCCGGCCACCGAGATCTCCTTGTCGAACCACTCGGTCGACAGGCCGTTGAGCACCACGGCAAGTGCCGGGCCAACCGCCAACGCCATGATCAGACACAGCCGGACCAGCGTGTACAGCGACGCGAAGATCCGGCCCCGGAACTCGTCGTCCACCGTTTCGTGCAGGAGCGTGAAGCCCAGGACGTAGACGGCCCCGGCGAACAGGCCCAGCAGCCCGACGAGCATCGACGCCGCAGTCAGCGTGGTCATCGAGGCCGCCAGAAGCAGCGATATCCCGGCGCCGAACACCGACAACACGAAGGTGCGGGCCTTGTTGATGGCCTTCTGGCCGACCGTCACCGAGATCACGCCCACGGCGACGCCCATGCCCAGCGAGATCTGCAGCACGGCGAAGCCGTCACCAGGGTCCTGCCCCAGGACCTCCTCGGCGAACACCGGACCCAACGGGATCAACATGCCGCCGCCGATCAGTCCTGTCGCCAACGCGATGTTGACCGCACGGACGATGGGGTTGAAGAAGATGAACTCCCAGCCCTCACGCAACTCGCGCAGCGTGGACATCGGATCGAACGCCCGCCCCGATGCCTCCACCGGCTGGTGGCGCTCCGGGCTCAGCGGCACCCTGATCCCCCAGATCAACAGCGCCGACAACAGAAACGTCAACGAATCGAGGTAGAAGGCGAGCGCCTCCTGGTCGGCCCGCAGGACATCGGCGCCCGGCCAGGTCGCCACCGTGTCGGCCACGGTCGCCAGACCGAAGAACAGCAGCGACGCAATCGGAATGGTGCCGTAGGCCGCCACCATCGACAGCGAGTTGGCGGTGGTGAGGCGATCGAACGGCACGATGTGGGGAACCGAGGCTTCCTTCGCCGGCGCCCACAGCAGCGTGAACAGCTCGAGGATCAGCGAAGCCACGACCAGCTGCCAGAGCTGATCGACGAACGGCAGCGACGCCAACGTGACGGCGCGGGCGATGTCGGCGGTCATCATCACCCGGCGGCGATCGAACCGGTCGACGAGGACCCCGGCGAACGGGGCCAGGAACAATCCCGGCACGACCCGCGCCGTCATGACCAGACTGACCGCGGCCTCTGGCGTCCCGCCACCGACACGAGCAGCTGCGACGACGATGGCGAAGAAGCCCAACCAGTCGCCGGTGGCCGACACGACCTGCACGACCCACAGGCGACGGAAATCGGCATTGATGAGGAACCGGGACCTGCCGACGTCGGTGGCATGCTCGCCGGCGGCGACGTCGACGGCCTCGCCGTGCTCGTCGCCCCCGACTGCGCTCATGACACGACTGTAGGGAACCGAACGACCGGGTGCGGTTCTCGCCGCCGCAGCGGCTCCGTGACCGGCCGACGCCGAAGTCTCCTAGAAGACATCGTCCGACGGCTCGGCGGCATCGGGCGTCGATGCATTGGCGGCCGGAGCCTTCTTCGCTGCGCGCTTCTTCGCTGGCGCCTTCTTGGCCGCAGCCTTCTTGGCCGCAGCCTTCTTGGCAGGCTTCTTGGCTGCGGCCTTCTTCTTGGCGGGCGCCTTGCGCTTGGCCGGGGCCTTCTTCTTCTTGGTGGGCGCGTCGCGCCGCATCTGCAGGAGTTCGGCGGCCCGCTCGTCGGTGAGCTCTTCGACCGTGTCGCCCTTGCGGAGCGACGCGTTGGTCTCGCCATCGGTCACGTAGGGCCCGAACCGGCCGTCCTTGACCACCATCGGCTTGCCGGAGAACGGATCCTCGCCCATTTCGCGCAGCGGCGGCTTGACCGTCTGGCCGCGCCGGAGCTTGGGCTGGGCGTAGATGGCGAGGGCCTCGTCGAGGGTGACCGAGAAGATCTTGTCCTCGGATTCGAGGTTGCGGCTGTCGCTGCCCTTCTTCAGATAGGGGCCGTAGCGCCCGTTCTGCGCGGTGATCTCCTCACCGTCTTCGGGGTGGACACCGACGACACGGGGCAGGCTCAGCAGCTTCAGGGCCTCGTCGAGAGTGACGGTCTCGACCGTCATCGTCGAGAACAACGAGCCCGTCTTCGGCTTGTCGCCGCCGTCGACGACCTCGCCCAACTGCACGTAGGGGCCGAAGCGGCCGGCCTTCACATAGACCATCAGGCCGGATTCGGGATCGACGCCGAGCTCTCGGTCGCCGCTGGGCGCCTCGATGAAACGGAGCGCCTCCTCGACGGTGAGCTCATCGGGCGCGATCTCGTCGGGGATCGACGCCGTGTCCTCGCCGCGCTGCACATACGGGCCGTACTTGCCGACGCGGCCCACGACCATCTCGCCGTTGGCGTCGACGCCGAGCGGGATCGAGTTGACCGCACGGGCGTCGATCTCGCCGAGACGCTCGGACACCTTCTCCTTCAGCCCCGGCGCCTCTTCCTCGCCGAAGTAGAAGCGGCTGAGCCACGGGATGGCCTCGCGGACACCGTTGGCGATGCCGTCGAGGTCGTCCTCCATGTTCTTGGTGAACTCGTAGTCGATGAGATCCGGGAAGTGCTGCTCGAGCAGGCCCACGACCGAGAACGCGGTGAACGACGGGATGAGCGCCGACCCCCGCTTCCAGACGTACCCGCGATCCTGGATGGTCCCCATGATCGACGCATACGTCGACGGGCGGCCCACGCCGAGCTCCTCGAGCTTCTTGACCAGCGACGCCTCGGTGTAGCGCGCCGGCGGCTGGGTCTCGTGACCCTCGGCGGTGAGGTCGGATGCATCGAGCCCGTCGCCCTCGGCGACCGCGGGCAGCGGCGCCTCGCTGGGATCGCGATCGCCGCCCTCGTCGGTGTCCTCGACGTACACACGCCGGAAGCCCTGATGGGTGATGACGGTGCCCGACGCCGAGAACTCGGCGTCGCGGCCGTCGGCGGCCTGCGCTCCGAGGCGGATCTGCACGGTCTCGCCGATCGCGTCGGTCATCTGGCAGGCGATGGTGCGCTTCCAGATGAGCTCGTAGGCGTCGGCTTCGCTCTTGGGGACCTCGGAACGGACCTGCTCGGGCGTGCGGAACGTCTCGCCCGCCGGGCGGATCGCCTCGTGCGCCTCCTGGGCGTTGCGGACCTTCTTGTTGTAGGTGCGCGGCGCCTCCGGCAGGTACGAGGCTCCGTACTTCTCGCGGATGAGCGATCGAGCCGCCGCGACTGCCGTCTCCGACAGCGTCGTGCTGTCGGTACGCATGTAGGTGATGTAGCCCTTCTCGTACAGGCCCTGCGCCGCGCGCATCGCCATCGCAGAGGACATCCGCAGCTTGCGGCCCGCCTCCTGCTGATACGTCGAGGTGATGAAGGGAGCCGCCGGCTTGCGGCGATACGGCTTGGCCTCGACCGAACGCACCGCGAACGCCGCATCCGAAAGCGCCTCGACCAGCGAACGGGCACCGGCCTCGTCGAGCGCGACGGTGTCGGCGCTGCGGAGCTGGCCGTTCTGGGCGAAATCGCGCCCGCTGGCCAGCTTCGAGCCGTCGACGGCGACCAGGGTGGCCTCGAACGACGACGGTCCTTCGGTGGCGGCGGCCTCGGCCGGGCTGAAGGTGCCGGTCAGATCCCAGTACGACGCGGCAACGAACGCCATGCGCTCGCGCTCGCGTTCGACGACGATGCGTGTCGCCACCGACTGCACCCGGCCGGCGGACAGCCGCGGCAGCACCTTCTTCCACAGCACCGGTGAGACCTCGTAGCCGTAGAGGCGGTCGAGCATCCGCCGGGCCTCCTGGGCGTCGACGAGGTGGCGGTCGATGTCGCGGGGGTTGTCGATGGCCCTGCGGATGGCCTCGGGCGTGATCTCGTGGAACACCATCCGCTTGACCGTCATGGCCTGCGGCGGGCTGAGCACCTCGAGCAGATGCCACGCGATGGCCTCGCCCTCGCGATCCTCATCGGTTGCGAGGTAGAGCTCGTCGGCTTCCTTCATCAGGGCCTTGAGATGACGCAGGTGGTCGCGCTTGTCGCTGTTGACGACGTACAGGGGCTTGAAGTCGTTCTCCACATCGATGCCGATGCGAGCCCACGACTCGCCCTTGAACGCCGCGGGGACCTCGGCGGCGTTACGCGGCAGATCACGGACGTGACCGATGGAGGACTCGACGACGTAGCCGTCGCCGAGATAGCCCGCGATGGTGCGGGCCTTGGCGGGTGACTCGACGATGACGAGGGCAGTTGGCATGGGGTCTCGAAGCAGAAGGGGGATCTTGTTGGCGTGGTGCCTCTGACACTGCACCGTAAGGGAACGAAGCGGCTGCGTGTCAACACCTGGGACATCGATGGCTGTGCGGCCACCATCATCGATGGCTGCGCCGCCACCATGGATGATCGGCCGACTCGGCTCGAACTGGAGCGCTCGTGCGTCGATCGGCTCGGCCTGGCGAGGGTAGCGACTCGTGTCGTCGTCGTGGTGCCACCCTCACCGCGAGGACGAGAGTCCGGCTGCGCAGGGCGGCGGAGACCGGCGCTCAGAGCGCAGCGACGGGGGTGGGCGTTTCGTCCACCGGCATGGGGCTCGGCGCCACGGGGCCGGTACGCCGGGCGGCGGCGAAGCGCAGGATGGCCAGCCCGGCGATGCCGGCCACCAACGAGGCGAACAGGATGCCGATCTTGGCCTCGTCGATGAGGACCTGATCGTCGAACGCGAGCCCGGTGACGAACAGCGACACCGTGAACCCGATACCGGCCACGACCGACAGCCCCAGCAGCTCGAGCTGCCCCATGCCCTTGGGCGCCTCGGTGAAGGGCAGGCGACGACCGATGGTGGTGAATGCGTAGATGCCGACGGCCTTGCCTGCGACCAGGCCGAGCGCCACACCCCAGGTGACCCGGCTGGCCGCTGCGTCGCCCAGGACGCCGCCGCCGAGCTCCACCCCGGCGTTGGCCAGCGCGAAGATCGGGATGATCACGTAGGCCGACACCGGATGCAGCGCCGTCTGGAGGCGCTCGGCCACCGAGACCGACTCGCGCAGGTGGAACGAGGCGTAGGCGACATCGACCGCGAAGAGTTCGTCGCCCTTGTCGCGAAGCCACTGCACCCAGCGGATGGCGTCCTTGCGGCTCTGCAGCGGGCGTGCCGGGGTGATCAGCCCGAGCATCACGCCCGACAAGGTGGCGTGGACCCCCGACTGGAACAACGCGAGCCACAACAGGGTGCCGATCAGGACGTACAGCGGCACGTACCAGACCCGCAGCTCGCGCAGCACGAACGTGATCGCCACGAGCACGGCGGCGGTGGCCAGCCAGCCCAGGTTCAGCGATTCGGTGTAGAAGATCGCGATCACCAGGATGGCGCCGATGTCGTCGACGATCGCCAGGGTCAACAAGAAGACCTTCATCGGTCTGCTGACCCGGTTGCCGAGCAGCGACACCACGCCCACGGCGAACGCGATGTCGGTGGCCATCGGGATGCCCCACCCGTCGACGGCGGGCGTGCCGGCGTTGAAGGCGAGGAAGATCGCCGCCGGGACGACCATGCCCCCGAGCGCGGCGATGGCCGGCAGCGCTGCGGCGCGCCGATTGCGCAGGTGCCCCGAGATCAGCTCGCGCTTGATCTCGAGACCGACGACGAAGAAGAAGATGACCATCAGGCCGTCGTTGACCAACAGCTCGAGGTTGAGAGGATGCTCGCCGCCTCCCAGGTGCAACGCCCCGAGCCGGAGCTCGAACGGGGCGCGCCAGAGGTCGTGGTAGGTGTCGCTCCAGGGCGAGTTGGCCCAGATCAGCGCTACGGCGGTGGCGACGAGCAACACGATGCCGCCGGAGGCCTCGACATCGAAGAACCGCCGCACCGGCCTGCCGACACGCGCGGCGAGCGCGTGATCGGAGCCGATGAAGGTGATCTCGGGGATGGGGGTGGGTCCAGATGCCATAGAAGCCCGCGACAGGGGCCAACCGAATCTAACGGTCGATGTCACGAACGACGCGTGCCGTTCGACCTGGGAAAACTTCGGCCTCGATGACGGCGTGGGCCTCGCTGTCGGTCATCGCGTGGCTCTCACGCAAGCCCGCCGCGATCATCGCCCGATAGGGCGCAGAGGGCGGATTCGGCCGCAGCGACGAGGCCTCGCTCGGCGAGGTGAAGGTGACCACAGCGATGCCATCGACCCGTCCCACCACGAGCAGCCGGTCGTAGCCGCCGCCGCCCACCACCACACTGGTCCCGGGTGCCAGAGCATCGAGATCCGACGAGGCGGGTTTCGACCCTGTTCCATCGGCCGTCACGAACTCGAGCGGCGTCCCGACCGTCCTGCCCGACTCCTGCGCCCAGACGTCGTGGAACTGCTCGACGGTGAGGAGATACCGGCGAGCCGGCGTGTCACCGGAACCAGGGAGCGGATCGACGAAGGCGACGCCGCCGCCGCCCCAGGTCCTGCTGCGTCCGGCGAAGAAGCGCCGATGTGCCAGCCGACAGGGTTCGTCGGCCACGGGATCGGCAGGGTCGCGAGCACCGGGATGCAGCCGGGTCGACCCCGTCGGGGTGCCACCACGCAGGTAGACCGCCAGACGCTCGGCGGCCATGTTGGACCCGTAGGAGACGTACCAGACGTGGGCCGTCACGGCGACTCGCCCACCGACATCGAGACCCGGCTGCTCCTTCAGCGGCGGCGGGCCGACGCCGCGTACACGACCAGTTGGACCGCAGTGCCGTGGTCGAGCGATCGGATCTTCATCTCGTCGGCCAGGACCCGCATGAGCGGAATGCCGAAGCCGCCCTCGTAGTCGAGGCGCCCGGGCTCGTCGAGCAGGCCGGCCTCGACCAGTTGGTCGGGATCGAAGCCGCTGGTGGCGTGGTCCTCGACCTCGACCTCGATGCGATCCTCGTCGAGGTCGCAGCGGATGGTGATGGTCTCGGTCGAGCCCATGACGGCGTGGGCCTCGATGGCGTTGGTGGTGGCTTCGGACACCGCGATACGCAGGTCCTCGATGCGATCGTCGCCGAGGTTGGGATCCAATGCCGCTGCGGCGGCAACGACCGACCGCACGAGCGACAGGTACTCGGGCTGGGCGGGGATCACCAGGCAGATCGCATTGCTCACGGCGTGGCCCTCACTGCGGGACCACCGCAGGGGCGGCCTTGCGCCCCGGCGTTCGCCGGCGGGGCATGGCGCTCATGTCGCCGCCGCCGAGGGTTCGACGGTGATGGCACGGTCGAGCCCGGTCAACGCCAGCGTCTCGGCAAGGCGCGCCGGCACCGCTCTGAGCCGCAGATCGCCACCGTGGCTACGTGCCCGCTTGAGCCCGCCGACGATGATGCCCAACCCGACGGAATCGCAGAACGAGACCTCGCCGAGGTCGAGCACGAGATCGGTGGCGCCGTCGGCGATCGCGGCGACGAGCGCCTGACGCAGATCGGGGGCCGTCGCCATGTCGAGCTCGCCCGACAGCGACAGAACAGCCCCGTCACCGTTGCGCTCGAGGTGGACCGACAACATCACATCAACGATCGTAGTGCGGTGGCGGGCCTGCACTGATCGTGTCGTCGCCGTATCCGGCGGCTGCGGGCGAATCCCACGCCTGTCATTCGTCACAGGGGGCACCTAGCATTACGTGCCGTGACCCTCGTCGAGCGACCCACGCTGTCGTCGCTGCTCGACGACCTGGTCGACGACGGGCGCATCGTGCACGTCGAGGCGATGGTCGAGCGGGCCGCACGCCACGCCGAGCTCGCACGTCCCCTGCCCGTACCCCTCGGCGCTGCGCTCGGAGACCTCCGCCTGTGGTCGCACCAGGTATCGGCCATCGATCTGGCACGAGACGGGCACTCGGTGGTGGTGGCCACGGGCACGGCGTCTGGCAAGTCGCTCTGCTACCAGATCCCCATCGCCGAGGCCGTCACCGACACCGCACGACCTGGCACCGCGCTGTGCCTGTTCCCCACCAAGGCCCTCGCCCAGGACCAGCTGCGCTCGTTCGGTTCGCTCGGCGTCGGCGGCCTGGTGGCCGCCACCTACGACGGCGACACCCGCCACGAGGACCGGGGATGGATCCGCCGCAACGCCAACGTCGTCCTCACCAACCCCGAGATGCTCCACGCCGGCATCCTGGCCAACCACGGCGGTTGGGCGCGCTACCTCCGGCGTCTCCGTTACGTCGTCATCGACGAGCTCCACGTGCTGCGGGGCGTGTTCGGCACCCACGTGGCGCATCTGCTGCGGCGCCTGCGACGGCTGTGCAACCACTACGGCTCGGACCCGAGCTTCGTGTTCACGTCGGCCACCATCGGCCGTCCAGCCGAGCTGGCGTCGGCGCTGTGCGGGCTCGACGTCGCCGAGATCACCCGCGACGGCTCCCCCCGGGGACGGCGGCTCTTCGCACTGCTCGACCCGCCGGTGCTCGACGAGGCCACCGGCGTGCGCAGCTCGTCGGCCGCCGAGACGGCATCGATCGTGGCCCGGCTGGTCGAGGCGGGGCATCGCACCATCGCGTTCTGCGCCAGCCGCAAGGGCACCGAACTCATCGCAGGCCACGTACGCGACCTCGTGGGCGACGATCTCGCCGACACGGTCCGCTCGTACCGCGGCGGCTACCTGGCCGAGGAACGCCGCCAGATCGAAGACGAGGTCCACGCCGGCACCGTGCGCGCCATCATCGCCACCTCGGCCCTCGAGCTCGGCGTCGACATCGGTGGGCTCGACGCCTGCGTCCTCCACGGATTCCCCGGCACCATCGCGTCGATGTGGCAGCAGGCGGGCCGTGCGGGACGCGAACGCCAGGACTCGGTGGCGGTGCTCGTCGCCGGCGACGACCAGCTCGACCGCTACCTCATGGCGCACCCCCACGAGGTCTTCACCCGCCCGCCCGAGCCGGCGGTCATCAACCCCGACAACCCCGTCATCGCCGACCCCCACATCGGCTGCGCCGCGCACGAGCTGCCCCTCGGTTGGGGCGACCGCAGGCTGTGGGGCGATGCCCTCGACGACGCCGTGCACCGCCTGGTGCTGGACGATCAGCTCCGCACACGGCGGCGTCCGCTCCGCCATGGCGGCGACGAGCCCATCGCCGTGTGGGCCGGGCGACACGCACCCGGCCGTGGCCTGGGGCTGCGCAGCGCGTCGTCTCGCGAAGTCCGGATCTGCCTCGACGACGGCACCCTCATCGGCACCGTCGACGACAGCCGCGCCCCGTCGTTGGTGCATCCCGGCGCGATCTATCTGCACCGGGGCCAGGCCTACCGGGTGCGCGATCTGGATCTCGACGATTGCTTCGCCGTCGTCGAGATCGACGACGGCGACACCACCACCCAAGCCCGATCCGAGATCGACATCTCGGTGTTGTCGGTCGACGCCACCGCCACCGTGGGCCGCACCGAACTGCACCTCGGCGGCGTCGAGGTCCGGTCCCAGGTCGTCGGGTACCAGCGCAAGGACGCCCGCAGCCGCAAGATCCTCGACAACGTGATGCTCGAGATGCCCGCCCAGGAGCTGGTCACCCGCAGCTTCTGGTACACGGTGGCGCCCGAGGTCCTGGCCGACGCCGGTGTCGCCGACGCGGATGTCGGCGGCACCCTCCACGCCGTCGAGCACGCGGCGATCGGCATGTTGCCGCTGTTCACCATCTGCGACCGCTGGGACGTCGGCGGCGTGTCGACGGCGCTGCACATCGACACGATGTCGCCGACGATCTTCGTCTACGACGGCTACGACGGCGGTGCGGGCGTTGCCGAGCTGGGCTTCTCCGCAGCCGACCGCCACCTGGCGGCGACCCTCGAGCTGCTGCGGGCCTGCGTGTGCCGCGACGGCTGCCCCAGCTGCGTGCAGTCCCCCAAGTGCGGCAACGGCAACGAACCGCTCGACAAGGCCGGCGCCATCGCGTTGCTGGCAACCGTGCTCGGCGTCTGACCGCCGGCCGGGGTCTCGGCCTGCTCGACGTCTGTGACGGGTTTGCACACGATCGAGCGTGTGCAGACCGGTCACAGACGTTCAGGGCGATTCGCGTCGCATGGTGGTCGACTCGGTCAGCGTGATGTCGCCGAGCATCGCCCCGATCAGGGGCACCTCGGTCGTCGAGCGGTACGTGACCGTCACCGTCACCAGCGGCGGCGCCGATCCGCCCGACGTCAGCGCCACGCCCGTGCGGGTCGGGTCGAGACGGGTGGTGGCGAACACGGCCTGTGCGGCAGCCCCGGTCGAGGGCTCGACGATGGCCGCACGTGCACCCTCACGGGCGGCGTTGACCACCATGATCTGGTCGCGGACCACCAGGCCGAGTTGCACGATCAACAAGATGAGCAACAAGACGACGGGGAGCACCAACGCCAGCTCGACGGTGGCCTGGCCCCGGGCTCCCCGCCGTCTCGGAGCCCTCACGCCAACAACGAGGTGACCGAGCGGATGACCGTGTCGAACAGGCCGCTGATGCGGCTGGTCGATCCGGCCCACGCCACGATCAACATGGCGATGGTGGCGGCGCCGACCAGGACCAACGCGTACTCCGCGGTGGTCTGGCCCCGCTCGCGGTGTCGGGCCACGGCGACGGCGGCCGCCGGCGGCGGCGCGGTCGGTGGCGTCGGGGTGGGGAACGGGATGATGTCGGGAGTCGAGCCCGCGTCGGCGGTGTCGGCGGCGGCGGGTTGGATCGGGCGCTGGGCAGTGGCCGGATGCGCAACGCTCGGGTTGGAGACAGTGGTCTGGTGCACGATGGATGTGTCCTTCGATGACGGCCGGCATCGGGTGCCGGGTCGGTTGTTCCGATGGGGGAAGCCGAAGGGGGAAGCCGCAGTGCGCCGTCGCCGGGTGATGCCGGCGACGGTCACAGATCGAGCGTCTCGAACGTCGAGACGAGCGTGGGGACCAGGGTGAGCACGACGAAGGCCGGCAGGATGCACAGCACCAGCGGCAGCAGCATCTGCACCGGTACCCGCCGGGCGCGGGCCTGGGCCCGACGGCGGCGGTCGTCGCGAGCTTCGTCGGCCAGTCGATCGAGGGTCGGGCCCAGCTCGATTCCGTAGCGTTCGGAGCTCACGAGGGCCCGCACCAGCGGCCGTATCGGCTCGCCGAGCCGGGCGGGCAGGTCCTCGAGGGCGTCGGCCATGCGGTGCCCGACACCGACCCGGGTGATGGCCGCCGCCAGCGCCTCGGTGACCGGTCCAGTGGGCCGGGCGGCGACCGCGCGCAGGGCCACCAGGGTCGATCCCCCCGATGCCAGACCGAGCCGCACGAGGTCGATGACCTCGGGGAGTTCGCTGACGACGCGCTGGTCGAGCGCCAGGCGTCGACGGCGCTGCACCAGGACGGGCCGGATCCGCAACGCGACGACGGCGATGATGCCCAGTCGGAGGTCGACGAGCCCGAGCGGCGCGGCGATGAGTGCCATCGAGCCCACCATCGCCGCCGCAGTGTCGTCCACCGGCGCTCGAGCCCAGCGGCGCAGCGCCGTCCCCACCCGGAGCGTGATGCTGGAGCGGCTCGGGGAGATCGGTTCGGGCCACTGCCGGCGACCGGCACCGCGGGACCAAACCGGCGCGTGGTCCTCCTGGGCCTCCCCCGGCGCGGCGGCATGTGCCGCACGCGTCCGGGGTCGACGAGCCGGCGCGGTGATTGCCATGACGACCAGGCAGGCGGCCGCCGCGCACCCGCCGGCGAGGACTGCCGACACGGTGGTGCTCATGCCTGGATCCCTGCGGTGATGCGGCGCATCCACACCAGTGCCACGACGTCGAGCACGATGCCGGTCGCCAGGCAGACGAGGCCGAACGGGGTGGAGACCAGGAACGCCAGGGTGTCCGGGTCGGCAGCGCCCGCGACCGCAGCGAAGGCCAGCGGCAGCAGGGCGATCAGCACCGCCGATGCCTCGGCCTGCGACGCCAGCGCGTTGATCTCGGCGCGCAGGTGCTGTTGGCTCCGGATGGTGTCGGCGACACCGTCGAGGGCCCGTGCAACCGAGCCACCGGCGTCGGCCGCTATCTGCAACGCGACGGCGACCAGCGCCACCTCGCGTACGTCGCGGCGACGGAGGCGCCATTCGTCGAGCACCACCGGCAGCGGCGCTCCCCGGTCGAGCCGTGCGGCCAGGTGGGCGAGGTCCGCGCCCGTGGCGCCTCGCGCCCCGTTCGCAGCGGTTCCGACCGCACCGCGGATGGAACTGCCGGCGCGCACCGCACGAGCCAGGGCCTCGACAACCTCGGGCAGATCGCGGGCGACCTCACGGCGATCACGTCGTGGCGCCCGGTGCCGTTCGATGGCGGCGGCCAGGAAGGCAACGCACGCAGCCGTTGCCGTGGCCGGTCGACCGGGCACAGTCGGCCGTCGCGCCGCCGCACCCCGAAGCACCAGCACGCCGACCATGGCCACCGCTGCAGCGGCGGTCGCTCCTGCGAGCACCTCGGAGACCGCCAGGACATCGATCATGGGACCTCCACCCATGCGGGGTCCGGCGCCGGCGAGTCCCGACGACGGGGCGGGCGCCGGGGCAGGCATCGAAGCCCACGGTGATCGGCGAGCGGCACGGCCACGGGATCGTCGGCTCGGGCCGGCTCGGCGACGGCGACGATGCGGCGGTGCCCGTCGCCGGACCGCTCGACCTGTACGACGAGGTCCACAGCGGCCACCACCTGGGCCCTGATCGCCTGCAGCGGCAGCGCTGCGTCGCCGCCGAGCGCCATGGTCTCGAGGCGACGAAGGGCATCGGTGGGGCCGTTGGCGTGGACGGTGGACAACGACCCCTCGTGGCCGGTGTTCATGGCCTGGAGCATGTCGAGGGCCTCGGATCCCCGGACCTCGCCCACGATGACCCGATCGGGTCGCATGCGCAGGGCGTTGCGGACGAGCTCGCGGATGGTGACCGCCGGGGGTCCGTCGACAGTGGCCGGGCGGGCCTCGAGGCGCACGACGTGTCCCGCGCCCAGGCGCAGCTCGGCCGAGTCCTCGATGGTGACGAGGCGTTCGTTGCTCCCGATCTGGCGGGCCAGGGTGTTGAGCAGGGTCGTCTTGCCGGCGCTGGTCCCGCCGGCGACGACGATGCTGCGCCGCGTCCGGACGGCCCAGCGCAACAACTCGGCGATGCCGGGGGTGGTCATGGCCTCGAGCTCGACCTCGGTTACCTGGAACCGGCGGATGGTGAGGACGGGGCCGTCGACGGCAACCGGCGGCGCGGCCACGTGCACGCGCGAGCCGTCGGGCAGGCGAGCATCGACCAGCGGCGACGAGCGGTCGAGGCGCCGCCCGAGCGGGGCCACGATGCGTTCGACGAGGTGGTCGAGGGTGGCTACGTCGACCTCGACCTCGGTGGGGAGCAGCCGGCCATGGCGTTCGATCCAGACACGCCCCGGGCCGTTGACCATGATGTCGGACACACCGGCCAGGCCGAGAAGCGGTTCGAGCGGACCGAGGCCCCGCAGGCGGTGCACGACCTGGGCGACGACGTCGTCGCGGTCGGTGGCGGTCGCCATCGGGGCGAGGGCGTCGACGATGGTCCGTACCGACCGGACGACGTGTTCGGCGCCGAGCGCTTCGACCGGTAGCGTCAGGGCCTGTTCGTGTGCCCGCCGGGCGAGGTCGGACCAGGGGACGGGGTCGCCGGGGGCGTCCCCGTTCGAGTCGGACCAGTGGGCCGCGGGCCCGACGTCGTCCCGGTGATCGTCACCAGCGTCGCCATCGTCGCTACCGGCGACGCCGGCGTGGGTGGCCGTGGCTGCGTCGGTCGTCGGGCCGGCCAGCCGGCGGGCGGTGTCGGGTCTCATGCGAGCGCCTCGAGGACGGCGGCGGACCGTGCCGTGCCGTGGCCGGGTCGAGGCTCGACCGGGAGCAGGCTCATGTGACCCCCGCCAGTGCCCGTCCCACGCCTCGGGGCGGGCGCGAGGCCAGCAGTCCGGCGTCGACGGCTCTGGCGATGGCGGGGTCGACCGCGATGGCGGCCACCACCGGCGCTCCGACGGCCTGTTCGACGTCGTTGCGGCGCAGCGCACGTCCCGGCTCGGTCAACAGCACGACCCCGGACGGGACGACCGGGGCATCGGCGATGCGGCGCAACGCCAGGTAGCAGGGCCGGGTGATGAGGATCGAGCGTGTGGCGCCGGCGGCGAGGCGTCGGGCAAGCGCGGAGAGGCGGTCATCACCGACGACGCAGCCCGCATCGACGAGCACGGTGTCGTCGGCCGCCTCGAGTGCCGCCAGCTGGGTCTCGGTGAGGTCGGTCCGGACGAGGCCGGCGGTGCCGGGGCCGACGAGCTGGAGGCCCGGAGCGACCGGGGTCGCCACACCGGCGAGCGCCTGTGGCGGGGCGTCGTCGCCGGCGTCGATCCAGTCGCGCACACCGGCCCCGCCGGGGTCGGCGATGCCGAGGACGGCGGCCAGGTCCCCATGGGGATCGACGAGAGTGACCGATGAGTGGGCGGCACGCTGCAGGCCCGCCAGCGCAGCGGTGACCGAACAGCCGCTGCCGGCCTTGAGGGTCCAGAGACAGATCAACACGGGGGCTTCCTCGCGCAGAGAGAACGCATGGAGGGGGAAGCTCCACCGTCGGCACCCGACGGACGCCGGCAGATGCCAGCACCGTAGCGACCGCCACCGACACGCGCACCGTCAGGGTCGTCGTCGGACCCGCAGAGCCAAGGGGTTCTGGCGCCGAAAACTGCTGCCAGGGCAACGCGTTTCGGCGCCAACCAGATGGCACCGACGAACCGGCGCCGAAAACTGTCGCCAGAGCAACGATTTTCGGCGCCAGAAGTTTTTCTCGGGATCCGAGCGCTCCGGCCCGACCATGACCCGCCGAGGTGCACCGCCCCGATCAGGCCCGGGCCAGGCCCGGGTGCCCGGCCCGGGTCAGGCCTCGATCATGCGGCGCAGCAGCGCCCGGTGGGGAATGACCTCGTCGATGTCGTCGGGCCAGGTGGCCTCGCCGAAGCGGACCGAACGGTCACGGATACGGCTCATGATCACCGCATGGCGCGTCGCCGCGTACACCTCGAACCAGTGCAGATCCTCGACCACCGTCCCCGACCGGGCGCAGTAGGTGGCCACCACGTCGTCGCGGCGCATGAAGTCCGGCAGGCCCGGCCGTTCGAGGACCTCGGCGATCTCCTGGAAGAACGAGTGCAGGAACACCATCCAGCCGAGGTCCAGCTCCGGCGGCCCGAGCGACGCCATCTCCCAGTCGAACACCGCCACCGGCTCGAACCCGTCCGAGGCGTACATGACGTTGCCGATACGAGCGTCGCCCCAGCTGATGACCATGCGCTCGGTCTCGGGCCAGTTGGCCTCCAGCCAGGCGAACGCGTCGTCGACGATGCGATGCCGTCGATCCCCGCGCACCCAGTCGTAGAAGGCCAGCTGATCGTTGACATGGCGGCGCAGCGCCGTGTCGCCGGGGGCATCGACGGCCAGATACGCCGTGTCGTGTGCGGTGACGTCGATGCCGTGCAGATCGGCCAGCAACCCGACCGTCGCATCCTGCAGCAGGCGCTGATCGGCCGGGTCGGCATCGAGGAGCCAGCCACCGAACACATAGGGCGGGATGTCGGCGGGTACCCGCCCGCTGCGCCGCTCCATGACGAAGAAGGGCGTTCCGATGGCGCCGGCGTCGAGCTCGAGCCAGCGCGGCGTGGGCACCGGCACAGCGCTGTGCGAGCCGACGAGGCCCAGCACCCGGAACTGCAGCTCCAGGTCGTAGGACGCGAACACCGGCACGTCGACGGGGTCGGGCGCCAACCGGGCCACCAGGGCGTGGGTGGCGGTACCGGAACCGTCGTCGTAGACGGCGTCGAAGAGCAGGGTCTCCGACGACATGCCCGACCCTTCGGGCACACGCAGATCGACGATCCGCGCATCGGGATCGCCGACCGTCGCCCGCAGCCAAACGGTGAGGCGCTCGGCGGTGGTGTCGCGGTCGCGGCTGGTCCGCACGGGCTCTGTTTCGTGTGACGCTGCCACGTCTGTCCCCCACTGGTTCGATCCCGGCCGGACTCGCCGGCGAGTCGGCCCTGAGCGGGGCGAATGATAGGACCCCGACGCCCGGCACGGGATGCGATGCCGGTCCCGACCGCAGCCTCCGACTGTGACCCATCGGGCGCCGCCGTTCGGCAACGGCGAACAAAGGTCCGTTCGACCACGACGGCACCGGAGACCCCCCGTACTCTGCGCCCCCATGGAACGAGTCGCGGTTCGAGGAACGATCAGCTCCGCGGGGTTCGCCGACGGCAACCGCTTCGTGGTCGGTTGCTGGGAAGAATCCCCGCTCGGCCCCATGGCCGATGTCATGTGGGGAACCCCCGAAGGACAGCGGGTGCTGCTGGCACCCAGCGCCGAGATCGCCGACTTCGTCACGTCGATCTACGACTTCGACGAGGTGCGCATCGGTCCCCTCGATGTTCGCTCCGACGGCCGTCGCACCACCGTCGCCGGCCACGGCATCGAGCTCGACCTCGTCGGCGGTCGCCGTCGTCCCGTGCCGGTCCCTCGCCCTCTGGCGGTGACCCGCTGGATCGAAGGACCCATCGCCCGCGCCCTGATGGGCGTCGAGACCTTCGGCACGAGTCCCCGAGGCGCCACCGAGTGGTACCAGACCCGGGGTTGGCGCTGGGTCGCGTCGGGATCCGGACGCCTCGACGGCCGAGACCTCGGGCCCGTCGGCACCATCGAACCGCCGTTGCACGTCGGATTCTCCGAACCGCCGCCCCGCCCGTCGATCGTGTCGGTCCACGTCACCATCGACCTGCCCTCCACGGCCGCACTCGCGGTCTGAGCGGCCCGGCCGAGGCCGTCGCCCGGCGACCTCGCCAGCAGCGCCCGGCGATCCCATTCCAGCCAGGCAGTAGGGTCCGAACCACACCGGACCGACCGCTCAGGGGGACCCATGCCGCTCACCACCGACGACATCGTCGAGACCAACCAGCTCTACGCTCGCTACAACAACGCCATCGACAGCCACGACGGCGCCGCCTTCGCTGCGTGTTTCACCGCCGACGGGTACCTCGACACCGGCATGGGACCCCGCGAGGGAACCGAGGCCATCGACGCCTTCGTCGCCGAGACCGCGGCGATGCTCCCCGGTCTTCGCCACCTGGCCCACAACGTCGTCGTCGACGGCGACGGCGACAGCGCCACCGGATCGGCGTTCCTGGTCGCCTACGACACCAGCGGCGGCCACAAGGTCATGGCCACCGGCCGCTACACCGACGAACTGGTGCGCACCGAGCACGGTTGGCGCTTCAGCCGTCGGGTCTTCACCGCCGATTCCTGAACCCGTCGATCCGCCCCCGACTCGCCGGGTCGGAGCGGGGCGGCCATACTGCCGGAGCGGCTTCGGCCGTTCCCGGTGGCCGGGGAGGTGTATGAGTACCTGGTGGGCTCCCTCGCCTTCAAAGCGAGTGTGTGGGGCGATCCCCCACAGGCGGGTTCGATTCCCGTCCACCTCCGCCAGCGCTGCGGGGCCACGATGTCCCGCCACCCGCTCCTGCGGTCCCCTCCTCGCCGTTGCGCTCCGCGGACGGTCCCCGACCTGTGCACAACCCTGGGGTCGGCCGGTGGACAACATGTGAATTCCTGGGGATTTCGCGCCAGACCGGGGGACAACCCTGGGGATTGCGAAAACCCTCTTGACCTGCGGTTTTGCGTCCGTCAATGTATGCCTCGTCGGAAACAACGGCCGGTGAACACCCACCGAAGACCTGGCGAAGAGAGCAACGACGGAGGGGCAACCCGAACTCGATGCGGGACCTGCTGGAACGACGGAGGTGCAGCTCCGGCCCGAGTGACCGACACGTGAGACGGGTTCCAGGTGCCGATCCCCTCGGGGAGACGCACCACGCGGTGCCGAAGGCCGGAGATCGCAAGATCGAGGGTCGACGGTTCGCAAAACGGAACTCGCCCGCCGGGTCTCCTCGGAGAACCGACGGGCGAGTGAGTGGTCAGTTCGAAGGGTACGCCCCGAAGGTCTGACCGCGGTGGACCCTGATCGCATCGAGGGCCCCGGCCCGGAGCGGTTCGCTGCTCCGCACCGGGGCCCTCGTCCTTTTTCCTGTTTCCCGCTGGGCGCGGCTTTTCGCCCTCACCGACGCAGCGTGCAAGGATCGTGACGGCGACGGCCGCCAGATCCTCCCGGATGCAGCGGCCGGTACGACAGGAGGCGACTGCGATGCCCGACAAGGACCCGGCAGCAATGTTCGACGCCACCGGTGATGCCGCCGCCGAAGACCCTGCCGCCGAAGATCCCGACGCCACCGACCCTGGCGCTGAAGCGCACGCCGACGGCGACCCTGCCGGCGTCGACCGTGCCGCAGGCGCCACCGAGACGCTCGCCGATCGCCGGGCCCGTGCTGCCCGTATCCGCGAGCGCTCGCTGGAGCTGATCGAGGCGCTCGGCGCCGATCATCCCCTGGTCGTCGAGGCCCTGGCCCGCGCCGATGCCCTCGACACGGTCACCGTCGAGCGCAGGGAAGCGTCGGGTCACCCAGCCCGAGCGGCAGCCACGGGCGGCGACACAGACAAAGACGCCGACGCCGACGCCGACGCCATCGACCTGCGGTCCTCGGCCGACCTGCCGCACTGAACCACGGGCCACGCCGGTGTCACCGACACCGCGGCCGCAGCACCGCCGCCACGCCCCCTCCGGCAGGGCCGGAACCGTGCTCGTTCATCGCTGGGAGCTCGCACCCGTCCGACGTCAGAGGCGGACCCTCACGCGCACATCGCCCCGAACGCGTCTGTGACGGGTTGGCACACGTTCGAGCGTGTGCAAACCCGTCACAGACGTTCAGGCAGGTTGTCGATCAGACGGCGAGCAGGTCCCGAGCGCCGGTGTCACTGCTGGGGTGACGCAGCTTCGACATCGCCCGGGCCTCGATCTGGCGGATGCGCTCCCGGGTGAGGTTGAAGTGCTCGCCGACCTCTTCGAGGGTTCGGGGCTCGCCGCGGTCGAGACCGAAGCGGAGCTTGAGGATCTCGCGTTCGCGTTCGTCCAGCGGAGCGAGCAGCCGGGCGATCTCCTCGGGCAGCAACGCAGTGGCGGCCACCTCGAAGGGCGAATCGGCCGAACGGTCCTCGACGACATCGCCGAGCTCGGCGTCGCCGTCTTCTCGCAGCGGCTCGGAGAGGCTGAGCGGCTCGGCAGCGAAACGCAAGGCTTCGGTGACCTTGTCCTCGGGCATCTCGACCTCGGCGGCGAGCTCGGTGAGCGTCGCCGGGCGGCCGAGCTTGAGTTCGAGGCGGGCCCGGGCCTTCTGCAGGCGGGCGAGGGTGTCGCCGGCGTGGACCGGCAGGCGGATGGTCCGGCCCGTGTTGGCGATACCGCGGGTGATCGCCTGGCGGATCCACCACGTGGCGTAGGTGGAGAACTTGAAGCCCTTGCGCCAGTCGAACTTCTCGACGGCGTGCATGAGGCCGAGGTTGCCCTCCTGGATGAGGTCGAGCAGCGGCAGACCCGACGCCTGGTACTTCTTGGCGATCGAGACCACCAGACGCAGGTTCGACTGCACGAACGTGCGCTCTGCCTCTTCGCCACGGCGGGCGATGCGGCGCAGGTCGCGCTTGCGGGCCGCGCTGAGGTTCTCGGCGGCATCGAGCTCCCGCTGGGCCTCGTTGCCTTCCTCGATCTGTTGCGCGAGACGAACTTCGTCGTCCTTGGTCAACAACGGGTACTGGCCGATATCGGTCAGGTACAGCCGGACGAGATCTTCTTCGTCTCGTTCAACGCGCTCTTTGGGCACCGTTCACCTGCTCCCAATCTGCGAGGCCTGACTGAGCCCGAACGGCCCACCGATGGCGATAGCGGCCACCATACCCAGGTCCCCGGCTCACTCCTACGTTCGTACCGGCACCGATCACGCGGGCACCAGCAAGAAAAAAGGTGCTCCCAGCTGCGACGACGCCGTCACGTCCACCCCCGGTTCGCGTGTTTGCCCTCATCGTCCTAGCGATTCGCGAAGGCCAGGTCAAGGCCCACGACAGCCTCGTGGGCGACGCGGACAGCTCCATCGTCGGCCAGTGCGAGGTCCAACAGAGCCGAGCCGGCGACGAGGTCGTCAGCCAGATCGGCGGCGACGAAAGCGAGCGCCCGGGCGATGGCGGTGTCGCCGGGACCGGTTGCCGCCCGCCGCGTGCAGGTGACCTCGCCGGCCAGTCGCGGCACCAGGGCCCGGTACAAGACGGCGAGCCGGGCGGGGTCGCCGACGGCGTCGGCGCCCAACACCAGCGCCGTGGCCCAGCCCGGAGGACCGACGATGCGGTCGGGTCCGTGCAATGCGGGCGAATCGGGCAGCAGATCGACGAAGAGTTCGACGTGCCAGCCCTTGTGGCGGCTGGCGGTGGCCAGGTGCTCCGCTGCGGCGTCGTCGGTCATCGTGGCCGCCCAGCAGCCCTGGAGGCCGAACAGGGCCTCGCTGATCCACGCCAACGCGCCCAAGCGATCGGCGAGGCCGTCGAGGGAACTCGGCGCGGGGGCGGTCATGACCATTCCCTGCTGTCGGCGCAGCGGGCGATGTTCCTGAGCGACCGGCGGCCCCGGGGCCCGATTTGGGCCGGGCGCCCCATGACCGACAGCCGGTTCTGGCGTATCGGGGCCGGGTTCATGTCGGACCGACGCCGCGGTAGCGGTTGGTGATGGGCATGCGCCGGTCGCGCCCGAAGGCCTTCGACGACACCTTGGGGCCGATGGGGTTCTGGCGGCGCTTGTACTCGGCGATGTCGATGAGCCGGGCGAGGCGGGTGACGATGGCGGCGTCGTGGCCGTCGGCGATGACCTCGGATGCGATGCGGTCGTTCTCGACCAGCTCGATCAGCAGCGGATCGAGGATCTCGTAGGGCGGGAGGCTCTGGTCGTCGCGCTGGTCGGGCCGCAGTTCGGCCGACGGCGGCTTCTCGATGACCGTCGCCGGGATGATCTCGCGGCCGGCGGTTGCGTTGCGCCAGGCGCACAGCGCGTAGACGTCGAGCTTCCAGACGTCCTTGATGACGGCGAACGCGCCGGCGGTGTCGCCGTAGAGGGTGGAGTAGCCGACGGCGGTCTCGCTCTTGTTGCCGGTGGTCAGCACCAGCCAGCCGAACTTGTTGGACAGCGCCATCAACAGCACGCCGCGGATGCGCGACTGGATGTTCTCCTCGGTGACATCGGGGTCGCGCCCGACGAAGGACGGTTCGAGCATGTCGAGGAACGCGCCGTGGCCGGGCTCGATGGGGATGACGCGGTGGTCGACGCCGAGGGCGGCGGCGAGCTTGGCGGCGTCGGACAGCGAGCCCTCGCTCGAATAGCGCGACGGCATGGCGACGGTGTGGACGTGGTCGGGGCCGAGCGCCTCGGCGGCGATGGCGGCGACCAGCGACGAGTCGATGCCGCCGGAGAGACCAAGGCAGATGTCGGTGAAGCCGTTCTTGTGGACGTAGTCGCGGGTACCGAGCACCAGCGCGTGCCAGAGCGCGTCGAGGCGATCGCGCAGCGGCGCCACCGTGGCCTCGACATCGCCGACGGCGTCTGCGGGCTCGGACACCACGATGACGGGGTAGACGTCGCCGGGGTGCGGCGGCAGCGGCTCGACATCGGCGACCAGGATGGTCTCGACGAACTGGTCGGCGCGGGCGACGACGTCGCCGGTGGCGTCGATGACCATCGAGCCGCCGTCGAAGACGAGCTCGTCCTGGCCGCCCACCTGGTTGACGTACACGATGGGCACGCCGGACTCGGCGACGCGATCGGCCAGGACCTGTTGGCGGACGCCCATCTTGTCGTGGGAGAACGGCGAGGCGTTGAGGTTGACGATGAGCTGGGCGCCGCCGCGTGCGAGCTCGGCGACGGGTCCTCCCGGAATCCAGACGTCCTCGCAGATGGAGATGCCGACGGTGACCCCGGCGATCTCGTAGAGATCGAGAGCATGGGAGCCGGGAGCGAAGTAGCGCTCTTCGTCGAAGACGCCGTAGTCGGGCAACGCCCGCTTGTGGTAGACCCCCCACACCCGGCCACGGGCGCAGACCGCAGCGGCGTTGTAGGCCCGGCCGGTGGGCTTGGCGGTGGCCTCGTCGCCGTCGACGAATCCGACGATGGCGACGCAGTCGCCGGTGGCCGCTGCGACCCGGCCGAGGGCGGCCTGGACGTCGTCGACGAAGGCCGACTTCAACAACAGGTCCTCGGGCGGATAGCCCGACACGGCCAGTTCTCCGAAGACCGCCACGGCGCATCCGGCGGCCTCGGCCTCGGCCAGCGCGGCGATGATGCGCTCGACGTTGCCGTCGAGGTCGCCGACGACCATGTTGAGCTGACAGGCCGCCACACGGATCATGGCCGTCGACTCTACCGGCGAGGTCGGCGAGGCCCGGAGCCTGCGACGGGTCGGATCCGCCGAGGCCCTTCCGGCGGCCGAAAGTCCCCGCCGCGCAACCGGCGCAGGTCGTACCCTGCGACGTCGTGAGCACGCATGCAGATCTCGAAGAGGGCACGGCGCTGACCCTCGACTTCGCCAAGCTGACCAAGATCGCCGAGGGCGGCCATCAGGTGGTTCCCGTCGCGGTGCAAGACGCCGACAGCGGCGAGGTCCTCATCGTCGCCTACGCGAACGACGAGGCGCTCCGGGCCACCCTCGAGCGTGGCCAGGCGGTCTTCTACAGCACGTCGCGCAACGAGCTGTGGCACAAAGGGGCGACCTCGGGCGACACGCTGACCATCGTCGACGTTCGGGTCAACTGCGAGCAGAACTCGCTGGTTTACCGGGTGCGCCTCGACGGTGCAGGCTCGTGCCACACCACCGACGCCGAGGGCACCGCCCGCCACGGCTGCTACTACCGCGTCGTGACGAGCCCCGACGAACTCGCCTTCGTCGGGGAGTGACCGAAAACGAGATCAGACCCCGCCCGCCCGCCTCGTCGTGGCGCCCGGGACCGGACACGTCGAGAAAGCGGGAAAGCGGGGTCTGACCCCAGTGGTCTCAGGCCAGGGCGCCGCAGACCGTGTTGGTCATCAGTGCGGCGATGACGTACGGGTCGGCGTTGGCGTTGGGGCGACGATCCTCGATGTAGCCCTTCTGGTCGGCGGCGACCTGCCACGGGATGCGGATCGAGGCGCCGCGGTCGGACACGCCGTAGCTGAACTGGTCGTAGCGCTGGGTCTCGTGCGCTCCGGTCAGGCGGTCCTCGATACCGACGCCGTAGCCGGCGAGGTGCTCTTCGGGCTTGCCGGGTGCGCCGAGGGCCTCGCATGCGGCGATGATCGGGTCGTAGCCCTCACGCATGGCCTTGGTGGAGAAGTTGGTGTGCATCCCGGCGCCGTTCCAGTCGCCCTTCATCGGCTTGGCCTCGATGCTGATCTCGATGCTGTGCTCCTCGCCCACTCTGTACAACAGGTAGCGCGCGATCCACATGTGGTCGCCCACCTCGAGGGTGTCGGCCGGACCGATCTGGAACTCCCACTGGCCGGGCATGACCTCGGCGTTGGTGCCGGAGATCTTCAGGCCGGCAGCGATGCACAGACTGGTGTGCTCCTCGACGAGGGGACGGCCGTGGATCTTCACGGCGCCGACACCGCAGTAGTACGGGCCCTGCGGGGCGGGGAAGCCATTGGGCGGGAAGCCACCGGGCCAACCCGTCTGGGGGTCGATCATGGTGTATTCCTGCTCGAGACCGAACCACGGCTCCTGGTCTCCGTACTTCTCGAAGGCCTCGCGGGCCGCGGCCCGGGTGTTGGTGGGGTGCGGGGTCTCCATGTCGGTGAGGAACGTCTCGCACAGCACCAGGATGTTGTCGCCACCACGGATGGGATCCGGGCAGGTGAAGACGGGCTTGAGCACCACGTCGGAGTTGTCGCCGGTCGCCTGGTTGGTGGACGACCCGTCGTAGCCCCAGATGCCGGGTTCGGCGCCGTCGGCAAGGATCTTCGTCTTTGATCGGACCTCGGCGGTCGGCTCGGTGCCGTCGATCCAGATGTACTCGGCCCTGTAGGTCACTCTCGGTTCTCCAACTCGCTTCGAGGGGTGGGTGGGTTCGCAGCACCGTAGGTCGTGCGAGCATCGGGTGCGCACCGGCGTCGGCTGATCATCCCCGATCTGCGGGGGTGCTGCGTTCGTCGGCGCCGTCAATCTGTCGACGGTTGATTTCCCATCCGTTGCACGATTGTGAACGGGCCGTTAACAGGTTCGCGAAAGATGTCGCGCGTTTGCGCCGCTCGCCTGCGACGGCCCCACAATGGGGCGATGGAACGCCAGATGCAGTACGTGCTCCGCACGGTCGAAGAGCGTGGGGTGCGGCTCATCAGGCTGTGGTTCACCGATGTCCTGGGTCAGTTGAAGTCGGTGGCCATCGCCCCGGCCGAGCTCGAGTCCGCACTGGCCGAGGGCCTGCAGTTCGACGGCTCGGCCATCGACGGGTTCAGCCGGGTCCAGGAGAGCGACGTCCTCGCATTCCCCGACCCGAACAGCTTCGAGCTGCTGCCGTGGGCGGAGAGCGACGAACCGACCGGGCGCATGTTCTGCGACATCCGCAACCTCGACGGCTCGGCGTTCGACGGCGACCCCCGCCAGGTGCTGCGCCGCAACCTCGGCAAGGCCCGCGAGATGGGATACACGTTCTTCACGGCACCCGAGATCGAGTTCTTCTACTTCGAGGACTCGACCGCCCCGGTGCCGCTCGACAACGCGTCGTACTTCGACCTCACCACCCTCGACGTCGGTTCCAATCTGCGGCGCCGGACGCTGCACATGCTCGAGGCCATGAGCATCCCGGTCGAGTACTCGTTCCACGAGGACACCGCCTCCCAGCACGAGATCGACCTGCGCTACACCGAGACGCTCGACATGGCCGACAACATCATGACGCTGCGCCTGGTGGTGCGGAAGATCGCGCTGGATGCCGGCATCCATGCGACATTCATGCCCAAACCCCTCGACGAGGGTCAGGGCTCGGGTATGCACACCCACATGTCGCTGTTCTCCGGCGACGCCAACGTCTTCCACGACGCCGACGACATCTACGGCCTGTCGACGCTGGCCCGCCAGTTCATGGCCGGGGTGCTGTTCCACGCACCGGAGTTCACCGCCGTCACCAACCAGCTGGTCAACTCGTACAAGCGGATGGTGGCGGGCTACGAGTCGCCGGTGTACGTGTCGTGGGCCCGGAACAACCGGTCGGCGTTGGTGCGGGTGCCCATCCACAAGACCGGCAAGCCCGACTCGACCCGGATCGAGTACCGGGCGCTCGACTCGGCGGCCAACCCGTACCTGGCGTATTCGGTGCTGCTCGCCGCGGGGCTCCGGGGCATCGAGGAGGGCTACGAGCTGCCGCCCGAGGCCGAGGACGACATGTGGTCGCTCAGCCGGGCCGAGGCCCGCGCCAAGGGCATCCAGCAGCTCCCCCAGGATCTCCACGAGGCCCTCGACCGCATGGAGCAGTCCGAGCTGGTGCGCGAGGCCCTGGGCGAGCACATCTTCGAGTGGTTCCTGCGCAACAAGCGGGCCGAGTGGGCGCAGTATCAACGACGGGTCACACCGTTCGAGATCGAGCGCTACCTGCCGGTCTGGTGAGCGCGATGGAACCGCTGCTCGTCTTCCCCGACCCGCCGCCACCGGAGCTGGCCCAGACCCTCGACCTGGTCGGCTACGCATGGAAGGCCGTCGCGAACGCCGTGGTGGCCGAAGCCCACGAGCGTGACGAGACCTGGCGTGGCGCCATCATCGTCGCCGACACCGATCCCGACGGCGCATTCGCGCTGGCGCGGGCGTTGCGCAAACGCAGCCACCCTCTCGAAGGGGTGCTGGTACTCGTCAACGGCGGGCAGCTCGGCCAGCTCGAGCTGCGCGACGACCTGTTCGACGACTTCTGCCTGACGCCGTTCCAGCCGCGTGAGCTCGAGGCCCGGCTGACGCATCTGTTCTGGCGGATGGGGCAGGGCGCGCGTCCGGAGCTGATCGAATACGGCGACCTGGTGCTGAACATCGAGACGTATCAGGCAGCGATGGCGGGTCGTCCGCTCGACCTGACCTACATGGAGTACGAGCTGTTGAAGTTCCTGGCGTCGCACCCGGGCAAGGTGTTCACGCGTGAGACGCTGCTGAGCCGGGTGTGGGGTTACGACTACTTCGGTGGGGCCCGCACCGTGGATGTCCACGTGCGTCGCCTGCGGGCGAAGCTGGGCGAGGAGCATGCGGGCCTGATCCAGACCGTGCGCTCGGTCGGCTACAGCTTCGGCCAGTCCCGCTGGGGCATCTGAGCCCATCCCGCTGCGCCCTCCGCCCCGCTCTTCTGCCGAAATCTGGGACTTTGCGCGCACCAGCTGCGCGCAAAGTCCCAGATTCCGCCGATCGGACTCGTCCGGTGTGGGGGCGGGCACGAATGGTGGTCGGGGTTTACGGCGTTTTGGGTCGTTCGGACTAGTCTCGGACGCCATGTCCGAACGGCCGCCGATCGTCGATCTGCACATCGCCGGTGTCGGCGCGGCCCGGCTCGTGCGCAGCGACGAACACAGCCTGCTGTACCGGGCGCCGCACGAGACCCACGGGCACGAGGTGGACGTCGAGATCCTCCCCGGCAGCCGTGGTGAGGCCGCCCGCGAACGTTTCGCCCGCGAGCATCGGGCCCTGGCGCGTCTGGCCGGCGTCGACGGTGTCGTGCCGTTGCTCGAGGCCGGAGTCACCGTCGACGGCGATCTCTACCTGATGACGCCGTCGCTCGGCGGGCGGACGCTGGCCGAGATCATCGAGGCCGATGGCCCGATGGCCTGGCCCGAGGCCACCCGCATCGTCGAGGCGGCTGCGGCCACGCTGCACCACGCGCACGTCGTGGGGGTCACGCACCGGCGCATCGATCCCGACACCATCGTCGTCACCGATGACGGGCGCGTGCTCATCATCGGGCTCGGCAGCGCCGGGCTCACCATGGATGCGGCGGGCTCGTCGTTGCCGGCGGTCGATCGTCCCGGCTATCGGGCCCCGGAGTTGGCCGGCGCCGGTGCGGCGGCCGGCGCCGGTGCGGCGGCCGGCGCCGCGGCAGCCGATCCCGTCGACACCGATCCCGCCGACGCTGGTCCGGCGGGCACCGCCACGACCGGCAGCGCAGCCGACGCCTCGGCCCGCACCGGTGCCGTCGACGGGAGTCCTGCGGGCGACATCTACGGGCTCGGGGCGACGCTGTGGGCGCTGTTGGCCGGCCGCCGTCCGTTCACCACCGCCGACGGCGACGACGAGCCCGCTGCCATCGTCGAGCGCGCCGCCTCCCTGCGGGTGGGCGACCTGCGAGCGGTGGCGCCGGCGTCGGTCGCCGAGGCGGTCGAGTGGGCTACCACCATCGAGCCCGAAAGGCGTCCCTCGTCTGCAGCCACTTTCGCCCGGGCGTTGCGGGAGGCTGCAGCCCGGGCGCCGTCGGGGTTCATCGCCGATCCCGATGCGGTGGTCGCCGGTTGGCAGTCACTCACCGACCCCGGCGACGTCGGCGCACCGGCTCAGCGCCCGGCCGCCGACCGAACCGTCGGCCGCTCGGGTTTCGCCGCTGCGGTGGCTGCGTCGGGTCTCGCCGGGGATGCGCTGCCGGCCGGACCGCAGCGAGCCGATGCCCCGGTGCGGGCGACGGACTCGATCTTCGGACGCCACGACCCCAGCGGGGGCGATGCGGCGTCGGCAGGTCCGGCTCCCGTCGACGACGACCGGTCCGACGAGGCTGTCGCCGCCGCTGCCATCGCATCGCACCAGCCGGCCCCGGGCTCGGGCGCGCCGACCGGCGACAACCGGGCCACGGTCCGGATGGACGCTCCGGCGGCGGGCGCTGCGCTGGCGGTTCGCCGCCAGACGACGCTGGCGGGGGACGCAGGTGACGACGCTTCCGACGGGTCCGACGACGGCCGCCGGGCCGGCTTGCTCGTGGGGCTGGGCATCGCGGCCATCGCACTGGTGGCGTTGGCGGCCTCGGCGGTGTTGATGGCCTTCGTCGGCGAACAGGATCCGGTGACCATCTCGGGGCCCTCCATCGAGCCCGGCGAGGACGACGTGCCCGCCGAGGTGCTCGGCGTCGAGGTCGAGGCCGACCCGGGATCCGCCGACGACGATCCCGCCGCGGGGACCGGTCGTGACGGCGACGCCGACGCCGGCTCGGACACCGCGAACGCCGGTACGGCCGGCGGAGCGGGCGACGGCGACCCACCCGGCGATGGCGCCGATGCTGCGCCGGGGCAGTCGGCGGTGATCGAACCGTTCCTCATCCCGACGCCGACGCCGGCCGCCACCGTCGCGCCGGCGAGCGGCGCACCGGTCGCCGGGCCCACACAACCTCCGGCAGCGCCTGCGGCGACGGCCACGCCGACACCGGGTACGACGATCTCGGCGCCGCCGCCACCCCCGTCGCCGACCCCAACGCCCGAGACCATCATCTCGGCGCCGCCTGCGCCGCCGCCCGCGCCCACGAGCAGCCCGACGCCGACCCCCGAGCCGACCGCGACACCGGTACCGCCGACGCCGACCCCTGAGCCAACCGAGCCGACCGCGACACCGGTACCTCCGACGCCGACACCCACGCCCGACCCGGTCGAGGTGACCGACACGCCGAACTGATCGGCCGAGCCGAGCCGAGCCGGACCGGCGGCAGGGACGAGCCGAGCCGGCGGCAGGGACGAGCCCGGCCGATGGCAGCGCCACGAGCAATGGTTCGGTCGCACAGCCATCAACGAACCGGTCGAGGCCATGACACGCCGGCCCGACCGGCATGACACGCCGGGCGCACCAGACCAGCCGACCCATGGGTCGTTCGGACGGCCACGATCCACCCGGCCCCAATCACCGACACGGCGAACTCATCGGCAGGGCGAGCTGGGCAGACGAGACCCGCCGACCGCGGCGGGTGGTTCGCAGCCACGTGGCACGGGCGACCGGGCCGGCCGCAGCCGGAAGCCGTCAGGCGGTGGGCTCAGTACTTCTCGGAGAGCTCCAGCAGTTCGCTGCCCTCGTGCTGCGCGTCGACGTCGGTCTTGAGGACCTGGCCCAGCAGCGCCGAGGCGACCAGCCCGGTCATGATGATGGCGACGGGCACGACGAGGGCCAGCAGGACGATGATGACGACGGTTCCACCCATGACGGTGCTCCTCGGTCGGACAACCCGCTGATCGGGATGTGCGGTGATGTAGGGCGCAGGGTGCTCAGTCTCGCGGAACGAGCGCCCAGGCTTCGAGTTCTACGATCGCACCGAGCGGCAGAGCCTTGACGGCGATGGCCGATCGGGCGGGCCGGTGGTCGCCGAACTCGTCGACGTAGACGGCGTTCATCTCGGCGTAGTGGTCCATGTCGGTGAGGAACACCGTGGTCTTCACCACGTCGTCGAGCACGGCCGCTTCGGTGGCCAGCAGCGCCCGCAGGTTGGCGATGGCCTGACGGAGCTCGGCCTCGAGGCCACCCTCGACGAGGACCCCGTCGTCGATCCCGATCTGGCCCGAACACACGAGCCACTCCCCCGCCCGGACCATGGGCGTGTACGGACCTGCAGGCTTGATCATGCCGGGCATCGTAGTGGCCACCCCCCACGCCAGGGTCAGACCCCGCTCCCCAGCCCGGGGAGGGCCGGGGTGGAGGACCGGGGTCAAGTCGTACTTTCGACCAACTCCGGGTCGGTGAACCTGGTCGGCCGCAGCGTGACGAGTTGGTTGAAAGTACGACTTGACCCCAGCCCTCGACCGTCGGGCGGTCAGCCGCAGGGCCAGGACTCGGGGAAGCCCCGGGCACGCCAGGTGGCGGCTGCGACAGCGGCGAACACGGCGTCGCTGCCGTTGACCGCGGGGCCCGCCCCGGCCTCGATGGTCACCTCGATGCGGGGGGTGTCGACGGCGCGCACGATGCCGAAGCTGCGGACGGTCAGGTCCTGCACCTCGCCGTCGGCGTCGACGGTGAGGCGTTCGGAGGTGACCCAGCTGAACGCCATGTGCGCGGCGCCGATGCAGTACGAACGCAGGACGATCTCGTCGAGCGGATCGCCACAGGCGACGGTGACGCGGATGCCGTCGTCGTCGACGGTCGCGGTGGCCACCACACCCGACGGGCCTGTGACGGTGTCGGGGCCGTCGCGCAGCGACGAGACCAGCACGGCGGCCTCGACCCAGCCGGCCCCGCGGATGGCTGTCGACGTGGGCGGACCCGCGACGTCGACCTCGGTGACGCTCAGGCCCGGCGCGACCGCCGCGATGGCCTCGACGACGCCCGGCGTGCGTGCGACCACGATCTCGCCGGTGCCGTCGGCCCGCACGCCGGCGGCCAGCGGCGGCCGCTTCGCACCGAGGCGCACGCAGTCCTCGCGGCTGAACAGCACACGCACCGGGCGTCCGTGCTCGTCGGCCAGGCGCCGGGCGACGGCGCCCACGTCGCTGTCGACCTTGGCACCGAAGGCGCCGCCGTTGGCCAGCGGCGACGACGGCTCGCCGCCCGGCACGCACCACGCGGCATCGGTCTCGAGGTAGCCGGGCTCGACCCACGACGTACGCAACGTCCGGTCCCACTCGCCCGACGGGACGGCCAACGGCGGCTCGGGCGCCACCGTGGTGCGGCGCCCCTGCACCTTGCCGGCGAGCCGACGGGCCTCGGTGAGCGTCTCGGCGACCACCCAGTCGCCGTCGGCCGAGCGCACGGCGACCAACGCTCCTTCGGGAGCGGTGTCGTCGGCGAAGCCCGCCGCTCCGAGGGCCACGTGACTGCCGACCGACTGCGCTGCGCCGCCTTCCAGGCTCGCCCGGCGGACCGCGCTGTCCCTGTCCCGGCCGGCGCCGAGGGCCGTTGTGGAGCCATCGACGGCATCGACGCCACCTCGGGCATCGGCCGAACGCGCCGACGAGCCGGCGCCGACGATGACGGCCGCTTCGGTGATGGTCTGCCAGCCGGTGCAGCGGCACAGGTGCGCCTTGAGGGCATCGCGGGTGGCGGCATCGTCGAGCGGTTCGCCCTTCGCTGCCCGCCCGGCGAGGCGCATGACGATGCCGGGCGTGCAGAAACCACACTGGCTGCCGCCGGTCGCGGTGAGCGCCTCGGCCCAGTCGCCGGCGGTGTCGAGACCCTCGAGGGTGGTGATCTCGCGGCCCCGGACCCGCCGCGTCGGGGTGACACACGAGACGCGGGGGGCACCGTCGACCCAGACGGTGCAGCAGCCGCACTGACCCTGAGGGCTGCAGCCGTCCTTCACCGACGTGAGGCCCAGACGGTCGCGCAGGACCTCACACAGCGACGCCCCATCGTCGGGTACGACGACGGGGCGGCTGTTGACGATCAGGTCGATGGTTCGGTCGGTCACCCGACCGAGGTTAGGAGGCGCAACCTCGGGAGCCGCCCGGTGCGCTCAGCAGACCGACGGCGTGTTCGGCACGTTCTCTCCGCATTGGGCGTCGAGAGCCCGTCACAGACGGACGCCCCAACGGGGCGGTTCGTCAGGAGAAGCTCTGGCCGCAGCCGCAGGTGCGCTGGGCGTTGGGGTTGTTGATCGCGAACCCGGACTCCTCGAGGCCGTCTTTGTAGTCGAGGCTGGCGCCCTCGAGCAGCATGGAGCTCGACGGGTCGACGACGACCTTGACGGCACCGAACTCGACGACCTCGTCGTCGGCGGCGATGTCGGTGTCGAAGAACATCTCGTAGCTGTAGCCCGAGCAGCCGCCGGGACGAACGGCGACGCGCAAGGCCAGGCCTTCGTCGCCTTCGGCCTTGATCAGCTCGCCGACCTTGGCGGTTGCGGTGTCGGTAAGGGTGATCATCGGTTCTCCTCGTGGGGTGGGTGCCCGACAAGGGCACGGTTGCTAAGGGTATCGACTTGCGGTGGCCGGGCGCCAGGCCCGCCGTGAACGGAGTCGGTCATCGGGCGGTCACCGCCGGGGCAGGGACCAGGTCGACCTGACACGGTTCTCGATCGACGAGGGTGCGAAAATCGATGACGCTGCAGCCGCCGACGGCGTCGACGAAGCCCTCGACCATGCCCCGATGCATGCCGCACACGATCTCCGGGTTGGTCTCGGCCAGGTCGGCGAAGGGGCAGTGGGCGAACCCGAACGTGAACGTGTCGTCGTCGACGACGATCTGGGGATCGAAGCCCAGCGTGTCGAGCTCGACGAGCAGCGCGTGGGCGGCGTCGAGCCCCGCATAGCGGACGGCATCCTCTGCACCCTGGCCGCGGCCGGCGTCGCAGGCATCGGCGCCGTCGGCGCCGACCTCGTCGGCCAGACGCAACAGCATGCGGGCGAGCTTCGGGAACAGCGGCGGCTCGAGCCCGAGCGACGGGGCATCGGAGGCCAACGCATAGCGGTGCTGGGGGCGGCCGACACCGCCGGTGGACGACGTGTGGCTCTCGAGCAGCCCGACATCGCGCATGCGCTCGAGGTGGGGCCGGACGGTGTTGACGTGCAGATCAAGCGTCGCGGCGATCTCGGCGGTGGAGCGCGGCGACGAGGCCCGGGCGAGTTCGAGGTAGATGGCGTAGCGGGTGTTGTCGCCGAGGGCCTTCAAGATGTCGAGGCGCGAGCCCTCGTCGAGGTTCTCGGCGCTCAGGTCGCTGACGGGCGCGCTGTTGGTCGGCTCGGCGCTGGTCGAATCGGGGGGCTCGGCAGCCATGCCTCATAGATTACACGGCCGAGACCGGTAGTATTCATCCCGTGAGCCGAGATCTCCCCAGCCCCGACCATGTGATGACACTGCTTCGCGGCGTCGTCGACCCCGAACTCGGCTCCGACATCGTCGAGCTCGGCATGGCCAAGGGGGCCCACGTCGGCGACGACGGCATCGTCACGATCGACATCGCGCTCACCACCAGCGGCTGCCCGTTGCGCGCCCAGATCCAGAAGGACGTGCGGGCCCGGGTCGGCACGCTGCCGGGTGTCACCAAGGTCAAGATCAAATGGGGCGAACTCACCAAGGAGGAGAAGGCCGAGGCCATGGCCAAGGCCCGCTTCAACATCTCCCAGGACGAACCCGACACCATGGTCCCGCCCACCACCAAGGTCATCATGGTGGCATCGGGCAAGGGCGGCGTCGGCAAGTCGTCGGTGACGGTCAACATCGCCGCCGGCCTCGCCGCGAGGGGCTTCACCGTCGGGGTCATGGACGCCGACATCTGGGGCTTCTCGGTGCCCCGGATGCTGGGTGTCGAAGGACGGCTCAGCGGCGAGACCGAGTCGAAGAAGATCACCCCCAACGAACGCCGCATCGGCGACGGCCTCCTGAAGGTCATCTCGATGGGCTTTCTCGTCGAGAACGAATCGACCTCGCTCAACTGGCGCGGCCTCATCCTCAACCGGGCCGTCCGCCACTTCCTCGAAGACGTCCACTGGGGCGAGATGGACTACCTGCTCATCGACATGCCGCCGGGCACCGGCGACGTGCAGATGGGCCTCGCGAAGATGCTGCCGCGCGCCGACATGATCGTCGTCACCACCCCGGCCAAGACCGCGCAGTCGGTGGCCGTGCGGGTCGGGAACATGGCCCGCAGCTACTACATGCGCATCGCCGGGGTCATCGAGAACATGACCGCCTTCGTCAACGAGGAGGGCACGGTCTACGAGCTGTTCGGCTCCGGCGGCGGCGAGGCCCTGGCCACCGAACTCGGCGTCCCGCTGCTCGGACGTGTCCCGATCGACATGGCCGTCGCCTCCGGCGGCGACACCGGCGACCCCACCGTGCTGGGCGAAGGCCCGGCCGCCGAGGCGCTGCGCGCCATCGTCGACGTCATCGTCGAAGAGGCCATCCCCCCGATGGAGATGGCCGGTTGCACCGCCCGCCTCCTCGAGGCCGCCCAGGCCAGCATCGACGGCACCGCCCCGGTCACCACCGCCATCGACTTCGGCTGAGCCGGGCCGGGCCGGCCAACCACCAGGCCGGACAACCACCGGGCCGGGCAACCACTGGGGTCAAGTCGTACTTTCAACCAACTCCAGGTCGTCGAGCCTGGAGGCCGCTGCGTGGCGAGTTGGTTGAAAGTACGACTTGACCCCAGCCCCCCAACGCCGGCGGCCTCCGACCGCGAGGGTCAGGCGTTGGTCGGGAATCCGACTCGATCCGGCGACGACACGCCTGCGTGCCTGTCGCCGCGTCTAGCTTCGTCGGCGTGGCCGAGACGCTTCCTCCCGTTCCGTCCGCCCTTGCCGGGGCGGTCGGGCGGCCGTTCTGGAACGAGGCCCGGGCGGGGGCCGAGCGGGCCCGGCTGGCCCGTTCGCCGGTGACGGTGGCGCCCGGCGACGGACGCAACATCGTGCTCGTCACCGGCTATCTGGCCCCACCGCGCAGCGCCGACACTCTCGCCACCTGGCTGCGCGGCGCCGGATACCGGGTGCGCATCGCCGACATGGCCCGCAACCTGTGGTCGTCGAGCGCCGCCGTCGAGCGCATCGCCGCGACGCTGCGCGACCACGGGCCCGAGCCGTCCGTGCTCATCGGGCACAGCCGCGGCGGCCAACAGTGCAGGGTGGCCACCCAACGCCACCCCGAGCTCGTCAGCGGCCTGATAACCCTCGGCAGCCCCGTCCGAGCGCACCTGCCCCGCCAGATCCTGCTGCGCACCGCGGTGGAGGCGACCCGCGTGGTCGCACGCCTCCCCATCGGCCCGTCGGGCGACGTCGCCGCCGACGCCGACTACGAACGGCTGCTCCTCGGTCCCTACGACGTCGACGTCCCCTGGACCGCCATCTGGTCGAAGTCCGACGGCGTCGTCGAGTGGCAACTCTGCATGGACGAAGCCGCCATCTCCGTGGAGGTCGACTGCTCCCACACCGGCCTGACGGCCTCGGTCCCCAGCTTCACCGCCATAGCCGCAGCCCTCGCGGGCTGAGCAACAGCCGGGGAGCGGCAACCACCGGATCGACTCGGACTCTCGACCAATTCGACTCCCACGGCACACACGGCCGCTCGACCCCTGGGGTCAAGTCGTACTTTCAACCAACTCGGCGCACCGCGGCCTCCAGGCTCGACAGCCTGGAGTTGGTTGAAAGTACGACTTGACCCCGGCAACCCCCACGCGTCACACCACGCGCTGTTCGAGGGGTTCGCCGGCGGCGAGGTGCACGATGTTGCGCCATTCGGGGATGCGGAGCTCGGGGCCGAGGACCAGGTCGGCCTGGGCCGAGTGCGGGGTGAGGACCACGTTGGCGGCCGGGTCGCGGGCCAGGGTGACCAGTGGGTCGTCGGGGCGCACGGGTTCCCAGCGGTGGCCGTCGGTGGCGACCCCGCCGAGGTGGCCCGACCGGTAGGCGGCGGCGACCGCGGCCTCGTCGAGGGTGGTGCTGGCCCCGCAGCTGACCAGCAGCGCATCGGGGCGCATCGCCGCACAGAACGCCCCGTCGGTCATGCCCACCGTCTCCGGTGCGTGCGGCACCAACAGCACCACCACATCGGAGGCCGCCAACAGCGCATCGAGCGACGCATACCGGACACCCAGTCGAAGCTCCTCGTCGGCAGGGAGCTGCCGCCGGTTGTGGTAGACGACGTCGCAACCGAAGGCCTGGAGCCGGCCGGCCAATTCGGTGCCGATCTCGCCCATGGCCACGATGCCCACGGTCGATCCCGCCAAGCCGGTGATGCCCGTGCGCTTCGACCAGTTGATGGCGAAGGTGTCGGCATCGCATCGACGGGGCTCGCCCCAGTCGCCGTCGCCGACCATCACCTCCATCGAGTCCCGCAGGCGCTTGGCCAGAGCCAACGTGAGCGCCATCGCGTGCTCGGCCACCAGGACGGTCTGGGACAGCGGCCAACAGCAGACGGCGATGCCCCGCCGCTCGGCGGCATCGAGATCGACGTCGTGCAGACGCCGGCCCAATCGCTGCACCAGCCGCAGCGACGGCGCGGCGTCGAGCACGGCATCGTCGACGACGCCGGTGCGCTCGGAGACCAAAACCTCCGGGTCGACCGTGGCGAGGACGTCGAGCAGCGTTTCGCGGGTCGGCGACGCGAGCATGGTCACCTCGGCCCCGTCCGGCGCGGCCTCGAGCGCCAGCCGCCGATGCACCTCCGGCCGCTCGCTGGCGTATACGACCCGCATCGCGGCGCTCATCGCCACATCTCGCATCGAACCCCGCCCGCCATCGCCGCTGCCGGCACGCATCGGCACGGTCGGTGCGGAGCCAGAAGGAGCGAACGAGGAACTGACCCGATGGGGAGTTGCGGGGACTGGGCGACGAAGGAACCCACTCCGCAGGGCGACCCGGCGTTCCTGCGCCTGCATCTCGGCGAGCAAGGAGCCGAGGCGGAACCGTGTCGGCGGCGATGGTCCTGCCCGTGCACCGAGGCCCGCGGCGCCGTCACGAGACCGGCCACAGCGGGACGATGCCGGTGACGCCGGCACGTTCGGCCACCACCGGGCGGCGCCGGCGGACGTCGGCCACGATGGCCTCGGCGTCCATGGTCAGGACCTCACGCCCACGCACGATCTCACGGCCGCCGATCACCACCGTGTCGACGTCGGAGCCCTGCGCGCCGAACACCACCGTCGCGGCCGGGCTCCAGATCGGTTGCAGGTGCGCGGCGTCGGTGTCGATGACGATGAAGTCGGCGAGCTTGCCCGGCTCGAGCGACCCCAACCGGTCACCCATACCCAGCGCGTGGGCGCCGTTGCGGGTGGCCATCTCCAGGATGGTCTCGGGCGACAGCGCCAGGCGGCTCTGGGCCCGCACCCGGGCCACATGAGCGGCGATGCGCAGATCGCGCAGCAGATCCATGTTGGTGTTGCTCGGCGCGCCGTCGCAGCCGAGGGTGACATTCACCCCGGCCGCCAGCATCTCGGCCAGCGGTGCCGGACCCCAGCCGGCCGACGAGTTGTTGGCCGGGCAGTGCGACACCGTGGTCCCGGTCTCGGCCAGCACCGCCACGTCCTCGTCGTCGGCCACCGTGCAGTGCGCCAACACGGTGCGCGGCCCCAACAACCCGAGGTCCTGGGCCAAGGCGATGGCGCTGCGATGGCCTTGCGACCGGGCGAACTCGTTGTCGATCGGCAGCTCCGCCAGGTGGATGGTGATACCCATCTCGTTGGCTCGGGCCAGCTCGCCGACCTCTCGGAACACCGAGAGGTCCTGGGCCTCCTCGACCGAACGGCACCCGAACCACACCTGCACCCCGCTGTCGCCGCCGCTCCAGCGGGCATGGCCGGCGAGCGCGTTGTCGATGCCCGACTGGCGGGTCTGCCACATCTCGACGGGCCACCCCATGGCGTCGCGGGTGACGGGATCGACGTCCATCACCAGGGCGCCCAGCGCCGCACGGATACCGGCGTCGGCGCACACCTGGGCGATGGAGTCGAGGTCGTAGTGGTCGGCCAGCAGGCACTCGACGAACCCGGTGGTGCCCGACCAAT